>NZ_AYWO01000005.1 GCF_000502955.1 Mesorhizobium sp. LNHC252B00 | reverse complement strand
TGGGGCGGCACCTGCCGCCGGAGGCGTAGCCGCGGGAGGAGTGCCGGCGGCCGGTGCGGAAATCGGCGGCGCGTTGGTCGCCGAGGGCGGCGTGGTCAGCGCAGCGACCGATTCGCCTTCGCCGATGCCGCTTTGTCCGCCGGCCGGGCCCGGGTCGACTTCACTGCCTTGCGGCGTCAGCCGTTGGGTGAATTTCGTGCTTTCAGCTTCCGTGCCGCCAACTGCGGGCGCTGGTGCTGGCGCCGGCGCCGCGGCGGTGGTTGCCGGCTTGGCAGGTGCCGGCTTCACGGGTTCGGTCTTTGTCGCGACCTTGGTGCCGTCGAGCCCGAGCATCTTGCCGAAGGCGTCCTTGTTCAGCCAGATGCCGTAGCCGCCACCGGCGATGACCAGAAGCGCGACGGCGGCGGCGATCAGCCCGCCATAGCTGCGCTTACGCTCCGCCGGGCGCAGGCGCTGGAAAGTGTCCGACGCCGGCTCTTCGTTGCTGGAAAACACATCGACACCGTCGTCGGCCTCCTCAGCGTCCATAGCTGGAAGGGGCGTATCGGCGCGAGCCGGCTGGGCAGGCGCCGGCGTTGGCCTTTGCCAGCTTGGCTCGACCTTGGAGGCAGGTGGCGGCGCGGGTTGATAAGGTTCAGGCTTGGCCGCAGGCGGTGCCGGCCAGGCCGGCACCGCCTTGGCCGGTTGCCGCGTGTGGCTTGGCTGGTTCTTGTTGCGATCGATCGAGGAAAAGATATGTTCCAGTTCCGCGAGCGGGTCGGTCTCCGGCACGCTCTTGGCATAGTCCCGCTCGACGTTCGCTATGGCATCTTCCAGACCGCGTTTCTGCTTTGCGACATCCTCCGGCGAAAGCGGCGGATCGCGCTGGGCAATCTTCGCTGCGATCGTAGAGCGGGCCTTTTCGTAGACCTTCGCCCGCATCTCTGGCGACGGATCGCCGAGACCGTCTATCGCTTTCTTCAGAACAAAAACGAAATCTGCCATGCTTCAGTCGACCTGTATTTTGTTTCCGCGCCGGCCCCCGCAAATCAGCCGCTATGCCCGGAAAGGCTGAGAAACTAGTCTTGAAACGGATCGGTCACAAGTATCGTGTCGTCCCGTTCCGGGCTGGTGGAAAGGAGCGCGACCGGGGCACCGATCAGCTCCTCGATGTAGCGAACATATTTGACCGCCTGGGCCGGCAGATCGTTCCAGCTGCGCGCGCCGGCGGTGGTGCCTTTCCAGCCCTCCAGCGTCTCATAGACCGGTTCGACACGCGCCTGCGCGCCCTGGCTGGCCGGCAGATAGTCGATCATCTCACCATCGAGCCGGTAGCCGGTGCAGACCTTGATCTCGTCCAGCCCGTCGAGCACGTCGAGCTTGGTCAGCGCGATGCCCTTGATGCCGTTGACGGCGACGGCCTGGCGCACCAGCACGGCGTCGAACCAGCCGCAGCGTCGCTTGCGGCCGGTGACGACGCCGAATTCGTGGCCGCGCGTGCCGAGGAATTCGCCGACCTCGTTCCTCTGCTCGGTCGGGAACGGACCTTCGCCGACGCGCGTCGTGTAAGCCTTGGTGATGCCGAGCACATAGCCGATGGCGCCCGGGCCGACGCCGGAGCCGGCGGCGGCCTGTCCTGCGACCGTGTTCGACGAGGTGACGAACGGATAGGTACCATGGTCGATATCGAGCAGCGTGCCTTGCGCGCCCTCGAACAGGATGCGCTCGCCAGCCCGGCGCTTGTCGTCGAGGATTTTCCAGACCCGGTCCATATAGGGCAGGATCTCGTGCCCGACCGAGGTCAATTCCTGCATGATGGCGTCATGCGTGACTTCGGCATGGCCAAGCCCACGACGCAGCGCATTGTGGTGCGTCAGCAGCCTGTCGACCTTCAAGGGTAGCGTTTCCAAATCCGCCAAATCCATCACCCTGACCGCGCGCCGGCCCACCTTGTCCTCATAGGCAGGGCCGATGCCACGACGGGTCGTGCCAATCTTCGTTCCGGAATTGGAAGCTGCGTCCTCGCGGAATCCGTCCAGTTCTCGGTGCAGCGACAGGATAAGCGCTGTGTTTTCGGCTATTTTCAGGCGGTCCGGCGTCACCTCGACACCTTGCGCCTTGAGCTTGGCCACTTCGGCGACGAAAGCGTGCGGGTCGAAAACGACGCCATTGCCGATGATGGACAGCTTGCCCTGGCGCACGACGCCCGACGGAAGCAACGACAGTTTGTAGACCTTGCCGTCGACGACCAGCGTGTGGCCGGCATTGTGGCCGCCCTGAAAACGCACCACGACATCGGCGCGCTCCGACAGCCAGTCGACGATCTTGCCCTTGCCTTCATCGCCCCATTGCGAGCCGACGACCACCACATTGGCCATGTTTCTTTTCCCTTGAGACGCCGCCAAGCGGCTTGAATATGGTTCGAAACGACAGGCCTCTATAACGTCAAGACCTCGCGAGCGCGACCTTTCTTTGCCGCCGAAAATGCCCTCAGGCATAACAATTTTCGGGCTTAACATCATTTACTTGGACGCACGGGGGCAATAGGCCGACAAACACCGCGGCCCGCGGCCGGAATCCCACCATGCATCGAAGCGCCTACATAGTCCTGCTGCTCACCACCTTGCTGTGGGGCGGCAACTCGGTGGCAGGCAAGCTGGCAGTCGATCACGTCTCGCCGATGACGCTGGTCTTCCTGCGCTGGGTGCTGGCCGCGGCGATCATGCTGCCGATCGGCTGGAAGACGATACGCAAGGACTGGCCTGTGGTGCGCAAGCACTGGATCCTCCTTGCGGCCCTCGGTGCCAGCGGTTTCACTCTGTTCAACACCATCTTCTACACGGCGCTCAACTATACGACGGCGATCAACGTCTCGATCGAACAGGCGGCGATGCCGATCCTGATCATGACAGCCAATTTTATCTTCTTCCGCCTGCGCGTGAACTGGGCGCAGATTGTCGGCGTCATTCTGACCATCGCCGGCGTGATCCTGACCGCCTGCCACGGCGACCCGCGCCGGCTGTTGACGCTGGAGCTCAATTTCGGCGACGCCATCATGCTGGTCGCCGTGTTTCTCTACAGCGGCTATTCGGTCGGGCTGCGGTTGAAACCGGTGATGCATTGGCAGAGCCTGATGCTCGCCCTGTCGGTTGCCGCTCTCGTTACCTCGGTGCCCTTCTTCCTGTGGGAGGTCGCTGCCGGCAAGGTTATCGTGCCCGACGCGCGCGGCTGGGCGGTGATCGTCTATACCGCGATCGGCGCCTCGGTGATCTCGCAGATCTTCTACATCAGGGGCAACGAACTGATCGGCGCCAACCGCGCCGGCCTGTTCATCAATCTGGTGCCGATCTTCGGCACGCTGCTGTCGGTGCTGATCGTCGGCGAGACGTTCCAGTTCTATCAGGCATTGGCGCTGGCGCTCGTGCTGGGCGGCATCGGGCTTGCCGAATACAGCGGGCGCAAGGCAGCAAACCTGCCATCAGCCAGGACACGCTGAACAAAGGCGCGGACCAGGCCGCGCCTTTCGATCTTCCACGGCAAGTCCGGGATCACACGGCGTTGATGTCGAACTGCAGCCGTTTGGCCGAGTCGATCGACTTGTGCTTCCTGACCTTTTCCAGGACGGCCTCCGGGAACGGCGCGTCGAGATAGAGCAGCGCGATGGCATCGCCTCCCGGCCGGTTGCGGCCAAGCTGGAAGTTGGCGATGTTGACGCCGTTCTCGCCGCAGACGGTGCCTAGCAGGCCGACGATGCCCGGCGCGTCGGCATTGGTCGTGTAGAGCATATGCTGGCCGACCTCGGCATCGAGATTGATGCCCTTGATCTGGATGAAACGCGGCTTGCCGTCGGAGAAGCAGGTGCCGGCGATCGAGCGCGTCTTGTGCTCGGTCGTTACCGTCAGCTTGATGTAGCCGTCGAACACGCCCGACTTGTCGCGCTTGACCTCGGCAACGATGATGCCGCGCTCCTTCACCATGATCGGCGCCGACACCATGTTGACGTCGGAGACCTGCGGCCGGATCAGCCCGGCAAGCGCGGCACTGATCAGCGCGCGGGTGTTCATTGTCGCCGTCGAGCCGTCGAACAGGATCTCGACCTCCGTGATCGGGTCTTCGGTGACCTGGCCGACAAAGGCGCCGAGCACTTCGGCAAGCTTGACGAAGGGCTTCAGTCGTGGGGCTTCCTCGGCGGTGATCGACGGCATGTTGATGGCATTGGAGACGGCACCCTTGATCAGATAGTCGGCCATCTGCTCGGCGACCTGCAGCGCGACATTCTCTTGCGCTTCCGCCGTCGAGGCGCCGAGGTGCGGCGTCGCCACCACATTCTCCATGCCGAACAACGCGTTCTGCTCGGCCGGCTCGACCTCGAACACGTCGACGCCTGCGCCTGCCACCTTGCCGCTCTTCAGCGCCGCCACCAGGTCGGCCTCGACGATCAGCCCGCCGCGGGCGCAGTTGATGATGCGTACGCCGTTCTTCATCTTGGCGATTGCCGCGGCGTCGATGATGTTGCGCGTCTTGTCGGTCAGCGGCGTGTGCAGCGTGATGAAGTCGGCGCGGGCGAAAAGCTCGTCCAGTTCGACCTTCTCGACGCCGAGTTCCTCGGCGCGTTTGTCCGACAGGAACGGGTCGAAGGCGACGACATGCATCTTCAGGCCGACGCCGCGCGTCGCGACGATCGAGCCGATGTTGCCGCAGCCGATGACGCCCAGCGTCTTGCCGGTGATCTCAACGCCCATGAAGCGGTTCTTCTCCCATTTGCCGGCATGGGTCGAAGCGTTGGCTTCCGGGATCTGGCGGGCAAGCGCGAAGATCATCGCCACCGCATGTTCGGCTGTCGTGATCGAATTGCCGAAGGGCGTGTTCATCACGATGATGCCCTTGCGGCTCGCCGCCGGGATGTCGACATTGTCGACGCCGATGCCGGCGCGGCCGACGACTTTGAGCTTCGTGGCGGCATTGATCAACTTTTCGGTGACCTTGGTCGCCGAGCGGATGGCGAGGCCATCATATTGGCCGATCACTTCGAGCAGCTTTTCCTTGTCCTTGCCGAGATCGGGCAGATAGTCGACCTCGACGCCGCGATCCTTGAAGATCTGCACGGCTGTGGGAGAGAGTTTGTCTGAGACGAGAACGCGGGGCGCCATAGCGGCCTCCTTGAGATGGATTGTTGGGATATGGGCGGCCGAAGGCCGCCACTGACAATCTCAGGCCGCCGCTTTCAGCGACGCCTTCTGCGCAGCGAAGGCCCAGTCGAGCCAAGGCAGCAATGCTTCGAGATCCGACGTCTCGACGGTCGCGCCGCACCAGATGCGCAGGCCGGGCGGTGCGTCGCGATAGGCGCCGATGTCGTAGGCGACCCCTTCCTTGTCGAGCACCGAAACCAGTCCCTTGGCGAAAGCCGCTTGCCCATCGGCATCGAGCGCGGACACATCCGGATCGGTGAAGGACAGACACACGGACGTGTTCGACCGCGTCGCCGGTTGGACGGCGAGATGACCGAGCCACGCGGACTTGGCGACAAATCGATCGAGGACAGCCGCATTGGCGTCCGCCCTGGCGATCAGCGCGTCGAGGCCCCCAATCGACTTCGCCCAGTTGAGCGCATCGAGATAGTCCTCGACGCACAGCATCGAGGGGGTGTTGATGGTCTCGCCCTTGAAAATGCCCTCGATCAGCTTGCCGCCCGAGGTCAGGCGGAAGATTTTCGGCAGCGGCCATGAAGGCTTGTACGTTTCCAGCCGCTCGACGGCGCGGGGCGACAGGATGAGCATGCCGTGCGCGCCCTCGCCGCCCAGCACCTTCTGCCAGGAGAAGGTGACGACATCGAGTTTTTCAAAGTCGAGCCTCCGTGCGAAGGCAGCCGAAGTCGCGTCGCAGATGGTCAGGCCCTGGCGATCCGCAGGGATGAAATCGCCGTTCGGCACGCGCACGCCGGACGTGGTGCCGTTCCAGGTGAAGACCACATCGCGGTCGAAATCGATCTTCGTGAGGTCGGGCAGTTCGCCGTAGCCGGCTTCGATCTTGCGCACGTCGGCGAGCTTCAATTGCTTGACCACGTCGGTGACCCAGCCGGAGCCAAAGCTCTCCCAGGCGACCATGTCGACGCCGCGCTCGCCGAGCAGCGACCACAGCGCCATCTCGACCGCGCCGGTGTCCGATGCCGGCACGATGCCGATGCGGTAGTCCGCCGGGACCTGGAGAATTTCCCGCGTCAGCGAAATCGACTGTTCGAGCTTGGCCTTGCCGATTTTGGCGCGATGGGAACGGCCGAGCGCTGCAGTTTTCAGGGCCTCGACTGACCAGCCGGGGCGCTTCGCGCAGGGACCTGAGGAAAAATTAGGGTTTGCCGGACGCAGTCCGGGCTTCGCATGCGTCGTCATCGTGGTCTATCCTTCCAGATAGTGGCCCCTCGTTGGGGAGGGGTGGCCCACGGACGGCGATATGCGTTCAGGCCTCGGGCGTCAAGAGGAAAGTTTTTGTCGCGGGCAGGATACCGGCGATCTGTACGAAAATGTCATGGCGCAAAACCGGGAGCGGCGGACCCGAGGATCCGCCCGTCCTGTTCTTCTTATGCGTAGCACCTACCAGAGGTCGTAACGCAGCCCGAGCTTGACCGTCTGGTAGTCGATACCCTTGCGGATATTGAAGGCACCGCCATCAAAGGCGACGTATTTTGCGCTCGGCACTGAGAAATATTCGTAGCCGAGATCAACAGAAACGTTTTTGGTGACCTGATAGGAAAGTCCTGCACCGATCGAGTAGGCTAGGTTGAATTTGCCCTCGCTGTCGGTCTGACCTTCATAGCCGGCGGGATCGTCGCAGAAAAACCCGCCGGTGCCGCCGGAATTGGTCGGTGTTTCCACGCAGTCGCGTGCGCCTATGCTTCTGAAATATTTGTTGTAAGCAAGACCAATGCCACCGCCGATATAGGGAGTGAGCCCAACGTAAGTGCCCAGATCCACATAGCCGTTGGCCATGATGCTGTAGCCTTTGTTGGAGGCGTTGTCGGAGAGATCGCATGCCTGTGAGACCGGAACGGAATTGATATTTCCAAATCCGTCGGCCTCGAGCGTATGACCGTCGCAGGTGGCGGCGAGCTTCGCGTGCTCGCCGAATTTGTCGGTTGGTAGAATCCCGCCGTTCAGCTCGACCCTGAGATAGTCGTTAACATGATAGCCCATACCGATGCTGCCCGTGAAAAGGCTGCTCTCATCAGTAAAACTGTCGAGCGGACCGCTCGATGTTTCCTCATGTTTGAACGGATGACTGAAGGCGTAACCGATATCGCCGCGCAAATACCAGCCGGAGCCGACCTCGACCGGCACATAGTCGGGCGCCTGGTCGACATAGATCGGCGGATTGTAGTCGGCAGCATGCAAGGTCGCCAGCGGCAAGAAGGCTAAGGCGCCAAGCGCCAGCGCCGCACGCGAAATGATTCTCATGGTCCCCGACTCCCGAATTTGGCCCGCTGGCAATAGCAACGGCAGCCATCGTTTCAGGGAGCATTGTTAACCATAGTGGTTAAGTGCCGGTTAAGGCTAACAGAGCGTTAGCGAATTCATTTCGGCCGAGCTTTCATTACATAGGGCTCAAACGAAAGCCGCCCGGCTGGTGCCGGGCGGCTCACGAGAATTTCAGGTAATGCCGGTGTTACTTGGTGTAGATCGGCTCGGGTTCGGGCTGGTAGGCCACGACCGGCGCTGCGCAACCGTTGCTGCCACCGAACTGGTAGCGCAGGCCACCGCGAACCTCGTGTGTGTTGATGCCGCGATCGAAGCCGGGGCCGGAGCTGCTGACATCCCATTCGAACATTCGGCCGCCCTGGATGTGGCTGAAGCGATAGCCCGCGTCGAGGATGATCTTGTCGGTCAGGCAGTAGGAAGCGCCGGCCATCAGAGCGTAGGCGAAGCGCCAGTTGGACGCTCCCGGGTTGGTCTCGGTGGTGTTCGGGTCATAGACAGTATCCCACTTGACGCGCGCACCGCCGATGCCGGCGCCGACGTAAGGCGTGAGGCCACTATAGGTGCCGAGATCGACATAGGCGTTGGCCAGCAGCAGCAAGGCGCTCATTTTCGACACTTCGGTCGATGTTCCGTT
Organism: Mesorhizobium sp. LNHC252B00; assembly: GCF_000502955.1. GTDB lineage: Bacteria > Pseudomonadota > Alphaproteobacteria > Rhizobiales > Rhizobiaceae > Mesorhizobium. The sequence goes on along the minus strand of NZ_AYWO01000005.1, from coordinate 412,817 downwards.
GATATCCGATGTGCCGCCGTTGAAGTTCGACTTGAACCAGTAGTCGGCCGTCAGATCGGTACGGAAATGGTCGTTGATCTTGTAGCCGACGCCGGCACCGAGCGAGAAACCGCCCTTGAGCTTGCCGAAGTCGAAACTCTTGCTGCCGGGAATGACCGTACAGTTACAGGGATCGACGGTGTAGGTCATGTAGTCGATGCCGCGCACGGTCGACTTGTGATAGTCGATGTCGCCGCGAATGTACCAGCCGCCGACTTCGACCGGCTGCTCGTAGACGGTCGGAGGCGGAGCCTCCTCGACCACCGGTTCCGGCAGGTCGGCCGCGAACAGTGGTCCTGCCAGACCTGCGAACAGTAAGGCGAGCAGGACCTTTCTGGCTGTATTGAACATGCATGTCACCCCTGAGAAGTTCGGAACGGCCATCGGTCCGAATGCAATTGCTTTTCAGTCGTGGATAATGAAGTGCAAAGGTTAAAAGGCGTTTAACCCTGTTGCTTAACCACGAATCCCGACACTTCGAGGGATCGTTGAGCGGTTTTCAGGATGTCGGGATCGACCGCCGGACCGACCAAAAAAGCCCGCCGGAAGGGCGGGCTTGAGCTGGCGAAGATATGAGTGCGGCACCCTCGCGGGCGGGCTTGTGATTAAGCTGCGCTGCGCGTTTCGGAGATAACCTCAACGATGCCATTGACGACGGACTCGACCAATTGCGGGTCGTCGCCCTCGGCCATGACGCGGATCAGCGGCTCGGTGCCGGAGGGTCGGATAACCAGCCGCCCAGCCTTGCCGAGGCGGGTACGGGCATCCTCGATGGCTGCCTTGACCGGCGCTTGCTCGAGCGGCTTGCCGCCGGAAATATGGACGTTCTTCAGAAGCTGCGGCACCGGTTCGAACTTCTTCGACAGTTCGCTGACCGGCCGCCCCTGCCGCTTGATGCAGGCCAGTACCTGCAGCGCCGAAACCAGGCCGTCGCCGGTGGTCGAGAAGTCCGACAGCACGATATGGCCGGATTGTTCGCCGCCGACATTCAGCCCGTGCGCGCGCATATGCTCGACGACATAACGGTCGCCGACCTTGGTGCGGTGCAATTGCAGCTTCATGTCGCCGAGGAAGCGCTCGAGCCCGAGATTGGACATGACCGTCGAAACGACGCCGCCGCCGGCAAGCCGCCCGCTCTGATGCCAGGATTCAGCAATCAGTGCCATGATCTGGTCACCGTCGACGATCGCCCCGTTCTCATCGACGATGACGACCCGGTCGGCATCGCCGTCGAGGGCGATGCCGATGTCGGCGCGCACTTCGTGCACCTTCTTCTGCAGGCCGGCGGGATGGGTCGAGCCACATTCCTTGTTGATGTTGAAGCCGTTGGGCTCGACATTGATGGCGACGACTTCGGCGCCCAGTTCCCACAGCGCCTCGGGCGCCACCTTGTAGGCCGCGCCATTGGCGCAATCGACGACGATCCTGAGCCCGGAGAGTGACATCGAGCGCGGCAAGGTGCGCTTGGCGAATTCGATATAGCGATCATGCACGCCGTCGACGCGCTTGGCGCGGCCAAGCCCGTCGGAATCGGCGAGCGCCAGTTCTATGTCCTTGTCGAGCATGCTCTCGATGCGCTCCTCGATCTCGTCGGAGAGCTTGTACCCGTCGGGTCCGAACAGCTTGATGCCGTTGTCATAGTAGGGATTGTGCGAAGCCGAGATCATGACGCCGATATCGGCGCGCAGCGACCGCACCAGCATGGCGACCGCCGGAGTCGGGATTGGGCCGAGCAGGAACACGTCCATGCCGGCGGCACACAGACCGGCGACCATGGCATTCTCGATCATATAGCCGGAAAGCCTGGTGTCCTTGCCGAGCACGACGCGATGACGGTGGCTGCCGCGCTGGAAGGAGAGGCCGGCGGCCATGCCGACCCGCATCGCGATTTCCGCGGTCATCGGAAACTTGTTGGCGCGCCCGCGAATGCCGTCCGTGCCGAAATAATTCCCTGCCATGGTAGCCCGATTCCTCAACGTTTCTTCCCCGGCACGTCATGCCACAATTGGCCGGGGCGCCATGATCACATTGTGTGATTATATGTTACCAATCCTTAGAAAATTCTTGTTGTGCACTGCACACAACACGGCTGCAACCTAACATGCTGAAACAGCCATGCTCCAATATACCAGTCATGCAAGCCTTTCAGCGCAGATGAACCTGGAAAATCTTGCTCTGAAGCGGGCAACGGACAACGATTTCATCACCTTATCGGCAAAGCCCAGCTTTAGGCGATATATACGCTACTTAGCATCTGGCGCAACCGACCGTTGAGCGTTATTGATTCGCCGGGACGTAACATGGGCTGCTGCAACGGAGAAACGCTATGCTCATCCACCGACTTGCCACTTTGACCGGCCTCGCCGTCGCGACCTTGTTTCTGGCCGCGCCCGCCAACGCACTGACGATGGCCGAGTGCAGCACGAAATACAACGCCGCCAAGGATGCCGGAACACTCGCCGGGGCGACCTGGAACCAGTTCCGCAAGGCCCAATGCGGCACCGACGCCGCGGCCAAGACCGACACCAAGGCAACCGAAACCAAAGCAACCGACACGAAGGCAGCCGACACCAAGAAAGCTGCCGACACCAGGAAGGCTGCCGAGACGAAGCCGGCCAAGGCAGCCGCTGCGGCCGAGGACAGCACGGCCAAGGGTCTGACGGCGAAGGAATGCAGCGCCAAGTACCAGGCGGCGAAGGCTGCCGGCACGCTGAACGGCATGAAGTGGAACGATTTCCGCAAGTCCGAATGCGCCGCCGGTGCATCGGCCGCCGCCAAGCCGGCAACCACCAAGGCTGCCGCGGCTCCCGCCGATACTAGCGGCAAAGGTCTGAGCATGGCCGAATGCAGTACGAAGTATCAGGCTGCCAAGACGGCCGATACGCTGAAAGGCATGAAGTGGAACGACTTCCGCAAGACCGAATGCGGCGCCAGCGCGTCCGATGACGACACCGTGCCGGCCGCCGACGAGGCGAGCTACACCAAAGAGCCGGCGAAGCCGACCACGGTTGCGCCCAAGGGCGTCACTTTCCCGTCCGCGATCTCGCCGAAATATACCAGCGAGACCCCAGGCAAGGGCCGCATGCATACTTGCCTCGACCAGTACTATGCCCTCAAGGACACCAACGCGCTTGGCGGCCTCAAGTGGATCCAGAAGGGCGGCGGCTTCTACAGCCTGTGCAACGCAAAGCTGAAGGGCTGAACGACAAAAATATCTGAAAGACAGGCCCGCGAACCGCAAGGTTCGCGGGCCTGTCTTTGTCAAATGCCGGGCACGCCATTCGCGCTCGTTTGGTGCCGCCCCTCATTGCCCTGCCGGGCATTTCTCCCCGTATAGTGACGTGGTGACGGGGAGAAAGTAGCTGACCGCGACGCCGGCGCCATCCTGGCAACGCAGGTGTGATTGGCGAAATCGCAGGAAGGCGGGGCCCTTCTGCCCGTCACTATGCCGGGAGAAGATGCCGGCAGGCAGATGAGTGGGGTCGCCGGCTTGGCCCGTCTTAAGCTAAGGCAGACGGGCAGCAAAGTCTCCAAACAAAAACGCCGCGGACCATGCCGCGGCGTCTCTAAATCATCTCTTGTCGAACTCAGCTTGACGGCTGCGGTTCCATTCCGCCTTCGGGCTCGGGGCCCTTCTTGCGCCGGCCGCCGGACTTCGGCACGGCCGAGCCACGGCTCGGCGGCGTGTCGTCGCCGAGGTCGCGTGAAGGCTTCTGCCCCGCGATCAATTGCTTGATCTCGTCGCCGGACAGGGTCTCGTACTCGAGCAGCCCTTGCGCCAGCGCGATCCATTCCTTCTTCTTCTTGGTCAGGATGGATTTCGCCGTGGAATAGGCCTCGTCGATCAGGCGGCGCACTTCGGCGTCGATGATCTGCGCGGTCTCTTCCGAGACGTTCTGCGTGCGCGCCACCGAATGGCCAAGGAACACTTCCTCCTGGTTGTCGCCATAGGCGACATGGCCGAGCTTGTCGGAAAAGCCCCAGCGCGTGACCATGGCTCGCGCCAGCTTGGTCGCCTGCTCGATGTCGGAGGAGGCGCCCGAGGTGATGTTTTCCTTGCCGAACTTGAACTCCTCGGCGACACGGCCACCCATCATGATGGCAAGGCGCGAGATCATGTATTTGTAGCTCATCGAATAGCGGTCACCCTCCGGCAACTGCATGACCATGCCGAGCGCGCGGCCGCGCGGGATGATGGTCGCCTTGTGCAGCGGGTCGGCCGACGGCACGTTGAGCGCCAGGATGGCGTGGCCGGCCTCGTGATAGGCGGTCAGCTCCTTCTCGGCCTGGGTCATCGCCGACGAGCGACGCTCGGCGCCCATCATGATCTTGTCCTTGGCGTCCTCGAACTCGGCCATGGTGACAAGGCGCTTGTTGCGCCGCGCCGCCATCAGGGCCGATTCGTTGACGAGGTTCATCAGATCGGCACCGGAGAAGCCGGGCGTGCCGCGAGCGACGACTTTGAGATCGACATTGGGCGCCAGCGGCACGTTGCGCACATGCACCTTCAGGATCTTTTCGCGGCCGACGATGTCGGGATTCGGCACCACGACCTGGCGGTCGAAGCGGCCCGGCCTGAGCAGCGCCGGGTCGAGCACGTCGGGCCGGTTGGTAGCGGCGATCAGGATGATGCTTTCGTTGGATTCGAAACCATCCATCTCGACCAGCAGCTGGTTCAGCGTCTGCTCGCGTTCGTCATTGCCGCCACCGAGACCGGCACCGCGATGGCGGCCGACGGCATCGATTTCGTCGATGAAGATGATGCAGGGCGCGTTCTTCTTGGCCTGGTCGAACATGTCGCGCACGCGGCTTGCGCCGACGCCGACGAACATCTCAACGAAGTCCGAACCGGAAATGGTGAAGAACGGCACATTGGCTTCGCCGGCAACCGAACGGGCAAGTAGCGTCTTACCGGTTCCCGGAGGGCCGACGAGCAGCACTCCGCGCGGGATCTTGCCGCCGAGCCGCTGGAACTTCTGCGGATCGCGCAGGAATTCGACGATCTCTTCCAGATCTTCCTTGGCTTCATCGACGCCGGCGACATCCTGGAAGGTGACCCGGCCATGCGCCTCGGTGAGCAGCTTGGCCTTCGACTTGCCGAAGCCCATGGCGCGCCCGGACCCGGACTGCATCTGGCGCATGAAGAATATCCAGACGCCGAGGATGAGGATCATCGGCAGCCATGAGATCAGGTAGCCGAACAGCGAATTGGAACCGTCACTCTCAGGCCGCGCGTTGATGGTGACGTTCTTGTCCTGCAGTCGCGAGACCAGCGATGGATCGCCGGGCGAATAGGTCTGGAAGCCGCTGGAATTGTCGGTGTAAGTGCCGCTGATACGAGCGCCGGCGATGGTCACCGTCTTGACCCGGCCCGCCGCGACATCCTGCAGGAACTGCGAATAAGGTACATCGCTGGAAGCCCCTCGCGTCTGCGGCGTCTGGAACAGATTGAACAGCGCTATGAGCAGGACCGCTATGATCGCCCAAAGCGCGAGGTTGCGATAATTCGGATTCATCAATTGTCCCGTTGGCATCCGCAGGGCGGACACACGTCGTGAGAGGAAACTTGCGCCTAACATAGGGAGAGCGCCTCCCCTTGCCAAGCATAACAGCATGTCTGGGTTAAGCTTTCGCCCTATCATCAACCGGCACTGTGGCCGCTGAAAGGCAGGGCGGGCAGCTTCGGCGCGCCAATCAGCCCGGCAACGGCACGCGCCGGCGCCAGATCGAAGGACGGCAGGAAGCGGGCAAAGGGTGCAACGACCGGCCGCACTTCAACTGTCGTGGACACCCTATCATGTTCAGACAAATCAAGGCATTCACCGGCCTGCCACAACGCCGGCTCGGCGGCGAGCGCGGCGCGCATCAGGCTCGGCGGGGCCTTTCCTTCACCAATGGCCAGCCGCTTCGCCGCTGCTGCGCCGAACGGGGCAATCAACAATGTGCCGCTGCCGTCGTTTAATGTGATATGCCGCCGGCCATCCCAGAGGGTTTCGTCGCTGGCGGCGGTGGCAGCGGGCAAGCCGCGCGCCTCGCGGCGGAGGAAGATGCCTGCGCGCCGGAAATCGACAACCGTCCGCGACAATGTGGCGCAAAGAAATCCCGCCTTCAGCCGACCCAACAGTGCCTCGCTACGCGTCTGATCCGGCAGGAAGTCCATCCCGCCGATGGTGGCCAAGAGAATGCGGAGCGCATAAACGGCTGCCCGATCGTCGGCTGCGCTCAACAAGTGAGGATCGAGACGAATGAGGCCCGTGACCTGATGGGTCGCGAAATCGTGGATCAGGCTTGCGGCGGCGAGGCCGAGTTGACTGCGCGCACGGCCCTCATGCGCGGCCAATGCCAGTGCGTCGTCGATGCGCCGCGCGCCGTTGCCGTCGGCAAGGGTTGCACGCATCCGTGGCCGCTCGAAAGCCTTGTCGGCATTGGTCGGGTCGTCGGCCCAGCCGATATTTTGACGCCGCAGGACGTCGCGTAATGCCGCGCGCCGCAACCCGAGGAGCGGCCGCACGATCCAACTGCGCCAGTCATACAAGGTGGCCGGCGCCATGCCGGCAAGCCCGCGGCCCGCGTCCTGGGCCAACCCTTCCTGGCGCGCTTGCCGCATAAGCACCGTCTCTGCCTGGTCGTCGGCGGTATGGCCGGTGAGGATCAGGCCGAGGCCTTCCGCTTGCGCCGCCTCGGCCAGCAGCCGGTAGCGCGCCTCACGCGCCGCCGCGGGCAGACCGGTCGAAGGCTTGGGGCCCGACCAGGTCAGGATGCGGTGTGAAATTCCGTATGTCGCGCAAAGCTTCGCCACCACTTGCGCTTCCACCGCTGAACCGGCCCGCAAATCGTGGTCGATCGTCACCGCCAGCAGCTTCGTCGCCGGCGCCATGCGGTCGAGATGGTGTTTGAGAAGGATGAGCAGGGCGGTCGAGTCGCTGCCGCCGGACACGGCCGCAACAGCGCCGCTGGTAAAATCGGTATGCGAAAAAATTCTGGTCGAAAGATCAGCCTCGGTGTCGACCATCAATGCATGTCACCTTAGGGTTGGTCCCGGTTCCGGGGCAACGACATGCGTGAAAAGGATCAGCACGCAGCCAGGGCTTTCTCCTGCTTGATGCGTTCTTTGAGCGCACCGGAAACGTCGGGGTAGCGCTTGCCTATTTCGCTGAAGGTGGCACAGGCCACATCATGCTGCTTGAGGCCGACCAGCGACACGCCGAGCTTCAGCAGCATGTCGGGAGCCTTTTTGGCCTTGGGGTAGTCCTTGCTGGCGGCAAGGAAAGTCTCCGCAGCGTCACGGTATTTCTGCTGGCCGAGCAGCGACTCGCCCAGCCAGTAATGCGCGTCCGCCGCCTTCGCATCCTTGGGGAAACGGGCGATGTGGTCGCGGAAACCCTGTTCGGCGGTGCCGTAATCGCCTGAGAGGATGAACTGGTAGGAGTTGCGGTAGAGCTCCTCAGGGTCGTTGGTGGCGGGCAATGCCGCGATCACCGTATCGGATTTGCCGGTCTTGGCCGGCGCGCCGGTGGCTGGCGCGGTATCCTGCGCAGGCGTGGTCGACTGAGTGTTGCCGCCGGCATCAACGACATTGCCGTTCTTGTCGACGGTGATGGTTCCGAAGGTCTTTTCAGGCGCTCCCGTACCGGGAATAACCTTGCCAGGGTCGCCATCGGGAGACTCGACGATGACGTCCTCGACCGTTTTGCCGCCTGCTGACTGGTTGTTGCCGGGCGCGGCAGGCGGCTGCGTTGCCGGGGCCGCTGCCACGTTGGTGTCGCTGCCGGTGGTGGCATCGGATTTCTTCTGTGCCGGCGGCTGTCCGCCTTGCGTGCCACCGCCTTCAAGCTGCTGGAAGCGGAATTCGTTGTCTTCCTGCTGCTTGCGGATCTGTTCCTGCATTTGCAGGACCTGGAAATTAAGTTCCTCGATCTTGCCGTTCATCTGCCGCAGCTGCTCTTCCACGCTGGTGACGGCGGCAGGATCGGACTGCACCATCTGAACCTGGTCCGGCTTTTTCTTTTGACCGAAAATGCCGGGCAGTTCGATGCTGGGCAGGTGGAAGGAAAAGCCGCTTTCGCTGGATTGCCCTGAGCCGTTCGCCCCGGGGCCGCTAGCCGAGGCGGTGACGCCTGATAGAAGCAGCAGCGCAAGCGTGCCGCTCAAAACCGATCTCAAATGCATGTGCCTCTCGCCGTGATTTCGTTAGCTTGTTCGCGCCTTCCAATCAGAATGGGACCAGCCAAGCGCCTTCGGCTCATAGCAGGAGCCGAGACTTCGGCCAAATTTTGTTTCCGACATCCGGATATGAAAAAGGCGGCCCGGAGGCCGCCTTTCGCATAGGTATGTTGCATTTTTACCGCTGTACGCCGCGCGTTCTTTTGACGCGCGACCGGCTGCACGCCGCCTCAGGAACCGGTGCCGCTGAGCGTGGTGACCGCACGGCGGTTCTGCGACCAGCAGGAGATGTCGTCGCACACCGCGACCGGACGTTCCTTGCCGTAGGAAATGGTCTTCAGACGGCTGGCCGAGACGCCCTTGGCGACGAGGAAGTCGCGGGTGGCGGCAGCGCGGCGGGCGCCGAGCGCCAGATTGTATTCACGCGTGCCGCGTTCGTCGGCATGGCCTTCGATGACGATAGCATACTGCTTGTACTGGTTAAGCCACTGTGCCTGGCGAGCCAGCGTCGTTTGCGCATCGGCACGGATCGAGGTCGAGTCCGTATCGAAGAAGATGCGGTCGCCGATATTGACGGTAAAGTCCTGCGCCGATCCGGGAGTTGCCGCGCCGGCGCCGTTGAGGCCAAGATCAGCCGCGTTGTTCGGCGTCTTCTTCGAGGCGCAACCGGCAATGGCGAGCATCGCCACCAGCGCGATCATGACTGGGTTTCTGGTAAGTGCTGCGATACGGCCCATGCCGCCTCTCCTTCGCATTTCGAGTGATTTCGTTGATCACCCAGTAACCACGTTTGGGTTAACCGGCATTCAAGAAACACGGTTAAAATTTGGTTTAGGCTGCCGTCCGCAACCTCTTTGTCCGTGGTCACAGTTGGCGCGGACCCTAGGCGGAAATGCGGCCAAAACGCGACGAGGTGATGGAAAAAAGGGGAATTGAAGAGCTGAGGAATTGATGAAATGACGAACCCCGTCGGGACAATTCACTTCAGCTTTTCTCTCAGATTGATCAGCATGCCGTGGACATGCGCATATGCTTGCAGCCACTCGTCGCATTGCGCTCGGCTGATGTATTCCAGATCGAACGCGTAAGATATCCACGTCTCCGCTTCGCTGCACGAGCCCATCGCCATCGAAACGAACCGTGCGAATTCCGGTCTGGAGTGTGTCTGCTTGGCAAATCCCTCAGCCAGATTGGCGCAGATTCCCTTGCTGGAACGACGCAACTGATCGGCCAAAGCGTATTGCTCAATCTTCGGGAAAGCGAGCGTAGCTTTATGTACGTCAAGAGAAACCGCATAAGCGCGCTTATAAACTTCTAGATCCTTCGCACGCTTAATATAATTCGCCGGTTTCTCCATCTTCGATTCTTCAATTCGTCATTTCTCCAATTCGCCTCTTACTCGAGCAGCGGCGACCAGGCTGGGTCCGAAGCGAAGTTCGTGGTCGGGATCGACTGCTCGTTGCGGCCGGTAAGATCGACCGACACAAGCTTGGGCCCGCCGGCGGAGTCGCGGAAGAACATCAGCACGCGGCCGTTCGGCGCCCAGGTCGGTCCCTCCTGCTGGAAGCCGGAGGACAGGATGCGCTCGCCGGAGCCATCGGTCTTCATGACGCCGATCTGGAATTCGCCACCGGTCTGCTTGGTAAAGGCGATGAGATCGCCGCGCGGCGACCATACAGGCGTCGAATAGACGCCGTCGCCAAACGAGATGCGGTTCTGGCCCGAGCCATCGGCGCCCATCACGTAGATCTGTGCACGGCCGCCGCGATCGGAGGTGAACACCACCTGGCTGCCGTCCGGCGAATAGGAGGGGGAGGTGTCGATGGCGGTCGAATTGGTCAACCGAGTCGTCGAGCGGCTGCGCAGATCCATGGCGAAGATGTTGGAATTGCCGTCGTCGCGCAGCAGGCTCATGATCACCTTCTGGCCGTCGGGCGAAAAGCGCGGCGCAAAAGTCATGCCGGGGAAATTTCCGACCAGTTCGCGCTGGCCGGTCTCGATCTGCAGCAGGTAGACCCGCGGCTGGCCGCTCTCATAGGACATGTAGGTGATTTCTTGCCGGTTCGGCGAGAAACGCGGCGTCAGCACGATCGACTTGCCATCCGAGAGATAGCGGATGTTGGCGCCGTCCTGGTCCATGATGGCGAGGCGTTTCTTGCGCGCGTTCTTGGCGCCGGATTCGTCGATGAAGACAACGCGTGTGTCGAAATAGCCTTTTTCGCCGGTCAGCCGCTCATAGATGGCGTCGGCGATGATGTGGGCGACACGCCGCTGATTGGCATCGTTGGCGAAGAACTGCTCGCCGGACATCTGCTGGCCGGCAAAGGTGTCCCAAAGCCGGTATTGGGCACGGATACGGCCGTCGGCTTCCTTGCTGACGCTGCCGGTGACCAGAGCCTGCGCGTTGATGACCTTCCAGTCATCGAAGCGCGGCGCTGCATCCGGGTTGGTGATCTTCTCGATAAAGGCGCTCTTGTCGATCGGCGCAAACAGCCCCGAACGCTTCAGGTCGGCGGTGACGATCTGCGAGATCTGCGCGCCAAGCGCATCGCCGCCCTGGAAGTCGGTGATGGCGATCGGCAGCGGCTCGACATTGCCCTTGTTGACGTTGAGCTCGACGAGCGCCAGCGCCGGCAACGTGCCCGCCGCGGTCATGCCCATCGCCATTGCTGCGACCATCAGGAGCGGCTTGAGGATTGATTTCATGTCTTCTCGCTTCTCGTACTGATTTTCGGATACTCGGGCCCTAGAGACCCAGCATCTCCCTAGGATCGAAGGTGACGCGGACGTCCGCCCAGATGTCCTGCTTGCCCGCGGGAACCTGCAGGCCGGTGACATCGCATTTTTGCACCGCGCGGACGGCGCTTTCGTCGAACTGACGACTTCCGCTCGACTTTTCGACGGCCGGTCGTCCGTCCAGCTTGCCGGAGGCATCCAGGTTGAACCGCACCACGACGACGAAATTCTCGGAACCTTCAAGGCCCGCGGGAAGGGTCCAGCAGCCGCCGAGCTGGCTTTCCAGGGCGCCCATTTCCGACCTGGAAAGCTTCTGGCCCTGATCCTTGTCGCCGCCGAGCGACGCCTGCTGCGTCGAGCGCTTGGCGCCGCCGCCGGATGGCTTCTGCTTGTCGAGGAGAGCGGAAATCTCGTCGGCGTTGAATTGCTTGTCGTCGGACTTCGGCTTCGACGAGGCCTCCTTGACCGGCTTGTCGGCATCCTTGCGGTCCGGCGCCTTGGCGCTTTCGGCCTGTGCCGGTTGCGGCTTCGGCCGGGCCTCCGGCGCGGGCGCCGAGTCGGGCAGTTGCGTCGCTTCGGCGGGCGGCTCCTGCGCTATGGCTTCAGCGACGGCATCCGGCTTGACCTCGGGCGTCGGATCGATGGCCGCTGTCTTGTCCTGCGGCGGCGGGGTCGGCGCCGGCTTGACCGGTGTTGGCTTGGGATCGACTTGCTTGACCGGCTCGGGCTTGACCTCTTCCTTGGGCGTCGGCGCCGGCGCCACTTCCGTTGCCGGCGTAGGCTTGGGCTTTTCCTGCGGCTTCGGCACGTCCTCGGGCTTCGGCTTCTCGATCGGGGTCGGCGCCGGCGGCGGAGCCGAGGTCATGTCGACGGGCTTGGGCTTGGCTTCTGGCGTTATCGGCTTGTCTGTATCGACGCTGTTTTCGCCCACCTTCTGCTCATCGGGAACGACGTCCGGGCGCTGGGTCGGCACCGGTGCCGGCTTTTCATGCATCACGGCCTTCTTGTCGCCCTGCAGCGTCTGCGCGATGGCTTCCATCGGCACGATATCGACCGCCACCGACTCGACATCGGAGGACGGGAGCGCGGCCGGCGCCGTCAGTGTGAACAGGCCGAAGGTCAGCGCCGCAGCATGCAAGATCACCGATGTGGTGAGGCCGGTCTTCATCTTCTTGTCTACTGATCCTGTTCCTGCAACGAAACGAGGCCGATGTTCTTGTAGCCGGCAGCCGAAATGCGGGCCATCACCTTCATCGCCGTGCCATAGTCGGTGGACTTGTCGCCACGGATGAAGATGCGCTCTTCATAGCCGGTCTTCGAGATCGCCTGCAGCTTGGCCACGAGTTCCTCGATCGGGATCTCGGTTTCCTGGAGGAATATCTGGCCGGCGGCGTTGATCGAGACGGTGATCGGCTGCGTGTCGGCATTCATCGCCTTGGCTTGCGTGTCCGGCAGGTCGATCGGCACGCCGACCGTCAGCATCGGTGCGGCGACCATGAAGATGATCAGCAGCACCAGCATCACGTCGACCATCGGCGTGACGTTGATCTCGGACATCAGTGCATGGTGACGGCCGCGCCGCCTGTGGCCGCGCCCGCCGCGTCCTCCCATGCCCATGGACATACCCATCTGCTACTCCTCAGGCCTTGGGGGCCACTTTTTCATCGATTTGGCGCGAGAGTATGGCGGAGAACTCGTCGGAGAACCCTTCCATGCGCACCGCTATCTTGCTCGCGTCCGACGACAGCTTGTTGTAGGCAATGACGGCGGGGATGGCGGCGAGCAGGCCAATGGCTGTCGCCAGCAGCGCTTCGGCAATGCCGGGCGCAACCACCGCGAGACTGGTATTCTTGGAACCGGCAATCGCCTGGAACGACGTCATGATGCCGATGACGGTGCCGAACAGGCCGATGAAGGGTGCCGCCGAGCCGGTTGTGGCGAGGAAGCCGAGGCGACCCTCCAGCTTTTCCATTTCGCGGGTCAGCGCCAGATCCATCGCTTTGTCGATGCGGGTCTGCAGCCCGAGTGGCGTTTTCGCGCCCTTCTCGAAGCTCTTCTTCCACTCGCGCATCGCAGCCACGAAAATGGCGCCCATGCCGGTGGTCTTGCGGTCGGCAAGCGTCCGGTAAAGCTCTTCGAGCGATTGCCCCGACCAGAACACCTGCTCGAACCGGTTGAGCGCCAGCCGCATGCGGGCGTAGGAAACCAGCTTGTCGACGATGATCGCCCAGGTCCAGACCGAAGCGCAGAGCAAGCCGATCATGACCAGCTTGACCACCCAGCTGGCCTGGCTGAACAGCGCCCAAATCGACAATTGCGCGCCCGGGTCGGCGAGTGCGATATTTTCCATCGTTACGTCCTTAAGATTTCCGGGCGAAGCTGGTGGCTGGCCCCTGGCATCCCTTGTGGTCGGTTCGCACGAAGCTACCGGAACAACCCCAATCTGTGCCGTTAGCGGCCTTTTCGGGGCAAATATTGGTGAAAGGAAGGCGCACGATCACGCCAATCTTCACCAATCTCTTCATGAACCGTTATGGTTAAGGATGGGTTAGTACATAAGGCGCGGCGCATTGCCACGCCCAGGGGGCAACGCGCAAGCCATGCCAAATTGATCGCAACGGGGCTAGTCGGCGGCGGCCTTGGGCATGAACGCCGCCACCCATTCCCTGGGAAAGCGTCTTGGCCGGCCATTCTCGCCAATGATCGCCGCCTCGACCTTGGCCTCCACCAGCACGTCGTCGCCGCGCTTGAGCTGCTGCGCCATGAAGATGCGCGCGCCGGAAATGTCCTCGGTGCTTGTGTCGACCGTCAGGATGTCGTCGATGCGGGCGGGGCCGCGAAAATCGATCTCCATGCGCCGCACCACCCAGACAATTCTTTCGCCATGCTTGCCGTCGGCAAGCTCGGTGTGATGCACGCCGGTGAGTCTCAGATAGTCGGAGCGGCCGCGTTCGAAGAATTCGAGATAGCGCGCATGATAGACGACACCCGAGAAATCGGTGTCGGCATAATAGACCCGCGCCATCAGCCGGTGGCCGAACGTCGTCAGCGCGCCGGAAAGTCCGGCCAGCAGCGGAGCCGAATCACCATGATCGCCCATTGCGCTTCCTTTTTCAGTCCCGACGAGGCACCTGTTCCTCGCGGGACATAGCATCGGATGGCACTGTTGACGGCGATGATCAAGACCTTGTCGGCGGCGTTGCTAGTGCTGGTGGCTTCGGTGCCGTCAGGCCGGGCAGCGGCCTTCTCGGAAAACTACTCTTCCTGGAACAGGTTGATCTGCTGCTGCGCCAGGTCCTTCGGCGCATCCAGGCCGAGATGACGCCAGGCATTGGCCGTCAGCATTCGGCCGCGCGGCGTGCGCTGGATGAAACCCTGCTGGATCAGATAGGGCTCGATGATGTCCTCGATGGCGTCGCGCGGCTCGGACAGGCCGGCGGCGATCGTCTCGATGCCGACCGGCCCGCCACCGAAATTGCGGGCGATCATCGACAGATAGCGGCGGTCGAGCGCATCTAGGCCGAGCGCGTCGACTTCCAGCCGGGTCAACGCCTCGTCGGCGATCTGCCGGTTGACATGACCATCGCCGGCGACCGAGGCGAAATCGCGCACGCGGCGCAGCAGCCTCCCGGCGATGCGTGGCGTGCCGCGCGCGCGCCGCGCGATCTCCAGCGCGCCATCGTCGCCGAGCGCCATCTGCAGGATGCGGGCGCCGCGACGCACGATCTGCTCCAGCTCCTCGACGGTGTAGAAATTGAGCCGCACCGGAATGCCGAAACGATCGCGCAGCGGATTGGTGAGCAGGCCGAGCCGCGTGGTGGCGGCGACCAGGGTGAAGCGCGCGAGGTCGATCTTGACCGAGCGCGCCGCCGGTCCTTCGCCGATGATCAGGTCGAGCTGGAAATCCTCCATCGCCGGGTAGAGGATCTCCTCCACCGCCGGGCTCAGGCGATGGATCTCGTCGATGAACAGCACATCGCCTTCTTCGAGATTGGTCAGCAGTGCCGCGAGATCGCCGGCCTTGGCGATGACCGGGCCGGAGGTCGAGCGGAAATTGACGCCGAGTTCGCGTGCCATGATCTGCGCCAGCGTCGTCTTGCCAAGGCCCGGCGGCCCGACGAACAGCACATGGTCGAGCGCTTCGTTGCGGCCCTTGGCGGCCTCGACGAACACCTTCAGATTGGCCCGCACCGCTGCCTGGCCGACGAAATCGTCGAGCGTCTGCGGCCGCAAGGTCTGCTCGGCATCCTCGCCGCGTTTTTCGGGCGCAATCAGTCGGGGCGACAGGCTCATGCGAGCAGTTCCATACTGGCAATGGATTTGGCGGCCCGCTGATCGAACGTGACTGTATGCGAGCAACCCAGATTTCGATTGTGCTCGGCGATCAATGCATCGGCAAAGTCCACCTGCGGCGAATTCGATCTTTCGAGCGCAACCACGATGGCATCGAAATCTTCGAACAACAGTGTCTTGATCTTCAACAGTCTCTGGATTGCCGCCTGCATCTGCTCTTTCGGTAGCCTATAGCGCGAAATCAACGACCAGCTGAATTCCACCAGCACGATCAAACTGACGAAGCCGGGAGCACCGGCGCTGAGGCCTTCGCCGAATGCGAGGGCCTTCACCCGCTGCTCTGCATCATCGTTCAGCACCATTCGAAGCAGAACGTTCGTATCAATGCCGATCGACGTCACTCGTCGCCCTCTCGTCCGCCTTGCGACCCGCCGCCGACAACATGCCTGCCAACGGCATCC
Organism: Mesorhizobium sp. LNHC252B00; assembly: GCF_000502955.1. GTDB lineage: Bacteria > Pseudomonadota > Alphaproteobacteria > Rhizobiales > Rhizobiaceae > Mesorhizobium. Next base: position 397,125 of record NZ_AYWO01000005.1, on the reverse strand, counting down.
CGCACCGCGAGGTCGATTTCTTCTAGTGACGCCGGACCGCCGGGCGGATCGCCCAGAAATCCGGCGAGGTCTGCAAAGTCGAGATTGCGCGGCGTTCCAATCAGATAGCCATCCATGACCGTCCAGGCGATCATGTCACCCGTTTTGAGTGACAACGCGTCCCGGACATCTTTTGGAATTGTAAGCTGACCCTTCGAGGTCAGACTGGCGTAAGCGCCCATTTTCTTACTTTCTAAGAAATCTCTTACCAATCATATGATAGCCGGATTTTTCTTTTCCACAACCATGTCACCGCGCCAGTTCCTTCAACCCGAAACGGATCAGCCTCGGCGCATCCGCATGCTCGCCCGCCGTCTTCAGCGCCGCCGCGACCGCGTTGGCCGCGGTGTCGCGCGAATAGCCGAGATTGACCAGTGCCGAGACGGCGTCGGCAATCGGCGCGGATGCCACGCCGTCGCCGAGCTCCTGCTTCAGGCCGATGGTCCCCGAAGCGGACCCGGCATAGGCCGGCGCCTTGTTCTTCAACTCGGTGACGATGCGCTCGGCCACCTTCTTGCCGACGCCCGGCGCGCGAGAAACCATGGCGATGTCGCGCAGCGCAATCGCATTGGCGAGATCCGCCGGCGCCAGCGTTGACAGGATAGCCAGTGCCACCTTGGCGCCGACGCCCGGTACATTGTTCATCAAGAGCCGGAACCATTCGCGCTCCAGCACCGACTGAAAGCCGTAGAGCCGCAGCATGTCCTCGCGCACATAGGTTTCGATGAACAGCACCACAGCTTCGCCGGGCGAAGGCAGCGCGGCCAGCGTGCGCGCCGAGCAATAGGCGACATAGCCGACGCCATGGATGTCGACGAGGCAATGATCCTCATCGATCTCGTCCAGCGTGCCCTTGAGCTTGCCGATCATGCCAGATCTTTCATGGAAGATAGGCCCCTCTTGGGTGCGTTTCCGGACAGATGATGTCGAGGTCGGGAAAGTACCTGCGATAACGGGCCGCGTCGCGTGTCAAAAGACGATGTCCTGCAACGGTCGCATGGGCGCCAATGAAGAAATCAGGCGAGGTTCTTTCCCGAACGCCGCTGGCCCGGCGATAGCGGGAATGCGTGACGCCTGCAAGGAAAGCCGCCTCCCAAGGCAGGAACTCGCGATCCATCTCGAGCATGTCGACTGCTTTTCGAAGTGCCGTCTCCGTCGCGATCAGCGGCGCGAGCTCGGACCAGACGATCGTGTTGACCACCAAGGCTCCGTCGCGGCGGCAGGAAGCAATCGCCCAGGCCGACCATCTTTTCAGCGGTCCGGGCGGTCCCCAGACGTCGATCAGGACATTGGTGTCAATCAACGTCGAGATCTTCACGCGGCCCCCTCAACCACTCCATATATTGATCGGTGGTCATGCCTCCCAGGTCCAACGTCCCATCCATCCGGTCAAGGACATCGCTGAACCTGCGCAACTTCTCCTCTTCGGAGATATTCTCGTTGACGGCAACCAGCCGAACGTCCCCGTCGGTGGCCACGAATTCCACCTCGGAGCCCGGGCCGATGCCCAGACGGTCCCTTATCGGCTTGGGGATCGTAACTTGCCCCTTGGTGGTCACGCGCATGGTAATACCTTTGCGGTATTACTTATCCGCACAGCGTGAACAAGTCAAGAACATAGCTGGCCGGCAAGCGCCATCCGGTACGCGATACTCTGCCGATGATGCGCATGGCAGATGGCAATGGCCAGCGCATCCGCGGCATGTTCGGTATCGAAGCTGGCTTTCGGCAACAGCACCTTCACCATCATGTGGATCTGCTTCTTGTCGCCATGACCAACGCCGATCACCGCCTTCTTGACGGCGTTGGGCGCATATTCGGCAACGACGAGCCCGGCACGCGCCGGCACCAGCATGGCGATGCCGCGCGCCTGGCCGAGCTTCAGCGTCGCCACGGCGTCCTTGTTGACGAAGGTCTGTTCGACGGCCGCCTCGTGCGGCATCGCGCGGTGCAGGATTTCGGCGAGCCCGTCATGCAATTGGCAGAGCCGCGTCGCCAGAGCCGCCTTGTCGTCGGACTTCACGGTGCCGGAAGCAATGAAGCGCAGCGAATTGCCGAGGCTTTCGACAATCCCCCAGCCGGTGCGCCGAAGCCCCGGATCGATACCGATAATGCGAATCGCTTCCCCCATGCGTCCAGTCTACCTCCGATGGACAGCGATGCCAGCGAAATGTGAACAAACCGGAAACAGAGGAGTGCCCGAGGTCTAAAGCGCGTCGCGTTTGAACGGATTCAGGCGACGCGCTTTAGGTTTTTGATGCGATGCATGTCGTTCTCCCAAAACCGGGGCCCACTTTTGGGCAACATGCATTAGCCTCTGGCGAAAGCTGTGTTGAGCAGGCTGATCTGGTCGGAAACCGGATTGGGGCGGCGAGCCGCTGGCTGCATGTCGGCCACTGCGCCGGAGCCATAGATTTCCTCGTCCATGCGGCGGACCAGTGCCTGCAGGCGCAGCGAGCGGGTGACGAGGTCGAGGAAATCCTCGGGCAGTTCGGCCCAGCCGGCGGCTTCGTCACGGGCGGAAGCGGTGTCGAGGCGCACCTTGGATTTTTCAGACGCGACCTGGTCGCGGGTCATCTCGCCGGAGTTGGCGGCGCGCTGCAAAAGCAGCCACGACGCAACCTGCATAAGCCTGGTGGTCAGCCGCATCGATTCGGCCGCGTAGAGGGTGGCCGCCAGCCTGGATAGTTTCTTCGCCTCGGCCCGGCCCTTGCCGTCGAGGTATTCGGCGGCCTGTTCGACGAGGCCCATACCTTCCTGGTAAAGCGGCTTGAAGGATTGCGAGAAAACCCGGCGTTCCGCCAGCTTGACGGTTTTCGCACTGCCCTTCGAAAGCTCGTTCATTGATACGCCCCTGCACTTGCAACCGGCTGATTCGGCTCCCTGCCGATACACCCGGAAACCCGTCTGACTGAAGCTTGAAAATGCGCTTCGTCACCGGTGAAGGCAAGCACATGTTTAACAGAAGGTTAACGTCGGTCCACTGGCCCCTGCCCCGAAAATGCGGACAAAAAAAAGAGCCGCGGATAAGGCGGCTCTCAGGAGTTTAACAGGGAGGCGTCAAACAAAGTGGCTCCAACCACTCGGTAAGAATCCAGATCACTGGATGCACATAGTAAACGCCTGTAAAGCTTAATGAAGCCTTAACGGCGCGGATGTTTTTTGACCGAACGCCGCAATCCTGTGCCGTAACAGTACAGCCTCACTGCCTCTGGTTCAGCTCAGGCCGTCTTCCAGACCGCCGGCAAAGCGATGAGGGCAAACAGCAATATGCCCGCATAGAACGCGATCGAGGAAATCCCGAGCAGCGGTTCTATCCCCGGATTGCCGGCGAGCAGGATGTAAAGGCCGATCATGAGCCCGATACCGCTGATGGCAGTCAGCCAGAAATGAACCTTGGCCAGGACCTTTTGCCCGACGGCCGGAAACAGATGGTAGAAAAAGGCGAAGACCGACGACATCAGCCATCCGGCGACCATCGTGTGGGCATGGGTTGGCATCTGGCCATGGTCTTCGCTGATCGCCATGTGGATACCGAGCGCCATGCCGCACAACGCATAGATAATGGCCAGCGTGAAGAAATTCCGTGCTACCCCTTGCATAATGTTCCCCTCGAAATGTCTTTCCCGTTTGCGGGAGTGGATTGATCGTCAAGCGACTGTTGTCGCCGCGGACTCCCGACGCTAGCGCACTATCAAGCATCGGCAATATTCCGGACGATATCGCGCCGACTCCCTCCCGACAATGCGTATATTAGCAGGAAATCAGATAGCGCGTTCACTATCTCAGCCGCTTCTTCATTGCGCTGAAACGAAGCCGGGCTTTAGGCGACATCGTTCCGAAACAGGCACCGCGCTAAACGCCCGCTCCTCTGACGGCCGGCGCAAATCACGCCGCCGCAAATCCGACCAGAACACTGAAGGAGCACATCATGGACTGGTATTCGATCGTCAAATTCCTTCACGTCATCTCGGCCGTTCTGTGGGTTGGTGGTGGCTTCGTGCTGTTCCTTCTCGGCGTGCTTGCCGAGCGGGCGGGCAACATCGAGGACAAGCTGCAGGCGATGCGCGCCAGCGGCCAACTGGGCGGCAGGTTTTTTGCGCCGATGTCGATGCTGACGCTGATCTTCGGCCTCATCATGTGCAGCTTCTGGGTCGGCTTCTCCGACCTGTGGATACTGATCGGCCTTGCCGGCTACGCCACGACCTTTTCGATCGGCATGCTCATCTTCAAGCCGACCGGCGAGCGCATCGGCGAGATGATCGCCAAGGAGGGCGTAACATCGGCTGTTCTTGCCATCGGTGACCGCATGATGCGCGCGGCACGCTTCGACTATGCGGTGATGCTGGTGATCATTGCCGACATGGTCCTCAAGCCGACTGCGCGTGACATCGGCGTCCTCGCCGGCATGGTGCTGGTCATCCTGGTTGGCGCGGCACTGGCCTTTGGCGGCAACCGTCGCCTCGTACCCAGCGCCGCCTGATCCCAGATAGAGAGGGCGGCAGCCGCCTCACCTATTTTACATCAGGCCAACAATGCCGTCCCACAGCAACTTCAGCGCCACGACCGCGACGGTTGCATAGGTGAAGGGATAGAAGATTTCGGGGCGCATCCGCCGCACCAGCCACGCCCCGGCTATGGTCGAGAGCGGCGCCAGCGGCATCAGCACCGCCGACGCCGTCAAATTGGCGGTGTCGAACTGGCCGAGCGCGAAATAGGGCACCAGCTTCAGCGCATTGGTGGCGGCAAAGAAGATCGCCGCCGTGCCCGACAGGACCTTGGGATCGAGGCGGATCGGCAAGGCATAGACCTGGAAGGGCGGGCCGCCGACATGGGCAACGAAGCTGGTGAAGCCCGCGACCGTACCCCAGGCGGCCGCAGCCACGCGGTTGGGCGCGGCCGCGTGACCGGCGCCATGGCGAAACTGCAGATAGAGCCAGCGCAGGACGAAGATTATGGCGACGGCACCGACGATCAGCCGCACTGCCCCTTCGGTGACCAATGCCGCCGTCAGCCAGCCAAGCCCTATGCCGATGACCGCTCCCGGCATCATGTCGGACAGCATCTTCCGGTCAAAGACACCCCACCATGTCCACACCGACACGATGTCCATCAGGCACAGGATTGGCAGCAGGATAGCGGCCGCCTGCACCGGGGGCATGGTCAGCGCCATCAGCGGCACGCCAACGAAACCGACGGCGCCGCCAAACCCGCCCTTGGACAGGCCGACCAGAATGACCGCCGGAATGGCAGCCGCATAGAACCACGGATCGAAAAGCAGGCCTGACATGGGAGGGAACTGGTCTGGAGGGAAAGCGTGTCGGTGCTTGAATAACCCAGAATCCGAGCTGAGCGACAGCAAATATCGGCATGGCTTGTGCACACTGCCATGGCAGGCACTGCCTATCGACTGGCCGAGACCAGCAGGAACATTGGCCGCTTGAGATCCTTCGATTCAGTCCTCTGAAAACCGGCCGTGACTAGTCCGTTCAGGATGCGTGCACGAGCTTTGCCCTGCCACGAGGCGCCGTTGCATCGAGCGGTGGAGGCCGGCGCCGGATCGGCTGCGCCTTGATGATGGCGGTGCTGGTCTCGGCCTTGTCGGCGATGCGGTCGAGAATCCCGTCGAGGTCGCCGATCGAGCGCACGAACAGCCGGGCGACGAAACAGTCATCGCCGGTCACCTTGTCGCATTCGCCGAATTCGGGGATTTCCTCGATCAGCTTCTGGACGATGTGCAGCTTGCCCGGCAGAGGCCGGATGCGCACGATCGCCTGCAACGCATAGCCAAGCGCCAGCGGATCGATCTCGACGGTGAACGCGCGGATGACACCGCGCTCCTCGAGCCGTCGAAGCCGCTCCGAAACGCTTGGCGATGACAGCCCGACCTGAGCGGCCAACTCCTTCAGCGAGGTCCGCGCATCCTTGACTAGGATTTCGAGGAGATTTCGGTCGAGATCATCAAGCATTTTACATTTCCCGCTGATTTGGAACCATGGCCTAATATAGTTAGGTCATTTATCAATATCTCCTTTCCTATCGGATAGAAAGCCGCGTCACCACATGAGATCATAACGGCTCAACTGATACGGAGGTTTGTTGTGAACGACACGGTGCGTGGCACGGTCGAAATGTCCGCCGCAATGGCGATCCTGGGAACGATCGGATGGTTCGTCGTGCTGTCCGGCCAGCCGATCATGGATGTGGTGTTCTGGCGCTGCGCGTTCGGCGCGCTGACGCTGCTCATCATCTGCGCCGGGCTGGGCTTGCTGCGCAACAGGCTGTCATTGCGTATCATCGGCATCGCCGCACTCGGCGGCGTCGCCATCGTCGTCAACTGGCTTTTGCTGTTCAGCGCTTTCTCCCGCGCGTCGATCTCGATCGCCACCGCTGTCTACAACACGCAGCCCTTCATGCTGGTCGGCTTCGGCGCGCTCTTCTTCGCCGAGCGGCTGACCCTGACCAAGCTGACCTGGCTGGCCATCGCCTTCGCCGGCATGGTGCTGATCGTGCAGGCCGCTCCTGATGCCGGACCCAGTGCCGACATGGCCGGCACGGACTATTTTACCGGCATCGTCATGGCGTTGGGAGCGGCTTTTTTCTGGGCCGTTGCCGCCATTGTCACCAAGAAGCTCAAGGGCACGCCGCCGCACTTGATCGCACTGATCCAGGTCTGCGTCGGCGTCGTTATGCTGGCTCCGTTCGCCAATTTTTCGCAGCTTCCGGCCGATGCATGGAGCTGGACCATGCTGGCGACGCTCGGCATCGTCCATACGGGCCTGATGTATATATTGATGTACGGCGCCATCCAGAAACTGCCGACGCATCTGCAGGGATCGCTATCCTTCATCTACCCGGTGGTCGCCATTCTGGTCGATGTCGTCGCCTTCGGCCATCGGCTGTATCTGAGCCAGATCGTCGGCGCCACCGCGATTCTGATCGCCGCTGCCGGCATGAATCTCGGCTGGAGGCTGTGGAAGGGCCAAACGCCCATCGCAAGTCCACACCCGGTTAAATGAAGCGGTCCGCCGGCGTCCGGCGGGCCCACATCGGTATCCCGGCTGCCCGCCTGTTCAAAGCGGGCACTTTGCTCTATGCCGCAATCCAACCATCTTCGCCCGGCATAGGCGAAACGCGGGATCCGAAGAACCATGAATGACGCAACGCCCCCCAATCGCTGTCGCATCGTGCTGATCGCGCCGCCCGGCGTGCCGGCCGCCCGTATCGCCGCGGCATTCGAAGGCGGCGACGTCGCGTCGCTGATCCTGCCCGAGAACGGCATGGACGAGGCCTCCTTCCAGGCTTTCGCCGAACAGGTCGTGCCCGCGGCGCAAGCCGCCGGTGCGGCGGTGATCATTGCCGGCGACACCCGTATAGCTGGCCGCGTCCAGGCCGACGGTATCCATGTCGAGGTCTCCAAGGCCGAACTGGCCGAGACGATCGAGCATTTCCAGGCAAAGATGATGGTCGGCACCGGCGGCGCCAAGACACGTGACGACGCGCTTGAGCTTGGCGAAACACGGCCCGATTACATCTTCTTCGGCCGCTTCGGTTACGACAACAAGCCAGAACCGCACCCGCGCAACCTGTCGCTCGGCAGATGGTGGGCGGATATGATCCAGATCCCGTGCATCGTCATGGCCGGATCCGACATTGCCTCGGTCGAAGCGGTGGGTGCCACAGGTGCCGAGTTCGTGGCGCTGTCGAGCGCCGTATTCGCGGACGGCACCGATCCCAAGACAGCCGTCGCCAGTGCCAACGCGCTGCTCGACGAAACCGCGCCGCGCTTCGAGGACTGACGTGCCCTGGGCGAGGCTCCCCCTCCAGGCTCTGCTTGCGGCGCTGATGGTTCAGGCAGCGGCCGCCGAGACCATCCTGCTGCCGCAGCCCAAACCCGATGTCGGCGCACACGCGAACAAGCCGATCGAACAGCCGCTGCCGCAGCCGGCCACCACGGCCGAACCGACGCCGCTGCCCTCCGCCGACGCTGTCAACCCCGACCGCTTCGGCGCAAAACCCGCCGATGCGGCCTATGGCGCCTTCCAGCGCGGGCTCTACAAGACGGCCTACAATCTGGCACTGGTCCGGGCGCAAAACGGCGATCCGGCGGCGCAGACCCTGGTCGCCGAGATCCTGTCGCGCGGGCTTGGTGTGCCGCTCAATTCGGCGGAGGCGGCGAAATGGTACGCGTTGGCCGCCGAGCAGGGTGTACCCGAAGCGCAGTTCCAGTACGCCCTGATGCTGCTCGACGGCCGCTACGTCAAGAAGGACGAAAAGGAGGCCTATGCGTTGATGCAGGCCGCCGCGGAAGCCGGCAACCGGCTGGCGCAGTTCAATTTCGCGCAGATGCTGGTCCAGCAGGACCCCGGCGACGCCGGCATGGCGAAGGCGGTCTCCTACTATGAGCGCGCCGCCGCTACGGGCCTTGCCGACGCGCAGTATGCGATGTCGCAGATCTACGCCAATGGCGTCGGCGGCAGGCCGCGTGACGATGTGCAGGCAAGGCGCCTGCTGGCGCAGGCGGCACAACAGAACTACGACACCGCGCAGATCGATCTCGCCGCCTGGATGATCGAAGGCCGCGGCGGTGCGCGCGACCTGAAATCCGCCTTCGGCTGGACGAAGCAGGCGGCGGAAGGCGGCAATGTCGCCGCTCAGAATCGCCTGGCCAAGCTCTATATGCAAGGCATCGGCACCGATCCGGATCTCGTCCTTGCCGGCGCCTGGTACATCGTCGCCCGCCGCGCCGGCCTCATCGATCCGCAGATGGACGATTTCCTGCAGGGGCTGAGCGACGGCGAGACCAAGCAGGCCCTGCAGAAGGCGAACCGCCTGCCGTAGCGGCCTCTCCAACCCGACCCCGACTTGGCGCTCCCTTGCCTCTTCTGGCATTTTGTGGTCTTGGGAGCCCGAAATCGCTTTCGCAGCGACCATCCCATACCACGGCCTGGCCGTTGGTAGCATCCCGGATCACCTCATTATGGCCAAGATCAATGGCAACGAAATCCGTCCCGGCTATGTCATCGAGCATGATGGCGGCCTTTGGGTGGCGGTCAGGACCAACACCGTCAAGCCCGGCAAGGGCGGCGCCTACAACCAGGTCGAACTGAAGAACCTCATCAACGGCACCAAGCTCAATGAGCGCTTCCGCTCGGCCGAGACGGTCGAGCAGATCCGGCTCGACCTGAAGGACTTTTCCTTCCTCTACGCGCAGGAAGACGCGCTGGTGTTCATGGACACCCAAAGTTACGAGCAGCTCGAACTGAACAAGGACTTCGTCGGCGATCGCGCCGCCTTCCTGCAGGACGGCATGATGGTGACGGTCCAGCTCTACGAAGAGCGGCCGATCGGCATTTCGCTGCCCGACTATGTGACGCTGACCATCACCGAGGCGGACCCGGTGGTGAAGGGTCAGACGGCGGCCTCATCCTACAAGCCCGCGATCCTGGATAACGGCATCCGCGTGCTGGTGCCGCCATTCATCGGCGCCGGCGAGCGCATCATCGTCGACACCAACGAAATCACTTACGTGCGCCGCGCCGACTGATGCATGTCGCGCAGGTGGCCCCGGTTTTGGGTCACCGACATGCATCAAGACAGTGTCTAAAGCGAAGCACCAGGAAGAACCACTATGGCACGCTCAGCCCTCCTCAACGTCATGGTCCAGGCCGCAATGAAGGCCGGCCGCTCGCTATCGCGCGACTTCGGCGAGGTGCAGAACCTGCAGGTCTCGATGAAAGGCCCCGGCGACTATGTCAGTCAGGCCGACCGTAAGGCCGAGGACATCGTCTTTGCCGAACTGTCCAAGGCAAGGCCGGGCTATGCCTTCCTGATGGAAGAGCGTGGCGCGGTCGAGGGTGACGACAGCCAGCATCGCTGGATCGTCGACCCGCTCGACGGCACCACCAATTTCCTGCACGGCATCCCGCTCTTTGCCGTTTCGATCGCGTTGGAACGCCAGGGACAGATCGTTGCCGGCGTCATCTACAATCCGGCGATGGACGAGCTCTACACCTGCGAACGCGGCGGCGGCGCTTTCATGAACGACCGCCGCTTGCGCGTCGCCGGACGCATCAAACTGGTCGACACGGTGATCGGCTGCGGCATGCCGCATCTCGGCCGTGGCCATCACGGCAATTTCCTCGTCGAGCTGCGCAATGTCATGGCCGAAGTCTCCGGCGTCCGCCGCATGGGCTCCGCCTCGCTCGACCTTGCCTATGTCGCCGCCGGCCGCATGGACGGGTTCTGGGAAACGGGCCTGTCCGCCTGGGACATCGCCGCCGGGCTGCTTTTGATCCGCGAGGCGGGCGGCTTCGTCTCCGACATGGATGGCGGCCAGGACATGCTCGACAACGGCTCGGTTGTCGCCGGCAACGAGGTCATCCAGCGAGCCCTGCTGAAGGCCGTGAAGAAGCCGCTCTCTTCTCGTTGACAGGAAAGCCGCGTTGAAGGCATGCCGTGCTGAAGCGCCGCAGTCGTAAAACCGCAAACAAGACTTGAAATACTGCCCTGCGAGCGTCCAAATTGGAGCGCTCGGCGCAGGAAACCCGGCAGTGAACGACATCGATCCCACCCCCGACATCCCATTCGTTGGACGCTGGCACTATTCGCGCGCCGAGATGATCGCTGACGGCATCGTCCACGCGGTCGGCATCGTGCTGGCGATATCGGTCGGTTCGGCATTGCTGGCGCTGTCGGCCTTTCGTGTCGGGCCGGGCGAATACATTGCCGCCGCCTTCTATGTGGTCTCGCTGCTCACCGTGCTGTCGGTGTCGATGACCTACAATCTTTGGCCAGTGTCGTCGCCGGCGAAATGGGTCTTGCGACGTTTCGATCACGCCGCGATCTATCTGCTGATCGCCGCGACCTACACGCCTTTCCTGGCCCAGCTCGAAGGCTCGCCATTGGCGAGCTGGATGATTGTCCTGGTCTGGACCGCAGCGGTGCTGGGCATTGCCATCAAGGTGTTTTTTCCCGGCCGTTTCGACCGGCTGGCCATCGGCTTCTATCTCGCCATCGGCTGGAGCGGCATCATCCTGGTCAAGCCCCTTGTCCAGACGCTGCCGACGATGTCGATCGCCCTCATCGTCGCCGGCGGCATCGTCTACTCCTGCGGCGTCGTCTTCTTTGCCTGGAAGGGGCTGCGCTTCCACAATGCGCTGTGGCATGGTTTCGTCGTCACCGGCGCCGGCCTGCATCTGGCCGCCATGGTCGACTGTCTGGTCATCAATCGGCTCTGACACAGACGTCGACGCGGCAATCTTGCCAAGCGCCATTCAATTTGGTCACAATTCCGTTTAGAGTCGCGCTTTACGTGATCGCGGCGGCATCGGAAACGGGGCACGGATGGCTTTTCTCAAATCCTTCGGCATGGGCAGGCGCTCTGATGTCCTAATCTACGACCCGCACAAACTCTCAAGCCCGCAGGTCTTTTTGCTGACCATGGTGATCTTCCTGGCCATCGTCGCCTTCATCGCCGCCATCCTGACCCGGCAGATCTCGACCGCCTTCAGCAGCAATCCCGGCCTCAACGGGCTGATCGTGGGCGTGCTGGTGGTCGGCATCCTCTTGGCCTTCGCCCAAGTCGGACGGCTGTTTCGCGAAGTTCGTTGGGTCAACTCCTTCCGAGCCGGCTCGGAGACCACCGAACCGGTGCTGCTGGCGCCGATGAAGGCGATGATCGGCCGCTCCTCGGCCACGGCTTTCTCGACCAGCTCGATGCGCACCATGCTCGACTCCATCGCCACGCGCCTCGACGAAAGCCGCGACACCTCGCGCTACCTCGTCGGCCTGCTGGTATTCCTCGGCCTGCTCGGCACCTTCTGGGGCCTGTTGAACACTATCGGCTCGATCCGCGAGACGATTGAATCGCTCGATCCGGGCACCGGTGACGCCGCGGCTGTGCTCGATTCGCTCAAGCAAGGGCTTTCCGCGCCGCTGGCCGGTATGGGCACGGCCTTCTCGTCCTCGCTCTTCGGCCTGTCCGGCTCGCTGGTGCTCGGTTTCCTCGACCTGCAGGCCGGCCGCGCCCAAACGCGCTTCTACACCGAGCTGGAAAACTGGCTGTCCTCGGTTACCGACCTGTCGTCCGACATCGTCGTCTCTGACCCGGCCAAGGCCGAATCCTCGGACGAGATCCGGGTCCTGTCGGAAAGATTGCGCAGCATGCAGGAGAATGGCGGCGGCTCCAATCCACGCGTCGCCACCGCCATGGCCAATCTCGCCGACGGCATTTCCGGCCTGGTCAAGAACATGCGCTCGGAACAGCAGATCATGCGCGACTGGGTCGAGGCCCAGTCCGACGAACAGAAGGCGATGCGCAACACGCTGGAAAAGATCGCCGATGCCCTGAAGAAGCCTGGGGTGCATTGACGTGGCACTCGCCAGGGGCCGGCGCACCGATCGCCGCATCGACTATTGGCCGGGCTTCGTCGACGCGCTGTCGACGCTGTTGCTGGCCATCATGTTCCTGCTCACCGTCTTCGTTCTGGCGCAGTTCCTGCTCGGTCGCGAAATTTCCGGCAAGGATACGGCACTCACGCGCCTCAACTCGCAAATCAACGAATTGACCCAGCTTCTGGCGTTGGAGCGCTCATCAACGCAGGACAAGGATGACTCGCTGGCCAATCTGCAGGCATCGCTGTCGGCGACCGAAGCGGAAAAGAGCCGGCTCGAACAATTGCTGGCGCAAGGCGCGGGCGCCGGTGACGCCGCCAACCAACGCGCCGCGGCACTGGGCGGCGAACTCGATAACCAGCGCCAGATCAGTCAGCAGGCGCTGAGCCAGGTCGAGATCCTCAACCAGCAGATCGCGGCCTTGCGCAAGCAGATCGGCGCGCTCGAGGATGCGCTCAACGTCTCCGAAACCCGCGACCGCGATTCCAACACCAAGATCGCCGATCTCGGCCGCCGCCTGAACGTCGCGTTGGCGCAGCGCGTGCAGGAACTGAACCGCTACCGCTCCGACTTCTTCGGCCGCTTGCGCGAAATCCTCGCCGACCGCGAGAATATCCGCATCGTCGGCGACCGCTTCGTCTTCCAGTCGGAAGTGCTGTTCCCGACCGGCTCCGAGGTGATCAACGATGCCGGCAAGGTCGAGATGAAGAAACTCGCCGACGCCATCATCGAGTTGCAGAAGGAAATCCCGCCCGAAATCAACTGGGTGCTGCGCGTCGACGGCCATACCGATAACAAGCCGCTCTCCGGCACCGGCCGCTATCGCGACAATTGGGAGTTGTCGACGGCGCGTTCGACCTCGGTGGTGAAATTTCTGATCGAGAACGGCGTGCCGGCCAACCGGCTCGTCGCCGCCGGCTTCGGTGAGTTTCAGCCGCTCGATGCCGCCGACACAGAAGAGGCGCGGAACAAGAACCGCCGTATTGAACTGAAGCTCACCGAACGTTGATCTCTCATCACGCGAGCTCACGCGAATTTGTTCGTCGGCTCAACTCTAGGGCGTGGACTGACGCCGGCAAGACCTGAAAAGATTATCTTTTTTTAATTACACATTGTCGCAGGGCGGTCCTAGCTTCCCGCCCGGGCTGAGAACCGCCGGCGATGAGTCTCCCGCATCGCGACACGACGGAACCGGACGGCCCAAAGGCCAGAAGGCAGGCGGAACAACCGCCGCCTTCCTCTACAAGAGGAGACGCGTGATGCGCTCTTTCACTCCCAGGACACCGCTTAGAACTGCAACACTCGCGGCGTTTCTCATCGCCGTTCCGCTTGCCGGCGCCTATGCCGCCGGCCATCACAAGGGTGCTCTCGACGCAACCGACCCGACCGATTTCACGGGGCCCCGGATCGACAGTGTCATCCAACAGGTCCAGGGCGTTCGCCAAGGCATAGTCGACGCCAAGCGGGCCAACAACATCACCCTGGCCGTGGCGCAGCGGCTGGAAATGCGCACCGCGCACATTACCCAGGCAGCTGAGAAAATCGCGGCGTCGGATCATGGCAGGATACCGGCCGCGCAATACCATGACCTGCTACGCCGCCTCGACAATGTCGACCAACGGCTGAGGCTCAATACCGGCAGTGGCTTCCTGATGGGCGACGGCGCCGACGGCGGCAACTACCCGAACGGCTGAAGCCGTAGCCCCTGACGGTCCAAGAGGAAGGGCCGCCCGACGCCCTCGGGACTCAATTCCGCGGGCGTCCTTTTACCAGCCCAGCCAGACCGCGATCAGGGAGGCAATCGCCGGCACGGTCTGGATGAACAGGATTTTGCGGCCGACCGTCGCCGCACCATAGAGGCCGGCAATGGCGACGCACAACAGGAAGAAAACCTTGACCTGGAAACCGGCAGCACCGAGGTAAAGCCCCCAGATGAGGCCGGCGGCGAGGAAACCGTTGTAGAGCCCCTGGTTGGCGGCGAGTACTTTCGAGGCACCGGCGAATTCGGGTGTCAAACCGAAAGCCTGGTGCCCGCGCGGCGTGTCCCAAAGCACCATCTCGAGATAGACGATGTAGGCATGGATCAAGGCCACCAGCCCAACCAGGATGTCGCCGATCATGCTGTTCCCCTCAACTGTGGCTGCAGCATTTCACGCATGACCGCATCAGCGCAAGATGCATTCCCGGCACAGTGCCTGAGGGTTGCCAAGGCTTTTGCGTTGGTGTCTTTTCGCGCCGTCCTCAATCACGGAAGCCGCCATGTCCTTTCAGAAACTCGATGATCTCGGCCATAAGCTCGAAGCGCTCGAGCATGCGCTGGCCATCCTCGGCGCCGACGAAGCCACTCACATGGCCGTCGGCGGCGGCGAGAAGCGTGCCGAGGCGATGTCGGCACTGGCCGGCATGTATCACACCAGGGCAACGGCGCCGGAGATAGCGGACTGGATCGCTGTCGCAGAAGGCGAGGCGCTTGGTGAAGAGCAACGGGCCGCCGTCGCGGAACTGCGGCGGCAGTACACCAACCTGACCTGCCTGCCGGTCGAATTCGTCGAACGCCAGACGACGGCTCGCATGCGCTGTGAGCAGCTGTGGCGCGACCTGCGCGCCAAGAACGACTGGGCGGCCTTCCAGCCGGCGCTGGAGGGCGTGGTGGCGCTGGTGCGCGAGGAGGCGGCGCTGCGTGCCGACGTGCTCGGCCTTGCCCCCTATGACGCGCTGATGGAACAGTACGATCCTGGCAACCGCACCGCCGATATCACGCCGGTGTTCACCGACCTGAAGGCTTTCCTGAAGAGGTTTGTACCGGAGGCGCTGGCGATCCAGGACGCGCGGCTGCGCAAGCGCCCGTTGAAGCCGCTTTCGGGCACCTACGCGATCGACCGGCAGCGCGAGCTTGGCCTTGCCATGATGGCGGCGGTCGGCTTCGACCTGACACACGGGTCGCTATCGGTGTCGCACCATCCTTTCTGCGGCGGCGTACCGAGCGATGTCCGCATAACCACCCGCTACAAGACCTCCGATTTCCTGTCGGCGCTGATGGGTGTGCTGCACGAAACCGGCCATGCGCTCTACGAACAGAACCTGCCGAAGACATGGTCGCACTGGCCGCTCGGCAAGGCGCGCGGCATGGCCGTGCATGAAAGCCAGAGCCTGTTCGTCGAAAAGCAGCTCGGCCGCAACCCGGCCTTCTGGCGCTGGGCGCTGCCGGTGGTCGAAAAGCATCTCGGCGAAGCCTGGTCGCTCGACGATATCCTGCCGCATGTGCATCGCGTCGAGCGCGGCCTGATCCGTGTCGATGCCGACGAGGTGACCTATCCCTTGCATGTCATCCTGCGCTACGAATTGGAACAGGAGCTCGTCTCGGGCCGACTGGAGGTGGCCGACCTGCCCGAAGCCTGGGACGCCAAGATGCGCGACTATCTCGGCCTTTCCACCATTGACAACCCCGCCGACGGGCCGATGCAGGACGTGCATTGGCCGGGTGCGGCCTTCGGCTACTTCCCCTCCTACACGCTGGGCGCGATGATGGCTGCGCAGCAATGGGCGGCGCTGACGCGGGAACATCCTTCAGCCGACGAGGATCTTGCCAAAGGCAATTTCGAGGCGATCAACGACTGGCGCCGCCAAAAAATCTGGTCGCAGGGATCACGCTGGTCGACGCCGGATCTGCTCGAGCGCGCAACCGGCGAAAAGCTCAACGCCACCTATCTCGTGAACCATCTGAAGCAGCGCTATGGAACGGCGTAGGGCGGCCGGCACTTCAGGAGTGCAGACAGCTTGAACTACTCCGCCGCCCCCTTGAAGGCGCTGGCGCCTGTTTCGAATTGCAGCTTGGCCAGCCGCGCATAGATGCCGCCCTTGGCGACCAGGCTCTGATGCGTGCCTTCCTCGACGATCGAGCCGCCATCCATGACCAGGATCCTGTCGGCCTTCAGCACCGTTGCCAGCCGGTGGGCGATGACGATCGTGGTGCGGCCCTGCATCAGGCGTTCCAGCGCGATCTGCACCAGCGTCTCACTTTCGGCATCGAGCGCGGAGGTGGCTTCGTCGAGCAGCAGGATCGGCGCGTCGCGCAGAATGGCGCGGGCGATCGCCACCCGCTGGCGCTGGCCGCCGGAAAGCGTCACGCCGCGTTCGCCGACCTGGCTGTCATAGCCTTTTTCCAGCCTGAGGATGAATTCGTCGGCGAGTGCGTCCTTCGCCGCCGTCTCGATCTCGGCCTTGCTGGCGCCCGGCCGGCCGAAGCCGATATTGTCGCTCGCGGTGGCCGCGAAGATGGTGACGTCCTGCGGCACGATGGCGATGCGCTGGCGGACCGAAACGGGATCGGCCTCACGCACGTCGACGCCATCGATCAGGATCTTGCCTGTTTCGGGATCGTAGAAGCGCAGGATCAGCGAAAACACCGTGCTCTTGCCAGCCCCTGACGGCCCAACAATCGCTACCGTTTCGCCGGGCATGACCTGAAAGCTCAAGCCGTGCACGGCGGCGCGGTCGGGCCGCGCCGGGTAGGAGAAGGAGACGTTGTCGAAGACTATCTCGCCCTTAGCGACCGCGGGCAGTGGCTTCGGATCTGCCGGAGCATGGATCGCCGGTTTCTCGGCCAGGATCTCGGTCAGCCGTTCGGCAGCACCCGCAGCTTGCGCAAGCTCGCCCCACACCTCCGACAGCGCACCCAGCGCGCCGGCGGCAAACACCGAATAGAGCAGGAACTGGCCGAGCGTGCCCGGCGATATCGAGCCTTCGAGCACGTCGCGCGAGCCGAACCACAGCACCGCCACGACGGACGAGAAGATGGTGAAAATGGCAAAGAAAGTGAGGAAGGAGCGCGCGAAGATCGAGGCGCGCGCCGCCTCGAAAGCGGCTTCCACCGCAGCCGAGAAATGGCCGGTGACCAGCTTCTCGTTGGTGAAGGCCTGCAGCGTGCGCACCGCGCCGACCTGTTCGCTGGCATAGGCTGTCGCATCGGCCAGCGTGTCCTGCGCCTGCCGTGACTTGCGCCGCACCGAGCGGCCGAAAGCGACCAGCGGCAGCACGATGACGGGAATAGCGGCAATCACCAGGCCGGACAGTTTCGGGCTGGTGATCACCATCATCCCCAGAGCACCGAGCCCAAGGATGACGTTGCGCAGCGCGACCGAGGCCGTCGCCCCGACCGCGGACTTGACCTGCGTGGTGTCGGCGGCGAGCCGCGACACGATCTCGCCCGACTGGGCGGTATCGAAAAAGGAAGGCGACAGCGTCGTCACATGAGCAAAGACATCGCGGCGGATGTCGGCGACGACGCGTTCGCCAAGCGTGATGACGAAGTAGTAGCGGCCGGCCGATGCCGCCGCCAGCAGCGCGGCCATCGCCACCAGCGCGGCGAAATATTCGGCGATGAAGATGGTGTTGGCCGACGAGAACCCATGATCGATCATGCGCCGTACCGCGAGCGGCAGCGCCAGGGTCGTTGTCGCGGCGATGACCAGCGAGATGAGGGCGCCGATGAACAGCGTGCGATAGTGCGCGATATACGGAAACAGGCGCCCGAGCGGCTTGAGCGAGCGCCGGCGCTCGTCTGCGCTGCTGATGTGCGCCATCCCAGTGTTTCCTCTAGCCGCCCTTTGAGCCATGCGCTTCAATATGCGCTTGCCGCGGCCTTGTGATTCAATTCCGGCTGATGTATAGGCTCGCCGACCGTTTTAGAAGCCGTGGCTCCTCAATAGCTGCGGCTTCGAGTTTTAAAAAGGGGCGCATCGACGCAGGCTTATGCCCGTCAGCAGCGCCGGCAAGCCAGGAACCGAACCATGAAGACCGACATTCATCCCGATTACCACACCATCAAGGTCGTCATGACCGACGGCACCGAATACATGACCCGTTCGACCTGGGGCAAGGAAGGCGATACGATGAACCTCGATATCGACCCGACCACCCACCCGGCCTGGACCGGCGGCCAGCAGACCCTGCTCGACCGCGGCGGCCGCCTGTCGAAGTTCAAGAAGCGTTTCGAAGGTTTCGGCCTCTAAGGGCGAACACCTATCGCAGATCGAAAACCCGCCCTTGTGGCGGGTTTTTTGTTGCAGCATTCATCCTGGCGCTTTTCCGCCTGCTATTCAGCCAGCAATTCCCTGAGTGCCATCCGCTTGTAGGCGGCGACCAGCCTGTCGCCCTCCTGCCGCTCGACCGAGATCGCCAGCCGCATGGCGGCTTCACCCATCTGCCAGACCAGCAACGCCGTCGTTTCCAGCGCCACCGGATCGGCCGCCGGTCGCAGTCGTTTCAGCACCGTGGTCAGAAACTCCGCATTGGCCCGGCTGTCGGCGAGCTCGAGCTGGCGCAACGCCTTGTCGGCCTGCGTGCCCGACCAGATGTCGCGCATCACCGGCTCCGCCAGGAACAGCCGGTAGTAGATATCGATGAGTTCCGAAAACGCTTGGCCCAGCCCTTCGGCGTCACTGACTCCGGCTAGTGCGGCCGAGATGCAGGCCTGGCTCTCTGCGGTATAGCGCTCGGCCAGTGCCCAGATGATCGCCCGCTTGTCCGGAAAGAACTGGTAGAGCGAGCCGATCGACACACCGGCCCTTTCCGCCACTTCACCCATGCGCATGGCGTCGCTGCCTTGCTCGGCAATCAGCGCCGAAGCGGCGGCCAGCATCCGCTCGACCCGTTCGCGGCTGCGCTGCTGGCTTGGCGCCCGGCGCGGCGAAGCGATCTGCTCCTGAGGGGAAACCGGCGAGGCCGCATCTTCCATGACTATCTCTCATACCACCAAAATCGCTTGACTCGTCAAATACGAGGGTTTATCACATTTTGCAAATGTGAGGAATACTCATATTTTAAGCAGAAGAAACCGCAACCGGCATCTGGAGCAACTGACATGATCGCGAAAGTTCTGCCCATCCTCATCTTCATCGCCGCAATCGGCTCGGGCGTCATCGGCGGCGTCTTCTTCGCCTTTTCCACCTTCGTCATGCCGGGCCTCGGCCGCATGCCGGCCGCTGGCGGCATCGCGGCGATGAATTCGATCAATGTGACCGCTGTGACGCCGCTGTTCATGACAGCGTTGTTCGGCACGGCGCTTGCGTGCCTCATTGTCGGCGCCGGCGCGGTGATGGACTGGAGCCAGTCGGGTTCGCTCTGGCTGATTGCCGGTAGCCTGGTCTATCTCATCGGCATCGTGGTGGTGACGATGGTCTTCAACGTCCCGCTGAACGATGCGCTCGCCACCGTCGATCCGGCAAGCGCCAGCGGCGCAAGTCTGTGGTCGCGATACCTCAATGAATGGGTGATGTGGAACCATGTCCGCACCGTCAGCGGCATAGCCGCGCTGGCATCCTTCTGGTTCGCCGCGCGTTGACCGCAATGGGCGGAGCCATCGATGGCCGACAGTGAGGCTCCGCGCCTGAAAAGTTCAGGACGTTTTTTGGAGACGGATCTTGAAGGATCAGTACTCAAACATGGCCTTCGGCATGGCCATCGGAGTTGGTGTCGGCTCGGCGATCGGCGCCGCTCTGGATGATCTGCCAATCGGCATCGCTATGGGCATCGCCGTAGGCGCGGCTTTCGGAGCGTTGCGACGTAAGTGACGGTGCTGCCGACGCTCTTCAGGCCTTTGTTTTTCGATCCGAATGGCCGAGATCGCGATCCGGATCGATGACGTCGCGCACAAGCTGCTTGAGTTTGGCCGCGTCTGGAAAGCCGCCATCGCGCTTGCGGTCCCAAACCAGAGTATCGTTGCAGGAAATGGTGAAGATGCCGCCGGTGCCAGGCACTAGCGTCACCTCGCCGAGATCGGTGCCGAAGGTCGACAGCAGCTCCTGCGCCATCCAGCCGGCACGCAGCAGCCACTGGCACTGCGTGCAATAGGTGATGCGGATGATGGGAAGCGCTTTTTCGCTCATGCCGCGCTGAGCTTGGCCATCGTCTCGTCATCGACCTCGAAGTTGGCGTAGACGCTTTGCACGTCATCGTCATCCTCGAGAGTGGCGACCAGCTTCATCAGCGATTGTGCCCGCTCCTCGTCGACCGGAACATTGTTTTGCGGCCGCCAGATCGGCTTCACCGATTCGGCCTCGCCGAGCGCGCCTTCCAGAGCCTTCGATACCTCGCCGAGATTTTCGAAGGCGCAATAGATCGTGTGGCCTTCCTCATCGGACTCGACATCATCGGCGCCGGCTTCGATCGCCGCATCCATGATCTTGTCGGCGCTGCCGGCCGATGCCGGATAGTAGATCTCGCCGGCGCGGTCCCACATGAACGACACCGAGCCGGTTTCACCCATCGCCCCGCCCGCCTTGGTGAAGGCGGCGCGCACGTTCGAGGCCGAACGGTTGCGGTTGTCGGTCAGGGCCTCGACGATGACGGCGACGCCACCTGGACCATAGCCCTCATAACGCACGGCTTCGTAATTCTCGGCGTCGCCCATCGAGGCCTTGTTGACGGCGCGCTGGATGTTGTCCTTCGGCATCGACACTGCCTTGGCGTTCTGGATCGCCAGGCGCAGGCGCGGGTTCATCGATGGGTCGGGCGTACCGCTCTTGGCGGCGACGGTGATTTCGCGCGCCAGCTTGGAAAACATTTTCGACCGCACCGCATCCTGGCGGCCCTTGCGGTGCATGATGTTCTTGAACTGTGAATGGCCAGCCATGGCACCCCTGTCGTGTTCTCGGCTAGAGCATCCGAAGCAGGTGATCTCACCTCGACTTGCGCAATGCTCGAATTCAAAATTTCAGAGCGTCCCAGGTGCAACTCGTGGAAGCACGGCGTTCTCTGTCGGAATGGCCGGCTTATAGATAAATCGGCTCAATTCGTCCAGCCACACGGCGCATGGGACGCACGACATGGATCGCCGCCACCGCTCACGCCTCCAGATCCGACTTCAGCCGGTCGATGATGCTGAGCGCATGGCCGGCATACTGGCTGATCCAGCGGTCATGGATCTGCTTGATCGGCAGCGCGTTGAGATGGTTCCAGCGCTCGCGTCCGTCGCGCCGCGCGACGATGAGGTCGGCCTCCTCCAGCACCTTGAGGTGTAGCATCACGGTGCAGCGATCGATATCGGGAAACGCATCGCACAGCATGCCGGTGGTCCTTGGCGCATCCTTCAGCTGATCCAGGATTTCGCGCCGGCGCGGATGCGCCAGCGCCTTGAAAACATTGTCGTCTTGCGATCGGCTTGACATGTTATATTTCTATAACATATCCTTCGGCCAATCAAGGGAAGGAGTTGTGGATATGTCACTTGGATTCAGTGTTTCAGGACGCATCGGCAGGCCGGTCGCCGACGTCTTCGACGCGGTCGTCAATCCAACGAAACTCAGCGGCTATTTCACCACGATCGGCGGTGCCAGCGCGCCGCTGGAAGCGGGTGCCAGTGTCGTCTGGTGGGGCAAGGTGCCGGTCGAGGTCGACGAGGTGGTCAAGGACAGCCGCATCGTGCTGCGCTGGGATGCCGCCGATGCCGACGGCAAGCCGGCCTACAAGACCCGCGTCGAGATGAATTTCGAACCGCTCGACGATGGCGGCACCTTCGTCACCATCGCCGAGAGCGGCTGGCGGGAAGGTGCGGTCGGCCTGAAGAAATCCTACCTCAACTGCGAGGGCTGGTCGCAGATGCTGGCCTGCATGAAGGCCTATGTCGAATACGGCATCAATTTGCGCGAGGGCTACTACCGCAGCGAGATGAAGGGCGAACCCGCCAACGAGACCAATATCTGAACATGACGACGGAGCCCGCAATGACCGCGAAGATCACCGGTGGCATCAATATCGCCATGAAGGTGCCGCCACACCAATATGAGACGACGGTCGCCTTCTACCGCGACGTCGTCGGCCTGAAGCCGTTCACCGATAAGGCGCCGGCAATCGGCTTCGAGCTCGGTCCCAACCGCTTGTGGATCGATGAAGCGCCGATGATGAGCCAAGCCGAAGTGTGGCTGGAGCTGTTTGCCGATGATTTTCCCGCCGCTGCGGATCATTTCGCCAGGGCCGGAATTGTGCGTTGCGATGCTATCGAGCCTCTGGGCGAGGGCTTCCGCGGCGGCTGGATCAGCAATCCAGCCAGCATCGTTCACATGCTGCGCGAACCAGACGCCTGGTGAGCGCCAAGCCCGGAAAGGACAATCCCATGGAAATCCGCGAGACACCGACCGCCGAAGCCGGCATGCTGATCCGGCGGCCTGTCGCCCACGTGTTCGAGGCCATCGTCGATCCGGCAATCACCACGAAATTCTGGTTCACCCACGGCAGCGGCCGTCTCGACAGCGGAAAGCAGGTTCGTTGGGAGTGGCGCATGTACGGCGTCTCGACGACAGTCGATGTCAGCGAGATCGTCGCGAACGACAAGATCGTCATGCAGTGGAGCGATCCGCCGACCACGGTGGTCTGGACCTTCACCGAAATGCCCGGCGATGCGACCTTTGTGGAGGTTCGCAATTTCGGTTTCGCCGGCAACGGCGACGAGCAGGTGAAGGAGGCCATCGGTTCAACCGGCGGCTTCACCCTCGTGCTGGCCGGCGCCAAGGCGTGGCTGGAACACGGCCTGACGCTCGACCTGATCGGCGACCGTCACCCGAAGGGTGTGCCGACGAACTGAACCGGCTCAAGATCGCCGTTTTTCCTGTTCAATCACATGGTGACGGAGCACGCGATTGATCTCGGTTTGGTATCCGCCGCCCCTCAGTGCCCGCCGCCCGCCTTCGCCTTCTTGCGCCGTCGGGCCAGCATGTTGAGCCCCTCGACGAGCGCCGAAAAGCCCATCGCCGCATAAATATAGCCCTTGGGCACATGGTAACCCATGCCGTCGGCGATCAGCGTCATGCCGATCATTAAAAGGAAGCCCAGCGCCAGCATGACGATGCTCGGGTTCCTGGCGATGAAGTCCGCCAGCGGTCCGGCCGCAAGCATCATCACGCTGACCGCGACGATCACGGCGATATACATGATGGCGATCTCGTCGGTCATGCCGACGGCGGTGATGATCGAATCGATGGAGAAGACGAGGTCGAGCAGCAGGATCTGGAAGATCGCACCGGCAAGGCTGATCTGCAGCGTCTCGCCCAGCATCGTGTCCTTGTGGTCGTCGGGATCGACCGTGTGATGGATTTCCTTGGTTGCCTTCCAGACAAGGAACAGGCCACCGGCGATAAGGATCAGGTCGCGCCAGGAAAAGCCGCGGCCGAGGGCGGTGAACACCGGCGTCGTCAACTGAACGATGATCGAAATGGTGGCCAGCAGCACTAGCCGCATGACCAGCGCCGCCGAGATGCCGAGGCGGCGTGCGCGGGCCCTTTGGGCTACCGGCAGCTTGTTGGTCAGGATCGAGATGAAGATCAGATTGTCGATGCCGAGAACGATCTCCAGCACGATCAGCGTCAGCAGCGCGACCCAGGCCGTTGGATCGGACGCGAATTGAAAATGCGGCGCCAGGAATTCGATGAGCTGCATGGAGGTCGTCCCCTCTATTAACGATCTAGAGCAGTGTCGCCGGCAGTTAGGTACTATGCGCGGCTATATCAATGTCACGACCAGAAGGACGGGGCGGTTTCCTCCAGCCGCGGGCCGCGACGAAACGGCGCGATCTTCTCCGTCAGCCCGGTGCGGTCGGAAATGTCGACCCCGACGCCGCACAATGTCGCCGGTCCGGTGGCGGCCTCGAAGCGCCCTTTCGGCACTTTCGACAGGAACCGGTTGAGCGGTTCCTCCTTGTCCATGCCGAGCGAGGAATCATAGTCGCCGCACATGCCGGCGTCGGACATGTAGCCGGTGCCGCCATTGAGGATCTGGTGGTCGCCGGTCGGCTGGTGTGTGTGGGTGCCGATGACGAGGCTGGCACGGCCATCGACGAAATGCGCGAAACACATCTTTTCCGAGGTCGCCTCGGCGTGGAAGTCGATGACCACCGCATCCGCCTGCTCGCCGAGCGGACAGGCGGCAAGCTCGCGTTCGCCGGCCTGGAACGGGTCGTCGAGCTCGGGATGCATGAACACCCGGCCCATGATGTTGGCGACCAGCACGCGCGCGCCGCTCCTGGCGATGTAGACGCCGGAGCCGCGTCCGGGCGTGCCCTTGGGAAAGTTGGAGGGGCGCAGGAAACGTTCTTCGCGCGGCGCGAAGGCCAGCGCGTCGCGCTGATCCCAGACATGGTTGCCCGTGGTGACGACATCGGCGCCGGCCGCGATCGTCTCGCGAAAGATGTCTTCGGTGATGCCGAAGCCGCCGGCGGCGTTCTCGCCGTTGACGATGACGAAATCGAGTTTGAAGTCGGAGATCAGCCCGGGCAGTTGTTCCCACACCGCGGTGCGTCCCGTTTTTCCAACCATGTCACCGAGGAAGAGAAGTCTCATATGATCCCGCACCGAAGGTCAGCGAAGCAAAAGCTGCATGACGCCAGTGAAAGATCATGCGTCCATTTATCTACAATTTTGGCACGAAGCGGCGCAACCCGCTCTCGGTGAGTATTTCCGCGATGATGACGTCATGGTCCTCATCCGGCACCTGCGCCACCTCCTGGCAATCGAAGGCGATGCCAATCAGTCGCGGCGGCTGTCCCTTGTCGATCAGCCTGGCGATGGCGCGGTCGTAATAGCCAGCGCCGTAGCCGATGCGATGGCCTCGCGCGTCGAAGGCGGCGAGCGGCACCAGCATCACCGAGGGATCGAGCACCTCAGCCTCCTCATGCGGACCGACCGTGCCGAAACCCATCTCGACCATCGGCGCGCCGCGCACCAGCTCGCGAAAGACGATGGTGGTCTTGTCGAGAATGGCCGGCAGGCAGAGCCGTGCGCCCTTCTCGCGCAACGCAAACATCAGCGGCCTGACGTCGACCTCCGAACGCATCGGCCAGAAGCCGGAAACGATCTGACCCGCTTCGATGTGGAGGTGATCGCGCGCAGTCTCAGCCATTTCCAGCGCGATCTCCACCCGCCAGAATTCATCGAGCGCGTCGCGGCGCCCAAGTGCCTCGCGGCGAAGCTGCTTTTTCAGGTCTCTAGACAATGTCATGCGCCAACGCTGGAGAAGGCCAGATTTGAATGGAGAAGAGCGGCGTTTCCACCGTATCATTCACCGAATGCGTGGAGACGCCTTGGAGAAGCGACGGTCCACACAACCGGTGGAGAGAGCGATCCCGGGAACCTACAAAGTAGGTGGGCGCCGTGTGAGAAAACCCACGGGTCTTCCCAGGGACAGCTCCCTAAGGATCGTTAAGGCCCCGGGGAAAATGTTCTCCTGCCGGGAAGCACAGACCGTCACCCGCAATATAGGCGGCTCATCGGGCAAGCGCCAGAGAGACAGCGTGGCCGGCGACTTTATTCTCTGCAAATCCGTTGCTTCTGTTCAGCGCCAAGCGCCGCCGTGCCTTGCACTGGCAAGTCCGCCTCCTTACGGTTGTCATGGCAACCAAGGAGCAAAAATGCGTTTCGAAGGCACGGCGGCCTATGTCGCCGACAAGGATCTGATGGTGGCCGTCAACGCGGCGATCGCGCTGGAGCGGCCCTTGCTGGTTAAGGGCGAGCCCGGCACCGGCAAGACGGAACTGGCGCGCCAGGTGGCGGCGGCACTCGGCCTCGATCTGATCGAATGGCACGTCAAGTCGACCACCAGGGCGCAGCAGGGCCTTTACGAGTATGATGCGGTCTCGCGCCTGCGCGACAGCCAGCTCGGCGATAGCAGGTTCAACGACATCAGGAATTACATCAAGCGCGGCAAACTTTGGGAGGCGTTCGCGGCCGGTAAAAAGGTTGTGCTTTTGATCGACGAGATCGACAAGGCCGACATCGAATTCCCCAACGATTTGCTGCAGGAACTCGATCGGATGGAGTTCTTCGTCTACGAGACCGGCGAAACTATCCGTGCCGCGGTAAGGCCGATCGTCATCATCACCTCCAACAATGAGAAGGAGCTACCGGACGCCTTCCTGCGTCGCTGCTTCTTTCACTATATCCGCTTTCCCGACGTCGACACGCTGCACAGAATTGTCGATGTCCACTATCCCGGCATCAAGCAGAACCTGGTGCGGGCGGCGCTGACCCAGTTCTACGAGATCCGCGAGGTGCCGGGGCTGAAGAAGAAGCCATCGACCTCCGAAGCGCTCGACTGGATAAGGCTGCTGGTCGCCGACGACATTGCGCCGGAAGATTTGCGCGCCGACCCGAAGAATGCCCTGCCCAAACTGCATGGCGCCCTCTTGAAGAACGAGCAGGACGTGCACCTGTTCGAGCGGCTGGCCTTCATGGCCAGAAGGCAGCAGTAGCGCTTTCCCTTCTGTGGACCGTTGCTGCCGGCCGAACTGGAAGGCAGTTTCGGCCAGAACCTTCGGAGGAAATGCAATGTCTGAGATCATCGTCCGCCCGCTCGCGCAGTCCGACCACGCCGACTGGCGGCGGCTGTGGACCGACTACCTGACCTTCTACGAGACGAAGCTTCCCGAAGAGGTCTATGCCGTCACTTGGCAACGACTGTTCACGCCGGGTGAGTTCGAACCCAAGGGTTTCGTTGCGACCCTCGACGGCAAGGTCGTCGGTCTCACCCACTATCTCTACCATCGCTCCGGCTGGTCGGAAAAAAACAATTGCTATCTGCAGGACCTGTTCGCCGACCCGGATGTGCGCGGCAAGGGCATCGGCGCAGCGCTGATCGAGGCGGTGAAACAGGAAGCTGCGAAAATCGGCGTCAAGAACGTCTACTGGATGACGCACGAGACCAACACCACCGCGCGCAAGCTCTACGACCATGTGGCACGGCGAACGGGCTTCATCGAGTATGATCTATTGTGAAGAAAGTGGGAGCTTGAAATGGCCGCCATTGCGCAATATATTGCGCATGATCTGGGTGTGTAATGCCGTTGATCGAGACCAATACGCGCAAAATTATCATCAGGCTTTTGCGCGATGGCTGGGTAAGTTTCGGCGGCGGCAAGCACGACAAATATGAGCATCCGGAACGGCCAGAGGTGATGATCATCGTGCCTAGGCATCGTGAACAATCTCCTGGTGTCGCCCGGTCGATCGCCCGGCTGGCTGCATGGATTTGAGGACAGACCGCATGACGCATTATGTTGGAATTCTCGATGGGGCAGAGGACATCTGGGGGGTGCGCGTCCCTGATCTTCCCGGCTGCCATGGCGGCGGCGCAAGCCCCGAAGAAGCCATTGCCGATGCGACTTCCGCCGTGCGCGAATGGGTCGAAGCACGTGCGACGAAACATCTGCAGTTACCGGTCTCGCGTACGGTGGCGCAATTGCTCCTGCAAGACGAACTCGATACTGCCGCCGGCGAATCCGCCGTGATGATCCCGGTGCTGATCGACTCGGGCCGGCCCGTCCGAGCCAATCTGTCGCTCGACGCCGGCCTTCTGGCGGCGATCGACGAAGAAGCAGGCCGGCGTGGCCTGACGCGTTCCGCATTCATTGCAAGCGCCGCACGAGAGAAGATCGAAGGCCACAGATAACCGACCATGTTCATCCCGTTCTTCCTCGAACTGAAGGCAGCCCGCGTTCCCGTTTCGCTGCGGGAATATCTGTCGGTGCTGGAGGGGCTGGAAGCCGGGCTGGTCGACTATGATGTCGAAGGTTTTTATTACCTCGCCCGCACCGCATTGGTGAAGGACGAGCGCCATATCGACCGCTTCGACCAGGTGTTTTCGCATGTCTTCAAGGGGATCGAAGCGCTCGGCGGACCGGATGCGGTCGATGTCGCGAACATTCCCGAGGACTGGTTGCGTCGCCTCGCCGAAAAGCACCTGACCGAGGAAGAGAAAAAGCTGGTCGAGGCGCTCGGCGGCTTCGAAAAGCTGATGGAGACGCTGAAGCAGCGGCTGGAGGAGCAGAAAGGCCGCCACCAGGGTGGCTCGAAATGGATCGGCACCGGCGGCACCTCGCCCTTCGGCGCCTATGGCTACAACCCCGAAGGCGTGCGCATCGGCCAGCATGAGAGCCGCAACCGCCGCGCGGTGAAGGTGTGGGACAAACGCGAGTTCAGGAATTTCGACGATGCCGTCGAGCTCGGCACCCGCAACATCAAGATCGCGCTGAAGCGTCTGCGCCGCTGGGTGCGCGAGGGTGCCGAGGAGGAGTTCGACCTGCCTGGAACAATCCACGCCACCGCCGAGCACGGCTATCTCGACGTGCGGACGCGGCCGGAACGCCGCAACGCCGTGAAGCTCCTGATGTTCTTCGATGTCGGCGGCTCGATGGACGATCACATCAAAAGCGTCGAGGAGCTGTTCTCGGCCGCCCGCGCCGAATTCCGCCAGCTCGAATATTTCTATTTCCACAACTGCCTCTATGAGGGCGTGTGGAGGGACAATCGCCGCAGGCATGCCGAGGTGATTCCGACCTTCGACCTCCTCCACAAATACGGGCCGGACTACAAGGTGATCGTCGTCGGCGACGCGTCGATGAGCCCCTACGAGATCGCTCATCCCGGCGGTTCGGTCGAACACTGGAATCCGGAGGCAGGCAGCGTCTGGCTCGGCCGCCTGCTGCAGCAATGGCCGAACGCGGTGTGGCTCAATCCCGAGGCCGAAAAGAACTGGGGTTACACCCATTCGATCGCGATGATCCGCGACATTTTCGGCGGCCGCATGTTTCCGTTGACACTGGCCGGGCTCGAAGGCGCGACGAAGCAGCTTTCAAGAAAGCACTGAACCTTGCGCGCCTTCTCGGAACTGGGCAGACGCGTAACAAATGCCTATCTTGGTGCGAATACGAGGCTGCAACCAATAACGAGCCGGCAAGGCTGAGGAGATCGAATGGACACCCATACCTACCCCGTAACCCGCACCGACGCTGAATGGCGCGCCCGGCTGACGCCGGAGCAATATGCCGTCATGCGCGGCCACGGCACCGAGCGGCCAGGAAGCTGCGCCTTGCTTTACGAGAAGCGCGCCGGCACCTTTTCCTGCGTCGGCTGCGATCAGCCTTTGTTTGAATCCAAACTGAAGTTCGAGAGCGGAACCGGCTGGCCGAGCTTCAACGACCCGGTACCGGGCTCGGTCGAGAACACTGTCGACCGCAGCTACGGCATGGTCCGCACCGAATGCCACTGCGCTCGCTGCGGCAGCCATCTCGGCCATGTCTTCGAGGACGGCCCGCCGCCGACCGGCCTGCGCTATTGCATCAACGGCGTGGCGCTGAAATTCGAGCCGGCGGCTTGAGCCAAACGATCGGGGGATAGATGGGAAGGGCGGCTGCGGCCGCCCTTTTTGTCTGCGATCCGTGAAATTGGCTGGTGCGGTCGATGCTCGCTCAGACCACTACCGTCAGGATCAGCCACAGTGTAGCCCCGAGCGTCATCAACGAGGCCTTGATGCCACTGGCCCTTTCCGTGGTTCGCCAGACGGCAAAGGTCAGGAAGATATTGTAGGGCACCAGCGCGAAATGCACCGCCAGGACCAGCACAAGCGGCAGCTTCAGCGCAAGCAGGATAATCGCTGCTACCGCGGACGCGACGTTGAGCGCGGTACCGACAAGGGCAAGGTCGCGCCAGAACAGCCGGTCGAGCGGCACCCGGCCTTGCCAGCGTGAGCGGAAGAAGGATCCGACGCCGTCTGGCAACACCTGATATCTACCCCTGCCCCAGGACTTCTGTGACCGCACGTTCGATACGCGAACATTCGGTCACCAGCCAGTCGGTCATCGCCGGCCAATTGTCCTCGGCATAACAGTTCACCCGCCACATCGAATTGATGCCGAGGCCTTCGCAACTCTGTTCCGGCCTGAGTTTCAGCCTGTCTTCAATCGCCGCCTGGAACGGCTTCAGTCGCGACCAGGCTTGCGTGGCGCCGAACTTCTCGTTGCGGCCGAAGAAGACGCCGACATGGTTCTGTGCCGGCGCGACATACATGGAAAGGACCAATGCGAAGTCGGGCAGCCCGCGCTGCCAGAACCACGGTCCGCGCCTCGCCATCAGGGCTTTTTCTTCCGGGTGCCGTTCGGCGAACAGCGCCCAGAAGCCGCGCTGGCGAAATTCAGAGGCGCGTCGGGCGCCGAAGTCGAATTCGCTCATGGCTCCAAAACCGTATCTCCGGCGTCGGCGCCGGGGCTGGCTGGCCCTAGACCATGCCCAGTGCGGCCTTGTACAGGTCGAGGATGGTTTCCTCCTCCTGGCGTTCGGCCTGGTCCTTCTTGCGCAGCCGGATGATCGTGCGCATCGCCTTGGTGTCGAAGCCGGTGCCTTTGGCCTCGGCAAACACTTCCTTGATGTCGTCGGAAATGGTCTTCTTCTCTTCTTCGAGCCGCTCTATGCGCTCGATGAAGGCACGCAGCTGGCCGGCGGCAACAGTCTGGCTGGTATCGGTAATATCGTCGGCCATTTTTTCTCCACATCGTTTTTCGCGCCGCGACTCGGTTGACGACGGCGGCAAATTTGAGCCGGTTCGATGCCCGACCAGCGGCGGCGGGTCAAGCCGTTATCGATGCTGCATGAAAGGCTGCCGCCAGGTGCGGACAGAATGGGCTCTACGGTCGCCTTTTCTCATCCGAAGGCGATGAGCAGATCCTTGGCATCGATCTGGTCGCCGGCCTTGACCAGCACCTCGGCGACGGTGCCGTCGCGCTCGGCATGCAGCGCCGTTTCCATCTTCATCGCCTCGATGGAAAGCAGCACATCGCCCGCCTTCACAGCCTGGCCGGCGGCAACCGAAAGCGCGGAGACGACACCCGGCATCGGCGCACCGACATGGGCCTCGTTGCCGGGCTCGGCCTTGCGGCGGGCCTTGGCGGCGGACGCGCCATGCGCCCTGTCGGGCACCTTCACACGACGCGGCTGGCCATTGAGCTCGAAGAACACGGTGACCATGCCCTTTTCGTCGACATCGCCGATGGCAAGGCAGCGCACCACCAGCGTCTTGCCCTTCTCGATATCGACGAAGATCTCGTCTTCAGATTTCATGCCGTAGAAATAGGTCGGCGTCGGCAGCACGCTGACGGGACCGTAGGTCTCCTGCGCGCCGGCGAAATCCGTAAACACCTTCGGGTACATCAGCCACGAGGCGAATTCGAACTCTGAGAGTTTGCGCTCGAGCTTCGCTTCGATCTCCTTGCGGTTGGCCTTGAGGTCCGCCGGCTTGAGCAGCGAGCCGGGCCGCACCTTGATCGGCTTGTCGCCCTTCAGCACCTTCTTCTGCAGCTTCTCAGGCCAGCCGCCGGGCGACTGGCCGAGATCGCCGCGCAGCATCGACACCACGGAGTCCGGGAAGGCGATGTCCCTGCTGGGGTTCTCGACATCGGCAACGGTCAGATCCTGGCTGACCATCATCAGCGCCATGTCGCCGACGACCTTGGACGACGGCGTCACCTTGACGATGTCGCCGAACATCAGATTGACGTCGTGATAGGTCTGCGCCACTTCGTGCCAGCGTGTCTCCAGCCCGAGCGAACGCGCCTGCTCCTTGAGATTGGTGAACTGTCCGCCCGGCATTTCGTGCAGGTAGACTTCCGAGGCCGGCCCCTTGAGGTCGCTTTCGAAGGCGGCATACTGGTTGCGCACCGCTTCCCAGTAGAACGAGATCTTCCTGATCCATTGCGGGTCGAGGCCCGGATCGCGCTCGGTGCCCTTCAGCGCCTCGACGATGGAGCCGAGACATGGCTGCGACGTGTTGCCGGAGAGCGAATCCATCGCCGCGTCGATAGCATCGACGCCGCTGTCGACGGCCGCCAGCACCGTAGCTGCCGATAGGCCTGACGTGTCGTGGGTGTGGAAATGGATCGGCAAGTCGGTCGCTTCGCGCAGCGCCTTGAACAGCACCCGTGCGGCGGATGGCTTCAGCAGTCCGGCCATGTCCTTGACGGCGATGATGTGGGCGCCGGCCGCCTGCAATTCCCCGGTCAGGCCGACATAATATTTGAGGTCGTATTTTGCCCGCGCCGGATCGAGGATGTCGCCGGTATAGCAGATCGCCGCTTCGATCAGCTTGCCCTCGGCGCCGACCGCATCCATGGCGACGCGCATGTTCTCGACCCAGTTCAGGCAGTCGAAGACGCGGAACAGGTCGATGCCGCCGGCGGCCGCCTGTTTGACGAAATGCTGCACGACATTGTCGGGATAGTTGGTGTAGCCGACGCCGTTGGCGCCGCGCAGCAGCATCTGCAGTAACAGATTGGGCGCTGCCTCGCGCACCAGCGTCAGCCGCTCCCACGGATCCTCGGTGAGGAAGCGCATGGCGACGTCGAATGTGGCGCCGCCCCAGCATTCGAGCGATAGAAGCTGCGGCAGGGCGCGCGCGTAAGTGCCGGCAATGCCGGCGATGTCATGCGTGCGCATGCGCGTCGCGAGCAGCGACTGGTGGCCGTCACGCATCGTCGTGTCGGTGACCAGCACCTCCTTCTGGTCGCGCATCCAGGCAGCGAATTTCTGCGGTCCGAGCACGTCGAGCTTCTGCTTGCTGCCATCAGGCACATTGCCGTTGAGATAGGGCACCAATGGTGCGGCCGCATCGGCCTTCGGCTGCGGCCGGCCGCGCGTCTCGGGGTGACCGTTGACCGAAACGTCGGCAAGATAGTTGAGCAGCTTGGTGGCACGGTCCTGGCGCTTGACCTGCTGGAACAGCTCCGGCGTCGTATCGATGAATTTGGTGGTGTAGGAATTGTCGGCGAAGCTCGGGTGGTTGATGATCGCTTCGAGGAAAGTCAGATTGGTGGCGACGCCGCGGATACGGAACTCACGCAGCGCCCGGTTCATGCGGGCGATGGTCTCGGCCGGCGTCGGCGCCCACGCCGTCACCTTCTCCAGCAGCGGATCATAGAAGCGGGTGATGACCGCGCCGGAATAGGCAGTGCCGCCATCGAGGCGGATGCCGAAACCTGTCGCGCCGCGATAGGCGGTGATGCGGCCATAGTCCGGGATGAAATTCTGCTCGGGATCTTCCGTAGTGATGCGGCACTGCAAGGCATGGCCGTTTAGCCTTATGTCCTTCTGCACCGGCACGCCCGATTCCGGCGTGCCGATGGCAAAGCCGTCGAGGATATGGATCTGCGCCTTGACGATGTCGATGCCGGTCACTTGTTCGGTGACGGTGTGCTCGACCTGGATGCGCGGGTTGACCTCGATGAAGTAGAACTTGCCGGTGTCGGCGTCCTGCAGGAACTCGACCGTGCCGGCGCCGATATAGCTGGTCTCGCGGGCGATCTTCAGCGCATGGTCGCAAAGCTCCTCGCGCTGCGACATTTCGAGATAGGGCGCCGGCGCCCGCTCCACGACCTTCTGGTTGCGGCGCTGGATCGAGCAGTCGCGCTCGAACAGATGCACGGCGTTGCCATGCGTGTCGCCCAGCACCTGCACCTCGACATGGCGGGCACGCTCGATCAGCTTTTCGAGATAGACCTCATCCTTGCCGAAGGCGGCTTTCGCCTCGCGCTTGCCTTCCGTGACTTCGCGGGCAAGGTCGGCTTCGGCGCGGATGGCACGCATGCCGCGGCCGCCGCCGCCCCATGATGCCTTCAGCATCACCGGATAGCCGATTTCCTTGGCAAGTTTCTTGACCGCATCCATGTCGTCCGGCAACGGATCGGTGGCGGGGATCACCGGCACGCCGACCTCGATGGCGAGATTGCGTGCCGCGACCTTGTTGCCGAGCCGGCGCATCGTGTCCGGCTTCGGCCCGATGAAAATGATTCCGGCCTGGGCACAGGCATCGGCAAATTCGGGGCTTTCCGACAACAGGCCGTAACCGGGATGAATGGCATCGGCGCCCGAAAGCCTGGCGACGCGGATCACCTCCTCGATCGACAGATAGCTTTCGATCGGTCCCATGTCCTTGGCCAGATGCGGCCCGCGTCCGACCTGGTAGCTCTCGTCGGCTTTGAAGCGATGCAGGGAGTATTTGTCCTCCTCGGCCCAGATCGCCACGGTTTTGAGACCGAGTTCGTTGGCCGCGCGAAAGACGCGAATGGCGATTTCGGACCGGTTGGCGACGAGAATCTTCGTGATGGCCAAGGACTGAGGCTCCAGCAACGGAAGGGAACAGAAATCGGCGCAATGATTAGCGTGAAAATGCTGCAGTGCAAACGAAATTGACGCGCACTTAAACCGATTGAAATGGAATCTTGCGCCAAAGGCAGGCGCATTCATTCGAACATGCAGCGAAGCGCTGGGCACCACCGGTCAAAGCGCGATCGTTTCCGGGCTAAAGGCGCGGGCTGCATTGGTCTGCCGGCCTCGATGGCGAGGCAACAGGGGAAAAAAGTAAGATGCCCGGCGCGAAGCGCCGGGCATCTGTAAAGCTTGGAGACTGACGAGCTTACATCTTCTGGATGTAGGTGTACTTGCCGTCGTCGCCCTTCTTCCATTCGTACATGACGTAGCCAGGCAGCGTCGGGTCGCCCTTGGCGTCATAGGACAGGTCGCCGAGCACGGTCTTGAACGGGCCGTTTTCATGCATCGCCTTGGCAACTGCCTGCGGGTCGTTCGACTTGGCAGCGGTCGCTGCTTCGGCGAGCGCCTGTACGGCGGCGTAGGAGTAGAGCGTGTAGGCTTCCGGCTCGAAGCCCTGCGCGCGGAACTTCTCGACGAGTTCCTTGTTGGCGGGGATCAGGCGCGGGTCCGGGCCGAACGTGTTGAGCGTGCCCGCAACCGCGTCACCTGCGATCGAAGCCAGTTCGTTCGACACGATGCCGTCGCCGGAAACCAACGTCGCCTTGAGGCCCTGGTCGGCCGCCTGGCGGATGATCAGACCGGCTTCGGTGTGCAGGCCACCCCAGTAGATGATGGTTACGCCAGCTTCCTTCATCTTGGCGATCAGTGCCGAGAAGTCCTTGTCGCCGACATTGATGCCTTCGTACATGACTTCCGTCAGGCCCTTGGCATTCATCGCCTTCTTGGTTTCGTCGGCAAGGCCCTGACCGTAGGTGGTCTTGTCGTGCACGACGGCGATCTTGGCGTCCTTGAAGTTCGCGGCGAGATAAGCGCCGGCGATGCTACCCTGCTGGTCGTCGCGTCCGCAGGTGCGGAACACGTTCCACAGGCCGCGCTCGGTGAACTTCGGGTTGGTGGCAGCCGGGGTGATCTCGACGATGCCGTTTTCCGCATAGACTTCCGATGCCGGGATCGAGACGCCCGAGTTGAAGTGCCCGACCACGAACTTGACACCGTCGCCGACGAACTTATTGGCAACCGAGATGCCCTGCTTCGGATCGGAGACGTCGTCGCCGACTTCGAGCTTGATCTGCTCGCCATTGATGCCGCCCTTGGCATTGATGTCGGCGACAGCGGCTTCCGCACCCTTCTGAAGCTGCGCGCCGAAGGCGGCGTTCGGGCCGGTGATCGGGCCGGCTACGCCGATCAGGACGTCAGCCCACGCGCTGCCGCCAAACGCGACCAGCGCGGTCAGGGCGACGGCGGACAAAAGTGACTTTTTCATTTAAACGCTCCCATTTACGGAGTGGGCGTGGATGAAGCTTTCATGCGATGCCCACCCTTATCGCAGAAAGCATAGTTTGCCGATTTTCAGGCACTTGTCACGCCGATTCAATTTCGATGCGGCGCTAATGATGAACGTCAACCTTTCGGTTTCCAGCTCAAGATTGAAGCTCTCTCGTAGAGCCAATTATATTGCGTCACCATCTGGTTGGTGCGCGTGTATTGAAAGCCGACAAAACCGAGTATCATCAGCACGATTGTATCGACGACATAGTATTGCAGCGAGAACATCGTGCCGCCGAACAGCGCGTGATGGATGAAGCGGATGCCGATGCCGAGCCCCAGCATATAGGCAAACAACTGGACGAAGCTGCGCCATGTCTGGGCACTGGCCTTGCCCGTCATCCACGCCGCCCAGCCGCCGAGCAGACAGGTGACGAAGAAGAACTGCCAGATCGAGGGTTCCTCATAGAGAATGCCCTGCATGATGAAGTCTCCTTAGCATGATCCCGAAAGGTTGCAGACTTTTCGGACAAGGATCATGCGACAAACAAACGATTTGGAGCGGAACACCGAACGCACACATTCCGCTTCAAATTCAGTGATGTCCGCCTTCGAGATAGGCGGCGCGCACTTCTGGATTGGCGAGCAGTTCCTTGCCGGTGCCGCTCATCGTCACATTCCCGTTGACCATGACATAGCCCCGCGTGGCGAGTTTCAGCGCGCCGAAGGCATTCTGCTCGACAAGGAACACGGTAAGTCCCTGGGTGCGGTTCAGTTCGCGGATCGCGTCGAAGATTTGCTTGACGATCAGCGGCGCCAGACCCAGCGACGGTTCGTCAAGCAAAAGCAGCTTCGGCCGTGCCATCAGCGCGCGTCCGATCGACAGCATCTGCTGCTCGCCGCCCGACAGCGTGCCGCCGCGCTGGGCTATGCGCTCCTTCAGCCGCGGGAACAGCTTGAACACCTTCTCGACGTCCTCGTCATAGTGTTTGAGGTTGTCGAGGCTGGCGCCCATCTGCAGGTTTTCCATCACCGTCATGCGCGGAAAGATGCGCCGGCCTTCGGGCGACTGCGCAATGCGCATGCGCGCGATCTCATGCGTCGGCATCTGGGTGATGTCGGTGCCGGCAAAGGTGATGGTGCCGCCGCGAGCCCGCGGGGCGCCAAAAATGGTCATCATCAGCGTCGACTTGCCGGCGCCGTTGGCACCGATCAGCGCAACGATCTCACCTTCCTTCACGGTGACATCGACGCCGTTAAGCGCCCGGATATTGCCATAGTAGGTCTGCACGCCCTTGATATCGAGCAGCGTTGTCCCGGCCATCACTTGCTCCCCCCGCGCTTGCCCGCCACAGGCTTGGCAGCAGTTTTTCCGGAAGCATGGCTGGTCGCCACCTTGCCCGCATCGACGCGGCGCGAGAATTCCGTGTCTTTGCCCTGGCTGAGCAGCCTGGCCTGCTTGACCCATTCCTCACGTGCGATGCGTCCGTCAAAGGCGAGATAGGCTTCAGCAGCCTCGACGTCGGCCTTTTTCCAGGCGCCGATCTGGTCGAAGTGGAATATACCGTGATCGTTGAGCTTCTTCTCGTTGACCGAACCGATGCCCTTGATACGGGTCAAATTGTCGGCCTTGCCACCGCGAGGCGCTGGCAGCCGGTTGGAGATTCCTCCTGCCGCCGCCGCAGGCGCCTTCGCGGAAGGGACCTTGGCTGCCCGCTTGGTCGGCGCAGTCGACTTCACCGCCGTTCCGGCTGCCGCCTTTGGTGCAGCTTTCGGAGCAGGCTTTGCCTTCGCCGCCGGAGCGCGAGGCGCGGCCGGCACCGCCGCCAGCGAGGCCGCCTTGTCTGCCGCGGCGAGCGATTTTGCGTCGACCTGACCGGCCTTTGACGCGCCTTTGGCCACCGTGACCCGCTCGCCTGAACTGTGGCCGACCGTGTCGGTCACCGGCCCGGCG
This sequence comes from Mesorhizobium sp. LNHC252B00, assembly GCF_000502955.1. Lineage (GTDB taxonomy): Bacteria > Pseudomonadota > Alphaproteobacteria > Rhizobiales > Rhizobiaceae > Mesorhizobium. The sequence goes on along the minus strand of NZ_AYWO01000005.1, from coordinate 359,394 downwards.
AGATACGATGATGATGTTCCCGGGCCGTGTGCGGCATCCGGTCCGGTATCGAGCTGTTCGATGACGTCTTCGTCGCCGACTTCAGTCAGCACCGACTCGACGTCCTCGTCGTCGACGCCGAGATAGGCTGCGATGACGCGCGGGTCGGTACGCACCGACTGCGGGCTGCCGTCGGAGATCTTGCGGCCATATTCCAGAACAACGACATGGTCCGAGATCTGCATGACCACCGACATATCGTGCTCGATCAACAGGATCGAGGCGCCTGATGTGTCCTTGATGTCGATCAACAGTTCGTTGAGCGCCGCCGATTCCTTCGGATTGAGTCCGGCCGCCGGCTCGTCGAGGCACAGAAGCTCCGGCCCCGTGCACATGGCGCGCGCAATCTCGAGGCGGCGCTGCGCACCGTAGGGCAGATCGCCGGCCGGATCGTCGGCGCGATCGACAAGATCGGCCTTCTCCAGCCAATGCTTGGCCAGATCCACCGATTCGGCCGAGGCCCTGCGGTAGCCGCTGAAGCCGAACAGGCCCAGGATCGTATAGCCCGAGGCCTTCATCAGCTTGTTGTGCTGCGCGACCAGCAGGTTCTCCAGCAGCGTCATGCCCGAGAACAGGCGGATGTTCTGGAAGGTGCGCGCCACCTTGGCGCGTGCCGGGATCTCATGGTTGGGCAGGCGTTCGAGCAAATAGCTCGAGCCGTCGTTCCGGTTAAGCGTGATCATGCCTTCCGACGGCTTGTAGAAGCCGGTGATGCAGTTGAACACGGTGGTCTTGCCGGCACCGTTGGGTCCGATCAGCGCGGTGATTTCACCGCGCTTGGCGACGAAGGACAAGTCGCCGATGGCGACCAGGCCGCCGAACTTCATCGACAGATGCTCGACCTGCAGGATGGCCTCGTTCATGGACGGATTCGCGTTCATCAGCCGTGGCCCTCCTTGGTGAAGGAACCTGAAACCGACCTTCGCTCCTTGAGAAAGGCGGTCGGCTCTCGACTGCCGACGAAGCCGCGCGGTTTCCACAGCATGACGATGACCATGGCCATGCCGAACAGAAGCATGCGGTAGAGTTCGGGTGTGAAGTCCGGCCCGAATATCTGCTTGAGGAAGTCGAGTTCGCGCAGCGCCTCGGTCCCGCCGATCATCACCATCGCGGCAACCGCAATTCCGACCAGCGAGCCCATGCCGCCGAGAACGACGATCGCCAGGATGATGGCCGATTCCAGGAAGACGAAGGATTCCGGGCTGACGAAACCTTGCCGCGCGGCGAAGAAAGAGCCGGCGAAGCCGCCGAACATGGCGCCGGTGGCAAAAGCGGTCAGCTTGGTGGTGGTGGTGTTGATGCCCAGAGACCGGCAGGCGATCTCATCCTCACGCAGCGCTTCCCATGCGCGGCCGACCGGCAGGCGGCGCAGCCTGATGGTGACGAAGGCGGTGAGCAGGCACAGGCCCAGGATCAGATAATAGAGGAAAATCTTGTAGTACGCACCCGACTGGGTGATGCTCAACACTTTGGCGATGTAGTTCGAGTCCGACACGTTGAACGACATCAGTCCGAAGAAGCTGACCTTGGGAATGCCGGAAATGCCGGCCGAACCGTTGGTCACTTCGCGCCAGTTGATGAGCACCAGGCGGATGATCTCGCCGAAAGCCAGCGTCACGATAGCCAGATAGTCGCCACGCAGGCGCAGCACGGGGAAGCCGAGCAGCACGCCCCAGAGGGCGGCCATGGCGCCGGCGGCCGGCAACAGGATCCAGAACGACAGGCCGAAATGCGTGGCGAGAAGCGCATAGGAATAGGCGCCAAGTGCATAAAAGGCGACGTAGCCGAGGTCGAGTAGGCCGGCGAGGCCGACAACGATGTTCAGACCCCAAGCCAGCATCACATAGATCAGGATCTGGATGCCGAAATTATCGACCCATTTCAGCGAACCCTGCAGGCCTCCGGCAATCGACCAGGCGTTCAGCGACAGCACCGCCACCACGAGGATCGGATAGAGCACCAGCGCCGTGACGCCCAATTTGGTGAAGTTGGCATGGATGAAGGCGCGGAAGTAATAGATCACGCAAGCCAGCAGATAGATGACCGCGAGCGCGCGCAGGAATTGCAGATAGCCGGCCGGTTCTGCTCCGACCCATCCAGCGAGAGAATTGTTGAAAACGAACAGTAGCACCGCGGCGATGACGGCCGCGATAAAGGCCGGCAACTGGAAGAAGCGTGATGCAACGCTGCTCGGCAACAGGCCGGTGGCGACATCGGCGATCTTCTGGTTGGCCAGGAAGGGCTGGCCATAGGCGACATAAAGAAACCGCCCGACAGCCGTGGCGATCACCACTGCCGCAAGCAGGCCCCAGCGCGCGGTCAGGACCAGTTCATTGGAGATGTTCTGACCGGTCTTCAGCCCGATGAAAAGGACGAACAGGCCAAGCGCAATGGCGCCGGCATAGAAGGCTTCCTTGAGGGCGCGCTGGACAGGGGTGGCGACGACGTCGCGCTCCGGAGATACGGTGACGGCCATGGTCTCAGACCTTTTCGACTTCTGGCCGGCCCAGTATGCCGGAAGGAAGGAAGATCAGCACGATCGCCAGGATCGAGAACGCCGCGACGTCCTTGTAGTCGATCGAGAAATAGGCCGACCACATGCTCTCGATGAAGCCGATCATCAGCCCGCCGAGCACCGCGCCCGGCAGCGAACCGATGCCGCCCAGCACCGCTGCGGTAAAGGCTTTCACGCCGGGCGTGAAGCCGTCCGAGAAGGCGATGACACCGTAATACATCAGGAACAAGGTCCCGGCGACGGCGGCAAGCGCCGCACCCATGATGAAGGTGATCGAGATAGTGCGGTCGACATCGATGCCGAGCAGCGCCGCCATCTTGCGGTCCTGCTCGCAGGCGCGTTGCGCTCGGCCAAGCGAAGTCCTGTTGACCAGGTACCAGAACAGCACCAGCAGCAGCGCCGTGACGATGACGATGATGATCTGCTTCAGCGACACGCTGATGCCGCCGATGTTGTAGACTTGACTGACCATCGGCGGGATCGGCTTGTTGCGCGGCCCCTGCGTCACTTGGACGAAGTTCGACAGCGCGATCGACATGCCGATCGCGGTGATCAGCGGCGCCAGCCGGAACGAGCCGCGCAATGGCCGGTAGGCAACCTTCTCGATCGTCCAATTGTAGAGGCTGGTGAGCAGCATCGCCACGATCATCATGAGCAGCAGCGCCAGCACCACGGGCACCGAATAGAACAGCGCGCCTAGAGCGAGGAAGACGATCAGGGCCGTGAAGGCACCCACCATGAAAATGTCGCCATGAGCGAAGTTGATCATGCCGATGATGCCGTAGACCATCGTGTAGCCGATCGCGATCAGCCCATAGATCGATCCCAGCGTCAGCCCGTTGATAAGCTGCTGGACAAAGTACTGCATGTGTACGTGGCTCCCCTGGAATGTCGCCCATGCAGACGCATTCCTTTTCGTATTTCCCCTAGTCGTAAAGTTTCGAGCCCGGATTGCAACGTCATTTTTCAATCGTCGTGCGTGTTTTGCCGACACGCCGTCTGATTGCCCGTTTTTCCGTATCCGACCCCTGGACTATCGCGGACCCTACCATTGGCATAACGCAATGTCTTTGACGATTCGACCGCATCATGCGCCTCGTTTCGAAGAAATCGCCGTCAAAATTAGGTGATGAGAAGAATCGTTGCGTTACTGACATAGTCCGTTTTTCGTTCCGCTCCTTTCCGTAGGGTCAAGTTTCCCTTCACTTGACCACAAAACCATGCGCGAACGGATCGCGATCGTCGATGAAAATGGTGTTCAATCCGGTCATTCGCGCCCAGCCACCGATCGAGGGAACAATTGCCGGTTTGCCCGCGACGGTGACGTCCTTTTCGACCTTGCCCTTGAACAGCGAACCGATGATCGATTCATGAACGAAGCTGTCGCCGGCCTTGAGTTTGCCCTTTGCATGAAGCTGCGCCATCCGCGCCGAGGTGCCGGTGCCACAGGGTGAGCGGTCGATCGCCTTGTCGCCGTAGAACACGGCGTTGCGGGCGTCGGCCTCGGGGTTGGTCGGCGCGCCGGTCCACAGCATATGCGACAGCCGGTTGATGCCAGGGTTCTCGGGATGCACGAAGGAATATTTCTCATTGAGCCGCTGCCGCACCACCGGGCTCCAGGCGATGAAGTCGCCGGCCGAATGGTCGGCCATGTCGCGATAGTTCTTCTGCGGCTCGACGATGGCGTAGAAGTTGCCGCCATAGGCTACATCGACGGCGATTTCGCCGAGCTGCGGGCATTCGACCGTCAGCCCTTCCGCATAGAGGAAAGACGGCACATTGGTGATGCGCACCTCCTCGACATAGTCGCCGACCTGCTTGTATTCGGCGATGACCAGGCCGGCCGGCGTGTCGAGCCGAAGCACCCCCGGCGTCTTCGGCTTGATTAGCCCGTGCTCGATCGCCATCGTCACCGTGCCGATGGTGCCGTGGCCGCACATCGGCAGGCAGCCAGAGGTCTCGATGAACAGGATTGCGATGTCGCAATCCTCGCGCGTCGGCGGATAGAGGATCGAGCCGGACATCACGTCATGGCCACGCGGCTCGAACATCAGCCCGGTGCGGATCCAGTCATACTCGGCCAGAAAATGCGCTCGCCGTTCCATCATCGTCGAGCCCTGCAGCAGCGGGCCGCCACCGGCGACCAGCCTCACCGGATTGCCGCAGGTGTGGCCGTCTATGCAGAAGAAGGATTTCTTGGCCATCACGCTCCTCGAAAAATCAAAACCCACGAAAATCAAAACCGATATGGACTGAAGGGGGCCAGATCGATCGGCGGAGTCTGCCCCAGGACGAGTTCCCGGATCAACCGTCCGGTGGCTGCTGCCTGGGTCAAGCCGAGATGGCCGTGGCCGAAAGCATAAATCACCGACCGGTTTCCCGATGCATGACCGATGACGGGCACTGAATCCGGCAGCGAGGGGCGGAATCCCATCCATTCGCACCCGCCTGAGGGATCGAGCCCCGGCAGGAATTTCTGCGCCTTCTGCAGCAACGCCTTCGACCTGTTGTAGTTGGGAGGTCGCTCGATGCCGCCGAGTTCGACGGCGCCGCCGACGCGCAGCCCCGTTTCGAGCGGCGTGATGACGAAGCCATGTCCGGAGAAGATCAGCATCCGCTTCACGTCGAAGGCGCTCGTCGGCAGCGTCGTGTTGTAGCCGCGCTCGGTTTCAAGCGGAATGCGATCGCCGAGTTGCCTCGCCAGCAGATGCGACCAGGCGCCGGCGGCGATGACAAGATGCCTGGCTTGCCTGGTCGTGCCGTCGGCCAATGTCAGCGCGGCACCTTCCGGATTGGTCGCAACGCGCTCGATCCGAGCGATCTCAAAGCGGGCGCCCTTGGTTTGTGCATAGGCCCACACCGCTTTTCCGAGCAGTTTCGGGTCGGCGACCGTCTTCCATCCCGGCACGAAAGTGCCCTTGACGAAGCGCGGTGAAAGCCCCGGCTGCAAGGCGGCGAGTTCCTCGCGCCCGACATGGCTAAAGCCGATGCCGAAGCGCTCGCGCGTCGCCCAGCCGGGCAACCCGGCCTGAAACTCGGCCTCGCTTTCGTAGAGTTCGAGCGAACCGTCCTCGCGCAGCATCCCTCGCGTGCCGGAGCGATCGAGCAGGCCCATCCATTCCGCTTCGGCGAGCTTCATCATGCCCGCCTGAGCGGCAAGGCTAGCCTCGTATTTCCCCGGCGCACCGGCACGCCAGAAGCGGATCAGCCAAGGCAGAAGTTTCGGCAGATAGGCGGGCGGAATGCTGAGCGGGCCGAGCGGATCGGCCAGCCATTTCGGCAGCTGCCGCATCATGCTCTTATGCGCCAGCGGCAGTACGTCGGAGAAGGCGAAGGCAGCGGCGTTGCCTGAGCTCGTCTCCTCGCAAATGCCGGTCCGATCGAAGATCGTGACCTTGCGCCCCGCCTCGGCCAGAGCCGCGGCGGCGCAGACACCGATGATGCCGCCACCGACGATGGCGACGTCTTCCGCTTCTCCCTGTTCAAAGGGCGAAGGTGCCCGAAGGGCGGATGAGGGTAGGCGCCCCGTTTCCGGCGACTTGGAATTTCCTTGCACGTAGGTGCTGCCCTTCATCTGGCTGCCGCCATCTTTGCCCCGTGGACGGCAGGGCTGTTCGGGAGAAGAAAGCCTCAGAACTGCGGCAGTGTCGGCCGAACCGCCAATGCGTCCTTGACGATCTTCTCGACTGCCTTGCGGCGCTCGCCCGACAGCGGCTGTCGCGGCATGCGCACGCGATCATTGCTGTTGATCGCGAACACTTCGGCAAGCTTGATGTTCTGCACCAGATAGGTCGATACGTCGAGATCGAGCAGCGGCCGGAACCAGCGGTAGATGGCGAGTGCCTCTTCGCGGCGGCCCTGCTTCATCAATTGGTAGATGGCGACTGTCTCGCGGGGGAACGCGGTGACCAGTCCGGCCACCCAGCCGATGGCGCCGACCGACAACGCCTCGAAGGCCAGATTGTCGACCCCGGTAAACAGGTCGTAGCGAGTGCCCAGGCGATTGATGATCTCGGTAGAGCGGCGGATATCGTCGGAGGACTCCTTGATGGCGACGAAGCGCTTGTCCGACGCCAGCTCCTCCATTTGGTCGACAGTGACATCGACCCGATAGGCAAGCCGGTTGGAGTAGATCATGACCGGCAGGTCGCCGGCCTCGGCTACGGCACGAAGTGCGGCGACGGTCTCTTCTGCATTCGTGTGGTAGATCGGGCTCGGCACCACCATAAGCCCGTTGGCGCCTTCTTTCGCGGCACGCCTAGCTATGCTGGCGGCCTCGCGGGTTCCAGCCTCGTTGACGGTCAGCAACACCGGCTTCTTGCCCGCAACTTTCTGCGCGGTCTTCAGCACCTCGATCTTTTCGTCAGGCGACAGCATCGGTCCTTCGCCGAGCGATCCGCAGACGATGATGCCGTCGCAGCCGGCCTCCATCTGCAGGTTGAAGCAGCGCTCCATCTCGGCATGATCGAGACGATCATCCGTGGTGAATTTGGTCGTGACGGCGGGGAAAACTCCGGTCCACATGATTATGTCTCCATCTGATATATCAGCCATATATCTGTCAGGAAACCGCCTGTCAATACGGATTTCGCTATGATATATTCTAGATATATCAGGAGGCGGCCTGTCCATGGAAGCGAGCACCACAACCGAGCCGGCGGCTGCCAAGGCCTATCATACACTCGAGCATATGATCGTCACGCTCGAGCTGGCCCCCGCAAGCTTCGTCACCGAGGGCACCCTGATCGAAAGGCTCGGGCTCGGCCGCACGCCGGTGCGCGAGGCGATCCAGCGGCTGGCCTGGGAAGGATTGCTCGACGTGCGCCCGCGCGCCGGCATCGCGATCGCTCCACTACATCCCGGCGACTGGCTGCGCGTGCTCGATGCGCGCCGCGGCGTCGAGGTGGTCCTGGCCCGCTCGGCCGCCCGCTTTGTCAGCCGCGAAGCTGCCGATCTGTTTCACGAGGCAGCCCTCGCCATGCAAAAGGCAGTGATCGCGGGCAACGTGCTTGCCTTCATCCAGGCCGACAAGGCGCTCGACGATGCGCTGGCGCTGGCCGCCGATAACCCGTTCGCTGCCCGCCTGGCCGCACCCTTGCAGACCCACAGCCGCCGTTTCTGGTTCCGCTACAAGGCCGACACCGGTCTTGCTGAATCCGCTGAACATCATGTCGCACTGATCCGCTCGATCCTCGACGGTGACGAAGAGGCCGCGGCCGAGGATGCCAAACGGCTGATGGCGCTGCTGCGCGGTCATGCCGAGGCCGCGGCGACACGGTAAAACAATCGAACCGCCCGGTTGGCTTAGGTGCCCGGCAAATTGGCGGTGATCGTTGGGCTGTCCCAGCCTTCGCCTATGGACAGGATGCAGCTCTGGCCCTTTGTATCGGACGCCAGAACTGTCCAGCTGCCTTGCTCGGAAACAAAAATCTCGAGAACCACGCTAGGATTGATGAGGCCGCGTCCTGCTTCGACTTCGTGGAACTTCTCGCCGAGCGCCTTGATCAGATCAACTCGCGATGCGCATTGTCCAGCAGCACTAGCGTGCGGGGCAACGGCTGGTATCGCAAGCGACGCCAAGATCATCGTCGCCACAAGACTTCGTGTCATCTGACACCTCCTCGCGCCAGACGGGGACCCCGGCTGCCACCGGCGCTGTTGATTGGCCTGCAATCGACGCAGGAATACAAGCTAAGGCGGATGGCGCCCGCTTGGTTCCATCACATTAGCGATTTTGCGGACAAGGCCGCGGCCAGAATGCAGAAAGACCCGGCCGCCTCGGCCGGGCCTTCGATGCCGGATATGCCGCGCCCCCGCGGCTTAGGCGAGGGCGCACAAGCGGAAAATCGTCCGGCTAGTTCATGGTCGGGATGACGAATTCGGCACCATCCTTGATGCCTGACGGCCAGCGCGAGGTCACTGTCTTGGTCTTGGTGTAGAAGCGGAACGCGTCCGGCCCGTGCTGGTTGAGGTCGCCGAAGGAAGATGCCTTCCAGCCGCCGAACGTGTAGTAGGCGATCGGCACCGGGATCGGCACGTTAATGCCGACCATGCCGACCTGGACCCGCGAGGCGAAGTCGCGCGCGGCATCGCCGTCACGGGTGAAGATGGCGACGCCATTGCCCATCTCGTGGTCGTTGGCGAGCTTGATCGCGCTTTCATAGGTCGGCGCGCGCACCACCGAGAGCACCGGCCCAAAAATCTCTTCCTTGTAGATGCGCATATCGGCGGTCACGTTGTCGAACAGGCAGCCGCCCATATAGTAGCCGTCTTCATAGCCCTGCATGGAGAAGCCGCGGCCGTCGACGACCAGCTTGGCGCCTTCCTTGACGCCGGTGTCGACATAGCCCTTGACGCGTTCCAGTGCCTGCGCCGTTACCAGCGGGCCGAAATCTGCGGAAGAGTCGGTCGAAGGACCGACTTTCAGGCTCTCTACGCGCGGAACGAGCTTTTCCATCAGCCGGTTGGCGGTGTCGTTGCCGACCGGTACGGCCACCGATATCGCCATGCAGCGTTCGCCGGCCGAGCCATAGCCGGCGCCGATCAGCGCATCCACAGTCTGGTCCATGTCGGCATCAGGCATGATGATCATGTGGTTCTTGGCGCCGCCGAAGCACTGCACGCGCTTGCCCGCGGCGGTGCCGCGCGAATAGATGTAATGGGCGATCGGCGTCGAGCCAACAAAGCCGATGGCCTTGATATCGGGATCGTCGAGGATGGCGTCGACGACATCCTTGTCGCCATTGACGACGTTGAGAATGCCCGCCGGCAGGCCGGCTTCGAGGAACAGCTCGGCAATACGCATCGGCACGCCCGGGTCCCGCTCCGACGGCTTCAGGATGAAAGCGTTGCCGCAGGCGATGGCCGGCGCGATCTTCCACAACGGGATCATTGCCGGGAAGTTGAACGGCGTGATGCCGGCGACGACGCCGAGCGGCTGGCGCATCGAATAGACGTCGATGCCGGGACCGGCACCGTCAGTGAATTCGCCCTTCATCATGTGCGGCGCGCCGATGCAGACCTCGACCACTTCGAGGCCGCGTTGGATGTCGCCCTTGGCGTCGGCGATCGTCTTGCCGTGCTCGCGCGCCAGGATGTCGGCCAGTTCGTCATAGTCGCGGGCAACGAGTTCGAGGAACTTCATCAGCACGCGCACGCGGCGCTGCGGGTTGGTCGCTGCCCATTTCGGCTGTGCAGCCTTGGCATTCTCGACAGCCGCGCGCAATTCCGCCTGCGAAGCCAGTGCCACCGTGCCGCGCACGGAGCCGTCCATCGGCTGCATCACATCCTGCTTGCGGCCGCTGGTCCCGGCGATATGCTTGCCGCCGATGAAATGACCGTAGTCGATCATGATCTCTCTCCCTTTGTTTGTGATGGCCCATTGTCCGCCTTTGCAGCGGCGATGGCAACGCGAGGGAGAACGCAACCGTTGTGCGGAAAATAGATAGCGATTGACGGGCGAGCATCAATTCCCGCAAATGGCGGGATGCAATTGCTGCTGTACGGATTAAGAGATTGAACTGGGATGACGTTCGCATCTTCCTGGCCGTGGCGCGCGCCGGCCAGATCCTTGGCGCGGCCAAACGGCTGGAGCTCAACCACGCCACTGTCTCGCGCCGCATCGCTGCGCTCGAGGATGCTTTGCGGACAAAACTGTTTCGCCGCTTGACCACCGGTAGTGAGTTGACGCCGGCCGGCGAGCGCTTTCTCGACATTGCCGAGCGTATGGAGGGCGACATGATCGCCGCGCGCTCAACGGTTGCCGGCGAAGGCGACGACGTTTCCGGCACGGTGCGCATCGGCGCGCCCGACGGCTTTGGCGTTGCCTTCCTGGCCAAGTGCCTCGGCGAATTGACCGCGCTGCACCGCGAACTGACGATCCAGCTTGTGCCGGTGCCGCGTTCCTTCTCGCTGTCGCGCCGCGAAGCCGATATCGCGATCACCGTCGAGCGGCCGACCGAAGGCCGGCTGGTGGCGGGGAAGCTGGTCGACTATTCGCTCGGGCTGTTTGCCTCGCGCGATTATGTGCAAGTGCATGGTTTGCCCAAAACCGCCGCCGAACTCGGCCAACACACCCTCATCGGCTATGTGCCGGACCTCATCGTCAGCCCCTCGCTCGACTACGCGGCCGAGTTCAGCGCCGACTGGCGCACCAGCTTCGCCATTTCCTCCGCACTTGGCCAGGCCGAGGCGGTGCGGTCGGGCGCCGGCATCGGCATCCTGCACACCTTCGTCGCCCGCTCGATGCCGGAACTGGTGCCGGTCGATGCGGTGGCACCCATCCGTCGCGCCTACTGGCTGGTCTATCACGAATCGGTCAGGCCGCTGCGCCGCGTCCAGATCGTTGCCAGCTTCATCACCAAGGCAGTGGAGCGGGAGAGAAGCCTGTTCACCTGATTTCGCAAAACCGATAGAGCAAATCCGCCATCTAGGGCAGGTCGAGCATGAACGAATTCACCACACGCCCAACATTGTCTGCGAATTGCGCCCATTCGGCGAAGACTGGGTCCGGCAGTCGTTGATCTTCTATCGCAGATAACGCTCCTGCGCGAGGTCGCGGACATCGATGTCCGGCACTCGACTCGAGATGATGTCGGCCAGCACCTTGCCCGAGCCGCAGGCCATGGTCCAGCCGAGCGTGCCGTGGCCGGTGTTGAGATAGAGATTGGACAGCTCGGTGCGGCCGATCAGCGGCGGACCGTCCGGCGTCATCGGCCGCAGCCCGCACCAGAAGGTCGCGTCCCGCATCGCGCCGGCGCCCGGAAAGAGATCGCCGACCGAGTGCTCCAGAGTGCGGCGCCGCGATTCATGTAGCCTGAGGTCGAAGCCGGAAATCTCCGCCGTACCGCCAACCCTAATGCGGTTCCCGAGGCGGGTGATCGCCACCTTGTAGGTCTCGTCCATCACCGTCGACACCGGTGCCGCGGCGGCATCCTTGATCGGCACGGTGATGGAATAGCCCTTGACGGGATAGACCGGGATCGGCCGTTTCACCCGGCGCATGAACCCTGCCGAATAACTGCCCAGCGCCATCACATAGGCGTCGGCGGATTTCCAGCCCTTGCTGGTGCTGAGATTGGCGATGCGGTTTCGGCTGCGGATGACACGCCAGATCGTCACGTCGTATTCGAACTTGACTCCGCGCGCCACACAGAGTTCGGCCAGCCTATCGGTGAACATCTTGCAGTCGCCGGTCTCGTCGTGCGGCAGCCTGAGGCCGCCGACGAACTTTTCGCGGACCCCGGCCAGGCCAGGCTCGGCCGCGATGCAGCCGTCCTGGTCGAGGATCTCGTAAGGCACACCATATTTCTTCAGCACCTCGACATCGCCGCCGGTGCCGTCGAGCTGTTTTTGCGTGCGAAACAGCTGCAGCGTGCCCTGGGTCCGCTCGTCATAGGCGATGCCGGTCGCTTCGCGCAGCGCCTTCAGCGTGTCGCGGCTGTATTCGGCCAGCGGCACCATGCGCGCCTTGTTGATCGCATAGCGCTCGGCCGTGCAGTTGCGCAGCATCTTGATCAGCCATGTCCACATATGCGGATCGAAGGCTGGCCGCACCACCAGCGGGCCATGCTTCATCAGCAGCCATTTGATCGCCTTCAGCGGAACGCCGGGTCCGGCCCAGGGCGAGGCATAGCCTGGCGATATCTCGCCGGCATTTGCAAAGCTGGTTTCCAGCGCCGGGCCTTTCTGACGATCGAGAACCGTCACCTCGTGGCCGGCTTCGGCGAGATAATACGCAGTGGTTACCCCGATGACGCCACCGCCCAGCACCATGATCTTCATCGTACAACACTCCACGGCGACGCCCAAACCGGTGCCATCTTCTGTCTGCCGGATTCTCTGGCGCCCGCCAAGAGGCTACGCGCCAGGGATTAGCTATTGAGATATCGCCGATGAAAGCGAGGGCCGAGGCTGGTCAGGATTTCGTAGCCGATGGTGCCGGCATGGCCGGCAGCGTCATCGACGCTTTGCGAGGGACCGAGCAGTTCGACGAGATCACCCTCGCGTAGCCTGCCGGACGGCAGAGCGGAGATGTCGAGAATGATCGAATCCATCGACACCCGTCCGAGGAAAGGCAGGCGCACGCCCTCGAACCAGGCCGCGGACGCCGCGCGCCGGTGCCAGCCATCGGCATAGCCCAGCGAGATCGTCGCGGCGGCGAGCGGAGCCGTCGTTTGGAACATGTGGCCGTAGCCGATACCGACGCCGGCCTCCAGCAGGCGTGTCTGGACGACCTTGGCCTCCAGCCGCACCACCGGCAGCATTGGGTTCGGCCTGGCCGGTGTCGGATTGATGCCGTAGAGCGCGGCACCAGGGCGCGCGAGATCATAGTGGAAGCGTTGTCCCAGGAAGATGCCGGACGAATTGGTGAGCGAGGCCGGCGCCTTCGGCAACAGTGCGCGCAGCCGCTCGAATGCCAGCCGCTGTCGCTCATTGGCCGGCTGCTCCGGCTCGTCGGCGCAGGCCAGATGGCTCATCACGAAACGGATGTCGATGCCGTCGAAGGCATGCGGATCGGCGGCAACGTGCTCCACATCCCCGGGCGCCATGCCAAGCCGCGACATGCCGCTGTCGACCTGGATCGCGGCCGGGAGTTTTCGGCCGGCGCGGCGAGCCGCCGCACGCCAGGCCGCCAATTGCCCCACGCTGTTGACGACGGCGCTAAGCTCTGCCGCCACGGCGTCTGCCTCGGCTCCGGGCGGAATTCCGTTCAGCACGAAAATGGCAGGGCCCGGCCCAATTGAGCGGCGCAAGGCGACGCCTTCCCCCAGAAGCGCGACGAAGAAGGTGTCGCAGCCTTCGCGCAGCAGCGCCGCCGCGACCTGGCTCGCGCCTACGCCGTAGCCGTCAGCCTTGAGCACACCGGCACAGCCAACATTGCCCAATCGCGCTTTCAGCCGCCGGTAGTTTTCACGGATCGCGACGAGATCGATGGTGAGGACAGCCCCAGCCGCCGCTTCGCTTATGGCGGTGACCTCTTGGGGCAGCGACCTTTGGGGGGCGTCGTTCATGGCATTCAACCCAGCTCCCTACTCCCTACTCTTGCACCAGATGCCGGAACGCCGCCACCACGTCCTCATAGACATGGCGCTTGAACGGCACGATCAGGTCGGGCAGCTCCCGCATCGGCCGCCATGCCCATTTGTCGAATTCGGCGGTATGGCCGCCCGGTGGTGGGTTTATCTGGATCTCGCTGGTATCGCCATGGAAGCGGAAGGCGAACCATTTCTGCGTCTGCCCGCGATATCGGCCCTTGAAGGCAATGCCGACGAGATGGTTCGGCAAATCATAGTTGATCCAGTCCGGCGCCTCTGCCAGCAGCGAGACGCTGCGCATGCCGGTCTCCTCATAGAGCTCGCGCTCGGCCGCCTGCAACGGCTCCTCGCCCTTGTCGATGCCGCCTTGCGGCATCTGCCAAAGCTGCGTCGTGCCGGCAAATTCGCTGTCCGGTTCCGCAATGCGGTGCCCGACCCAGACCAGGCCTTCGGCATTGAGGACCATCAGCCCGACGCAGGGACGATACGGCAGCGTTTCGCGGTCGATTGTTTCTGTCTTTGCCATCAATCAGTCTTTCGGTCGTCGTCCACGCAGGACGTCGCTAGCCTTTTTGCGGGTCAATCGCCACCGCTGAAATCGGCACGATCTCGATGCCGCGCTTCTTGGCCTCGATGACCCAGGACGACACCGTGTCGACCGTCATGTCGAAGGCCGAGCCGATGCCAACGGCAGTGCCTTTGGCCCGCGCGGTCGCTTCGAGACTGTCCAGTTTCTTCAGGATTTCGCCGCGATCTTGCACCGCATCGATCGCCATGTCGCCGGAGACGAAGGGTACGCCGTCCTTCAACGCCAGGTCGGGTGCCAGGCTGCGCACCGACGAACCGTCATCGATATAGGCGAGGCCGCGTTTGCCGAGCTCGGCCATGAACGGCTCCATCGCCGCCGCATCGGCGGAGAAGCGCGCGCCCATGTAGTTCATGACGCCGGTGTAGTTGGTCGTCCGCGACAGCGCCCAGTGCAGGTTCTTCAAATTCTCATCCGCGCTTGCCGCCACCGTCAGCGTGTTGCGGCCGGGATTGATGTTGGGATAGTCGAACGGTTCGAGCGGCACCTGCATGACGATCTCGTGGCCGCTTTGCCGGGCCGCCTGCATCCAGCGGCCGATGCTGTTGCCTTGCGGCGCGAAGGCCAGCGTGACTTCAGCCGGCAGCTTGGCGATGGCCGCCTGGGTGCCTGTCTGCGACACCGCGAGCCCGCCGATGACGATCGCCACCCGCGCGCCGCGCCCGCCCGACCAGGGTCTCGCATAGACGTCGAACGGGCGTCGGCCATCGGTGGAGCGCACAGGCAAAGGCCCGGTTTCGCTGGCTTCGATCAGGGCCTTGTCAGGAATATGTGCGATCTTCAGGTTCTGGCCGATGGTCGACGGGTCGTGAATGACGATCGCCGCCTTGGGCGGGCCATCGCCCTCTTCCGTCTGAACATGGATGATCTGCGGCCCGCCTGTCTTTGCCGGCGTGTCCGGCTTTGGCGTCGCCACCGGGGCCAGTGCGGCCGGCACGGCAGCGGGTTCGGCCGCCTTGGCTACTTTCGGCGTCGAAGCGGCAACCTCTTGCGGCCTTCGAAACGGCTTTTCTCTGAGCGCGATCGCGCCGGACACGCCGACCACAGCCAGCATGGCCAAGGCCGCCAAGACCGTGCCGCCGCTGACCCTGCCGGCGGCGCGCGGCGACCGGGCAGCCTGTCCGAGCGGGCGTTCGATGTCCTTGCCTATGTCAGCCAAGCCTAATCCCCGGGCGCATGGCTTCGAAGACGAAACCGTTTCGAAAAGACATGCGCGAATTCATAATCCTGGCGCACCCCTGTCGCCGTGTTGGGGCTTTGCCTTGCCCCCGAATCAAACTGCCGGAACCTTTCGGTCCCGGCAGCATCGCATTGCTTCCATCGGGCAGCCAGACCTGTTGTCGGCAGCACCGCTTACTGGTTGAGAACGGCCTTCTGCGGATTGGGCGGGAAGGACGGATCGGTCTTCTGGCCGCGCAGCAGCTGCTCGGCATAGATGAGCTGCAGATCGTCCTTCGGATCCGGCGGCACATAGGCGGCCGAGCCCGAACCGGTCTTGCTCTCGTCGGCGCCCTTGATATGGCCCTTGAGGTCGGATTCGCCGCGCGTCAGGTCCCTGCCCTGCAGTTCCGGCGGCAGCGGCTGATCGACCTTGATGTCGGGCGTGATGCCCTTGCCTTGGATCGATTTGCCGGACGGCGTGTAATAGAGCGCCGTCGTCAGCCTGAGTGCGCCATTCTCGCCGAGCGGAATGATCGTCTGCACCGAACCCTTGCCGAAGGACTGCGTGCCGACCACCGTGACACGGCGCAGGTCCTGCAACGCACCAGCGACGATTTCCGACGCGCTTGCCGAACCGCCATTGACCAGAACGATCATCGGCTTGCCATTGATGTCGTCGACCTGCTTGGGCTTGGCGTCGAAGCGGGTGACGTCCTTGGGATCGCGACCGCGCGTCGAGACGATCTCGCCACGGTTGAGGAAAGCATCGGACACGCTCACCGCCTGGTCGAGCAGACCACCCGGATTGAGGCGGAGATCGAGAACGTAACCCTTGAGCTTGTTGTCCGGCACCTGCTTCTTGATCGTGTCGATAGCGTTCTCGAGGTCGTCATACGTCTTTTCGGTGAAGGAGGTGATCTTCATGTAGCCGATGTCATTTTCGACCCGGAACTTGACCGCCTTGACCTTGATGATGTCGCGCACGACCGTCAGTTCGATCGGCTTGTCGGCGCCCTGGCGCAGGATGGTGAGCTTGATCGGCGTGTTGACCAGGCCGCGCATCTTGTCGACTGCGTCGTTGAGGGTCAGACCGCGAACCTCTTCGCCGTCGATCTTGGCAATATAGTCGCCGGCCAGCACGCCTGCCTTGGCGGCCGGTGTGTCGTCGATCGGCGTGATCACCTTGACCAGATCGTTCTCCATGGTGACCTCGATGCCGAGGCCGCCGAACTCGCCCTTGGTCTGGACGCGCATATCCTGCGCCTGCTCGGCGTTCATGTAGGAGGAGTGCGGGTCAAGCGAGGCGAGCATGCCGTTAATGGCGTTCTCGACCAGCGACTTATCGTCGGGTGGCGTCACATACTGCGCCCGCACCCGCTCGAAGATATCGCCGAAGATCGCCAATTGCTTGTAGGTCTCCGACCCTGCAGCGTTCGCCGCCGAGCCGGGCGTACCGTAAACAAGGCTCATCGCGGACGCGCCCATCAGCGCACCGGCAAACAGAAGCGACAGTTTCCGCATTATTCACGTCCTTCCAGATAAACGGTCCGCCCACCAAGGGGCCGGATCGACGGGTTTTCCATCCTTGCGAAACTCAACATAGAGCTCCGGCGTGGCATTTCCATTCTTCGAAACCGAGGTGCTCGCCGCCCTGGCCTCTCCCATCGCGCCGACCGGCTCTCCTGCGAGCACTGATTGACCGGTCGCGACGCTGATTCTGCTCATCCCCGCCAAAACGACATGATAGCCGTCGCCTGCGTTAAGGATCAAGAGTTGACCATAAGAGCGAAACGGCCCCGCATAAAGCACATTTCCATCCGCCGGCGCGGTAACGATGGCTCCCGATTGTGTCGCAACCATGTCGCCAAGCATCATCGCGCCGTCACCGTCATCGGTGCCGAATCGCCTTTGGATACGGCCGGTCACCGGCAGCGCGATCTGTCCCTGCAACGCTGAAAAAGGCGCCGCGGCGGCAAGCCGGTTGCCTTCCGGCACCGGCAGCGACGCCGGTTCCGCCGGCGTTGACGTCTTGTCGGCGTCCGCCGCCTTCTGCTCGGCGGCCTTTGCCGCATCGGCAGCCTTGCGGGTCTTGTCGGCCTGCTGCGCTTCGAGCGACGCGATCAATTCCTTCAAGCTGCCGGCCTTGGCCGCCAGCGCCTCGGATCGCTGCTTTTCAGCCGCCATTTGCGTTTGCGTGTCGGCTTCGAGCTTCTGCTTGGCTTCCAGCAGCATGCCAAGTCGCTTCTTTTCCGCCACCTGGTCGCCGACCGCCGCCGTCAGCCGCGCTCGCTCCGCCTCGATCGAAGCCGTGACCTTCGTCTGCTCCTTGAGATCGGCCAACAGGCCATCGGTCTGCTGACGCAGTTCCGGCACCACGGCACCGAGCAGGATGGCGCTGCGCACCGACGACAGCGCGTCCTCCGGCTTGACCAGGATCGCCGGCGGTGGGTTCAGCCCCATGCGCTGCAGGGCGCCCAGCACTTCGGCCAGCACGTCGCGCCGGGACGCAAGCGAGACGCGGATCTTTTGCTCCTGACCCTTCAGCCCTTCCAGCCTTGCGCCGATGTCCTCTATGTCCTGGCCGAGCTTCTGCTCGGTCATCGCCGACTGGATCAGGGCTGCCGTGATCGAAGCGTGATCCTTCTTGATGGTCGCGATGTCGGCGGAGAGCTTGGCCAATCGTTCCGACGACAGCGTGATCTCCTTCGATACCCGTTCGTATTCGGCGCGGCTCTGGTCAGGATCGGGAGCCATGTCGAGCGTGTTCTCGGCCAGCCCCGCATGCAGCGACAGGACAAGCGCCGCCGCCGCGATGCCGCAGCGCGCGCGCCATGAGCCCGTTTTCGATTTCCAGCCTTCAGACATTCGGTGTCGACTCTATCTGCGGCTTCGTTAACGAACCATCAACCATGTTTGAAAGGCCCGTTTCCAAATGCATGCCGCCCAAAGTGGTCAGGTCCCGGAATGCGACATGCATAATACCAAAAGCCAGTCTTGCACCGGCATTGGGGCGGAAATCCGGGTGAGTCGCGCAATTCACCGGTTTACGAGCGATGATACGGATGTCCCGAAAGGATGGTTGCCACCCTATAAAGCTGCTCTCCCAGCATCACCCGCACCAATTGATGCGGCCAGGTCAGCAATCCGAACGACATCACCAATTCGGCCTGATCGCGCAGCGACTGGTCGTGGCCGTCGGCGCCGCCAATGGCGATGATCAGCGCCTTGCGGCCACCGTCACGCAGCAGGCCGAGGCGGCCGGCGAAATCTTCCGAGGAAAAGCTCTTGCCGCGTTCGTCGAGCAGGATCAGTGCGGTGCCGGGCTGCAACTGCGTCTGCAGCTTTTGGCCTTCCTCGCGCCGCCGCTCGTTGGCGGTCTGACCGCGACCTTCGGCGATCTCGGCAATGCCGGCGAATTCAAGTCCCACCGCCGGGCCGCTCTTGGCGAAGCGCTCGAAATAGCGGTCGGCGAGCAGCTTCTCGGGGCCGGCTTTCATCCGGCCCACGGCATGAACTGATATCTTCATCCTTGCCCCTATAAGCCGCTGATGCATGCGATGACATGCATCAAAACAAAGACGGCTTAGTGGAGGGTCTCTTCCTCGAGATCCGGCGCCTGCCACATCTTTTCAAGATTGTAGAATTCGCGGACCTCGGGGCGGAAGACATGAACGATGATGTCGCCCGAATCGATCAGGACCCAGTCGGCACCTGCCAAACCCTCGACGCGCGCCATGCCGAGCCCGGCATCCTTGAGCGCTTTGAGAAGATGATCGGCGACAGCCGAGACATGACGGTGCGATCGACCCGAAGCGACGACCATGTAGTCGCCCAGACTCGATTTTCCCTGGATGTCGATGGAGACAATGTTTTCCGCCTTGGAGTCTTCCAGACTGGCAAGGACTGTCTTGATGGCACGGGACACGGCGTCGTCTACGCTGATCCTGGCCGGCGAAGGCATGATATCGGCCTTCTTCCGCAGTGCTGTTCTCAGTGTATTTCCTTTCGCAGCAAGAACAACCAAATCACCCTTAAAAGCAGGTGACGCCACTTAGATAGGCAGAGTTCCCTTACAGTTTCAAGACGCGACCTGCCTGGCACGAACGTATTCTCGGTCCTGTGGTTCCGCCGCACGCCGGAAAAGATCGGAACCCTCGCTTCCCGCACGGGTTATCGGCTGACCGACCAACCGGATTTTCAACATGCCGATCGACCCGCAAAACACACTTGCCGCCGTCCAGGCCGGCCTCGCGCAACTGAGCACGCTGATCGTTTCATACTCATTCTCGGCCATCGGCGCCGTCATCCTTTTGGTTGTCGGCTACATCATCGCCGGGCTTGCCGAACGTTCGATCTTCGCCGGCCTCGGCCATATCCATGGCTTCGACCAAACGCTGCGGCATTTCTTCTCCAAGATCGTCCGCTATGCCATCCTGATCCTCGTCACCATCATGGTGCTTGGCCAATTCGGCGTGCAGACGGCGTCGATCATCGCCGCCATCGGCGCCATCGGCCTGGCCATCGGCCTGGCGTTGCAAGGCACGCTGCAGAACATCGCCGCCGGCATCATGCTTCTGGCGCTGCGGCCATTCCGCATCGGCGAATCCGTCGAGGTCGGTTCGATTGCCGGCACGATCGAGGAGATCGGCCTGTTCGCGACCAAGCTCAGGACCGCCGAAGGGGTCTATATCCTGGCGCCCAATTCGACGCTGTGGAATCAGCCGGTGCGCAACTTCACCCGCAATGGTGTGCGTCGCAGCGACATCACACTCTCCATCGGCTCCTGGAACGACATCGACCGCGCCCAGAAGACCTTGCTCGCCATTGCCGGCTCCGATCGGCGGGTGAAACGTGAGCCGGCGCCGATCGCTTTCGTCGCGACATTGGGCGACAGCACCGTGTCGATTGCCTTGCGCTACTGGACATCTTCGGCGGACTTCTTCGCCACCCAGACCGACCTCACCAAGCGTGCCAAGCAGCAATTCGATTCGGAAGGCATATCGATTCCGCGGCCGCCACCGGAAGCGCCGGCGCCGGAGGCCCGCCGGCAATGATCGGCTAGCCGTTGCGCCGATCCCGCACGTCATGCCTACTCAGGATTGCCCATGAAACGGGCAAAGGGAGCGATAAGAGCGACATGACAGGGTAAGCGACTCACCCCTTCGCCAGCTTGCGGATCGCGCTCGACGATAGCGACGAACGCGGGCCGTGAATGAAGGTCCAGGCCGGCGCCTTCATGCGAGCAAGCCTCGGCGCATCCCCTTCGTCGACGCGGGCGTAGTCGAAGGTCTTGGCGACGACAGACGACAGGAATGACAGCGTCGCGCCCGGGCGGTCGATGACGGCGATCGGGAAGGTCATGACGATCTCGCGCCAGCGCTGCCAGCGATGGAAATCGCGCAAACTATCCGCACCCATGATCCAGACGAAGTCGACGCCGGGATTGCGCGCCTTGACCAGCGCCAGCGCGTCGGCGGTGTAGCGCACATGATGCGCCGCCTCGAAAGCGGTGACCTTGATCTTGGGGTTCTTGGCGATCTGCTCGGACAGTTGCAGCCGTTCGCTGAGCGGCGCCAGCTCGCCTGTGCTCTTCAGCGGGTTGCCGGGCGTCACCATCCACCAGAGTTGGTCGAGCGCCAGGCGCCGGAGCGCGATTTCGGCGACCAGAGCATGGCCTGCATGCGGCGGATTGAACGAGCCGCCGAACAGGCCGACGGCCAGCCCTTTCTCGGCATGCGGCATTTTGAGATAGTGGGAGGGGATTGCGGGTGGGGAAGGAGATAGCATTGCGCTAGGCGCCCCCCTCTGTCCTGCCGGACACCTCCCCCTCGTGGGGGGAGGTTGGTAGCTTCATTGGCAGTGCGAATTCTGCATCGACGGCGACTAGCGAAGCGAGAAATGTCAGCCAATCTCCCCCCTTGAGGGGGAGATGTCCGGCAGGACAGAGGGGGGTAGACGCGCGCAACCGCCTCAAGCTCTATCGATGAAAGACGTCACGGCCTCACCTGTCCGGACCCGCGCACGCGGTATTTGAACGAAGTCAGCTGCTCGACGCCGACCGGTCCGCGCGCGTGCATCTTGCCGGTGGCGATACCGATCTCGGCGCCCATGCCGAACTCGCCGCCGTCGGCGAACTGTGTCGAGGCGTTGTGCAGCAGGATCGCCGAATCGATCTCGTTGAAGAACCGCTCTACCGCCTGCGCATCCTCGGCGACGATCGCCTCGGTGTGATGTGAGGAGAACGTCTCGATGTGTTCGACCGCACCACCGACACCGTCGACTAGCTTCACCGCGATGATGGCGTCGAGATACTCGGTCACCCAGTCGAGGTCAGTGGCAGGCTTGGCATCGGAAAATATCTTCAGCACTTCGGCATCGGCATGGATTTCGCAGCCGGCGGCGCGAAGTGCGTCGAGGATCGGTACCAGATGCGTGGAGGCAACCGCGCGGTCGATCAGCAGCGTTTCGGCGGCGCCGCAGACACCGGTGCGTCGCATCTTGGCGTTGACGGCGATCTGCACCGCCATGTCAAGCTTGGCGGAGCGGTCGATGTAGAGATGACAGATGCCTTCGAGATGGGCGAAGACCGGCACCCGGGCCTCGGTCTGCACCCGCCCAACAAGGCTTTTTCCACCGCGCGGAATGATGACGTCGAGCGTACCGTCGAGGCCTTTCAGCATCTCGCCTACGGCGGCCCGATCGGTGGTCGGCACCAGTTGGATGGCGTCTTCCGGCAAGCCGGCTTTCCTCAGCCCTTCGACCAGGCAGGCATGGATGGCGGCCGACGAATTGAGCGAATCCGAGCCGCCGCGCAGGATCACCGGATTGCCGGCCTTGAGACACAGCGCACCGGCATCCGCCGTGACGTTCGGCCGGCTCTCGTAGATGACGCCGATGACGCCGAGCGGCGTGCGCACGCGCTCGATATGCAGGCCGTTCGGCCGGTCCCATTGCGCGACCACGTCGCCGACCGGATCGCGCAGCGCAGCGATCTCCCTGATGCCTTCTGCCATGGCTAGAATGCGCGCCGGATTGAGCTTCAGCCGGTCCATGAAGGAGCCGGAAAGCCCGGATTCCCGACCATTCGAGACGTCGATGGCGTTGGCGTCGAGGATGTCCTGCTGACGAGCGACGATCGCATCGGCCATGGCGAGGAGTGCGGCGTTCTTGGCGGCGGTCGTGGCAATCGCCAGCGGTCGGGCGGCAGCGCGGGCGCGGCGGCCGATATCGGCCATCAGCGCGACGGTGTCATCCCCGGATTTTTCATGCAGCTTCAGCATGCTCATCCTCCGCTTACATCGCCACCGGCCAGCACTTGGTTACTGGCTCCTACTTGGTCGCTTGAATGGCTCACCACAAGGTCGTCTCGATGGATCATCGCGGACCGCGCCTCGTAGCCGAGCACGGTCTCGATCTCGGCCGTCTTCAGGCCTGCGATCCTTACGGCATCGCCGGCATCATAGGCAACCAGCCCGCGCGCGATCTCGCGGCCTTCGGGAGACAGGATCGCCACCGTGTCGCCGCGCGAGAAATTGCCGCTGACCAGCTTGACGCCGGCCGGCAGCAGCGACTTGCCCGACAGAAGCGCGCCAATGGCGCCGGCATCGACCGTCAGCCGGCCGGCCGGTTCGAGCTGGCCGGCGATCCAGGTCTTGTAGCCCTTGACCGGGTTGCTGCTCGGCCGGAAGAAGGTGGCGCGCTCGCCACGCTCGATCGCCATCAGCGGCGACAGCCGCGTGCCCGACGTGATGATCATTGCCGTGCCGGCGGCGGTGGCGATCTTGCCGGCATCGAGCTTCGTCCGCATGCCGCCGCGCGACAATTCGGAAGCAGCGGCACCCGCCATCGCCTCGATATCAGGCGTGATCCGGTCGACCACCGGAATGAACTTTGCATGGGGATCGCGCGCCGGAGGCGCCGTATAGAGCCCGTCAATGTCGGAAAGCAGCACCAAAAGATCGGCGCCCATCATGGTGGCGACGCGAGCCGCCAGCCGGTCATTGTCGCCGTAGCGGATTTCCGAGGTGGCCACCGTGTCGTTCTCGTTTATGACCGGCACCGCCTTCATCTTGAGCAGCGTCGAGATCGTCGCCCGCGCGTTGAGATACCGGCGGCGTTCCTCGGTGTCGCCGAGCGTCAGCAGGATCTGGCCCGATTTCAGGCTGCCCTTGCCAAGCGCATCCGACCAGGCGCCGGCCAGAGCGATCTGCCCCACCGCTGCCGCGGCCTGGCTTTCCTCGAGCTTCAGGGCACGTTTGCCGAGGCCAAGGATGGTGCGGCCAAGTGCGATGGCGCCGGAGGAAACGACGAGGATTTCTGCGCCGCCTTGGGCCAGCAAGGCAATATCGTCGGCGAGCGAGGCCAGCCAGTCGCGCTTCAGGCCCATCGTACGGTCGACGAGCAGCGCCGAGCCGATCTTGACGGTGATGCGCCGATATTTTTTCAGCGACTGCATGACCTATTTTTCCCAGCGCGTCTCGATTGGCGCGGCGATCCGCTCACGCGCCTCGGCCACCACCGACATCAGCGCCCGCAGCACCGCCTCGACCCCTTCGCCGGTAACCGCCGACAACAGCATCGGCGCGCGGCCGGCGGCGCGCTTCAGCGAGGCCAGCTTCTTCTTGCGCGCGTCGGCGTCGAGCGTGTCGACCTGGGAAAGCGCGACGATCTCGATCTTGTCTGCCAGGCCATGGCCATAGGCCTCGAGTTCGGCGCGCACGGTCTTGTAGGCCTTGCCGGGATCTTCCTCCTGGGCCGAGACCAGATGCAGCAGCACGCGCGTGCGCTCGACATGGCCGAGGAAGCGGTCGCCGATGCCGACGCCCTCATGCGCCCCTTCGATGAGGCCTGGAATGTCGGCGATGACGAACTCGCGCGCATCGATGCGGGCAACGCCAAGACCGGGATGCAGCGTCGTGAACGGATAGTCGGCGATCTTCGGCTTGGCCGCGGTGACGGCGGCGAGGAATGTCGACTTGCCGGCATTCGGCAGCCCTACCAGCCCGGCATCGGCGATCAGCTTCAGCCGCAGCCAGATGTTGAGCTCTTCGCCCGGCAGGCCGGGATTGGCGCGGCGCGGTGCCTGGTTGGTCGAGGTCTTGAAATGCTGGTTGCCGAAACCGCCATTGCCGCCCTTGGCAAGCAGAAAGCGCTGGCCGACCACGGTCAGGTCGCAGATCAGCGTCTCGTTATCTTCCTCGAACACCTGCGTTCCGGCCGGCACTTTCAGCGTGACGTCGGCACCCTTGGCGCCGGTCATGTTGCGGCCCATGCCATGGACGCCGGTCTTGGCCTTGAAATGCTGCTGGTAGCGATAGTCGNATTGTCCTCGGCAAACACCTGGGTTCCGGCCGGCACCTTGAGCGTCACATCGGCGCCCTTGGCGCCGGTCATGTTGCGGCCCATGCCATGGACGCCGGTCTTGGCCTTGAAATGCTGCTGGTAGCGATAGTCGATCAGCGTGTTCAGCCCGTCGACCGCCTCCACCCAGACATCGCCGCCACGGCCGCCGTCGCCGCCGTCCGGCCCGCCGAACTCGATGAATTTTTCGCGCCGGAACGACACCGAACCGGCGCCGCCGTCACCGGAGCGTATGTAGACTTTGGCTTGATCGAGAAATTTCATGGGATTTCGCAGTTTCTAATAGTGGCTTTGCGGCATTGCTCTAAACCTTGGGCCTTGCTCTAAACGAAGGCGCGGCGAAGGGCGAGGCCGTTTTATGACAATGGCCGGGCGGGATCGGCCGGAGAGATGTTGGAATGAAGCTTGTAACGTACAACATCCAGTACGGCATCGGTCTCGATGGACGCTACGATGTCGGGCGCATCGCCGACGCGGTGCGCGGCGCCGACGTCATCGCGCTGCAGGAGGTCACCCGCAACAATCCCCGGAACGGCAGCCGCGACATGGTGGCCGAGATCGGCGAGGCGCTGCCCGATTATTTCGCCGTCTATGGCAGCAATTTCGAGGCCAATATCGGCTCGGGCATCGAGGACGGCCGCGCCATCACCACGACCTTCCAGCTCGGCAACATGGTCTTGTCGAAAACGCCCATTCATCTGTCGCGCAACCTGTTGTTGCCGCGAAGCCGCAGCTTCGNGCATCGGTCTCGACGGGCAGTACGAACTCGGCCGCATCGCTGACGCTGTGCGCGGCGCCGATGTGATCGCTCTGCAGGAGGTGACCCGCAACAACCCCAGGAACGGCGGCCGCGACATGGTCGTCGAGATCGGCGAGGCGCTGCCCGATTACTTCGCCGTATATGGCAGTAATTTCGAGGCCAATATCGGGTCGCGCGTCGAGAACGGCCGCGCGATCACCAAGACCTTCCAACTCGGCAATATGATGCTGTCGAAGACGCCAATTCATCTGTCGCGCAACCTGCTTTTGCCGCGCAGCCGCAGCTTCGAGATGATGAACTTCCAGCGTGGGGCGCTGGAGGCGCTGATCGAGACACCGCTGGGTTTCATCCGCTTCTATTCCATTCATCTCGATCACCGCAGCCCGGTCGAACGCGCCAGGCAGATCCAGTTCCTGCGCCGGCGCCTGCTGAACTATGCACTCGAAGGCGGCGCTCTGTCCGGCGTCGCCGAGATCGGCCTGCCGGAATTGCCGCATCCCGAAGCCTTTGTCGGCATGGGCGATTTCAACATGCTGGCCGGCTCGCCCGAATATGTCGAACTCGCCGGCCGGCCGGACCACGAATTCGGCATGCCGCTGACCGCCGACTTCGCCGTCGATGCCGCCTTGCGCCTGAACGCCGGCGCCGACGATCTCGTCAGCTGGGTCGACCCCAAACAACCCACTGACCCCAACCGCCACAAGCGCATCGACTACATCTTCACCAGCGCTTCGCTCGCCAAATCCCTGAAGCGCCTGTGGGTCGACCGAAAGGCCGTCGGTTCGGACCACCTGCCGGTCTGGGTCGAACTGGGCTGACAGCCATTCATCCGGCGGCGTTTTCGCGTTCGACGATCGCCATCATGATCGTATCGCGGTATTCCCCGTCGATACAGATCGCGTCGCGCTGCACGCCCTCCCTGGCAAACCCGACCTTGTCGTAAAGAGAGATGGCGCGCGCATTGTCGGAATGCACGGAAAGCTCGACGCGGACAAAGCCGGCCTTGCGCGCCTGCGCCAAGGTCGCATTGATCAGCCGCAGTCCAAGGCCACGCCCCCGATAGGAAGGAATGATCCCCATTCCGAGGATGCCGCGATGCGCATGGATGAGCCGGTCATGGCGTGAGATGTCGCACCAGCCGACGACCTCGCCGCGGACAACGGCCACGAACCCGGGGTCGCCTCTGACGATACGGTCCATCGCGAAGCTTCGCGTTTGATCCAGCGATGGCGCCTCGAGGAAGGACAGGTACTTTCGCTCACGCGCTACGACATCGAGCGCCCGGTGAAAGCTTTCGACATCCCCAGGCGTGATCGGCGCGATCGCGGCCGTTTCAATATCGCTGCTGTCGACCATTGGCTTGACCGGCTTCATCCATCAAAAATGCACCCAGTTCCGCAGGCTGGTCCAGGTCTTCCTGTCGAGCCGGTAGCGCTCGACCGGCACCTGGCCGGCGACAATCGAGTTCAGCATGCCCTGGCCGGCATACTGGAACCCGCACTTGTGGATGACGCGGCGCGATGCCGGATTGATCACCCGCGTCGAGGCATGCAGCACCTGGATCGACGTCCTCTGGAAGGCGAGGTCGACCAGCGCATGCGCTGCTTCAGTCGCATAGCCCTTTTTCCAGTAGGGCTCGCCGATCCAGTAGCCGAGTTCCAGGCCGCGATCGGTGGTGTTGAGCCCCGCGCAACCGACGAACGTGTCGGTGCCGGCCAGCGTCAAGGCATAGGCGATGCCGGCCCGGCGCGACTTGGTCATGGCGAGGAAGGCGCGCGCCTCGGCCTCGCCATAGGGGTGCGGCATGCGGGCCAGCATTTCGGCGACATGACGGTTGTCGGCAAGCTCGACCAGCTGCGCGATATCGCCTTCGTGCGGCGCCCGCATCACCAGTCGCTCGGTGACCAGCACCGGGCAGTCTATCGCGTAACTTTCGTCTTCTGAGTCTTCCGCTTCGGCAACCATTTGAAAGTCCTCCAGGCACAAGAAAAAAGGGAGATGGAAACCCATCTCCCCTGATCCTTTTCCTGGCTTTGCCAGACACCGGTCCCGAGATGGGCGCCGGTGTTCTAGTGCGGAACCGGCTACTCCGCGGCTTTGGTAATCGGGTTGACCGATACGTAGGTTCGGCCGTTGGCTTTTTTGTTGAACGTCACGGCGCCGGTCTCGAGCGCGAAAAGCGTGTGGTCCGTCCCCATGCCGACATTGACGCCGGGATGCCACGTGGTGCCGCGTTGACGAATGATGATGTTGCCCGGGATGACGGCTTCGCCGCCGAACTTCTTCACGCCCAGACGCTTGGAATGCGAGTCGCGACCGTTGCGCGACGAGCCGCCAGCTTTCTTGTGTGCCATCTAACTAACTCCGTTGCGCCGCAAGGCGCCTAAAAGGCGTTATGAACGCGTTCGCGTTCCGTTTCAAGTCCGATCCGGCGAGCTAATCGCCAGAAAAATCACTTCGCCGCCAATTCCTTGGCCTGCTCGCGCCAGTCCTTGATCTGGTCGGCGCTGAAGGGCATGTGCTCGTCGATCTTGGCGACATCCTTGTCGGTCAGCTTGGCGAGCTGGGCGAAGGTGATGATGCCCTGCTCGGCGAGATCCTTGGCTGCGACCGGGCCGATGCCCTTGATCACGGTCAGATCGTCCGGCTCGCCCTTCGGCGCCTTGAACAGCGGTGCCGCCGCGGTCTCGGCTGCCTTTGTCTCGGCTGCCTTGGCCTTGGGCTCCTTCTTCGACGCGGCTTCCGCCTTCGCTTCCGTGGCTGCCTCTGCCTTGGCTTCCTTCTTCGGCGCCTTGACCGCTGCCGTCTTGGTCGGCTTGGCGCCACCCAGCAGGATCTCGGAGATCCGCACGGTGGTCAGAAGCTGGCGATGGCCGATCTTGCGGCGCGAATTCTGCCGGCGGCGCTTCTTGAAGGCGATGACGGTGCGGTTCTTGCCCTGCTCTACGACTTCGGCGGTAACCACCGCGCCATCGACGAACGGCGCGCCGAACGTGACATTTTCGCCCTCGCCATGCGCGAGAACATGGCCGATCTCGACCATATCGCCGACCGCGGCTTCGACTTTTTCGATCTTCAGGAGATCGTTGGCGGCAACGCGATACTGCTTGCCACCCGTTTTAATGACTGCGAACATTTTTTGCCTTTCGCTGTTCGGTCGGCCTTGATGAACCGCCTCTGGCGGTTCGGCCGTCTTTTTGTCAGTCTGCGGGTTCAAAAAACAAGCGGCGCGGAAGAACCCTCCACGCCGATTGCGCGCTGTCCCTAACCGAAGGTTGAGTGCGAGTCAAGGCAGACAGCCGCCTCGTTTGCCGAGACTGTCGTTGGCGGGCACGGACCGGCCGTGCCCGAAGGACCGCGCACGTTACCATCGCCTGCAGGCGAGGATGACGGAAATCCGTGTGGGCTCGCCCGCAAACGCCAGTGTTAATCCGCCGCTTGTCTGGCAAGCCAAATAACTCACGGATTTGGCCTTGTAACCTGCCCGTTCAGCCGTTATCTAGTGCGCCGCGCCGGCAACGGCCGACCATGACCGCGGAGAGGTGGCAGAGTGGTCGAATGCACCGCACTCGAAATGCGGCATGGGTGCAAGCCCATCGGGGGTTCGAATCCCTCCCTCTCCGCCATATAAACAAGCTAAGAATTTGGTCTTATTGAGCTTTTTGGAAGGCTCGCTCGACAGCCTGCACCTTTGGCTGCACCTTTAAACCATGGTTGGACGTCGTTTTCGATGCCAACCAACGTCAATGTACACCATCTGTTCATCTGCCGATCAGCTCCCAAGGAACTCCGCGCTCAGGCTGCCCTGATTGGCGTCCAGCCATGCCTTGGATGCCTCGAAGTCAGGCGCAATCGTTCGCAGGAAATCCCAGAACGGAGGACCGTGCGAGCGATGCCGGAGATGGGCAACTTCGTGGGCGATGACGTACTCCAGCACCTTCTTCGGAGCGAAAACGAGATGCCAGTTGATGAGGATGTTACCCTCAGCGCCGCATGATCCCCAGCCGTTTGCGAAATCGGCGACGCGGATCGAGCGAGGAGCAAGTCCGAACCTGCTGCTGTAGTCTGCGGCAATCTCCTTCACATCACGCCGAACGCGCCGTTTGAGCCACAGCTTGAGTTCGCGGGCGACGAGTTTGTCGGCGTCGCCGCCTGCCCACGGCGGAAGATCGACTAGGAAGCCGTTGCGGAAAGTCAGATCTCGTATTGGCCTGCGCCGTCGAAAAGGCCCAAACCGGAATGGTTGGGTGATTTCGGTGTGCACATTGGAAACGCAGATCAACTGGAGCAGGCTATCAGCGAAGTCTATGGGGCTCTCGACGCTGACCTTCCCATTCTAGCGGCAATCGGCATGCGTACATGCTTTGATGTGGCTGCAATCCTCCTCGGGATCGGCGGCGACCTGTCTTTCAGCAAAAAATTGGACGAGTTGGTTCAGCGCAAGAAGATCGGCGGCCTCGATAAGGACCGTTTAGCACTGTTGGTGGATGCCGGTAGCGCGTCAGTGCATCGCGGATGGAAACCAAAGCCCAAAGAACTGGAAACCTTGGCAGAAATCTTGGAACACTTTGTGTTTGAGGCGTTTGTAGCACCATCTCGCCGCAGCCGCCTTGATGCGGAAGCGAAAAAGCTCGAAGGGAACGTGCCGTCTCGGAAGGGCAAGAAAGCTGAAGGCGATCCATTGTGATCGCAGCTTCAGCACAACGTCGCTGCGAACGAGCCAAAAAGCTCCGAACTCAAAGTCCGCGCACGCCTTTCGTGGGACCATGCAGCCAGCACCCCACATCAACCGGACAGCATCGAGTGCAGGATAGCCTGAACGTGTTCTTCCAGATCGAGTTCGCCGCGAGCCTCGACGGTGAGCAGATATTTCGCCTTGGTCCGACGGTCATCTCGGCTGATCACAAGATATGAGCAGACGCCCAGGAGCGCCCCCTGCTCGATCTTATCGGCCCGCGAGCGCTGGTCCCTGCTGCTTCCCATTCGATGAACACGGTGGAAATCGGCATAGGCCGCCTGATGTGCCGCGATCAGAGCCTGTAGCTTCGGCGATGTATTTTCGCCAGCGGGGTCGACGGCAACCGCTGCGCCGGTAAGCGCGAGAAGAGTACGGCGGGTAATCGCGGGCATGGATTACGTCCTCCTCGCTACCGATCATGCTGGACCATAGCACCACCGTGGAAGGGCGCAGAGATGGGCGGATGCTGTCTGCTGACAATGGGGTCAGTGGACTGTTCGAACCCAGAAGGAGCAATCCAATGTGGGGTCCCACAACCCACCCCCACCCCCTGGCTGCCGATGAAGCCCGGGGGTTGGTCAGCCGACCCAGCGGAGATTAACTCACATCCGGTTGCAAATGAGCTATGGAGTGACGAGGACCAGCAGTTGGCTGTGGGATCGTCTGCGCGAGAAGGTCCAGCGTTCGTGGGGCGCCATCTAGTGTAAAAGCGTTGCCCTCCGTAAGAACTAGCGTCCACCCTCTCCGTGTGTGTTATAAATGGATTATCGACGCTCGACCTCGACGCCGTCCTAAGGCCGACCGCCATTTCAGCATGCCCAAGGACGTATGTGCCGCACATGGGCTCAAGCCACCCGCCCGCACATCCGTTGTGGATTGACCCGCGAGGAGGGATCAGCATGTCAGAACGTCTCAACATAGGCCCGCTGCAACCTGGCGAAACGGCGCCCAATGTCGTGCTCGACGCGATTACCCGCGAGGGCAAGATCGCCATCGACGATTTCCGAGGCGAGAAACCAGTGCTGGTTGGGCTGTATCGAGGTCTCCATTGTCCTTTTTGCAGGCGTCATATCGCCATCCTTTCGCAACTCACCCCAGCCCTCAACGAGAAGGGCATCGAAAGCCTGACAGTGGTCAACACGCCCATCGAGCGGGCGCGCCTCTATCTGCGGTACCATCCGATGCTCGGCCTGCTCGCGGCGTCCGATCCGGAGCGAACTTCACACCGCGCCTTTGGATTGCCGAATATGCAGATCACCGAAGACGAGAGCGCATGGCCGCAAAAGGTTTCGATGAGCGATGTGAAGTCGATGCGGGTCGACTTGCCGGGCGAGATGCCGGAACCGATGGACCCGTTTGCGGCGCTCGAATATCTGAACAAGAAGGACAGCTACGATATCACGGAAGCGGATCAACAGATGATGGCCACCGGCATTGGGCAGCTCGTCGGCCAGTTCCTGCTGGACCGCGATGGCGTCGTTCGCTGGACTTCCAACGAGGTACTCGATGGCGGCCTATTCGGCGCCCCGAACACTCAGGAGCTGATGTCGGCAGCGTCGCAAATCGGAAGGTAAGGCGCAGCTTCGGTAGTGGGGCTAGGCGCAGGATTACGCGAAGTTAGCGCCTGTCGCCTGATCGGGGCCCCACAATCGGCACCACTCCCGCCACCGACAAACCCCGGCGGGGGTGCTATGGTCATGCGCCACCGCACGACTACCAGCGGGAGTTGAGCGGGGTTTGCGATCCAGACGTAGTACCTCCTGCCACTTCGTCTTGCATCCCAGCAGAAGCTTGCTCTGGTAGGCTGAGCTTCTTACGAGCATCCCGATTGATGATGTCCGTCACCTGAACAGCTGTCCATGTTCCGCCGCGCGCCGAAGCGATGCCGCGCGCATTGAGTGCTGTCGCGATCTGCCGGAGCGATTTGACCCCGCTTGCTTGGATGTCGCGGATGATCGGGAGGATGTTGGCTGCAAAGGCGTCGGCTTGCGCCGTGCGGACCGTACGAGACATCGCCTGTGCTTCGGCAAGCTTCGGTCCGCCAAGTTTGACGCCGCGCGCCTTGGCTGCCGCCAGAGCTTCCCTCGTGCGCTGGCTGATCACCGCCCGTTCCTTTTGGGCGACCGCCGCGTAGATGTGCAGCATGAAGCTGTCGACACCCATGCCCAATTCGGCAACGACGAATGGCACCCGATCCGCCATTAAGCCGCTGATGAAATGGACGTCACGGCTCAACCTGTCCAACTTGGCGACGATCACCGGGCAATCATTGCGTTTGGCCGCCGCCAACGCTGCGGCAAGCTGGGGGCGCTTGGCGAGTGCATCTGCGCCCTTGCCGGTTTCGACCTCGATGAACTCGCCGACTATCTCGAAGCCTTCGGCTTCAACGAAACGGGCGATGGCCTGCCGCTGTGCCTCAAGGCCGAGACCGCTCTTGCCCTGACGGTCGGTCGAGACGCGAAGATAGGTGATTGCGGGCTTCATGGGCGACTTCCTTGTTTGTGTAAGGAATGTATACGCTCGCAACCCTTCTTTACAAACCGCGCGACATCCGCTGCGAGGAAATCGCCGATCCGAAAATCATGCGGCCGACGGACGCCATCATCAAGCTGTCGGCAAGCTGCATCTGCGGCTCGGACCTGTGGCCCTATCGCGGATTGCAGCCGGTCGACGGCCCGATGCATATGGGCCACGAATATTGTGGCATCGTCATCGAGGTCGGCGCAGAGGTGCGCACGGCCCGTCCCGGCCAGTTCGTCGTCGGCTCGTTCTGCCTCTCCGACAATACTTGCCCGCATTGCCGCTTCGGCTTCCAGTCGTCCTGTGTGCAGCGCGAGTTCATGTCGGGCGCGCAAGCGCCTTACGCCCGCGTGCCCTTGGCGGATGGCACACTGGTCGCCACCGCCGAGGTGCCGCCGGCCGAACTCATTCCTGACCTGCTGGCTGTGTCCGATGTGCTCGGCACCGGCTGGTATGCAGCCGATGCAGCCGAGGTCCGAGAAGGATCGACGGTGGTGGTGGTCGGCGACGGTGCGGTCGGCCTGATGGGCGTGCTTGCGGCCAAGGAGATGGGCGCCGAGCGCATCATCGCCATGAGCCGGCACGCCAGCCGCCAAAAGCTCGCCCGCGAATTCGGCGCCACTGATATCGTGGCCCAGCGTGGCGAGGAAGGCGTCGCCCGCATAAAGGAACTCACCAAGGGCGTTGGCGCGGACTCGGTGCTGGAATGCGTCGGCACGGCGGAATCCTTCGACCAGGCGCTGGCCTGCTCTCGCCCCGGCGGCACCATCGGCTATGTCGGCGTGCCGCACGGCGTGAGCTTCGACGGCCAAAAACTATTCTTCGGCCAGAAGCGTATGTTGGGCGGCCCGGCGCCGGTGCGCCGCTTCCTGCCCGACCTTATGGACGTGTGCTCAAGGGCGTGATCAAGCCCGGCAAGGTCTTCGACCTCAAGCTGCCGTTGGCCGAGGTCGCTGAAGGCTACCGCGCCCTGGACGAGCGGCGCGCCATCAAGGTCATGCTTTCCGTGTGAGCGAAGATTGGGCGGACGGCCTGTTCGCGCCCACAAATCAGAAAAGGAACAACGCATATGACGATGAGATTGAAGATAGCCGCCCTGGCGCTTGCGCTTTCGGTCGCCACGCCGGCTTTCTCCCAAGAGTCCCCGATCATCGGCGCATGGCGCATGAGGTCGCTCGAGGCCGGCGCCGATGGAAACCTCAAGCCCGTGCCATATTCCGGCCAGGTCATCCGAGTCCGGCACCCTCTCGGTGCAGGCCCAGAATCCCGACGCTGAGGCGCCGGACACGCCTTACACGGCGAATGGCTACGAAGCCTATTACGGGCCGGTCGCCATCAACGACCAGGACAAGACCTTCGTCATCACGATCGAGTCCTCCCTGGTCCGCAACCTTGTCGGGAAGAGCATGAAACGCAAATTCGAAGTCTCGGACAACAAACTGGTCCTCACGCCGGACAATCCGGCCGAGGGCTGGCGCGTGACCTACGAACGTTACTGATCGGAACAGCCGGCTGTCAAAGTGTTATCGGTGGCCACAAATGGCGCGGACTTCAGATCGAAATGGCGCGACAGCGGAACTGGTGCCAATCATGGCGGCTGTCTTCGCCGGCTTCCTCCTGATCGGCTTGGCGCTACCCGTCCTGCCGCTACATCTTCACCAGCAGCTCGGCTTCGGCCCCTTCGCAGTCGGGCTGGTGACGGGCAGCCAGTTCATCGCCTCGATGCTGTCGCGCATTGGAGCCGGAAATTATGCCGATGGGCGCGGCGGCAAGCGGGCCGTCATCGTCGGCCTCATTGCCGCTGCCCTGGCGGGGTTCATTTATCTCGGCTCGCTGGCATTGCTCGACCGACCGGTAGCGTCCGCATCGGCGCTCTTCGCCGGCCGGGCGGTACTAGGCGCGTCTGAGAGCTTCATCATCACCGGCGGTGTCGCCTGGGGCCTTTCCCTTGCGGGCGGACAGAACTCCGGAAAGATCATAGCCAGGGTGGGCATGGCGATGTTCGCGGCGCTCGCGCTAGGCGCGCCGATCGGATCTGCGCTTTACGCGGCGAGCGGCTTCGCCGCGATCGCACTCGCGACGGTCGGCCTGCCGCTTGCGACGCTGCTTGCCATCCTGCCTATGCGTGGCACCAGTCTCGCAGCGAGCGCCGCGCGACAGTCATGGGCGAGCGTGGCGCAAGTGGTCTGGCTTCCCGGCGTCGGAGCTGCTTTCAGCAGCCTTGGCTATGGCGCGATCCTTTCCTTTGGCGCGCTGCTCTTTGCTGAACGCGGCTGGCAGCCGGTCTGGCTTCCCTTCACCGCTTATGCCGCGTCGCTGATCGCGGCAAGGCTTTGCTTCGGCCACCTGCCTGACAAGTTGGGGGGCGCGCGCGTCGCCGTGATCTTCGTGGCGGTCGAAGCGGCTGGGCTGATGCTGATCTGGCTTGCGCCCGGGCCTTTTCTCGCCGCCATCGGAACAGGCCTGACTGGCCTTGGCTACTCGCTGGTCTATCCCGGTTTCGGTGCCGAGGCCGTAAGCCGTCTTCCGCCACGCAGCCGCGGCCTGGCCATGGGACTCTACACCGTCTTCCTCGACGTGGCGCTCGGCTTCGGCAGTCCTGCGCTCGGCTTGGTCGCCGCGTCGGCCGGGCTGCAATTCGTCTTCTTCGCCGTCGCGGCGGCGACGCTTCCGGCGTTGGGCATCGCTCTGCTGCTGGGTCGGCATAACCGTCCACTTTAGTGCCGGATATTCGGTGCTCGAGATGTTGGGCAACTACGATCGCTCCCGCTTCGCCGGCGACCTCTGCTTCCGGGCAATGGCGAGATCGACTTCTACGCAAGCCGACCGATGTGACAGGCCAGCGCCTCAAATTCCGGCCGGACTTGATCGATTTCCAATTTGGCGCCCGAAGGCGCGTGCAACGTCACGCTGGGAAATTTCGCAATCAGGGCAGGTCCAGTGCGGGCTCGGAGGGTCTCGGCTGCCTCTTTGAAAGTGGTGGCGTTATCGGCCAACTTGCCGTCGAACATCACGGTG
Source organism: Mesorhizobium sp. LNHC252B00 (assembly GCF_000502955.1). Lineage (GTDB taxonomy): Bacteria > Pseudomonadota > Alphaproteobacteria > Rhizobiales > Rhizobiaceae > Mesorhizobium. Next base: position 323,661 of record NZ_AYWO01000005.1, on the reverse strand, counting down.
ATCGTCTTTGCCGCCGCAGCCATCTCTTTCATCGAGGCCTGGCGAGCCTCGATGAACGCATCACGGCGGGTAGCGGCGACTACCGCAGAGGCGCAGGCAAGCGACAGGATTCCTATGATGGCTGCTCGTCTCATTGTTGGCACATGGGTAGTGCGTCCCGATGTAGATTCTCGACCAGCAGACCAGGATGCATGATGAAAAGAGCGATCGTCCGGCGCGGGAGGCCTTGCATCGCAAAGGCCGCAACGATCGCTCCGGTGGCTGTTGCGTCAGCCGGCCTCTGTTGCTTTGCTTTCGAGGAATCGCTTGCGTCTCATTTCGACGAGATTTGCCAAACCGCCACGCCTGCAAGAATAAGACCAGCGACGCCTTCGATGGCCCGCGAAATGGCATCGAACAGGCGTGGCCGCCTATCGAAAAAATGCACCAGGCGCTCGCGAAACAGGATCGACAGCACCGCAACGCAAGACAACGTCAGCGCCACGCCGGCCATCATGGTGATTGCGAAAAGAATGCCGGCGACCGGAACGCCTCTGGATATCGCAAAGGTCATCGCGAAAAGCGTCAGCGGGCATGGGATCAAGCCGGCCATGACGCCGACGGCCTCGCCCTCATGCTTGTGGTGTTGGCCGTGGCTCCACGCGCGCCAGAGCATCCAAACGCCGATCAGGCCAAGCAGGCCCCGACTGACGTCTTCCAGCAGCGGGGCACGGCCAACACTGCCCAGGGCAATCGATACCAAAGGCAACGAGAGCGCAGCGATCAGAACCGCGATCGTCACATGCGTGAAGGAAAGTGTCAGCGATACCAGAAGCCCACGCCGGACACTGGCATCCGATCCGGCGAGATACGTGGCCAGGACCGCCTTGCTGTGGCCAGGCGTCAGCGCATGTGCCGCGCCGAACAGAACGCCCATCGGCAGAAAGGCCGTGAAGGCCAGCCAACCGCCGCCGACCGAAAGCAGTTTGATCTGCTCGGCCAGTGCCAGGTAGATCGTGCGTTGGAACTCGACAAGGGTTTGGAACATCAGGCTGGAACCGGCCTCATTCTCAGGTCAATTCATGGCGCATGGCGAAGATTCACTTTCGGGTTCTTGTTCCAGCTGGCATTGCAAGCAGGCCGAATTGGGACATGCGCCCTGCCTATACGTGGCTCTTTTTTCAGAACAGGTCGCCATTCAGCCAGCCTTGTCATGATCACGGCGCGGCTGGCGACGCCAAGCCTGATTGGTCCTTGTTCGTCGTCGCGCAAATGTAATTCAGGTTCTTGGTTCCGACGGCGCCGATATCGCCGACCTGGAATCCGCTCTCGGTCAACAGCGAGGCGACCGAATGCATGTCAACATGACCATGCCTGTGGAGCCTAGGCAATCCAGACTTGCGCACCGGCCTGCCGAAATCAATGAGCAACAGCCGGCCTGCTGGCTTCAGGACGCGTGCCGCCTCGCGGATGAAGGCCGATCGAACGGGCTTCGACAGGTGATGCAGCATCAGCGTGCCGACGACGATGTCGAATTGCGCGTCCTTGAAGGGAAGCTCCTGCGCCGTCCCATTGACGAAAGTGAGATCGAGACCTGAGCGCTCGGCCTTGGCGCGCGCCCTATCGATCATTTCGGCCGATGCGTCGACGCCGGTGACGCTTCCGCCCGAACCGACCAGCCGCTTCGCGGCAATGGCAAGGGTGCCCGTCCCGCAGGCGACATCGAGCACCGCTTCGCCGGGCTGGAGTTTTGCCGGGCGAAGCATGAGATCGCGAAACCGGCCCTCGCGGCCAAAGGTCAGAACGCGCGCAAGCAAGTCATAGGCTGCCGCCCGGTGCAGGACGATGCCGATGCCCCTGTCGCTCGCGCCGTGCGCACCCTTGCCGACCAGCCCCCCGTGTCGCAGGCTGCCCCACAGCGCCAATCCCGCGATCACGGCGAGGACGAGGCCGTGGAATGCCGCCGTCCAGGCACCGGCCTGAATATAGCCCATGCCCAATTTGGCGAGGACGAGGAAGCCGGCGACCAGCGACAGCTTGGCAAGCAGGGCCAACGCAATCACCCTCTTGCGCGAATGCGATCCATTACCGGCGTGATGATCAGATGAGTGCATGTCTGGCGACCTTCTGCTTCATTGCGGCATGCCCAAACCCGATTTGAGCTCCTGGACTTGGCGTATCATAATGGACACAATGTCTGGAAATGCTGTTGTCGGACACCGGACCGCCGAATGTCCGAAACCGGCCACTGCACAGGGCCATGACCATGAAAATCGAACGTGCGGGCGAGCGGAACACGATCGACCGACGCGTCGCGCGGACGCGCGGCCTGCTGCAGGACGCGCTCATCGCCCTGATCCCGGAGCAGGGATATGCCGCCGTCACCGTCGATGACATTTGCCAGCGGGCCAATGTTGGCAGGTCTACCTTCTATACCCACTATGCCGACAAGGATGCTCTGCGCAGCGCGACCATCGAGGCGCATCTGCGGTCGATAGGCCGCAGGCGCGAGGCGGCAAGTCAAGAAACAGGTAGCCGCCTATTCGAGTTCAGCCTGCCCATGTTCGAGCACGCTCATGCATTCCGACCGCTTCACCACGCATTGCTTGCAAGCAGCGGCGATACGATCCACGACGAATTGCGTGAGCGTATCCGGCGAGCCGTCCGGGAAGAACTCGTCGAGAAACGGATCGGCGATCGCGGCATGCCTGCCGAATTCGCCATTCAGTTCATCGCCGGCGCATTTCTTGCGGTCCTCGCCTGGTGGGTCGCCACCGACATGAACCTTTCACCGGCACAGGCAGACGACCTGTTCCAGAGGATGGCGGGAAAAGGCATCGGCGCCTAATCATTGGCACACTGGTCAAGCGATCGCCAGAACGTCGCACCTGCGGAATGACATAGGGCGCTCCGCTCATGGTGGTTCGGGCCGCGGGCCTGCTATGGACCTTCCCGCCGTTCCTCAGGCGGGCGAACCTTGCGGAACATCGCAAGCAGAAGCATATCGTAGACAATCTTCAAGGCGCCGGCGATCAGCAGCGGCCAACCGAAACCGGACATTGCGAGCAGCGAGCCGGCAAGCATCGGGCTGGCGGCTGCCGCGAGGCTGCGCGGGACAGCGGTGACACCCGCGGCCGCGGCCCGCTCACCAGGCGATACCACGGCCATGACGTAGGAGGTGCGGGTCGGTACATCCATCTGCGACAAAGCGCTCCTGATCAGCAGAAGTGCGATAACGGGACCGAGGCTCGACATGAAGGGGATGAGCAAAAGGCAAAGACTGGATGGCAGGTGTGTGAACACCATCGTGTTCACCAGCCCGATCCGTTTAGAGATTTGCACGGCCACCAGATACGACCCACCCGAAAGGATACCCGTCAAGAAGAAGATTGCGCCCGTCGCGGGGAGCGATAGCCCGAACCGTTGGAAAAGCCAAAGAGCCATCAACGACTGGACCACGAAACCGCCCGCAAAAGCGTCAAGGCTGAAAAGTGCAGCGAGCGTGAGGACGATGGTTCGAGATTTGCGTAGTGGTTCCGCCGGTACCGCACTCGCATCGAGCGGCTCATCCGGCAGTTTCCGATAAAGGAGCAGCGCTCCGAGTCCCAGAAAGGCATAAAGCAGGAAGGCGATCTGGAGAGCTTGCTTGATGTCCAGGCCGACAACCTGTCGGAGAATGTCGGGGGCTCCGGCCGCAAGAGCACCGACCGCCCCAACAAGTGAGCCGACAAGGCTGTAGCGTGCAAAGAGCGCGGTGCGGTCGCGGTCAGTGACACTATGGGCAGTTGCGCATGCTCCAGCGGCAGAAACACACTGACGTCGCCCGAGGATGGGTTCAACGTTCCCACGAATGCGACAAGGAGCAGTGGCCAGAAATCCTGAACCAACGCGAAGGCGCTCCCCGTGACGACCATCAGGACGGCAGCTGCGATCAGCAGGGAGCGGCGAGAGAAATGGTGTGCGACAAACCCGACGGTCAAAGTGAGCGCCGCTGAACCAGCGAGCGTCGCTGTGGCGAGAACCCCGATCTTGAAAGGGCTGAAACCAAGTGTGGCCAAATAGGCGGGAAGCAGAAGACTGACGAGTCCGTCGCCGAATGCCCTCAATCCCCTGGACGTCAACAGAAGGGCAGCTGCCGGCCTGGCACCGGCAGGCAGCAGCGAAAACCTCTGTTTGGCTAAAGGTTCGCGCGAAGCATTCGTCGGCGTCTGGGCTGCCAGGTATGCCTCCTGCCGCAAAGTGGTTGCGCCTATGGCACTGCTTAAATCGATCCCGTGGCAACGCCATAAAGCACGCCCAGGACAGAGCATGTCGCGAGCACGGGGATCATGCCGATCTTGAAACGAAACACGGCCAGCAGCGCACCGACTGTCAGCACCAGCGACGGCAGGTTGACGGAGCTGAATACCGGCACATCCACCGTCGTGCCCAGCCAGCTGACCTCACGCAGATCGCGGAACAGCACATGAAGCGCGAACCATACTGCCAGGTTCAGGATCACACCGACCACCGCCGCTGTGATGGCAGACAGCGCTGCCGACAGAGCCTTGTTGCTGCGCATCGTCTCCATGAACGGCGCGCCGAGGAATATCCACAGGAAGCACGGAACGAATGTTACCCACGTCGTCAGCAGACCGCCGAGTGTTCCGGCGACCAGCGGGCTCAGCATTCCTGGCGCCCGGTACGCGCCCATGAAACCAACGAACTGGGTGACCATGATGAGCGGACCGGGCGTGGTCTCGGCCATGCCGAGGCCGTCCAGCATTTCTCCTGGCTTGAGCCAGCCGTAGTGCTCGACGCCTTGCTGAGCGACGTAGGCGAGCACCGCATAGGCGCCGCCGAAAGTGACCATCGCCATCTTGGAGAAGAAGATCGCGATGTCGGTGAAGACATTGCCTTGCCCAAGAAACACAAGAAGTGCCAGGACCGGCACGAGCCACAGCAGCAGACACACCGTTGCGATCTTCAGCGACCAGCTGATGGATGGCCGGGTATGCGCAGGCACCCCTTCGCCAAGCGCCGTATCAGCGTCGGCAACCTGCTTGCCGCCGACCTTGCCATGTCCGTTGCCCGACTGGAATGCAGCCCACCCTGCCCGTCCCCCGACGTAACCGATCACACCCGCAGCCAGGATGACCAGCGGGAATGGCGCGTGGAAGAAGAACAGAGCGATGAAGGCCGCCGCCGCAAGCCCGATCATGGCATTGTTCTTGAGCGCCCGTCTGCCGATCCGCAACACCGCTTCGAGCACGATGGCAAGGACCGCCGCCTTCAAACCGAAGAAGAGAGCCTGAACTGCTCCGACATTGCCCAAGATTGCATAGATCCAGCTCAACGCCATGATGGCGATCGCACCAGGCAGCACGAACAGGATACCGGCGACGAGGCCGCCTCTGGTCTTGTGCATGAGCCAGCCGATGTAGATGGCAAGCTGTTGTGCCTCCGGCCCGGGCAGCAGCGTGCAGTAATTGAGCGCATGCAGGAACCTGGTCTCGCCGATCCAGCGTTTCTCCTCGACGATGATGCGGTGCATCATGGCGATCTGACCCGCCGGGCCGCCGAAGCTGAGCGCGGCCACACGCGCCCACACCCGCGTGGCCTCAGCGAACGAAATGCCATGGTCGGGCGTGTCGTCTGGTCGGTTCGGTGCTGTCACGGTGTTCTCTGCATTGGCCATGATTAGTTCCTCGGATCACCCGCGCTTCGAGCGGAAATATCGATAGAGGTTGTCGAACACCGAAGCGCCCTCGGCGATCCGTTGCTCGTCACCGGCATTCGCCATGGCGATCCCGGCGATCAGGCTGGCAATGCCGGTAGTTTCCTCGCGATTGAACTTGGCGTCCTTGAGATCAATATCGTGGACGACCTCGGCGATCGCCTGCAAAGCCGTATCCGTAATGCCGGCGCGACCCAGCAGCACCTCGAAGCTGCAGCGGTCGCCTTCATGGGTGATTTCGCCCTCGAACATGTCGAAGCGCAATTCGCCCTCCTTTGGCACGTATCCCTTACCAGCGACGAAGCGGATTGTTGCATCGGCATCGATGAAGCGACGGATCAGCCAGCTGCAGGCGATGCGGTCGACATGCACGTCCCGGCGCGTGACCCAGGTCCGGCCCTTGAGCTCACCCGGCTCGGCCGCCTTCTTCGGTTCCTTGGTCATGGTGGCATCCTCAATAAGCAGTGCCTCGAGCTCGGCGATCAGTCCCTCGACAGTGAGGCGACCGCTGGCGCCAAAGAAGTCGATTTTCACGACGTCGGCGAGCCGCTTGCGCAAACGGCCGAGTTGCGGGCGCGCTTCCGCATGTTTTTCCGATGTCGCGTCGGTCTTGATCGCTACGGCCAGATCGCGCGCTTCCTTGACGATCTCCGCATAGTCGGCGTCACGGGCTGCGTCGAAGAGCGCACGGACCTGGGTGTCGGACAAACCATCTACGAGGCGCGCCTCGCACATCATCGCCTCGCCGCCGCCAGCGACGATCTCCTTGAGGAGCCATTCGAAATCCTCCTGCATCTCGGCATTGGCCGGCAGGGCGTAAACGGTGCTTTTGACTGCGACCGCGCCGATGCCTTGCAAGCGTCGCCAGATCTTCACCCGGAAGTAGGCGGGTTTGCTTGGCAGCTGATGGATCAGGAGCAGCCAGCGCTGCTCCTGTGATTGCCCCTCACTCATAAGTGAACCGTATCACGAACAAAGCCAAATGCAACACTTGTATCATTTTTCATTCGAGCATAGCGTTCGCCCCCTCACGGCCGTGCCGCAGAGTGGGGAAACCGATGCCACACCAGATCATGCCGTTGCCGTTCAAGCCGCCTCGCCTCGTCGGCCTCTCCGAGCGGCTGTTGGCAAGTCACTACGAAAACAACTATGGCGGTGCCGTTCGTCGCCTCAACGCCATCGAACAGCAGCTCGACGGGCTCGACTGGGGCGCGGCGCCAGTTTTCGACATCAACGGTCTGAAACGCGAGGAACTGGTCGCCGCCAATTCAGCAATCCTGCACGAAATCTATTTCGACGGACTCGGTGGCACCGGCGATGCCGGAGGCGATCTCGCTGCGGCTCTGGAGCGCGACTTCGGCAGCGTGGCCTCCTGGCGCGCCAAGTTCATGGCCTGTGCGAAGGCGCAGGCAGGAGGCTCGGGATGGACCCTGCTGACCTGGTCGGAGCGGCGCGACCGACTGACGATCCAATGGGCGGCGGACCACACCAACTGTCTTGCCGGCGGCATGCCGATCCTTGCGCTCGACATGTACGAACATGCCTACCACATGGATTTCGGCAGATCGGAAGAGCACACGTCTNTTCCAGCGATTGCGCCAGAGGAACTGCGGGCGCGTCTCGATCAAGGAGAAGACCTGATCGTGCTCGACGTCTGCCTTGCCGAGGATCTGGCAAAGCGCGGCGACATGCTGCCGGGGGCCAAGCTCCGCGCGCCCGAGAAGATCGCCGATTGGGCGGATGAACTGCCGACGGACAGGCCGGTCATCGTCTATTGCGTCTACGGCTTCCAGGTCAGCATTGACGCCGTCGCCGAACTGCGTCGCCGCGGCGTCAATGCGAGTGCGCTTTCAGGCGGCATTGCCGCTTGGCATGCGATCGGCGCGCGCACTGTCCCTCTGATGGTCAACGAAGAAAGGATTGCGCCATGAAATGGGTTACTCGCGAACGTCCGGTCATCGACCGCATTGCCTGCCCCTGGCTGATTGCGCGTTTCATCGACAAGGAACCTGAGTTCCTCTTCGTGCCGCCCGATCAGGTGATCCGCGTCGCCCAGGAAACGGGCGCCACGCCTTACGACGTGCCCGGCGTCGAATTCACGCATGTCGGCGACGGCTGCAGTTTCGACACCTTCGTTTCCAAAAATGGGCTCGAGCGCAACCCGGCGATCGTAACCATTGCCGCGATCGTACGCGGCGCCGACACGGACCGGCACGATCTCACGCCACAGTCGGCAGGGTTGCTGGCGATCTCCATGGGTCTGCGGGACTTGACGCCCGACGACCACGAGGTGCTGAAGCACGGCTTCGTCATCTATGACGCGCTCTACGCGTGGGCTTCGGGCCGCAAGGCGGAAACGCATAGCTGGCCACCCGCCATCAAGCCGGCGGCCGCATGACGAATTGGGCAATGGGGGCAGATCACAAGGAGAAACCCCATGCATGCAAAACTCGTAACCGGAGCGATGCTGATTGTGATGTCGGCGCTGCTCCAGCCGGCATCGGCGGCACCCGATTGGGAAACAATCGCAAAGGCGCTTGGCAAATCCGGAACCGAGACGCCTGATGGCGTCTACAGGGTCGGGCTGCCACGAACGGACCTGAAGGTTTCGCTCGATGGCATATCCCTGAACCCCGGATTTGCGCTTGGAGGCTGGATCGCGTTCGAACCCAAGCGAGATCAGGCAATGGTGATGGGTGACATCGTTCTGACGCAGGACGAAGTGAACCCCGTCATGAAGAAGCTTGAAGAAGGTGGGATCGAGATCACTGCGGTGCACAACCACTTGCTGCGCGCGGAGCCGATGACGCTCTACGTGCACGTCCTCGGCCAGGGCGACCCGGTTACGCTCGCAACGGCGCTTCATGCCGGATTGGCGCTGAGCAAAACACCGATGGGAGGCGGCGCCCAGCCGCAAGCCGCTCCGCAGATCGAGTTCGACACGGCCAGTGTCGACCAAACCATCGGTTACAAGGGTAACGCTAACGGAGCGGTCTACCAGTTTACAATACCGCGCGCTAAGCCGGTCGAGGAAAATGGAATGGAAGTGCCGGCGGCCATGGGCTCGGCAATAGCGATTAACTTCCAATCGACAGGTGGCGGCAAGGCGGCGATCACGGGGGATTTTGTGTTGACGGCAAAGGAGGTCAATCCGGTTATCAACGTCATGCAGGACAATGGCATCGAGATCACCGCATTGCATAGCCACATGCTCGATGAGAAGCCGCGGCTCTTCTTCATGCATTTCTGGGCGAACGACGATGCACAGAAGCTGGCGAAAGGACTGCGCGCAGCCCTCGACAAAGTCGCCGTCAAGAAGAGTTAGATTGGGTGTCCGCGCGCGTCCAACGGCGGAGTTCGGCCGGCTCGGAGCGAACGGCCTTCTTCCCGCCGCCTCGGGTTCTCCGGCGCTGCGTCTCTCCGCCATCCGCATTGCGCCGGAGATCGCCTTTCCATCGCACACGAGCGGCGGGCCGGGTTGTTGTGAACCGATACGTCCGGAACGATCGAAGGCTCGCTTCGTTCTGATCGGATGGACTGGATCGGACTAAGCCTCCTGGCGTTGGCGGGGTTCCTCACCTGGACACTGAACACCCTCTCGGCCGGAGGCGGGGGTCTGTTGCTGATCCCCGCCGTGACTTTCATCACAGGCAGCGCGGCGGTTGCGCCGGTCATCACCTTGACAGAGCTCATCGGCAATCCCGTCCGCGCCCTGGCCTTTCGGCGCGACATCGATTGGAGCCTGGTCCGTTGGTACCTGCCCGGCGCCATCGCCGGTGCCGCGGCGGGCTCCTGGCTCTTCGCCAACAGTCGGGCGGAATGGCTCCAGATACTCATAGGCATCTATCTGATCAGTGCAGTCTGGGAATTTCGCGGCGGCGCGCGCGAGCGGAGCTACCGAGCCCGCCGCTGGTGGTTTCTCCCGGCCGGCCTGATCGTCGCCCTGTTGTCGGCGCTTATGGGCACTGTGGGACCCGTCCTGAATTCGCTTTATCTGAACTACGGTTCGGAGAAGGAGACGTTGGTCGCCACGAAATCCGTGAACTCGTTTGTGACCGATGTCGTGAAGATCACGGTATTCACCGGACTCGGCGCGCTCGGTGGTCAGGCGGCTATATACGGCATAGCCGCGGGTTTGGGCGCCGCGCTTGCCAATCTGCTGGCCAAGCCCTGGCTCGAACACCTGAGTGGACAACAGTTCCGCCGCCTGGTGGTCGCGCTCATGGCTGTGAGTGGAGCGCTGATGATCTGGAACCAGCACAGCATCGTTGTGCAGGCCTGGCGGGCGGCCGGGCCCTAACCCGCTCAGGTTGGAGAAGCTTCGCCCGGTTCCGCCAGTCGACCTAATGATGGTGACCTTCGGGCTCGACCATCTTGAACCGCAGCACCTGTTCGCGATCTTTCGCAATCAGCACCAGCCTTGCCCGGAATTCATGCGGCTCGGCAGGGGCGACGGTGCTCTCAAGGCGGTGATGGTTGTCGCCGACAGGTTCGAGGCGAATCGTTTCCGGCCCGCCGGACCGGTCGATGAATACCGTCGCCGTCAGATCGTCGGCATGCCGGTCGATCGTCAGCCGCATCCGCTCGCCAGCCGGTGTATCGACGATCTCTAATGTGCCAGCAGCCAGATCGCAGGCGACCTTGAAGGGCTCCGGCGCATGATGGTGAGCACCAGAGGTTTCCGCGCCAGTGACGGCCGGCGCGGCCGGGCTCAACAGGCGGACATTGGCTTCCGCCAACGCCGGCAAGTGGGCGAACAACTCCTCCTTGAGGGCTTCGGTAACACCCAGCACGTCCTTGGCCGTCGCCGCATGCGGAACGCTGATGGCGACGTCGGCATGCAGGCGATGTCCGATCCAGCGTGCCTGCACGCCTTCAACGCGCCCGATGCCCGACACGTGTTCGGCGGCATGATGGATTTCGTCGATGACGCCGGGTTCGACTCCGTCGAGCATGCGCGTCAACACGGCTTTCGACGACTGCCAGACGATGGCGAAAATCGCCACGGTGATCAGCAGCCCGATGATCGGATCGGCAAGCGGAAAGCCCAGCCAGACGCCGATAGCGCCGAGCACGACCGCCAGGCTGGTGAAGCCGTCGGTGCGGGCATGATAGCCGTCCGCGATCAGGGCTGCGCTGTTGATCTCTCGCCCGACGCGGATACGAAATACGGCGACCGCTTCATTGCCGATGAACCCTATGAGGCCGGCGATGGCGACCCATCCGAGAAATGCGATGGGCCGCGGCTTGATCAGCCTGTCGATCGCCTCGTAGCCGGCGACGATGGCGCTGAACAGGATGATGAGAACGATGACGATCCCAGCCAGATCCTCGACCCGGCCCAGTCCGTAGGTGAACGTCTTGCTCGGTTTGCGGCGGGCCAGCACGAAGGCGATCCACAGCGGAATGGCAGTAACCGCGTCGCCGACATTGTGGATCATGTCGGCCAGCAGCGCCACGCTGCCGGAGAGGAACACGACCACAAGCTGGAGCGCTGCCGTGATGGCCAGAACGACGAATGACCATTTGATCGCCCAGATGCCGTGCGTCGTCGTGGCGATCGTCGGGTCGATGACGCCATGGGTGTGGCCATGGCGACCATCACCGTGGTCATGTCCGTGGCCGCTGAAGCCCTCTGTCATAGGGCCGAAGCCGAACCAGTCCCGCACTCTACCAAGCATGACGTTACTCACAGGTACTTGGTAATATCCTTGAACTCGTCGATCGAGCGGCGCTGCTCGCGCGCCAAGGGCCCGACGACGTCTTCAAGGCAATGGTTGAGATGATCCTGGATCAGGGTCTTCTTGGCTTGCGAGATGGCCTTCTCGACAGCATGAAGCTGCTGGGCGAGGTCGAGGCAGGGCCGGCCCGCTTCGATCATGTCGATGACGCCCTTGAGATGTCCATCGGCCCTTTTCAGGCGCTTGACGATATCGGGATGGGTTTCGTGGATGTGGGATTGGCCGCTCATGCGACGGATACTATCCTCCTGGAGGGGATGTAACAAGCCTCAGAAGGCCTTGATCGCAGCCCTTTGTCTCGTCAAAATCCTTTACGGCAAAGGTTTTCAATATCAGCTTTTGCCAGTCCTTCGATGCCGAGTGCTGGAAGGATATTATTGTCTCCTTTGAGATCGCGACCATAAGCGGCCGAGAATATGTTGATTTCCAGCCTCATGAAGGATTTGCTTGGTTTCCGCTGATCTTCCCCAAGAGTTCCGTCGGCAGCAGCCCGAAAGGAACGTCCTCCAGAACATAGCGACTTTCGATAGTTGACGGGCCCAAGCCGCCGCGGCCTTGGCGATCCATCTCCTGGTTCATTTCCGAAACGTTGCCCATAGGGACGTGAAACGATATTCCTATCTTGGGAATGTAAAGCCGCATTGATATGGCCCCGGATGCGGTTTTGTCGACCGTGAACTATCCGCAAGCCGTTGATCTGGCATGTTGATTGAGGCGGATAGCGGCTTTTGGATTGCAGNGGCTTCAATGTAGTCGCGACCCGTGCGTGCCCGCCCAATCGCGCCCGCGACTACACAGAACCCTCCAGATTCACTTGGTTCGGCGGCGGCGAATCGAGGGGACGGCGAATGTCCAGGCCACGCGAGAAGCGCGAGACGGGAAAGCAGGATCTGTTCCGCTCCAGGCTCGATCAGATCATCAATATGAAGCACGAGCTGGTGCGGCTGGCGCAGGCGATCGACTGGCCGGTGCTGGAGGAGCGTTTCGGCGCCGTCTATTCGGACGGCCCCGGCATGCCGCCACTGCCGACCCGGCTGATGGCGGGGCTTGCGATCCTCAAACACACTTTCAACCTGTCGGATGAGGTGCTGTGCGAGCGCTGGACCCTACGACGGCCACACGCTGGCAAGCGTCATCCCCGACATGGAAGAGACCATCGGCAACCAGATCGGCCGCATNCCCGGCTGATGGCGGGGCTTGCGATCCTCAAACACACTTTCAACCTGTCGGATGAGGTGCTGTGCGAGCGCTGGGTGGAGAACCCCTACTTCCAGTATCTTTGCGGCGAGGAATTCTTCTGCCACGCGCTGCCGTTCGATCGCTCGTCGATGACGCGCTGGCGCAGTCGCATGGGCGAGGAGCGGATCGTGGCGCTGTTGCAGGAAAGCCTCAGCATCGCGGTCAAGACCGGGGCGATGAAGCCGTCCGACACGCGCCAGGTGATCGTCGACACAACCGTGCAGCCGAAGAACGTGATGTTCCCGACCGATGCCAAGCTCATCCACCGGGCGCGTGAACGGCTGGTGCGGCTGGCCAGGAAGACGGGGCTCAATTTGCGCCAGACCTATGTGCGGGTCGGCAAGCTGGCGCTGATCAAGCACCAGCGCTATGCCCACGCCAAGCAGTTCAAGCGGGCCAACAAGGCGCTGCGCAGGCTTAAGACCTACCTCGGCCGGACCATTCGCGACATCGGTCGCCAGGTCGCCGGCGATGCGAGGCTGGACGCGCTCTTCAAATGGCCGCTCTACCAGGCCGCCACCGTTCTCGAGCAGCGTCAGCGTCAGCGCGGCCGCAAGATCTACAGCCTGCACGCGCACGAGGTGGAATGCATCGGCAAGGGCAAGGCGCACATGCCCTACGAGTTCGGAGTGAAGGTCTCGCTCGCCACCACGCTGAAGCGCTCCAAGGGTGGCCAGTTCGCTCTGCATGCAAAAGCGCTGCCCGGCAATCCCTACGACGGCCACACGCTGGCAAGCGTCATCCCCGACATGGAAGAGACCATCGGCAACCAGATCGGCCGCATCCTCGCCGACGCCGGCTATCGCGGCCACAACGCACCCCAGAGCCACAGGTTCAGGGTCTTCACCAGCGGCCAGAAACGCCGCGTCACTCCGGCCATCAAACGCCAGATGCGGCGGCGGTCGGCGGTCGAGCCGGTGATCGGCCACATCAAGGCCGAGCACCGCATGGGCCGCAACTACCTCGCCGGCCAGCACGGCGACGCTGTCAACGCCATCCTGGCTGCCGCCGGCTACAACTTCTCCCTCCTGCTCAGGTGGCTGAAGGGTTTTTTGTCCCTCTTGATCGCTCTCTTCCAACTCCGGCCTAAGCCGGTCGCCGCTTAGGGGCCGGATTGTTCACGGTCGACGGTTTTCGTTCCGCTGTCAACTCGAAGGCGGACCCGGTGCCCGCCTTCGACGGTCGGCCTAGCTGCCCATCTTCTTCGCCATCGCGCAGAATTCTGCATGCGACTTGTTAAGCGTGGTATCGCCGCAGTCTTTCAACACCGCCTTCTGTTCATCGGGCTTCATGGCCATCCATGCGGTCTTGAAATCCTTTTCAGTCCTCAACGTTTTCATCCCGGCGTCCGTGAAGAACGGTGACATCTTTGCCGGATCGTCGAGTGCGGATGTGTTGCCAGCAGCTGCGGCGCCCGCCATCATCGCAAGCGCCATCGCGCCCATTGTGAGCATTTTCATGTTCATTGTTTCCTCCGTCGTTAGGTCATTCAGCATGACCTTTGGGGAAACGTGGATCACTGAACTCGGTTCCCAGCGCGTTCCATTAGCCCAACCCCTGCATGATGAATTTGTAGATCGTGCCTAGTTGTGTGCGTCAAGTTCTGCAGAAATGGCGTGGCGGTAGCTGTGACGTCGGCGTGTCCGCCGCGCAGCTCCCGTGTTTAGCGGAGCGGCGGACACATGACGATGCTCAGGCGGCCAATGCCCTCAGGCTCTCCTTCTTGTGCTCACGCAGATGATCCATGTTGAGATAGCGGGTCGCCTCGAGCCAGTTCTCNCCGATAGAAGCTCAGCGTCTCCTCGATGTTGTCCTCCACCCAGTTGACCAGCTTCGGATATTTGGCCTGCCATTTGGCGATCCACTGCGCCAGGTCGCGCTTGACCTCGGCAAGGTCGCGGCGGTCGTAGAACCACCTGAGCTCCATCAGGCAGTCGTCGTCGACCTTGCGCGGCACATAGTCGAGCGCGTTTCTGAGGAAGTGCACGTAGCAGCGCNCTGAGCTCCATCAGGCAGTCGTCGTCGACCTTGCGCGGCACATAGTCGAGCGCGTTTCTGAGGAAGTGCACGTAGCAGCGCTGCCAGACCGCCTCGGGCAGCACTTCGCGGATTGCCGCCCTGAGCCCCGGATGGTCGTCGGAGACGACGAACTCGACGCCGGCGAGCCCGCGATTCTTGAGCCCCGTCAGGAACTCGCGCCAGCTCGAATGGCTCTCCCGGTTGGCCAGCTCCACGCCCAGAACCTGGCGCCGGCCCTCCCAATCCACGCCGATCGCCACCAGCACCGCCTGGCTGGCGATCACGCCCGCCTCGCGAGCCCGCTCGTAGCGCGCGTCCAAAATGAGATACGGATAGCTTTCCNTCGGAGACGACGAACTCGACGCCGGCGAGCCCGCGATTCTTGAGCCCTGTCACGAACTCGCGCCAACTCGAATGGCTCTCCCGGTTGGCTAGCTCAACGCCCAGAACCTGGCGCCGGCCCTCCCAATCCACGCCGATCGCCACCAGCACTGCCTGGCTGGCGATCACGCCCGCCTCGCGAGCCCGCTCGTAGCGCGCGTCCAAAATGAGATACGGATAGCTTTCCTCGAGCCGCTGCGTGAAGAACGCCTTCAGCGCTTCATCCAGCCGCACCGTCGCCTCGCTCACCGTCGAGGCCGAGAAAACGTGGCCGCACAATTCCTCCGTCACCGCTTTCACCTTGCGGGTCGAAACGCCTTGCACGTACATCTCGACCAGCGCCGACACCAACGCCTTCTCCGAACGCTGGTAGCGCTCAAACAACTCCGTCGAGAACCGGCCAGCCCGATCCTGNCTTCTCCGAACGCTGGTAGCGCTCAAACAACTCCGTCGAGAACCGGCCCGCCCGATCCTGCGGGACCCGCAGCTCCTGAACCGCGAACCCGTCCTCATCCGAAAGCAGCAACGCTTTCAACTCGCCTCTGCTCAGTCTAACTTCTCGATTAGTCATGGCACTTCCCCTTCCACGGGAATCGGTGATTGCAACGTCACCAGCGTGCCATGGCCGCCCCCACCTCAAAGCAAGGACCGTTCTCTCTCCAAAACTTTTTGCAGAACGGATCCCGGCGATTGAGCTTGGGCGTCTACCGCCCTCTGTTCGAGGGCGGGCCTACGGATCCGCGTTCGATGATCGTGGTCGGCAAAATGAGCCTTTCGGGCGATCGTGTTTCGCCCTTCAACCGCCGGATGAGCAAATCCGCGACACTCTTGCCAAGCGCATAGACTGGCTGGTCAATGACGGTAATGGGCGGGGTTGTCACGCTCGTCCAATCCGCATTATGGAACGTGATCAGCGAAATGTCCTCGGAAACCCGCAAGCCGCGCTGGCGGATCACCCTGAAGATCTCCAGCGCTATGACGCTGTCGGAGGCAAGGATCGCCGTCGGTCGATCTGGTCCGGACAGGAGCTTGTCGGCAACCCTGCCCGCTTCGACAGGGCTTGTTGCACCAAGGCGAACATAACGTTCCGGCCGCTCAATTCCGGCGTCACGGCACACGGTGAGGAAGCCGTCGATACGCTCGCGAACCGATGAGGTATAGATTTGCGCTAGATCGCGGTATTCGTGCCCTTCGACCGCAGTCACATAAGCGATGTTGCGGTGGCCGGCATCGGCAAGAATGCGCGTCGCCCGCATGGCGCTGCCGCGATCGTCGATCGTGACGGTATCGACACCCAGATCGGGCAGTCCCCTATCAAGCAAGGCAAGCGGTCGGCCTGAACGATGGATGTCCCGCAGGTGTGAGATGTCGCGCGATTCCGATGGCGTGACGATCAGCCCGTCGACGCGCTTGCCGATCAAAATTCGCACAGCAGTCTTTTCGTCTTCGATCCTCTCGCCGGAGTTAGCCAGAATCACGTTGAATCCGGCCGCTCTTGCCGCATCGCTGATGCCGCGCACCGCCAAGCTGAAGAACGGGTTCTCGATGTCGCCGACAACCACCCCGATTATCCCGGAGCGGCCGGTCGTCATGCTGCGAGCCAACTCGTTCGGACGGTAGTCCAATATTTTGGCCGCGGCCAGGACATCCGCGCGGATCATGTCGCTGACGACGCCGTATCCGCCGAGCACGCGCGCGGCCGTCGCTTTCGACACTTTTGCCGCGCGGGCGACATCGCTGACTGTTATCGACTGGGTCTTGGGCGCGGTTTTTTTCATCGGATGAAGGACTACAAGAGTTGTTGACGGAAGGTCAATCTGGCGATAACGATTACTAAAGAGACCGGTCTCACACAATAAGAGACCGGTCTCTTACGTGAGAGAGCGAGGGTTTCGAGAATCGTGGAGACAGCCGGCCGCGCAAGCCCCGTGGCAGCGACGAACGATGTGAGGCGCGAGATTTATAGCCTCAACGCAAATGCCAAGAACAACAAACCTTCAGAGTGGAGAGAAGACATGAGCAGGATGGGAATTCTCAAGTCGTTGATGTCACCGGTCAGGACTGGCGTAATGGCTCTTATGGCCGTGTGCATCGGCGCCGGGTTGATTTCGGGAGCCGCCGCCGCGGATGACAATCCCTATGGTCTTATTGATGCGAAAGTCATCAGCGTTGGTACCATGGGCGATGCCAAACCCTACGCTTTCACCCAAGCGGATGGCACGTTCACCGGCTTCGACATCGAATTGTTCCGCAACGTCGCGAGCCGCCTTGGATTCAAGCCGGATCAGGTGATCTTCACCGGCCAGGAATTCTCGGCGCTGATGCCTTCGGTTGCGAACGAACGTTTCGATGTCGCGGTCGCGGCAATCGGTACGACGGAAGCGCGCAAGAAGACCGTCGACTTTTCCGACGGCTATCTCGCGGGCTATCTCTCGGTACTTACCGCCGACAAGGCGATAAATTCGGCGGATGGGCTCAAGGGCAAGCGCCTCGGCGTCGTGCAGGGTACACTGCAGGAGATCTATGCGGCGAAGAATTTTGTCGGAACCGATCTCGTCAAATTCCCCGACAACAACTCCGCCGTTTCCGCGCTGAACAACGGAACCGTCGACGCGCATTTCCTCGATTACGAGGCCGGCAAACAATATGGCGAGCGTTATCCGGGGCTGACGATAGCGCTCAACATTCCTTCCTTCGACGCACCCGCGGGCTTCGTGCTGCGCAAAGGCAACGACAAGTTTCGCGAGGCGTTGAACACTGCCTTGCATGCGGCGATGCAGGACGGCACCTGGAAGACGCTCTACGAGAAGTGGTTTCCCGGGTCACCTATGCCCGACCAGTATCTCCCCAAGAAGTAACCGCGCACAGCCGCCGGCTGTGACGGCCGGCGGACGCGCGCTCGCGCCTGAGTTCATGGTGACGCAAATAGTGCAATAAAAAGGGGACCGAATGGACTGGCTTGAAAACCTGCGTCGCAGTTTCCTCGACTGGCAAGCCATGGCCGACGTGCTGCCGAGCATGATCACCATCGGACTGAAGAACACCTTGATCCTCGCCGCGGCGTCCACGGTACTCGGTGTCGTTCTCGGCATGGTCCTTGCGATCATGGGCATCTCGCAATCGCGCTGGCTGCGCATTCCGGCGCGCGTCTACACCGATATCTTCCGTGGCCTTCCGGCGATCGTCACTATTCTGCTGATCGGCCAGGGCTTCGCTCGCATCGGCCGCGAAATCTTCGGGCCTTCCCCCTATCCGCTCGGCATTCTCGCCCTCAGCCTGATTGCTGGGGCCTACATGGGCGAAATCTTCCGCTCAGGCATCCAGAGCGTCGAGCGCGGGCAAATGGAAGCCTGCAGGGCGCTCAGCATGAGCTATGGGCAGGGCATGCGTCTGATCGTGATTCCGCAAGGCATTCGCCGCGTCCTGCCGGCTCTGGTCAACCAGTTCATCGGCAACGTCAAGGATTCGAGCCTTGTCTATTTCCTTGGACTACTCGCGTCGGAGCGCGAGATTTTCCGTGTCGGTCAGGACCAGGCGGTGGTCACCGGAAACCTCTCGCCATTGCTTCTGGCTGGCGTGTTCTATCTCGTCATCACCGTGCCGTTGACCCATCTCGTCAATTACATCGACAACTCGCTGCGAGTAGGCAAACAGAAGGCCGGCATCGTCACCAGCGGCCTCGCCGAGGTGAGCGAACTGGAAAGCGCAATCAGCAGTCCTCATTCGGGGACCAGCACTGAAGGCAGTTTGGCGCTTCCCCGGTTCAAGGGCGGCAGTCTCGCCATCAGCAATCTCGACATGGCCTATGGCGATCTCGATGTACTCAAGAGCGTCAGCCTGACGGTCAAACCGGGCACGGTCACATGCGTCATCGGTCCGTCAGGTTCGGGCAAGTCGACCCTGTTGCGCTGCCTCAACCGCCTGGTCGAGCCCAAGGGCGGCGACGTGCTGCTCGATGACGCCAGCATCCTGGCGATGAAGCCTGAAAAGCTGCGCCGGCGTGTCGGCATGGTGTTCCAGCAGTTCAACCTGTTCCCCGACCACACAGCCCTAGAAAACGTCATGCTGTCGCTGACCAAGGTCAAGGGCATTCCGCCGCAGGAGGCCGAGCGCATCGCCGAGGCACGCCTTGCCGATGTCGGCCTTGCCGCTNAAGGTCAAGGGCATTCCGCCGCAGGAGGCCGAGCGCATCGCCGAGGCACGCCTTGCCGATGTCGGCCTTGCCGCTCGCAAACACCATCGTCCCGGCAGCCTTTCCGGTGGCCAGCAGCAGCGTGTGGCAATCGCGCGTGCGCTTGCAATGAACCCGGAGGTTATTCTGTTCGATGAGGTGACAAGCGCTCTCGATCCCGAACTGGTGAAGGGCGTACTCAACCTGATGGCGGATCTCGGCCGGCGCGGCATGACAATGGTGGTCGTTACCCACGAAATGGGCTTTGCCCGCAAGGTCGCCGATCAGGTCGTCTTCATGGATGAAGGCCGCGTCATCGAGGCCGGCACGCCTGCTGCGATCTTCGATAATCCCAAAAGTGTGCGTCTGAAACATTTCCTTGCCGAAGTGCTTTGATCGCACCATCGCAGGCCCTGAGGCACATCGAAACCCAAAGTGCCTTCGTCGCGGCCGCCCAGTCCAAACTCCATACAGTGAAAGAAATATCTCATGGCTACATCGCATTCGGTCTCAAAGGTGGTTGTTGTCGGGGGCGGTATTTTCGGTGTCTCCTCGGCCGTTCATCTTGCAAGGCTCGGCATCGAAACCGTCCTGGTCAATGATGGACCGCTCGCCAAGGGAGCTTCCGGCCGCTCGCTCGCCTGGCTCAATTCCGCGCGCAAGCGGTCGGCTGAGTATCATCGGCTGCGCATGATTGGCATCGACCGCTACCGGACGCTGTCCGCGAGATATCCGGATGCCACCTGGCTGCGTTTTGACGGCGGCCTGACATGGGATGCGGACGACGCCTCGAACGAGATCGCCGATGTCTTGGCCCATGAGAAAGACCTCGGCTATGACGCGCGGCATCTGTCCCCAGATGCGATAGCGTCGGTCACCCCGGGCATAGATGCCAGCGCGGTCACGCCTCAGGGCGCGATCTTCAACCCAGGTGAAGGCTGGGTCGATCTGCCGTCGCTGATCGAGATATTAATTGCGGAGTTCGTGGCGCGTGGCGGCCAGCTTGTCACCGATGCCGGAAGCGCCGCGGTCACGGTCGTCAACGGCCGCGCCACTGGCGTCACCACGACAAGCGGCATCTGCTTTACCGCCGATGCGGTGCTGCTGGCCACCGGCGGTGATGTGCCGGGCATGGTTGCACAGTCCGGCCAACATATCGCCGACGGGACGCCGATTGCGCTGCTGGTCAGGACCAAGCCGATCCACTTGCCGCTTCGGGCGGTGCTCAACACGCCACGCGTCGCCATCCGACCGACGCCGGACGGAGCTTTCGTGCTCGATTCCGCCTGGTCGGAAGAAGAGGTGGTCGTCAATTCTGATGGCGCGTATGGCGTGCTGGATTCCACTGTTCAGGGGCTTCTCAACGAAGCCTCGAAGGTTCTCGCGGGCCATCCGAAACTGGATCTGGAAAGCTATGGTGTCGGCCCCAAGCCAATTCCCGCGGACGGCGAGCCGGTATTTGGCCAATTGAAGGACATCGAGGGCTACTACGTCGCCTTCAGCCACAGCGGCGCAACGCTTGGCCTGATCGCCGGCGAGCTGCTTGCCGACGAGATCGCAACCGGGAGAGAGCACTCACTCCTTGCAAACTTTCGGCCGGCTCGATTTTCTTGAAGATCTATGCAAAGTAGCCGCGGCTTCGCCGGATCGGCGATCATCCGGGTGGCGGATTTATGAATCACAACGCTCTCCCCGCATCCAATGCTTCCATCGCCAGGCGCCATTCGTTCGGCTCGACACGGATGAAAGGTAATCTCGCGTTTCGAGGAATGGCACGCCCTTGCACATGCGCGTGTTGCAGACGATGGCGCTCGGGCGCCCGCCTGCGCTGGTACGCGCGCGGTTGAACGCGCCGCGCAACGCCTCCAAGTCATTTCCGTTTACGATGCCAGGTTCGACGACTTCATCGACTGCTTCAACAAGCAGCGGCCGTACTAGGGCTCGACATTGACCGTTCTGCCGAGCACAGCATGCCGTAACCGCGCAACTACGCTCGCCTGCCTGATGATCTCGATTGTTGCTTTCACGACAAGAGTGTTACTGCGCGAGGCGTACGTCACGCGGCGTGTCGCTGTTAACTGTGCGCCTTAGGCGCTGTCGCGACCGCTTTGCGTATTGCGGACGGGATGCCGATAGACGTGGTGTTCCGACTCGAGGCGGCGCTACGGTCGCCGTTCGCCCAGAAAGGGCAGGACCTTGTTGAGAACTTTTTCAGGAATTTCCTCGGCCATGTAGTGGCCGGATGGCATCGCGGCGCCCTGAACGTTGCGAGCGAAGCCACGCCAAACGTCGAGCATGTCGAATTGCAACCATATCGGGTTTTGCGTAGCCCACAGCACTAGGAGCGGGCACTCGATGCGCTTTCCCGAATCCGCTTCGTCCTGTTGCAAGTCGATGCTAACGCCCGCCCGATAATCCTCGCACATGCCATGCATGGCGTCCTTGTGCGACAGGACGCGCAGATATTCCTGCCACGCAGGCTGTGTGATGGAGCCGGCGTCCACGAGATCCCCAATCTCATAACGAAGGAACGCTAGAGGATTGGCGGCCAGCAGGGTCTCGGGGAAGTCACTTTCCTGGATGAAGAAGAACCATTCCCAATAGCGCGAGGCGAAATTCTTGTCGGTCTGCGCGTAGAGAAACCCTGTCGGCAAGATGTCGAGCAGGCAGACCTTTTCCAGCGCTTGGGGATGATCCAGCGCCATGCGGTGCAGCACCCGCGCGCCACGGTCATGTCCGATCGCGTAGAAGCGGTCGAACCCGAAGGATTTCATGACCGCCAGCTGGTCGGATGCCATCTCGCGGAAAGCGTAATTGGCATGATCGGGCAATCCCTGGGGCTTGCTGCTGTCGCCATAACCGCGCAGATCGCTGGCCACCACAGTGTATGTCTTGGCGAGCTCTGGCGCCAGTTTGTGCCACATGACATGGGTTTGAGGGCAGCCATGGAGAAGCAGCAAGGGCGGTCCTTCACCGCCCACACGGCAATTGATGTTGATAGAGCCGACCTTGACGGTGTGAACCGAAAAATTTTTGAAAAGTGGCGGTTGGTCAGACAAGGGCTCAGTCTCTACTTTCTTGTGCCGCGGGAAGATTGTGAACCTGCGGATAGGAATTGCCGTCCAGCTGCGTATCGATGCATGTCATTCTGCGTGTCTAACGGCTGCTTTGCGCGTGGCATATTCAACTGTTGGCGTTCTTGATCAGCTCGGCGCTCGTTCGGCGATCGCTATGACGGCGGCATGCGTATTGCCTGATACGATAACGGGCATGATCGAGGCATCGACGATGCGAAGCCGATCGGCGTCGCGGACCCTCATGTCCGGACCCACCCCTGGATCTGCGGCTGGCCCCATTTTGCAGGATCCGACCAGATGATAGCTGACGCCGACCGTATCCGTTATCAAACCTCGACGTCGTGGCAGCACTCTATACTTTGGCCGGGAGAAATCTCATCGGCGCGCAGGTCACTGAATGGCGATCGGAATACGATATTGCGGACACCCCTTACAGCTTCGCGGAATGCATTATGTCCCGAGGGCCTGCAGATGATTGAAATGGAACTCTGGAAAGACGTCAATACGCGGACTTTTGGTGTGGACCGCGCCGCGGCTTTTGACGCCGATCAGTTCCAGACAGATCCCGAAACCGTGTCCCTCCTGACCTCGACCAGATCTGCTGTAGGGTTCATCGGCCAGGACGGCCACACCCAGCAAGAGACCGTCGTTCGAGGAGCCAAGTGCCTTTCCTGTAACGTGCCGTTCTCAAAAGGCAGTGGCGTCCCCACCTTCGACGACGTGGTCGCGAATGGGGCAAATCGTTTCCTTATGGAGCTTCGTAAAGCTCCAGCGGCAATCCATCTGGGTCCCTGAAAAAGGTAAACCGTTGGTCTGTATACGGATCGATCCGGATTGGCTCAACGGCAACGCCTGCGGCTTCCAGCCGCTTAATTACGGGATCAAGATTCGCCACGGCAAATGCCAGATGTCTCAGGCCTGTCGCCTCTGGATGGGACGACCGCATCGCTGGTGCGGGGAAGGAGAACAATTCCAGTTGGACCGATCCGATCCGCAGATCCGCCTTCCATGACTGCCGCTCCTCCCGATAGACTTCCCGGATCAGATCGAGGCCGAGGAGTTCGACATAGAACCGTCGCGACCGGTCGTAGTCGGTGCAGATGAGCGCGACATGGTGAATGGCGTTCAGCATGCTGCTAACTCTAGTCAAGCTGGGATTTGGGGCCAAGGTCAAATCGGGTATGTGGCAGCTTGTTGATGTCTCCGTCCGCGAAGGCTCGCCTCCTCCATACGGATTTTCATCTGCGCGCAATCGGCGACATTAAGTCGCCGCCGGACGGCAATCAAATCCGCCAATGTCGGCCGCCCTCGTCAGCCGCCAGTCTTGCTGCCGGGCGCGCTCGACGATTTTGTCGATTTGGTGATTCCGGAGCTGCAGCGCCGCGGCCTGTTCCGCACCGCTTACGAAGGGCGGACGCCGCGCGAGAACCTTGCCTCCGACGTCCCGAAAACCCGTGGACATCAGCACGCTCGACCGTGCTGGCCGCCGAATAATCCTCAGAAGCGAAGGGCAAGACGATGACTTT
Source organism: Mesorhizobium sp. LNHC252B00 (assembly GCF_000502955.1). Classification (GTDB taxonomy): domain Bacteria; phylum Pseudomonadota; class Alphaproteobacteria; order Rhizobiales; family Rhizobiaceae; genus Mesorhizobium. The sequence continues at coordinate 299,812 of NZ_AYWO01000005.1, read as the reverse complement.
TGCAGAACGTCGAACAGCCGGCCGTCATCGGCATGCACAGAGACCGGACCAACATCGGTGTCGATTTGCTGCGCCTCGGCAATTTGACCGCGGGCCGCTTCCTGTCGCCATGGCGTTCTCGTCGGATTTCCGGTGCTGTGGCAGGTGGCGAGCAGCGCCGGGTCGGTGAATGCCGCTGTGCTGCCGCCCATCGGCATGATCGCTGCCGCTCTGTGGAAAGGGCTCGCTGGCGGCGCCTTGCTCGGCGACATCGCCATCATCCTGCAACGTGCCGGCATTGCCTTCGCAGCAGCCGTCGCGGTCGCCATTCCGCTCGGTCTGTTCATGGGCCAGGTGCGCGCGGTCGAGACCGCGCTCGACCCAATCCTGCAGCAATCGCCTCGCAAGAGCTTGCGCTGGTTCAGGGGCTGAGGTGCTGATCTAAAAATGAGTTCAGCTTGTCAAACGGGATGAGGTTCACACGGTCATACAGGTCGACGTGACCCGCGCCCTTGACTCAGTGTAGTTCCTTCGGCTCGGCGGCCTTGGAGAACGCCAGCTCGCTGAATTCCCGGGAATGAGCCTGGTCGCCGGCGATGAACAGCAGGGGCCGGGGCGAGACCGTGTCGAGGTCCTCCCTCTTGCTATTGACCGTCAGCTCGAGCCTGGCGTCATAGACGCCGCCCTTCGCGTCGAGCGTGACAGCGCTGAGCGTAGCTGGCTTGCCGGGCGCTGTGCTGAAGGCGCCGTCCTGCTCGATGTTGGTGTCGCCGGTGCGAGCGGCACTTTCAACATGGAAGGAATAGGTGCCCCTCACGCTTTTGTCGGCATGGGCGAGCGCCTCCAGCGAGACCATGCCGCCTTCCTGCGTAGCCGGATCTTGCAGCGCACCGGCCCGAGGGACAGCGGTGGCCATGGCCGCCAGCGCGCCGGCCGAGATTAACACGGAGGCAAGCGCCCTACCGCACGGCCGGGATGCTTCGGTGCGCAGAACTGAATGTCCATGACCTTCATTTCCATGATTTGCGCCACGAAGGGACCAGCCGCCTTTTCGAAGCTGGGTTCACATTGAACAAATAGCGCTGGTCGCGGGGCACGAGGATTGGAAGATGTTGCTGCGATGGCATCTTAAGCCGGAAATGCTTCATAACCGAGCAGCTTGGCTGATCGGCAAGGACCGCAATCTCGAACGGCTATGAACGTCACATCCGATCGATCACTACTGTACGATCACGCCGCTTCGATGGCGTCAGTCGTTGATAAGACCTGCGTTTTTGGAGGGAGCGGAAGTTCGCGGAACCACCATTTTCTCGACGTGGTCTGCAACAAGCCAAGCACCAATCTCTTTGGAACAGGACCCATCTAAGCGCATTTAGATGATTCTAACTGAGGAGATGGCTATGCAACGTGAAGCAACGCGACATCGTCACGTTAGGGTTGGCGATCGAGACCTCTTTGTCCGCGAGGCTGGCCGTGAGGATGCTCCGGCCGTGCTACTACCACACGGCTATCCGTGCTCCTCCTTCCAGTTTCGACGGCTTATGCCCGCTTTGTCCGACCGCTGGCGCACCGTCGCCTTCGATTGGCCAGGCTTTGGATACAGCGATACGCCGGAACCGGCCGGGTTCGGGTATGATTTCGATGCTTATGCCGACGTGCTCACTGACGTGACCGATGTGCTCGGACTAGAGCGCTACGCCCTCTGGCTCCATGATTATGGATCGCAGATCAGCCTTCGGCACGCCATCGCGCATCCAGACGGGATCGCGGCGCTCATTATCCAGAACGGCGACATCTACGAGGACGTGCTTGGTCCCAAATATGCGACGATCAAGGCATGGTGGGCAGACAAGACGGACGAGAACCATCGTCCGCTTGAAGAGGCGGTGAGCGAAGAAGGATTTCGCAACGAGTTCGTCGGGGAGGTTTCGGGGGAGATCGCCAGCCGCCTTCCGCCAGACCTTTGGAAGCTTCATTGGCCACTGATGGATACGCCGGTACGTCGGGCCGTGTCGGTGGGGCTCATGGAAAAGCTTGAACAAAACCTCGAATGGTTCCCGCGCTACCAATCCTATTTGCGTGAGAACCAGCCTGAGACACTGATCATCTGGGGGCCGCAGGACGGCTATATGCCGGAAGAATCGGCTCGCGCCTATTACCGTGACCTGCCGAATGCCGAACTGCATCTCCTTAGGGATGCCGGGCACTGGCTGCTGGAGACGCATTTTGACGAAGCCCTGCCCCTCGTCCGCAACTTTCTCTCGCGCATGCTGCGCTAATCTCCGGAGCGAACGACACTTCAACAAGGAGACCGTCATGGCCACGAAGCCGACCATTGCGCGTATCTGGCGCGGCCGCACTCGTCGCGACATCGCGGACATCTACGAGCTCTACATGCGGGCAGAGGGTATTCCGCCGCTTCAGAGAGTGGCGCTCGGCGTCCAGCTTCTCCGCGAGGACCGGGACGACGAGTCCTGGTTCACCACCATCTCCTATTGGCCGGACTTCGAGGCGATGTTTGCCTTCACCAAGCGCCGGCCGACCGAAGTGCATCATCTCGACCGTGATGCGGAGTTGCTGATCGAACTGCCCGAGCGCATCGAAGTCCATCGCATCTTGATCGACGACCAGAACCTGCGTTGATCGGGGCGGCATGCGCAATCTCGTGCGGTTCGGGGTCATGTCGTTGATCTGGGGCCTGACTTGGGCCGCGATCAAGTTCGGGCTCGATGCGGGCGCGCCGCCGTTCTTGTTGGCTGGATTGCGCTACCTGCTCACGGCGGCGATCCTTTTGATCGTCGTGCGGGACCTCCGGTCCGCTTTCGCGGAGGGCCGATACGGCCGCATCATCGTTTCGGCGCTTCTGAGCATCAGATTGACCAATCCCGCGTATCTAGTTGGGTGCGTCAAGTTCTCGAAAAATGGCGTGGCAGTAGCTGTGACGTCGGCGTGTCCGCCGCGCAGCGTCACAACAAGGCCGATTGCTGCCAAGTTCCTAGCGTGCGCTCCCGGTTCTTGATGAACAACGAACGAAAAGAGCATGCTTCGATGTCGGATTCGGCGCGTGGTGTATAGATGGACGTGATTCTTTCCGCCGATGAGGTTCAATCAAGCCGCCCCCTTCACCTTCATCTTGAGACCGTAAACACTTCCGGTCGCAGTGATAAAGAGCAGGTCGTTATCTTTGCCACCAAAGGTCACATTTGTCGTCGTCTCGGGCACATCGATTTGTTCGATCCTCTTTCCCATTTTATCGAATACAGCCACACCAATCTGGGGTGAGATAGACGTTGCCGTTAGAGTCAATGGTCATGCCGTCAGAACCGAGTTTGCAGAAGACGCGTTTGTTCGTGAGCCCGCCATTGGGCTGGATATCGTAGGCATAGGTCCTACTCGCGCCGTAGTCCGCCACGTAAAGCAACTTGCCGTCGGGCGTGCCAATGATGCCGTTGGGCTTCTTCAGGTCGGTCGTGACACGCGTAACGGTCTTGCGGTCGGGCGTGACGAAGTAGACGTCTTGGCCGTCCACCCGCGTGTTGCGATCGTGATATGAATCGAAATCAGGGTCGGTAAAATAGATGCCGCCGTCCGGACGAATCCACAAGTCATTCGGGCCGTTGAACACCTTGCCGTCGAAGTTCGTCACCAGCACCGTAACCTTCTTGTCGGGCGCAATGGACCATAGTTCGCCCTTATCGGGGGCGACGGCGATGAGATTGCCGACAAGTTCCATTCGCGCGTCCCGCTGGCTTGAGCCAGTCGGAGAATTTCCCGTCTGCCGCGCTCCACTTAACGATCCGATTGTTGGGGTCATCGGTGAAGAAGACGTTGCCATCAATATCCGCTGCCGGACCTTCGGTGAATCCATAACCTTCGCCCAATTTTTCCAACTTCGCACCAGGCGCGACGACGGAGGAATCCGCTGCGACGGTGGGACCTGTTGTGAGCGACAGAAGGGCGAGAAATGCGCAGGTGCAGCCGAATGCTTTCATGAGCAGGAGATTGGGCCAAAATGGGAAGTTGTCTGCGGCGTCGGCAACCAGAAATCTTGTCATTTCGGTTCCTTCCGATGAACAGCTAGGTTCCAGCTGAGCGCTCCCTCAATAGCGGGTCTCACAATGTAGCGGTCTCGCGACTGCAACCCCCGCTGTGCGCGAGCGTCTCGAATGTTCAAGTTTGTCCCACCGCGTGGTTGCGTGGTTGGACCTTCCAATCTCCTTCAGAAGCGCGCTCAATTCCGCTGGAGGCGCAAGGCAGAAGATTCGAAAAGCTTCCAAGAACCCCAGCCAAACAAAATCAATGGCATATTCGTACTTTGCGACCTCTCGGATCTTCACGAGTCCGCCGCGAAGTAGACGCCGGTTGCAAATCATACCAAATCAAAGTCGCCTGCGCTGAGACTAGCGAGGTTGACGTTGTAGAGTCTGAGGGTATCTCCCGTGAGTGTGTCGAAGACCACATCCGCATTGTGTTGCGTCGCAAAATCCAAGATCTGAGATGTGGCGAAAAGCTCATCGGGGATCCGAATTATGTCGGTTCCTGGCGTGAAGTCTGTGATCACCGCGCTTACGAAACCAGCCGAGAATACGAACGTGTCGCTACCTCCTTGGCCAGTTATGGTGTCGTTGGCGATAGCATGGAGAACGTTCGACTGATCGTTGCCGTAGAGTCCGTTATTGTCCCGGATGGCTTCGACTGAGCTCGATAAAAAAATACTGTCCCTCTGATCGGCGGAGAGTGTCAAGCCACTGGCGATGAGGGTATCGTCGCCCTCGCCGCCATAGACATGGGAGACCGTGAAGGCGTCGGTCACGGTGAAGATAGTGCCGTCGGCATTGCTGCTCTCGATCCGGGAACTGACAGTCATTCCCGACAGATCGAGCGCGGCTTCCTCCGTGGTGAGCGTACCGCCATAGATGGAGTTGATGCCCGCCAGGTTCGCCTGCTCGACCTTGAGCGTGCCGCCGATCGAATAGGCTTCGATATTGGAGATCACCGTCGAAAACGGAACCGTGAGGTCGAAGGAGCCGTTAAATACGACGGTGTCTTTTAGCGGATAGGTGGAACCACCCTGATCATTGTAGCTGCCCGTGCCACCATCGATCAGGCTGGTCGTCTGAAGCTGGGCGGCGTTGTTGAGGACAAAAATATCCTGGTTGGCATCGGCCCCGTGCAGGGCATAGGTACCATCGGCAAGATAATAGTAATTGTAGCCGCCGTCGTCATTTGAATTGAACACTCCTCCCGCATGGATTGTCGCAGTCCCGCTCGACAGATAATAGCGGTTGAAGGCGGCGTTGGCGTCGGAGATGGTGGCCTCGCCGGTCGAGAAATAATACGATGAATCGTCGGCGCCGCCATCCGCTCCATCAATGATCGCAGTGCCGCTCGACAAATGATAAAAGCCGCCATGGATGCCGTCCAGGTCGAGCGACACATTGCCCGAAGACAGATAGATCGACGTCTCGTTGCCGGAACCGCTGACACTCACCGAAATGTCCATGCCGTCGCGCAAGGTGAGCGCGGTGGGGCCGGAACCATTCACATAGGTCAGCCGCACCGCATCGACGCCCGCCAGAACCGAGGGTCCATTCAGGTCGAAGCTGCCACCCCCAAACAGCGCCAGAACATCATAACCACCCCCAAGGTCGATGCTGTCGGTGGGGTTTAGATCCGGCGCCGTAGCATTCAGTGTGCTGTTCGTCAGGTCGCTGGAATCGAAGGCCAGCGTATCGGCGCCGGCAGTCAGCTGCAGGGGCGCCACATAGGTCCCGCTTCCATCCATAATCGTCTCGACAGAACTGTTCAGAAAGATCGCCGCCCTCTGATCGGCGGAGAGTGTCAAGCCACTGGCGATGAGGGTATCGTCGCCCTCGCCGCCANCCCCAAACAGCGCCAGAACATCATAACCACCCCCAAGGTCGATGCTGTCGGTGGGGTTTAGATCCGGCGCCGCTGAAATAACCGTCGTATTGAGGATCGATGGTCCGAGATTGTCGGTTCCCTCCGTAAGGGTGGCATGGGCCTGCACGGCGGGCGCAATGTTGCCGATCTGGTTCAGCGCCGAAATCACCGCGGCATCAAGCCCACTGCCAGAATATGAATTGACGACGGCATCGATTTGGCCGGGGTCATCTGCCGCGGCGGCCAAGGCATTAGAAGCGCTGCCCTGGGCAACGAAAGCTATCGCCGTGGCGTCCGCGACCAATTGCGCTGGCGTTGATGCGGTCGCGGCGTCATCCGCCAATGTTTGATTGCTGGCAACCACGACCTCTTGGAGTGCCTGGAGGAGATCGGCATCCAGAGCACCTGATGCAGCAGCTTCAGCGATCACACCGATTGTCGATGAATTGGTCAGGTCAAGAGCTTCGCCTGCGCCAAGACCCAATATCTGGCTTGTAAGAGCCGAAAACACACTGGTTGCGGCGGCATCCTGATCTCCGCCGGCGCCGGCAATCGCAGCCGCCATCATGCTGACCGTGTTCAGGATAGAAATGCCGGCAAGGAAAGTATCGGCATCATTCTGGAAAGCCGCCGTGATGGGATCGAGTGTCAGGAGATCGATATCCGGCGCGAGGCCTAAAGCGACAAGCACCATCGCTTCGGCGCCTGCAACATCCAGGTTTGAAGCCGGATCATCGACCAGAAGTGTGACCAAAGTTGTCAGCGGGCTGACAACCGCCGATCCCGATGGTGCAGTCAGCGTTCCAATCAGGGCGTTATTCGTCGAGGTGTCTGTTCCGCCAATAACGACAAGATTTCCCGATCCTCCTTGTAGAACAAAGTGCCCGAAGTCGTCGGTGACTGCAGAATACTCACCGACGTCGAGTTGACCATTGCCGTCTGCGTCGGCAAAGACCGTGGCTCCTGATATGTAACCATCGACGGCATATCCCTCCTGAACGAGTGAGAAGACAAAATCAGTTGCGGTCGACGAGTTGCCAGCAGCATCCGTCTGTCGGACCGCAAACGCATTCGGACCAAATTGAGGTGCGAACGTGCTCTGCCAGTGGGCGCCACCATCGAGGGAGTATTCGACCGTGGCACCGATCTCAATACCCGTCACATTCAACGCGCCATTGTTCGTGATGTGATCGGTATTCGAGGCGCCTGAGTCCACGATGAGCGCCACGCCGGGAGCGGAGGGAGCCTGTGGGTCCAAAACGAAGTTGAAATCCGTCTCAGCAGAGACGTTGCCGGCCATGTCGGTCTGGCGCACCAAAACCGAGTTCGAGCCTTCAACCGCAGTAAACGACGAGCTCCAGCTGGTGCCCCCGTTGGTGGAGTATTCGACATGGGCGCCGACCTCGCTGGCAACACTCAATGTGCCGTCATTGGTGAGCAGGTCGTTGCCGGAAGAGCCGGAGTCCGTCGCCAGCGCCACATTGGGCGCCGCCGGATCGTTCGTATCGAACGTGAAGCTGAAGCTGGTACTGCTGGAGACGTTGCCGGCCACATCGGTCTGGCGCACCAAAACCGAGTTCGCGCCTTCAACCGCAGTAAACGACGAGCTCCAGATGGTGCCCCCGTTGGTAGAGTATTCTATCAGGGAACCTGTTTCGCTGCCGCCGACACTCAGTGCGCCGACTTTACTAATGCCATCATTGTTCGAGGCGCCACTGTCGGTGGCCAGCGCCACTGTTGGTGCGGAAGGCGCCACTGTATCAACGGTCAGAATCCCCGATGGATTGGACGCAGCGCCAGAGATGTTGGCGATGTTGCCCGTTGCATCTGTGATAGTTGCAGAATTGAGAATGAGCGACGTGATAGCGAGATCGGATGTATTCTGACCGGCGGTAACCGTGTATGAGAAGGTCAGTGTCGAGCTGCCCGAGCCACTCAGATAGGTTGCTGTGCCACCGCTGTTCAGGGTCAGCGTCGGTGTCCCGCCTGCAACGACAACAGGTTCCGAGAAGGTCACTGCAAGCGTCACCGTATCGCCAGCATTTAGCGATCCGCCGGGCGTGCCGTAAGCAGTCGATGACACCGTTGGGGCCGTAGCATCGGCAATTTCGGTAATAATGTCACTGGCAGTCAATGTCTCCATTGTGGATATCTTGACGACCACATCTGCAATATGGTCGCCCGTCGTATCGACGTTGACGAAGGTGCTGCCTCCAGAGACGGAGGACCAGACGCTGTAGTTGGATGCGGCCGCGCCGCTCCAAGTGAGGGTATGTCCGATTTGAGTGACTAGGCCACGCAGGTCGATTTTGTCTTGCAAGGAAGCCGTCGCCATCTCAGCCGCAGATGTGAAACCATTGATGACGTCGCCCGTTTTGCTGTTGAAAGCGCCGGCCGCCGTGGCCTGTGAATCACTTACCAAATCCAAGACATAAAGATCGCCCCCGGCACCGCCAGCCAGCTTGTCGGCGCCCGCTCCACCGACCAGAATATCGGCGCCGGCACCGCCGTTGAGGTCGTCATTCCCGGCTTCGCCAAACAGCTTGTCATTACCGTCGTTGCCACCCAACGTGTCGTTCCCGTCGCCGGCATGGATGACGTCGTTGCCAAGCCCGCCACGCAGATCGTCAGTACCGGAGCCCGTCGCGTTTGCCGTCTGTGTTCCTCCATAGAGGATGTCGTCATCGGCTCCGCCGTCAATCAGGTCATTGCCGGAACCGCCGATCAGCAGATCGTTTCCCGCCTCGCCGAATAGGCTGTCATTGCCTTTGGCGCCATCGACCTCGTCATTTCCGATCCCGGCATGAACAGTGTCCGCCCCGATGGTTGTGCCATTGGAATTCAAGAAAACCCAGCTAGCTCCATCCCAGTAATATGTTCCAAGCGGATTGATCCTCTCGCTCAGAAACGTTCCGGTAATGTTAGCCATGGCGGATCCCCTATCCTCAAGATCACTGGTGGCTAGGAGTCTGACCAGCGATTGTCACGGAGGATGAAGCGACGGACTTCCAGATGTTCTGAGCGCAGGACGACAAATGCTCGCTTCCTTGCCAAATCGAGGCAAGTGACCGCCGCAGTTTGTAATCGAGCAATTACTGGACCAAGAATGTGCCGGTGAGCAAAATACCAGCGGGTCACGCGGTTCGTTGGTCGCAGTATCCTCCCTTATTACACGGCACTAGGCTCCCGCGCTAGAACGGTGTCAAACGCCAATAGAGTTGCTAATGTACCACCTTTGCACAGCCCGCGCCGACAGTAGGCGTAAGGCGGACGTCGAAAGGCTCGTGGTGCCGATTCCAGTGTGGCCTGAAAGCGCTTTGTTTCAGGAGACCTCGCCTTCCCGGTTGCGGTTATTTCAGTTCCAGCTAATTAAATGGCGAAGAGGCTGGTGGGTCATCAACGCGACTGAGAAGTTCAAACCCGGCAGCATCGACGACTGAGTTGACGAACTCGTAGTGAAGTCGTGCATCCTCCGAAGCCGTGCCCGGAGCATCGTCGCGGCCTGCGACATGAACGGACGCGCTCCGGTCGAGGTCCGCGGGCGCTCCTCACTGACTGCTTCTTCACTCTACCCGCGCACGCCGCGGCGGCTGGCAATGCCCACCTGCTCACCGTTGACCCTGTCGCGGGTGCCCCAGATACGGCACCGAGATGTACGGCATCGTCGGCGAGCAACGCCCCGGACACAGCCACGAACAAGCCAGCCGAACCACCTTCGTCCGCGACGCCCTCCTAGACTTCGCCGCGGGCAATCACGACCGGCTTTGGAAGGCCGTGTCGCACTACACTTAAATGCAAGATTGCGCCGGCCTCTCGCGACCACTAATGCCCCACACGATCCGTCGAGGTCCAGCCTTGGGGCTTGCTGGGCCGCTTTTCTGTCTTCGCCCCCATCTCGCACCGCCTGGTCATCAGCTCCCTCAAAGGTCGGCGTCTGGCGAGGATTCTATTGGGCCGACCTAAATTCCAGATGTCCCGATGCAGGCGCCATGTCCCGTCGTCGCCCATTTACGCTCGATATGCCGAGCAAAGGCGGCGCCCTCTTAGCGGCGCTGACAAAATTCATGGACGCCGCCTTCAACAGCGGAAACGGCAAGGGCGTGGAAGAATTCTGTGAGCGCGCGATCAAAGCCGGAATGAAGAATCTCACCCGTGTCGATGGCCGTGGCGAGCCGACTGTGCGTTCGCAGATAATGCAGACGAAAGAAGCAGCACAGCAGCAAATGCAAATGACTTGATCAATCTCATCTCATCCACCCGTTTGCGTGGTCGACATCCACCGGATGACCATGGCCTCAGCCTCAGATTGTCGCCCCTGAGCTAGGTTAGCAGGATACAAAGCATGGGGATTGCAACAAGCAGGACATACAGGCGAAATGGACCGTTCAGGGTGGTTTGTGAAGCCGTGCGCTGCTCCGGAAGGTTTACTTGCTTCGTGCTAATATGCTTATAAGTTTAGAAAGCTGGAACCGGCGTCGATCGGCCGAGACCGACTGTCCATTCTCGCCGCTCGACCCGGGAAATACAATGTTAACTATCCATTTGCGCAGAAGTTGTGTTGCCGGATCATCCGGCGTCACCGCATGCGGGTGCCGAGAAGATGCTTAAGGTCTTCGCTGTGGTTCAGCATGCCCATTTTGCCTTGAGGGTTTCATTAAGCTGCATATGCCAGCTTGCATCTGGTTGGTATCAATAGGCGTTTCGCCCAGTTGTTATTTCAGCGGTTGAAGCGGGCGCACTCGGTTGCGTCATTGATCATCAACCAATAAAGAGCGGATAAATCAGACAAAAGGACCAACCGATGACCAACCAAACTGATAACAGCGCTGCCGAACTAGCTGAGTTAACCGCCGACATTGTCTCAGCATATGTCAGCAACAACCCGTTGCCGGTGACCGGCTTGCCGGATGTGATAGCATCGGTTCATGCTTCGTTGGCCGGACTTGGCACGGCGGTCGCGCCTGCCGTCGAGCCGCAAACTCCTGCGGTTAATCCAAAGAAGTCGGTGACGCCGGACTTCATTATCTGCCTCGAGGACGGCAAGAAGTTCAAATCCCTGAAACGGCACCTCAGCACGGATTTCGGCCTGACGCCTGACGCCTATCGCGCTAAATGGAACTTGCCGCACGACTATCCGATGACGGCTCCGAATTACGCAGCTCAGCGCTCGCAACTTGCGAAATCCATCGGGCTTGGCCGCAAGTCTGAACCCGCCGCACCAGCCAAGAAGGCAGCTGCGAAGCGGAAAGCCAAAGCGTAGTCCGCCGCCACCTGACGCCGTTAAGACTCAGCTATGCCTTGAGGCGCGGCGGACTTGCGCGCGTCTTGCCTCGGGCGCATTGAAAGGGCATGAGCACCGAGCACGAAAGGCGACCGAGCTGATGGCCGGCAACCCGCGACTGACCGGCGCATAAGCCAAAAATGGACATGGGATTTGCGTTCCCACGGTGTTTTGACTGGAGGTTTGTTGTCGCCGAATTCGCCTGACAGATAGGACAGGTTTCGGCCGCCGGGACTAATTGTTCATCTTGTCATTTTCCCAAGGGCGCCATCAGATTGCACAATGTCGGCGAGCCGGTTCGGAGATCGCGGCCGCCGGCTTTGCAATCTGAGCAGCCAAAGACCCGACATGATCCCAATCATAGCTCCGTGATCTTCGCCGTAGGGCAGCGGACAGCGGAAACGCACGCCGATGGGGCTTCCAGCCAGCCAGGGTCGTCAAGGTGTTGCTAATATGCAAGCAGGGACTGCAGCTCTGACTGCCTCGCGCGGAACCACTTCCAATGACTTCCCGTTAGCGTCAAAATGACATCGCCAACGACGCGAGGCGACGAAGATGGAGCTAAACACCAAAACCCTTGAGATGTGCGGTCTTCTAGCCGTTCCGTTGTCAATTCTCATCACGGTACTACTAGCGGGTGCCATTCTCAGCTGAGCCAACTGGACGGTCGACTTGGATATCAGCGGGCTAAAGTCGCTGGCGGCCTCGACGCTGGATCGTCGCTGCGATCAGCTAAACTGACGGCAAATTGCAAATAGAATGGCACCCTGAGAAATCAGTCTTTAAATTCAGCATTTTTGGGGGTGATCCGCTGGTAGAGCTGATGTCGCCGAACTACCGTTCCGGGGCGTCGTCTGGGAGAAACGCAAAGCTCACCTAAGCTGCCCACTCGCGATTATTCCAACAGTTACTCCCGTTGAGGCCAGTTTCCGAACCCATCGTATCTCATGGGGTGCATACCACCGATCGCGAGACGCGCCGCTTCACCAACTTGTCCGGCGAAAACCAGGCAAGGTCGCGCCCACCCCGATGTTATTTGCTGACCAGGGGATGCAGCCTTGTGTCGAGGGCAAAAGCTTCCTGAAACGCACCTTCGCCACTATTCCGTGTCGCGGCATAGACGGCCTGGTCGAGTCGCCACGCAATGAGTTCCGTTCCTCCGAGCGCTATCGGCAGAGCCGTCATGCATAGACGCCGTATTCAAGCCGCTCGAGATAATCTTCGACCAGTTCCACGCCGGCGGGAGTGCCCAGCAGATCGATCGGACGGCGCTGGTCGAGACCGATCGCCGGACGCTCCAACCATTGTTCGGCTTCCGCCTGCGTGCCGAGGACATCCGTCGCCTTCGCCAGGATCTCTGCGAATTTCCAAGTCCGTCCGCTCTGCTCCTGGCTAAGAGGCTTGGATGGAGCGTCTTTGCGTCGCTGCCAGGTTCGCAGGCTCATGCCAACCGCCTTTTCGAGCGATGTTTTCTTGTTGATGAAGACCAGTTGTCCGACGAGGTGGTTTAGCGCCGAGCCCGGCAGACCGAGTAGCAGCAGATCATGCGCGTCAAGGGCACTGGTCAATCGACGCGACAATATAAGAGACCCGCCGAGCAATGCCTCCACCCTTTGGAGACCACCGCCTCTCGCTTCAGTAACGACCTTATCCGCCGTAGTCGCCATATGCACCTCCTGTGTCATCTGTCGCATCAAACATGATAGTGACGTTCGAGATTTCAAGTGCGTGCGACACTCGGATTGGCCCGCCTCAATCCCCTATGAATAAATTTGGACTGGCTGGGGATGTTGCATTCACATTGCGCGTTGCAGCATTCTCAAATGCACAGGGTGATTTAGCGGCGGGCTTGATCGAACACCCCAAACAAGCTTCCGTACAATCGCCTATGCAGGCTCCGCCCCGCCACAGGACGGCGGAATTGGACCGCGGCGGACAACCACCAGGTGCTTTACGAAGATGACATAATCCGCATGCTTTCAGTCACAGTCGCGCCTGGCGAGACGGAGCCATCATCATCGCTGGCCGTCAATCTTCATCATCGATCGGCTGGCATGCGCGACCCCGATAGCGAAGGCAAGGAAATCGTCTTGCCGCTTCCCGCTACCTTCGAGATGCCGCTGATCCTGAAACTGCCGGCCCAACCGGCACATGCGGATCGCAACGTCGACACAAGCCGATTCACGGCACCCGAGTCGAGCTCAAGCAACGCTTTCCAAAATAGGCGCAACATCATCGTTGCGGGCGCCATCCACATTCGATTTCAGCACAATATCAGCACCCGTTCAGGACGCGGGGCCCTGCCGCTGCGATGCTTGCGGGACACCAACCTGAGAATGGTCATGAAAATCGCCCTTACCGAAGACCTCGTCGCTAAGATCGATCGCAAAATCGACGACGCCGGCCCGGCGCCGGGGCAGCGCAGCCTGGAGGATCACGACTACCTTGACATCCGCCGGCGGCTGCTTGCGGGCCGCCCGCGCGACGTGTGGGTGTTCGCCTATGGCTCGCTTCTGTGGAACCCCTGCTTCGACACCCTGGAGGAACGGCCGGCGACCGTCGACGGCTGGCACCGGCGGTTTTCGCTGTGGCTAACCCGCTGGCGCGGCACGCGCGAGCGGCCGGGTCTGATGCTTGCGCTCGACCGTGGTGGCAGCTGCCGCGGCGTCATCTACCGCCTAGCCGACCATGACATCGACGCGGCCATCGACCGATTGCTGCGTCGGGAGATGTCGGCAAACCCGCCGACCAACATTCCGCGATGGGTCTCGGTTCGAACCGCAGGCGGCAATTTGCGGGCCATCGCCTTCGTCGCTGATCGCAGTGGCCCCGGCTATGCGCCAGCGCTGCCCGAGCAAACCACCGTAGAGATCCTGTCGCTCGCCGCCGGCCATGTCGGGAGTTGCGCCGACTATCTTCGCAACACCGTCCTTCAGCTCGAAGCGCGCAACATCCGCGACGCAACCTTATGGCGGCTGCAGGGCAAGGTCGCAACCTACCTGGCATCGCTGCAATCGAGCGCGACCTTGCCACCCTCAACGTCGGAGATTGATCATGCATGCGAAGGTTAATGGACCATTTCCCCCCTCGGAAATCGCAAGGGAGGCGGTGCACCGTATCCTGTCGACGGGCAACATTGATCTTTGTGGCGGCGAAACGGTGCAGATGCTGCACTATCTCGATGGACTGATGCCCCATGACATAATCATAGTCGCTGGCAAAGGAAGGCGTGGGCTTTGGAAACGCTTTTCCGGCGTCTTTCGGACTTGACCTTTAGCGACTTCTGCCGCTCCGATGGTCGTGGCGCATTTAGGCGCGGCGATGGTGCAAAGGCTTGGCACAACAGATCGGCAGCGCTGTTCTCGATCTCGAGCGCGGCACGTTGCGGCGCGACGGCGAGATCGTGCCGGTCAGGCCAAAGACTTTCGACTTGCTTACCTTCCTGGTGCGCAACCCCGCCCGTGTGCTGAGCAAGGACGAACTGTTCCAAGCGGTCTGGCCCCATACCATCGTGACCGAGGATTCTCTCACCCAGTGCATCCGTGACGTGCGCAAGTGTATAGGCGACGAGATGCAGTCCTTGGTCCGCACCGTTCCTCGACGCGGCTACATATTTCAGCCTGCCGACGACTTCGCGCCCGTTTCGCTGGCGCCGGCCACTGCCGCCGTCGTAACCGGACGAACGCCCGAACCGATGGTGGCTATCCTGCCGTTTCAAATCAACGTTGACGATGCGACGGCAAAGCCACTCTTTGACGGGGCGGTCGAGGAGATCACCAATGCACTGTCCTACTTCAAGACAATTGCGGTGCTGGCGCGCCATTCGGCTTTCGCACTCGCCGAACACTCTGTTCAGGACATCTGGGCGACCGCCGAGCGTCTCGGCGCCGACTATGTCGCGGAGGGCACCGTCGAAAGCAATCCCGGTGGTTACAGTGCGCGCGTGGTGCTGTCCGAGACGGCCTCCGGCCGGAGGGTGTGGGCGCACGCTTTTTCATTTGAGGTCAGCGAGATTTTCGCTTTCCAAAGAACGGTGGCGCAACGGATTGCCAGCGCGCTCGTCGCCAACATCGAGAGCGCGGCTATGCGGCGCATTTCCCCCGCACCTGCTGCCAACATCACGGCTTATGTTCACATCTTGCGCGGCATTGCGCTGCTGCGCAGTTATGGCGAGCGGGTCAACCACGAGGCCCGCGACCATCTGCTGAAGGCGCTCGAAAGCGATCCGGATTCGGGGCTCGCCCACGCCTACCTCGCTCTGGCCGATACGATCATAGGAGGTTACAGCTCCGCATCCCGATCGGTGCTGGACCAAGCGCGCGACCGGGCTCTCCATGCCACGGCCCTCAGTCCCGATGAGGCTCGATGCCATCGCATCCTCGCACTGATCCTGCTCTATCAGTCGGACTTCGACGCCGCAGCACAGCATTTCGCCCGCGCGCTTGAGCTCAATCCCTACGATGCTGACACCTTGGCCCAGACCGGCTTTTTCGAAGCCATTCGGGGCCATGGCGAGACCGGCCTGGCGCTGCTCGATCAGGCCATTCATCTCAATCCGATGCACCCGGCATGGTATTATTTCGACAGGGGCGAGGCGCTGTTTGTCCTTGGTCGCTATCCGGAAGCGGTGGCCGCGTTTTCGTGCCTGCCGCGCAAGAGCGGATGGTATTGGGCTCGGCTTGCCGCGTGCTATGCCCTGGAGGGGGACGTCGACAGGGCCCAGCGGTGCGCAGTGGAAGGACGGCAGCTGGAGCCTGGCTTGACCGTGCAGGCGATCGTCGCGGATCTTCGCTTCGAGCGTGTCGAGGATCGGGAACGAGTAAGGTCCGGTCTCGAACTTGCAGGTTGGGGCGCTAGCGAGACAGCTGGATAGTTCAGGTTCGAGGCCGGTGCGCTGCTTGCTTCTCGGCCTGCGAGACGCGCTGCATGACCCCGAAGTTGCGGGCGAGGATCGTCGGCGTCCACCTACCGAAGAGGCTTTCGCAACGTATTTAGCCAGACAGATTGTTTTCCACCGGAGGAACCGTGCTCTCATTTCGCTGTTTGATAATTGAACGGCAGTTTTTTCGGACAGGAGACCATGAGATGAACGGCTTCTTTTCGCATTAGCCATGGTGGCTTTGTCAACCGGCCTTGCCTTTGCTCAGTCGAGCACCAGTGGATCGTCCACGACGACTACCACCACAACGATGCCGAGCACCAATGACCAACAGAGAACTGACTCGACCATCACCGGCGGGACCAATCCGAACTCGGCGAGGCCCTGCGCCCCCGGTCAACAGACCGGCAGCGCAAAGCAGGCCGCTCCGGGGCAACAGGATACCGCCGCCAAGACCGCTGCTCCAGGGCAGATGAAAAAGACGACGAAAGGTTGTTGATCAGCCGCTGAGCCGCGAGTCTGATTGGCCCGCGTCATCCACTAGTGACGCGGGCGGATTGTGTAAAGTCTGCTCATGCCTTCTACCTCGATATGCAAAACGGAACATGATCCGAACAGCAGAATCCTGTCTGTATGGTTTGTGGCCAGCGGCAAACGCTACGAGTTCGAGGACGTGCCGCCCGCCTTTGCTGCATTTCGAGCCGCTTTCGCCAAGGGTCGCTACTTTAACGATCACCCGCAATCACTTCCGGTATCGTCAGGCCGACCAAGACGACGATCCTTGATGAGGTTTGCTGTTTCCGCTCTCGCGGGCTTCAAATCTCCTCTGGCTCTTCGTTTTGTCGACCTCACCGGCAGCGCGAAGCAGCCCCCGCGATGCTCCGCGGCTGGATAAAGGTGAGGGACCCATTTACCGGACGTTCGATCATCGATGCGGTCTTACTGGTGATCTATAGCTGTCGACGACAAACAAGGCCTTCCAGCGGGCGGGCGGCATCAACGTTGCGCTGCACGCCTGAGAGTGCGAGCACACTAGGCTTCAGCCGTTCGTCCTTGCCGTAGTCATCGGCGGCGTGGAAGAATAATCGCGGCGTGTCGTTGATTTCTTCGAGCCTCTTTCGGTAGGCCTCCAGGTGGGCCTTGCGGCCATCGTCGCCGACGCGGCCCGGCATGTAGGCGACAAGGGGTGGCAGCACATCAAAGCCTGAGTAGCGTAGCAGGCCATTGAGGATCGGCCACAGAACCGTGAGAAATGCTTACTCTAGCGCGTCCGCTGGGGAGAATCGTGATCACCGTACTGGTCAGCGCGACCTCGTCACCGATCTCAAATTCCCGAGGTATGCCGTGGTGCAACATGGGCTTTCTGCGGTGCTTTTCTTATTAATGCTGCAAACTGACTTGGTTGCGCGAAATCGTACGTGAATGGTACAAAGGAGAGAGGATGGTGGGCCTGAAGCCCAGTCGTCCGGAACTGTAGCCAATGGGCGTCGCATCTATGCTCTGGCTGGATCACTTCCCGGCGGCGACCTCGTTTTGCTCAACCTTCGCCCTGATCTCCAGAAGCTTGCTGAATTTGGTTCATCACATGTTGGGGATCGATATTCTCTGCCAGTTGCGGCAGCTCGTTGTCGGCGGGGGTCGAGACGTTCAGACGCGCCGTCAAAGCAGCCATCATCTCGATCAGTCGCGTGGTTTCATGCTCGTTGAGAAGGCTGATCTGCAAGTCCAGTTCCGCTCGGTGCTCGCTGTGTTCAGCCATTCTGTTCTGATTGATCAGCACGAAAGTGGACAAGAAGATTGCCTCGACGGAGGCGACCATGGCCAGGATCACAAAAGTGGGGTCCCAAGCTGGGATGGATGGTATCGCGCCAAGGTTCGCGAGAATCCAGGCTACAAGAATTGCGAGATGCAAATAGACAAAAGGCATGCTTCCCGCGAAGCGCGAAACGGCGCCAGCAACTCGCACCTGAACGCCTTGGTTCTCCTCCTGTTGTCGTCTGTGGTCGACCAGAGTCTGTATGTTCTGGCGAAGGACGGACTGCATGTCGGCGGGACGTTGATCACTCATGTTTTTTGAATGCCATTTTTGTGAAAGCGGCGCTCGTCTCCCCCCTCGACTGGTCAGGCGGTCTCGAGCTGTGGCGACGAGCCCTGCAACTTGCCACCATCGCGAACACCGCCCGCGGCGCCCTTACGAACCCTGTGGCCGAAGCCCGAAACGATCTCAAGGAGAAACCCACTGATCTCTCCATGCAGGCGTGGTGCATCCGCTTCCGGGTCGAACAGCCGGTCCCCAGATCCGGCCACGATGCCGGTCGGCTCGGCGATATTCTTCTAGCTAGCCTTCGACAACAGGCCTGCGGCCAACATTTCGCCCAAGGCCAGGCCAGCCTCACAAGCAGCGGCAGCAGGTGTGACGGAGAGCGGTGCCGATTACCGGTAGGGCCGGGAGTGCGGCTAGCGCAAGATCGAGCCGCGGAGCCGGATAGCCGGAGAGCAGCACCACGGCCAGGGTGGAGCATGCCTGCGGGCCGGCACGAGGGCTGCCCGAGCTCCCCAGGAATGTCCAAGCACGAGATATTGCTCGATACCGTCAATGTAACTATTAGCGAACTCCCGTTGCCTCGCCAGACGGGCCTTACCGCTTCTTCACCTCCTCGACCCGCACCTTGGCACCGTTCTCCTTTGCCATGGCCAGCGCCTTATCCTTGGTGGTCTGACAACGTAGGTTCCGACCATCGCCTGTGCAATTGAAGCCCGCGCCCTCTGTGAGAGCACGGGCCGATCAGAGAACACCGATCTTCAGCAGGCGATGGAGGGCACCTGCCGCACGCACAACCCTTAGGGACTGTTAATGTTCCATCGAGACTGATTGAAAATCGACTTCCAATCGAGGTCGTCGCTTCTTCGGCGTTGTAGCTGAACCCCACGGCCATACGACCGTTTTTCCACGAGAGAAACGAAGGAGTTCGCCACCATGGACTGGAACCGCGTCGAAGGAAATTGGAAGCAGGTCAAAGGCAAGGTGAAGGAACANGAAGGAGTTCGCCACCATGGACTGGAACCGCGTCGAAGGAAATTGGAAGCAGGTCAAAGGCAAGGTGAAGGAACAATGGGGCAAGCTCACTGATGATGATCTTAACCGCATCGCCGGCAGGCGCGATGAAACTACGCCACGAAGGGCAAAGGTCCCAACCCAATAATCGAGCGGTGGCCGCCTTCACGTCAGTCGGCGTGATGGCGCGCGGCGGCTTTGTGTTGCACTGGCTTGGCGGGGACTCAAACGCATTCGGCGTTGGGAATCCAGCCACTCACGGGCTCCTGCGATATTTAAGGACACATATGGTGCCATCAATTGACAGGGGTCAAATTTAATGACACAGGCAGTGTCGTGAAATTTGGAACGAGCCGCATGTCTAGTGTCCGTGCCTACAACAGCCCCGTGCGCGAGGAAAAAGCGCGTGAGACACGCGAGGCGATCCTTATCGCACTGTTTGAACTGATGGATTCGGCGAGCGCCGCGGACGAGATCAGCACGGAAGCCATCGCGTTGAGGGCCGGAGTACAGCGGCGGACCGTGTTTCGCCACTTCGCGACTAAGGACGACCTGTTGGCCACCTTCTGGCCTTGGCTGAATGCCCGGATAGGTGTCTCCGCGACACCTGAGAGTCTAAAAGACCTCGTCGATGGCCCACGACAAGCGTTCCCAAAGTTCGACACACACGAAGCGGCGATCCGCTCCTCGCTACACTCCCGGACCGGCCGCGAGATGCGTACAGGCACGGTGGCGAAGCGGCGTGCCAATTTCGCTCACGCACTCGCTCCCGCCATCGCCTCCCTTCCGCCCGCCGAGGCCGAGAAGATCAGGTCGCTAGTCCATCTTCTCTTCTCGGCCTCTGCCTGGGAGGTCCTGAAAGACTACGGCGGTCTCACCGGAACCGAGGCTGGCGAGACCGCATCCTGGGCAATTGAGGTGATACTGTCCGCAGTCACCTCGGGCCACTCTCCAGCGGACGTTACATCGCAAATGAAAGAGACAGGTAATGAAAATTGACGTCACCAACCCCTACGACGGCCAGACCCTCTGGGTCGTCGCCGATCGCATCCGCTTCCTGGGAGGCCTTGTGGGCTCGAACCTCGAACTCATTGAGGTCGAGGTCCCGCCGGGCTCCGGCACCCCGCCGCACAGCCACGCGTCGCCCGAACAATTTTATGTAATCGAGGGCGACCTCACGGTCCGCCACTTTGCCGAGGGCGGCCCGCCCGAGGTGACGGTCGCGAGCCCCGGAACCTCGGTGCGTATCGGTCCCAGAGAGCCGCATAATTACTCAAACGACAGCAGCCACCCGGTGCGGATGCTCGTGCTCATAGAAACTTCTATGGTCGTCTTCTTCCGCGACATCGGCACGGCCGAGCCACAGACGCAGCCCGACTTCGCGCGGATCGGCGCGGCAATGCAGCAGCACGGGATAGAAATGCTGACAATGGCGGCCTGAGTTGCATCGCAATTTCGAGTGGTTTCGAGCTCTTGCGTCATATCCGGCAATGATGGTCCCCGAAACCATTCCTCCGACAACCGGCTGTGGTGATGGTATTTGCGCCCCTCCGAGAAAGCCATTCGCGAGGGAATCGGGCCGGCGCCAGGCACGGTGGCGACCTTGCAATGGTCCATATCCAGAGGCGGCGGCCGAGCGAGAGCTCGATCATCGCCGTGTACAACGGCCGGGCGATCAAGTGGCCGGCGATGGGGCGCTGGTTGGTTCCGCAGTCTGGATGCCGTGTGCTGCGGGCGTGGCGGCGCCCGGCGCCATCTGCCTTTCCGAGGATGCCTATCGGCAGGTCAAGGCAACGCTCGACCTCTCGGTCCGCGATCTCCACAGCACACAACTCAATAATTTCGCCGAGCCGATCGTGGTCTATTCGCTGCAAGTCGGCAGCGCCGGGAACAAGGCGATCGCTATGTCGGAACCCTCGACGAGCCGGCCGGCAGGGTCAACGCCGGCAAAGCATTCGATCGCCGTCCTGCCGTTCGCCAAAATGGCGACACCGAGCAGGGCTACTTCGCCGACGGCATCAGCGAAGACATCATGCATTCCTTGATCCGCCGCTGCATCAGACCGTTCCGCGTATCGGGTTGACGATCTGAAGTCCGGCGAAGTCCTTTTCGTTATCCGTCACCACCACGCAGTCATTCGCACTGGCGACGGCGGCGACGATCATGTCGAGCGCGCTACGCGGCCGGCCAGCCGCTTTCCCTTCTGCCATCAGTTGCGCCCAAATCAGCCCCGATTTGTCGTCGAACGATAGGATGCGCCCGGCAAACAGAGCCTGCGGCCCTTCCGACCCAGAGAACCACTTGTCCAGTGCGTCACGTTTCTTACCGCGCGGCTTCTCCAGAATACCGCGGCGGATTTCCGCAACGGTTAGCGAAGCGATGAAGAGGTCATCGTCGTTCTGCGTTCCCATCCAGGCCAGCAGCGATTCTGAAGGCTCCTGCTTTATGGCATTGCTGATGATATTGGTATCGAGGAGGTAGCGCGTCACAGGTCGACCTTACGCCCCTCTTCTCGCGGCCGGCTGAGGTCGAGATCGGCACCGACCAGAGGCGAGCGACGCAATGCGGCGAGAATACCGCCCGTTTTCCGAGGTTCACCCGCAACGGCCTGCTGTATGGTCCGGCGAAGCCGGCCAGCTTCCGGCCCCTCCTCCGTCAACTTCCGGGCAAGGCTCCTGAGTAGATCGCGGTCGGCGTCGAGCGCCTGGATTTCAAACCGCGCGATGCCACGCGCGGTCAGGCGGGACCGATAATTGTCGATCGCTCTTTTCTGCGCACTGTTGCTCATCGCGTGCCTCCGTGCTATATCCAGATATATAGCCGTGTAGTCTTTGGAGCGCAAGGCTGGGTAGTGGATCAGTTTGAAATTCGGCCCGACCACAACAGGCGGTTTCGCCTAGGCTCTGTCTGGAAATAGGCGGAAGCGCGGGGCCGCATGATTGAGCAGGAATGCAAATGAAGCTGCGATTTTCGGGATTGTGTTTCGCACTATACCGGTCCTGATCAGCCTTTGCGCTTTAGAAGATCTTTTACGTTTGACGCACTTCGGCTGCCCTGACTCTTATTCTTTTATATGGTTCTACGCGATCGGCCATTACATTTCTAAATTTGCTCGCTTTATACTTCGTTCCCAGCGGGAACCCTAAATTTCATGGCTCATCGCCGGCAGTTACCAACCGTAGCTGAAGGTGGCACCGCCACCGCCATTGCCGTTCTGTGCGACGTTGGCGTCGGTAGTCCTTCCGAACTGGAAAATGCCGTAAGCGTTGTCATTGCCATTCTGCTGCAGGGTGGCGGAATGGCCATTACCCTCCTGCTGGATGATGCCCAGATTGCCGCGACCATTCTGGCCGATGCCAGCTGCGTTTCCGTGTCCTGACTGACGGATGCTTGCACCATGCAGGCCGCGATACAGCGAATAGAAGCGCAGTCCAGTCGCCAGGGCGCCAGCGTCGCGAACGTTGCCGGGGGCAAATGTCACCGAAACCCAGCCGCCCGCGTAAGCCGGTGCGGACAGCGCCGCTGGCCGATGCTGCCGGCAACGAGAACGGCGGCAAGAGTTTTCAATGTATTGCGGGTCATCTTGGTCTCCATTTTCCGGCTGCCCCAGCCTGTGGCCAATCTTCTCATCTGGTGGCTGAACCCTGCCGGAATCCTTCGTTCAGCTGTCGTTCATTCACTCCCGGCCTGACGCACATAGGAAAAGGGCGCCGATTGCCGACGCCCTTTTCGCAAGTCTGGCGATCCGATCAGGTCGCGCCTCCGAACTGCTCGGCGCAGCTGCTGCTCTTGCCATCGACCGTGAGCTCGAGCCTGGCGTCATAGACGCCGCCCTTCGCGTCGAGCGTGACAGCGCTGAGCGTAGCTGGCTTGCCGNGAGCTCGAGCCTGGCGTCATAGACGCCGCCCTTCGCGTCGAGCGTGACAGCGCTGAGCGTAGCTGGCTTGCCGGGCGCTGTGCTGAAGGCGCCGCCCTGCTCGATGTTGGTGCTGCCGGTGCGAGCGGCACTTTCAACATGGAAGGAATAGGTGCCGCTCACGCTTTTGTTGGCATGGGCGAGCGCCTCCAGCGAGACCATGTCGCCTTCCGGCGTTGCGCGGATCTCGCAGCGCACCGGCCCGAGGGCCTGACCGGCGGTGGCCATGGTCGCCAAAGCGCCGGCCGGGATCAGAAGCAGGGCGAATGCGGTCATGACGCTACGGGGAAGTTTGACGATGCTTGGCATGGTTCGTCTCCTTGGCATTCGTGGGCCGCGGACTGTTTCCGCGGCCGCCCAGCCGGTGCTGCTTATGGGCAGGCCTGAACGAAAGCGGCGACATTGCCGCTGCCACCCTGGCTGACATTGGCATCGCAGCCGTGGCCAACCTGCACGCCGGCAGCGATGTTGCCGTTGCCGTCCTGAGTCAGGATGGTGGTGTGATTGGAGCCGAACTGGGCGACGCCTGCGACGTTGCGATTGCCATTTTGATAGGTGGCGCCGTAGTTGCCGATCCCCTGCTGGCCAATGGCCGAAAGGTTATGGCGGCCGCGCTGCTGGCCGATCACCTTATTGAATCGGCCGTCCTGGTAAACCCGGATACGGTTCTTGAAGCCGTTCTGGGCGCCACCAGCCGAATTGGACCAGCCGTATTGCTCGATGCTCACGTCGTTGGCCATGGCCGGGGCAGCGACGGCAATGCCGAGAAGAGCGGCGAGCGCGGTTGCGGTGAAAGAATTGGGGATCATGAGAGCGTCTCCTTTGGCGGACGGGACCGCGAGTTTGAACGGCTTCGTTTTAGGAGATGCAATTCGAACCGATGCTGAAGACGGCGTTCAGCCGTGGTTCAGGAGGAGCAGCGCGTGAGAGGGCCGGTCAACTTGCTTTCGGACGCTCCATTGTTCGAGACGCGGTTCCCTCGACCAGTGGTTAGGAGCGCCTCTCAAGTGCGACTGCAGAGCCGCCGGGTCCCCTGAGTGAACTGCTGTCCGGCAACGGCCAATGACTTTTTCCAGTCGGCCGGAACTCAATTTCCCGATCGTAGTTAAGCTCAACGTAATAAACCGGTCGTCCCCTAGGGCGACGACCGAACCGAGGAAGACTAACATGGTCCAGGCCAATGAGATGAAAGAGCATGCACGCCAAGCGGCGGAGCAACAGAAGGAAGCTGGCGCCGAGCGGATCGACGAGATGGCTGACGCGATCCATAGCGCTGCCCATGAGCTGGAGAAGCAATTTCCACGAAGTGCTGACTACGTTCACGACGCCGCATCACGTCTGGAAGGCACAGCCGCTGCACTGCGTAAGCGCAGAGTCGAGGATCTGGTTAACGACCTTGGCGATTTCGCACACACTCAGCCTGCGGCGTTCTTCGGCGGAGCCATTCTGGCAGGGATCACTCTCGCGCGGGTTCTGAAGAGGTCTCCCGGCCCTCAGAAGCACGGCGGAACGCATCCCTGACAGGAGAAGAAAATGACAACTCTCGGACATAGCCGGTCCATTCCGGACATATTCTCGGATGTCGTGTTGCAATTCACGACCCTGCTTCGAAAAGAAGGACAACTTGCCCGCAGCGAGATTTCGGAGAACATAGGCCGTGCTACGGCCGGATTGAGCCTTGTGATTGGCGGCGCTGTGCTGCTCATTCCGGCGCTGGTCATACTGTTTCAGGCCGGCGTCGCCGCTTTGGCGCCTGCACTTGGAATCACGGCCGCCGCATCGGCCCTGATCGTGGGCGGCATAGCCCTGGTGTTGGGTCTCATCTTCCTTCTCGTGGGCATGAACCGGCTCAAAATCAAAACGATGATGCCCGACAAGACCATTCACCAGCTTCAGCGGGACGCATCCGTTGCAAAAGAGCAAGCGAGGCATCGCCATGACTTACACAGAGCAGCTTGAGCGCGAGACGGAGCGGATACGCTCGCAGCTCGTGGACACACTTGACGAACTGAGGGCCAGCGTCACGCCTGGCCAAATTCTGGATCAGTTCAGCGACTACGCCGGTCGAGGCGATGCCGGTGAATTCTATCGTGGCCTGCGCCATCAGATGGCAAGAAATCCGCTGCCCGTCACCTTAATCGGAGCCGGAATCGCTTGGCTGATGTGCGCTGGCCCGGCAAACGGCAGAGCCGCCGACATTGGCACACGCCCCAAGCCCGAAGGCAGCGACCTGGACCGGATGAGTGACAAGATTGGGGCCGTCGCCGACTCAGTCACGGAAGCTGGTGCGGCGGCCGGTTCCCAAATTAGGGATGCAGCTGGGCGCCTGGGCGCAGCCGCTGGGGAGAATGCTCTATCGGCGGCAGCATCTGTCTCAAGGACGGCATCCTCGACTTATGACGCGGTGGCCGACAGCACCAGCCGAACAGCGATGGCGATCGGCGGTTCAGCACGAAGCCTCGGCCATAGCCTCGCATCGACCACTCAGAGCCTGCTGAATTTCTGCCGCAATGAGCCGCTTGTCCTGGCGGGCATCGGCTTGGCAGTCGGCGCGGCAATCGGTGCGGCTTTGCCGCCCTCGGAAGTGGAAGATCCCCTGATACGCGATAAACCAGGCGGTGCGACAGAAGACCCACGCAGTCCGCAACCCGGCCGACATCGCCAGTCCGGAGATGGTACTGAACAACCCACTCCGTCCGGCGAGAAAGAGGTTGCCGCTAAGACAAAAGAAGAAGGAAAGGAGCCAGCAAGGCCGGCCGTGCCCGCGGCAGCGGCAGAGCCAGACACGGGCAACAAAGCAGCCTCAAGAGAAAACACCGCGCGCACACCGCAGGCGAAAGAAGAGCACGACAAAGCAGGGTGATGACAACGACTGCCACCGGCCAGCCGGAGAACCGCTCCCTTCACAAGAGGGATTTCACTCCATTTTGGGTTCCTGCGGCTACTCTGGTTCTGCTGGCGTTCGGATTCTCACCACGTCGATACGCCGCTCCAGCTGCTACGCCGCTGCATGAGGAAAACAGTGACGCTGGCCAGCAGCGCCTCACTAATTCTTCGGCAAGCTCGTTCGCAAGCTGGAGGAACATCCTTCTTCGCGTTAAGACGGGCATCACAGAACACCGCGTGCTTGCCATTGCTGCGGGAATCGCTTTTTACACCATCCTTGCCATTTTCCCTGCCATTGCCGCACTGGTCGCCGTCTACGGATTGTTCGCCGATCCGCAGACTATTGCCTCACACTTCGACCGCATCTCAGGCTTGCTACCCGCCGGGGCACTGGAAGTTATCCGCAACCAGATGCAGCACATCGCCTCGCAGCGAAGCGGAACTCTTGGGCTGGCATTCATAATCGGTCTTGCCGCCTCGCTGTGGAGTGCCAACGCCGGCGTTAAGGCACTCTTCGATGCCCTTAATATAATTTATGGCGAGAAGGAGAAACGCGGCTTCTTCCGCATCAATGCGGTTTCTTTGGCCTTCACGATGGGCGGGATCGTCCTGGGGCTACTGGCAATCGGCGCTGCCGTGGCCGTCCCAATCCTGTTGTCGTTCGTCGGACTGTCTGGGGCGACGGACCTGCTTATCCGAATTCTGCGCTGGCCTGTAGTGCTTGCAATCGTCGCGCTCGGCTTCGCCCTCCTCTATCGTTTCGGTCCGAGCCGGCACAGCGCGCCATGGCGCTGGATAGGTTGGGGCAGCGCCGTCGCGGCACTCGGCTGGCTGGTCGGATCGATTCTGTTCTCCTGGTATGCGGCCAATTTCGGAAACTATAATGAAACCTATGGTTCGCTCGGCGGGATCATCGGCTTTCTGATTTGGATCTGGATTTCTTCCATTGTCATCTTGGTTGGCGGCGAGCTCGACCATGCAATGTCAAAACAGTAACGCGCGCCTCAACAACCCAGACCTCCCACCATTCCGCAAAAAGGCTGCGTCACCTGTCTCCGATGTGAAATCGACGAACGACCTGCGCCAAGCATAGCCGTAGCGGCAATGTTTCAGCGGCAGGAACCATTCCATGGTGGGTGAGTTCGGCGTGTAAACCAATGTTCCGAGAGTTCCGAACATGCCAGAACTTGACCGATCAAGGCAGAAGGCTATTGCCGAAATCGTGCGGCGCTGGATTGGCACGGAAATCCTGCGCCGGCATCTGCGCAAGCTCTTAAACTGGCAGGTAGAGCCCGAGCTGCCCCCCAACATTGCTTCATTGGCCGATGAACTTGATGAAAAAGGACCCGATGCCCAGCCCGACGATACGCAGCGTTGAACGCTCTGCCCCGATGACGCGACGATATGACATGGAAAGAACGCCTGAAGGCACGTGGGACGTCATCGACGTGTTCACCGGCATGCCTGCCGTCGAGTTGGGCGTTCCGTTGATCGACATGCCTGTCGAAGAGGCTGATGATCTGGTCGAGCTTCTCAATTTGCGCGACAAGAAGCGGCGGCGAGACTAGGCAAAACGGAAATGTGCCTTGTCACCCGAGCGGCCCGGCGTCGAGGGGTCTGGGGGACTGGCGCGAGCCTAACCGGTACGGGGTACTTCACCGGCTGCTTTAATGTGCTCTAAAGCTAATGTAAGTGCAAACGCAAAGACGCGACGGAGGTCGCGTCGGTCCCTATTCACCCGGCCTCTTGGCTTGATACATCCAAACTTGATCTTCGTTTGGTGAACCATAGACCACTTAGGTTTCTCCCTTGGGGAGGAGCGATGAGGCTTCAAGCAGTTTGCGAGCCCGTGGCCACCGCCAACGAGTTGGTCGAGGCGGCGATGCGTTTCATCCCGGTTGGCAAGCATTGTCTCCGGTCACACCATCGCCGCAGTTCATAAGGCCGGGCCCGTCCTACGAGAGACCGACCGGAATTGGTCGAGATCATCATGGACTGAGCGACGCTTCACGATCAATTCGTGCTCTTCGTCCTCAGAGAGCCCTGACGGCTCTGCATTGATTCAACCTCCGGTCTACGTCAGGACAGACAAACCTGGCATCCGCTTCGGGTCAGTCATGCCGAAGGTGCCTCCGAGCATCTCCTGAAGTGTACGAGGCGTGGCCCTAAGGCCCTAAGGAAACAGGCGGTGGAAACCTGCTTGTCTGCTGTGGAAGGCAACATGCCCGCTCAGGAGGCCCGCAAGAGATTCGAGGCGAAGAGAAGATGTTCCTCCCCCTGTAGGGTCTCCGGCGCAATTCGGCAGCGTTAGATTCAATGGCTTGCTCCACCACCAAAGGCCATTCGGAGCCCGAGGCCGACAATGAAGAAGCCCGCGATCCGCTGCTGCCACCGCCTTACGCGGGGATGCGCCATGATCCACGTCCCTATGCTGCCCGAAGCCATGGCATAAGTTCCTAACACGAGTACGCCCGTCAATTTCTGAGTGGCGCCCAGCAACAAGAGTTGGAGCGTAATCGAGCCTCCATGCGGGTCCACGAACTGGGGCAGGAATGCAACCATGAAAGTGATGGGCCAAGGATTGATTAGATTGGCGATCATGCCTTCGCCTGCCGCCGCAAGGTGCCCGGGCGACCTCCCATCGTGCTGGGCAGGGACATGCGCGGCTGTGAAAATCAGCCGAAGCCCGAGCCAAATGAGATAGGCCGCTCCCATCCATTGGAGCGCAGCGAACGCGAGCGGTGAAGCTCTAATGAGAGTAGTGAGGCCAAGCGCGATAAGGGGCAGTTGCACCATGCCCGCTCCGACGGTCATCCCGAGCACAGTGAACAGCGCAACTCCACGGCCCTGCGCAATTCCGCGCGCCATCACAAGCATGCTGTCCGGCCCCGGTGGCACTTGCAGTGCGATGACCGTTCCGACGAATGCTATCCAGAGGCCAGGATGCACGGAATGTTCCTCTCGAACGCGGATGACTGCAACTAGGATGCATACGCCGCTGGTCAACGGCAGCGCATCGTGACCTTGTCTGACATACCGGCGGTCTTTCGGCGGATCGTGCGCTGAAAGAACGGAAGAGGTTTGCGGCGAAAACCGCCGCAGTGCCGACTATAAGCATCATCGAAGGCTCCAACGCTGGCGCTGTCTGCTTGGTCTTAGGGCGTGCAAGGGTGCGAGCGAAGGCGCCAGCTGCTCTTCCATGCGCCGTCGGTAAGGGCCAAGGGTTACATTCGCAATCCAGGCCCCCGATCAATCCGAAATGCGGCTACTATCGGACGAGCAATTTCGAACAGACCAGCGAGGGATTGCTCGAACAAAACCGGCTCGACATACCGGGCCTTCGCTGCCCGAGAATGCGGGGCATGCAGCCCAGTGCCATTAGGCGAAACACGGCTTGTCCACCAGCAAAAAGAGCACGCCACAACAAGCTGGCTTATGCCGTCCGGCTGATCCGCCTCTGACGTTTGGCATTATGACTTCGGCTGAACCAGAGATCGGGTCGCTGGGCCGTTAAGTACCGTCCCGTCCGGCGCGAACTGCGAGCCATGGCAGGGGCAATCCCAGCATTGCTCGGTGGAATTCCAGTGCACGATGCAGCCAAGATGGGTGCAAGTGGCTGATCGCCTGTGCAACTTGCCGGCGCGGTCGCGGCACACGGCGAGTTTGCTCAAGCCGTCCTGAAGGACGCCGCCTTCTCCGGGCTTGAGATCCCTGGCCGATTTCATCTGGCCGGGTAGCAAGTAACCGGCGAGATTCTTCACCGTCGTGAGGTTCTCATTGATGTAATGCGTGAAGGCAGCTGGCGGCGTCCGGTCGGGAGCATAGACGGCTTCCCAGGGATTCGATCCGTCGACGATCAGATCGCGGATCAGGCGCCCGGCCAATGCACCATGCGTCATGCCCTGGCCGGAGTCGCCGGTGGCGATGAAGACGTTGCCGTTGCCCGGGCTGCGGCCGATGAAGCCACAATAGTCAATGGTTTCGAGAACCTGACCTGACCATCTCGCTCTTTCCCCACCAAGATTGGGCACCAGCGCTCTGATCCAGGCCTCGAGCGCCGCAAAGCGCGCCTCGCCATCGTCCGTCTCGCCCGATCTATGATCGCGACCGCCCGCAATGAGACAGTCGGTCTTACCAGACCCGCGGCTGAGGCGGACGTAATAATACGGGTCGTCCATATCCCAGTAGAGCGCGTCCGGGAGAATTCCCCCGGCGATCTCGAAAGCCATCGCATAGGTGCGATAGGGCGCCATCTTGCTGTGGATTTTGACCCAAGTGTTGATCGGAGAGTTGGTTGCAAACACCGCGTTCAAAGCCGTGATGGTTGAGCCGCTGTCGCATTTGAGGCGAATTTGCTTCCCCTCCTTGATTTCGACGACGGCGCTGTCGGCGAAGGCCTTGCCGCCTCGCTTCTTGAAATCAGCAAGCAGGGCGCGCAGGTACTTCAGCGGGTGGAAAGTGGCCTGGCCCGGATAGCGCAGGACGGGCGCCGATTCATGACCCTTGAGCGGCACGCCCTTGCCACGCTCGACTTCGACGCCCGTCTTTGCCGCAGCCGCATACTCCTCGTTGCATCGTCTGGCGGCCTCCTTCTCGTCCATCCATGCGGCGGGGAAAAGGAACCCCTCCAGTCGCCGGAAATCGCAGTCGATTTCCAGGCTGGCGACATGCTGTTCGATCCGGTCGATCGCGGCTCGCTGGCTTGTCTGAAACCCGCGCGCCAGAGCTTCGCCACGCATCTCGACCAGTGCGCTCAAGCCGTCGTCGCAGATGGGCGCCAGATGGGCGGTCGTGCGCGAGGTCATGCCGCCGAGCAAGGGTCCACGATCCACGAGCACCACTTTGCGTCCCGCTAGTGCCAGTTCATAGGCAACCGAAATCCCGGCGATGCCAGCCCCAATCACGGCCACGTCGCATTTCTCGTTTTGCTCAAGACGGGGAGCGGTGGGCAAGCTGGCGTCAAGCGCCCACAAAGACTTCGTCGCTTCGCTGCTGACGTTCATCGCGTTCTCATCGGAACGAAAACGGATGAAGGGGATATCTGCCGACGACAATCAGGTTCTGCGTGTCCGACAGCTTCCATCATTTAAGTGCTCCTGAGCGTTCCGTTCATCCCGTTGGGGTAGAAACCGCCCTTGCTCACTCCGGGTTGATCAGTCAGATAGACAATGCGCAGCACCTCTTGCGGTGTTCTTGTGAAGGCGATCGCGTCTGGCGTCGAAGGAACGAAGTTGGCTTTGCCGTCGACATAGATGCCTTGGTCCTTGTCGTCGGGCCCGTCGATCTTGTCCCGCGCGTCGGAAATGGCATTGGCAGCCTTCCAGGCCTTCTCGCCCATGCGGTAGAGCGAAGACCGCGCCATTCCCATGTGGTAAGCTTCGACGGCGAGAATACCGGCTGCAGCAGCCAGGAACTGCTTGTTCTTTAGAACGGTTGTCGCTCCAGCGTAGGCCGTTACACCCACATCCTCAAACAGCATGCCGCCGAGCACGAAATTCATCTGGTTGCCAAAGGGGTCGAAGTCCGCACCCAGGCCCGCAGCCTTCGCGACTGCAGCAAAGCCGGCATCAAAATCGATTGCCGGCCGGTCGACGGCGTCCGACCCAAGCGTCTTGCGATAAAACCTAACATGGGCAAGTTCGTTTTCCGCAACTTCCCGCATGAATTCACCGAGCGCGGGCGTTTCGAAGGAAACCTGTTTGCCGCCGACGACATCGCCGGGCTTGGAACCGGCATCTGAATCGTCGATGCCTTTTCCAGTGGTACCCCGAAGATAGTATTCCGCCTCCATGTATTCGAGGTTGAGTGCAAAGCGGAAAATGTCTTCGTCCTTGACGCCATCCTGCGCAAAAGCGGGCGAAGCCGGAGCAAGGCCGATGGTTGAAGTGAGCGTTGCTCCCAGGCCAATTTGCAGTGCCCGCCGGCGACAGACGTGAAGCGAAGGCGTGACATGAATCATAGCTTCCTCCCAAAGCCCGCCTGGCCATCGTTTTGGCCCCAAGAGCGAGCCGTCCAACCAAACTTCGCTAAATGCCTAATGTTCCGAGAAGACCCAGATCTCCCGCCCCAGAGGCAAGGCAGGTCGTCGAGGCGCTATCCTTTCGAAATGGTCAGGCTGCGATCAGCATGGTGGCTGCGTCCGACCGCGTGGAACAGGTAACTGCTCATCCACTTTCGGCTCTTACACCCCAGCGAGCCCTGTCGCGCATCCAGTCAATGGTGATGCTGCCGATCAGTCTCGCAACTCAATCGGCTTGAACAGCGACGCAGGAACAACGGCGCTGGGTAATCGCCGACGAAGCACGCCATCCATTCACGACCACCGAAGCCGGACTTAATGTTCGTCTTCGGTGGTTGGCAGCGCTATTTTAGCTGCCCATCTTCTTGGCCATTGCGCAAAATTCCGCATGCGCCTTGTTAAGCGTGGTGTCGCCACAGTCTTTCAACACCGCCGTTCGTTCGTCGGGTTTCATGGCCGTCCACGCGGTCTTGAAATCCTTTTCGGACCTCAATGTCTTCATACCGGCATCGGTGAAGAACGGCGACATTTTGGCAGGATCGTCGAGCGCGGATGTGCCGGTTGTGGAACCAGCCATCGCAACACCCCCCATCGATGCGAGCGCGATTGCAGCAACGAGAAGTTTCATGCTCATTTTAACCTCCTTCAGGTCAACAAGCTTGTCGTGACTGCGCGAAGCAACGTGCGCTTGACCACCTGGTTCCGTCGTGGATAACGTATATTTTAGCAACGTCTTGCTAGCGAAAAGCTTGACCGGAGACGGCCTCGCCTGACGTTTCATGACGGCCAGGGCGCGCACTTAGGCAAGCCTGATGCAGACGGCTCCCATACAACCCACGAGGGTCTAAACCTCATGGATTTGACCGCTTCAAGAGTTCGGCGCAGCTCGCTCCTATGGCGGGGCTTTTCGTCCTCTTCAGCTTTGTCCTCGTCGTGCGGAGGCTTCTACTCCTTGAGGGCTTGGCCGACACGGGTGGTGGAACGCCTTCGCGCAGCCCACAAGGTGTGCTGGCGCGATAGGGAAGCCGGCACGCTCTAAACCTTTGGGGACGCAGGCCGCGTCGGCTTGCTGGGGCTTGAG
Organism: Mesorhizobium sp. LNHC252B00; assembly: GCF_000502955.1. Lineage (GTDB taxonomy): Bacteria > Pseudomonadota > Alphaproteobacteria > Rhizobiales > Rhizobiaceae > Mesorhizobium. Next base: position 266,812 of record NZ_AYWO01000005.1, on the reverse strand, counting down.
GGGACATCCAGCGATGGCATTTTGAGTAAAACTTAGCAATGACTCGATTAATCCAATGGCAGTGAGCAGGGTCGGGAACATTTCAGCTGAGTTGCATGTTTCAATCACAATCACGATCATGAGCGATTTGAATGGCGCGAAAACCGAAAGTCGGAGATGAGATCACGCTATCGGCCACCATCCTGAAGGTGATGGAGGACGGCGTTTCGAGCGTTAGTGTGCCGACCTATAATTTCCCGCTTGCCATCGACACGCCGCAGAAGGCCAAGGTAGGCCAGAAAGTCGCAATCAGTGGTTTCGCCACGCGCGTCGATCAAGAGGACGGCAAAGTCACCGTTCGTATCGACGGATGCGGTCTTGTCACTGTCGTTATTGATTCCTCATTGCCGAGGTCTCAGCGACATCGCGGGTAACCGTGCGCGAGTAGCTCGCGCAACCTCACTACGCGAAACCACGATAGGGCGGTGACGAAGGCACGTTAGTTTGTGCCTGCGGCGTGTCCCAACGCCTACCTGGGAACTTCTCGGCGATCGCTGCCTACGAGCCGAATGCGATGGCGGCTATGGGTAACGCGGTCCGCGCAGGACAGCCTTTCTATTATGCCTAACCTCCTGAACAGCCTCAGCCCCTGGAACTTTCCAAACGATTGAGTCTTATTGCCCACCAAAACAATGACGTGCCCAGCAAAGGCTCTCGACAAGGCGGCGCGACACAGGCGCGGTAAACTCCGCACGTATCGAGGGGCAGATTCCACGACAACGCACCGCTTGCCGTCAGCCGGGTAACTTGCGTGCCTGGACCAGTCTCGCGCAGGAGAGTTGCCGCATAATGCCCAGCGGCAGCTTTGGAACGAAAACCTTCATGGAGAATTGTTACTTCGTCTCAGCACCTTTTAAAGGAGGTAGTTATGGGTCGAGGTATCTTGCTTTGGTTGCTTGGAGTGCCGATCCCAATCATCATTCTGATTATGCTTCTTGCGCGGTAGGGGGTGAAAATGGGAACCGTGGTTTCATCGACAGACATCACGCCGGTCACTGAGTCGTCCTCATCGGCCGTCAGCTGGGGGCCGATCGTCGCGGGCGCTTTCGCGGCCTCGACGCTGACGGTTATTCTGATGCTGGTCGGCTCCGGTCTAGGACTGACCATGGTTTCGCCCTGGACCGGAGCGAGCGCTTCGACCACGACCTTCGCGGTTTCGGCGGCTGCCTGGCTTGTCGTCGTTCAATGGCTATCAGCTGGCTTAGGCGGCTATCTCACCGGCCGGCTGCGCACCAAGTGGGTAAATGTCCACACCGACGAAGTCTTTTTTCGTGACACCGCGCACGGTTTCCTTGCGTGGGCGCTGGCAACATTGCTTGTTGCCGGCGTGCTGGGCTCGGCTCTTTCGGCGGCGCTGGGCACGGGTGTGCAGGCTGCATCCTCCGTGGCGTCAGGCGCCGCGACGGGGGCAACGACAGCAGCCGCCAATGCGGCTACGACAGGTGCCCCACCTTCTGGCATCTGGACCGGCTATTTTGTGGATTCTCTGTTCCGCGCGGCGACCCCCGCCGCAGCGCCCGCCAATGAACAGAACGGCGCCACCGCTACGGAACAGGCGACGCGAATCCTGCTGGCGGGGGCGGCAAATGGCCAGATATCGCCTGAGGACAAGGCCTATCTGGCGCAACTCGTCGCCGCCCGCACAGGCCTGTCGGAGGCCGATGCGAAGGCTCGAGTGGATGCGGTGATCGCCAAAGTCGACGACACCAAGGCCAAGGCCAAGCAGGCGGCCGATACAGCAAGGAAAGCCACTGCGTCCTTCGCACTTATAGGCGCATTGTCGATGGTTGTCGGCGCCTTCATAGCCAGCGTTGCAGCAGTGTACGGTGGCAAGCAGCGCGACGAGGAGGAGGCCCTCGTTCTGACCCGTTGAAGTCCGGATCGCATCGGCCGGCGGCGGGTTTGGTGTCACGCCTCAATTTATGCCGGTCGAACCAATGAGGTGATCGAAGCCGAGGAGCAATGAGGCGACCTCACTGACGATGATCTTGATCGGATTGACGGGCCATCGCGACCTACTGCTGGGGCATGCCATCGCTCAGAACGGGCCAAGATTCAATTTGCCTAAAATACGCGACCGCGCTGGGTCAGTCGGCGCAGCGGCGACGATCGTGCCGTCTTGCTGGTCGCGCTCTCACGAGGGAAAAAACTCACGATCGAACGCACAGTCGGGTGATGATCGTGCGGCATCTCTCCGTCCCAGTGCTATGCGGCCTAGCGGTCGCGGGGTGTTCTGGCAGCAGGACGGACGGCAGGTGCCTGGTGGACGGGTTTCTCTTCCTGTCCACCTTGCGATCCTATCAGATTTTCCGCCTGGCCAGCAGCGTTGTGAGCCAGTCCGGATCCATTTCCGGTACGGACGACAAGAGCCTTTCGGTGTAAGCCGGATGCGGCGGCGTAAGAACTTCGCTCTTCATACCCTGCTCAACGACTTTGCCCTGGTGCATGACGACAATTTCGTCGGCTATCGCCCGTACGGTGGCAATGTCGTGAGTGATGAAGAGGTAGCTCATGCCGAAGTCCTTTTGCAGGCGCATGAGGAGCTTTAGAATTTCCTCCTGCACGATCTGGTCGAGCGCGGACGTAATCTCGTCGCAGATAATGAGATCCGGATCGGCCGCAAGCGCCCGGGCAATGCAAACGCGCTGTTTTTGGCCACCCGACAATTCGGCCGGCAGTCGGTCCAGGTAAGCTTCGCTCATCTCGACCATATGCATGAGTTCGCCGATCCGGCGATCCCGCTGCGCGCCGCTAAAGCCGAGGTAGAATTCAAGCGGTCGCGCTATGATGTCTTCGACCGTCTGGCGCGGATTTAACGCGTTGTCAGGCGTTTGATAAATCATCTGTATGCGGCGCAGGACCTCCTTCGGGCGCATCTTCAAGCTCTTTGAAAGGGGCTGGCCGGCAAAAGAGATCGACCCCGAAAGCGATGGCAGAAGGCCGGTGACGACCCGAGCGAGGGTCGACTTCCCGGAGCCGGACTCGCCGACCACAGCCACCGTTCTTTCGCGTGGAACTTTGATGCAGACATCCTGGAGCACTTTGACGGTTCGGGCATAGGCCGCGGTAACGTGGTCTATCGTCAGCAGATACTCTTCGGCCGCAACTTCGGGCTTCGCGAGCTTGCGCACAGCCCACAGTGTTTTGGTGTATTCCTGGGCAGGCGCAGCGAGCATCTGCCGTGTTTCAGCCTCCTCCACAGTGAGCCCGTCGCGCAAAACCATAATGCGGTGCGCCATTTGCGCTACCACCGCCAGGTCATGCGTCACGTAGATTGCGGCCGTATTGAATTCCTCCACGATGTTGCGAATGGAGGCAAGAACTTCGACCTGCGTCGTCACATCGAGCGCGGTCGTTGGCTCGTCGAACACTATGAGGTCCGGACGACAAGCCATAGCCATTGCGGTCATTGCTCTTTGCAACTGCCCGCCGGAGACCTGATGAGGATAGCGAAAGCCTATTGTCTCCGGGTCTGGGAGCTGAAGACGTCGATAAAGATCGACGGCGCTCCGGTTTGCCTCTTCCCGGCTGGCAATTCCATGCGCCACCGCAGTTTCGACGGTTTGTTCCAACAGCCGGTGGGCCGGGTTGAAAGAGGCCGCCGCGCTTTGCGCGACATAGGCGATGCGGGAGCCCCTGAGGCGACGGCGCACTGTTTCACTGACTGCCAGAAGATCAATCCCGTCGAACAGGATCGAGCCTTGTGTGATCCGGCAGCCCGGCTTGGCATAACCCATGGCGGCAAGGCCAATGGTGGACTTGCCGGCGCCTGACTCGCCGATCAGGCCCAGAACCTCCCCCCGCTTCAGCGTCAGATCGATCCCGCGCACAATGGGATGCCACCGCTCGTCCGAGAACCCCTCCACATGCAGATTGCGGATCTGCAGTAGATCCTTTCCTTTTTCGCGCGGACCTGGACCGCTATTTTTCATCCCGCAACCCGCTTGTTGCGTGCAGGAACCAGTCCACGACGAAATTGACTGACACCGTAAGGAGAGCGATCGCGCCGGCCGGAAGGAGCGGCGTGACGTCTCCGTAAGTGATCAGGGTTGCGTTCTCGCGCACCATCGAACCCCAATCGGCGGTCGGTGGCTGAATACCGACGCCGAGAAAGGACAGCGCCGCGATGGTGAGGAATACGAAGCAAAATCGCAAGCCGAACTCTGCGACCAGCGGCGGCATTACATTGGGAAGGATTTCCTTGGCGATGATCCACCTCGCGCCTTCGCCGCGCAATCGCGCCACCTCCACATATTCCATCACGGCCACGTTAAGCCCAACGGCGCGAGAAAGCCGAAAGACACGGGTGGAATCAAGAAGGGCAATGATCACAATCAGGCTGGTGATCGACGAGCCGAAGATCGACAGCAGCACCAGCGCGAAGATCAGACTTGGGATTGACATCAACACGTCCACCGCACGCGACAATATCTGGTCGAGCCATCCCCTGTGCAACGCGGCAAGAAGACCGAGCGAGACGCCAACCGCGAAGGACAGCAACGTGGTCGCGACTGCAATAGCGATGGTGTTGCGCGCACCGTAGATCAAGCGGGTGAGCATGTCGCGGCCGAGCTGATCGGTTCCCAATTTGAACTCCTGGCTCCACGGCGCGAAGGCTTCGCTGAAGACCTGAGTCTCCCCGTATGGCGCGATCCAATGCGCGAGGACCGCAACAAAAACGTAGCCGACGATCACGACGATCCCGAACCATGCGCTGAAGGGTGCCTTCTTCAGGGCCGTTTTCGCTCGGGTGGCACGCGAGCGCCTCAGCCTTTGAATCGCCGCGATAGGTTCGAAGCTGGTCATCGTGGATGCAAGAGCCTGGGGTTGGTGGCGATGGAGATAATATCGGCTATCAGATTGAGCAGGATGTAGGTCGCGGCGAAAATCAGGGCGCAGGCCTGAACGACCGGAACATCCCTGGATTTCACCGCATCAACCATCAACTGACCGATGCCGGGATACACGAACACGACCTCGACCACGACCACTCCAACGATGAGATACGCCAGATTGAAGGCCACCACGGTGACGATGGGAGCCCAGGCATTGGGCAGGGCATGCCTCAGCACGATCACCATCGGGGACATTCCCTTGAGGCGCGCCATATCGATGTAGGGGCTTGCCAGCATGTTGATGATGGCCGCTCGGGTCATGCGCATCATATGGGCCACGATGACGAGCGTAAGGGTGATTGCCGGCAGGGCCACTTTCCAGACGTGATCCCAAAACGGCGTCTGCTCGTTCACATTCGACAATGTCGGAAATTTGGGAACAGCATTGAGTGCCCAGCCCAGTGAGGCTGCCAGCCAATGTGGCAGCGATTGAGCGAAATCGGATCCGATGAACGTGTCGCGCGAGATGACCAGGTAGGCCAGCATATAGGCGACGAAAAACTCCGGGAACGAGATGGTTGTCAGCGTCACAGCATTCACCAGCCGGTCGAACCAGCCGTTGCGGTACAGAGCGGCAAGAATGCCAAGCCCCAGGGCCAGCGGGACTGCGACCAGCGCAGTCACCGCTGCGAGGAACATCGTATTGTATAGCCGTGGCGCGATGATCTCGGCCACGCTACGCCGGTATCCGGTGCGGCTCGCAAACGAGGAGCCGAAGTCACCGTGGAGCATCTGCGCGACCCAGACAAAATAGCGTTCGACAGGTGGACGATCGATGCCGATTTCTCGCTGGAATGCGGCGACCGTTTCGGACGTCGCCGATTGCCCGAGCGTGGCCTTGGCGAAGTCGCCGGGGAGCATCGCGATCGCAGAGAAGATAATGATGGACACGATGAACAAAGTAATCAGGCCGAGCCCAAGCCGCTCCAGAACTGTTCTTGCGACAGGGTTCATGGGCGTGCGTTTCCTGTTTGGGCGGCAGCCCTTGCAACAGCCAGGGAAGCCAACCGGAGCCTCACAGTCAACGCGGCTCCGGCCCGCCATCTCATGCAGTGGCGATCCACCAGCGTTCGGCCATTTTCAGTCCATCGTTCTCCCAATTGGGCGCCACTTCGCCGTGTGCGAGCTTTTTGGATTGAGCGCTGACGAAATTGTTGAAGACCAGCACGATGCTGCCGCCATCATCGTGGGTTAGCTGCTGCATCTCCGCATACATCGCCGCTCGCTTCACCTCGTCCGTCTCGGCGCGCGCTTGGACAAGCAATTCGTTGAAGTGGGGATTTTTCCAGAACGACTCATTCCAGCTGGAGTCCGCGGCGAAGGCTTGGGTGAACATCCAGTCGGCCGTCGCTCGACCGCTCCAATAGGAAGCGCACCAGGGTTTCTTGAGCCAGACATTGTCCCAATAAGCGTCCTCGGCCTCACGCACGACATTTACGTCGATGCCACATTGGGCTGCCGTCTCGCGAATGAGCGAAGCCGCGTCCACCGCGCCTGCAAAAGCGGCATCGGCGACCGAGAGATCCACTTTCAGGTTCTCCATTCCGGCCTTTTTCAGGTAGTGCTTGGCTTTTTCCGGATCAAAGCTGTGCTGCGGTTGCGGATCCTTGGCGAACTTGATCGCTGGCGCGATCGGGTTGTCGTTGGCCACGGTGGCGTGGCCGAGAAAGATCTTGTCGACGATCTCCTGACGATTGATCGCCCATTTCAGGGCCATTCGCACGTCCGGATTATCAAACGGCGCCATCGTGACATTCATCGGCAAGGTATAGTGACCGTAGCCAGTGACTTCAACGATTTCCACCTTGGGATTGCGTTTGAGCATGCCGAGAGTCTTCAAGTCGGCGCGGCCGATATAGTCCACCTCCCCCGTAGACAATGCCGCCATGCGAGCGGCAAGATCTGTAATGGCGATGAACTCCACCTCGTCGAGGTATGGTTTGCCGTTCTTGAAGTAGTTCGGATTGCGCTTGAGTTTGGCCGAAACGCCGGGCTGGAAGTTCTCGATTACGAAAGCGCCCGTGCGAACGCCTGAGGCCCAATCCGCCTTGCCGTCCTTGGCTGGCATGATGACCAGATGGTAGTCACTCATAATGTAAGGGAAATCGGCGTTGCCGCTCTTAAGCGTGAAGACCACCGTTTCCGGGCCGTCCGCCTTGATCTCGGCGACGGACTCCAACAGCGACTTCGCCGCCGATTTGGTGTCCTTGCCCATATGATATTGCAATGAGGTCACGACGTCATCCGCCGTCACGGTCTTGCCGTTGTGGAAGGTTGCGGCTTTGCGCAGCTTGAAGGCCCAGTTTTTGGCCCCATCCGAAGATTCGAAGCTCTCGGCGAGGTCCGGTTGGACATTGCCTTTGGCGTCGACCTCAGTGAGGCTGTTGGACAGCGAGCCCGAAAATGCGGTTTGTGTGAACGTATCGGGGTAGCCGGCCGGATCGATCGAATCCGTCGTCGCGCCGTGAGCCATGCCGAGCTTGGCGAACCCGCCCTGCATCGGTTCGGCCCGCGCCGTGCTCACGAACAGCTTGTCGGCGGCGGCGACGGTCAGGCCAGCGGCCAGGCCAAGATGAATGAAGTCGCGGCGGGAAACATTGCCGCCACCGATCAGGCTTCGAGCGATACCAAGCTTGTATTCAGATTCTGACATTCGACTCTCCCATTGCGGAGTTCTCCGCGTTATTTCTCGTCAAAACACCTGCAAATCTGCTAGTTTGCTGCGGCCACCTTTCCTTCGAATTTTCCAATCCCAATCGGTTTTGCGCCAATCAGGCCGTCACATAGATGCCGCCGGCCTCCACGGTGACTGGAAATGTGCGAGCGCGAACGGTCGGATCGACCAAGGCCTCACCTGACTTGATGTCGAATTCCCAGCCGTGCCAGGCACATCGGACGATCTCGTTTTCGCGATGATAGATGAATTGCGCCTGTTCGACGGGCGCGGTCGTTCCACACTGCGGTCCCTCGCAAAGTGGAGCGCCGCGGTGCGGACAAACATTCAGCAGCGCGTGGAATGAATCCCCGACGCGGAAAACGCCAACCGAAAGGCTGCGGATCTTGGCGATAAAGGGAGACCCGGATTCGATTTCGTCGACGCGGCAGATGTAGGTCTTTTCGGGCATCACATGGTTCCTCAGGCGGCATTCGCCGCTTGCGCGCGCGGGATGCGTTTGTAGACCTCCAGCGCATTCAGTCCCATGATCTTGCTCTTCCAGGCAGGAGGGATCTGCAGCGTGTTTGCATCGTCGTAATCCCAGTGGGGATAATCGGACGCAAACATCAGCGTATTTTCGCCGTCCATCGCCTCAAGCGTGGACCACAGATGCTGGATGTTTGCGGGCTGTTCCAGCGGCTGCGTGGAAAAGCGGATGTTGCGCCTGCAATATTCCGACGGCAGCATCTTCAGCCATGGCGTCTCCTTGCGCAGCGCTTTGTAGTCGGCGTCCAGGCGCCAGAGTACCGATGGGACCCAAGCGACGCCGCACTCGATGATCACGAAATAGAGGTCCGGCCATTTCTCGAAGACGCCATGCGCGATCATGCTGGCCACGTGCGAGATTGCCGACATGTGGAGGATAGCGTGGGTCTCCCAGAAGAACGTCGTTGGGGCAGGAGCGATGGCAGTTGAATTCACTCCGCCATGGCCGCCCAGATGGATGGCGAAGGGCAATCCTACTTCAGCGCAGGCTTCGTAAATCGGGTGGTAGAACGGGTCGCCATACGGCTTGACGGATCCTTGGGAAGCGAGCACCTGCACCATGCGCGGGTGATTGCCAAGGCGACGTATTTCGGCGGCGGCGAGCTTTGGATCTTGTGGCGCGATGATGATCGAGCCCATGAAACGGTCGTCCTTCGGCAGCCACTGATCGATTTGGTAGTCATTGTAGGCGCTGACCAAGGCGCTGGCATAATAGGGGTTGGCGAGGGTTGACGCCTCGATCGGCTCATCACCCGTCAGGATCGCCACGTCGATCTTGTACTTGTCGAGGTGCTTCTCTTTCATAATGAGATAGTTATCGGCTTCGGTTTTCGGACGGACGTCCTTGCGGGAGAAATCCTGCGGATGAAACCAGGGACGATGGCCGTGGGGGAAGGCCCCAACGGGACCTGTCTTCTCGCCTTCGACGAACATGTCCTTCCAGAGGCCGGAAAGGTAGGGCTGCAATACCGTGGCGCTTGACCAGTAATTATGACAATCGCAGTCGATTATAAACACTTTGTTCCGCTCCGTAGCCTCGTCCGGCGATGCTGCCGGATCGCTGACTGGTGCAGCTTCCGCCTTGGCTGTCGTTTGATCAAGCTTATGAAACGTGCCAATATGATCGAGTTTTTCGATCGAGGGTTCAATGCAGCTTGATCACATCGAAACCTTTCTCGATATCGTCGAGTCGAGAAATTTCAATCGGACCGCGGATCGGTTGGGCCTGACCCAATCGACGATCAGCACCCGCATCAAGAACCTGGAGAGCGCAATCGGGTCCGAACTGTTCCAGCGTGGACGCGCCGGGGCAGAGCCGACTGCCGCGGGACGCCGGTTCGAAGCTTACGCCAGGTCTCTGCTCTCGACCTGGTCGCAAGCTCGCCACGACGTACGCGCGTTCAACCGTTTCGAAGGCACCTTGCGCGTTGCCGCCCAAGTGGGCATGACCCGCTCAGTCCTACCCGGGTGGGTCGAGACACTGTGCCAGGTCCTTCCGAAGTCCTCGATTCATATCGAGTCGGATTACTCGAACCAGATGGTCAGCGACTTGAGCATGGGAAACCTGGATATCGCGGTGCTTTATGCCCCTCGGTACTTGCCCGAGATCGCCTACGAGCACCTGATGGTCGAGGAATATGTGATGGTTTCGACTGCCGCCAGAACGCTGTCGGATGTTGATCCTGACACCTACATCCGCCCAGGCTACACCGTTCTGCTGGAGAAAACGCACGCGGAGCTGCTGGCTCAATTGGCGATCTGTCGACTTTCGACCGGATCGGAAACGCTGGCGGAGATCATGCTTCGGCGAACGGGCGGCACTTGCTACATGCGTAGCGATGATGCGCGCCGGTTCACCGCCGAGCTTCCATCGTTCCTCGTTGAAGGAGCGCCGACGCTGCACCAGCCAGTTCACACGGCAATACTGGCACGTCGCAAACACGAACCGATCATTCGCAAAGGCATCCGAGCTCTCCATCTCGCCGTTATGTCGCTGGAAGTTTAATCGAAATTGCCGATCATAACGTTGGGTTTATACTGCTGTTTTATGGGATAAGAACTGGCATGTTCGCTCGACCGCAAAGCCGAGCCGAACAATGAACGCATACGCTTCCATCCAAGCATCCGATATCGTGCCCACGTCGCGTCAGCGGCAATGGACACAAAAGACGCGAGATGTTGTGCTCTGCCGTCGCGTAATCGACGAGACGCACGATGTGAAGACATTCGTTCTCACGTCTGCCGCAGATTGGATGTTCTGCTTCAGCGCCGGCCAGTATGTTCTCGTGCATCTCAGGATTAACGGTGCCGCGATGACGCGCTCCTACTCTGTATCATCACCGCCGACTCGACCGCTTGATCTTCAGATCACGGTGAAACGAAAGCCAGGCGGGCTTGCTTCCAACTGGCTCCATGACAATGTGAGGCCAGGCAGCGAGATCGAGATCGAAGGGCCGCTCGGCTCGTTTAATCTTGATGAGTTGCCGGCTCAGAAACCCGTTTTCCTTTCGGGCGGTAGCGGCGTGACTCCGGTTATGTCCATGCTGCGTGCACTTACCGATCGCGCGGATGACAGGGAGATCCGCTTCATTCACAGTGCGAGAACGCCAGGCGACATCGTCTTCCGATCGGAACTGGAAGCACTTGCCGCTCGCTTTCCCAACGTTCAAGTGACTTTGATTTGCAGTCAGGGAGGTCCCGCTTGGACGGGTTCAACCGGCCGAATTGGTGGTCGGATGCTGCTGAGCCTGGTTCCCGATCTCCACAAGCGCACCGTTTTTGCCTGTGGGCCCGAAGGATACATGAAGACGGCACGCGCCTGTCTTGACGCAATTGGCCTCCCGCCGGCCCAGTATCACGAGGAGAGTTTCGGAGGCAGCAACGGTTCGCGTTCGGAAATGGGTTCAGCGGTTCCGTCTTCGGTCCGTTTCGCCCGCTCGGGCCTGGAGTATCAATGCACGCCCGGAGAGACCCTGCTGGAGGCGGCACGGAATTGTGGCATCTACATCCCGACCGCTTGCCAGCAGGGCGTTTGCGGAACGTGCCGAATAGCCAAACTATCCGGCGAAGTTGCGATGGACGACCTAGGCGGACTGAACGCTGAAGAGAAGTCGGCCGGCTATGTCCTGGCATGTTGCAGCCGCCCACAAGGAACGGTTTTGCTCGACATTTAACTGAGTGTCATCGAGCATTGAAGATGTCGGCCGAGGCACGCATTGGCATCCATGGTGCTTCAAAACAAGAAACCGCCGCTGTCGTCGAGGTGGGCGTCGGGCCGCCCCCTCTCTGCCTCAGTTTCCGGTTTGCCAACCGCGCACCTGTGGACGCGAGTGTCAGATCGAGGGCAGTCCACGGGAGCGCCTGAATGTCCGCTTCTTACAACCCGCACTCGAAGCTGCCAGTCCGTTTGTGACGTCGGCGTGTCCGCCGCGCAGCTCCCGTGTTTAGCGGAGCGGCGGACACATGACGGTGCTCAGGCGGCCAAGGCCCTCAGGCTCTCCTTCTTGTGCTCACGCAGATGATCCATGTTGAGATAGCGGGTCGCCTCGAGCCAGTTCTCGTGGATCTCGACCGCCAGCGCCCGAACCAGCCGCAGGCAACTCTGCGGGTTGGGGAAGATGCGCACGACCAGGGTGCGCCGTTTGATCTCCTGGTTCAGCCGCTCCAGCATGTTGGTCGATTTCATGTGCTTATGATGGGCAAGCGGCAGCCGATAGAAGCTCAGCGTCTCCTCGATGTTGTCCTCCACCCAGTTGACCAGCTTCGGATATTTGGCCTGCCATTTGGCAATCCGCCCTGAGCCCCAAATGGTCGTCGGAGACGACGAACTCGACGCCGGCGAGCCCGCGATTCTTAAGCCCTGTCACGAACTCGCGCCAACTCGAATGGCTCTCCCGGTTGGCCAGCTCCACCCTCATTGGCGAGGAGCGGTATCCGTATTCCTCCATGAAAGGGGCATGGAGACCAGCCTTGAACTGAACCGCCCCATGAAATCGTGCATTCAGATCGCGCGCGAACAGCTCGCCCTGCTCGAAACGGCCGAACAGCTAGAGATTGAGGGCTTCAAGGAATTAGTCGAGGGCAGTTCTCTCATTACCGACGAGCTCTACCGACGGGCGACCACCAACTGCTATATTCATGCCGATGAAGCGCGCAGGCTGGGTATCGTCGCCGACGTGCTTGGATAGGACGGTTCACCGCTTATGGAGACGCCGAACGGCTCGGCGTACGCATGTCGAAATTGTCGGATCTTGCGGAGGCATTCCTAAGAGGTCGACCGCTTCAGCAGTGAGACGCCATCATCAGCCCCATTGCTACGGCTTCTCCGGACGTCCCATTTGTCACGCGTGAGCTTGTTCGTTCCCGATCGAAATACACCCCAAGGAACAATCAACCCGCAACTCCGTTGGACAGATTGCGTCAGGAGAATGCTGTTGCGACATATGATGTTGGGAGCTCTGGCCGGCCTTGCGGCATCGGTGGCGATGACCAGTGCCATGCGGCGATCCCGTGGGTTGCTGAACGAGACGAGTCGCTACCCGTTGCCGCCCCGCGAAATTGTCGATCGCCTGAACTTCGGGGGCGATGAAGGGCAGGCGCGAGCGAATACTCTGTTGGCTCACTTCGGCTTCGGCGCCATGACTGGCGCTGTTTTCGCCATTTTGCCTCGGCGTCGCGGCAGCGGCACACTCTTTGGCCTCGGCGTGTGGGCGGCCAGTTATCTGGGTTGGATTCCTGCAGCGCGAATTCTTGCCCCCGCATGGCGTCATCCTGCAGGGAGGAATCTGCTGATGATCGCTGCGCACATGGTGTGGGGTACCGTGCTCGCGAAATCGCTCAGCGAGTTGGAAGCCGCCGAAGCCGAAGCGTTCGGCAGGCCTTCGGACGCCGAACTGTCAGTCTTGGAAAGGCGAGAGAGAGGACCTGGTCGATGAAGCCGGTCCCGTTTTGGCTCGATCGAGAGCCCGAGATTTCATTCGGCGCCTTGCAGGGCAACCATGACTTCGAAGTCGTAATCGTCGGCGCGGGCATCGTGGGCCTGCACACTGCCTGTCGGCTGCGTAGCTCGGGTCTGAAGGTCGCGGTTCTTGAGGCGCGCCAGATCGGCCAGCAGGCCACCGGCCGCTCGACCGCCAAGGTCACATCCCAGCATGGGCTCAAATACGCTTCCCTCCTTCGCAATTTCGGCCGCGAAGGCGCGAAGCTTTACGCCGACGCGAATGAAAAGGCCAAGGAGGAAATCGCTGCACAGTGCTCCCTTATGGTGGATAAGGCCGAGCTGGAAGCCAAATCTGCCTTCATCTATGCTGAAGACGAACAACAGGCGGATAGGTTACGCCGTGAGGCCGACGCCGCCGCATCGCTTGGATTGCCCGCCGAATTCCTGTCCGATGCGGAGCTGCCCGTGAGGGCGACGGCAGCGCTCCGTTTTTCGGGCCAATATCAATTCGACCCGTATCTTTATATTTGCGGGCTGGCCCGCCTGGTGAGCGAGAGCACCATTTCCGTTTTCGAGAACAGCCGCGTTGTTGAGATTGCAGGCGACGGGCCTTATCAGTTGACTCTGGCTGGCGGTATTTTGACCGCCGGTAAGGTCATCGTCACCACGCAGATGCCCATCATCGGAGACGGACTCTTCTTTGCCAAGGCCTTCCCATTTGCGCATCCGGTCGCGGCAGCATCACTGGCCGAACATGCAACAGTGGACGGCATGTTCATCAGCGCCGGCAGCCCGTCTCATTCGTTTCGCACAGCGAACCGTGACGGCAAGCGCTTTCTTGTGGCCGCCGGCGGCGAATTCAAGACCGGAGACCGCGAGGCTGCGGATCGCGCCGTCGCTGACATGCTGGCCTTCCTCGAGACAACATTCGCTATTAACCAACCGTCGCACCTTTGGATAAACGAAGATTTCCGGTCGGTGGACGGAATGGCCTTCGTCGGCGTGGCGAGTTCTTCAAAACCGGACCTTCTCGTCGCCACCGGTTTCGACGCCTGGGGCATCACACAAGGCGCCGTCGCAGGGGAAATCCTTGCGTCGCAGCTTCTCGGCCAACCCCATCCTGCGGCCGAGATCTTCGACGCGACCCGTATCAAGCCGCTCGCCGGCGGGCCGACGTTCATATCGGAGAACGTCAAGACGGCTACTCATCTGGTGGCCGAACGGCTCCTGGGTTCAAGAACGGTGGATATCAACAAGATCGCCCTGGGAGAAGGCGGTGTGGTCGAGCACGACGGAGAGCAACTGGCGATCAGGAAGGCGTGGGACGGTACGGTCACCGCCCGCTCCGCAATCTGTACGCATCTCGGCTGCGTCGTCGGGTGGAACCCGGTCGACCGGACGTGGGACTGCTCATGCCATGGGTCCCGCTTCGATGAAGCTGGTGAGGTTCTTTCCGGCCCCGCAACGAGACCGCTCGAGCCGCGGGCGTCGCCAAATGCCGGGCACGCGGAATGAGGGTCCTGGTCACCGGCGCGTCGGGTCTGATCGGAGCCGCGCTTTGCGCGCGCCTGGCGGCCGAGGGACATGACGTCGTTCGTGTGCTCCATCGCCCCAGTGTTGGCCCGTTCACAGGGCCCACTCCCATCCTGCTAGACATGGCAAATGCGCTGCGGGCGCAGGACTGGATCCATCATCTTGCCGGTGTCGATGCCGTTGTGAACTGCGCCGGCGTTCTGCAGGACAGCCTTCGTGAGAATACCCAGAACGTCCATGCAGGCGGCGCCTCGGCACTCTTTGCCGCGTGTGAACAGGCACGAGTGAAAAAGGTCATCCACTTCTCGGCTATCGGCGTCGATCGCCAGCAGCCATCCGCTTTCTCCGCCAGCAAGCTTGCTGGCGATGAGGCCATGATGGCGCGCGATATCGACTGGGTCATTCTGCGCCCTTCGGTTGTGTTGGGGAGGCCGGCGTTCGGCGCAAGCGCGCTTTTTCGTGGTCTCGCTGCTTTGCCACTATTGCCTGTGATGCCCGACGCTGGTCGTCTTCAGGTCGTACAGCTAGACGACGTGATCTCCACCGTTCTCTTCTTTCTCAGGCCCGACAGCCCAACGCGCCTCACTCTGGAGCTGGCTGGGCCTGAAGCGCTTTCTATGAACGAGGTCGTTGCCTGCTACCGCCATTGGTTCGGATGGGACAGCGCCCGGGAATTCATCCTGCCCAATTGGGCCGCAGCAATCCTATACCGGGTTGGGGATGCGGCGGCTCAGCTCGGCTGGCGTCCGCCGATGCGCAGCAATGCCGCAAAGGAGATCGCGCGGGGCGCGGTCGGTGATCCCCAGCCGTGGATAGCGGCGACCGGCATTCAACCGTCAAGTCTTGCAACCGCACTCAGCCTTCATCCTGCCACGGTGCAGGAACGATGGTTCGCTGGTCTCTACCTCGTCAAGCCGGCGATCTTCGTCGTGCTACCCTTCTTCTGGATCATGACCGGCATCATTTCCCTCACCACCGGCTGGCGCAGCGGAGTTGAGTTGCTGATTGACACAGCAGTCGGCGCGCTGGCCGGACCGGCCGTCGTCGCCGGGGCGCTGGCAGACATGATCGTCGGCGTGCTGATCGCCTGGCGCCCGACCAGCCGGCTTGGTCTCTTCGGTGCAATCGCGGTGTCGCTTTTCTATGCGACCGCTGGGAGCATTCTGCGGCCGGAGCTCTGGAACGACCCGCTCGGCCCGCTGATGAAGATCCTGCCGATTTTGGTTCTGCATTTTGTCGCGCTGGCGATCCTGGAGGAACGCTGATGGTCTATTTCGTGCTCAAGTATCTGCATGTCATCGGTGCGGCTGTGCTGTTGGGGACTGGCGCCGGCATTGCCTTTTTCATGCTCGTGGCACACCGGACCGGTAACGCCGGGACCATCGCGGCTGTCGCCCGCATCGTCGTACTCGCCGACTTTCTGTTCACGGCTACGGCCGTTATCGCGCAACCTGTGACCGGGATAGCTCTCGCCCAGTATGCGGGGTATTCGCTTGCTGAAGGATGGATCGTTCTTTCGATCCTGCTCTATCTTGCCATCGGCCTGCTCTGGCTGCCCGTGGTGTGGATGCAGATCGAGATGCGCAATCTCGCCATAAAGGCCGCGACGTCCAATCAACCCCCGCCTGAGCGTTACAGTCAGTTGTTCAGGCTCTGGTTTGCCTTCGGCTTTCCAGCCTTTGCGGCTGTGCTCGCCATCTTCTGGCTGATGATTGCGCGCCCGCCAATCGAGTGGCTGGCCTTGTAGCCCCGTCGCCGCTTTACCGCGGCAACCGACCTCACCCAATGTCGTTGCGCATGTCAGGGGAAACTCCGGCCTGATCACCGCTCTCTCGTAAGTTCGGCGAAATCAACTCTCGGCAACCAGCACGCCTTGCGCATCGCTGCTCCTACTGCCCATCCTATCGTGCTTCGCCGCGCGGCAACGCGTCCTGCCACAGATCCTCGGTCGATCGTCGACATTCAGCGGCAACGGCATCCAGGCTCGGATACGCAGTCCACCCACCGAGCGAAGCCGTCCCTTGGCCTGATATTCCAGAGTGTATAGCTGTTCGGCCGGCGACCCCGTCAGTTGTGGCTACGCCGCTCAGTTTGGTCCATCCCGAACTGAGCGACCTGGACCATCATCACCTTTGCCTTTGCGACGAGTTCATCATCCGTAAGCGTCTGATCGGCCTGCAGTGTGACGGTGATGCACTCGCCTCCCTCCCCGCGAAATTCGACGACCGGAGCCTGGTCCCGGCTGACGACAGCTTCTATCATCTGCATAGAAAATCCTCCTGCCATTGTGGGAATGGCGACCAGTTGGGAGCAAGACCGAAGCTCCACCATCCCTGTTTTAGTGATGACGTCTGGCTAATCCTTGACATAGGCTCCAGGCCGACGGCCGCCCCTCGGCGCCTTGGCGTCTTTTGAGTGCTCCGCAGCCGCTGGACCTGCGCCGGAGATTTTCTCCGTGGCTGGCGAAGGTGTGGCTTTCTTTGAACTGGTGCTGCCGCCGGATTTTTTGGGGGCGGATGACATGCCAACCGGAGAATTGTCTGTAGAGGTCATGGCTTGATCCCGAACGCTGCAAAACTCCATAGGTAACCTGGGACATGGCTTGAAGTTCCATGCGCCTGCATTTCGCGAAGGAGCAAAGGTTCAGCGCACGTATGGCTATGTTTCCGAATATGGAGGCTCTGCCGAGGGCCCTGGACATTGTGGACGTTTGGCGATGAACGCAAAGCGGCAGATGTCTTGATGCGATTCCAGACGAGAACGCCGAGCGAGCTCTTGAGCCTTCTCAGGGCGCCTCAGCAACGGGTTGAGTTCGCGAAACGGACGGCAAAACGCGAAGCTGCTCGGCAAAGACATAGCTTCGCGGGGCACGTGCTGCGCGGGACGCAGGCGATGCCGACGCGAAACAGTGACGATCTCCGCCAACGGCGCAGTCGTCTACAGAGATGCTTCCGCAACTCCAGACTGCCGGCGATCCCCGGGTGAAGGGCGGCACGGACCGGCAAGAGACCGCCAACGCAGGCCGCGGCGGCTCTGACATCTGTTCTGCGACCCGGCCGTTCAGGAACAATACCTGCGTTTGCAAGCTTGAACGGGATCGCTGACTGCGATGGCACAGTCGCTGAGCGGCATCATCGCTGGCGACGAGGTCATGAAGGGATCGCTTGCAAGCTATACGTTCGAGTATATGGAAATCGCCTCCTACACGATCCTTATCGTCGCTGCGAAATCGCTCGATGAAACGGAAGGCGCGCATGTTTGCGAGGAGAACCTGCGCGAGGAAGTCGCGATGGCGGACTGGCTGAAAAACCATCTTCCCGCGACAACCAAGCAGTTCTTTACTCGGGCTGATACAGAGAGCGAGAACGCCAAGCGTTGATCTACCGCCGAGGTTGCTTCGATCGGCTGACGGAGCGCGACCGGCCAGTATGGTGCGGCGGGACCTACCTGCCGCGCTGAGCGGGTTGAACAGGATTGGGAGATCTATGACGGCAGGACGATCCATGGGAGCAGATGCTACCCCATGCATGAATGTCGACAACGCGCCGCGCCAGATCGCCTGCGCCGTCAACTTGCTTCGGCGATCTTGCTGAGAAAAGCTGCCAAGCTCTGCTGCGGATCCTCATCGTCCCCAGCCACGACGTTGAGCCCCCAGCGTCCGAGGACCGCCTCCTGAACCACGTTCGGGCCCGGCATGAACACGATGACTTTGGACGGTCCCGCTCGTAACCCGATAGGCGCCA
Organism: Mesorhizobium sp. LNHC252B00; assembly: GCF_000502955.1. Classification (GTDB taxonomy): domain Bacteria; phylum Pseudomonadota; class Alphaproteobacteria; order Rhizobiales; family Rhizobiaceae; genus Mesorhizobium. Next base: position 248,461 of record NZ_AYWO01000005.1, on the reverse strand, counting down.
GGTCTGCCACAGACGGTGCAGCAGCAGACGGATGTNCCCAGCCACGACGTTGAGCCCCCAGCGTCCGAGGACCGCCTCCTGAACCACGTTCGGGCCCGGCATGAACACGAATGACTTTGGACGGTCCCGCTCGTAACCCGATAGGCGCCAGGTCTGCCACAGACGGTGCAGCAGCAGACGGATGTTCATATCCGACATGCTGTAGCCGATGAACAGGATGGTGCGCCCCAGTGCATCTGCCCGGAATTTCACATCAAGTGGTGAGTCGAAGGAAAGCCGGTCAAAATAGTCCGTCTCTGCCAACACAAGGGAAGTGTCGTCGTCAAAATCGCCATGGTATTTGATGATCTGTGTCAGGTCGCCGTTGACTTTGGCGATGTCTTTCGCGTTGGCGATTTTGACGAACGGCCGGCCATAGATCTCGAAAGCAGCTTCCAGGTTTCGATCGTAATTGGTGGTGTAGATGATCGGGAAATCGAGCGACACGATCAGCTTGTGGATCTCCGATCGCTTTACCTTGTCCCGAGAAACGCTCCACTCGCGGTCCATCCAGCTGCGCAGGGGGCCGATGCTGCCATGCTTGAGGCGGTAGTATTCGGCAAGCGCCTGGTAGGTCGTGTCAGGCATGCCGACCGTCTGGTCGTCCAGGCCGAGATCATCTGCCATGTGCTCGATGAGTTTTCTCCACGGTGGCAAGCCGACGCTCATCGACACTCCAGCGCCAACAAACAGCATGGCTCTCCGCTTTTTCAGCGACCGCGCAATTTGTTCGAACACCGACTGCATGCCAGCAAACTGGCGAATGCCTCTTCTGTTCCAACCATTGNAGCGACCGCGCAATTTGTTCGAACACCGACTGCATGCCAGCAAACTGGCGAATGCCTCTTCTGTTCCAACCATTGCTGCACGAACGGTAGGTGGGGCCGCTGTCGTCCTCCGGACGGTGCCCGCAAGCGCGCGAAGAACAACATTTTTTCGCCCCAATGGCACTTCCGCCCGTCTCAAGCGTTAGAGAGTGTTCAACTAACGTTAGAGACAATGGATTATCGTCCAACCCTGTCACTGGCCTTAAGTCTGTTCCTGCTGGCGATAGGCGACGCGGGGCAAACGGCCTCGGCGCAAGCACCCTGCCTCGCCGACCACGACAAGCTGCTGACGGCCCTTAAGGCGAGCGTCAAGGCCAGCGGCGGGCCCGGCAATGGCGGCTTCGATACCAATGAATGGGCCGCAGTTGTGGCACGTGACGGAACGGTCTGCGCCATCGCTTTCAGCGGCCCCACCGCCGACGCGCAATGGCCCGGCAGCCGGCTGATCGCAGCCGAAAAGGCCAGCACGGCCAACGGGCTCAGCCTTCCCCAGATGGCATTGTCGACGGCAAATCTTTATGCGCCGGTCCAACCGGGCGGTCCGCTGTTTGGGCTGCAGGCCACCAATCCGGTCAACCAGGCGATCGCCTATACAGGCGACCCGTCGACGTTCGGCAGCGCCGGTGACCCGCTGATGGGAAAGCCCATCGGCGGGGTTGTCGTGTTTGGTGGCGGCCTGGCGCTGTATGATGGGAAGGGCATCGTCGGCGGACTGGGCGTCAGCGGCGATTCCTCCTGTGCCGACCACAATGTCGCCTGGCGCGTGCGCGCGGCCCTTGCGCTGGACAAAGTACCGGCCGGTGTCAATCCAAACCGCAAGGACGCCATCATCTACGATCTCGATCCCGGTGGAAAGAGCGCTTCGGGCTGGGGTCATCCATTATGCGCGGGAACCGAAGCCGACGTCGCCGCAGAGCTTGGTGCCGGCGTCGGCGGTTCGCTACACAAATGACGCAGCTTGCGTCGATGCGGGGCAAAACCGCTAAAGCGGGGAGAGCGATGCGGGCAACAGAACGCGGTTCCAGATTCAGTCTTGGTTTGGTGATGCTCGCAAGCCTCGCTTTGTTGGCAGGCGCGGCTGCCCAACCCGCGGCTGATACCGCGATAAGGCCGCCGCCTGCAGCCGCTCCGCCCGATGACGGCCAGTGGACGATGCCGGCAAAGAACTATGCCTCGACCCGCTACAGCGATCTGGCGGAGATTTCCGAAAGCAATGTCAAGAACCTGCAGGTGGCTTTCACCTTCTCGACCGGCGTAAACAAGGGCCAGGAGGCCGCGCCGCTCGTTGTCGGCAACACGATGTATATCGTGACCCCGTTTCCCAACATCGTCTACGCGCTCGACCTGTCCAAGCCAAGCGCACCGATGAAATGGAAATACGAGCCCAATCCGGAACCGGCGGCGCAGGGCGTCGCCTGCTGCGATGTCGTCAACCGGGGAGCAGCCTTCGCCGACGGGCGCATTTTCTTCAACACGCTCGATGGCCACACGATCGCACTGGACGCCGGCAGCGGCAAGCCGATCTGGAATACGCAGATCGGTAACATCAACATTGGCGAAACGATCACCATGGCGCCGCTGGTGGTAAAGGGCAAAGTGCTGGTCGGCAATTCCGGCGGCGAGATGGGCGTGCGCGGCTGGGTCAAGGCGCTCGACGCAGCCGACGGACATGTCGTCTGGACGGCCTACAGCACCGGCCCCGACAAGGACGTGCTGATCGGCCCGGATTTCAAGCCGCATTACGACACGGACAAGGGCAAGGACCTTGGCGTGACGACATGGCCGCCGGAAGCATGGAAGATCGGCGGCGGCAATATGTGGGGCTGGATCTCATACGATCCCGACCTAAATCTGTTCTTCCACGGCACCGGCAATCCCGGCCCCTGGAACCCCGACCTGCGGCCCGGCGACAACAAATGGACGGCCGGCATCTTCGCCCGCGACCCGGACACCGGGGCGGCGAAATGGTTCTATCAGTGGACGCCGCACGATCTGCACGACTACGATGGTATCAACGAGCAGGTTCTTCTGGACATGAACTGGCAGGGCCAGCCGCGCAAGGTGCTGGTGCGGCCGGAGCGCAATGGCTACGTCTATGTGCTGGATCGCACCACCGGCGAAGTCCTGTCGGCTCAGCCTTTCGGCCCAGTTAACTCCAGCAAGGGCGTGGATCTGAAGACCGGCCGACTCGTCGTAAATCCCGACAAGAAGACCGGCACTGGCAAGGTCGTGCGCGACATCTGTCCGACCGCGGCCGGCCTCAAGGATTGGCAACCGTCAGCATTCTCGCCGAGGACAGGCCTGCTCTACATCCCCCACAACAACCTTTGCATGGATGAAGAGGGCGTCGAGGTGAACTACATCGCCGGCACGCCCTATGTCGGCATGAACGTCCGTATGATCCCAGGGCCAGGCGGCAATCGGGGTGCATTCACTGCCTGGGATGTTGCCACCGCCAAGCCTGTATGGAACTTGAAGGAGAACTTTCCAGTATGGAGCGGTGCGGTGGTCACCGCCGGCGATGTCGTCTTCTACGGCACGATGGAAGGCTGGTTCAAGGCGGTCAGCGCCAGGACAGGGGAAATGCTTTGGAAGTTCAAGACGTCGTCCGGCATCATCGGCCAGCCGATCACCTACCGCGGTCCCGACGGGCGTCAATATGTGGCGATCCTGTCGGGCGTCGGCGGTTGGGCCGGTGCGATCGTGTCGGGCGACCTCGATCCACGCGACGCCACAGCCGCGCTCGGCTTCGCAAACGCCATGAAGGATTTGAAGGACGTGACGACGCCAGGAGGAACGCTCTATGTATTCCGCCTGCCCTGACGACTTCGACAGGCCCGTTGGGCGAAAAGCCGTCCGGCACATTGCCGCCGCGATCGGTGCGCTCGTCTTGTTTTCCGCCGCCGTAGTCGCTCATGCGCGCGAGTTGAGGGTATGTGCCGACCCCAACAACATGCCCTTCTCGAACGCCAGCGGCCAAGGTTTCGAGAATAAGATAGCGGAAATCGTGGCTGGCGAGCTTGGCGCCAAGCTTTCCTACGTTTGGTGGGCGCAGCGCCGCGGCTTTGTCCGCAATACGCTGAAGGCCGGGCTTTGCGACCTCGTCCCGGGCACTCCCGCCAACCTCGAAATGCTGCGCACCACCACACCCTACTACCGTTCCTCCTATGTATTCGTGATGCGCAAGGATGGCCCCGATATCACGTCCTTCGACGATCCGCGCCTGCGTGAGCTGCGCATTGGTGTGCAACTCATTGGCGATGACGGCGCCAACTCGCCTCCGGTCCAAGCGCTTGGCCGCCGTGGTATTGTCGGCCATCTGATCGGATACCCCGTCTATGGCGACTATTCAGCGCCAAACCCTCCGGCGCGCATCGTCGAAGCGGTGGCCAATGGCGAGGTTGACCTCGCCGTCGTCTGGGGGCCGCTCGCCGGCTACTTCGCCGCGAAGCAGAAGGTGTTGCTTAAGCTCACGCCAGTGACCCCCCGCATAGACGGGCCGATGCTGCCGATGATTTACGATATTTCGATGGGCGTCCGGCGTGAGGACGCCGCGTTGCGTGACGAACTCGATGCCGCACTTGCTAAGCACAAGGCTGAGATCGATTCCATTCTGACTCAGTTTGGAGTGCCTCGTCTAGACGCAGGCGGGAGTCCGGTGCGATGAAACGGGGGCTCGTCGTGCTCCTGTCCGCTACGCTGGCGCTTGCGGCATGCCAACGGGAAGAGCGCGACACACGTCCGCAATCCGCGCTCGGCTCCGGCGAGCAGCCGGCCCCCGTCACCACGTTGGAGCCTGGCGGCGAGCGGCCCTCTGTAAGTGACAACAAGGCTGCCGCTTTCGAGGCCAACGCCTTTCACCTTAGCGAGGGCAAGCGCCTCTTCAACTGGTTCAACTGCACCGGCTGCCATGCCAATGGCGGCGGCGGCATGGGACCGGCCCTGATGGACCAGAAATGGATTTATGGCAGTTCGATCGAGAGCATCCACGCCACCATCCGAGACGGGCGGCCGAACGGCATGCCAACATTCCGCGACAAGGTTCCCGACGACCAGATTTGGGAGCTTGCCGCCTTCGTCCGCTCGCTGGGCGGCAACGCGCCCTCCTCCGCCGCGCCTTCGCGCAACGATGATATGATGGTGCATCCGTCCGAGAACCGCCTGCCGGATGCCGCGACTTTGGGGAAGTCGCCGTGAGACGGCCCGTGTTTGCGGCGTTCGGCACGACCTGCGTGTTGCTTCTCCAGGGATGCTCCGGCTGGCAATCGGCACTCGACCCGAAGGGCCCCGCCGCCTCCGAATTGGCTTGGCTCATCTGGTTCTTCACCGGGCTCTGCGCGCTGATCTGGCTCCTGGTGATGATCGCCTTGGCAGCGCCACTTGCGATGCGATCGCGCACGCGCTCCGACCCGCTCGTGCTCGATCCAGGCGCCGAGCACCGCAAGGCGCGGGCGGTTTGGGCCGCGCTTGGCGCGACGACCGTGATCCTCGTCGGGCTCACTCTGTTAAGCTTCTTCGCCAACAGGACGCTCGCCGCCATCGGCTCGGACGCGGAGCTGACGATCCGGGTTACCGGACACCAATGGTGGTGGGAGGTACGCTACGAAAACGCCCAGCCGAGCCGCATCCTTACGACGGCCAATGAGATCCATATCCCCTCCGGCGAGCCGGTACGGATCATCGTGACCTCGACCGATGTGATCCACTCCTTCTGGGTGCCGAGCCTCGCCGGCAAGCTCGACCTCATCCCCGGCCATGAGAATGTCCTTGATCTCATGGCCGACAAGCCGGGCGTCTATCGCGGCCAATGCGCCGAGTTCTGCGGTCAGCAGCACGCCAATATGAGCACGTTGATCATCGCCGAGCCGCGGCCGGTCTTCGATGCCTGGTTGAACGACCAGCTTCGGTCCGCCGCTGCACCGGTAAGTGCTGAGGCCAGCGCCGGGGCGGAATTGTTCCTCAATCGTGCCTGCGTGATGTGTCACAAAATTGGCGGCACGGTTGCCGGCGGCACGGTTGCGCCCGATCTCACGCACATCGCGAGCCGGCAAACACTCGCCGCCGGAACGCTGACGATGAGCCGCGGCAATCTTGCCGCTTGGATCGCCGACCCGCAAGGCATCAAGCCGGGCGCCCACATGCCGGTGGTCGATCTCAATGGCGACGAACTCAATGCGATTGTCGCCTATCTGGAGGGGCTCAAATGAGCAGCTCCGATCTGACCAGCGAACGCGACCTGGTGCCGCAAGCAACCCCCAAGGGCGACCTTGCCCCAGAACGCGACGGGCCGCGCGATACCGGTCTTGACGATGCCACCCTGCATCGCTGGCTCGAACGGACCTGGCGAACGAAGCCGGGCATCATCGGCGCGCTGTCGAGCGTCGACCACAAGGTCGTCGCGCGGCGCTATCTCGTGACCGCTTTCGTCTTCCTGTGCCTGGGCGGGCTCAATGCAGTCGCCATGCGCATCCAGCTGTCGGGACCGCAACGCGGCCTGATCGGGCCGGATCTCTACAACCAGCTATTCACCATGCACGGCGTGACCATGATGTTCCTGTTTGCCGTACCGATCGTGCAGGCCACTGGCATATATCTGGTGCCGCTGATGGTCGGCACGCGCAACATCGCCTTCCCTCGCCTGAATGCGTTCAGCTATTGGATCTACGTCTCGGGCGGGATTTTTGCCTGGGCGTCGTTCGCGCTCAGCATGGCGCCGGACGTCGGCTGGTTCGCCTATGTGCCGTTGTCGGGCCCCGAATTCGGACCCGGCAAGCGCGCAGATGTGTGGGCGCAGATGATCACCTACACCGAAGTGTCGTCCCTGGCCGTCGCCGTCGCGACCATCGTCACCGTGTTCAAGCAGCGGGCGCCAGGCATGTCGCTCGACAAGATCCCGCTCTACGTGTGGGCGATGCTGGTCACGTCCTTCGTCGTCGTCTTCGCCATGCCGGCGGTGATGATCACCTCGACATTCCTGATCCTCGACAGGCTCGTCGGTACCCACATCTTCAACCCGGCCGAGGGCGGCGATGCCTTGTTGTTCCAGCATCTTTTCTGGTTCTTCGGCCATCCAGAGGTTTACATCATCTTCCTGCCGGCGACAGGCATGGTGTCGTCGATCATCTCCGCCTTCGCCAGACGCCCGGTCTTCGGGCATCTAGGACTTGTGCTGTCGCTGATCGCAGTCGGCTTTCTGTCGTTTGGCCTATGGGTCCACCACATGTTCGCGACCGGCCTGCCGAAGCTCGGCGCCAGCTTCTTCACCGCGTCGAGCATGCTGATCGCCATTCCCAACGGGCTGCAGATATTCTGCTGGCTGGCGACCTTGTCGGACGGCCGGCCGGTGATCCGGACGCCGCTGCTGTTCGTGTTCGGCTTCGTTTTTACGTTTGTCATCGGCGGTCTCACCGGCGTGATGGTAGCATCCGTGCCTTTGGACCTGCAGGTCCACGACACCTATTTCGTGGTCGCGCATTTCCATTATGTGCTGATCGGCGGATCGGTTTTTCCGCTGCTTGGCGCCGCCTATTTCTGGTTGCCCAAGCTCACCGGCCGCATGATGAGCGAGCGGCTTGGGCGCTGGCATTTTTGGATGGCGTTCATTGGCTTCAATGCGGCGTTCTTCCCCATGCATCTTGTCGGTCTCTGGGGCATGCCGCGACGGGTCTATACCTATCCGGCCGAGCTTGGCTGGGGAAACATCAACCTGTTCATCACCGCCGGCGCGGCGGTGTTCTTCCTGAGCTTCGTCCTGTTCACGTTCAACATGCTGCACGGCGCCTTGCGAGGCGCACCGGCGGGCAACAATCCCTGGGATGCCGGCACGCTGGAATGGGCGACGACCTCGCCGCCACCGAGCTACAACTTCGCCCGCATCCCCGTCGTCACCCACGCCGAGCCGCTGTGGGCCGAACGTGAGGCCTTGCCGGTCGCGACAGGCCTCCGCGTCGACGCGCGCGAACTTGTCATCTCGACGGTAGCCGAAGCGCGTCCCGACATTCGCGAGAAATCGGCCACGCCATCGATCTGGCCGCTGTTTGCGGCCATCGCTGTGGGCGCGACCTTCCTTTATTCGATCTTTACGCCCTGGGCCGTGGTCTGGGGCGCCTTGCCGATTGCTATCACGCTGATCGGCTGGTTCTGGCCAAAAGGCGATCCGGAGGACGAGGAATGAAACAGCGTCCCGCCGCCGATCTTTCCGCCCTGCCCACCTATGGAATTGGTCCGCGCAGCCCCACATGGTGGGGCACGCTCGGCTTCATGGCACTGGAAGGCACCGGCTTCGCGCTCGCCGCAGGTGCCTATCTCTACCTGGCGCTGTCGTGGCCGCAATGGCCACTCGGCGCGCCGCGGCCGAACCATTGGCCCGGAACCATCGTGACGCTGCTGTTGATTGTCAGCTTGGTGCCAAACCACATGCTCAACCGCTATGCTGAGCAATGCGCGATCATGCCTGTGCGGATCGGCCTCGTTGTCATGTCGCTGCTCGGGATTGCGCCGCTCGTCGTACGCTGGTTCGAGTTTCCGGCGTTGAACATCTACTGGGACACCAACGCCTACGGTTCGATGCTGTGGGTGCTGCTTGGGCTGCACACGACGCATCTGATCACCGACGTTGGCGATACCATTGTGCTGACGGTGCTGATGTTCACGCGTCACGGCAACAGCGGCCGTCGCTTCGGCGATGTTGGCGATAATGTCTTCTATTGGGATTTCGTGGTCGCCAGCTGGATCCCGATCTATCTCCTGATCTACTGGACCCCGAGGCTCGGCTGAGATGCGTGCGGTTGTGTTGGGCACTTCTTGGGGCGGACTTCTTTCAGGGCCACTGGCCTGGGCGGTATCGACGCAACTGAATTATTCGCTTGTGCATTGGCAATGCAATCGCCAGGTGCCGATCGTGCTGCCCATCGCTTTGGCGCTGGCGCTGTTTTCTCTGCTCGGCGGTGCTTTGTCATGGCGGGCAAAGCGGCTGGGCGGTGCCGCGTTCAAACCAGAACGCACGCGAGGGACAGAACAGTTCGTTGCCAACCTTGGCATGTTGTCCGCACTGCTGTTTGCCTTGGTGATCATAATGCAAGGCAGCGCCGCGCTCATCCTCGACTGGTGCGTGCGATGAGCTTAGACGCCTTCTTCTCCACTTCGATCTCCTACGGCCCCGGTTCGCAAGAGGCGGGATGGACGCTGGCGCTGCCCATCACTTTGCCGCTTGCGGCAGTCGCGCTGATCTATGCGGGCGGAGCGCTGCGACTCTGGCGGCGGAGCGACCGCGGCCGCTTTTTGCGAGTGCGCCAGGCGCTGTTGTTCGCAGCCGGGTGGATCGCGCTGGCGGCAGCGCTGGTCAGCCCGATCCACGCCTTGGGCGAGCGCGTGTTCACCGCGCATATGATCGAACATGAATTGCTGATGGCCGTTGCGGCGCCATTGCTGGTCGCTTCTTTACCGGCGGCGGCAATGATGTGGGCGCTGCCGGTATCGCTGCGACGGCCATTTGGCCATGCCGGGCATGCAAGTGTGGTTCAGGCGGCCTGGGCAGCGATAAGCCGCCCCCTAGCCGCCACTCTGCTCCACGGCGTGGCCATTTGGCTGTGGCACGTTCCAGCGCTGTTCCACGCGGCGCTCGAGCGCGGCTTTTTTCACTATGCCCAGCATGCAAGCTTTCTCGGTACCGGATTGTTGTTCTGGTGGGCGCTGCTGCCGCGGCACGGCCGAGAACAGGCCTATGGCAGCGCGGTCATGCATCTCTTTTTAACCTCCCTGCACACAGGGCTGCTCGGTGTTCTGCTCCTGGTATCGCCGCGGCTCTGGTACCCTGCAAACGCTACCGGCGCTGAGATTTGGGGCCTCAGCCCGCTCGAAGACCAGCAACTCGCGGGGCTTATAATGTGGGTGCCGGCCGGGCTGGTCTATGGCGGTGCGGCGTTGCTGCTGGCAGGACTGTGGATTCGTTCAAGCGGGCAAAGAGCCGGCCGGGAGGCATCCCATGCCCTTAACGCCGGTTAGAATGATGCTGCTGACGGTCGGCGCGGCTGCGGCCGGAGCCATGCTCGGCTTGACGGTGGCATCGCCCGGTTCACGGACGGAAGGCGCCGATGGGGGTGGGCACGAGCAATCGGGAAAGACCAACCGGATCTGTGTTGCGGCAATGTTCCTTATATTGCCAGTGATACTGGCATCGTTTGCCTGGTGGCAGCAGCAACGTACCGAGAGGGCCGAACACGAGGCGAACGAAGCGACCGGTGGCATCGCCACGCGGGCTGTACCGATCATGTCGGCGAACGGTTGCGCCGGTTGCCACACGATCAGCGGTGTGCCCGGCGCGCAAGGCCTGGTCGGGCCGCGCCTGGACGCCAGTCTGGCCGCTCGCGTCTATATCGGCGGCATCCTGTCCAACAATCCGGAAAACATGATCCGGTGGATTCGCGCGGCAAGAGACGTCAACCCGCGCACGGCAATGCCCTCGACCGGCATTTCCGAACAGGAGGCGCGGGACGTGGCCGCCTATCTCTACGCGCTTAAATGAAGGTCATTGATCGCCGCGCCGGGACCACAGGCCGCGTCCTGGATCATAGCCGACAACTGCCGCGAGGAAAAACACCAAAAGGCAGGCCAGCACGACCAGGAAGGAGATCGGGGTGAAGCGCAGATAAAGCGCGAAGCGGATCAGTTCGACCGCGTGGCTGAACGGATTGAGCATTGCCACGGTCGCAAGCACCGGGCCGGCCTCGGCGAGCCGCCAAAGCGGGTAAAGCGCCGTCGAGGCGAAGAACATGGGAAAAATGACAAAGTTCATCACCCCGGCGAAATTTTCCATCTGCGTGGAGAGTGACGACACAAGCAGGCCGAAAGCCCCCAGCATGAGCCCCGAAAGGACAAGCGCTGGCAACACGGCGAGATAACCGAGCATCGGCGGACGCACATCCCAGTAGCGCGCGACAACCAGGAACAGATAGACAAGCGGCAGGCCGACCACGACGCTGGCAAGCAGCCGGGCACCGAGCAGATACCAACGCGGTAACGGCGCGGTCAGCAACAGGCGCATGCTGCCCATCTCGCGGTCGTAGACCATCGCCAGCGAACTTGCCATGGCGTGAAACAGAAGCATCATCGCGGCGAGCCCGGGCACGACATAAACTTCGTAGAGGACATAGGTCTGATAAGGCGGCGTTGTCGACAAGCCAAGCACGGACCGGAACCCGGCGGCGAAAATGGCAAGCCAGACCAGCGGCCGGACCATCGCCGAAACCAATCGGCCGCGCTGCCGAAGGGTACGTAGCAGCTCCCTATGGAAGATGCCGTTGAGCGCTCGCAGCGCGTGGCGCCTTTTCATGCCGCAGCCGTGAGCTTCGCGAAGGCATCGGTCATGCTGGCGACGCCAAGCTCGGCCTCGATGCGGTCGGCGCCGCCCGCCCATTGCACGCGGCCAGCATGGAGCACGACGACATCGTCCTCAGGCGTCACCTCTTCCAGGAAATGTGTGGCCCAAAGCGCGGCTATGCCGCGCTCGCGGCATAGCCCATGCACATGGTGAGCGAGTGCCTGACGGCCCGGAACATCGAGCCCCGTGGTTGGTTCGTCGAGTAGGAGAATGCGCGGGCGGTGCATCAAAGCACGGGCGATTTCGACGCGCCGCCGCTGGCCGCCAGACAAAGATCGGACGGGATCATGAAGCCTGTCGAGAACCGCGAGACGGCCGAGCTCCTCGCGCATCCGGGCTTCCGCTACTTCGGCGGCAAGCCCATGCAAGGCAGCGTGATAGCGCAGATTCTCCGCGGTCGTGAGATCGAGGTCGAGGGTCTGCTGCTGGAATACGACTCCCATCGCGGCCAGTGCGGCCGCAGGATCGGTGCGCATCGCGTGACCGAATACCTGCACCGATCCGAAGCGGGCATGATAGAGACCTGTGACGAGCGAGAACAACGTTGTCTTGCCGGCTCCGTTGCGGCCGAGCAGGATGCAGACCCTACCCTGCGCAACCGAAAAGGAGACGGCGTCCAGAACTCGCCGCTGCTTGAAGCTGTGACTGACACTGTCGAGCGACAAAGCGTTCATGGCCCAACCACGACGCCCCACGGGCCGCGCCCGACGGGCAGTGATTTGAGCACTTCGTCGTTTTCCAGGTCGATGAAGGAAATGTCGCCGGAATTGCCGTTGGCACTGATCAGATGTTTTTGATCGTCCGACAGTGCGACATGCCAAGGTCGCTGGCCCACAAGATAGAGCCGACGCACCGCCAGCGTCCCGGTATCGACTTCGGCGACGCGGTTTGCTGGCCCAAGCGCGACATAGGCAGTGCCGCCGTTGCGGGACATCTCGATGCCTACGGCTTGGACGCCTTCACGGCGAATGCCTTGCACCTCAAACTGGACCTTGCCGGTCTGTGCACGCGTTAGGGTGTCGAACACCGTTACCGTGCCGCGAATTTCGGAAGACACCCACAAGCGCTTCCCGTCCGGAGAGAAAGCGGCTGCCCGCGGCCGTGTGTCGACCAGCAGATTGTCAACCAGTTCGAGGCTGCCCGCGTCGATGAGGTGCACCATGCTTGACGTCTCCGAGGTGCAGGCGACGTAACGGCCGTCGGGACTGACTGCCATGCCCTCTGGCTCGACGCCGACATCGACCGTACCGATCACCTGGGCGGCCGCGATGTCGACCACGGATACGAGGTTGTCGTTCTCATTGGCGACGAACAGCCGCTTGCCGTCGGGATGAACCACGAAGAATTCCGGATCGGCGCCTGTGGGCAGTTGGCCGACAATTTGCCGCTTGGCGAGGTCCACGACATCGATGCGGTTGCCGTCACCTTCAGCGACAAAAAGTATCTTCTTGTCGGCCGAGAGTGCCAGTCCGCGTGGCCGGCGCCCGACATCGATCGTCGCCGACAGCGTCATGGTTGCACCATCGATGACGGCCACTGTGTTGTCCTGCTCGTTTGAGACATAGATGGTTTCGGCGGCGGCAGGTCCGGCCAAAGCGGACAACAGCAGCGGGACCACAATCACGATTAGGACTTGCATGTGCTCTCCTCCAGGTCGATGCCCAGAGTATCAAGCGGCGTGCGTTGGTGCAGGAAGCCAGGCTGAGGCGAGCTGGAAACCAGCAACCGCGATCCAGCGATGAGTATGGGCTGGCGCATCTGGCCGTCCCAGGCACGGAAGCTGAGTCCCTGCCCCTTGAACCCGGCGAGAAGAAACTCACTGCCTCGGATGTAGACACTGATCGCTGCCGGATCGACGCTGTTCAGCCGCGTCGCGGCCTCCCCGACGCTCCGCACTGCCAGCCAGGCGGCGTAATCGCTCGACATCATCCAGCGTCCGGCCTGTCGCCTGAACCGCTCCTGCAGTTGCGTCGCACCCCACTCCTGATTAACGGCGCTCCAGCCGGTCGCCACCAGCCCTTGCGTGCCCACGACGGGCCGAGGCAATGCTGTGCGGCCCTCGAGATAGGCGCCGAACTCGTCGGCCTCGTCGGCGACGACGAGAACGTCGTAGTCGGCGACCTGGGTTGCGGCCGGTATTTCCGTTTGCAGGGTGACATGCCCTGTGTCGGCTCGGCCGTTTGCTGGTCGGAAGATCCACGCTTGGTCGACGGAGATTTCCGCGCCGAAACGCGCCGCTGCGCGCCGGAAGGCGGCAGCCATGGCCTGGTCTTCCGGATGCGGACCGACAAGCAGGAACCAGTGCCGCCAGCCCTTCCAGGCGAGATATTGCGCCAGCCCATCGGCCAGCATGGCGCGGCTTGGAATAGTGTGCAGCAGGTTTTTCCTGCATGCCTCCTGACGCAATGAGTCATCGCTGGCGCGGCTGTTGAACAGGAGCATCCGCTCGGCGCCCGTGGCCGCAAGCGCTTGCGTCAGCGGCCCCGCGTCGAGATCGGCAACGACAAAGGTGATCCCCTCGCCAGCAAACTGTCGTATCGCGTCCTGCGGCGGCTCGCCGGGTTTCAGCGATCGCTCCACCAGCCGGAAGCGCTGTCCCAGAAAGCGGCCCGTGCTATCGTCATCGGCGATGCCGAGACGGGCGCCTTGCACCCCATCATCGGCGGCGAAATGGTCCAGCGGCCCAAGCGGCATGGGCGGACTGCGCGTCTGGCCGAGATAGCCAATCGCTATCGGCTGAGGCTCGGCGGAGCCTGGAACGACAAACAACAACAGAGCAAGAAGCGCGGTGACCAACCTCTCTGCGCGGCGCCTCCGGCGCCGCGAGACTCCGTCGTCGTGCATCCAGCAATCCTTGTACCGAGGGAACTGCACGGCGGGCCCTGAACATTCGGGGAGTTGGATTAATTCCCGGCCAACGAAAAGGTTCCACTGGATCGTCATGCCTCGTGGCAACTGGCTGATCAGACACAGCTGTCAACGTACGATAAGAGCTTAAGCGCTGGCGATGCGGCGAAAGGCGTAGGGCGCGATGAGGTCTCCTCCGGTGCCTTCGGATGTCGAAAGGGCCTCCTCAACCAGCGTAGCAATCGCGGCATGGAGGGGCGACCTGACACATGCGGGATCAGTCGCAGCCGCATCGCCCGCCAGCGCCAGCGCCTGGCAACGGCAGCCGCCCCAATCAAATTCACGCCGCTCGCAGCTGCGGCAAGGCTCAAGCATCCAGTTCGTTCCGCGGAAGGCCTCGAATGCCGGTGAGTCCCGCCAGATATCGGCCAGCGGCCGCGAGCCGAAGCGCTCGAAGCGCAGTGATGGAATGGTCGCTGCCGCATGACATGGCAGCACGGCGCCGTCCGGTGCGATGACGAAAGCATCGCGTCCCCAACCACCCATGCAGGGCTTGGGATAGGTGGCAAAATGGTCGGCCAGGACGAAATCGATCTCCAACACGCCGACAAGTCGTGCCCGTGCCTCCTCCACAGTCGCGGCCTGATGCTCTATCGAGGCGCGATCGGGCAGCAGATGACGACGATTGAGCAGCGCCCAACCGGCATATTGTATATTGGCGATCTCCAACCGCTGGGCGCCAAGCGAGAGCGCCAGCTCGATGTAGTCCGGAACTTGCGCGATGTTGTGCCGATGGATCGGCGCATTGATCGTAAGCGCCAACCCGAGTTCCCGCGCCTGCCGGGCGGCAGCAAGCTTGTTCGCGTGAGCCCCGGAATGGCGTCCGATGCGCGCGGTCGTTTCGGCGTTGGCTCCCTGAAAACTCACCTGGACATGGTCCAGTCCAGCACCTGCAAGTGCTTCCAGCCGGGCCCCGGCAAGGCCAACACCAGAGGTGATGAGGTTGGTGTAAACACCGGCATGCGCAAGTGCCGAAACAAATTGTTCGAGATCCCGGCGCAGCATCGGCTCGCCACCCGAAAGATGCACCTGGAGAACACCCATATCCGCTGCTTGCTGGAAGAGGTCGAGCCAGCATTCCGTCGCCATTTCGCGGTCGGCTTTTAGCAAATCGAGGGGATTGGAACAGTAGGGGCACTGCAGAGGACAGCGATGCGTCAACTCCGCCAGCATGGCGATGGGTGGGAGCGGCACCTCCGTCACAGCCGCACCAAAAGCCGGTCGGCCCATTGTTGCAGAAACGCGCCGACGTCACGGTCGATCTCCCCGCCGTCGGCGTCGTATTCCAAAGCAAGAGACATCACCATAACACTGAACGGCGTCTTGCCGTCACAGCGCTGCAAGATGTCCAGCCCGATTGCGTCCGGCCAGAAAACGCGCTCGGGAGACAGCACCGCCCAAGCATGCCGGACCGGATCAAAGCGCAGGCGTACATAGGGCGCGAGTCGCGGGAGAGATTGCCGCGATACAAACGCTCTTGGGCGGTCCACCGTCATCTTATCGCCTCCGGACGAAAGCAGCCAGGGGGCACAATCCCCTCGCGCCCGTAGGCGTAGTCGAGTGCATCGAGCATCGCCCAAAGCACATCGCATTTGAAAACCAGGGAATTGACAACCTTCTGCTGGCGTTCTGCCGTGTCGGCGTGGCGAAGCACGTAGTCCAGCGCGAATTCGGAATCGCGCGCGGCCTGGTCTGGCCGTCGGTCGAAATAGGCGAGCGCGTCGGTGGTGACGAAGTCGTACCGAGCCAGCAAGGCGGGCACGCGTTCGGCGATAATATCGGGCGAGAAAAGTTCCGTGAGGGAAGACGCCACTGCCTCGAGCAGGGTATGGGAGGCGCAGAAATTGACATACGCTTCCACCGCGAAGCGCGTTGCAGGCAGCGCAAGCCGTTGATTTTTCACCTCTTCCGGCAAAAGACCGAGCGAGGTCGCGAGATGCAGCCAGCGCGCAATGCCGCCGCTCCGGCCGTCCTTGCCGTCATGGTCCTCGATGCGCTGACGCCATACGGCCCTGAATGCCGGATCCTCGGCATGGGAGAGGATGATGGCATCCTTGCGCGGGATTGCCTCCTGATAGCAATAGCGGTTGAGCGCCCACGCTTGCAGTTCGGCCTTTGACATCGCTCCCTCCACCATTCTGCGATGGTAGGGGTGTCGGTTGTGATAGCGCTCGTGACCGACTTGCAGAAGTACGGCGCGCAGATTTTGCGCGTCAAGACCGCTGCCGACCACATCGGAAAAATCGGTCACAGCACAAGCTCCATCCGGTCTTGCGCAATTTCCCATCCGGCCGCGCGCACGGCCAAGTGCTCAGGAGATGTCTCGTCCAAAACTGGATTTGTGTTGTTGATATGAATGAAGATGCGGCGACCGACCGGTATATCCTTCAGACGTGCGATCGCACCGTCAGGCCCGGACATGGCGATGTGCCCCATGCGCGCTCCGGTCTTCACGCCAACACCGCCCGTAATGAGCTCGTCGTTCGTGAATACCGTACCGTCGAGGAGAAGCATGTCGGCGCCGGCAATCCGTTGCTGCAATCTTTCATCGACGGCTGTACAGCCGGGGACGAAGAGCAACGAACGGCTTCCTTCCATCAGGCGAACCCCTATGGTTCCGCCATCGGCGTGACGGAGCTCGTGTCGGCCGTTATCTTCAAGAAAGAGCGCCACCTTGCCGGGAACGGGAAAGACCTCGATGCGGACGCCGATTTCCGCCCCCCCAGCATCGCGAAGATCAACGACGCCTTCAGCGGGAAGGCGGCGGCGCGAAACAATCCGAGCATCGAGGACATCGAAAATCGAATTGGAGGCGATGACCGCAAGGACCTGCTCGGTTGCATAGAGGGCAAAGGATTGTCGCTCGCGCAAGCTGAGGAGCCCCGCAATCTGGTCGACCTCGGCGCCGGTCACGACCACGGCGGCCATCGGCGTGGCACGGGCCGACATATTCGAATGCGGCTGGAGTTCCGTATTATCCGCGATCTGCTGGCGGATGTCTGGAGACGCGTTGAAAAGAATCCACCGTCGCCCGTCTGAGGATGCCGCGACACTGGTCTGAAGGCGCGAGCGGACGCCGGGAGCGCCCGCTCGCGCCGCCCTGTTGAGCCGGTCGTTGGCGTTCCACTGGGGAAAACCGCCACCCGCTGCGGATCCAATTATCCTAATCCACACGCCGTGACGAACTCCAGTTGCTATTGCACCAGTGTCAGGCAACCAAGCGAGCACAGCCGATGCCGAACCCGCCGGTGCGTCATTTCTTCTTGATTTCGGCAGGCAGATAGCGGGATATTTCCATGCCCGCCGCGACTTCGCATATGACGGGCTTCTTCCAAGTCCTCTTCATGATCTTCTCCGATCTTGCTGCCGCGAATGGAGCGGCCAATCCCATAAGCTCCTAGCCGCGCCTTTGTTCCCGATGGGGTCTTTTGGTCCAGACCGTGCCTCCCCTTCTGTGGACCATCTGTCGCGACCGTCTAACCTAGGCCGGCGGCTGCCAGTCCGAAGACCCAAGCCTATTGCAACGACCAGTAATGCAGGCGCCAGGCCATCATCTGACGTCTTGGACCAAGTCGCCGATGGCATAGGCCCCTTTACGGCGCTTCTTGCCCTCGTGGCTGGCGACCTCCCGGATCTGCACAGTTTGCACCTCTCGGTGATCGATTGCACTTTTTCGACGCTCATACCGACCCGGTTAGGCTTCATGCGCCACGATGCTCTGCGCGCCATTTGCGAACAGCACCCCCGCATCGCGACCGCGTTCTGGCGCTCGACGCTGATCGACGCGGCCATATACAGGGAATGGGTCACCAATGTCGGAAGGCGCGAGGCTTTCACGCGTATGGCTCACATCCTTTGTGAACTGATCTACCGCTTGCGTTCGGTAGGACGCATCAAGGATCACATAGCCGACATTCCGATTACGCAGGCGGCGCTTGGAGATGCGCTGGGTTTNTTCGGTAGGACGCATCAAGGATCACATAGCCGACATTCCGATTACGCAGGCGGCGCTTGGAGATGCGCTGGGTTTGTCCACGGTCCACGTGAACAGAATGCTTCAGGAACTGCGACGGAAGGGCCTCATCGCCACCTTAGGCCCAACGGTACATGCTCTGGATTGGCCAAATCTTGTTCGCGCAGGAGACTTCGAATGCGATGCGAAGGGTTGCCGCCATTCACCGGCCTCGCCGCCAGCGCATAGGCCGAGTTGGGCGCGGAAATCGAAGACATCGGCATCTCCCTCCTCGCGCTGACAACGGCGTGGAAAACGACGGATACGGCCAAATGCCGAACTGGCGCCGAAGTGTCATGGACGACTCATTTAATTGGACAGCAAGGGAACTGCCAGCTTCTCTCCGAGTTAGAAAATGCCCACGACGCGAAACAAGCCAACAAGGAGCACACAGCGATGGCAACCACTAAGAAGGCAAGTGCGAAGACCAAGAGCCTTGAGGATCTGTTCCTCGACGGTCTCAAAGATCTCTACTACGCCGAGAAAAAAATTCTGAAGGCCTTGCCGAAGATGGCCAAGGGCGCGGACGACGGGCAGGTCACCGCAGCCTTCGAAAAGCATCGTGCCGAAACCGAAGCCCAGGTGGAACGGCTTGAGGAGGTTTTCGAAATCCTCGGCGCGGCTGCGCGCGGGAAAACCTGCCCGGCCATCGACGGCATTCTCGAGGAGGGATCCGAAATTCTCGAGGAGTATGAGGGTTCGAAGTCGCTTGACGCCGGGCTCGTCGGCGCCGCGCAGGCTGTCGAGCACTACGAGATCGCGCGCTACGGCACTTTAATTGCGTGGGCTACCTCGCTTGGCAAGGACGATATCGTTGAACTTCTGAGCGCGACCCTCGAGGAAGAGAAAGCTACAGATAAGGCCCTGACGTCTCTGGGCGAAGCCGGCGTGAACGACCGGGCGGCCGAGCTGAAAGCGGCTTGAATTGAGACGGGTTTCAATGGTCCCGGCGCGACCGCCGGGGCCATGTCGTCGTCATTTCGGCCATACTGACAGCAGCGGGCCTTTGCTCCCATAGACTGGATCCTTCCGGGGACGGCCAACCTTGGGAATCGTTTGCAATGCCCGCTCATGTTCCTGGGCTGTCGTGCATTCGTCATAAGTCCCCGATGCCGGATAAGCACCGACCACCAGAAAGTCATCACTCTCGCCGAGGCATTGGTGTCCGGTGCCGGCCGGTAGAACGGCCACGTCGCCAGCCTTCAAGGATAATATCCGGCCCCTTTTGCCGCCGAACCGAACCCTGCCGGTTCCGCGCGCAACCCCAAGCACCTCGTGTATGCGGGAATGGTAATGAACGTAGTGATAGATGCCGTCGCGCCAGCTGTCACGCCAGCCATTCGCCTCGAAAAGCTCTTCCAGCACGGCCGCGAAGTCGAATTGCTCCATCGGCTTCACGGCGCCACGATAGACGACAAATGGCCAGAACGGATGGTTCGGCACGAGGCCATCGTCCTTGAACCGAAATTCGAGCGGTTTCTTCAACCTCACCAGTTCGGCGAGTTCTTGCGTTCTCGGTCGCCCAATACCCGTCGCTAGCTCGGCCGCCTTCTTCACGCTTTCAAGAATACCCACTGCTATCCTCGTTGGATTGTAAGGGCTAGATAGAGCAGTAAGGACGCCGCCGCTCTGGTCTCAACGAATCTCAACTGGCGGCCCCGCATTTTGTTCCTTTTGCCGGATGGCCGTGGTCCGCGCCGCGATGTCAAAGAAACCCTTCGCTTCCGGGAGCGACGATCATCCAGCCTCACGATTGACATGACCCGCAACCTGGGCGGAGAGGTCGAGTTCTATCCAGGCTGGCGCATGATCACTCGGCTTTTCCCAACCTCGCACGTCAGCTTCCACGCCGGCATCACGTAGCCTGTTCGAAAGTGATGGGCTGACGAGGAGATGGTCCATCCGGAGGCCGGAACTCCGATCATAACCGCCCCGGTAGGAGAAGTTCCAATAGGTGTAGATGCCTTTCTCCGGATGGATGCGACGAACGGCATCGATCCAGCCGTTACCAAGCATTTCAGCGTAGGCTTGCCGGCTCTCCGGAAAGTAGACTGCATCGCCTAGCCAACGCCTTGGTACCACGGCATCGATCGGCGTTGGCACGACGTTGTAGTCGCCGCACAGAACGCTCGCGACACCTTCCCTGAGCAGTAGCTTACCGTAGCTGATCAGACGGTCGAACCAGCGGAGCTTATAGTCGAATTTCGGGCCGGGCGCTGGATTGCCGTTGGGCAGATAGAGGCAGCCGACCACAATTCCATCCACCTCGGCCTCGATATACCGACTGTGGGTATCGTCGGGATCGCCTGGCAGGCCGCGTCGACGTTCCACCGGCTCCCTCCCCCGGGCGAGTATGGCCACACCATTGTAGGACTTTTGCCCGTGCCAGATCGCGCCGTAACCGGCGTTCCTGATGGCTTCGGCGGGAAATTTCTCGTCCGAGGTCTTCAATTCCTGGAGGCACACGATGTCGTGGTCGTTCTGACCCAGCCACTTGATGAGCACGGGCAGGCGACCGTTCACGCCGTTCAGGTTGAAGGTTGCGATGCGAATCATCCGAGTTCTCGACAAACTCTTGGAGAGCAAGAAAGACTTGGTTGTTGATCCTCAGTGGTCTTTGTAGGGGCTTGGCGGCCTCGTCACAATCTTTCGCCAGTCATTCCGTAGCGACGTACCGACTCCCGCGCCTGCGCTGGTGACAGATCATGTGTCTCGATAACATGTCTCGCCTCTGCGTCCCCTTTGTGGGACGCGAACTAGCCTTTGCGACCGCTCGGCTCTAGCCGCATGACATCGTGGATCCTCCGGACCCTGCTTAAACTGTCAAGCGTGGGGAAAGTTTCACCCACGTCTTGGGCGTTGGCATCATAGCGCCATATTCCTGCGGACTTGCCCGGCTGATGAACCTTTGGCCCGGCGCCGCGTTCGCATGCAGCGAACTCGGTTGATTTTACGATGACGGACCCCAACGCTCGTCCTGCGCCGCACAAACAGGATGCAATTGGTGCCGAAGTCGGCTTTGCGTACGATCGAATGGCGGTCGAGCGGTTTCAGCAAGCTTTTCCGCGTGCCAGGTGGAGCGACGAGCGCAAGAGCTGGTTCGTGCCCGGTAAGACAGCGGCCCGGCGGATCGACCGCTGGCTGGAGCAAGAGGCGGCATTGCGGGCGCCCCATGACGAGAGCAAGGGACGAGATGCCTTCGCCTTCGACCCGATATCGAGCCGGTATCTGGAAATCGCGGATGACCTGCGCATTCGCACGCCCTATTCCAAGACGGTGGTTAAAGAACTGCATGCTGTCCCGTGGGCGAGTTGGGACGATGAGTTGCGGGCCTGGAGAGTTCCATTCCGCTCATATGAGACGCTCCGGCGTCGATGGCCACACATCGAACAGGCTGCGCAGCACGCCGAACCGGAGGAAAGGAAACGGCGACTTGCGGCAACCAGAAACACGGCAGCCTATAAGGCCGCACAACAGCGGGCTAGTGAACGTAGGCGCCATCGCTATCCGTTGCCACTTCAGGATCTGCCTACTTTGGGCCGCGCCGTCGCAACCATGCAGTACGGGATAGTCGTATTCACTGAAATTTCCGGTGAACTCGTTGAGCTATCTGACGCAGCCACCTTCTATCCCCATGCGATGCCTGCGACAGGTGATTTCGTTTGGGGCAAGTGGCGTTCGGCAACCCTGGCCGAACTTGTGAGCACTTGGCCTGCTCGGTCAGCCGCCGGGCCGAGCGAACGCTTCAGAGGCTGGTGGAGACCAACCCTTGCTGAACTTAGACTTGCTCGTCGAAATGCACGCAGTAGTGAGCGTAGGAGGCGAAGTCACGCGCGTTAGATACCCCGCCCGCATTCGTTTTGTCATTGCTGCATTACTGGCGTCGCCGAGCGTTTACTGACTGCGGCGCTAAACACGCAGCCGCGCTTCGGCCGATATCGGGCGCGCACGAGTAGGGACGCCAAGGGCTCGCTACAGATAATGACCTCCTGCTCGACCGGCGGGGATCGTCGAGATCTTGTCGGCACGACAGGGCCGACGATTGGACAGTGAGGCCCAGGGCCGTCAGGGCTTCTCACGAACAGCAGGGAACCAAAGGCAATCGCAAGTGGTTTACCAATCGAAGGGACCGTAATGGACGCGGAATAATGAAATTTTTGGATCTGGAACTGGCGCGAGCCCGACAGCGACTTAACCGAGAGGAGCTTGCCCTCGAAAATGCCAACGAGATGCTGGATGAAAACTGCGGCGTCGGCATCAATATCGCGCTCTGCAACAGGATACGGGCGGCGCAACGGCGCGTGGTAGAGGCCAGATCGCGGTTGACGAAGATTGATCACGGCAAGGCAAACACAATCCGCACAAGTTGATCCTTGCGGCCTTTAATTGGACGACGACCCGCGGCCGGTCGAACAGGTTGCGGCCATGCCAACGTCTTCCTGGCTTCGGCGACCGCTGTTGCGTACCGCGCATTGACTGCCCATTTCGACGGGTCAAAGGTCAACGATCGCATCGTCGTTTTTGATGTGAAGTCAACTGAGCGGCGAGCCGAACTGGCGCCTAACACCAAGGCCCGCTGCATCGAGGGAGAGCGGCGGGCCGATGCGGAGCCGGGCGACTTAGGGTGTTCCCGCGACGAGATAGCGAGGCTGCTGAAAGTTTTCGCAAAGCACGCAGGACGAAGGAATGCCGCTCTCCGAAATAAGTGTCGCAGTCTTACCGACCTCAGTGCCGCATTCTCTGTCTGAGCCAATTCAGAAATCTGTTGCCACCGATTGTCCGGCGGACTCTTGCAGCAGCCCATTGCCCTGTCATCATACTCCCGACATGACAACTACAGACCACGTCGTGCAATTGCCAGTCGGTCAGTTCGAAGAAGCGCTTTGCTTCCCCATAGGTGTCATCTTTCAGGCCCAACGCACGCAGCACTGAATCCTCGAAAGCCACTGTGATTGGCGAGCCCTCACACCGTACTGCGTCGCGGTCTTTCCGCTTCAGACGTTCGGTGCCGATCAGGGCTCTCAGGCGTCGCTCCGGATGTTCTGCAAGCAGCTCTGCCCAGCGCTCGATGCGCTGTTGCCGGGTCATGATCGGGTAGGTCGACAAGGGTTCCACCTCTGCGATTGTCTGCAGTTGATTTAAGGTTTGATGTTTCATGGTCGTCTCCTGTGGATTGAAGATCCCCTCCCAACAAAAATTATCGCGCCCCGACTCGCTGACAAGCCCGGCAGGCGGTTTCTCGACGGATAATCGGGATTGCCAGTTTGTGCCTGACACTGCGCTGTAAACCGGAACCAGGTTCGCAGAGGCGAGGCCGTGGCAAAACCGATCGTCGAAACCGTGGAATGGCTTGACCGAAAATGAAACCCCGTCACCGAGCACGCAGTTGGTCACAGAGAAGGGAGTCCGCCGCCTTTGGGCTCCGGCCAGATTACAGGACAGGCCGTTTAGACCGCCGGGTGGCATTCAGCCGCAAGGTGAACGGCCGACGCAGGTGCCGGTGAGCATTGCCGCGTCAGCCGCTACGGCATTCTTGTTGAGGATGCAAGAAACCGTAGCAAAGCTTAGCACCTGCTAAAATGGTAGGCAACGAAGCTGCGGCGGCTGAGTGGGCCCGTCGCTCGGCCGAAGCACCTTGGACGCGGGGAAGTCGACGTGGCCGAGCAAGCTCGACCCGTAAAGCATGCCGGCATTGCCATTCTCCGCAAATGACCGCGGCGTGGTTCGGTCGTTTGACCTGACGGTCACTCAAGTTACTAATTTGCCGGGTCCTTGGAGCGATCAGGTCAGGCTCAGACGCTCGCGGCAACAAGCGGCCGGCTAGCCTCAGTACAGTCGTCACCTTGATCGCCGGCCGGCATCATTGCCGACCGCCGTCAGGTGGCCCGGCTCTCGGTCGAATGCGGGCTCCACTGGATCAGACGGGCCTCGGCGATGTCGCGGGTGCGGTTGATGATCAGCACAAAAATCGCGAGGATTATAATGCCGGCGAAGACACCGACCGCATCGAAATTGCCTTCCGCCTGGGCAATCAGACAGCCAAGGCCGGCGGAGGCGCCAAGGTATTCGCCGATGATCACGCCGACCACCGCGAAATCGACCGAGGTGCGCAGCAACGATAGGATCCAGCTGGCCGTGGCCGGGAAGTAGACGTGCGTCAGCAGGCTTGAGCGCTTGGCGCCGAGGGCCGCGCGTTCGCCAGCACCACCGGGTTGACTTCCCGCACGCCCTGCATGGCGTTGAAGAAGGTGATGAAGAACACCAGCGTCACCGATAGCGCCACCTTCGACCACAGCCCGAGGCCGAGCCAGAGCACGAAGATAGGAGCGAGCACCAAGCGGGGTTCAGCGCCTTTATGAACGGATCGAGGATGCACGGCTAAGCCCTAGCCAGACGACGGCTGCCACGCCGAGGGCGGTACGAATGACGTATCCGAGCACCGTCTCGGTGAGCGTGATCGACACGTGCCCTGGTCGGAGAGGACAGCCGAGTTGTTCTTTTTTGAACTTTCCCCCGCCCTCAATATCGAGACGCGGGTATGCCTCGCCCTGCACGCAGGTCAAATGCAGTGCGCTCGTGGAAAGGCTGGCCCAATGTTTCAACTAGAAGCGTCTGTCCGCTTCGATGTGGCGTTGACCGTCCGATAGCTGATTTCGCCTTTCCATCAATGTCTGCAGCGAACTCTCTCCAAGAAATTCGAGAGCGTTCGCGCGAGCGCGGTTAAGCCGGCTTTTCACCGTGCCCACCGCGCAGCCGCATATCTCGGCTGTCTCCTCATAACTGACGCCCAGAACGCCTATCAGCATCAAGACTTCGCGTTGGTGTTCAGGCAGCCTCTGGATGGCGCCATGAACCTCCTTGCTTTGTACAGTCCATTCCTGCGTCGCTTCCGAAACCGGCCTCGAGGAAGCGCAGTCAAGCAGGCCAGGCGCTTCCCTCGCAGCAAACTTGACGTGGGTGTAGTAGGTGTTGCGCATGATCGTGAAGAGCCAGGACTTCATGCGCGTGCCGGGCTCGAACTTGTCCATGTTCGCGAGACCCTTCGTCAGCGTCTCCTGCACCAGGTCGTCGGCATCGTCGGGAATGCGGCAGAAGGTCCGCGCGAAAGCTCGCAGGGCAGGTATCAGGTCAACGATGCAAACTTCACTGGTTTTCTGGTCGGCCAAATCGCAGCCTCCCGATTACAACGATCCAGCTCCCAGACGAAAGAGTGTTGAACGACCTAGCTAAATGCATGGGAGTTTATATCGTTCCGCGCGTTGATACTCCCACTGGCGGTCACGCTCCCGCAGTCATCCGCGAAACGTCGCTCCGGCTCTGCGGGGCCATTGCCGTGAGGCGATCAAGATCGCGCTGCTCCGCAGCACGCCTACCATCGTCATCCACGAGCAAGTCTTTCGCCAACTGCTTTCGACGCCAAGCAGAACCTAATCGACACCGCTCAACTGCGCGCTATTCGATGACGGCAGTAAGCTCGGCGAGGCTGTCATCGTATCCAACACGACCAACAAGCGGCTTGCACGCTGGACGCTCTTCAAGGGCTTGCTCGTTTGTTGAGCCTGTCCAGCGCTCTCGCCGCCTCGAGGTTCGCTGGCGCCGTCAGGTAGCGCCGCATCGTCACCATGTGCGGCTGGCCTCTTGATGGCAGCATTCGCGGTTGTGGTGCTGGTGCTGCCGGCGAGGCCTAGCGGCACACATGGCCGAAAATGGTTTGACACAGAATACGGCCGGATGGATTGAGATGGGAAGGGCATCCGGCCAGCGCAATAAAGGTTGGCTCCGGCGTGATTTCCTCGAACACGCTGACGACGCGGTCCTGCTGCTTTCAGCGATGCTGTTCAACGAAAGTTCTACAGGCGGGTGACAACTGCCCCATCTTGCTTTGAAGATCACATTTGCCAATCGGCGTCGTTGGGCAAACCGATTTGTAATCGCGGTTGCATGCCTTGCCTTGGAAAGATTTGAAAGTTTTTACTTGCTTTGGGCTGGTTCCGCTCGCTGGAACCAGGCCGGAACCAGTGTCCGTCGCGCCATCCTTGCCACCCTTGCCGCCNGCCCCCTCTCGCAGAGGCAATGCCAGAAATGGCGGCGCATGCGACAGTTGCGCCCATCAGGGAAAGCAGTGCACGACGTGATGTAGACATTGTCGAAACCTCCCTTTTACTTTCCAATTAACTAAATTAGCATAGATGAATATAGATTCATATTCGGGGTTCGATCGAAATTCGCCGAAGCGTCCCGCGCGCCTGGCGCCCCACCTATTGGCAGCGCTGCCCCTGACAGGTGCCGACCTTCGCCAGCGCCTTCACCTGCGGCCGAAAGTCGGCTTCGAAACACGCCTGGTGCGTGCTTCGTCTTGGCCTCGATAGTCGGGCACGAAGGTGAAGAACACCGGCCGGCGATCGCGACCATCTGCCTTGCAATCCGAACAGACAAAGAACCCGACCAGATCCCAGTGCATTGAGCCATGATCTGGGCCGAGCCGATCGATCAGCGCCTGGATGTCGAGCTGGGTCGATTTGCAACACGCGGGATGGCCGCAAGTGATGCGGACCGTTTCGCGGGCGGCCAAGGTGTCGGCGAGGGTCTTCTGGAACATGGCGATCTCCGTTGAAGGGTCGCCGCAACGAAAGAATTATATTCCTTGATGTAACTAGGTGGCAAGAGGCGCGACTGAATATTAGCAGTCTTTTTGACTAGGCCATCGGCCGCCCCAGAATCGGTTCTATGGCTCGCGGGATCAAGGACGGAGTGGCGATCATGGCGACCGTGCGGTGGCGGGTCACGGAGGATCGGGTCAGCGTCTCGATCCCAACCGAACGCCTACAATTTCCGGCATTCGATCACCAAGGCGAAGAAAGGCCAGCCGATCGAGTTGATCGGCGACGTCACCAGGATAGACGAGGACAAGTGACTGTGAACCTTGGCGGCCCCGCTACGGTCGATGCGGACACTGTGCGGCTGGTGCAAAGCGCCGTTCCGCCGAAGCGAAGGAAGGCATTATTGACCGCCCAGATTGACGACGCAAAACAGCCCGCCCCGAGCCCTTTTGCCCCGGTGGGCCCAAGACGGTCTGCGGGAGCTCGGAGGTGCTTCCCGCTTCAAAACTTCAGAAGCGTACGCATCCGGTGAAGACCGCAGACGTGCGTATCCGGCGGCCATGAGCACCTGAGCACCGCGGTGCTGGGGTCAAGCTTTCGATGGGGAGACGCGATGATATTCTTCGAGAAGGAGTTTGACCTCCTCGATGCCTTCATCGGCGAAGGCCAAGATCCCGTCGTCATCGTTGGCGCCGTACACCCAGATGACGCCGTCCTCGGGCTCGAGACCGAGGGTCAGGTCCTGGATGAGCGCTTCGCTGACGCCGAGGTCCCTGGCGACACGGTCGACGGTATAGACGTGATGCACCTTATTGCGCTGCATGATCAGGCCGCCGCTGGTTGGGTCCGCAGTTGTGCGGATCTCCAATTCCACGGCAGCAAATCATCGATCCGATGAGCTGGGTGGGCTGCGATGCGCGCCAGGATATCGGCGAGCCAGGCCTGCGGGTCGATATCGTTCATCTTGGCGCTGACGATCAGGCTGTAGAGAACGGCAGCGCGCTGTCCGCCGCGATCGGAACCGCAGAACAGCCAGGACTTTCTGCCGAGAGCGATGCCGCGCAGGGCTCGCTCGGCTGCATTGTTGGATAGGCAGATCCGCCCATCGTCGAGGAACCGGGTGAAGGATGACCAGCGGCGCAGCATGTAGTTGAAGGCCTTGGTCAGATCATGTCCGCGCGAGAGCTTGTCGCGCGTCTCGATCATCCAGCGCTCGAGCTCGGTGACCAGCGGCACGCTCCGCTCCTGGCGCACGGCGTGGCGTTGGCCTGGCGACAGACCGTTGATCGCGCGCTCGATATCGAACAGGGCATCGATGCGCTTCACGGCTTCCACCGCTAGCGGATAGACCAGGTTGGGCTTCTCGCCGTGCGCCTTCTTGCGCGCCGCCGCTTCGACATCGGCCAGCTCGAACACTTTGCGCCGGCTGTGGGCCCAGCAGCTGGCTTCCAGAATAGGCGCCGGCTGACGGGCCGCCGCATAGAGATCGCCATAACCGCCATAGGCATCGGCCTGCAGAATGCCGCTCCAGCCGGCGAGATGCGCCGCGGGATGTTCGCCTCGGCGATCGCGGGAATAATAGAACACCGCCGCCGGCGGATCGACACCGCCGAATGGTCGGTCATCACGCACATAGGTCCATAATCGGCCGGTATCGGTCTTGCCCTTGGCCAGGACCGGCACCGTCGTATCGTCGCCGTGCAGACGTGACGCGGCCAGCACATGGGCTTCGAGTCGCTTGAACAGCGGCATCAGCGCCGCAGCGCCGGCGCCGACCTGATCGGCGAGCGTCGACAGGCTGAACGGCACGCCTTCGCGGGCATAGCGTTCAGCCTGGCGGTTAAGCGGCTGATGCTGGCCGAACTTCTCGAACAGGATCATCGCCAGCAGGCCGGGACCGGCCCAGCCGCGTGGGGTGGCGTGGAACGGCGCCGGAGCCTGGCTGATCGCTTCGCAGTCGCGGCAGGTGAACTTCTCCCGCACGTGCTGGATCACTTTCCATTGCCGCGGCACCACCTCCAGGGTCTCGGTGATATCCTCACCCAGCCTGCGCAGCCGATGGCCGCCGCAGCAATGGCAAGCGGTCGGCGCCGGCTCGACCACGCGTTCGCGCGGCAGATGCTCGGGAAATGGCTGGCGCGCCGGCCGCTTGCGCACATAAGGCGCCACCTCGGTGGTGCGGCCTGCGGCCTGTTCGGCGGCGATCTCGTCTTCCGTTGCCGTGCTCTCGAGTTCCTCGAAGGTGAGTTCCATCTGGTCGTGCAGACGGGCTGAGCGTTCAGAACTCTGACCATGCAGCGCCCGCTGCAGCTTCCGGATCGTCAGATCCTGATGTGCGATCAGCGCCGCATCATCCGATGCCTTGGCCCTGGCGACCGCCAGTTCGGCCTCGACCAGCGCAGCGCGTGCGGCCTCGTCTTCGGCCCTGGCCAGCGCCGCGGTCAGCGCTGCTCTCAGCGCGCCGATATCGTCCGGAACAGCATCCAGGGCGGTGGCAACCATGCTCTGAAGTGAATCATAAAACGCGTCCGCTGACTCGCAAAAAATGGCGCAAACGCAAAGAAAAACTCAGCCCGCGCGCTGCGGGCGGAACGTGTGAAGCGGGTTGCGCCAATCGATCCCGTCGAGCATGTAGGCGAGCTGCGCCGGTGATATGGAAACCGTGCCGTTCGCCGGCGACGGCCATAGGAACCGGCCCTTCTCGAGTCGTTTTGCATACAGCGACATGCCGAGCCCATCATGCCAGATAATCTTGATCAGATTGCCGCTGCGGCCGCGGAAGACATAAAGATCGCCGGCATGCGGATCCCGGCCCAACGTCTCCTGAACCTGCAGAGCGAGGCCTTGCATTCCGCGACGCATATCGGTCCGGCCGACCGCCAACCAGATCCGCACCTGGCTCGGAACCGGGATCATGAAACGCCCAGCGCCTTCACCATCGCCGCCGCCAGTGTCGGCGGTGTAGTCAACGGAATCCGCAGCCGCACCTTGCCGGCGATCTCCAGCTCGATCACCGCTGGTGGCGCCGCCGGCACCGAAGCGGCGACAGGCTCATCGGGAGCCACGACAACTTCGGCAAAGCCAGTCTCGCGGGCTCTCATCGTGCGGCGCCACTTGTAGATCAGGCTGGTCGCGACATCGTACTGGCGCGCTACCGCCGCCACTGTGGCCCCGGGCGCGAATGCCGCAGCCAGTATCCGGCACTGATCTTCTTCACTCCAACGACGACGACGCTCCGGCCCGGTCAATAATGTCACATGGCTCATGCTGTGCTGCTAACTTCGCTCGTAAGGACGACCTTAAGAGCGCAGCCTCGCTACCGTGCCATGCTCGCGCAAGGCGGCCCTCGCCGGAGGCGTACNCGTAAGGACGACCTTAAGAGCGCAGCCTCGCTACCGTGCCATGCTCGCGCAAGGCGGCCCTCGCCGGAGGCGTACGGATTATCAGCTCCTGCGACAAATCCCGGGCATCGGACCGATCAAGGCATTGACCGTCATTGCCGAAGCCGGCGATCTTCGCCGCTTAGGTCATCATCGCCAGTTTCTAAAGTTCTGCGGGCTGGACCTCTCGACACAGAAGTCCGGTCAATATGGAGGCCAGACCCGCCTTTGCAACCCAGTCTCCCCGGTTCGGTCCGAATGGACAACCTCCCGAAAACTCACAGCAAGCACACGACCCATTCAATAGCATTCCTAAGCATACTGACCAGGGCGACCACGACCCCCCTAATCACAGCGGTGAGCTCGCAGGCGGGGTCGATGAACACTATTGATTGGCCGAGCTTGAGCGGCATCTCTATCACATTGATAGCCTATTAGGCTGGTCCGGCGTTTGATCGGACCCATGATCCATCCGAGCAGCTTGTGAGGGATGCAGCCGAACCAGGCGCTGCTCCCACAGTCTTCGCAGGTCCTCCATCAGAGCTTCATGCTCAGCCTGATCCGGCGCAATTATATTGAGGTGATCGCTTAACACGGCTTCGCCCTCAATCCGCATCAGCAGATTAAACAGGTCGTTTGAAATTCGCACACTGTCAATGCTGGAGTGGTTCGGAATAATCTCGCAGACAGTCTCCTGATGATCTCGCGCTGTGTAAGCACGGGTTTGATGGAGGGAGACTGAGGGAGGCAATGAAATCGCAAGCGCAGTCCAATCCTGCAGCGTTGCAGCCCGTTTTTTTACCAGGAAGGGCCCGACCACAAGTCCATCCAGCTCTGTCGTCAAAAATGTGGCAATCGCGTCTGCAACCGTATCCACGATCGGTTCAGCATTGTTGTTAAAGGACGTATTGAGCAGAATTGGAGTGCCTGTCCGCTTCTTGAACGCATTGATGACCTCCCAGTAAGCGGGGTTGGCATCGCGCGATACTGTTTGCAGCCGAGCCGTACCGTCGACGTGCGTAATGGCACCCAACAAGGCGCGCTTTGAGTCACGCACGCGAACGACGAAATTCATGAATGGAAATTCGTGCTTACCGTCCGGGAGGTCGAAAAATTCGCTCGCATCCTCTTCCAGCACAGATGGTGCGAAAGGCCTATAGCCTTCGCGCTTCTTGACCATGGCATTGATCCGGTCCTTGTTTGCAGCGGGCCGAGGGTCGGCAAGAATGCTGCGGTTGCCCAGCGCACGTGGCCCAAACTCCGAACGACCCTGCACCCAGCCGATCACGGCGCCGTTGGTGATCCAGTGGGCTGCACTGCTCGCTACGTCATAAGAGCGTTCAACCTCGAGATGTCCGGACCATGCATTCAGTTCCTGTTCCACGGCGCGGTCGCTCCCGAGATCAGGACCCCAATAGACCTCCTGCAGTCGCTCACGCGGCGCGGGGCGGCCCATCTCGTTAGAGACTATCAGCGCAGCTCCCAATGCGCAGCCAGCGTCGTGAGACGCGGGTTGCACGAAGATGTCTTCGAAAAGCCCTGAATACAGCAGCTTGCCGTTCATCGTGCAGTTGTGGGCTACCCCTCCCGCCAGACACAACCGCTTCATGCCGGTGGCCTCACGGTGGTGCCGGAGAATGTGGAACACGATCCGCTCAAGCGCTTCCTGCAGTGACGCACTCACATCTCGATGCTGCTGGGTGAAAGGCATTCCCTTTCGCCTGATCTCTATGTTGCGGAGCAACGCCGGACCGATGCGGTCGAGGTGAACACGGTAGCCACCGTTGGCGGAGAGCTCGTAGAACTGCTCGAAGAGCTCGCGATAGGGAGCGGGGTCGCCATAGGGCGCGAGTCCCATTACCTTATACTCGTCGAACATGCCGTAGCCGAGACAGCGGATCGTCTCGAGATAAAACAGCCCAAGAGAATTGTCCTCCGGGAAAGCCTCGATTTGCGTAATTTCTGTGCCAGACCCTACCGCCACAAGGCCCGACAGGAAATCACCACAGCCATCAATCGCTAGAATGAGACTTTGTTCGAAGCCCGACATTGCAAAGGCGCTCACGGCGTGCGCCTGATGATGACCTACGAATGAAATACGCGAACTGTCCAACTTAGTGCCGAACTCACGCGCTAACAGGTTCTGCACCAACATTTTAGCATCCAACGGAGTGGAGAGAATGTCCGGTTGGGAAGCGGACATACCCTCAAGCATGGCGTTGGCATAGGTCTCGCTGGCGTAGACCGCGACACGATCAATGTCGCTGAGCTGAACCCCGGCCGTCGAAAGACAGTATTGAATCGAACCACTTGGCAGCTTGTTCGAGTGCTTGATTCGATTGAGGCGTTCCTCTTCTACGGCGGCTATCACCTTTCCGTCTCGGACGAGCACCGCGGCGCCATCGTGCATAAAGGCGTTCGGACGCTCGAATCGGTTTTCATGGACTTGGTCAAGTCCGCCGCTGATTCCTAGACACAGCATTTCTTTCTCCAAATAGTAACGGGGAAGCCAAATTGGCCTACCTCGACTGTTTCCAACTAAATAGGCCGTGTTGTCGCCTGCAGCTGCGACCGCCCGTCAGGCATCAGCGGCATCGAAGAAAGCCTCATAAACGATCAATGAGATGCTTCGACTGTGACACCTACGGTGCCATCACGCCGAGAGCTTGGCTGGATCATCCAATCCTGAGCGGCTGCTGACATGTATCCGGCGCTGTCGTTTTCATCGGCAGAACCAACTTGCGATGCCGCCTGTTCTTGGGAAGGGCGGCCGTCGACGAATAACAGTACCGCCCCCGTGAACTGGCCCGATTTCATTCTCCGAAGCGACCATGGTCGCACCGCCCGACATTGTCGGCCAGTTGCAACTCACTTTCTCGGCACGACCTCCACTGCACGTCAGGGCGCATCGAAGATTTTCTCCTTTGGATTATTCCTAAGGCAGCTTTCGTCACGCGATAGAGCAGCGTGTGATTGGTGCGTGAGGCTCTTTTTTTGTCCATGCACGATTCCGGAAGAGTGATGAAATCGATTGTTTTGATCAAAGTCATCCACGCTATGAATAGTAGCCGCAGCACATGCGTTTCAAAGCGCTTCAGGCTTCCCGGATGGCTACTCCGATGTGAAGCGCATGGCATTCCAAGCGCTCTGTCAACCAAACGATGAGTATCGGCGTCGACCCTCATTGCCTTCGTCTTCGCGACTCCGTGACAGCGGCTGGCATTGTGTTTGTAGGGCATCGGGCGAAGATCATGTCGATCGGCCATCTCGCCTGCCTATCGGCAAACCCTTGAACAATGATCCACGCACCAGCGCGATTGTGATCACGAGCGCCTCTGAGCTCGGGAGGTTCGGTTTTCTGAGGGTTCCTGGGTCTCCGAAGCGATGGAGGTAGCCAGCCTTCCTGGTGCTATACGGTTGTGCTCTTCATGGAGTGGACGCATTTGCGTCTCGAAAGCGGTTCTTCAGTGGAACCGGCGCCAAGGCCCGTCTGTGGTCGTTCAGAACACGCGGTGCCGTCTCCAAACCGGATATTGGAGCGGGCAGCCGCCGGAATTTGACCCATGGAGATGAGCGCCTGTCAGGAGGCGTTCGAAAACGGCGCGATCTTCATCGCGGCTGTTTCATGGTGTCATTCCTGACATGTTCTTTATAATCGGCAGCTTGCGGATAGTCTTGCCCGTCGCCGCCCGTAGCGCGTTGGCGACGGCCGGGCCGATCGGCGGCACACCTGGCTCACCAACTCCCGTGGGCGGCTCCTCGGACGGCACAATGTGCACCTCGACTCGCGGCATCTGCTCGATCCTGAGCGGTGTATAGGTATCGTAGTTCTCTTGGTCTACGACACCGCCCTTCAGGGTCAGCTCCTCCTGGAGGATCGCGCCTAGCCCGAAGCCGATACCGCCCTCCATCTGAGCGCGAATCTGGTCAGGATTTATCGCGGTGCCGCAATCTACCGCGCAGACGACGCGGTCGACCTTGAAACCATTTTCATCGTTGAGGGTGATCTCCACCACATCGGCGACATAGGTCGAGAGGCTTTCATGCAGGGCCACGCCGCGGAAACGGCCTTCCGGCAGAGGCTTGTCCCAGCCTGCCTTCTCAGCAGCCACTTTAAGCACGGCGGCATGCCGTGGATGGTGACCGAGCATTGACAAGCGGAAGTCGACCGGATCACGGTTCGCAGCGGCGGCGAGCTCATCGATCAGGGTTTCCACCGCGTAAGCGGTGTGGGTGGAGCCTACCGAACGCCACCACAGCACTGGGATGTTCACGTCCGTGGTGGTCAGCTCGACCTTCAGGTTCGGGATCGCATAGGGCAGGTTGGTGGCGCCCTCTACGGAGGTTGGATCGATGCCGTTCTTGATCATCGCCGCAGAGGTCGAACCGCCCAAGACCGATTGGCCCACGATGTGGTCATGGAGAGCGACGACATTGCCTTTCTTGTCGAGCCCCGCCTTGACTGCGTGCACATAGGCCGGCCGGTACCGCCCACCCCGCATGTCATTCTCGCGGGTCCACTGCACCTTCACTGGCTTGCCGCGTCCCAGTGCACGCGCTGTGGAAACAGCTTCGATAATGACATCTGCATCCAAGACCGCGCGGCGGCCGAAACTGCCGCCGGTCTTCATCACGTGCAGCCTCACCTTGTCCGGCGTGGTGCCGCCTACCTGAGCGGCAGCCGCCTGATAAAGGTCGGGCATCTGGTGTCCGCCCCAGACGTCGATGGTGCCGTCTTCGTTGATTCGGGCGGCGGCGTTGAGTGGCTCGATCGAAGCATGGACAAGATAGGGGAATTCGTAGTGCCCCTCGATGATTTTCTCAGCACTGGCGAACGCTGCGGGAGTGTTACCGTCGTCGCGCGCGGTGGCCGCGCCCAGATCGTCTGCTGCCTTGTTGTATTCGGCCATGATCTCGGCCGTGCCGCGCCCTTCGGCCTTCTCCTCGTTCCAGGTCACCTCCACGAGGTCGCGGCCCTTGAGCGCCGTCCAGGTGTCCCTGCCAACCACGGCAATGCCTCGCGGCGTCTGGACGACATCGACAATGCCGTCGAGTGCCTTGGCCTTGGTTGCGTCGAAGCTCTCGATCTCGGCGCCGAACTTCGGCGGATGGATCATAACGGCCGTCTGGAGTCCCTCCATCATGAGGTCGATCGTGTAGGTCTGCGCGCCGTTGGTCTTGCCGGCGGAATCGTAGCGCTTGAGGCTGTCCGATCCGATCTGGGCCCACTTGTCGCGCGGCTTTAGCGGCACGTCGTCGGGAACCGGCATTCCCGCTGCGGCTTCAGCCAGGTCACCGTAGCGCGCCTGCATGCCTGAGGCGTGCGACACGACCCCGGAAGCGACTTTGATCTCGCCGGCTGGCACATCCCACCGCTGCGCCGCGGCCGCCACCAGCAAGGCCCGTGCGGCAGCACCCGCCTTGCGGTAGCGTTCCCACGACGAACTCATCGACGTGGAGCCACCAGTTGCCTGTGCGGCCCCGCCCCAGGCGAGATTGCCGTAGAGCGCGGTATTGCCATATCCGCCGACCACGTCCACCTGCGCCCAGTCGCCGTCGAGCTCTTCCATAACCAGGGTGGCGATGCCGAAATAGGAGCCTTGTCCCATCTCGAACTGCGAGGAGTAGATGATGATTCGGTTCCCCTTTGTGATCTCGACATAGGTCTGGAAGGGGTTCGCCTGAACCTTTGCAGTAGTCGTTTGTGCGATGTCGGACGCCGCCAGCACTAGCCGGTAGCCCACGGCGAGGCCAGCGGTGGTGACGCCCGCGCCGACGAGGAACCGGCGGCGCGTGGGCCGCACGGAGTTATGCTTCGAGAGAAACTGCGACATGCCTCAAGTCTCCAGCCGGTTGGCGGTCTCGTGGATGGCCGCGCGGATGCGATGATAGGTGGCGCAGCGGCAGAGATTGCCGCTCATCGCCGAATCAATATCATCGTCCGACGGCTTAGGCGTCTCTGTAAGGAGGGCCACGGCCGACATGATCTGGCCAGACTGGCAATAGCCGCATTGAGGTACGTCGAACTCGGCCCACACGGCCTGGACCGTTTCGCCTATCTTGCCCGACACACCCTCAATGGTGGTGATCGAGGCTCCTTCGATGTCGCCGACTGCGGTCTGGCACGAGCGCGTCGGCATGCCGTTAACGTGAACCGTGCAAGCGCCGCACTGGGCAAGCCCGCAACCGAATTTCGTTCCCGTGAGTCCGATGACGTCACGGACCGCCCAGAGCAGCGGCATCTCTGGATCGACGTCGAGTGTTCGCGCCTCGCCATTGAGGGTAAAAGCGACCATTGCTTGCTCTCCTTGTCCTGAGCTGGCTATCTCGTTGAGCCTCCGCCCGCCTGGCAACCGAGCTCTTGTTGCTGAGGCCTAGCGACCACACCCTAGGAACGCGCAGCTCAAGCAACAAGCCGCTAGGTTGGCGAGTTACGAGATCGTGAAGTGGGTCGTGTCGAACTGGAGGCAACTGAATGTCATTTTTTGGGCGGACAGGCCGCTTTAGGCTGGGTTACACGAGACTGGACATTCGGGTCGTCGCGAACATCGACCGCTGGTCGGCCGCGTCCGGCAGGGCCCTGATTGGCTACACGAAATGAAATGGGACGACTATCGATGGGGGCCTACCTCGACCCGCAACCTCCACGACTGGACCCTCAGGTTTCCGACTATCGTCCCGGGCGGTGGCCGAGCTCGGCGCCTCGGACGCGATAATAGACGGTGAGGCGTTCGTCGTTGACCAGAAGGCTTGTCGCGCATTCCCAGTCTTCAGCGGGCTCTTGGCCGCGGCGGGAGACGTCAGGACCATGCTTGCCGGCTTCGACCTGCTCAAGATCGACGGCGAGGGTCTTCGCGATCGGCCACTCGTCGATCCGCGCAAAGCGCTAGTTAACCTGCTGAGACGCCGCCAAACGGCATCGTTCTGAGCGACGAGATCAGCGGCGGCAGCGACATTCTCGCGCAAGTCTCCCAGTTCGGCCTCGAGGGCATCGTCTCCAAGCTGCGTGTCAGTCCATATCGATCCGGCCGGCGCCAAAGAATGGGTGAGACAAAATGCGTGCTGAGTGATGAGTTCATCGTCATCGGCTGCGAACCCGGCAACAGTTACGGCGGTCGGGAAGCGTGCTCTGGCGAATGTCGAGGACGGAAATCTGGTGTTCGCCGGCGGCATTGGCACCGGCTTCAATGCGCGCACCGGGCCGGAAGTAAAGCGCCGGCTCGATGCCATTCAAATGGATAAACCACCGATTCCTAGTTTGAAGGCGAACGGTGCGGCATGGGCGGAGTGCCCTGCGCAGTCTGTACCTCCGCAGCCGATTGTCGAGTTCGAAGGGGGTGTGATTGGCGTCGAGACTGCTCCAGCCATGGCTATCAGCACGCCGAGTGCGTTGTTTTCGATCAATTCTCGAAATGAGCGGGTAAATACATGCACTTCCTTTCACTTGCCGAACGGGGTTTGCTGTTCACCGGCTGGCATCCGATGGCAAACCTTTCAACGCGGCGGCGATCTGGCGCTTCGCTGCTGGGGGCAGAGGCAGGATGGGACGCGGGGGTTCGGCACTGCAAACGTCGAGCAATTCAGCGAGTGCATAGACGACGCGAAGGCTCGAGAACTCCTTGAAGAGGCTCCAGATCGGGACCAGCGCGGCATTGATCCGTCGCGCTTCGGCCGCATCGCCCTGTTGCGCCGCTGTGACGATCGTCATGCAGACCTCGGGCAGGATGCCCGCGAGGACGCTGTACCATGTGTCGGCGCCGGCGATCATGGCCTCGGCGGCGTTCCAGTCGCCGCTGTAGCCAATCGAGAACCCTTCCGGCAGTGTGCGCCTCTGGGTGGTCAGGTGGTTCTTGATCGCATCGCTTTTGTCTGTCGGATTCTTGATGGCGACAATCCCAGCCACCTTTGCCAGGCGGCTGACAAGGGGTGGACTGAAATGGAAATGCGTCGTTCCTGGATTGTCGTAGACGACGATCGGCAGGCCACTTTCGCGCGCCACAGTGGAGAAATGTTCGAACACCTCGTCATCAGTAAGCGGGGTGTAGGAGGCGGCGGCAAGCAAACCCGCAGCTGCTCCAAGGGCCTTGGCGTCTTGCGCGAGCCCCACGGCTTCATCGGTGCGCAGCGCGCCCACACCCACCACGACCGGCATTTGCCCCGCCGTTTGGTCCAAGGTCTCGGAGAGCGCCCGCCGCCGTTGCTCGCGCGACAGATAGATGTATGTGCCGGTGCTGCCGAGAAGACCGATGGAATCGACCTGAGCAATGCCAAGCCGAGCAATCAGCCTGCGCAGGGCAACGCTATCGACGCGGCCGTCACGATTGGTCGGGGTGATGGGGAACGCGGAAAGACCGCTCAGGAATGCCATGGCAAGGCTCCAGATCTATGTGTGAGCGCAGAGGTGGCCGCACGCCAGGTCATTACAAGACGTCCAAAGCCCGCCGCAGATCGGCGATCAGGTCATCAGCGTCTTCAAGCCCCACCGAGAGACGCATGAGATCCTCGCCGACTCCATCGGCCAAATGGGCATCCTTGCGGATCGGCTGCCGAGCACGGGTGAGGCTTGCTGGATGATAGATGAGGCTGTCGGCATCGCCGAGGCTGACGGCGCGAATGATCAGGTTGAGCCGGTCCATCATCCGGCGCGCTCCTTCGTATCCAGCGTGGAGGCCAAAGGCCAACATGCCCGATCCGTTGGACATCTGTTTTCGCGCCGTCACCTGATCAGGGTGCGAGTCGAGGAACGGATAACTCACAAATGCCACCGCCGGGTGCGCTTCCAGCGCCCGAGCCACCGCAAGGGCCGTGGCGCTGTGCCGTTCCATACGCAGCGTCAGCGTCTTCAGACCGCGCAGGATCAGGAAAGCTGACATGGGCGAGAGCGCTGCGCCGGTGATGTAGCGCAGGCCCGTTTCATGCAGCGTACGGAGCGTTTGGGCGTCGCCGAGAAGCGCCCCGCCAAGGGCATCGCCATGACCATTGATGTACTTGGTCAGCGAATGGAGCACGATGTCCGCCCCGTGCTCAAGCGGTCGCTGGAGCGCGGGCGAGGCGAAGGTGCTGTCGACTGCAACCCTTACACCGCGCGCGTGAGCGCGCTCGGCAATTGCCGCTATGTCGAGGATGCGGCTCAGCGGATTCACCGGCGTCTCGAAGAAAACCAGCCGCGTCCGCTCGGTGATCGCAGCATCGAGATTGTGGGGATTTGACAGATCGACCGCGACGACCTTGATGCCGAAGCGGGGGACCGCTTGTTCGACCATGGCAAGCGTGTTCGCATAAAGCGTCTTGTGGACGATGAGTTCATCGCCCTGGGACAGGAGCNTGTTCGACCATGGCAAGCGTGTTCGCATAAAGCGTCTTGTGGACGATGAGTTCATCGCCCTGGGACAGGAGCGACAGGATCAGAGTGCCGAAGGCCGCCATCCCCGAGGCAACAACCAGCCCCGCCTCGGCTCCTTCCAGGTTCGCGAGCCGCTGCTCGAGGATCTCGGTCGTGGGATTGTATTCGCGCGCATAGAGCCGTCCACCAAGGGCGGCGGCGGCATCGTTTGCTGCCACGCTTTCGAACCCATAGGTTGACGTCAGGAACACTGGCGGCTGGACGGCATTCGAAAAGCCGGCCGGATCGTAGCCATGATGGATCGCCCGGGTGGCAAATCCGGGGCTGGTGCGGTTGAGCGACCCCGTGGGAGCATCGGTTTCGGATGGATGGGAGCTGGTCATTCGGCCTCTGCGATCTCTCTTGGGGTTCCGAAAGATTGACGGCAACCTGGCCAATGTGAAATATCCAGTTGGCGATGAAAGAGATGGTCCAGTCTTCAAGTGCCGGGTCTGCAGCGCGCTCGCACGCGATGGGTGCACGCCAGATATACGAAGCCCTTCGCGAGCAAATCCTCGGCGGCGTCTACGAAACCGGCAGTCAGTTGCCATCCTCCCGGGCCCTGGCAAATGACCTCGGCGTTTCGCGAACCACGGTGACGGTCGCCTATGAGCAACTGGCTGCGGAGGGTTTCATCGAAGTCCGTCAAGGCGCACGACCTCGCGTTGCGTCTTCGTTGATGGGCCATGGGACGGGGCGCACTCACGCGCAACGGGTCGGCCCGATCCACCTGTCCGCATATGGCGAGCGGCTGCGCGCGACGTCACCCTGGCCAGATTATCTGCCGACTGGGCTGAAGGTCGAGTTCCGCTATGGCGACCTCGCGCCGTCGGATTTCCCTTCATTGGTCTGGAAACGCGCGATGAACGAGGCGATGGGGCAGCGCCCGCTGCGTCTTGCCTATGACGATCCTCGCGGCTCGCGCCGGCTTCGCCAGGCGCTTCAGGGCTATCTCTGGCGCGCCCGGACCCTGAGCTGCGACCTCGACCAGATCATAGTTGTGAACGGTTCGCAGCAGGGCCTTGATCTGTGCGCGCGCCTGCTTCTCGATCCCGCCGACCGTTTCGTCATCGAGGATCCGTGCT
The DNA here is from genome assembly GCF_000502955.1 of Mesorhizobium sp. LNHC252B00. Taxonomy (GTDB): domain Bacteria; phylum Pseudomonadota; class Alphaproteobacteria; order Rhizobiales; family Rhizobiaceae; genus Mesorhizobium. Next base: position 207,851 of record NZ_AYWO01000005.1, on the reverse strand, counting down.
ACAGGATGGCGCGTCAGGTCTTTGCCAGTACGGGTGCCTCACCCATCCCGGTCATCGTCGACGAAGACGGGATGAGGACCGAGTTGCTGGCGGGGATCGGAGCACGACTGGCTTATGTGACGCCATCGCATCAGTTTCCGCTGGGCGGCGTCATGCCGATCGCGCGCCGCCATCAGCTTCTGAAATGGGCGCGGCACAACAACGCCTATGTGATCGAGGACGACTACGACAGCGAATATCGCTACGACATCAATCCGGTCCCTCCGCTGCACAGTCTCGAGGACCACGGGGCTGTCATCTACCTCGGCACGATCTCCAAAACGCTCTCGCCGATGCTGCGCATCGGCTACCTCGTCGTCCCGCCCGAATTGCAGGAGGTCTTCGCAACCGCCAAACAATTCGCAGACCGGCATTCGCCGGTCGCTGAACAGGAAGCGCTGGCATCGTTGATCGAGAGCGGCGGCTACGAAAGCCATGTGCGCCGTGTGCGCAGGCTGAACGGCGAGCGTCGGGAAACGTTGTTGGGTGCCTTGCAGCACAGCTTCGGGGATCGCATCACTGTCCAGGGAGCAGATGCGGGACTGCACGTCGCGGTTTGGTTCAATGACCTGCCACGATCGCGGGAAACGGCCTTGGTCGAATCCGCCCGCGACGCTGGCCTGGGGCTACACCTGATCTCGCCGCTCTACGAACGGCCATCGGACCAAGGCCGCACCGATCGCGTCGGACTTGTCATGGGCTATGCCGCCTTGAGCATTCGGCAGATCGGGAAGGGCGTTGAGGTCCTGCGAGAGGTTGTCAAGCAGGTGCAAGACGCGATGCCGGCGCGGAACAACTGAGACGGGACGACGCCGAAAGCTGGCGCTGAAAACGGTCCGAGGGCCCCCCGTATTTCTTTCCAAACAGCCAACTGGACCGGGAAAATGCCATGCAACTGGCGCTGTTGATCAGGCCAGTTTTGCAGCAGGTTTCCACGAGACGAATTTCCGAGAGCGATGATGACCTGGCGAGGAAAGCTGCTTCACGTCCATATCGCGCCTGCCGCCTCCTATGAAATGGAGGAGCTGGCGCAGGCGCAGCTTATTGCCGGCCAAGGCATTGTCGGAGACCGCTACTACCTGGGGACGGGGACCTATTCCGCGCGTCCTGACGTTCGCGAAGTGACGCTGATCGAAGCTGAAGTCTTGGACGCCATCGCGCAGGGCGAACCCAGAATTCCGGGCTTCAAGGCCAAGCTCGCACCCGAAGATCACCGGCGCAATCTGACGACACGAGGCGTTCCGCTTAGCCATCTTGTCGGCAAACGCTTCCGGGTCGGGGAAACGATTCTCAGGGCCGCCCGGATGAATGTGCCGTGCAAGTATATCGAGGAGTTGCTCGGGCTTCCGGGTCTCTACGAGGGGCTTCTGAACCGCTCCGGCCTGAACTGCACAATCGAGGTCGGGGGCGTGATCCGCCCCGGTGATCTGATCTTGCCCATCGACGAGTGAACGCCATGGCCTCGCCGCGCATCATCATGAAGCTGACCGTGACCGCCGCCCGCAAGGAGCCGGGCGACGTGCTGGTCATCGACCTGAAACACCCACGCAAACCTGTGCTGCCGGCGTTCGAAGCGGGTTCTCACGTCGACGTCCATCTGCCTGAAGGGAAGGTGCGTCAGTATTCACTTTGCGGCGACCCGACCGAGCTTGGCCGCTACACCATCGCGGTGAAGCGCGAGAATGACGGCCGTGGCGGCTCGGCGTGGATCCACGAAACCATTGCCGTCGGCTCCACACTGCCTGTCTCCGCGCCACGCAACCATTTTGCGCTCAAGCCAGGCGAGGGGCCGACTTTGCTGCTGGCAGGGGGAATCGGGATCACCCCGATTCTGGCCATGGCGCGCGCGCTCACCCGGCAGGCCAAGCCCTTCGAGTTGCACTATTTCACCCGCAGCCGGGCGCTCACGCCACTCTTGGCGGCGATCGGGAGCGATCTTCCTGGCGGCAATGTGCGGATCCATTTCGACGACGAGCCTCAGACCCGGCAGAACATCGCCGCGCTGCTGGCGAACCGTTCGGACGACGCGCAGACATACTACTGCGGACCGCCTGGCTTCATGGCGGTTGTGGGGCGCGCGGCTCAACACTGGCCCGAGGGTACTGTTCATTTCGAAACTTTCCAGCCTCCCGAGTTTGATGGCGCGCCACCGGAACCATTCGTCATAGAACTGGCTGAGGGCAGGGTGGTTGAGGTTTCGGCTGAGACCACGGCACTGGCCGCCTTGCGTGCGGCCGGTGTGCCGTTGATGGCCTCGTGTGAGAACGGGGTGTGCGGGACCTGCGAATGCGCAATGCTGGCGGGACAGCCGATCCATCGGGATGCCGTCCTGTCCAAGGAGGCACGCGGCCACCGCTTCATCCCCTGTGTGTCGCGCGCGACAGGTGTGTTGAAACTCGATCTTTGACCATTTGGGCGGGGGTCCTGTGAGACCGGCAGCTGATTTGCGGGAAACTGAATGACGAGGAAACTGGAATATCTGAACGAGATCGAGCGCTGCGTCTCCTGGCTCGCAGCCTGGACGATCCACCACGCCAACCACGTCCGCGAGGGCGATGAGATCAAGGTCGGGGGGCATCAGGCCTCGTCCGCGTCGCTGAGTACCATCATGACCGCGCTCTACGGTTCGGTCCTGCGCCCGCAGGATCGGGTGGCGGTCAAACCCCATGCGGCGCCGATCTTCCATGCACTTCAGTATCTGGCGGGCAACCAGACCCACGAAACGCTCATGAACTTCCGCGGCTACAAGGGCGCGCAGAGCTACCCTTCGCGGACGAAGGATGTCGACGATGTCGACTTCTCGACCGGGTCGGTGGGTCTCGGCGTTGCTCAGACGCTGTTCTCGTCGCTGGTGCAGGACTACGTCTCGGGTCACGGCTGGATGAAGGAGCGTGCCGAGGGCCGAATGGTCAGCCTGATCGGCGACGCCGAGATGGATGAGGGCAACATCTACGAGGCCCTGATCGAAGGCTGGAAGCACGGGCTCAGGAACTGCTGGTGGGTGGTAGACTACAATCGCCAGTCGCTCGACGCCGTGATCCGGGAGGGCCTCTGGCAGCGTTTCGAGCAGATTTTTCGCAACTTCGGCTGGGACGTGATGGTCCTGCGCCACGGCGCTCTGCAAGAGGCTGCCTTTGCCGAGCCGGGGGGCGAGAAGCTGCTCGAGTGGATAGAGCGCTGTCCGAACCAGCTCTATTCGGCGCTGACCTTCCAAGGGGGTGCTGCCTGGCGCAAGCGGCTGCTCGACGAGATCGGAGACCAAGGGCCGGTCACCACTCTGATCGAACGCCGCTCCGACGACGAGTTGCAGGCGTTGATGACGAACCTTGGCGGGCATGACATGCCGAGCCTCCTCGAAGCCTTCGAGGCGGCGTCCAGGCATGACCGTCCCGTCTGCTTCATCTGTTACACCATCAAGGGCTACGGTCTGCCGCTTGCCGGACACAAGGACAACCACGCGGGGCAGATGACGCCCACGCAGATGGAAGACTACCGCCTGCAAATGGGCGTAAAGCGGGGTGAGGAGTGGGACAAATGGGCGGCCGCCACCTTGCCGGAAGCGGAACTTGACGCCTTCTTCGCAAAGGCGCCGTTCTTCAGTGAGGGGCGCAGGAGGCTGTCTGCGCCGTCGGTGCCGGTGCCGGAAACCCTTCCGTCACCGGGGCAGCCCGGCAAGCCGCTCTCGACCCAGATGGGGTTCGGCCAGATCCTGAACGACATCGCACGCGAGCGCAGTCTGCTTGCCGACCGCATTGTCACCACCTCGCCCGATGTGACGGTCTCGACCAATCTCGGTGGCTGGGTCAACCGGCGCGGCCTTTTCGCCCGGGAGACCATGGCGGACACCTTCAAGGCCGAACGCATTCCGTCGACCTTTACCTGGGAATTTGGGCCGAAGGGGCAGCACCTCGAGCTCGGGATCGCCGAGTCGAACCTGATGATCATGCTCGGGGCACTCGGTCTCTCGCACTCGATCAATGGCGTGCGCCTGCTGCCGATCGGGACAGTCTATGATCCCTTCATCTACCGATCGGCCGACCAGCTAAACTACGCCTGCTATCAGGATGCGCGCTTCATGCTGGTCGCAACGCCCTCGGGCGTGACGCTAGCGCCCGAGGGCGGAGCACACCAGTCGATCGGCACCCCATTGATCGGCATGGCGCAGGATGGGCTTTGCGCCTTCGAACCGGCCTTCGTCGACGAACTGTCCGTGATCATGCGCTTTGCCTTCGATTACATGCAACGTAATGGCGAGGGGGATCCGGATGAGACGACGTGGCTGCGTGATCAGACCGGAGGATCGGTCTATCTTCGCCTGTCAACCCGGCCGCTCGAGCAGCCGCTGCGCGACATGAACCCGGCGCTCGCGCGGGACATCGTCAATGGCGCCTATTGGCTGCGTCCGCCTGGGCCCAACGCGAGTGTCGTCATTGCTTATCAAGGCGTCGTCGCGCCGGAGGCGATTGCCGCGACGGGTCTTCTGGCGGAGGACCGGCGCGATGTCGGGCTGCTCGCGATCACCTCCGCGGACCGGCTTAATGCGGGCTGGCAGGCGGCGGAACGTGCCCGGCAGCGTGGCGCGATTGGCGCCCTGAGTCATATCGAGCGGCTGCTCGCGCCGCTATCGCGTGACTGCGGCATCGTCACCGTGATCGACGGCCACCCGGCGACGCTCGCGTGGCTCGGTGGGGTTAACGGGCATCGCGTGAAGGCGCTCGGGGTCGAGCAGTTCGGCCAGACGGGGACTATTGCGGACCTCTACCGTCACCACGGCCTGGACACCAACGCCATCGTACATGCGGCGCAGGCGGTGAGTGCGGGACCGGCTGTTCGCTACCGGAAGGCGCTGCCTTGACCATGAGCTACCGGATGCTCCGTGGCTGGTACGGATCGGCTGTTTCCACGGGCGTTCCGGTTCGCTTCAAAGCGGACAGGGCCGGGACACTGTGGACGTTCTGATCGCGCTTGAGTAGCTTGTGCGACCCCCAGGGTCACCTGGAATACGCAGGGAGGCGGCTTTTATTTAGCCTTGCGTCCAATTAAGAATTCGATCCAATCCAGTCCGGAGCAAAAGCTCCGCGTCCTCCCGATTTTCGGCTTCGACGTAGCACCGCATTTCCGGGGCATTTCCGGATGGACGCAAATGCAAGACACGCTTATCCGCGAGAGTGATACGAAGTCCGTCAACATCGCTAACCTTGCTTACCACTCCAATCGACCCGACGAAGGCGGCGATGTTAGTTTCCGCTGTACGAAGGTATGTCATGAGGCGAGTGCTGCTTTCGACGGAAAAATTTTCCAAGCGATCCGCCGCCGCTGCCGGCAATTGAAAGGAACTGCCAATCTCCGACAGTGGCTGCCCACTTGTACTAACAAGGGAAAGTGCCGCAAGGATGGGGAGAAAACTGTCGCGTGTAGGTAGCGCTGGCAGTTTAGTTCCGTTCGGGTCAAAGTCCGTGCCGGTCAACAAACCACCGTTTGCTTCGAAACCAACCACGCGCTCGTGACCCGACGCAACCAAATCGAGCATGGCAGCAATAACAAATGGCGATCCAACCTTGGTACGCACGACTTTAAAAGAACCTGCGGTCTCGATACCAGAGTTTGATGTGACCGGCGTGACGACTGCCTTCGCTTGCAGGAAGTTCGCCGTAATCAGGCCTAACAAATCACCGCGAAGGGGGTCTCCGTGGTCGTCAGCTACCAGTGGGCGGTCACCATCGCCATCTGCCGAGACGACCGCATCAAGCCGATGCTCTTTGGCCCAGAGCTTGAACTGTTGAGCAGTCTCGTCAGAGACCGCTTCAGTGTCGACAGGAATGAAATCTTCCGAACGTCCCAGGGTTACGACCGTCGCACAGTGATATGAGAGAATGTCAACCAAGAGATCGCGCGCGACTGTGCTGTGCTGATATACGCCCACCGTTAAGCCCTTTAGAGCATTAATCTCCATAAGCTTTCGATTGCGCGCCATGAAAAAGGCCTTGCATTCGGCCTCCCGGTGCTCCCGACGTGCAACAGCACCTTCAAGGACGTATCCGCGCTTCTCCAATTGCAAGGCGATGCGCGTTATCTCCCGCTCATCACCCTTGTCGATCTCACCGTCGGGTCGATAGAATTTTATTCCATTACGGTCGGCCGGAATGTGCGAGCCTGTGATCATCAAACAACCACTCTTACGCGCCTGAGCATACAGTGCCAGGGCAGGGGTGGGGACTGCGCCGCAATCGACTACGATGAAGCCGAGCGCAGACAGTGCCGCCGCACAGACGGCGGCGATGGCCGGACTCGAGGCGCGAAAGTCGCGCCCTATGAGTATCTCGTCGCCAATTCTGGCCAGGCCGGATTCCAGCAGGAATGTCGCGAATGCCGTTGCATATAGGGCAGAGGCGGCTCCTGCCAATTCTGTCGCCAGGCCCCGTAATCCACTTGTTCCGAATTTCATACCAAATCCGACGTTGCTAACCGGGTTTTGAAGGTAACATGCTCAAACCTTGGCTCGTCCGGAATGCCCATCGACAGATCCCTCGGACGAGAACAAGAAGTACATTCGGTTACCGTAGACGCGTTCGGTTATCGAGGGTTACCCTTGTGAGGATTGACGCAGTCGGCGTCGGCGTGGGCAGCGCACCGTGACCTTCACGGCGACGAGGTTGGAGCGGATGGGGTCCGGGTCCGGCAGGGCTCCTCGCGGCTGGCTCACATGAGCGCTATCGCCATCGAGTGATTGTCTCAGTCTACATTAGCTCTGGGTCCCGAAAGCGCGTACAGGCCTGAGACGCAGCAAATCCTCTTATCTATCGCCGTTCGGTGTAGCTCCCGTTCAGAAATGCATGATAGACACTCTCGATGCCTTCCATGAGAGTGATCTTTGCTGCCCATCCCAAAGTGCGCAGCTTGTCGACGCTCATCAGCTTTCGCGGTGTACCGTCAGGTCTAGAGTGATCATGCGCGATCTCCCCAGTAAATCCGACTACACGGCAGATCATTCTGGTCAGCTCTAGGATCGTGATGTCCTGTCCGCAGCCGAGATTGACGTGATCATGGTCAGAGTAGTTCTTCAGAAGGAAGACTAATGCGTCGGCGCAGTCGTCGACGTGCATGAATTCCCGACGTGGTGTGCCCGTGCCCCAGATGGTGATTTGCTTATCACTTATGAGCTTAGCTTCATGCGCTTTCCGGATCAGCGCTGGGATGACGTGGCTTGAGTGCAAGTCATAATTGTCGCCTGGCCCGTAGAGATTCGTCGGCATAGCGGAGATGTAGTCGCGGCCATATTGCTGGCGATAGGCTTGAGCCATTTTGATGCCGGTGATCTTGGCGACGGCGTAGCATTCGTTGGTGCGCTCTAGTGGCCCGGTCAAAAGCGCGCTTTCAGGAATGGGCTGTGGTGCCATCTTCGGATAGATGCAAGACGAGCCGAGGAAGAGGACGCGGTCGACATTGTTTTCGTGGGCTGCCGCGAAGATATTGGCCTCGATCATCAGATTGTCGTAAAGAAAGTCGACCGGATAGGTGGCGTTCGCGAGAATACCACCTACCTTTGCCGCCGCCATAATGATAGCGTCCGGTTTCATCACTGCCACGAAGTTTTCAACCTCGGTCTGTCGCTTGAGGTCTAGCTCTCCCCGAGGGGCGGCCACAACTTTGCAGTCTTCAGATGCGAGTCGGCGTACAACAGCGCTGCCCACCATACCTTTGTGGCCAGCGACCCACACGGTTTTTCCGTTCAGATCATACATTACGCTTCCTTCATGACTACAGATGTCTGCATGACCTTCAGGTCTTCGCGTACCATTTCCGCAGCAAGCTCGCGAACGGATGTCTCATGCACCCAGCCGAGTTTCTCCTTCGCCTTGGTAGCGTCACCCAGGAGAAGATCGACTTCCGTGGGGCGGAAGTAGCGTGGGTCCACTTGGACTAGGCATCTGCCGCTCGCTACATCATAGCCCTTTTCGCCGACACCCTTGCCACGCCATTCGATCTCGACGCCGATATCTTCGAAAGCCCACTCGACGAATTGGCGGACAGGAGTCGTTTTGCCCGTAGCCAGCACGTAATCATCCGGTTGATCCTGCTGTATCATCATCCACATACCTCGCACGTACTCACGCGCATGGCCCCAATCGCGTTGAGCATCGAGATTGCCGAGATAAAGCTTGTCCTGCTTGCCCAGGTAGATAGCAGCGGCAGCGCGGCTGATCTTGCGCGTCACAAAAGTTTCGCCACGAAGGGGGCTTTCGTGATTAAAAAGAATGCCGTTGGAAGCGTGCATACCATAGCCCTCGCGATAATTGACGACCATCCAGTAGGCGTAGAGCTTGGCGGCGGCGTAAGGGCTGCGCGGATAAAAGGGCGTCGTTTCGTTCTGCGGTACGGACTGCACGAGGCCGTATAGCTCCGAAGTCGAGGCTTGATAGAAGCGGGTCTTGTCCGTCAGACCGAGGAGGCGAATCGCCTCAAGAAGTCGCAATGTACCGATACCGTCCGCGTTTGCTGTGTACTCAGGTGTTTCGAACGACACCTGCACATGGCTCTGAGCAGCCAAGTTGTAAATTTCGTCTGGCTGAGATTCCTGAACCACGCGGATGAGATTAGTCGAATCAGTGAGGTCACCGTAATGCAAGATCAGGCGCGGATCGGATTCGTGCGGGTCTTGGTAGAGGTCTTCGATACGACCCGTGTTGAAGGAAGAGGAACGTCGCTTAATCCCATGAACGATGTAGCCTTTTTTGAGAAGAAGACGGGCAAGATAGGCACCATCCTGTCCAGTTATGCCCGTAATAAGAGCAACTTTTCTGCTATCGCCCATTCTATTCCTGCTCTATTAAAGTTTAAAGTTTCGGCTCCGGCTCGCCACGCCGACACAATGTGCGGCCAGCCCCGTGCGCTATGGAGCACTTCGACAGATGCGGCGCGAAGCTCGTCATTGACAGTCCGCCAGCCGAGCACACCTCTTGCTTGGAGTCACAGCAAAATAGAGTTGCGCCGCTAACCTGTCGGCTTCGTACATGCGGTCTGAGTGCCGCTCAGCTCACGCCGTGAGCGACATGTACTCCCAGCACCTTGCAGCTGATTTGCTCATACATCAGTGAGTGAGGACGCCTTTCTTTCTTGCTTCAGCGTCTTCTAAAGGGAATTGTTTGGATCAGTGAAATCGATTGTTTGGATAAAGTGCATCCACAGAATGGATGGTCTGACCGAGCAGCGGGGGCGCCTCGCCGGCCCGGAGTCGTAGGCGCGAGCTTCCGTTCGGGGCGAGGACAACGTTCGTGGCCGCGAGCCCTCACCACAGCATCCGGCACAGGTCGTGCAGAACTTTGGGAGCAGACTGCAGATTCTGTCGAACAGCTGGTTCCAGGCGCGTCGAGCTGTCGACCTCATCTCGCCCGGTACCGGTTGCTGTATGCAGCCTTGCACCCTTGGCGTATGGCGTCGACGGAACGATTTGCTCCGGCAGGCAGTGTCGCAGCGTTTCCCGGCTGTTTCGGCTCTATTGGCCGGGCCCGCGTCAGCCGAGCCCCTTCATCATGGCATCCAACACATGGATGGCCGGCATCCACTCAATAGATTTTACATATGCCGGGGAGGCCCAGTAGAGAAGGCTGAACCGGAAGCGAGGGCATCGGCTTCAAGCTGTGCGAGCATCACGGGATTAGTGGGCAGTGCTGAGTGAGCTCTTCTGCCCTATGGCCCGGCCTCTGCCAAGCGCCCGGCGTCAGGGTCTACGTGTCGACTAAGGATACCAAACCGGGCAACCTCCTCTCTGAACGAGATTTCCGAAAATGCATGTTAGTGGATTGGAAAAGCGCCGGTTCGTCGTCTCTCGGAGGCGTACGGGGTTCGGTGATTGTCTGTGGTCATTGGCGGCCGCTTGGCGCTACGCGCAGCGGTCGGGACGAACTCTAGTCATCGACTGGCGGGGGGCCTGCTACCTCGACCAACCCTTCACAAATGCGTTTGCGGTGTTCTTCCAGCCGATCAATGACATCGCTGGCGTGCCGGCTATTTCCGACGACCGGATCAACGACGTTTCCTTCCCTGGTCCATTCTTCCCGGAGTGGTGGAACAGGCCGGCGATCGAGTGCCTTTACCGGCCAGATGAGCAGATTTTCCAAGAGCGCGATGAGTTGGGCGAGCTCTTTCAGGCCGAACACGATGTCGAAGCGAACACAGTAGNTTTCCTTCCCTGGTCCATTCTTCCCGGAGTGGTGGAACAGGCCGGCGATCGAGTGCCTTTACCGGCCAGATGGCCAGATTTTCCAAGAGCGCGATGAGTTGGGCGAGCTCTTTCAGGCCGAACACGATGTCGAAGCGAACACAGTAGTGTGTGACGCTTGTCTGATGTGGCGGTGCGATGAGGATGCAGAGCGGCAGGTGTTCCAGAGTGTCCAGCCTCGGCCAGAAATTCAAGCCCGCATAGATGCCATTTATCAGGAATGTTTTGAGGGGCACAGTATCATCGGGATTCATGTTCGGCACGGTAACGGTGAAGACATCATGGAGCATGCGCCCTACTGGGCCGATCCGGAGCTCGCCGTTCGGCAAGTGTGCGCTGCAATTGACAAGGCTAAGGCGTTACCGCACCCCAGGCCTGTGCGGCTGTTCTTATGCACGGACAGCGCGCGGATACTGGATCTTCTGTCGGCCAGGTTTCCCGATCTGCTCACTGTCCCGAAGCACTTCGGATCCAATCAAGGTGGCCCCTTACACACTGCAGCACTCGGGATTGACGGCGGAATTTCCGCCCTCGTTGAGATGTATCTTCTCGGGCGCTGCGATACCGTAATTCGGTTTCCCCCAACGAGCGCCTTTACACGATATGCACGCCTTTTCGCACCACGGGTAATTGAATTCGATCTGAAAGAGCCAAGTCGTTTGACTTTGATAGAAGGCAGCCAAGTCTCTGATCTCAGTTAAGACCCGCCACCTGCGCAATTCGGCAGACGCAACCAACAGGCATAGTTGAATGCGCATTTCTCACCGACGCCAGTGGAGGCGTCGTACATTACCAATAGCGTCGTCATCTGACGCCGCCTGCAACGCGCCAGAACTTCGCTGTTACGCGGGGGCCGCAGACAAGCCAGAGCGACGGCGATCGTGACGCTGACGCTCGAAAGAACGCGGGCGATCACTCCAGAGACGAAATTGAGGTTGGTTATGAAAGTCATTCCCGTGATCATCAGCGGCGGAGCCGGATCGCGGCTATGGCCCGCCTCAAGGCAATCGCACCCCAAACCTTTCCTCAAAGTAGCGGATGGATATTCTCTCATTCAGCAGACTGTGCTGCGCGCCGCTTCGATAGAAGGTGTCGTGGAACTCGTCGCTGTGACATCCGGGGACCACCTCTTCCTGACCAAGGACGAATTTGACGAACTGGATTCCGTGGTCCTGCCACGCACCTTTCTGCTCGAGCCCGAAGCTCGGGATACGGCCGCCGCCGTGGCTGCAGCCGCGATCCATGCGAGGGCAACGCAAGGCCCTGACGCGATCCTGTGCGTCTTCCCGGCCGATCACCTGATTGGCAACCTGCCTGCGTTTCTAGACGTCATGGGCCTGGCCATGGAACATGCGAAGCTCGGGCGGATCGCCACATTGGGCATCACCCCAACCAGACCGGACACCGCATTCGGCTACATCGAAGCAGATGGTGAGAACGTCGTCCGTTTCGTTGAAAAACCGGATCTGGAGACAGCCAAAGCCTATGTCGCGTCTCAACGCTTCTTCTGGAACGCCGGCATCTTCTGCTTCAGTGCGCAAACCATGCTCGACGAGATGGTTTTGCATTGTCCCGAGGTGCTCCAGGCCGTCGCCGACAGCTATGAGAACGGCCGCGCCAGTCAATGCCAAGGCTTTGCCAAAATCGAACTCGCGCCTGAGCATTTCGGTTCCGCGCCGCGAATCTCGCTCGACCACGCTGTCATGGAGAAGACTAACAGACTTGCCGTGATTCCCTGCGACATGGATTGGAACGACATCGGATCTTGGAACGCAATGGCCGATTTGATCGCCCCCGACGAAAGCGGGAACAGGATACGCGGCGATGTGCACATGGTCGACNGACCACGCTGTCATGGAGAAGACTAACAGACTTGCCGTGATTCCCTGCGACATGGATTGGAACGACATCGGATCCTGGAACGCAATGGCCGATTTGATCGCCCCCGACGAAAGCGGGAACAGGATACGCGGCGATGTGCACATGGTCGACACGACCGGCACCTATGTGAGCTCCGACAAGCGCGTCATCGGCACGGTGGGCGTAAGCGATCTGGTGATCGTGGATTCCCCGGACGCTTTGCTTGTCACATCCCGCGACCGCGTTCAGGACGTTAAGAAGCTCTTCGAGGGCCTCAAGGCTTCGGGACATGAAGCTCATCTGGTCCATAGCACGGTACACCGGCCCTGGGGTACCTATACGGTTCTGGAGGAAGGCGAGCGCTTCAAGATCAAACGCATCGAGGTGAAGCCCGGTCGCCAGTTGAGCCTGCAGATGCACTATCATCGTTCGGAGCACTGGGTCGTGGTCAGCGGCTCCGCCAAAATCGTCAATGGCGAGCAGGAGCTGTTCCTGGGGACAAACGAATCTACTTACATCCCCTGCGGCCATAAGCATCGGCTCGAGAACCCAGGCAGAATTGACCTGGTTATCATTGAAGTGCAGAGCGGCGATTATCTCGCCGAGGATGATATCGTTCGCTTCGACGACGAATATGGTCGAACGTAGATAACAGTACAAAAAACGTTAAACGGCGAGCCGTCGCTCAAGGATCTCTGTCGTGGGTTCTGGGCCTGACATTGACAAGCAGCGGGCCGAGCGTGTCATAGTATCCGCCCCGCACTCTCATCAGGCACTCGATCGTGGTCGAAAACATCGGTGAGCGCTTGACAGCGCGCCGTCCGCGGTAACGAAGACTTCAGATCTTTTTAGGCGGACCCGTTGCTCAGCTGTTCAACGGCACAGCCGTATTTCAGCCTGTAGGCGGAAATGAAATCCTCATCGCTGCAGATGCAGCGGCCGCTGGAATCTTTGGCTTTCGGATCATGGAGGTGAGAAACAAAGGGGGCGCAGTAGTGCTGGTTGTCCGACTCATCGGAAAACCCGCACTATGCTTGACTAGGTCTGCGGCAAGCATGATCCCGGCAAGCGCTGATTGAAAGGCCATCGGAACCACGGTTCGAACGAGACGACTTCCATCGCTAAGCTGGAACACCAGACCGCCGCAGATAGCCTGCTGATAAAAGGAACGGAGGGGCTGGCCAACAAACGCGGCGAGCGGCCCAAACGGCACAGCCATCGCCGTAGCCACCCGAGCTACGAACTCATTGGGGACCCCGGTATTGGTCTGCAGGAGCGTTTTTACCTCATCGTGTGCTTCCGGCATTCCGAGTTCCTCCGCGACCAGTTGGTGTTCGTCCTTGGATTTCCCGGTCGGCATGTACATGCAGCAAAGGCAAGCCTGGCCGTCATCGAAACCATGCCGCGAGATGCCTAGATCTTGCTCCTGAGTCCAGGCGTTCGCGATCCATCGGGGCAGAGCACCTTGGACAGCTAGACGGTCGGCGGCGGTGTCAAGCGCCACACCCACTCGGTCGAATACCCAGTCGCCCCGGCGCGCAACATATTCTGCCCACTTCATAGGGTGCGCCTCGACTTCAAGGGCGGTGGACCGAAGGGCGTTGGTTGCAAGGGCCGCCTTAGAGAGGCCGACCTCCGCCTGACCTGCCAACACGTAGCGCTGCAGGTTTGAGAGTTCGATAGCTTCGTGATCAACTACATGCAGGCGCCCCGACAGACCGGATTGCCTCGCCAGCGCCCAGAGCGAGCCATGGCCTATCGCGCCGAGCCCAACGAGGTGCATTTCGCCAATCTTGTTGTAGGTGCACAAAGAGAGGTCGATGTTCTCGTCCAGCTCGGCGCCGGTCAGCTGGGAAGCAAAGATGGTTCGAAAGACGTTGGCCGCGGCGAAGCAGCTTGCGGCGCCAGCTCCAAAGGGCAGCAAGCTCGAGCCAGAGCCCACCGGGTCCGTACGCGACAGCTTTGCCGCCCAACCCTGCGATCCCATGAAAAACGTTGGGCACCGAAGTGATGGGTGCACCGCGCCTGCAGCTACACAGACCGTCGCATACTTGCCGGAACGCCGGATGCTGAATTTTGGATTGATCGACTTTGCCAAGCGCTCGAGCGCTTGGGCTTGAGAGCTCGCGACCATATCCAGGGGGACTATGGCCAGAACCGGATACAGTCTGGCAAGCAACCTGACCCGTAAGGTCACGCGTCGCCTGGCCCTCGGCACACAGGCTTGTCGAGGAGCTCGTCGGCGATGTCGAGGGCGCAATTTTAGGGACGCTGCCCTGGAGGGAGAGGAACCGAAATCCAACTCTGTCAACTCTAGCCTCAATTTTGAGAGAGATGCGTGACCATCACTCCACTAGCATTTCCGTCTACCAGAAGCGGACATAGCTGCGTCAACACCCAGGTCACGCGCGACGTGCTATGCTCATAGCTCCGGTGATTCCACGCTAGGAGGAAAAGATACGGAATCATAGGTGAAGGCAAGCTCCAGTAAGTCAGAGAATAAACATGACCAAGCCCATTCGGATCCTCGTACCAGTCGATAGCCAAGACGCCGAAGCGCTTCGCATTGCGCTGGGTTATGCCCAGAAGATCTGTGAGAAATTTGGACCGGAGGTACAGGACATAGTCCTACTAGTACATACCAAGCAACAGCTGGACCACACGGGTCTTTCCCAGTCGTTGGGTGCTGGCCATGTCAAGGCTCTTGCCAAGGGACCGATCTCACTGTCCGGGGGTGGCCGCTTGCATGCTGAAACCATGAAGACATGGCGCTACCCGCCGCGAAAGTCGGTGGTTGTGGTCTACTATGCGGAGCCGCGAATCCTCGATTTTGTCGATGATCTGAATAACATCGCTGGCGTAGTGGTCGTCCCGGACATCCCCGCAGCGGCGGATGGTTGGGTGGCCCGCTGGGGCGCGATCATACACGGCCAGGCGCAACAGGCTCCGCCATCCGCCCTGATCGACGACCCTGTGTTTGTGCGCGCGATTGAAACGCTATCCAGCATGATCAACCTATCGACCGGCCTGGGGCATCCTCGCGACAAGGCGATGGCAAACGAGATCATGCGCATTCTCCGAACCAAGGGACACTCCGACCAATCTGCAAATATCAAGTCTTGGGCTATCCGGCGTGGATGGCGGCCTGACCACGCCGCAGATCTCGAAGCGCTGGCCAGGAAGATATGGGCGCTGAGGGCCAAACCGAGCCTTTCGGGCATCCACGATCCCGAAGGGCGCTACCGGCGCTGGCAGGCTGACTCGTGAATGCGTGTAGAGCCGGTTCGAGGTCATTTGTCATTGTTCAATTCGAAGGCGCCGGACATGAGGCGGTGCGGCACCATCGCATCGTCCCGACCTTGAAGCGGTTGGCAACTGGAAGGCTTTGGCACTCCACCGCAATAGGGTTTGCATCGAGCAGAAATCGGCTTCGGTGTATCCCGCGACTTCCCGGCGTTTTTGCGGTCGGCATGCAACCGAACTTGAGACATCGTCGAGCTTCAGCCTGGTCTGGTTGAAGACATTCTGAAGGGCGCTTCCCATTTTTCTCCGCTGGGACCGCTTCACCTGGAGATAATGTCAAAGAGGGCCTCGGCCGATGGTGATCTCAACGAACAAGCTGAAGCCGCCGCCGTGCACCGACGCAATCGGTTGGCGTAAGATCACACAGGCTGGGCAACTCGGTCGTTATGCACCAGAGGCGATCATCGCTGCCTTCCAATATGCCGGCAGCAAGGATCGGCACCTTCGTGAGGATATGGCTAGCTATCTCTCCAATCTGGCGCAGCGGGTTCTGCGCAAGCGCGTCGGAACCAACAAGATGAATAGCGGCCAGGACATCATCGACGACGTCTACGACGAATTCTTCGCCGCAATCTGCAATCCGAACTGCGCCGACGCCAAAGGATACCGAGAATCCTTCTATGGACGACTGACGTTCCGGCTCAAGGACGCTATCGCCGAGGAGGAGGCGGCGAAGCGGATCCCGCCGCCCGAGGAGAAAAAGCCCGCGGCCCGTAACTCGAACGATGACAGCAAGGCCGACGATGGCGAGATCTCAGGTAAAATGGAATTGAGGCCAGCGCTAGAAGAGAGCGCCGATGGCTTGTTTGAGATCGAGGAACATACTGCGGATGCCGGTGTCAAACGACCAGACCCGGCGTTGCTACAGAACGTTGAGGAGCTCGCGAGACAATAGATGTGGAGCGGACCCTTGCCCAGATCCCCGATCCGCGCAAACGTCTCGCGTTTCGGCTTCACGTGGATCAGGTTCCCTGCGGTGGGACAAAGGGGACTGTCTCAATCGCGGGGGCTTTAGGAATTGACCGCAAGACGGCAGAACATTGGGTCGCGGAGGTTCGCGCGTTGCTGATCGAGAACGTGAACCAAGTTCGAGCCGTGACGCGGCGCGCAGCGGGAGAATGATAATGGCGAAAACAATGAGCAAGGATCGAGATGATGTCCTCTACAGCTTCCATACTGACTGCCCGGCGCCGAGCGCCGCCGACATCATCGAATGGACTAAGCGGTTTCCACAATATGCCGAGGATATTCGTGCGCACGCCGCAATTGCGCGCGACTGGACGGCTCAGGCGGACGTAGATGTTGAGATCGACGAAGTTACCCTCCAGCGTGCTCATAGCCGTGCGCTGAACATAATCTATCGAAGTGCCGAGGCCAGTGGAGTGCCCTCCCAGGCGGTCGGCTTTTTCGAACTTTTGACGCGCGCGGGAACCAGGATTTCGGGTATCGCTACCGAGATCGGGATCGCGCGAGCGGTTGTGGCGGACCTCTTCAATGGCTGGATGCGGCCCCCCGTGGGCGGAAGGCTTTCGCGCGCGGTGATGCATGCGCTGCGTATTGATCAAGCGGCCTTCGACAGAGAAGTTTTGTTTGCGCTCGCCAATCCGCGCATGGGTGAGGCGAAGGCATCCGGGCCACCGCAGGTCTTACAACGTAGCTACAGGGAAATTGTCGAGAGCAGCGGGATGTCGGCAGAGCGAATACATTACTGGCTTGAAGAGGATTAGCTTTTGGATGCCTGGATCGATATTCGGCGGAAAGCCCGTGAGGTTCATCTGGCAGCACTTAAGGGTGCAAATGGCGATCGGAGTGCTGAGGCACTTGTCGCGGGCGCACTCAACGTGGCGGATCTTGAGCTGCGGAGGGTAGCGTTGGCCCCAGGGGTATTGGGTTCCCTCGACAGGGCCGCAGAACTCGTCAACGTCGCACAGGGCCAAGATCCTATCGACGAGCGCGTCGTGATCGCCCATGAACTCGGCCATTTCTATCTGCACTTGGACACTCGCAGCGAAGTGCGTGTGACAGCCCACGCGCTTGGAGGCGACCCGATTGATAGTGGCGCAGGCCGGGTCGAAGGATACGCGCCGACCGAGCGCAAGGAGGTCCAAGCCGACGTTTTTGCAGGCGAGTTCCTTTGCCCCTCGGACTGGTTAAGGACGGAATTTGTCGAAAGACGCCGCCGCCCATCCGAGATCGCCGCTGCGCTCGGACTGCCCGCCGCTCTTGTCAGCAGCCAAATGGCGCGCGCGCTCCTTCTCCCACCGCTCCGACCGCCGCCCCCGCAACGACCCGTCAATGCAGCCGAGCTCGATGATAGCCAACAAGGGGCAGTGCTGTGGGATCAGGGACCGCTGCTACTCGATGCTGGTCCCGGCACCGGCAAGACGCGCACACTGGTGCGCCGCATCGAGCATTTGCTCGCAAACAACGTCATGCCGACCGAATTCCTCGCACTCACTTTTTCGAACCGGGCTGCCGAGGAAATGCGCGAGCGGCTTTCGGCCGCCAATGCGGAAGCATCCATTCAGATGTGGGTGGGAACCTTCCACGCCTTCGGGCTCGAACTCCTCAAGAAGTGGCCCTCAGGCCTTGGCCGCACGCTTCCCTTGAAGGTATTCGACCAGACGGCATCGCTCGCACTCTTGGAAGCCAACCTTGAGAAGCTGGACCTCGTCTACTATCAGAATCTGTACGAGCCTGCCTTTGAGCTCGCGCCGGTCTTGCGCGCGATTTCACGCTGTAAGGATGAGCTGGTCTCGCCGGCTGACTATGCCCGCGCGGCTGTCGATTATAAAGCAACAGCTTCGGATGAGGAGGACCTTGAAGCTGCAGACAAGATGCTGGAGTTCGCCCACATCTATGAAGTCTACGAGGACGCCTTATTGCTGGCGAACGCGGTCGACTTCGGAGATCTCATCAGGCTCGCAATCGATCTCATTCAGAACAACGCGGATGCGCGTGCCTATGTGATGGGCTTCAAACACGTGCTGGTCGACGAATACCAGGACGTCAACTTCGCCAGCGCCAAATTCCTGCAGGCGATCGCCGGCGCCAATCCCAATCTTTGGGTCGTCGCGGATCCACGCCAGTCGATCTATCGTTTCCGCGGCGCGGAGCCGGAGAACGTCGCGCGCTTCGTGCCGGACTTCAAGGGGACGCGCCTGGCCCTCAATACAAATTACCGGTCGACGAAACCTATCGTTGACGCCTTTCAACGCTTCGCCAACGACGGCATGCGCGTAGCCAGCCAATGGAAAGTTGAGCGCCCGGAAGCGGGCAGCATTTCACTCACAGTCGCGCCGACCGTGAGCGACGAGGCTGCTGGCATCCGCGATCAGATAGCGCAGTTTCATGCGAACGGCATTCCGTTCGCGGACCAGGTCATCCTGGCCCGAACGCACTTAACCCTGGCGCGAATTACGGGGCCCCTTGAGGCGATGAACGTGCCACTCCTTTATCTTGGCGACCTCTTTGAGCGCGCTGAGATCCGGGACTTGCTATCCCTCCTCGCGCTTGACGCCGAGCGTGGCGCGGTGGGCCTGGCGCGCGTCGCGGCACTGCCCGAATACGCCGTGTTGCGGGAAGAAGTGCTCACGTTAATCGAGTGGGGCCGCGCAAATGGAGTGTCCGTCTTTGAAGCGCTTGCACGCCTTGCTGAGGTGCCAGGTCTCAGTGGGGCCGGAGGGGCAGGTCTGGCCAGGCTGGCCTGGACAGTTAGGGGGTTTGCGCCGCTCTTCACCCTGGACAATGCTCACCACCTGGCTTTTCGAGCGGAGTGACTATCTTCGACCTATTCTCTTGCGCCAGGACCCGGCCGCGCAGCAGCAGCTCATTGCAATCTATCAGTTCTTGAAGGTGGCTGTCGAATTCGCGGCCACTGGCGGGCGAAGCCGGCGACGCTTTCTGGCTCGCGTACGGCGCATCGAGGCGCTCAACGAAGATACGGCGTACAGAGCAATTTCGTCGGAAGCGACCGACATGGACGCGGTCCGCGTCATGACCATTCACGGCAGCAAGGGATTGGAATTTCGCGGCGTGCATTTGCCGGGCCTCGCCACGACGTACATGCCGAGCAACCGCCAAGCCGTGCGCGTTCCGCCGCCTTCTCTCGACCGGCTCGCTATGACGTCGGATGACCACGATCACGAGGAGCAGTCACTATTCTTCGTTGCACTCTCGAGAGCGCGCGATCACCTCGCATTGAGCCGCGCCGAGCGATACACACCTTCCCGAAAATCCAGTCCATCGAAGTTTCTCGCGCTCCTTGCAGGGCTTTCCAGCAGAAACCGTGCGGCAGGGCCAGCGGCCCACGCCAAGCGGGGGCTAGCGCGGGCGACCGCGCCCGCCCTGAGCTATGGGGAAGATGCTCTCGGGGTTTATATCAACTGCCCTGCGCGCTATGGCTACAAGGTGAAGGATGGGCTTCTTGGTGGTCCGGAGAGCTCGGCCTATGTGCGGTTCCACGCCTGTGTCTACGATACGGTCGGCTGGCTTGAGGACCAGCGCGCGGCAGGCACTACGGCTGGGGTCGCGGATACGCTGGCGCACTTCACCGCCGATTGGGCCGAACACGGTCCGATTAAACACCCATTTCAGAAATACTACCGTGCCATCGGGATGCAAATGGTCACGCGTATGGCCGAAGCCGTCATAGGTGAAACTGGTCACTACGACCGGCGGGAATGGTTGGTCAACCTCGATGGCCGCAAGGTTGCGGTTACCCCCGATCGTGTCATCATCGCGACCGACGGCTGCGTGACGATCCAGAGGGTTCGCACCGGCAAGAAGACCAAGTCGGAATCGGACAAGGAAATCTACGCCTTGCTTCGGCTGGGTGCCCGTCAGCTTTATCCCGGCAGGCGGATCACGGTCGAGGCATACTACCTGGGGACCGGTGAACGTATGGTTCCGCCGCTGAAGGATGATGGCAAGCTGCTGGAACGATATTCGGAAGCAATCGCCGGAATCGAGAGTGGCGACTTCGGTCCTAAGACGGGCCGGAGTTGCCCAGGCTGCCCCTACTATTTGACCTGCGGCGGCTAGCCGGCCAGTTCCCATTTTTCCGCGCTCGCGGCGCTTCACTTTCAGAGGGTTTTACGCCCCAGAAAGGAAGCACCGAAAATGCCTACGAAAACCATCTTCATCCGTAGCCGTGAACTGCCCGCGGCCATCGAGACCGAGATCGTGGAGGCCGCGCTCGTCGCGGATCTCTTGGAAGCGATCAAACATGCCGGGATCGCAATCAACGCCGACACCGCGATTTTCATCGACGAGGCGGAGGTACCACACGCGATGACGCCGAACTTGCCGGCGACAGACCTTAAGCGCGGCTCCCACGTGCACGTCACCAAATGCAAGAAGATCGAGGTGACGATCAACTATCTGGCGGAGACGGCGACGCACAAGTTCGCCCCGGGCGCACGCGTGCGCCGTGTCAAGGCCTGGGCGATCGACAAATTCAAGCTGAGCGCGCACGACGCGGACGAGCATGTGCTGCAGATGTGTGGCACCACGCGCCGTCCGGCAAGCGATACGCCGCTCAACGAACTGACGGACGGCAAGACCTGTGCCGTCTGCTTCGACCTCGTCCCCGAGAAGCGCGTCGAGGGCTGAGCCATGAACCGTGTGGTGCCGCCGGACCGACTGCTCTTGGAGGCCGATCTGGCGGCCACTGCCTTCCGGGTCGGCGAGATCGATGGGCGCTGGCGTCTAGGCATGATCTCCTGGCCGCACGTCATCATCGCGGTCACGGCGCCGCAGCGGCCNTTTCCCTACACGACGCTCTTCCGATCTGATCGATGGGCGCTGGCGTCTAGGCATGATCTCCTGGCCGCACGTCATCATCGCGGTCACGGCGCCGCAGCGGCCCAATAGCCCTGCCGAGTTCGCATTCCGCTTCGAGTGCACTGGCTACCGGCAGTTGCCGGTGACGGCGCAGCCATGGGACCTGCGCACTAACGGACCACTGCCGGCGAAGGACTGGCCCACGGGCCGGTCCATCGTGCCCTCCATCTTCCGCCCGGAGTGGCGTGAGGGGGCGGTGCCTCTACCTGCCCTGCGATCGCCTCTCGATCGAAGGCCATCCCGGTTGGATCACCGACCATCCGAGCCGTCTGTGGGATCCAAAACGCGGCATCACCTGTTACCTGGAGCAGCTCCATGACCTTTTCCATCAAGGCGATTATTCGGGCGTTCGTGGCGCCTGAGCACCGGTTATCGATGTCGCGCAAAATGTGGGGCAACACGCTTGCCGAATTGCGGCGCCGAGGTGGCGGGCGCACCGAATCCGGCGTGTTTCTCCTCGGCGTCATCGCGGGCAAGCGGCGGCGGGCGGTCACGGCAATCTATTATGATGAGTTGGATCCCGACGCGTATTCGTCGGGTGTGTGCGTCCTCCATGGAGATGCCTTCGCCAAGCTGTGGGCGCGCTGCCGATCGCTTGGCCTAACGGTCGTCGCGGACGTGCATACGCATCCGGGCGTTGCGCTGCAGAGTGGTAGCGATCGCACCAACCCGATGGTCGCTCGCGAGGGGCACATTGCGATCATCGTACCGAACTTCGCCGCCGTCCCGGTTCAGCAGGCGAGATTGGGCATCTTCGAATACCGGGGCGGACATCAGTGGTTCGACCGGACCGAAGCACATGCCACCGGCTACTTCTACAATGGCTTCTGGGGATAATGATGACCAACACGCTCAGCGCTGATAATCTGCACCGCACCGCCAAGTACTTCATGGATCGTGGCACAGCCGCCTCTCATCAGGAAGCGATGGCCATGCTGGGCCGCTTTGGCCTCAATGTCCATGTCGGCGCCGACATCGCCGCCTCGGCTGCTAAGCAGGTGGCGCTGCTTTCCCTGGTCAATCTCGGCCACCGCACCCTGCTTGCCGGGGTACGGGTAGTCGGGGCTCCCGAATGCAACAACCTGACTACGCTCAGCACAGCGCCGACGCTGCGTGATGCGATCGCAGATCTGGGCGGCCTGTGCTGTGACGCGGCGGATGCCGTTGCACCTGCTGCCGTCATCGGGAATGGCGAGGCTCCACCAAACACCGTTGTCGGATGGCGGCTCACCTGGGAAGGCTGGCGCGGAGGCGTTGCGCCATTGCGCGATCAGTTGCGCCTTGCGGATGATGAGCACATGGCCCTCGCGCCGCTGGTAGCGGCGGCTTGCCTTATGACGGAGGTCTTCAGCTTCCACGCTGGCGATCATCCGATGGCGGGTCGGCGCGTGGCGGGCCTATCGCTCTGGAGGCCGGGTGTGGATTGGCGTGAACCGTCGGCTGACGAACCTGCCCTCAGCTATTTGCCATCGCGCCTCTGGCTCATTGGCCTTGGCAATCTCGGGCAAGCATTCTGCTGGGTATTGGCCGCGCTGCCCTACAAGGATCACGCCGAGGTCGAGCTGGTCCTCCAGGATTTCGACACCTTGGCGACCTCGAACGCTAGCACGTCGATGCTCTCTTTTGACGCCGACGTCGGTACGAAAAAGGCTCGGATTGCCGCCGCATGGCTGGAAGCGCAGGGGTTCAAAACGGTCATCGAGGAGCGTCGCTTCGGTCCGGCGATCAAGCGCGAGAACGCTGAGCCGGGCGTTGCGCTGTGTGGCGTCGACAATGCGCTAGCGCGCGCGGCATTGGAGGATGCTGATTTCGACTTTGTGGTTGAGGCAGGCCTTGGCGCTGCCCCCGACGGGTTCCGCGGCATTTCTGTCCATACGTTTCCTGGGTCGCGAACGGCGCGCTCGATTTGGTCGAATGTCGCGATCCCCGCCGCATCCGTCGCGCACATGCCGGCCTACGAAAAACTCGTCAACGCGGGCATGGACGAGTGCGGGCTTGCCATATTGGCCTCGCGCACGGTCGGTGTTCCCTTCGTAGGGCTGTTGGCAGCGACATTGGCGATCTCAGAGTTGTTGCGCCGGCTGCATGGTGGGGCGACGTTCGAATTGATACCGACCTCCAGCAACACGCTGGACGACGTTACCACCATCGCCGCGGCGGTCACCACCCCTTACGGCTTTGGACATCTTGCGGCCAGGAGATAGCGAGGTGAACCGCCTCCCGAGACACGACCTGTAGAACGGCTCGGCTAGCACCACTACCTGTCGTGAAATTCATCTATCGAGCCGCAGTCGAATATCACTATGTTCAGGGGCTGGAGACCTGAATGGCATTTCGATTCGTACACACCGCCGACATTCATCTTGACTCGCCGCTGCGCTCGCTGGCGCTGCGCAACCCTGAGCTTGCCGAGCTCGTCGGTGACGCCAGCCGCCAAGCGTTCATCTCGATTGTCGATCTCTGTCTTGCCGAGCGTGTCGATGCGCTGGTCATTGCGGGCGATCTCTACGATGGCGATCAGACGTCGATGAAAACCGCCCGCTTTCTGGCCTCGCAAATGTCCCGCCTGCACCAGGCCGGCATCAGGGTCTTCAAGATTCGCGGCAACCACGACGCCCTGTCGCGGATATCGAAACAGCTTGTGTTTCCCGACACCGTCACGATCTTCGGCGGCCGTCCCCAGTCTGTGCAGCAAACCGCCGGCGGGCTCGACGTCATATTTCATGGATTGAGCTTCGCGACCCCAAAGGCACCGGAGAGCTTGCTGCCCAAATATCCGGCCGCCCATGAGGGCGCGGTCAATGTCGGCATCATGCACACCAGTCTCGCCGGATCGCCCGGGCACGATGTCTATGCCCCCTGCAACCTGGCTGATCTGCACGCGCATGGTTTCGACTACTGGGCGCTCGGCCATATCCATATGCGCACCATTCATCCCGATGCAAGCACGGTGGTCATGCCGGGAATGCCGCAGGGCAGGGACATCAACGAGGCCGGCGAGAAATCCGTCACCCTGGTGACGATCCGCGACGACCGCTTGATAGAGATCGAGGAACGGCTGACCAGCATCGCGCAGTTCGAACGCGTGAACGTTGACGTGACCGGCACTGTCGAATGGCCGGAGGCAGTGGGCCGCATCCGATCCGCTCTGCAAGACATCCGGACTTCCGTCCGGTCCCGCCATGCGGTTATCCGGCTCAGCCTTTCCGGAGCGTCCCCCCTGTCGTGGGCCTTGATCCGCGACCGCGATGTGTTGCTGGAGGAAGCCAATCAGGTCGCGGAACAGACGGGCGATATATGGGTGGAAAAGCTTGAGCTCGACCTTGCCGAGCGCAGGGCGGAAACGAGCCGTGGCACAGCGGACCCGATTCTCGAACTAGCCCAATCCATGCGCGCCGACGCTACTTCAGAAGCCTTCCGTGCCGAGGTGAGGGCGTTTGTCCAGAAGCTGATCGCCGACCTTCCGGCCGAGGGGCGCGATTTCGCCGGCAAGGACGAGGCCGGACTGGAACTGTTTCTCAGCAAGGTGCTTGCCGGCGGCGCCGACCTGGTGACAGCCCGCCTCAAGGCCGGTGGGTCGCCATGAGGCTGCGCCGCCTTGACCTTATCCGCTACGGCAAATTCACCGACCGTACGATCGACTTCCTCCCGAAGCCGGCGTCCGGACCCGACTTGCATATCGTGTTCGGCCTGAACGAGGCCGGCAAGTCGACCGCGCTTTCGGGCTACCTCGACCTGTTGTTCGGCATCGAGGAGCGCAGCCGTTACAATTTCCTGCACGAGTACGGCGCGATGCGCATCGGGGGCGTGCTCGAATTCACGGGAACCGAGCAGACGTTTACGCGCACGAAACAGCGCAGCAACTCGCTGCTCAACGAGGTTGGCCAGCCCTTGAGTGAGGTGGCGATAACGGCCCATCTCGCCGGTCTGTCGCGCGATGCATATCAGACCATGTTCTCGTTGAACGACGAGACCCTGGAAGAAGGCGGCAAATCGATCCTGGAGTCGCGCGGCGACCTTGGCAAGCTGCTGTTCACCGCCAGTGCCGGGCTCGGGCAAGCCAACGATATGTTGAGCGCGCTCGACGCCGAGGCGGACGGGCTCTACCGGAAGCAGGCGCACGGGACCGACCTGGCACGGCTCAAGAAGCGCCTCGCCGAGCTGAAGGCTGAGAAGGACGCCATCGACACATTGGCTTCGACCTTCGAGACGCTCGAGGCCGACCGTGTCGACGCTACGGAAAAATATGAGCACAGCATCACGGAGCGCTCCGTGTTGTCGGCGCGGCTCGATACGATTGCCAGGTATCTTCGCGCCTTCCCGATCCTGAAGGAGATCGAGCGCCAGACGGACCAACTGGCTGAACTGCCCGATATCGCGGCGCCGTCGCGCACCTGGACCGGAAGTGTGGCCGGTCTCATCGATGACGACGCGAGCTTGAGAACACGGCTCGCCGGCAACATCGACGAAATCGAGCGTTTGACAGCAAGGGTCGCCGCGGTCGACATGGACGAGGCGATTCTTGCGATTTCAGAGCGCATCCGCAATCTCGCGGAAAGCAGGGTGCGCTATGCTTCGGCGGGCCTTGACCTTCCCAACAGAAGGATGGAGCTGCAGATCCTCGACAGCGCGGTGGCGACATGCCTTGCCGCCCTGGCCAGGTCGTCCGAACCGAACCCGGCAGCACTGCTCTTGCCTGCCGCCACCGTTGGGGCTGTCCGCGCCTTGATCGAGCAGCGATCCGGCGTCGCCACAAGCGTGCGCGTCGCCCGCGACGAGGCCGCGGCAGCCGTCGATGCGCTGCAGACCGCGCGGCAAAAGATTGGCGAGGAAAGGGCCGTGCCCGCGCCCGCTAGATCCAGGCTCACCTCGGCGTTGGCAAAAGCGCGGGCGAGCGACCACGTCAGGGAACTCAAGGCAGCACGCGACGCGCAAGATGGGGGCACCGTTCGCTGGGAAGCAGCGCTCTTGCGCCTTCTGCCGTGGTCAGCAGGTGCGCGAGCGCTAGCCAGCATCACCGCGCCCAGCGCCGCACAGATCGGGGCGTGGAAGGTGCAGGCCGCGGATCTCGGCAAGGCCAGGGCCATGCTTTCCGAACGCCTTGCCGAACATGAAGCCAGTCATGCCCTGCTCGCGAGGCGGCTTGACGCGTTGCGTGCCTCTACCGATGTGGCCGACGATGAAACAGCCGCTGTCATCAGGCGTGATCGGGACGCGGCCTGGGCAAAGCACCGGGGCGAACTCACAGGCAAGACAGCGGATGATTTTGCCGTGGCGTTGGCGCGCGACGACAGTATTGGCGCCGGCAGGCTGTCCGACGCCCGCGAACTGGCCGAGATCCGAACGACAACAAGCAGCCTTGCCGGAGCCGCGGCCGATGTTGCGCGCATAGGCGAGCAACTCGAGCGGACCGACGCGGCGGTGGAGGCTCTGTCTTTGGAAATGCGTGGCGCCGCAAGAGAGCTTCTCGCTGACAACCTCGCCTCATCGCTCGAGCGCGCGATCGAACTGATCGAAGACCGTGGCGCCGCGCGAGCAGTTGCGCTCGTGGCTTGGGAGGAGATCGAGCTTGCCCGCAAGAGGGCTGGGCGTGCGACGGACGAGGAGGAGGGTATCCGACTTGAATTGGACGGCGCACTGCGAAGCGTCGGCATAGTTCCTGAGCCTGGCGACAGACTGGAGACCATAGCGGCCGTCGCGGAGCTTTTCCTTGACCGCCAACGCAAGGTGGATGCCGAACATGCCGAAGCTCTCAGGATGGTGACCGCCAGGGAAGAGGATCTGGCCGCGCGACGACGCTCGGTGGGCATGGCGGAGCGGCGCGAGGAGGAGTGGCTGGCGGCCATCGCGCAAGCGCTGGAAGGCACATGGCTCGAGAGCGGGGTTCCCGCATCGAGCGTCGGCACCGTCCTTGATCAGCTGGCCGAACTCGCCAAAGGCCTGCAGGAGCGGGATGCCATGCGCCTCCGCATCGAGAAGATGGAAGCCGACAGGGCCAACTTCGTGGTCGAAGTTGCCGCTGCCGCGGTTGCCACTTGCGAGCCGGCCAGCGACGACGAGCCGGAGCAATTGGCGATCCGGCTTGCCGCGCGTCTAGAGCGCGCCGAACGCACGCGCGAAATGAAAGCAAACCTTGTCGAGGACATGAAGCGCCCACAAGAGGCGCGCGAAGCTCTCGATGCTGAGATTTCGGCCCATGAGCGTCGCAAAAACGAGATCCTGAGCGCCTTTGGCGTGACGACACTTTCCGAGGTCGTTGAACGCGACGAGGTTCTGCGCGACAGGGATCGGCTTCGCGCGGCTGTGATCGGACTTGAGCAGCAACTGTGCGCTGAACTCGCGGTGGATGGACTGGAGCAGGCCATTGCGATGTTGGGCGTTCTCGATCCCGAAAGGCTCCTGGTCGAAAAGGCCAAAAACGAGCAGCGGATTCAGGGTCTTGACGAAGCGATAAAGCAGCAGCTTGTTAGGCAGACCCGAGCATCCGACAAGCTCGACGCTATTGGCAGCGACAGCACCGTTGCCCGGATCGATGCCGAACGCCGAACCGTCCTGCTCGAGATCGAGGAGAAGGCTGTGCGTTATCTCGAGCTCAAACTCGGCGTCATGTCGGCTGGAAACGCGTTGCGGCTCTATCGTGACCGTCATCGCTCCGGAATGATGGCGCGGGCGTCGGACGCCTTCGCGCTGATCACGCGCGGCCAGTATTTGGGGCTGGCAACCCAGCCTGCCAAAGGCGGCGAGGTCTTGATTGCATTGCAACGCGACGGCAAGTCCAAGATCGCCGACGCCTTGTCGAAGGGCGCACAATTTCAGCTCTATTTGGCGCTGCGGCTTGCCGGCTACTACGAATTCGCGAAGCTTCGACCGTCGGTCCCGTTCATTGCCGATGACATCATGGAAACGTTCGACCATGTCCGGTCGGAGGAGGTTTTCAAACTATTTGCGGAAATGGCTTCTGCCGGCCAGGTGATCTACCTCACCCATCATCAGCACCTGTGCGAGATCGCCAGGGCCGTTGTGCCGGGCGTTGCGATCCACGAGCTCAATTAGGATGGCCCCGCAAGTGCAAGGGCGCTCCCCTGCGCCGGCCGGTTTGGGGACCGCTTTGCATTCCCCGCGACATTGAAAGCCGTCCGTAACAGGCGGCCCGGTCTTTTCGCCAGGCGGTCGCTATCGGAGCGGCAGCTTATTGCCGAATCATGACGAAACCGGACGGGCAGCAATCCGGCCCACTCACACCATCTCACTGATAAATCGGTTGTTCGCATGCCACCTGACTGGTCAAAAGCGTGGCACAGAATAAAAGATCCCAACTTGGAGCGAGTACGCGATGCCGGACGTGATCGATTTTGATGATGCCATGAAGCGGACGGAGGGCGAGGATCGCGCCTTGCTGCTCGGCAATGGCTTCTCCGCTCAATACTTCAGCTACCGCAATCTCCTCGACAAGTCTGGCCTCGCCGCCGGCACTCCGGTGCGCGATCTCTTCGACGCTCTCGCGACGGTCGACTTCGAGGCCGTGGTGCGCGCTCTAGAAGGGGCGGTGCTGGTGGAGCGGGCGTACGGGAACGCCGCCCATGCCGCCGAGATCGAGGGGGGATGCCCGGAAGGTGCGAGAGGCACTGGTGGAGGCAGTCAACGCGACACACCCCAAGCACCGGGAGGATCTAGGTTCGAAATACACGAGCAGCGCAGACTTCTTGTCTTGCTTCTCCACCGTGTTCTCGCTGAACTATGATCTTCTGCTTTACTGGGTGAATCTTGAGAAGCGGCTTCTCCGGGACGGATTCGGGTTGGGTAAGACTGCTGGCTCCTTCCACGGCCCCTTCTCGGAGGACGCATACTGCCATCTCTACAACCTGCACGGCGGCCTCCATCTCTTTGAGAGCGGAGCAGGAGAGATAATGAAGGCAGTCGACACTGGTTCTGGAGTCATCGCCACGATCACTGACGAGATCGCCAAGCGCGGCAAGTTCCCGGTCTACGTTGCGGAAGGCACGAGCACCCAGAAGATGCGCAGGATTAACTCAGTCGCCTACCTCCGCCATTGCCTCGACATCCTCAGGGGCAATTCCGCGGTGACGTTCATATACGGACATAGCGCTGACGAGAACGACGCTCACATTTACCGCGCCATTTTCGGGTCTGAGACCAAGCACATCTACTTCGGCGTCTACAAACCGGATGGCGACAAGCTCAGGGCGCTGGACGGTCTCCTGGCAAAGTATCAGAAGACCGCAGGCTCCACGATCGGCTACACATTCTTCGACAGCGGGAGCGCGAAGGTCTGGGAAACTTGAAGAGATCGGGCCCGGGACACATGCGCGGCAGCGCCCATCCACCGGTCCAAGTTCTGGCGCATATGTTCATCGGGACTCGCGCGCAGATCGACGTCGAGCACTGGTTCTACAGAGCGTCTTCCGAGCCATACCGCTAGGCTGATGCCAGAGGTGGTTGTCACCGGATGGCCCGCTGCGTGCGAGCTCTCGGTGCCTCAAAAATCAGCCGGGTCAACTTTCGTCACATTTAAGTTGGAGTGCCATTTGTTCCATCAGATCACGTGTCCACACGTTAAATAGGCCGCATATTGAGAGGATCAGAAAGCGCGCTACTTGCTGGACATTGTACACTTCGTAAGGCCCCAGACGCTGTGTACTTTTTCCAAAGGCATGTGCAGTCACGAAATTCCGTAAGTAACTGCATGCGTGAATAGCGTCAGGAAGAGAGAATTGGACATCTCTGACTATTTTTCCATCGCTATATGCTGAGAATTGGTCGCGCACCGGTTCGATCGGTATTTCGGTCTCGTCTCCCCTCACTATCCAATCGAAGGTTCTCTCTGGATTAATGCCAACCCTGTCGAGTCGAGACTTGAGGTCCATCAAGACTGTCGGGTTCCACGTGTATTTGTTGTCCAGCCATCGCGGCTTTTCCCGGCTGGATTTCACTTGCAGCTTCATCTCTTCGATAGCGGAGAAGGCAAGGTTTATCGCAATCGAACTGCGGACATGGTCTGAGAACTCGTCGGAATGTTTCTCAAAGATCTGTCCAAACCGTGGGTGCGCCGACCAGGGCGTGATGGCTTCTGTTTCGTAGCATCTTGAGAGTTTGTGGATCGCATAGACAATTCGCCTATCTGGCCAAGCGTTGACCGCCATCGCGACGGCCACCGGCCTCTCCCTCTTGAACGAGAAACGCTCAAAGAACCCGGTAGTCTGGAAGATGTTCTTGAAGATGCTTGCCTGCTCGGACGCATCATCCGGCAACTCGAAGCCCGCAGTGTTTCCGTGTTCCTGATCCGGGAACCCTTCAATGACAACATCGGCGGCGCGGATGAGTTGAAGGATGTTGTTAGCCTCGATCTCTTCAGCCTCCACCACCAACAACCGCCCCTGAGTTTCGCCTTCTCCGAGAGAGCCAAACTCGGCCAAAGCGCCAGGTCGCGAAACTTCAGAATAGCCGCTTTTGTGAAACTTATAGCGTCTTGAAGGATCAGGAATAAAGCGAACGGTCCAACCGACGCGCCGACAAAGGGACATCACCAACGTAGTTTGACTTGGTTCAAATATGAGGAAGCTACAGAACGACGGCACACGCTAGTTCCGCGATTTCACCCACTCGCTGGTCAGCATAATGATTGTTTAGCAAGGAAAGCAAGATCGCGCGGCCATAGGGCACACTAGACTGAGACACTGGTAGAAAAGGTGTGTGATCCAAATTTCAATGAGCGGGTCGAAGCGACCATTCTCGCAGCAATAAACGGATGGCGACAATGAGGCTGGTTGCTGAAAGGCAGCTATCTGCCCGGCCGAACCGAAAGCGGAAATTCCGGTTCCGGCCCCAAAGCTGCCAGGCGGGAACGCGCACAATCTCGGTCGTTGCGGCTGATACCGTGAGCGCCCGAAAGCTGCCAATCATCGAGACTATTGCCTATGGCTACTTCCCGCTATGATTGCGGGCGGCGGGACTCTATTGATCGATTCCCAAATGCGGAGTTCTCGGAGATAAAAAGTCGGTGTTTTCCGGCTCCTCAGTGATATTTGCCGCTTGGATCAGTGATATTTGGGTTACTTATGGGCGAACGAACTCCAACATTAACAAATTGGCTGGGTGGCTGGTTCACTAGTTTCGGCGCCTTCTTGGAAGGTATTGGTCGACCCGCCGTCACAAAAGCAAAATTTGTAAATCTTGCACCGACCGACCAAGCTGACAAGGCCGGTGTATATTCCGAAGCTTTGCTCTTCGCGACGACAGACCCGAGGGTGAACAATATAGCGCTGACGGGGCCTTATGGTTCAGGAAAAAGCAGCATCATCCAATCGTTCCTGAAAAGATACCGAAGACCTTCACTTCACATATCTCTCGCGGCGTTCGTGAAAGAGGCCAGCCCACCAGGCGACAAAGAAGCTAGCACCCCAAGCCTCAAAGTGAGCCGGCAGGAGATTGAAAGAAGCATACTTCAGCAAATGCTGTATGGTGCAGATGCCAACAAACTTCCACTGTCGCGCTTTAAGCGAATTCAATCCCCTGGCGTCTTGTCGATCTTCAAATCGCTGTGCATCATGTTCGGCTTACTTTCGATTTGGTACGTATTCACAAAGCGGGAAGCGATAATCAACGGCACCTTTTTCGATCCACTCGAATTCAGCAATTGGCCTAATTTTACAATATTCGGGTTTTCGTTGCTTTTTCTGTGGGTTGCGCTGCACAACTTTTATGTCGCCAGCTTTGGGCTGTCACTCAAAAGTATCTCTCTAAAAGACATAGAAATAAGGCCAGCATCAGACAATCTCGACTCAATACTTAACCGTCATTTGGATGAAATTATCTACTTCTTTCAGTCAACAGAATATGATCTCGTAATAATTGAGGATCTGGACCGATTCGAAGATGCAGAAATATTCGTGACGTTGCGTGAAATCAACGGCTTGGTGAATGCGAACGCGGGAGTCAGACGAACTATTAGATTTCTTTACGCTCTGCGCGACGACGTATTTGTTAATACAGACCGGACCAAGTTCTTCGAATTCGTTATTCCTGTTATTCCCATCATAAACGCTTCGAACTCGATTGATATGGTGCTGGAGCAGGGAAAGAGGCTTGAACTCGACGGTCGTCTTGATCGACAGTTCCTTCGAGAGGTCTCACGGTATCTAGACGACCTGAGACTTATTCAGAATATCTTCAATGAATACGCCATCTACGTTGCCAATTTGGAGACCGACGACGAAAATACTCTCAACGCCAACAAGCTTCTTGCGGTCCTGATATATAAGAACGTCTACCCCAGGGATTTCGAACAACTGCACCGGGGCGAAGGCAATCTCGCTGACATTCTGGGCCGCCACGATGAACTCGTTGCGCACGAGGAGGTGGCCTGTAAGGCAGAGATAGCGGAAATCGAACGAAAGATTGACGTTGCCGAAAGGCAGACACCTTCTGACCTGAAAGAATTGCGCCAAATCTACGCGATGACGCTCGTTCAGATGCTTCCTGCGAACGTCAATAGCATCAGCCTTGACGGGCAGTCTTGGATCGCACTTCACTCGCTTGTTGGGCACGACGCGTTTGAACAGTTAATCGCAGTTCCGCATATTACCTGCCGCGATGTCTATAATAGCCGACAGCGGATCGATATCTCCGCCTTGCAGAACGAAGTGGATAGCGAGAAAACCTACTTTCAGCGCAAGGCGGAAATTGAAAGCAAATCTGAGGCCAACAAGAGCGAGAGCCTGCAACGGATTCGCGAGCTTAGAGCGAAGATCGCGACACTTCGAACAGCCAAGTTCAATGAACTCGTGCGTTCAAGCGCCGACCGTGTGACTGATCTTTTCGACGGCTTCGGCGAGAAGGGCGAGCTGGCTCGCTTCTTGATTCTAGAAGGCCATCTCGACGATACGTATTATCAATATACGTCGCTGTTCCATTCTGGTCGGCTGTCGCCTAATGACAACAAGTTTCTGATCCAGATACGGGCGTTCTTTACTCCCGACCCCGACTTTCAGATTGACAACCCGAATGAGGTCATCGCAGCGATGCGCGAAGCGGACTTCGGGCAAAGCTATGTTCTTAACGTCAAATTGGTTGACTGCCTTCTAAACGAGGCGAGCCGCTACAGCGATCAGACTCGTAAGTTTTTCGAGTTCATCGCGTCCCAGTTCGAAGGCTGCGAAGATTTCTTAGAGGCCTACTACGCCACGGGACGCGCCGTCCCCAAGTTGCTTTCCCGCCTGGCTGACGAATGGAGGCAGTTCGTTCCGACGGCAATCGCCAGCAAGCGCAATCTTTCCCATATCACACAGTTGGTAACCAACCTGCCGGAAAGAGCGCTAGAAACACTAGCACGCGATGGCGACGAGTTCCCTGATTTCGTCGCGGCGAAACTCCCTGAAATTCTGGCACTTGCACCTGACTTGGCACCCGAACGCCTCGAGCGCATTGACTTCGAGGTTCGAGACCTTCCGGCAATAGGGAAGTTCACCGGCATCGTGCGCTTCATGGTAAAACGGGGCCTTTTTGAACTCTCGATTGCCAATGTGGAACACATCTATCGCGAGGTCATGGGCGAGACCAATCTCATGGCGTTTCGCGAGCGCAATTACACTACGCTGCGTTCGCTCACAGATCCTGCCTTGATCACCAGGGTCGAACGCGATCTTGATATCTATCTTAGCGACGTGCTCCTTGAGCTTCACGACAATTCTGAAGAAGATGCGGCAGCCATAACTGATCTCCTAGGTCGTGAGGGACTTGACGAAGACAATCTTCGTGAATTTCTCGGTCGACAGACGGCTCTCCTGCCAGCGCTGGAGGGTGTTCCGGAGAAATTGCACGCCACGGTATTTGAGCTGCGACGTATCGCGCCGACATGGGACAATTGTATCTCGTTCATGGGAGGCAGTGGCTTCGCGGCGGAAATCCTAGTGGCCTATCTTGATCGGAAAGATGTGCGCGCGGTAATTCTGAAGCATAGTCTGCGTAACGGTCCCGAGACACTGCCGCTACGCCAATTCCTTGTTAACGCGAATGCACTGAGCGATGACAGTTACCGGGAATATGTCCGAGCGTTGCCCAATACGTTCAAGAATTTTCCCAAAAGCCTCGATTCTTCGAAGAATACTATTCTCATAGTGGAGCGCAAGATCACCTTTTCAAAGGAGACCCTTGAAAGCCTAGACGCCAATACGGACTTGCCGGTCCTTTTCATGGCAAAAAACATCGAAGCTTATCTCACCGATCCCGGAATGTTCGGTCTCGACGACGTCTTCCGAGAAGAGCTCCTTCAAGCCGACATAACAGATGACGATAAGCGCGCGATAATCGACCTGATCGATTTGAATAGGCTAACGGAACTGCCCAAGCGAGCGGCACTCATAGGCCCGATTCTTGACCGCACCAACGTTCGTATATCCGGCATGGATGCGGCTAAAGCGCGGTCACTGATCCTGAATTCAAGGCCCGTTGAGACGCAGATTTCCCTGCTCAACAAGTTTCACTCGACTATGGCGGTCGACGAAGCGCGCGAAGTGCTTGCGGCGCTTCCATATCCGTTCTCTGAGATCACGACAGGATATCACACTCCAAGATTGCCAAGATCAGATGAAAATCGTGCATTGGTCCAATGGCTTGAGACTCGCGGAATCATCTCTTCGTGGAGCGAGGGAGGTGGTTGGTTCCTGGGTGATGAGATACGCGTAAATCTCAAGAGGCGATGAAAAACTGGTAGCTACAATGAGATGCCATTAGATTGGTGGTTTTGGAATTCTTACCGGCGGCTAACCAGGTTGTTGGTTCTCCCAAAAATCAGTTCACCAGACCCCAATTCGCTAAACCTGACAGTCTGCTTGCGGCCCCATGAGCGGCAGTGTCCTGCGACGGTTCTCTCTCGGCCAATCACGGCCGAGGAGAATTCACATGGGCCATTCTCAATTTCACGATGCCAGCCGCCAGCACGCAGCCTGGAATGCTGGGAAGAAGGTCGGCACCAAGCGTCCTTTCACCCAGAAGCAGATTTGGGCTATTGCTTTTTGCTCGATTACGAGAGACGCGTTCGGGACCGTGCGCTGTTCGATCTGGCAATCGACAGCAAGCTTCGCGGCTGTGACCTGGTCAAATCAGGATTCGCGATGTGGTCGCCGGACCGGAGATAAGGACCCGCGCGATCGTTGTTCAGCAAAAGACGGGGCGGCCGGTTCAGTTCGAGATCACCAACGACGTGAGAGCCAGCCTTCTGCATTGGCTCGAACGACGTGGAGGCTCGGTCGAGGATTATGCATTCCCGGGCCGGGTCGATCATGCGCGCCACATGAGCACAATAGCCTGAGACGCGATCGAGGAAGGACTTTCCTCCACTATCGCAGTATAGCGGATGGAAAGCGGCAACAGCGTAATGCGCGTGATGTCGCTGTCTGACGTTGGCTGGGCCACGCCTTGGGGGGATGCATGCAGAAATCAGTAAGACTGGCGCTTAACAAGTTTCCGGCGGTGCCCACTTCACTCAGGAATCCAGCGAAGCCGGGGAGTCAAGTGCCGGAAATCATGGTCGATCTAGCCGACTTGTATCACCAATATTATCTGCAGAGCTACGACAAGGGACCGCCGAACCCTGACCCTGCCCAGTTCGAACATGTTCGATATCTGGAGCCATGCACCGCTTTTCGGTTCCAGCCGAACGGCCTCGGCGCCAACAAAACGAAGAAGCAAAACAACTCGAACGAGCTCGGCGAGGCCTTTTGTCGCTGGTTCTTGGCCGAGCACCTCGATATCACGCACGTCGCCCGGATCGATGACGTCCGCAATCACGGCGCGCTTTCTTGGACCAATGGCGTGTCAGTCGAATGCAATCCCGGCACCGAGGGAGATGCACCCGACTATTTCTGCGTGGAGTCGACAGGCCAGGTGTCGCTCGCAGAGGCGAAGGGCACGATCGAGGCGGTCGGTTTCAAGGCTAAGAAATTCTCGACGTGGCGCAATCAGTTCAATCGGGTGCGCGTTCTTGATCGGTCTAAAAACGCGCTGAGCGTAAAGGGTTACATCGTCGCGATGCGATGGGCAGTCCACACCCATAGCCCCGCCATCTTCACGACCCTCTCCGCAGAGGATCCGCGGACTCCGGGCGAGCGCCCCTTTTTCGATGAAAGTGGCGGTTTTGCAGCCGCGATCCGCTCTCTCCATTATGCGCCGAGCCTTGCGAAGATTCGCCAGCCCGTCCTCTCGGCCGCGCTCGCGACAGGTACGACGATCACTGACGAACTGAGCTTCCAGATCGTTCTGTGGGAATGTCTGCTGGCGAATCTGAAGGGACTGCGGTTTGTCGGAGGCTATTTCCCAACCGATCCCAAGGGCGTTCTGCCCTTCAAGGTCGAAGACGGAAAGTTGGTCGCCGTGCCGAACGATCCCTTCAGGCTCGATCGGAGCACAGGCACTTTCATCGGCATCGAGGAGAAGACCTTTCGACACCTGGTCGGCACCGCGCGAAACGGACCGATGACGATCAACGATCTCCCGCGCATAGAGCGCCGGGTCACTGGCTTCAGCGGGGCGAGCTTTCTCCCGGACGGCCATGTGCTGGGCCCAATCGATCTGTTCCGCCCGATTGCCGTCGATCTGGTCTGATCGGCGGCAAGCCTTCTGTGAGAAGGATATAGGTGAACGCGTCTGGGTGCCCGATGCGGTCATGACGCTTGAGGCATGAATTGAACGTCCGCTTCCGGCATCGCTCTTCGGAATTCCGAACGTCTCCGAAGGGGTCGACTGTAGAACGGCAGCTTTCTGCGTAACCGCCGCGAAGACCTGACAGTCCGGTTACGTGAAGAGTTTCGGGCGCCGGCAGGCGTACGAAAGTCCCCGAGGAAGGAACGCGCGGGCCGCAGGCGATGGTTATGGGGATTTCGATTTGCGGCTGGTGTCGGCGATGGCGCGACCGCCGCTTGGAAGCGGCGGGTTTGGTGCGGACGGACCGTTTCGCCTTTCGGCCACGCGGTGTTGTCGGCTGGTCGCGCGGCCGGACGCGACCCGTTCGGCGTCGATGATCACCATGGACACGCGTGGGTCCGTTGCCGGAGGCTGAGTGCCTGCGGCTGAAGGCTGGAGCATGCCATGCCGGGTCATGGAGAGTTCTCCCGGTTCGTCGCCGTGGAGTCCGGCGGTCCGCGCGGTGCGGATGGTGCGTCATCGCCGATCCCCAGGTGTGGAGCACCGCGGTGATGCCGATGCGCGCGCCGAGGTGTCTTGGGTCGGCGGCGATGGTCAGCATCGTCTCCGCTGCCGCCTTGAACAGCAGGTCGTAGATGAGCGCCTTGTTCTGGAACGCGATGTCGGCGGCCTCGGCGGGCAGCGTGAACACGACATGGAAGTAGCCGACCGGCAGCAGGTCGGCCTCGCGCTCGGCCAACCACGTCCGTGCGGCCGCGCCCTGGCACTTCGGGCAGTGCCGGTTGCGGCAGGAGTTGTAGGCGATCCGCCATTGGCCGCAGTCCTCGCAAGCCTCGACGTGACCGCCAAGGGCTGCGGTGCGGCAATACTCGATCGCCGACATGACCTTGAGCTGGGCGAGGTTCAGGTGACCTGCATGGGCGGCCCGGTAGGGTGGCCCGCAGCACGGAAGATGTCGGCGACCTCGATCGAGGTGCGCACGGCTCAGCCGT
This sequence comes from Mesorhizobium sp. LNHC252B00, assembly GCF_000502955.1. Taxonomy (GTDB): domain Bacteria; phylum Pseudomonadota; class Alphaproteobacteria; order Rhizobiales; family Rhizobiaceae; genus Mesorhizobium. The sequence goes on along the minus strand of NZ_AYWO01000005.1, from coordinate 169,937 downwards.
CGGGCGAGATCTCTCCCGGCTTGAACAGGCCGAGCTTGTCGAGCGGGCTCGTGACCGTGCGCACCGTGCGGGTCGCGACCTTGGTGTAGAAAGCGGTATTGTTGAGCTTGGCGTGCCCGAGCAGCACCTGGATGATCCGGATGTCGGTGCCGTCCTCCAGAAGGTGGGTGGCGAAGCTGTGGCGCAGCGTGTGCGGCCCCACCCGCTTGGCGATGTCGGCGGCCTGGGCCGCCTCGACGACGATGCGATAGAGCTGCCTCGTTCTGATCGGCTTCATCGCGTGCTGTCCGGGGAACAGCCAGCCGTCGCGGTGCATTACGCCCTGCTGACGTCCGACCTTCCATCACTCACGCAGAAGCGTGAGCAGGTCCGCCGAGAGCATGGCGTTGCGATAGCGCCCGCCCTTGCCACGCTCGACGCGCAGCAGCATGCGCTCGCTGTCGACGTCGGCAACCTTCAGCATCGACACCTCGGCGACACGCAGGCCCGCGCCATAGGCGACCGAGAGCGCGGCCTGGTGCTTGAGACACGTGGTGGCGTTGAGCAGCCGGGCGACCTCGTCGCGACTGAGCACCACGGGAAGGTTACGCGGATGCGCCAGCCGGACAAGCCGGCGCGCCAGGCCCGGGCGGTCGAGCGTGTGGGTGAAGAAGAAGCGCAGCGCCGACACGATGCTGTTCATCGTTGGCACGGGAACGCCGTCGTCCTGCTGCTCGATCTGGAACCGGCGCAGGTCGTCGGCGGTCGCTGTGTGTGGTGAACGCCCGAGGAATGTGGCCAGGCGTCCGATATCGCGGAGATAGTTGCGCTGTGTCTCGCGTGAGAAACGCCGCATGTTCATGTCGTCGATCAGCCGCTGGCGCANGCCAGGCGTCCGATATCGCGGAGATAGTTGCGCTGTGTCTCGCGTGAGAAACGCCGCATGTTCATGTCGTCGATCAGCCGCTGGCGCAGCGGGCTCACGGGTGCGTCGAGAACGGGATGGTGCATGGTCAGGCTCCTTGTTGAAGAAGCCCGCCATGCTCTGCTCCAGCCGAACGACGCTCAACGCGAGCGCGACGACCGGTTCTTGATCTCTACCTCAACCGCAGGCACCCCTCCCGCGCAGCGGGTTCGTTCCACGGCCCCATACAAGTCATTCGCTCGTGCCTTCGCGATGACATTTCTTGGCGCCCCCAATCTTCCAAGCCTGCAACGTTCACTGCATCGCACGGGCGCGTATATTGGGTATCTTCAATATTCTGAAACGTCACGCCATCCTGCTTCCGTTTAACAAAACTCGGAGGCTGCGCCCATGACACCGACGAAGCTCCTTGTCGGTCAGATAGTCATTGTGTTCGCCATCGTCATTCTCGGCGTATGGACAGCGACTCAATGGTGCGCCCAAACTTTAGATTATCAGCCGCAACTCGGACCCCCATGGTTTGTCGCAGCCGGATGGCCGATCTACAAGCCGTGGCAACTGTTCGAGTGGTGGTTCCATTTCGACGCATACGCGCCCGAGGTCTTCGACACGGCCGGGATGCTTGCGGCCACCACAGGCTTCATGGGCTGCGCGGCCGCCATCGCTGGCTCCCTCTGGCGTGCGCGGCAGCGCGGCCTAGTCACCACTTATGGCTCGTCGCGATGGGCCGTGTCTTGGGAGATCGAGAAGGCAGGGCTGTTTCGACCAGCCGGTGTTTTCCTTGGCAAGCTGAAGGACCGCTATCTTCGCCATGACGGGCCGGAGCACGTAATGGCCTTTGCTCCCACGCGCTCGGGCAAGGGTGTTGGACTGGTTGTTCCGACGCTTCTTTCCTGGACCGGCTCGGCCGTCATTCACGACATCAAAGGCGAGAACTGGCAGCTGACTTCCGGCTGGCGGTCGAAGTTCTCTTTCTGCCTCCTGTTCAATCCGACCGACTCGAGATCGGCGCGCTATAACCCGCTGCTGGAAGTGCGCAGGGGTTCAGATGAGGTCCGCGACGTTCAGAACATCGCGGACATTCTCGTCGATCCGGAAGGCGCGCTGGAGCGGCGGAATCATTGGGAGAAGACCAGTCATTCACTCTTGGTCGGTGCCATCTTGCACGTGCTCTACGCGGAAGAAGAAAAGACGCTCGCGCGCGTCGCCACTTTCCTGTCGGATCCGCAACGCTCGTTTGCCGCGACACTGCTGCGGATGATGACCACCAACCACCTCGGCACGGAGGACACACCTCGGGTCCATCCCGTCGTGGCCTCGGCGGCTCGCGAGGTGCTGAACAAGTCAGAGAACGAGCGTTCTGGCGTTCTCTCGACCGCAATGTCGTTTCTCGGGCTCTATCGTGATCCGACGGTTGCCTCGGCAACATCGGCCTGCGACTGGCGCATTGCCGACCTCATGGATGCGGAACGACCGATGTCGCTCTATCTAGTGGTGCCGCCATCGGATATCTCGCGCACCAAGCCACTGGTGCGACTGGTGCTCAATCAGATCGGCAGGCGACTGACGGAGCGGTTGGAAGGTGACCCGAAGAAAAGCCGCAAGTACCAACTGCTCATGATGCTAGACGAATTTCCGGCTCTTGGTCGCCTCGACTTCTTCGAGACCGCGCTCGCCTTCATGGCGGGTTACGGCATCCGCGCCTATCTGATCGCGCAATCCTTGAATCAGATCTCCAAAGCCTATGGCGAGAACAACGCCATTCTCGACAATTGCCATGTGCGCATTGCCTTTTCCTCCAACGACGAGCGCACGGCCAAACGCATCTCGGATGCGCTCGGTACGGCGACGGAACTCAGGTCCATGCGCAACTACGCCGGCCACCGGCTGGCGCCCTGGCTTTCGCACGTCATGGTCAGTCGCCAGGAGACTGCTCGCCCGCTGCTGACGCCTGGCGAAGTGATGCAGTTGCCGCAAGCTGACGAGCTGGTGCTGATATCAGGATTGCCGCCGATCCGTGCGAACAAGCTCCGCTACTACGAGGACCAGAATTTCACCGAACGGGTGCTGCCGGCGCCGGTGTTGCGCGACGGTCTGTACGCGGACTGTCCTGCGTCGCGCCCGGACGGTTGGAGCGGACAGGTCCGCAGTGTTGACCGCCGTCTCGCTGCCGATGACGAAACCGCCAGTGCGGCAATCGAAGAAGAGGGCGGCGTGCAACAGCAGCGTCATCCAAGCCTGCCTGAAGAACACGTCGTCGTCTCTCAGGAGCCAGATCAGGACGACCTCTTCAATCTGGCGGACGATGACGCCGAGGCACTCGCCGACAAGCGCGTCATGGACCGGGTTTCCACCGCGTCTAGCGCCTACGGTATCAACGAGGGAAGGGGCGACGACAAGGACATCATCCCCGGCTTCTAAGCGCTTCCGCAGCTCAGGCGTATCTCGGCGTAGATAACGCCCATAAGCGATTTTGCGGATCTCGACGATGTTCGTTGCCGCCGCCGGCGCATCAGCGCCGGCCAGTCGGAACGAGCCCCATGAAGCCGCATCGCATTCGCCACCAGTTTCTGCTCGAACCCGCGTTAAGCGCGAAGCTGGAAACCCTCAGTCGCAACCCGTCGACCACAAAATCGGCAATCGTCGCGAAAGCGGTCGAGGCCTTCATCGAGCGGCGTGGCGAGAACGAACTCGACCAGCGCTACGGCAGGCGGCTCGACCGTCTTTCCCGCGACCTCGACCATATCCGAACCGATGTCGAGGTGATCCTGGAGAGCCTGGCGCTCTTCATACGCTTTTCGATTACGCTTCATGCCCACACGCCGATCCCGGATCGGGCGACACAGGCGATTGCCCAAGAGCGCTTTGACAAATTCGTTGAGCAGGTCGGTCGCCAGATCGCCTCCGGGAAGCGCTCGCTTGGCAATGGCAATGGAGGCGAAGGATGAGCTCTCATCCCGCAGCCGACCACCGCCGCCGCGCCATGCTGCGCACAGCCATGGGCCCCGCGATCACCGAGGCCCTTGCCGATCCGACCGTCATCGAGGTGATGGTCAACCCCGACGGCGCGCTGCGGCTCGACCGGTTGGGAGAAGGCCGGGTCGATACCGGCGTGCATATGCATCCATCCGAGGCCGAACGCATCGTCCGCCTCGTTGCCTCTCACGTGCGCGCCGAGGCGCATGCGGACAACCCAATCGTCAGCGCCGAACTACCCTCAGGCGAGCGTTTCGAGGGCCTGTTACCGCCAATCGTCTTGGCGCCATGCTTTGCCATCCGCAAGCCGGCAGCAAAACTCTACACGCTGGCCAACTATGTCGCCGATCGCATCATCCTCCCGCTGCAGGCCGATGCGCTGAGGAAGGCGGTCCGTGAGCGGCGCAACATCCTGGTCGCCGGCGGCACGTCGTCGGGCAAGACCACGCTTGCGAATGCGCTGTTGGCAGAAGTCGCCGAATGCGATGAGCGAGTGATCCTAATTGAGGACACCCGCGAGCTGCAATGCGCAGCCGAGGACTGTGTTGCCTTGAGGACGAGGCGGGGGTCGGTCACGCTTGGTGATCTCGTGCGCTCGACGCTGCGACTTAGACCCGACCGCATCATCGTCGGCGAAGTGCGGGGCGCGGAAGCCCTCGACATGCTGAAGGCATGGAACACCGGACATCCCGGCGGCATTGCCACGGTTCACGCCAATTCGGCACGCTCCGCACTCTATCGTATTGAGCAGCTCGCCCAGGAAGCCGTTGTCACCGTTCCCCGCCGGCTGATCGCCGATGCCGTCGACTTGGTCATCTTTATTGCCGGAAGAGGACCCGCGCGCCGCGTTGACGCGATCGCCGAGGTCACGGGTCTCGACGGCAGCGGCGATTACGCCGTCACCCCGCTCACACTTCCGCAACTCCAGCAGCTCTGAAAGGTCACCTCATGCGCAAGAAGCTTCGCTTTCTTTCGTTCGCCGCCGTCGCGCTTCTTCTCACGGCCCAGGCCCACGCTGCCGGCTCCGGCATGCCGTGGGAACAGCCGCTGCAGCAGATTTTGGAATCGGTGCAGGGGCCGGTCGCCAAGATCATCGCGGTGATCATCATCATCACCACCGGCCTGACCCTTGCCTTCGGCGACACGGCGGGCGGTTTCCGCCGGCTGATCCAGATCGTCTTCGGCCTGTCGATCGCCTTCGCGGCCTCGAGCTTCTTTCTTTCCTTCTTCTCCTTTGGCGGCGGGGCAGTCGTCTGATGAGCACCGGAGAGCAGCATATCGAAGGCTTCGAGGTTCTGGTCCATCGGGCGCTCACCGAGCCGATCCTGCTCGGCGGCGCGCCGCGGGCGGTGGCGATCCTCAATGGCACGGTGACCGCGGCCATCGGCCTAGGCCTGCAGCAGTGGATTGCCGGTCTGATCCTCTGGATCGCCGGCCACACGCTCGCGGTCTTTGCCGCACGGCGTGATCCGGATTTTGCCAGCGTGCTTGTCCGTCATCTTCGTCAAAAGGGCTGGCTTGCATGCTGAAGCTTTCCGAATACCGCGGCAAAGCCGACCGGCTTGCCGACCATCTGCCGTGGGCAGCACTCGTCGCGCCCGGCATCGTGCTCAACAAGGATGGCAGCTTCCAGCGGACATTGCGGTTTCGTGGCCCCGACCTTGAAAGCGCGACGGAGGCCGAACTTATCGGCATATGCGCGCGGGCAAACAATGCGCTGAGAAGGCTCGGCTCCGGCTGGGCATTATTCTTCGAGGCCGAGCGCAGCGAAGCGCTGGGCTATCCGAGCTCGGCGCTTCCCGATGCTGCCTCATGGCTGATCGATGAGGAACGGCGCGCGGCCTTCGGGGGCAAGGTCGCGCATTTCGAGAGCATCTATCATCTGACCTTGGTCTTCATGCCTGGGCCCGATGGCCAAGCGCGCGCGGAAAGTGCTCTCGTCGACTCGCATCACTTGGGAGGGGAAAGAGACTGGCGCCAGGAGCTTGCCCGGTTCCGAGACGAGACTGACCGCGTTCTCGATCTTCTTTCGGGCTTCGTGCCAGAGGTGCGCGCGCTCGACGATGCCGAGACCCTGACGTACCTGCACGGCACGATCTCGACCCGCCATCATCCCGTTGCCGTGCCGGAAACGCCAATGTATCTCGACGGCGTCCTGGTTGACGCGCCGCTGACCGGCGGCCTAGAGCCGATGCTGGGCGAGCAGCATCTGCGCACGCTCACAGTTCTCGGCTTTCCGAACGTCACCCGGCCAGGAATGCTTGATGCGCTCAATAACCAGGATTTCGCCTATCGCTGGGTGACGCGCTTCATTCCACTCGACAAGGCGGAAGCCACGAAGACGCTGACTCGGCTCCGCCGGCAGTGGTTTGCCAAGCGCAAATCGATCGCGGCTATTCTGCGCGAGGTAATGACCAACGAACCGGTGCCTCTCGTCGACAGCGACGCCGACAACAAGGCGCTCGATGCCGATGCAGCACTGCAGGCATTGGGCGGCGATCATGTCGGCTTCGGCTATCTCACCACAACGGTGACGGTGTGGGATCAGAACCGTAAAGCCGCCGCGGAAAAGCTTCGCGCCGTCGAGCGGATCGTCAACGGGCTCGGCTTCACCACCATTCGCGAAAGCATCAACGCCGTCGAAGCGTGGCTTGGTTCATTGCCGGGTCATGTCTACGCCAACGTTCGCCAGCCGCTCGTTCACACGCTTAACCTTGCCCATCTCATGCCGCTGTCGTCCGTGTGGGCAGGTCCAGCGGAGAACGAGCATCTTGCCGAGGTCACCGGCGATTACGCTCCGCCGCTTCTTTTCGCCGAAACCAGCGGCTCGACGCCGTTTCGGCTTTCGACCCATATCGGCGATGTCGGCCACATGCTGATTGTCGGGCCGACCGGTGCCGGCAAGTCGGTTCTGCTTGCCCTGATCGCTTTGCAGTTCCGGCGCTACGCTGGCGCGCAAATCTATGTCTTCGACAAAGGCAATTCGGCCCGCGCCGCCGCGCTTGCCATGGGCGGCGACCACCATGCGTTGGGTGCGAATGGTGCGCTTGCTTTCCAGCCGCTGCGCCACATCGATGACCCGGCCACACAGAGCTGGGCGGCCGAATGGATCGCCGGCCTCATTGCCCACGAGAATGTCACCGTCACCCCGGAGGTGAAGGAAGCAATCTGGTCGGCGCTCACCAGCCTCGCCACCGCGCCGGCGCAGGAACGCACGCTGACTGGCCTGTCGGTCCTGCTTCAGTCCAATGCGCTCAAATCGGCGTTGATGCCCTACACGCTCGACGGTCCATTCGGCCGCCTGCTCGATGCCGATGACGACCGGCTGGCCATCTCGGATGTGCAGTGTTTCGAGACCCAGGAGCTGATGCACAGCCAAGGCGCTGTGCTGCCTGTGCTCACCTATCTGTTCCATCGTCTTGAGGACCGGTTTGACGGGCGGCCGACGCTGCTCATGCTCGACGAGGCCTGGGTCTATCTCGACAACCCGCTCTTTGCCGCCCGCATCCGCGAATGGCTTAAGGTGCTGCGTAAGAAAAACGTCTCCGTCATCTTCGCGACGCAGTCGCTTGCCGACATCGCCGGCTCTTCTATCGCACCCGCAATCGTCGAGAGCTGCCCGCAGCGCATTTTTCTCCCCAATGATCGTGCGGTGGAGCCGCAGGCACGGGCAGCCTATGAGCGCTTCGGTCTTAATGAGCGACAGATCGAATTGGTCGCCCGCGCCACGCCGAAGCGCCACTACTATCTGCAGTCGCGCCGCGGCAATCGCCTCTTCGAGCTCGGGCTAGGCCCGATCGCTCTTGCGCTTTGCGGCGCCTCCGACCCGGCCGCGCAGACCCTGATCGACAATATTCTTTCCGAAGAAGGGCAGGGCAGCTTTGCCGCCCGTTTCTTCAGTGCGCGCGGCCTGGATTGGGCTGCCGAGCTTCTCCAGCAATTTCCTCAACCTAACAAGGAGCAATCGTCATGATCGGACGCCGCCTTTTTACTAGCCTGGTCACCGTTTCCCTGATCGCCAAACCGATGGCTGACTACGTCCAGCCGGCCTATGCGCTCATCGTGTTTGACCCGTCCAACTATACGCAGAATGTGCTGTCGGCAGCACGCGCATTGGAGCAGATCAACAACCAAATCCAGTCGCTTCAGAACCAGGCGACCATGCTGCAGAACATGGCGCGCAACCTTCAGCGCCTGGATTTCTCTTCCGTGGGCCGGCTTACCGGCTCGCTCCAACGGATTGACGGTCTGATGACCCAGGCGAGCGGCCTGAGCTTCGATCTCGACAAGCTGCAGGACCAGTGGCGCCAGCAATATCCGGAAAGCTACGACGCCACCATCAAGGTCAGCGATGTGGCGAGCGCCGCGCGCGAGCGCTGGCAGAGCGCCATGCAGGCGTTCCGCCAGACCATGAGCGCGCAGTCGCAGATCGTCGAGAACGTGCAGGCCGATGGCGACCTGCTTACCGATCTCGTCAATCGCAGTCAGGGCGCGGCAGGTGCCCTCGAGGCAAGCCAGGCTACGAATCAGCTGATCGCGCTTTCGACCAAGCAGCAGATGCAGATCCAGACGCTGCTTGCGACCCAGTTCCGGGCCGAGGCCGAGGATGCGGCGCGCAAGGCGCAGTCTGAGGAAGCCGCTCGCGAGACGACGAAGCGTTTCCTGGGCACCGGCACGGCTTATCCCGGCAACTGAGCGGCAGTTCTTCAAGACAACGAGGAAGGCGGCGACATGAACGACCTCGGAGTCATCGATCGCTTCATGGAGACCTTTACCCGCTACATTGACAGTGGGTTCGGTCTGCTTTCGGGCGACGTCGCCTTTCTCACCACCTTTCTGATCGGCATTGACATCACGCTCGCGGGCTTGGTCTGGGCGTTCGGCGGCGAGCCCAACATTCTTGGCCGGCTTGTTCGCAAAGTGCTCTATGTCGGCGCCTTCGCCTTCGTCCTGAACAATTTCAAGAACCTTGCCGACATAATTTACCGCTCCTTTGCCGGTCTCGGCATCAACGCATCGGCCGGCAACCTGTCCGCCGACAGTCTCCTGCGGCCAGGCCGCATTGCCGCGGCCGGCTTCGAGGGCGCCTGGCCGCTCCTCAATCAAGCGAGCCAGCTAGTAGGCTTCCCCGAGATCTTCGGTAACGCGCTCACCATCTTCGTGCTGCTTCTGGCCTGGTTCCTGGTCCTCATCGCCTTCTTCATTCTTTCCATCCAGCTCTTCATCACCATCCTCGAGTTCAAGCTCACCACGCTGGCCGGCTTCGTCCTGGTGCCCTTCGCGCTCTGGAACCGCTCGGCGTTTCTGGCCGAGCGCGTGCTCGGCAATGTGATTTCGTCGGGCATCAAGGTGATGGTGCTTGCCGTCATCGTCGGCATCGGCTCCACGCTCTTTGGCGAGTTCGCTTCCGCCCTGCAGGGCCAGGAGCCGGACCTGGCGGCGGCCATGTCTCAGGTGCTGGGTGCGCTGGCGCTGCTTGGGCTCGGCATTTTCGGCCCCGGGATTGCCTCGGGTCTCGTTTCCGGCGCGCCGCAGCTTGGCGCCGGCGCGGCACTTGGAACAACGGCGGCCGCAGCTGGATCAACGCTCGTTGCCGGAGGCGCTGCGTTTGCCGGCGCGCGCATGGCAACAGGCGGCGGCCTCGCCGCAGTCCGTGCCGGCGCCGCCATGGGGTCCGCTGCCACCGTCGCTTGGCAAACGGGGCGCGCGACATCGCCCGAGTCCGGGCTGTCCGGGGTAGCTGCTGGGCTGCAGGGGGTTGCGAGTGCCGCTAGCGGCGCCGCGATGCGGGGAATGCGATCCGCAGCAGAACCATTCCGCCGTAGTGCCGACGCCGGTCGCGATGCCGGCTGGACCGCGACCGGCGGCATGCCGACCGCGTCAAAGACAGGAACCTCGCCCGCTGCAGCCTCTGACCCCGCGCCGGTCTGGGCAAGGCGTCTGCGTTCCGAACAGACCGCACGCGCCCATCGCAATGCTGCCACGCAGGCGGTGCGCGATGGAGATCGGGGCGGAAGCGGCGCCAATCCCTCCCTCAATGACAAGGAAGACTAGATGCTCTTCAAGCGACCCGTTCAGCGTTATGGAAAGACGCCCGAACCCGTAACACCCTACCAGAAGGCCAGCCAACTCTGGGATGAGCGCATCGGCGCGGCGCGCGTCCAGGCCAAGAACTGGCGCTTCATGGCCTTTGGCTGCCTGGCTCTGACGACGGCGCTTTCCGGTGGGCTTCTGTGGCAGTCGATGCAGGGCCGCGTCGTGCCTTATGTCGTCGAGGTCGACCGCTTTGGCGAGGCGCACGCGGTCGCGCCGGCAGTCCAAAACTACCAGCCCGACGATGCCCAGATCGCCTGGCATCTCAGCCGCTTCATCCAGAATGTTCGTTCGGTTTCCACCGATGCGGTTCTGGTGCGGCAGAATTGGCTGTCGGCCTACGACTTTGCCACCGACCGAGCGGCGCTCTTCCTCAACGAATATGCCAAGGCGAACGACCCTTTCGGTCAAATCGGCACGCGCAGCGTGTCAGTGCAGGTGACCAGCGTGGTCAGGGCTTCCGACAGCTCGTTCCAGGTCAAATGGACCGAGCAGGTATTCGAGCGCGGCAGCCTCGCCAGCACGACGCGCTGGATCGGGATCCTCACCATCCTCATCCGCCCGCCTAGGACAACCGAGCAGCTGCGCAAGAACCCGCTCGGCGTCTTCATCAACGCCATCGACTGGTCGCGCGAGCTCGACAGCGCCGCGCCAACCCCCGTTTCCCCTAAGGAGCCCGCCAATGACAAATAGAGCCCAATTGCTTCGTGCTGCCTTGATCCTGTCGGCGTCTGCTGCGGTTCTTTCGGCCTGTGCCTCGAAGCCAGTGCCGCCGCCTCAGATTTCCTATGACCACGAGGACTTCAAACCAGCCGCGATCGAGAAGGCGCCGGAGAAGCCGGTCAAGGTCGTGGAAGTGCCGAAACCGTTACCGTTGCCTGGTCAGTTGATGCCCGCACCCGGCAAGCCCGCCCCAGATAAGCGCTCGCCGGAAGAACAGGTCGCCGATGCCAACAAGGCGGCGACGCAACAACCCACCAAGTTTGGCTATGTCAATGCGGTGCAGGTTTACCCCTTTGCCGACGGCGCGCTCTACCAGCTCTACGCCGCGCCGGAGCGCGTCACCGATATCTCATTGCAGCGGGGCGAGAAGCTGACCTCGGTCTCAGCCGGCGATACGGTCCGTTGGGTGATCGGTGACACCGTTAGTGGCTCAGGCGATGACCAGCGCACTCATGTGCTGGTGAAGCCATTCGCGCCGGGGCTTGCCACCAATCTGGTCATCACGACGGACAGGCGATCCTATCACCTGCAGCTTCAAAGCACTGAGAAAACTGCCATGGCGGCGCTCTCCTGGATTTACAGCGAAGACCAACTCGTGGCGCTTCGGCGGCGCAACGCTCAGGCCGAGGCTGAAATGCCCGCGGCCTCGAACGTAGCACTCGAAAACATCCGCTTCCGCTATTCGATCGCCGGCGACACGCCACCATGGAGACCGACGCGCGCCTTTGATGATGGCAGCAGGGTCTATATCGAATTCCCGCGCCGTATAGACCAAGGTGAGGCGCCGCCGCTCTTCATCGTCGGAGCCGACGGGGACAACCAGCTCGTCAACTATCGCATGCGCGGCAACTACTACATCGTCGATCGCCTCTTTGCTGCGGCCGAGCTAAGGCTGGGCACCAAACAGCAGCAGGTGGTGCGCATTACGAGAACCGACGGTCGGAAACCGCCGCGGCGGGTTTCGCTGTTTTCGCGTTTTGGCAGGTGAGGGGAGGCTCATGACCGATACTTCCCATCCGAATGCTCCGCCGAAGCTCAATCCCGAACAGCTGCAGCTGCGAGCCTCGCCCCGCCGAGCGGTGCGGTTCAGGCGCGGCATAATCGTCGCGATCGCTGCTGTTGGTTCCGGCGCTGTTTTTGGCGTCACGATGATGGCGCTGCGGGGACCCGCATTGCGCCTGAAACAGCAGGCCGAAGAGCTCTACAGCACGGACCGCAAGCCGACCGCCGAGGGACTTGAATCGCTGCCCAAGGACTATTCCGGGAGCAAGCCGAAGGCTCCGGTGCTTGGACCGCCGCTGCCCGGGGATCTCGGCCGTCCTATTCTCGAGCACCAGCGCCAGCTTGGCTTCGCACCTGGGCAAGACGTTTCCGCCGAGGCGCAGCGGCTTGCACAACAAGCGATTGAGGCGCGCGAGTCGCAAGTCCTCTTCCGCATCGAAAACCGGCTCCAGCAGACGGAAGCTTTTGGCAATGGGCAGGGCGGACGTTCGCCTTTCGAGACGGCGTCTCCGCAGCCAGATACCGAAAGCCAGCGAGCTTCCGTCGCGCCGGCCGAGGGCGACCAGAACAATCAACAGCGCAAGCTCGATTTCATCGATCAACGGAACACCGGCGGGATCTACAACCCGCATGCACTGCAGACGCCGGCTTCGCCCTATCAGATCATGGCCGGTAGCGTGATCGCTGCAAGCCTGATCACCGGCATCAATTCCGATCTGCCCGGCCTTGTCGTCGCCCAGATCACCGAGAATGTGCACGACAGCGTCACCGGCAGCATCCTGCTCATCCCGCAGGGCTCACGGCTGATCGGCACCTACGACAGCGTTGTAGCCTTTGGGCAAAGGCGCGCTCTGTTGGTGTGGCAACGCATCGTGATGCCGGACGGCTCCTCTACCGAAATCGACAATCTGCCCGTGACCGACGCGGCCGGCTATGCCGGGCTCGAGGACAAGGTGGATTTCCATACTTGGCAGTTGATCAAGGGCGTCGCGGTGGCCACATTGCTGGGGGTTGGTACCGAGTTGAGCTTTGGGGAAAATGAAAGCGACTTGGTCAAGGCAATTCGTGAATCCACCCAGCAGAACGTCAGTCAAGCGGGCCAACGGATCACTGAAAAGAACCTGAACGTCCAACCCACGATCACCGTGCGCCCTGGTTGGCCGTTGCGCGTCATCGTGCACAAGGACCTCGTGTTACGGCCTTACACGGGGTGAACAGGAGGACTTCATGGCTAACCTGAAACTCGGAAAACTTCCGGACCGGACACCTTCGAAGATCACCATCACCGTTGGCGCCGACTTGAGCCAAGCACTCAACGACTATGCCGCACTTTACCGTGAGACCTATAGCGAGTCCGAAACGGTGGCGGAACTGATCCCCTTTATGCTGGTCGGGTTCCTGGAAGGCGACCGGGCGTTTGCCAAGGCCAGAAAGGAAGGTCTGCCGGGCGCCGGCGCGTCGGAGAAACCACGAAGGCAATCATCTTCCACACTGGACAACGGTTAGCGCTTGGTGTCGTTTTGGAGCACGCTAGGTTCTTGATCCTGACCGCGTTGCCGCCGGTCCGTACTCCACCAGTTCGAGTGCCTCCTCCTTTGTGCAGGAATTCGCCTGAGCGAGTTCGAGCGCCTCTTCAAGGAAGCGATGATTGCGCTCCTGTACATCGAGGTGCGCCGGCGTCGGAAAGCACGCGACAATCCATTGCCACACGCGGTGTTGAAACGAGCCTGAAGGCATGTCTAATTCCCAGAGGTTACCCTGAGAAGACACTGAGTCTGAGGGAGATTCAAGTTTCAGGGGAACAACTAAGCCTGCTAGACAATAAAGGTTGTGCATAAAAGCCGTGGCTTTTTCTTGCGGCCGGCCTCGTTCTCTTCGGACAAAAAATCGATCTTGTCACGATGCCGCCAGACCGGATGCTGAATGACAGCTTCTCGCCAACAGTAATTGAATAGCGGACCAGACCGCTCCCGGCCCCGACAACGTTGTTGAGTTCTCGACCAGCGGTCATTCTCGATGGTACCGTGGCGAAAGGTCGATCGCACATTGTTGCGTGGCGCAATGATTTATTTAGGTTCGTATATGAAGGTTGCCGATATGTGAACCTATATAGCGTTAAATTGATATAGTAACGTATATTGACACCCGTCATATACGAGCCTATATCAGGCTAGCTCATACAGAAATCGTATACGCCATGAAGATCAGAACAGCTCGCGACATTGGAATCCTGATCAAGGAGGCCCGCACCCGGCGCGGCCTGTCACAGGCTGCCTTGGCCAAAATGATCAACACGACGCAGACGTGGGTGTCGTGGATCGAGAACGGCAAGCCCAGCGCCGAGATCGGCAACGTGCTGCTGGCGCTGACCACGCTTGGTGTGGAGATGGACTTTCAGATCCCGCCGGCGCCGACGTCGGCTGATCATCATCATAATGCCGATGAACGGCATGTCGACGATGACGACGACGAGATTCCCTACAAGCTCTAGATGACGATGATCATGATGAACCCGATCGACACCCTCGACGTCTATATCGCTGGCAGACCGGTTGGGGGGCTCCACCACCTGCAGGGCGGCAAGCTTTCGTTCTCCTATCACGAGGCATGGATGGAAGGCCGGGTGGCGATCCCGCTCTCCCTGTCCATGCCGACGATCACCAGGACCTACGAGGGCAAGGTCGTCGAGGCATTCCTCTGGGGCCTACTGCCGGATAATGAGCAGACCCTCGCCAGATGGGCGCAGAGGTTCCAGGTCTCCGCCCGAAACCCGTTTGCCCTGCTCAAGAATGTCGGCCGCGACTGCGCCGGCGCCGTCCAGTTCCTTTCGCGTGGCGACCAGATTTCCCGCGGCGAGAACGTGGAGTTGCTCACCGAGGCGCAGATCGGCGACCGCCTGCGCGATCTGCGCAAGGATGGTGCAGCGACCCGGCGAATCGGCGATCCTGGTCAGTTCAGTCTCGCTGGTGCGCAGGCAAAGACGGCGTTCCATTTCGACACGGGCAGCAATCGCTGGGGTATTCCTCTAGGCGACACGCCCACGACACACATCTTAAAGCCGCCTTTGCCGCACTTGCACGGGCATACTGAGAACGAGCATTTCTGCCTGCAGCTTGCATGCAAGCTCGGCATGGACGCTGCACACAGCCAGGTTCTCGACTTTGCAGGCGAAAAGGCGATCGTTCTCGAGCGCTACGACCGCCGCAACATCGACGGCAAGACCATCCGCATCCATCAGGAGGACATGTGCCAGGCCCTGTCGGTGATGCCGACGCTAAAGTACGAGAACCAGGGTGGGCCAGGTATCACGACGATCTCCAAAAAGGTGCTGTCGGCCTCCCTCGACCCCGTCCAAGACCGTCAGACCTTCATGGCCGCGAACGTCTTCAACTGGATCATCGCCGGCACGGACGCGCATGCAAAGAACTACTCGATGCTGCTCGGTGCCCAGGGCGAGGCCCGCCTAGCTCCGCTCTACGACATCTCCTCCATTCTGCCGCACCTCGGCGAGGGAGAGATCCAAGCTGAGATGCGCGACCTTAAACTGGCGATGAAGATCGACAGAGTCTACCCGATCGACGAGATCATGCCGCGCCACTGGGGGCGCTGTGCGTCCTCAGCAAAGGTCGGCGCCGAGTACACGGTGCGGACGATCCGCCATCAGCTCGCGGTGATGCCCGATATGGCATCGGAGTGCGCCCAAGAGCTTCGCCAAGAGGGGATCATCCATGAGATCGTTGGTCGCCTCGTCGACGCGATCGCGACGCGCATCAAGGGCTTGTCCCGGATCTATGGAGAGGAAGCCGCCGCGGAGCCCCTGGAGGTTGTGGAGGTGAAAGTCGGGCGGGGATAGCGGATCCACGGACTAATGCCGGCGAAACGGACGGACCGCACACTGCCCAAGGGATTCTCGCTCTAGTAGCGCGGCCCCGGGCCGGGTAGATGGCCGGTTTCGGAACCGGCCATCCGGCATCTTGAATGACGGGAATGGGGTCGGCTGCAGAACGGCAGCTTCCCGCCGAACGTTGCCCAAGAGCGGCCAGTCCAGTCCGCTCTCGGCCAACCGTCATCATTCACCAACCTTATTGATACCCCGGAGAGAAAGTTGATCCTCCGGGCCGACGATTTGGCGCGAGTTTCGGCGTTTTTCGACGGTCAGTATGATTTCCGGCGGTTAGAGATTTGCATCGGCGTTTGGTGAACGGCCGCTGTTGGGTTCAAAGTGGATGGTCGCGTTGGCTTGCGGCGTCCCTCGATTGAGATCACCCGCGGGTTTTTGCTCTTGAGTTCATCCAGATAGTCGGCCCACCATTGCATCATTTTCACGCGCTCGTCCCAGTGCTCTGCCCGGGCGTAGGCGCGCCGAACGTCGTTGTTCTCAATGTGGGCCAGCTGCCGCTCTATGGCGTCCGGATGCCACTTGCCGCATTCGTTCAGCAGAGTTGATGCCGTTGCTCGAAAACCATGCGCGGTTGCTTCTTCCTTGCCGTAACCCATACGACGCAGCGCGGCGTTAAGCGTGTTGTCGGAAATCGGACGCGAAGCCGATCGAACACTAGGAAACAGCAGCGATCCACCACCAGAGATTTCCCTCAGTGAAGTCAGGACGCTGATCGCCTGCTTTGACAGGGGTATGCGGTGCGGACGTCGCATTTTCATGCGTGCTTCAGGGATGGTCCATACCGAGCTTTCAAAATCGAACTCTTCCCATTCAGCGGAGCGAAGCTCGCCGGGGCGGGGAAACATCAGAGCCATCAGCTTCAGACCGGCTCGGGTTGTAGGCTGTCCGTCAAATGCATAGATCGCCCTCAGCAAACCGCCCAAGGCCTTCTGATCGGTAATCGCGGCGCGAGGCGTTACCGTCGGACTGATGAGTGCGCCTCTGAGGGCGAAGGTCGGATCTGTCTCGGCGCGTGCGGTGGCGATTGCGTATCGAAACACGCTGCCGATGGTGGAGCGCAGTCGCCTGGCCGACTCGTATCGACCGCGAACCTCAACGCGACGGAGGGCGGCAAGGGTGGTGGCCGTATCGATCTCCCGAATGCACTTATCGCCGATAATCGGATAGGCAAAGTCGAGCAGCCATTTGACCTTGCTGATCGTCCGGTCGGCACGTCCCTCCTTCTTTAGCTTGTCGACATATTCGTCCGCGATTGAGCGAAAGGAGTCCTTAGCCGAATCAGCCTTTTGCAAGCTGCGTTCCTTTCCAGGGTCGACGCCAGCTAGCAGGAGCCTTTTAGCATCATCGCGCGCCTCCCGTGCCTCGGCGAGAGAGATAAGGGGATAGCTGCCCAGCGCGAGCAGTTTCTGCTTGCCCTTAAAGCGGTAGGCGACCCGCCAGAGGCGAGAGCCCGTGGGCTGTACCCATAGCTGCAGCCCGCCCCCGTCAGATAATTTCACGAGCTTGGAAGCAGGGCGGGCATTTCGACATTTCACGTCGGAGAGGGGCATTCGTCAGGTCTCCCTTGGCTGTTTCGATACCATCAGGATGTCGAATACCAACGGAAATACCATCCCCCCGCCTCGTTGGACCAAATGCTCCTGAAGCGCTCCCTGTCCCGCTTAACTGCGCAATGCGACTGCAAAACATCAACAATTCCAGGCGCTTGCAGAAGCTGCAGCGTAGAAGGTTCGGTGAAAGGGAGTGTCGGGAGAAGGGGGGATGGTGCCCAGAGGCGGATTCGAACCACCGACACGCGGATTTTCAGTCCGCTGCTCTACCAACTGAGCTATCTGGGCCTGTTCCGGCAAACGAAATCTCGTTGACCGGAGTTCATCGAGGCGCCGTGGGCGTCCCTTGAAAGCGCGTGGGTTATAGCATGGGAATTCGGCCTGTCCAGCGCCCAGATGGCGATTTCAGACAGGAAAGGCGATGCCGTGCGACGGCCGCTTCCGATGCCGTTGCGGCAGCCGGAAATGGCGAGCAGTGCGACGCCATTTCGTCCGGCGGCGTCCTTATCGCGGGCCGCAACCGTTCGACCCGTCTTTAGTTAGCCGGCGATCAAGTCGGCAATGCTTTCGCGGCAACGGCGCGGGGCATACCTGCCGCCGCCTATCTGGCGCCGGTCACGCCCCGGCGAAAATCGGAGGGCGACATGCCGGCCAGCTTGCGGAATGACTTGTTGAAGGCGCTGAGCGAGCCGAAGCCCGAATCCATGGCGACGCGCAGCACATTGGCGTCCTGATGCATCAAAAGCGCTTGCGCATAGCTCAGCCGCAGCAGGTTGACATATTCGTTGAGCGTCATGCCGGTCGATTTCTTGAACAGGTTCATCGCGTATTTGGGATGGATATCGGCGGCGGTCGCTATGTTCACGCTATCGATCTCGTAGAGGAAGTTCTCGGCGATGAAATCGCACATTCGACCGACATTGCGGGACGACTGCTGGTCGAAGGGGCTGCCCGTTTCCTGCCCGGGCGCGGTTTCCGGCACCAGACGATAAGGCTCGAATCGCACCCGCTCCAGCCTGAGCAGCAACTCGTTCACGGCATGCTCGATCATGGCCGGATCGCCCGAACGGAAATAACGATTCCAGCGCTCGAAATTGTGGTGGTCCGCCGGATCGGTCGCGCCCGTCACCAGCGTGGCGCCGGTCATCAGCCGATGGCGGACATCCGTCGGCAAATGCAAGCGAAAGAAATGCACCAGCGGCAGATGCGCGCCGGCATAGATGGCGTCGTCGGAGAGATCGGTCATCTGGTGCGGCAGGCCGCCCCAGAACAGGCACATGTCGCCTGCCGACAGTGCGATCTCATGTTCGTTCATGCGGTAGTGCACGCTGCCGCGCACGATGAAATTGACCTCGACCTGGGCGTGCCAATGCGGCTTGAGCATCACCAGCGGATGGTTATGAAACATCTGCAGGGCAAGCGGCAGGCCTTCCACGCTGCTGGCGCCAGGCTGATAAAACGGCCGTTCCGGCATCTTACTTTCCGCCAATTTTATATTCCCTTTGACGGCGACACGCCTTGCCCACTGCATAGTCTAGCCATGCTCGCAGTGAGAGAGCAAATGAAATGGGAGGATTTCTATGCGCATCACAATGACCTGCGCCGCGCTCGTGCTTGCCCTGGGGTCTGCCCCGGCCTATGCGCAGTCCGGCGAAATCACCATCTGGAGCTGGAATGTCGCCGCTTCATCGTTGAAGGCGACCATTGCCGGCTTCAACAAGCAATTCCCCGACGTCAAGGTTACGGTCCAGGATCTCGGCAACCAGCCGACTTACGATAAGTCGATCGCCGGTTGTGCGGCCGGCGGCGTCGGTCTGCCCGACATCGTCACCATCGAGAACGGCGAAGCCGAGAACTACTGGAGTCAGTTCCCCGACTGCTTCGTCGACCTGCATACGCTGGGTTATACCGCAGAGGATCAGGCGAAATTCCCCGACTTCAAACGCACCGAGCTCGAAGTCGGCGACAAGGCTTATGCGATGCCGTGGGATTCGGGCCCGGTCGCGGCCTTCTATCGCCGCGACTTCTACGAAAAGGCCGGCGTCGATCCGGCGTCGATCAAGACCTGGGACGATTTCATCGCGGCCGGCAAGAAGATCCAGGCCGCCAATCCGGGCGTCACCATGACCAACGCCGATTTCAACGGCGATAGCGAATTCTTCCGTATGATCTCCAACGAACAGGGCTGCGCCTATTTCTCCGCCGATGGGCAGTCCATCACGGTCAACCAGCCCAAATGCGTCGATGCCATGACCAAGATCAAGGAGATGAAGGACGCCGGCATCATTTCGTCGGCCGACTGGGGCACCAAGATCACCAACAACACCGCCGGTACCGTCGCCACCCAGATTTATGGCGGCTGGTATGAAGGAACCATTCGCACCGAATCGGCCGGTGAAAACGGCAAATGGGGCGTCTATCTGATGCCGAGCCTCACCGCCGATGGCCCACGCGCCGCCAATCTCGGCGGGTCTTCGCTGGCCATCACATCGGCGTCGAAGAACAAGGAGGCTGCCTACGCCTATCTCAAGTACACGCTCGGAACCAATGAAGGCCAGATCACGATGCTGAAGGGTTTCGGCCTCGTGCCCTCGCTGATCTCGGCACTCAATGAGCCCTATGTTTCCGAAGGCCTGCCCTACTGGGGCGGCCAGGCGGTGTGGAAGGACATCCTCGGCACTTTGCCAAAGGTCGTTCCCAGCCGCGGCACGCCATTCCAGAGCGATGCCGAAATCATCGTTCGCGCAGTGCAGACCAAATATCTGGCCGGCGGCTATCCCGACGCCAAGGCGGCACTCGACGACGCCGCAAGCCAGATCGCCGCGGCGACCGGATTGCCCGTCAAATCTTGATCTGGAGATGATGTCGCGGGCAGCATGATGCTGCCCGCGACCATTGCCGAACGCGCCGCGCGTTTCAGCAGGGCGCGCCACCCTTGAACGCGGAAAGGAGACAGCAATGCGCCATCAGAATGCCACGGCGTATCGCTTCCTCGCGCCCTATCTGCTGATCTTTGCGGTGTTCTGGGTGTGGCCGATCATCAGCTCCTTCATGATCTCCTTCCAGGCGACGCGCACCGTGCCGTGGCGGTTCGCGCCCGGCTTCAACTGGGGCCGATTGATCGGGGATCCGGCCTTCTTCAACGCGCTTGAGAACACGCTGCTGATCCTGGTGATCCAGGTGCCGGTGATGATTTCGCTGGCGCTCGTCATGGCGGTGCTGTTGAATTCGCCGCTTTTGAAGGCGCGCGGCCTTTACCGCTTTGCCTTCTTCGCCCCGGTCGTGGTTGGCGAGGTCGCCTATTCGGCGGTGTTCCGGCTGATGTTCAACCTCGATTTCGGCATCATCAACAAGCTCTTGAACAGCGTCGGCCTGCCGAAGATCGACTGGTTCTCCAACGTCACGCCGGCGATGGCGCTGATCATGATCGCGGTGACCTGGCGCTGGGCCGGTTACAACGCCATCATCCTGCTCGCCGGCATGCAGTCCATTCCCGAAGATGTCTACGAGGCGGCGACGCTCGATCGTGTCAGCAAGCTCAAGCAGTTCTTCCATATCACCCTGCCGCTCCTCAAGCCGGTCATCGTGTTTTGCCTGGTGCTGTCGATCATCGGCACCATGCAGCTGTTCACCGAGCCGTTCCTGATCACCGAGCGGGGCGGCCCGGGAGGCGGCACGGAGACGCTTGGTCTGCTGCTCTATCGCCAGGGTTTCCGCTCGCTCAACTTCGGCTATGCGTCGGCCGTTGCCTACACCATGGCCGGCCTGGCGATCGCCATCACGCTGGTGCAACTGTGGCTGACGAGGGAGCCGAAATGAGCTCGCGCTCCTCCACCAGGCTGGGACGCAGCATTGCGCTGCATCTGTTCCTGACGCCGCTGGCGCTGATCTGGCTGTTTCCGCTGTGGATGATGGTGGTATTTTCGACCATGCCGGACAACGGCATCTTCAGCCCCGGCATCGAGCTGTTGCCGCACGGCAATTTCATTGACAATTTCAACAATCTGCAGCGGGACACCAACTTCGTCGGCGCCATCGGCATTTCGGTTTCGGTGGCGGTGACTTACACCATCCTGTCGGTGCTGCTGACGTCGATGGCCGGCTGGGCACTGGCTCGTTACCAGTTCTTCGGCAAAGGCGCGATTGTCGCCATTATCCTCGGCACCATCACGCTTCCCTATGCGGTCGTGCTGATCCCGCAATTCATCATGGTGGCGCGCGATTTCAAGCTCGCCAACACCTGGATTGCGCTGATCGTGCCGCCGCTGTTCAATTCGCTCGGCGTGCTGTTCATGCGGCAGAGTTTTTCGATGATGCCGGACGACCTCTTCGATGCGGCGCGCGTCGAAGGCGTAAAGGAATGGCGCATCTTCCTGTTCGTTGGGCTGCCCTTGGCGCGGCCGATGCTGGCGGCGCTCGCCATCATCCTGTTCCTCGCCTCCTGGAACAATTATCTGTGGCCGCTTTTGATCAACAGCCAGCCCGGTTCAATGACGGCGCCGGTGGCGCTCGGTACGCTGATCGGCCTCACCAAGGTGTCATGGGGCGGCATCATGGCGGGCGCCGTGATGCTGACGGTGCCGATGCTCGTCGTCTTCGTGCTGCTGCAGCGCCATTTCATCGCCGGCATCGCCGCCGGCGCAGTCAAGTAAGGGGCAGAATGGCAACGGTCACGCTCAACACTGTCGTCAAGCGCTTCGGCCTCTTCGAGGTTGTCCACGGCGCCAGCATCGATATCGAGGACGGCGAGTTCGTCGTCTTTGTCGGCCCGTCCGGCTGCGGCAAGTCTACTCTGCTCAGAATGATCGCCGGGCTCGAGGATATCAGCGCCGGCGAGATCGCCATCGGCGGCAAGGTAGTAAACGATGTCGAGCCAGCCGACCGCGGCATCGCCATGGTGTTCCAGTCCTACGCACTCTATCCGCACATGAGCGTCGAACAGAACCTCTCTTTCGGGCTGCGCATGACCGGCAACCCGAAGGCCGACACCGATCGGCGGATAAAGCGCGCGGCCGAGATCTTGCGCATCAGCGAATTGATGGACAGGCGGCCGAAAAAGCTCTCCGGCGGCCAGCGCCAGCGCGTCGCCATAGGTCGCGCCATCGTGCGCGAGCCGCAGGTCTTCCTGTTCGATGAGCCGCTCTCCAATCTCGACGCCGAACTGCGCGTCCAGATGCGCGTCGAGATCTCTCGGCTGCACAAGGAACTCGGCGCCACCATGATCTATGTCACGCACGACCAGACCGAGGCGATGACGCTCGCCGACAGGATCGTCGTGATGCGCGCCGGCCATATCGAGCAGATCGGCCGGCCGCTCGATCTCTACGACAATCCCGACAACCAGTTCGTGGCGGGCTTTGTCGGCTCGCCGAAGATGAACTTCATCAAAGCTCATATTGTCGGGCACGATGCGCGTGGCGTGATCGTCGAACTGGCGGGTCAGGACAAGACCCGTTTCACCCAGCCGCTGACGGGCGCTACGCCCGAAGTGGGTAGCAAGGTCATCGTCGGCGTGCGGCCCGAACATTTCGGCAACGCGGGAGAAGGTGGCGCCGACCTCGTCGTCGGCATCGACGTGATTGAGCACCTCGGCGGCACGAGCTTCCTCTACACCAGAACGGCCAATGGTGAAGACGTGGTGATCCAGCGCGACGCGGCAAAGGTTCCCGATGCGTCCGAAATCACCGTTTCCATCCGCAAATCCTACCTGTTCGACGAAAAAGGACTGCGGCTGCGGTGACCGCCGCCCTTTCCAGCCTTCAAGGAGAATGACAATGACTGCAACCACGCCCATTCGCTGGGGCATCCTCGGCCCGGGCAGCATCGCCCAGTCCTTTGCCGGTGGCGTGGCCGATTCGCGCACCGGAAAGCTGGTCGCCATCGGTGCCCGCAATCCCGCCAAGCCTGGCCTCGCCGAGAGTTTCCCCAGCGCCCGCATCCTCGATGGCTACGATGCGCTGCTTGCCGATCCCGAAGTCGACGCCGTCTACATTTCGATACCGCATCCCGGCCATGCGCAATGGGCGATCAAGGCGGCCGAGGCAGGAAAGCATGTGCTGTGCGAAAAGCCGCTTGCGCTGACCGCCTTCGAGGCCGACGCCATGATGCATGCCGCGCGCAAGGCCGGCACGTTTCTCGGCGAAGCCTTCATGTACCGGCTGCACCCGCAGACGCTGAAGCTGGTCGAGCTGATCAGGTCCGGTGTCATCGGCGAGATCAGGATGATCAAGTCGAGCTTCGGTTTCGCCATGCCGGGCTTCATGCCGCAGCACCGGCTCTACGCCAACGATCTTGCCGGCGGCGGCATTCTTGACGTCGGCGGCTATCCCGTCTCGATGGTCCGATTGATTGCCGGCGCCGCAGCTGGAAAACCCTTCGCCGAGCCTGACAAGGTCGTCGGCACCGCCCATCTTGGCCAGTCCGGCGTCGACGAATGGGCCTCGGCGCTGCTGCATTTCCCCGGCGGCATTGTCGCCGAAGTCTCCTGCAGCATCTCGCTCAACCAGGACAATGTTCTGCGCATCCTGGGCACCAAAGGCCGCATCGAGGTGCCGGACTTCTGGTTCGCTGGCGGTAACCGCAGCGTCGGCCTGGGCCAGATCGACGTCATTGCATCGGATGGCTCGCGCGAGACCATCAGCGTCAACGAGAAGCGCCATGTCTATTCCTTCGAGGTCGACGCGGCCGGCGAGGCCATTCGCGCCGGGAGGCAGGAATTCGCCTGGCCGGGCATGGCCTGGGCGGAAAGCCTCGGCACGTTGCGTGTGCTGGACAGATGGCGGGCGGCGGCCGGCCTCGAATACGGGATCGAGAAGCCCCAACAACGCATCAACACCATCTCCGGCCGGCCTTTGCGATCAGGCGGCACGGCGATCGCCAAGCGCAAGATACCGGGCCTGTCGAAGCCCGCGTCGGTGGTGGCGCTCGGCTTCGAGGATTTCCGCACGTTTTCCTCGGGCTCGATCCTGCTCGACGCCTTTTTCGAGGCCGGCGGCAATCTCTTCGACACCGGTTATGTCTACGGCGCCGGTTATACCGAGAAGCTGCTTGGCGAGTGGCTGAAGAACCGCGGCGTGCGCGCGCAATCGGTGGTCATCGCCAAGGGCGCCCACTCGCCGCTCTGCTATCCCGATGTGATCGGCAAGCAGCTCGACCAGTCGCTCGACCGCCTGCAGACCGACCATGTCGATGTCTATTTCATGCACCGCGACAATCCGGACGTGCCGGTCGGCGAATTCGTCGATGCGATGGATCGCGAGGTAAAGGCTGGCCGCATCCGCGGCCCGTTCGGCGGCTCGAACTGGACGATGGAACGCATGGATGAGGCCATTGCCTATGCCGAACGCACCGGCAAGCAAAAGCCCGGCGCGCTATCCAACAATTTCTCGCTGGCCGAAATGCTGGAGCCGATCTGGGCTGGCTGCATCACGTCCTCCACGGATGCGTGGAAGGCCTGGCTGACATCTCGGCAGATGCCGAACTTCGCCTGGTCGAGCCAGGGACGCGGCTTCTTCACCGACCGCGCCGGGCGCGACAGGCTCGACAACGAGGAACTGGTACGTGTCTGGTACTCGGAACGGAATTTCGGCCGCCGCGACCGGGCGATCGACCTTGCCGCGAGACTTGGCAAGAGCCCGATCCATGTTGCGCTCGCCTACGTGCTTGCTCAGCCTTTCCCATCCATTCCGCTGATCGGGCCGCGCACGCTGGACGAGTTGGACGACAGCCTTCGCGCCCTCGACATCACGCTTTCGCAGGCCGATCTCGAGTGGCTGGATGGCGGCAGTCTGCGCGCAGCCTAGCTGCCTGTCTAACGGCGGCGGCGTCAGGTCCCGTCATCGGACGCCCTGACGCCGCGCCTGGCCGGGGTTCTCATGCTGGCGTACATGCCGGTGGTGCGGAATTGGCTTGGCGTGATGCCGTAACAGCGGCGGAAGACCTTTGAAAAATAGTTCGCGTCCTCGAAGCCGCAGAGGATGGCGACTTCCTTCACCGGCAGAAAATCCACCTTGGTCAGCAGCTTCGCCGCGCGTTGCAGGCGCTGCTGCAGCACGAACTCGGCGGGCGGCACGCCTTCGCTTTCGGCGAAACAGCGCGAAAAATGAGCCCGGCTGAGGCCGCTGATCTGGACCAGGTCCGCCACCGGCAGCGGTTTATCGAGATTGGCACCGATGTGATCGATCACCGGCTGCATGACGCTCTGTTTTTCGGCAAAGGCGTGGGAGCCGAACACATCGTCATAGAGCGCCATCGCAGCCTCGTAGGCTATCGCCGAAGCAGCACCCGGCGAAGCAGCCCCTTTGATTAGGCGCAGGCTGCAATCGGCAAGATGATCGATCGTCGCCGGCTGCAGCCGAAATACAGGACCCGAGACGCTGAGGATCGACTTGTGGATGCGCAGCGCCTCCTCGCCGTTCATCGAGATCCAGAAAAACTCCCAGCGCTCATCCCCAGCCAGCCAGTAGCGGTGGTTGTGCGGCACCAGCACCAGCAATGTGTCGTTCTTCTGCAGGCGGTAGTTGCGGTTTTCGTAGCGCAGCCGGCCGGCTCCGCTAATCGTGTGCTGGAGCACTGTGAACGGTGTCTGGCCGCGCTTGCGGCCGTCCCAATCATAGATTTCGTCCTCGCGCACCTCGTAGCCCGTGCTCGTCGGCATGGCGTGCAGGCGCTGGCGACCGCGCGGCAGCGAGATCGTGCGCATGGATTGTCCGTTGGCTATTAAATCATCCAGCACAAAATTACCCTCGAAAGCATAATCCTTCTCTGGTCGCGCTCGCGAATAAGCGCATAATCTCCGTCGAAAAGCGAGAGGGATCCGCAGTCGAGGAGCGGACAGGGAGGTTGGTGAGCCGGATTCCGGCTTGTCGCGCACACATGTCACGGCATGTGGCTACAACTTCCCATTGTCATTCCTTGCCTGCATATCGAATGGAATGAGGTGCGCCTGATGAGTTTCAAAATCGCTATCATCGGTGCGGGCAGCGTCGGCTTCACCAAGAAATTGTTCACCGACATCCTGTGCGTGCCCGAATTCAAGGACATCGAATTCGCGTTGACCGACGTCAGCGAGCACAATCTTCAGATGATCAAGGCGATCCTCGACAGGATCATCGAGGCAAACAGATTGCCGACCAAGGTGACGGCGACCACCGACCGCCGCAAGGCGCTCGAAGGCGCACGCTACGTCATCAGCTGCGTCCGGGTCGGAGGCCTCGAAGCCTATGCCGACGATATCCGCATTCCCCTAAAATATGGCATCGACCAGTGCGTCGGCGATACGATTTGCGCCGGCGGCATTCTCTATGGCCAGCGCAACATCCCGGTGATCCTGGATTTCTGCAAGGACATCCGCGAGGTCGCCGAGACGAACGTCAAATTCCTGAACTACGCCAACCCGATGGCGATGAACACCTGGGCAGCGATCGAATACGGCAAGGTCGACACCGTCGGGCTCTGCCACGGGGTCCAGCACGGAGCCGAGCAGATCGCCGAGGTCCTCGGCGCGAAGTCCAGGCAGGAACTCGACTATGTCTGTTCAGGCATCAACCACCAGACCTGGTTCATCGACCTGCGCCTGAACGGCCGCCCCATCGGCAAGGACGAATTGGTGGCCGCCTTCGAGGCGCATCCGGTCTATTCGCAACAGGAGAAGCTGCGCATCGATGTCCTGAAGCGCTTCGGCGTCTATTCGACCGAAAGCAACGGCCATCTTTCCGAATATCTGCCCTGGTATCGCAAACGTCCCGACGAGATTACGCGCTGGATCGACATGTCCGACTGGATCCACGGTGAAACGGGCGGCTATCTTCGCTACTCCACCGAAACCCGCAACTGGTTCGAAACGGAATATCCGCAGTTCCTCGAAGCGGCGTCAAAGCCGATCGACCCGGATAAACGCTCCAACGAGCATGCCAGCCACATACTGGAGGCGCTGGAGACCAACCGCGTCTATCGCGGCCACTTCAACGTCAAGAACGATGGGGTGATCACCAACCTGCCGCAGGATGCCATCGTCGAGTCGCCCGGCTTCGTCGACCGTTTCGGCATCAACATGGCGGCCGGCATCGCGCTGCCGGAAGCCTGCGCCGCCACCTGCATTTCCTCCATCAACGTCCAGCGCATGTCGGTTCATGCCGCGATATCAGGCGACATCGATCTGTTGAAGCTCGCCGTGCTGCACGACCCGCTGGTCGGCGCGGTTTCGACGCCGGAGGAGGTCTGGCAGATGGTCGACGAAATGGTCGTCGCCCAGGCGGCCTGGCTGCCGCAATATGCCCATGCGGTTCCGGCCGCCAGGGAGCGGCTGTCGACATCTCAGGTGAAGACCCGCGAGTGGGCGGGCGCTGCACGGCGCAGCGTTCGCTCGATCGAGGAATTGCGAGCCGAAAAAGCTGCGCTGGCGCAAGCCGGCTGAAACCACATGCGGTGACGGTGGATCTACGGGAGGCGGATCCACTGCCAGGAAGCCGTTTGAGTTCGAGGAGAAGCGGAGCGGATGCAAACGCTCCGGAACAAACAAGAGGGAGAGAGACAGTGAGGAATTTACGCGATATCGGTCTTGCTGCCGGACTGGCGCTGAGCGTCTCGGTCTCGGCACTCAGTGTATACGCTAGCGAACCGACGGTTCCGCCGGCGCCGACACCGTTCCCCGCCGAGGGCAAGATCCACTATGTGGCGCGTGACTCCATTCTGGAGTTCAAGGCGCTCCCCGAATATCACGAGCCGGACTGGGTCACCGATAAATACGTCAAGACCGGCAAGCTGCCGCCGCTCAAGGACCGGCTGCCGAAAGAACCGCTGGTCTTCAAGACGGGCAACATGCAGGACGGCATCGGCGTCTACGGCGATACGATGCGCCATGTCATCGGCGGGCGGCCGGAGGGCTGGAACTACGGCGCCGGCCAGACCCAAGGCTGGGGCGGCATCGATATCGGTCTTTCCGAATGCCTGACGCGCACCGCACCGCTGTTCCAGGTCGAGGCGAAGGACACCGAGCCGTTGCCGAACCTGGCCAGGAGCTGGGACTGGTCGAAGGACGGCCACAAGCTGACCATGCACCTGGTCGAAGGCGCCAAATGGTCGGATGGCATTGCCTTCAATGCCGACGATGTCATGTTCTACTGGGACGACGAGGTCGTCGACCCGAACGTCTCGCCGCTGAACGGAGCGACGCCGGAAACTTTCGGTGTCGGCACGACGCTGAAGAAGATCGACGACTACACCGTCGAGTGGACCTTCAAGGAGGCGTTTCCGAAACAATATCTCTACGCGATGGCATACGGCACCTTCTGCCCGGGTCCTTCGCACATCCTGAAGCCGCAGCATCCGAAATATTCGAAGAACACCTACGATCAGTTCAAGAACGCCTTCCCGCCGGAATATATGAACCTGCCGGTAATGGGCGCCTGGGTGCCGGTCGAATACCGGCCTGACGATATCATCGTCCTGCGTCGCAACCCCTATTATTGGAAAGTCGACGAGAAGGGCAACCAGCTGCCTTACCTCAACGAGCTGCAGTACAAGCTGTCGACCTGGGCCGACCGCGACGTCCAGGCGGTCGCCGGCTCGGCTGACTTTTCCAATCTGGAACAGCCGGAAAACTTCGTCGCCTCGCTGAAGCGCGCGGCAGAGGCCAATGCGCCCGCACGCCTGGCCTTCGGCCCGCGGCTCATCGGCTACAATTTGCGCATGAACTTTTCCGCCAATGGCTGGGGCAACCCGGACGCGCGCGGGCAGGCCGTGCGCGAGCTGAACCGCAACGAGGACTTCCGCAAGGCCATCACCATGGCGCTCGACCGCAAGGCGCTCGGCGACTCGCTGGTCAAGGGGCCGTTCACCGCCATCTATCCCGGCGGACTGTCGTCGGGCACCAGCTTCTATGACCGCAATTCGACGGTCTACTATCCCTTCGATCTCGATGGCGCCAAGGCCGAACTGGCCAAGGCAGGCCTCAAGGACACCGACGGCGACGGTTTCGTGAACTTCCCTTCCGGCACCGCCGGCGGCAAGAACGTCGAGGTCGTGATGTTGGTCAACAACGACTACACCACCGACAAGAGCCTTGCCGAAGGCGTCGTCGCCCAGATGGAAAAGCTTGGAATTCGGGTCGTGCTCAACGGGCTCAACGGCACTCAGCGTGACGCTTCGCAATATTCCGGCCGCTTCGACTGGCTGGTCCGGCGCAACGACCAGGAACTGACCTCGGTGGTGCAGAACACCGCGCAGCTCGCCCCGGTCGGTCCGCGCACCAGCTGGGACCATCGAGCGCCGGAAAACGGCGAGGTCGATTTGATGCCTTTCGAAAAGGACCTCGTCGACATCGTCAACAAGTTCGTCTCGACGCAGGACAATGACCAACGCGCCAGCCTGATGAAACAGTTTCAGAAGATCTCGACGGAACACGTCTACAATGTCGGTCTGACGGAATATCCTGGCGCGCTGATCGTCAACAAGCGTTTCTCGAACATTCCGCAGGGCACGCCGATCTTCATGTTCAACTGGGCCGAGGATTCGATCATTCGCGAACGGGTCTTTGTCGCCGCCGACAAGCAGGCGAAATACGAGTTGTTCCCTGAGGAGCTGCCCGGCAAGCCCGGAGAAAAAGGCCCGATGGATTAGGTTTACCTCCCCTGACTGAGAGAATTCGGGCCGCGCCGCCGGCGCGGCCCGACAAAGTCAACCTCCGGACGCATCCAAAGGGCGCGATCGGCGAGACAAGGAAACGGACCGTCCATGTTGCGATTCCTGCTCACGCGCATAGCGTCGGCAATACCGGTCCTCGCCATTTTGAGCCTGGTCACCTTTGCCATCATCCAGGCGCCGCCGGGCGATTATGCCGACTACATCCGCTCGCAGGCGATCAACCAGGGTGGAGCTTCCTTCGCCGAGGCTGACGCGCAGGCAAAGGCCTATCGCATCGAGCATGGCCTCGATAAGCCGCTGCCCGTCCAGTATCTTAACTGGATCGGTGGCATCATCACCCGCGGCGACTTCGGCTACAGCCTCTATTACAACAAGCCGGTAGCCGATGTGGTCGGCGAGCGGCTGCCGCGCACGCTCCTTCTGGCTTTGGTCTGCCATCTGCTCGCCTCGGTGCTGGGCATCGGCTTCGGCATTTGGGCGGCGACCCGGCAATATACCTGGATAGACAGCACGCTTTCGGCCATCTCCTTCCTAGGCATGACGGTGCCGCGCTTCCTGATGGCGCTGATCATCGTCTATCTCCTGGTCTTCCAGTTCAACGTATCGGAGATCGGCAGCTTCTTCTCGCCGCAATATGGCGGCGCTACGTGGTCGTGGGCCAAATTCGTCGACCTGGTCAAGCATGTCTGGCCTGTCGTGGCGATCGCCACCTTCGGCGGCCTCGCCTACAATATGCGCGTCATGCGCGGCAATCTGCTCGACACGCTGAACGCGCAATATGTCGAGACTGCCAGGGCCAAGGGGCTGACCGGCACTGCCGTCGTCATGCGTCACGCCGTGCCCAATGCGCTGCACCCCCTCGTCATGTACCAGGGCGTGGTGCTGCCTTATATGCTCACCGGCGAGATCGAGACCGCAATCATCTTTGCGCTGCCAACCGTCGGCCCGGCGATCGTCGGCTCCATGGCTGTCGGCGACGTCTATGTCACCGCCACGTTCATGATGGTTTTGTCGGCAACGCTGATTGTCGGCAACATCATCGCCGACATGCTGCTCGTGCTGCTCGATCCGCGCGTGCGCCAGTTCGGGGAAAGCTGAGATGCTGGCTTTCGACAATCTCCCACCACCGTTGCCCGCCGAAGGCACAATCGAGAAGCCGCAGCGCGGCAATGAGAGCTATATCGCGCTTGTCTGGCGCCGGTTGAAGCGCTCCTGGACCGGCATGGCCGGGCTTTGGCTTGTCGTGCTCCTGTTGGTGATGGCCGTGTTCGCCGAGTTCATCGCGCCGATGGACCCGAAGGTCACGGACGTCGGCTTCGCTCCGCCGCAGGTGCCTGTTTTCCATGACAAGGACGGCGGTTTCACCGCTCGGCCGAGGGTCTATGCGCTCGCCGATTCGGCGGATCTCGATCCGGTCACCTTCCAGCCTGTCGTTGGCCCTGACTATGACCATCCGAGGCTGCTTGGCTTCTTTGCGCACGGCGCACCCTACAAGCTGTTCGGGCTCATACCGGCGGACCGGCATTTGTTCGGCTCGCTGGATGGCCAGCCGGTACATTTCCTCGGCACGGACAAATTCGGCCGCGACGTGCTGTCGCGCGCCATCCATGGCTCGCGCGTCTCGCTGATGATCGCGCTGACGGTCGTCTTCATCATCACCGTCATCGGCACCACCGTCGGTATGGTCTCCGGCTATTTCGGCGGCAGGTTCGATGTCTGGATGCAGCGCTTCGTCGAACTGGTGCTCGCCTTCCCGCAACTGCCGCTTTACCTGGCGCTGACGACATTGATCCCGGTTACTGCTCCCACCAACGTCTTTCTTGCTTTCGTCATCATCGTCATGTCGGCATTGGGTTGGGCGCAGATGTCGCGCGAGGTGCGCGGCAAGACTTTGGCGCTGGCGCGGATCGAGTATGTGCGCGCCGCCATGGCGGTCGGCGCCACCGACAGGCGCATCATCATGCAGCACATCTTCCCCAATGTGATGAGCCATGTGATCGTGGCCGTCACGTTGGCGATCCCGACGGTTGTGCTGCTTGAATCCTTCCTCGGTTTCCTAGGCTTTGCCGTCAAGCCGCCGCTGATCTCGTGGGGCCTGATGCTGCAGGACACTGCGACCTATTCGGTCATAGGCACCTATCCCTGGATCTTATCGCCGGTCGGCTTCGTGCTCGTCACAGTCTTTGCCTTCAACGCGCTTGGCGACGGCCTGCGCGACGCCGTCGATCCCTACTGAGGTGGCACAGATGTCAGTCGCGCTCGCCGTATCCTTCGCACCGACCGTCCGCCATGACCATGACGGACGCCAGGATCAGCCCGTTATCGACGCCCGCAATGTCGCCGTGGCCTTCAAGGTCGAGCATGGCGTCGTCGACGCGGTCAAGGACATCTCGTTCCAGCTCTATCGCGGCGAGACGATCGCCATCGTCGGCGAATCCGGTTCCGGCAAGTCGGTGACGGCGCGCACCGTCATGGGATTGCTGTCGCGGCGCGCCACGGTGTCGCCCGGATCGAGCGTCTGCTATGACGGACAAAACATCCTGAAGTTCCCCGAGAGCGCGCGGCGCAAGCTGCGCGGCAACCGCATTTCGATGATCTTCCAGGAGCCGATGAGCTCACTCAACCCGATTTATACGGTCGGCAGCCAGATCGTCGAGGCGATCAGGGTGCATCGCAAGGTCAGCCGCAAGCAGGCCTGGGCGCGGGCGCTGGAACTTCTGCAGCACGTGCAGATTCCCGATCCCGCTGCGCGGCTCAGGCAATACCCGCACCAGCTGTCGGGCGGGCAGCGCCAGCGGGTGATGATCGCCATGGCGCTTGCCAACAATCCCGACGTCTTGATCGCCGATGAGCCGACCACGGCGCTCGATGTCACCGTCCAGGCGCAGATCCTGAACCTGATCCGCAGCCTGCAGAAAGAGCTGCGCATGGCGGTAATCCTGATTACCCACGACCTGACCGTCGTGCGCCAGTTCTCCGATTACGTCTATGTCATGCAGCATGGCGAAATGTGCGAGCACAACGTCACCGAACGGCTGTTTGCCGATCCGCAGCATCCCTATACGAGGCGGCTGCTGGCTTCCGAGCCGCGCGGGCAGCCGAAGCCGCTCCCCGCCGGCTGCGGCACCATCCTCGAGGCCAGCGGCGTGCGCGTCTCCTTCATGCTGCGCCATGGCACCTTCCTGAAACCCGACTGGCGCGAACTGGTCGCCGTCGACGGTCTCAGCCTCAGCCTGTGCCGCCATGAGACGCTGGGGCTGGTCGGCGAGTCAGGTTCCGGCAAGACCACCTTCGGCCAGGCCCTGCTCCGGTTGATAGACACCAAGCGCGGCGAGATTCGCTTCGACGGCAAGCCGATCCACGGCCTGTCGCGAGCCGAGATGCGGCCCTTGCGATCACGCATGCAGATTGTCTTCCAGGATCCGTTCTCTTCTCTCAACCCGCGCATGACGATCGGGCAGATCATCGAGGAAGGGCTGATCGTCAACAGCATAGGAGCGACGCGGCGCGAGCGGGTAGAGCGAGTGCGCGACGCGCTGGTCAGCGCCGGCATGCCAGGCGATATACTGTCGCGGTTTCCGCACGAATTCTCCGGCGGCCAGCGGCAACGCATCGCGATCGCCCGCGCCATAGCGCTCGAACCCGAATTCATCCTGCTCGACGAGCCGACATCGGCGCTGGACCTCTCCGTCCAGGCGCAGATCATCGACCTCTTGCGCAAACTGCAGGACGAGCGCGGCCTGAGCTACCTTTTCATCTCGCATGACCTTAAGGTGGTGCGCGCACTGTGCCACCGCGTCATCGTCATGCAGAACGGCAAGATCGTCGAGCAGGGCCCCGTCGACGATGTCCTTTCCAATCCCAAGACCGCCTACACCGAACGGCTCGTCAGGGCCGCTTTCGAAGTGGCCTGAACATATGCCGGAGATTAGCATGGCAAGAAATCCCAAGATCACGTTCATCGGCGCCGGCTCGACGGTGTTCATGAAGAACATTGTCGGCGACGTGCTGCAACGCCCGTCGCTTGCCGGCGCGACGATCGCGTTGATGGACGTCAATCCGCAACGGCTGGAAGAGAGCGCCATCGTCGTCAACAAGCTGATCGCGACGCTTGGCGTCAAGGCGAAGACCGAGACCCATTCGGACCAGCGCAAGGCGCTGGCCGGTGCCGATTTTGTCGTCGTCGCGTTCCAGATCGGCGGCTACGAGCCCTGCACGGTCACCGATTTCGAAGTGCCGAAGAAATACGGCCTGCGCCAGACGATCGCCGACACGCTCGGCGTCGGCGGCATTATGCGGGGGCTCCGGACCGTGCCGCATCTGTGGAAGGTCTGCGAGGACATGCTCGCCGTCTGCCCGCGGGCGATCATGCTGCAATATGTCAACCCGATGGCGATCAACACCTGGGCGATATCAGAGAAATATCCTGAGATCAGGCAGGTCGGCCTCTGCCATTCGGTGCAGGGCACGGCAATGGAGCTGGCGCACGATCTCGACCTTCCCTATGAGGAAATCCGCTATCGCTCGGCCGGCATCAACCACATGGCCTTTTATCTCAGCTTCGAGCATCGCCAGCCGGACGGTTCCTACCGCAATCTCTATCCAGATCTCGTGCGTGCCTATCGCGAAGGCCGCGCGCCCAAGCCTGGCTGGAACCCGCGCTGCCCCAACAAGGTGCGCTACGAGATGCTGACGAGGCTCGGCTATTTCGTCACCGAAAGCTCGGAGCATTTCGCCGAATACACGCCCTATTTCATCAAGGACGGACGCCCGGACCTGATCGAGAAGTACGGCATCCCGCTGGATGAGTATCCCAAGCGCTGCATCGAGCAGATCGAGCGCTGGAAGGGGCAGGCGGAAGCCTATCGTTCGGCCGACCGCATCGAAGTCGAGCAGTCGAAAGAGTATGCCTCCTCGATCATGAATTCGGTCTGGACCGGCGAACCGTCGGTGATCTACGGCAATGTCCGCAACAATGGCTGCATCACCTCGCTGCCTTTCGACTGCGCCGCCGAAGTGCCGTGCCTGGTCGACGCCTCCGGCATCCAGCCGACCTATATCGGCGAGCTGCCGCCGCAATTGACCGCGCTGATCCGCACCAACATCAATGTGCAGGAACTGACGGTGCGGGCGCTGATGACGGAGAACCGCGAGCACATCTACCATGCTGCGATGATGGACCCGCATACCGCCGCCGAGCTTGATCTCGACCAGATCTGGTCACTGGTCGACGACCTTCTCGCCGCTCACGGCGACTGGCTGCCGGCCTGGGCCCGCGTGAGGCGCAAGACCGAAGCCGCCTGACGACCTATTTCGGAGCGTCGGGGTCGGTCTCGTCCTCGTCGTCGCGGGCCGAGATGACATAGGCGCCCTTCAGCCAGCGATTGAGGTCGATGTCCTTGCAGCGCGTCGAGCAGAATGGATAAGTCTCGCGCGCCGACGGCTTGCCGCATTCGGGGCAGGGGCGTTTGGGCCGTAGCGGCGTCACCTTGTCGTCGATGCTCATGGCCGCGGCGATGACCAGCTTCGATGGATCTTGAAGCCTTCGCCGGATAGCAGCGCCACCGTCTCATAGAGCGGCAGCCCGACGATGTTGGTGTAGGAGCCGACCAGCTTGACGACGAAGGCGCCGGCGAGACCCTGGACGGCGTAGCCGCCGGCCTTGCCGCGCCATTCGCCCGAGGCGACATAGGCGTCGATCTCTTCGCGCGGCAGTCGCTTGAAGCGCACCCGTGTCTCGACCAGCCGTTGGCGGAGTTTGCCGCCCGGCGTGATCAGGCAGATGCCGGAATAGACCCGGTGCGAACGGCCGGACAACAGCCCGAGGCAGTTGGCGGCGTCGTCGAGCGTCTCGGCCTTGGGCAGGATGCGCCGCCCGACGGCCACCACCGTGTCCGCGGCCAGCACGAAGCCCGGCGCATAGTCGGCTTCGATTGTCAGCGAAGCGAATGCCTTCTCGGCCTTTTCCTTCGACAGCCGCTTGGCCAGCGAGCGCGGATGCTCGGCACGCAGCGGCGTTTCGTCGACATCGGCAGGCAGCACGCGGTCCGGTTCGATACCGGCTTGCTGCAAGAGCTCGATTCGGCGCGGCGAACCCGAGGCAAGCACCAGCTTCTGCAAAATGCTCATCGCGGACCAGTCGGGCTTTGCTTACTTGAAACGATAGGTGATGCGGCCTTTGGTCAGGTCGTATGGTGTCATTTCGACCAGAACCTTGTCGCCGGTCAGCACGCGGATGCGGTTCTTGCGCATGCGGCCGGCCGTATGGGCGATGATTTCGTGTTCGTTTTCGAGCTTTACCCGGAACATCGCGTTGGGCAACAATTCCGTCACGACACCCGGAAACTCGAGGACTTCTTCCTTCGGCATTCGATACCTTTGCTTGGATGGCAGTTCCGGCGCTTAGAGCATGATGCCGAAAAGTGTGAAGCGGTTTTCGGACGACATCATGCTCTACTTCTTGGTTTAGAGGCGGATTCAGATTTC
The DNA here is from genome assembly GCF_000502955.1 of Mesorhizobium sp. LNHC252B00. GTDB lineage: Bacteria > Pseudomonadota > Alphaproteobacteria > Rhizobiales > Rhizobiaceae > Mesorhizobium. Next base: position 133,660 of record NZ_AYWO01000005.1, on the reverse strand, counting down.
AGCTCGAACAGACCTGAAATCATCCGACTCTAGCCGGAATTTCGGCGGAACCTATATGATAATCGTTCGCTTGTGAACACGCTTAATCCGTCGCGTTTTTTGCTTCTGGAAGCAAAAAACGTCGACCTATGCGCAACTTCAGCCGCTCGCGCACGTCCCTGTAGGCCGCCATGATCTGCTCGCGCGTGCCGCCGGCATCGGTGGGATCCGGCATCGGCCAGTATTCGACTTCGACGGCGAGCGAGCGGGTGAGTTCAAGCGCCGCGTGGTGCGCTTCCGGCGCCAGCGTGACGATGAGGTCGAAATAGTCGTCCTCGAGATCGTCCATCGTCCTTGGGTGACGCTCGCCCAGCGTGAGACCCTCCTCGGCCAGCACCGCATCGACGAACGGATCGCGCTCGCCCGCGCGAACGCCGGCCGAGGCGACGAAGATGGTGTCAGGTAGCATCCGCCTCGCCAGTTGCTCCGCCATCGGCGAGCGCACGGCATTCATCCCGCACAGGAACAGGATCGAACGGGGAAGGCCGCCGGGTGCCAGGGCTAGCCCCGCCAGTGCAGCACGCAGACCAGCGTGAACAGCCGGCGCGCCGTATCGAAGTCGATGTCGATCTTGCCGGAGAGCCGGTCCATCAGCGTCCGCGAACCCTCATTGTGCAGGCCGCGGCGGCCCATGTCGATCGCCTCGATGTGGCTCGGCGTCGAGGAGCGGATGGCATCGTAATAGCTTTCGCAGATCATGTAATAGTCCTTGACGATGCGCCTGAGCGGCGTCAGCGACAGGATGTGGGTGACGACGGCGGCGCCATCCTCTCGCGCCACGGCAAAGACCAGGCGCTGCTCGGCCAGCGACAGTTTCAGCCGATAGGGGCCGGCGCCGCTGTCATTGACGGGTCGAAAACTGTTTTCCTCGATCAGATCGAAGATCGCCACCGCGCGTTCATGCTCGACATCGGGTGTCGAACGGCCGATCGATTCCTCGAGTTCGACATCGATCAGCCTGCCGCGGGTTTGATCGGAGTCCGACATGCCGGCCTACATATTCAACCGTATGGCGACGGAGCGGCCATGTGCTTCAAGGCCTTCCGCCTTGGCCAGCGCAATCGCCGCCGGCGCCAAGATCCGCAACTGCTCCGGCCCAAGCTTGAGGATCGAGGTGCGCTTGACGAAATCGAGCACGGACAGGCCGGACGAGAAACGTGCCGAGCGTGCCGTTGGCAGCACATGGTTGGATCCGCCGACATAGTCGCCGATAGCTTCCGGCGTATGGCGGCCGAGAAAGACGGCACCCGCATTGCGCATCCGGGCCAGAAAACCCTCGGCATCGTCGATTGCCAATTCGACGTGTTCGGCGGCGATACGGTCGACCAGCGGTAGCGCGGCGTCGATGGTGGCGACCTCGATCACGGCGCCGAAATCGCGCCAGCTTGCCGCCGCCGTTTCGGCGCGCGGCAGGTTCTGCAACTGGCGTTCGACCGCCTGTTCGACGGCGATGCCGAAGCCCGGGTCGTCGGTGACCAGGATCGACTGCGCCGACGCATCGTGCTCGGCCTGGGCTAGCAAATCGGCGGCGATCCAGTCCGGGTCGTTGCTGCCGTCAGCCACGACGAGCACTTCCGACGGCCCGGCGATCATGTCGATGCCGACGGTGCCGAACACCTGGCGCTTGGCTGCGGCGACATAGGCGTTGCCCGGCCCGACGATCTTCGCGACCGGCCGGATCGTTTCGGTTCCATAGGCAAGGGCTGCGATCGCCTGGGCGCCGCCGACGCGGTAGATTTCCGACACGCCTGATATATCGGCGGCCACCAGCACCAGCGGGTTGATGACGCCGCCGGGCGCCGGCACGACCATGACGATGCGCTCGACGCCGGCTACCCTGGCAGGTACGGCGTTCATCAGCACCGAGCTCGGATAGCTCGCCGTGCCGCCCGGCACATAGAGCCCGACCGCCTCGATCGCCGTCCAGCGCCAACCGAGTTCGACGCCGGCGGCATCGCTATAGCGATCGTCCTTCGGCCGCTGCCGTTCGTGATGCGAGCGGATGCGGTCGCGCGCGAATTCCAGCGCCTCGATCGTTTTTGGGTCAGCGGCCTTGTAAGCCTGGGCGATGTCGTCCTTCGAGACGGCGATGCCTAATCCAGCAAGATCGGCGCGATCGAATTTCTGGGAATACTCGATCAACGCCGCGTCCCCCTCGGCGCGGACGCGCGCGATGATGTCGCGCACCGCGGCGTCGACATCGGCTGACACTTCCCGCTTGGTCAGGAGGAAGGCGGCGAAACGCTGCTCGAAATCGGCGTCGGACTGACGAAGCGTGATGGCCATCGGATGTTCAGGCCTTATGGATCGGGCGCGAGCTGGCTTCCCACGCGCCGCCGATGTCGGCAAGACGGGCCTCGATGCACTCGACATCGAGCATGATCGTGCCGCCGCCCGCAAAGATCAGCTCGACGATACCGGCCGGCTTGCTGATCTCGATGAAGCTGATCGCCAATAGGGACAGGACCTCAGTCGGCTTGTCGCGGGCGATGCCGTTGGTCTTGGCACCGAGCACCCGGTCGAAATGCAGCACCGCCTGCCGCCGCTCATTGTGCTGGCGAAACAGGCCGGATTTGGCCTCCCACACGAAACGGTTCATGGTCATCAGGAAACGCTTGGCCGCGGGCAGGAATTCGAGGTCGCTGACCTTCATCACGGCATCCTGGACATGGGCCGAAACGATGCTCAGATCCTGGTCGTCGAGCGCGATAAGCTTAAGGGCAGTCATGCGGATTTCGCACCTGAAGGTTGATAACCGAACCTTCTGTTAGGCGGTCTTTCCCGTCCGCGCAACCGCACCGCACGGCCTTGCGATTGGCCTATGCGGAAATCCGCTCGATCACCGCGCCGCAGTTGGACAGCTTTTCTTCCAGCCGCTCGAAGCCGCGGTCGAGATGATAGACGCGGTTGACCGTCGTCTCGCCTTCGGCTGCCAGGCCGGCGATGACCAGCGAGACCGAGGCGCGAAGATCGGTCGCCATGACCGGCGCACCCTTCAATTTCGGCACGCCGTCGACGATTGCCGTCTGGCCCGAAAGCGTGATGTGGGCGCCGAGCCGGGCCAGTTCCTGCACATGCATGAAACGGTTTTCGAAGATCGTCTCGGTGATGCGCGACTTGCCCTTTGCCATCGTCATCAGGCCCATGAACTGCGCCTGCAAATCGGTCGGGAAGGCCGGGAAGGGCGCCGTCGTTACGTCGACTGGGGAAATGCCGGCGCCGTTGCGCTTCACACGAATGCCGGAATTGGTTTGCGTGATCTCCGCACCCGTCTGGGAGATCACGTCGAGCGCTGTCTGCAGCAGTTCGGGGCGTGCGCCCTCGAGCACGACGTCGCCGCCAGTCATTGCCACCGCCATTGCGTAGGTGCCGGTCTCGATGCGGTCGGGAATGACGCGCACGCGGGCACCCGACAGCGATTCGACGCCATCGATGGTGATAACAGGCGTGCCGGCGCCGGAAATCTTCGCGCCCATGGCATTGAGGCACTCGGCGAGGTTGACGATTTCGGGTTCGCAGGCGGCATTTTCCAGCACCGTCTCGCCCTTGGCGAGCGCCGCGGCCATCATCAGCACATGGGTGGCGCCGACAGAGACTTTCGGGAACACGTAGCGGTTGCCGACAAGACGGCCATTCCGGGTTTTGGCGATGACATAGCCGGTGTCGACATCGATGTCGGCTCCCAGCGCCTGCAAGCCTTCGAGGAACAGATCGACCGGGCGCGTGCCGATGGCGCAACCGCCGGGCAGCGACACCTTGGCCTCGCCCATGCGGGCCAGCAGCGGCCCGATCACCCAGAACGACGCCCGCATCTTCGATACCAGCTCGTAGGGCGCCGTCGTGTCGACGATGTTGCGGGCGGAGAAAGTGATGGTGCGCGAATAGCCTTCATTCTGCTTCTCGCGGCGGCCATTGACCGAATAGTCGACGCCGTGATTGCCCAGGATGCGGATCAACTGCTCGACATCGGCCAGATGCGGCACGTTTTCCAGCGTCAGCGTGTCATCGGTCAAAAGCGAGGCGATCATCAGAGGCAGCGCCGCGTTTTTCGCGCCCGAGATCGGAATGCTTCCGGAGAGCTTGTTGCCCCCGACAATTCTGATGCGATCCATGGAAGAACGTCCCTCTCGGCTCAAAAAAGCCGGTTCAATCGTTTGAGTAGCGGCCCGTCTAGACCATTGGCCAATCTGGTTCAAGGAATTGGCTGGTTCAAGAAATAGGATTTCGCCCCGCCCCGGGCCAAGACTGGCAGATTTGAGTTAATCTTTTTGTATTTCCTTCGCAGCGCCGAGCCCGTCCGGCCGCTGATCCGCATCGCCGGCGCGCCGCGAGCGCGACTGCGCCTTGCGCTTCTGCAAATTGGCACGCAATTGCTCGGCCAGCCGGTCCTTGCGGTTGATGCCGCCCTTTTTTGCTGGGATTGTCTTGTCGTTCATGGTCCCGTCCGGGCCGGCGACCAGCCAGCCTGCCAATCAGGGATAGCCAACATTGTGGCGCCGCCATGTCAATAAAGCTATCCGGCAAAGGCTTTCACAGAAGCGTTGCACTTGGCCTTGCGCTTGCCGGTTCGATATGGCAGAAGCCCCGCCATCAGCGGCTGCGGTAGCTCAGTGGTAGAGCACTCCCTTGGTAAGGGAGAGGTCGAGAGTTCAATCCTCTCTCGCAGCACCATTCCAAGCCCATGTTTGGAAACAACTATCTGACTTTATTGGTCTTTTTGCCGCCTGTCTGGTACACAGGGGTGGTACACATAAGCTTGAGAATGCCTGGACCTCGGCGACATCCGAAGGTCGGCGTCTATTATCTTTGGCAACGCGCGCCCTCCGATTTGAGGGATAGGCGTTCGGGCTGGTGTCGGGCGTGTAGATTAGGCCCGACTTTCTTTTGCCGGCGGCCAGCAAGCACTGGTCCTTCTACTCCCCGACAATGGACGTCGGTGAGCGTACCGAGGTTATCGGGTCGGCATGACGAAGGACGATCCTCCACGCGCCTTCCTCCCGGCGGAATATGGTGGTGACTCGAAGCGCAATCGGCACCAGTTTGTCGCCCCCGCCGACCTTGGATTGGAACCGTTCGACCTCGATGATGTATCCCAAGTCGGCCGTCGCATATTCCGAGATGCGCTCAAAGCCGATGGCCTTGCCGTGCCGGTAATTGGTGGCGGCCCGTTCCATGGTCTCAGCGGCCTTTCTCCATCCCTTCGCCGGCGGGCCAAAGGGATTGGCAATTATGACGTCGTCCTTTCGCGAGTAGAGGCCTTTCAAGGGCTCAGGATCGCCCTTTACGAAGGCATCCAGAGCCAGATGATCCTGCTCGATAACTTTCGTTAGGTCGGAGGCTAACATCTTAACATTCCCACAGTCTTGCCATGCTTCCCAAAACTTCAGAAGCGGCAACTCGTTCCGTTAGCCTGCGCTAAAATGCCTGCCACCTCCCGGCAGTGGGCAGTGTCGTCGTGGGAACATGCACTGAATGGAGAACAGTGCGACAGCCGAACTGCCCCAACAGGTAACGGGATCACGCCTGCTGAATCACCAATTCGCTGGTCATGGGAATTCCTCTGAGGGCCCCAAGCACCATGTTGTGGGAGATCGCGCGATCATGAATTTTCTCCAGGTCGGCGCGCGGCGCCGAAGAACACACGGTCGCGCGCAGGTGCAGGGATACATAGCAATGCCGGGCGTCCCTGGGCGCCGTTAGCCCATCAAGTCCGTCGAACTCGCCACGCGGGTCGAACACGCCTTCCGCGACAAAATCGACTGAACGCAGATCGACCCCCGCATGCGCTGCCAGCATCGGATAGTCCGAGCCGGCACACACAGCCGCCGCGGCAAAGATCTGCTCCCAGGGAAAGACTGCGGCCGGCGAATTGTCCTTGAGGCTCGCCGGTCGCTCCAGCAGCGGCGTTGTGTAAGGATCGCTCGACTGCCGGTCGAAGTGGTAGCGGGCACGGTAGGTGCCGCGCACCGCGTCACCGTGTTTCTTCAGCACGGACACGATGTCTTTGACCGTGCTGACGGATTCTCCGAAGACTATTGGCATCTTTACCTCCCTATAAAGTTACAATTCCACTCACTTCCTCGGTTGCCGACGACTGTTGCCGCGGTCCGGCCTTGATCCGATAATGCGCCGATAAGGCTCACCCTACTTAGCAGGCGCGGCCGCTTGGGTATCGCCGCCGAGATCTTTCTTGAAGGTTTCGAAATCGACCTGCATGCCGTTGAAGATGGTGCTCCAGTGGCGTGACAGAGCGGCGATAGCGACGGCCTCTTCAATCTCGTCCTCCGTTGCGCCCGCCTGTTTTGCGCTCTCGGTGTCTTCCCAGATGCAATACTGGCAGGGAACTTGAGCGGAGACGGCGAGCGAGATCAAAGCCTTGACTTTCGGCGGCAGGGCGGTGTCGTTCGAGAATTGCAGAGCCTTCACCTCGGCCCAGGCGCCCGGCAGCGCCGCTTTTGAAACCTGATGGACAAAGCTTGGCACCGAGCCGAGCGTCCGCTCGACGTCCTTATAGGTGGCGTCGACCTCAGCCTGGCCGGCCCAGCCTAAGCCCGGTGACAAAAATGTGGCGCAGACGACAGTCGATGCGAACGCCGTTTGAAGGAAGCGGCGCGACCGGCGGGGTCCGAGCTTGCCGTTGTATGCGTTGGAAGCAATATGGGAAACTGCGAAGGCGGACATGATCTCTCTCCTCTGTGGAACCATTCGAGGCGGCGTTCTGTGATGGCCCCGTGCTCCAAGGAGTCACGGACGAGAGAAAAAGTTCGATCAATCATCCTCGATTCTGGGCGGGCGCGGCGAAAGATGAAGGTGCAGGCGTCGGGCCTTGCCGTCTCGTTGAAAGATCACCAGGGCGACACCCGGCGGGCAGTGGAACGGGTCTTCGGGCGGATTGAAGAATCGTCCTTCGATGACTGTGACATGGCTGCCGCTGAGAATGCGCTGCGGCTCGAGGCGGACGCCGGCTTCCGTGTCGGAGTCGACTTCCTCGGCAAGGAATGAACGCCCCAACACCGGTTCGCTCGCTCCACGGACCAGGTGAAGATCTTCCGCAAAGTGCCCGAGGAAGCGGTCGCGTTCGCCGTGCCGGTTGAGTCCATTGAAGATTTCGGAGTAAAATCGCTGGCGTTCGCAAGACTGTGAGCGAGCCCCTGCGTCGCCAAGGCCTGCCGTTTCGAGCAGCATCTCCGCCAGCTTGCGTTTGGCTTCCGACAAACGACTGCGAACCGTCCCAATCGGCACATCCAGAATGGCGGCCAGTTCCTGGTAGGACTGATAGCTTCCAAAATAGCGCAAGATTGCGGTGGCCTGCAGCGGCTCGGGAAGCTTGCGGAGGGCATCCCAAACCCATTCGCGAAGCGCGATTTTCTCCAGCCGCTCCTCGATGCCAGCGCGTTCGTCAGGGCGGTCGGGAATGTCGGCGGTCAAGATCTCGCGTCGTCTTCGACGCAATTGTTGCAGGCAGCATCGGTACAGCACAGCGCCAAGCCAGCCACCGACGGCTTGCGGATCCTTGAGTTCACCGATGCGCCTCAGCGCGATCAGGAACGTCTCATGCACTGCATCTTCGGCGTCAGATCCATAGCCGAGGATATTCAGCGCTGTCGCATAGAGCCGCGCGCGATGACGTTCCAGCAACAGGCCGAGGCAACCACAATCACCGCCCCGAGCGGCAACTGCCAGTTCGGCATCATTCGGCACGATACGAGTTTCGTAGCTCATCGACTGAAAGATGCACCAACCGGCGAAAAAGTTCGAATGCTTGTTCAGGCTTCGTCACCATCCGTGTTCGGCACCAGATCACCAGTAAGCTTTGAGCAGGCTTTGAATTGGGTTATGATCCTCGACCATCGCTCCCAGATCCGTCAGCGTGCAGCGCGGCGCCACTTCAGCTCCGCAACGACCGGCCCGAAGCGGGGTCCGTGAAACCACGCTCGTTCGTGCCGCCTTCTCCTCGTCCAGCCGCCTTGCGCCGACGGAACGATCGCGCTGGGAAGCCAGCGCTTGCAACAGCGCGTGACAATGATGAGCGTCTGCCGTATATTGACATAAAGATATCCTTATGTGACACGAACAGGCTTGTCGCCAGGGGGATAAAAAATGTCGCAGAATTCTGCATCGCTGGACGCATTGTTCGGCTCTGTCGCGGCAAAGCCCGATGGGTCGGAGGTGCTTGCGGCGCTCACGGCGGCGGCTAGCGAACGCATCCTCATCCTTGACGGTGCCATGGGCACGCAGATCCAGGGCCTGGGTTTCGATGAAGACCAGTTTCGCGGCGAAGCCTTCGCCGGCTGCGCCTGCCACCAGCAAGGCAACAATGATCTTTTGATCCTGACGCAGCCGCAGGCGATCGAGGAAATCCACTATCAATATGCCATCGCAGGCGCGGATATCCTGGAGACCAACACCTTCTCCTCGACGTCGATCGCCCAGGCCGATTACGGCATGGAGGATGCCGTCTACGCGCTGAATCGCGACGGGGCGCGGCTGGTGCGGCGCGCCGCGTTGAGAGCACAGCAGCAGGATGGCAGGCGCCGCTTCGTCGCCGGTGCGCTCGGCCCAACCAACCGCACCGCTTCGATGTCGCCTGATGTCAACAATCCCGGCTATCGCGCCGTGACCTTCGACGAATTGCGCCTTGCCTATGGCGAGCAGCTGCGCGGCCTGATCGACGGTGGCGCAGACATCATTCTGATCGAGACCATCTTCGACACTCTGAACGCCAAGGCAGCGATCTTTGCTGCGGAAGAGATCTTCATCGAGAAGGGCGTGCGCCTGCCGGTGATGATTTCGGGCATCATCACAGACCTGTCCGGCCGCACGCTGTCGGGCCAGACGCCGACCGCCTTCTGGCATTCGGTGCGTCATGCCAGCCCGTTCACCATCGGCCTCAACTGTGCGCTCGGCGCCAAGGCCATGCGCGCCCATCTGGCCGAAATATCAGGCGTCGCCAACACCTTCACCTGCGCCTACCCGAATGCCGGCCTGCCCAATGAATTCGGCCGTTATGACGAGAGCCCGGAATACATGGCCGCGCAGATCGGGGATTTCGCCCGCGAGGGACTGGTCAATGTCGTCGGCGGCTGCTGCGGCTCGACGCCGGATCACATCCGCGCCATTGCAGAGGCTGTCCGGAAGTATCCGCCGCGCGCCATTCCCGACATCGAGCGCAAGATGCGCCTGTCCGGGTTGGAACCGTTCACGCTGACGAATGAGATTCCCTTCGTCAATGTCGGCGAGCGCACCAATGTTACCGGGTCGGCCAAGTTCAGGAAGCTGATCACGGCGGGTGACTATGTCGCCGCGCTCGACGTGGCGCGCGACCAGGTCGCCAACGGCGCGCAGATCATCGACATCAACATGGACGAAGGCCTGATCGATTCGAAGAAGGCGATGGTCGAGTATCTCAACCTGATCGCCGCCGAACCAGACATCGCCCGTGTCCCGGTGATGGTCGACAGTTCGAAATGGGAGATCATCGAGGCCGGCCTGAAATGCGTGCAGGGCAAGCCGCTGGTCAACTCCATCTCGATGAAGGAAGGCGAGGCGGCATTCCTGCATCACGCCAGGCTGGTGCGCGCCTATGGCGCAGCCGTCGTCGTCATGGCCTTCGACGAGGACGGCCAGGCCGATACAAAGGCGCGCAAGGTCGAAATCTGCACCCGCGCCTACAAGCTCCTGACTGAGCAGGCCGGCTTCCCGCCCGAGGATATCGTCTTCGATCCCAATGTCTTCGCCATTGCCACCGGCATCGAGGAGCACGACAATTACGGCGTCGACTTCATCGAGGCGGCGGGCGAGATCACCGAGACGCTGCCGCATGTCCACATTTCCGGCGGCGTGTCGAACCTGTCGTTCTCGTTCCGCGGCAACGAGCCGGTGCGCGAGGCCATGCATGCCGTGTTCCTCTACCACGCCATCCAGCGCGGCATGGATATGGGGATCGTCAACGCCGGCCAGCTCGCCGTCTACGACACGATCGAGCCGGCGCTGCGCGAGGCCTGCGAGGATGTCGTGCTCAACCGTGTGCCCAAGGCCGGCGGCACAGCCACCGAACGCATGCCGGAGATCGCCGAACGCTTCAAGGGCGCGGCGGGCCAAGAAGCCAAGGAGCGCGATCTTGCCTGGCGCGAACTGCCGGTCGAACAGCGGATCGGCCATGCGCTGGTCAACGGTATCACTGAGTTCATCGACGCCGACACCGAGGAAGCGCGGCTTGCCGCCGAGCGCCCGCTGCATGTCATCGAAGGCCCGCTGATGGCCGGCATGAACGTCGTCGGCGACCTGTTCGGCGCGGGAAAGATGTTCCTGCCGCAAGTGGTGAAGTCCGCGCGGGTGATGAAGCAGGCGGTGGCGGGACTGCTGCCGCATATGGAAGCCGAGAAGTTGGCCAATGCCGCCAATGGCATCGACAATGGCGAGCGCCAGACAGCGGGAAAAATCCTGATGGCGACGGTGAAGGGCGATGTCCACGACATCGGCAAGAACATCGTCGGCGTCGTGCTCGCCTGCAACAATTACGAGATCATCGATCTCGGCGTCATGGTGCCGGCGGCAAAGATCCTGCAGACGGCGCGCGAGAGACAAGTCGACATCATCGGACTGTCAGGCCTGATCACGCCGTCGCTCGATGAGATGGCGCATATGGCCGCCGAGATGGAGCGCGAAGGCTTCGATATCCCGCTGCTGATCGGCGGCGCGACGACCAGTCGCGTGCACACGGCGGTGAAGATCCACCCGCGCTACACCAAGGGACAAGCGGTCTATGTCACCGACGCCAGCCGGGCGGTCGGCGTGGTCTCGTCCTTGCTGTCGAATGACAGCAAGGCGAAGTACGTCGACACGGTGCGCGCCGAATACAAGAAGGTCGCCGACGCGCATGCCCGCTCCGAAGCCGACAAGCAGCGGCTGCCGGTAGCCAAGGCGAGGGCCAATGCGCATCGGATCGACTGGTCTGAATATGAGCCGCCGAAGCCGTCCTTTACAGGCGTGAAGGTCTTCGAGAATTGGGACCTGACCGAGCTCGCGCGCTACATCGACTGGACGCCGTTCTTCCAGACCTGGGAGCTGAAGGGCCGCTATCCAAAAATCCTCGAAGACGAGGCGCAAGGACCCGCCGCCCGCCAGTTGTTCGAGGATGCGCAGGCGATGCTGAAGAAGATCATCGCCGAAAAATGGTTCGTCCCGCGCGGCGTCATCGGTTTCTGGCCGGCCAATGCCGTCGGCGACGACATCAAGTTGTTCACGAACGAGGCACGCTCGCAGGAACTGGCGACCTTCTTCACCCTGCGTCAGCAACTGACCAAGCGCGACGGCAAGGCCAATGTCGCGCTCTCGGATTTCGTCGCGCCAGCGGATAGCGGTAAGCTCGACTTCATCGGCGGCTTCATCGTCACCGCCGGCATCGAGGAGGTGGCGATCGCCGAGCGTTTCGAGCGGGCGAACGACGATTATTCGTCGATCATGGTCAAGGCGCTGGCCGACCGTTTCGCCGAGGCCTTCGCCGAGCGCATGCATGAGAAGGTGCGCAAGGAGTACTGGGGCTACGCGCAAGAGGAATCGTTGGCGCCCGACGAGCTGATCGGCGAACCCTATCGCGGCATCCGCCCGGCCCCCGGCTATCCGGCGCAACCCGACCATACCGAAAAGGCCACGCTGTTCCGGCTGCTCGACGGTGAGCGCAATGCGGGCGTGAGCCTGACCGAGAGCTATGCGATGTGGCCGGGCTCGTCCGTGTCAGGCATCTATTTGTCGCATCCCGAAAGCTACTATTTCGGCGTCGCCAAGGTTGAACGCGACCAGGTCGAGGATTATGCGCGCCGCAAGGCGATGCCATTGGCGGAGGTCGAGCGCTGGCTCGGCCCTATCCTCAACTACGTGCCGGCACACTATGCCGAGGCGGCTGAATAGCGGCGGCATGCCTTCAATTGAATTGCACTGGTTGCCGGCTTGTGATCCATGGCGTGACGGTTACACCTTCGCGGGCAGTCGCCTTTGCAGTTGGAGCGCCGAATGACCCTAATCACACGCCGCCGGCTTTTGACATCGGCCGCGATCGCCGGCGCGGGCGGGATCGGGCTTTCGGCCATGGGTCGGCTTGGCGGCTGGGCGGCTGCCACGCCTGAGCCGGTGGTTTTGCAGACGGCAAAAATCCAGGCAAAGCTGACGGATATCGGCCAGACCAGGGATGTGCTGACCTGGGGCAACGCCGGAATGCCGCCCGTGCTCAGGATGAAGAAGGGCGAGCCCTTTGCCGCCCGTCTTGTCAATGCCATAGACGATCCGACGACGATTCATTGGCATGGCATTCGCGTTCCAAACAAGATGGACGGCGTCCCGTTCCTGGTCCAGCCCTACGTCTATGCCGGCGACCATTTCGATTACGCCTTCACGCCGCCCGACGCCGGCACCTTCTGGTATCACCCGCATTGCAACACGTTGACCCAGATGGGCCACGGCCTGACAGGCGTCATCGTGGTCGAGAATCCCGGCGATCCGGAATTCGATGCCGAGGTCGTCCTCAATCTGCGCGACTGGCGCCTCGGCGACGACGGCCAGTTCATCGACCAGTTCCGCCCGCGTGATGCTGCGAGAACCGGCACCTATGGCACGGTGCGTACCGCCAACTGGCTCGACCAGCCGCAATATGACGCGCCGGCCGGAGGGCTGGTGCGGCTCAGGATCGCCATCACCGACGTCACGCGCATCTATGCTTTTCGCGTCGACGGCGCCGAGGCGACAGTCATCGCACTGGACGGCAATCCGGTGCAGCAGCGTTTTTCCCCCGATGCCTTGCTGCTTGGACCGGGACAGCGCATGGAGCTGGCCATCCGCATGCCCGATGGCGAGGGTGCGATCGTAAGCCTGAGGGATGTCAGGGGCACCAAGCCCAAGGTGCTTGCGACCCTGCGCGCGACCGGAAGCTCGCTCAAGCGTGATATCAGCGATGTTGCACCCCTGGAGCTCAATCCGGTGGCGGAAGTGGATCTCACCAGCGCCAAGCATATTTCCCTGGCTCTGAGCGCCACTGCGGAAAATGTCCCAAGCGACGGCATTTGCGGTTCGCTTGGCTACAGTTTTTGGGCCATCAACAAGGTGCCGTGGCCCGGCGATGCACCGGATCCGACTGCGCCGCTGGCCGAATTGAAGCTCGGCAGGAGCTATGTCATCGACATGGAAAATTTGACGCCGCAATCCCATCCGATGCATCTGCACGGCATGAGCTTCAAAGTGCTGTCGTCCTCGACGCGCCAGGTTCAGCCTTTGATTTCCGACACCTATCTCATCCAGCCCAACGAGAAGGTTCAGCTCGGCTTCGTTGCCGACAATCCCGGCGACTGGCTGCTGCACTGCCACATCATCGAGCACCAGAAATCGGGAATGACGAGCTACGTCAGGGTGGTGTGAAGCCGCGGCCGAGGGTTTCGTTGGCAAAAGAGGGCGGTTCCCTGCTATTGCCGCCTCCAACTCAAGAACCATGGGACATTCCTGCATGACCAATGTCGCCCTAACCGGCCTTGCCCGTGATCTCGCCAGGCGTTCCGCCGAAGGCCGCCCGGTGCGTATCGGCGTCATCGGTTCGGGCGAAATGGGCACCGATCTGGTCACGCAAGGCATGCTGATGCCGGGCATTTCGGTCTGCGCCGTCTCGACACGCCGCCCCCACACCGCACGCGATGCCATCCGCATTGCCTATGGCGACGAGGCAATGGCGGTCGAAGCCGACACCGCGTCGAAAGTCACCGCAGCGATCGAAAACGGCAAGATCGCCGTCACTTCGAACGAGATGCTGGTCACCAATCCGTTGATCGATGTCGTCATCGACGCCACCGGCAAGCCGGGTGTCGCCGCCGATTTCGACCTGATGGCGATGGAACACGGCAAGCATCTGGTGATGATGAATGTCGAAGCCGACGTCACCATCGGCTGCTATCTCAAGCAGCAGGCTGATCGGCTTGGCGTCGTCTATTCCGTTGGTGCGGGCGACGAGCCGTCGAGCTGCATGGAGCTGATCGAGTTTGCATCGGCGCTCGGCCTAACCATCGTCTCGGCCGGCAAGGGCAAGAACAACCCCCTCAATCACGATGCCGTGCCGGACGACTACCGCGAGGAAGCGATCCGCCGCAACATGAACCCGCGCATGCTGGTCGAGTTCGTCGACGGTTCCAAGACCATGGTCGAGATGTGCGCCATCGCCAACGCCACCGGGCTGGTGCCCGATGTGCCCGGCATGCATGGCCCGAAGGCCGACCGCGACGACCTCGCCAAGGTGCTGATCCCGCGCGAGAACGGCGGTCTGCTGCTGAAGAAAGGCGTTGTCGACTACACGGTCGGCAAGGGCGTCGCGCCCGGAGTCTTCGTCATCGTCGAGGCGACGCATCCGCGCATCATCGAGCGCATGGACGATCTGCATATCGGCCGCGGCCCCTATTACAGCCTGTTCCGGCCGTATCACCTGACTTCGTTGGAGGTGCCGCTGACCGCTGCCCGCATCATGCTTTTCGGCAAGCCCGACATGGTGCCGCTGCCGCGGCCGGTCGCCGAAGTGTGTGCCGTCGCCAAGCGCGACCTTGCCGCCGGCGAAATCTTCGATGCGATCGGCGAGACTTGCTACCGCTCCTGGACCATGACCGTCGGCGAAGCCCGTGCCCAGCGCGCCGTGCCGGTCGGCCTGCTCGAGGGCGGCAAGGTGCTGAAGCCTGTCAGGAAAGGCGAATTGCTGACTGCGGATAATGCCGTACCCGACCAGACGACGAGGCTGTTCGCTTTGCGCCGGCTGCAGGACGAGATGCTGTATGGGGCTGAAGGCCGCGCGCCTCTGTCGGAGCGGTTGGCCGACATTGCCGTCGATTTGAGGACCAAGGTAGGCGAGGGCGGTCGCGTCGTGAGCAAGAACAAGATCGACGACATGTGGGGCGGCAGCCAGAATGAGGCCTGACCAGGGGCACACGGGGTTGATCGGTTGAACGGCCTATTGGCGGCCCGGATTTCGTCTTTCGTTTGGATTGATCAGCATAAACATTCGGGATTGACTGTAGTGTCTCAGTTTGAAATTTGACGCCGCGCTTGTCGCTCGCCGGCCCGACCTCCTATATGCTTAGCGGAAAGCATGGGAGCAGCCAGTGACAGACGATATCGTAGGCATCATTGCGACGGCAATACGCGATATGCGCGCCGAATACCCTGGCACCGGAGAAGGCACCACGCGAGACCAGATATTTGAGGGAAATGAAAACAGCATTCCCCTTGCAAAGGCCGCTATTCTGGCGCTGGACAAANACGCGAGACCAGATATTTGAGGGAAATGAAAACAGCATTCCCCTTGCAAAGGCCGCTATTCTGGCGCTGGACAAAGCAGGCTACAAGATCGTCGCCAAGGCCGAACCCGAGAAGGGATCGTGATGCCGACCGGACCTAAGGGCCAGAGGCGCCCCGCCGACGTAATCGGCAATGCCGTCCGTGTCATGCGCATTGCCACCGGCGAGGAAGCCGACGATGTGCAGGAAAACACGCGGGTATCGGTTGCCAGTCAAGGCGGGAAAGCGCGGGCGGAAAAGCTAAGCGCCAAGCGTAAGGCAGAAATTGCGACCAGTGCCGCAAGGGCTAGATGGCAAACTCGCGTTGCTCCTTCTGAAAAAGAAGATTCTTAGCATCTTCGTCAATCATGCCGCTTTGTATGCCATTGATGATCACGTAGGGCTGCATCATTGGGTCGGCAAAGCGAAACATTTGCTGCCGGTCACCGCCTCTCCTTGAGAGAATTTTGCCGCCATCGTCTCCACTAAAGCGGCGGAGATGCTTTTCGAAGTGAGCAATTCTGCGTCTATCTTTCATAATAGCGCTAAGTGGTTCAATTAAATCAGCGGCTTTGAAAAACCCCTCGTCGTCGCTTTTTGCCAGCGCACAGGCGAGTAGGGTTTCTTTCAAGTTGTTTTTCTGGTTCGTTCTGGTCGCTTCGCCATATGCGTCGCGAAACGATACTGCGGTGTCTTCGATAAACTGCTTCATAGCTTCTGCGACATCACCGTTATTTATATTTAGGCGACGTGTTTTAATGGCATTTAGTGCCGCAAGCTTCGATAGGGTTTGCGTGAAGAAGGGCAATCCTCGCGATAGGATCACAACCGTCCAGATCGCATCGTTGCTGAATGTCATCGGAGTTTGTCGGATTCTTTGGTGGATTATTTCACGAAGTTCACTTTCCGACATCCTGTGGAGCGGAACATCAACCAGAGCGCGCCCGATCGAGGCATGGTCCGCTATCAATTCTGATATATTCTCAGCCACTCCAACAATTATTACAGTTGTGTGAACAGCAAAATCATAAAGCTCCTTTACTATGTTAGCCATCAAAACCTTGGTATCGCCATCGGTAACCTTGTCGTACTCGTCAAAAATTATAATCGGCAAAGCATTTGGATTTATTTTCTGTAGTTCACGACGAACCTGTGACGGAGTGATCGCCGTAAAATTGGTGTCGAAATTGACATAATCGGGGCGCCCCCGAGAAATGCCCATCGCCTTCAACTCCTCAAGACCTCTAATCCACACGGATGAGAAATCATCGTGCGGTCCGCATTGGACGCGCGCTACTATGAAGCTTTGAAGGGTTGTTCCGTACCTCTTCCAAAAGATGTTGGACAATGAGGTTTTGCCAACTCCGCGCTCCCCGAAAAGAACGACATGCTTTGCCCGCTCCATTACCGTCTGGAGCATTTTATTTACCTCCTTAGAGCGCCCCGCGAACAACTGCTCTTCATCAACAGGGGCTCCGTCAAACAGGCGCTGGATTTCGAATTCCAACATCATCCATTCATCGGAGGTCTGGGGCTTTGGCTTTTGCGTCGCCTTCGGCTTCGTTGCCATAAGCGTCTCCTTCGCGGCGGGAATCACAACATTGGTATGACTAACACGACAAAAGGTATGACTAATAGCAAAAAAGGTCTGACTAGCGTCCGCGATGGACGATCTTTGCGAGAAGATGGACGCCGTTGCGCCCAAGCCGGGTAAGCGCGGCCCGTACAAGAAGCAGCCTAGCTAAACTCGTAGGCGCACTTGCCGTGGTCTTTATGATGCGGGTCGAAGAACACGATGCGAAGGCAATTAAGTTCGCGGACGCCGTAAATACGTGTTCCTTGATCGAGCCTGAGAGAGAACAGCGTATCCGCGTGAATGTTTCGCGCTTCTAGCCGAGCTTGAACGTCCTTCTTGAACTTGTCCCTGGCTATGTGGTGGTTATTGTTCCCGGATGATCGCCCGCCGCTGGCTTTTAAAATTTCGTCCCATGTCATCGATTCAAAATTGGCCAAGTGGTCTTCAATATGGCCTCTGACATTGGCTATGTGCGACAGGCAAGACTCGTGACCAAACGGACCGTCCCAATCAAAATCACTGAACCGCCAAACCGGCTTCATCTTTAAGTAGGAGTCAGGGTCCGATCCAATCCGAACGGATTCGCCACCGGGTTTCTTCTTGATTTTCGGTTTGGCCATTTCAGGTCAAAGAGGCATAATATCGCTGCATTGCTGAAACCGTGATTTCAACCTTGCTTCTCTCGCCCGGCCTCGCTCCCCGTCTTGCATCCAGCCAAGGGTCTTCCGTATGTGTGAGATCGCTGAGCCATTGTGCAGACTTCCCGCCGTAAAACTTCAATACGTTTTTAACGGTTCGCCGCTCACGCTTGTCCAATTCCTCGGCGTCACCACGAGCAATCTTTGTGACCTTGAATTCGCTGGCGTGTTCGCGCCACAAGGCGGGACAGACAGGACCGTCCTTCCAAGCCTCGATTTTCTCTCTGAAAAGAGTGTGGTCGGCCCACACGGTATGCCAAGCCTGGGAATAGTAAACAAGCTTTTGCAACTTCATGGCCGACAGATCACCCATCTCTTCCAAGATAAATTGGGCGACGTCGAAAACATTGGCCATTTTTGTCTGCTCCTTCTTCGGCATTCCAGCCGAAGAAGCTCCCCCCGAGCTTCGAATCGGCACACTATGCCTAATGTGCGATACGCACAATACGGGACTCTTGTGCGGCGCACAATGAACCGCCATGCAGACTTATGACAGCTTCAGGATGCGCCGCGAACCTAAAGGAACCGTTCACGGCCAAGCCGGTTCCAAATTTCAAACTGAGACACTACCGGATTGACCGAAGCCTTCCCCTTTGTCATCCACGGGCGGAGCAAGGAGCGGAGCGACGCAGCGCAGACCATAGGATGACGAAGCGATGGGCGTTTCCGCCAAGGCGTCAACGCAAGGAGCTACCGGCTTACTTCCCGAGCTCGATCGATCGCAACCGCGCAGCCTCAACCGCCTCGGTGAGAAGGTGCGTCAGCCGGTCCTCGCCCATCAGCACGGCCAGCGCTGCTGCCGTCGTTCCGTTGGGACTCGTGACCTGCTGGCGCAGCACACCTGGTTCCTCGCCGCTTTCGGCGGCAAGCGAGGCAGCGCCGTAGACGGTCTGCATGGCGAGCAGCTTGGCGGTCGCTGTCGGCAGGCCGGCCTTCTCGGCGGCCACGGTCAGCGCCTCGATGAAATGGAAGATGTAGGCCGGCCCCGATCCGGACACAGCGGTCACCGCGTCCATCAGGCCCTCGTCGTCGACGGTGGTCACTTCGCCGCTTGCCGACAAAAGATCGGCGACGAAACGCTTGGTGTCGTCGGAAACCAGCTTGTTGGAAAACACCACCATCATACCCTTGCCGATCGCTGCCGGCGTGTTGGGCATGCAGCGCACGACCGGTGCACGGTTGCCCAGGATGTCCTCGAAGGTGGCGGTAGGCGTGCCGGCGGCGATGCTGACATAGGTGGTGCGGCCATCGGCGAAGCGCTTGTAGTCGGCGGTGACATCGCGGATCACCTGCGGCTTCACCGCGATGACGACGAGATCGGGCACGGCATCGGCCGGAATGCCATCGGCATCGGCTGATGCGGCGCAGCCCAACGCTGCGGCACGATTGCGCAGATCGGCATTGGGCTCGACCACGAAAACCGCCGACGGCGCAAGCTTGCCGGATTTCAGCCAGCCCGAGAGCATGGCGTAACCCATATTGCCGCAGCCGGCGAGAACAAGCCTGATCGTCATCGAAAGCCTCCGAAGCAACGCCTTCACATAGACGCTGACTGTTCCGTGGGGAAGCCCCCGTCAGGACGAACGGGAGATCCGTGCCGCGATCGGGATCATGCAATGCCATCGGCCGCAGCGTGTTTTGCAAATAGATGCAACTACAGAGGGAAACCGCACCGTCGGCGCGAAAAAATTAACCTTTCGTTTTCCGTGCCTGTTTAGCGTGGCTTAACGAATGGCCAATCGCTGTTCGCGGGTCGCAAGGGGTAAAGTTCCAGACGATGGTCGACAGGGAAAACCGCGAAGACTGGAAGCGCGAGCGCTCGTTGCTGGCGCTTGGCCAGGCTGTGCGTGGCGACGAACCCGACGCATCCCTGGTCTCGATCGGAGACCGGGCGGACCCGTCATGGCGCGAGGATGCCGCCACGCGTCATCGTCTCGCCCGTTCACAACGCGAAACGCCGACGAACCCGAAGCTGTCGCGTGCAACAGGCGGGTATCAGGCTGGCCACGAGCCGGCCTCGTCGATGAACCATGCGCAAGCCACGCCACAGCCACAGACACAGCCCGGCCGGATCCGAGCGTTGCTGTCGTGGCTGCACAAGGCCGTGTCCCGCAAGCCGGTCCCGGAGGAGCCCTTCGATACCCACGGTTGGGTATCCGCTGAAAACGCGATATCAACGCAAGATCCGACGTACTCTCCCTATTCGCAGTCGGCGCCGGCCATTGCGCCTCGGCAGCCAGTTCCCGCTGCTTACCCGCCGCCTTTCCAGCCCGGCGGCCATTCTCCCTTTCCGCCGCAGATGGCGCAGCCGCCTCAGCCTCCGCACATGGTGCCGCCGCGAGCGTATTCGGGCCCGCAACTCTATCCCTACGCGCAGCCTTTGGCCTACATACAGCAGCCGGACTATCCACGTCCGCAATCTACGTCGGCCCCCAATGCCGGCCAGCCCTCCTATCCGCCTCAGCCTGCCCCTGCGCCTCCGCCCTTCCCGCCGCAGCAGTCATCCCAGCCTCGCCAGCCATCGGTAGAGGCGCGGCAGGCCACGGAGGATGTCGAACCGCAAGCGCCGATCGAGGAAATCCGCGCCAGCCTGCGCGAATTCCGTGAAGCGGTCCGCGAACTCACCGAGAGCCGCGCGCGTCGCCGGTACTTCTGAGCCACAAAATTCTTCGCCGTGTCGTACAAAAGCATGCCGGTTTCGCGTAAACGGCATGGGACGGCGCTTTGGCGGGATTGCGTGTGGGAATTTTCGTGAAGATGCCACGCTGTTAAAGATCAGAAAGCGCGTCGCTTCCCGAAGCGACGCGCTTGGGCATTTTGGTGTTGAGGGTGGTCCATGGCCGAAGTGATTGATGGCAAGAGCGTTGCCGAAGACGTGGTGCGGACGGTCAAGATCCTGACCGCCGAGCTTGTCGCCAAAGGCAAGGCCAAGCCCGGTCTTGCAGTGGTCATCGTCGGCGAGGATCCGGCCAGCCAGGTCTATGTCGCTTCCAAATCGCGCACCGCGAAGGAATGCGGCTTTCATTCAGTGCAGCACACGCTGTCGGCCGAAACCTCGGAACCGGCATTGCTGGAGATCATCGGCGACCTTAACGCCGATCCGGCCATCAACGGCATCCTGGTGCAGCTTCCGCTGCCGGCCCATATCGATGCCGGCAAGATCATCCAGACCATCGCGCCGGAAAAGGATGTCGACGGCTTCCATTTCATCAATGTCGGCAAGCTCGGCACCGGTGAACTCGAGACTGCCTTCGTGCCCTGCACGCCGGCCGGCTCGATGCTTCTGATCGAGCGGGTGCGCGGCAAGGATTTGTCCGGCCTCAATGCGGTCGTCGTCGGCCGCTCCAACATCGTCGGCAAGCCGATGGCCAACCTCCTGCTTGCCGCCAATTGCACCGTCACCATCGCCCACAGCCGCACCAAAGACCTGCCGGCACTTGCCCGCACCGCCGACATTCTGGTCGCGGCCGTCGGCCGGCCGGAGATGATCAAGGGCGATTGGGTGAAGCCTGGCGCCACCGTCGTCGATGTCGGCATCAACCGCATTCCCGCACCAGAGAAGGGCGAGGGCAAGTCGCGCCTCGTCGGCGACGTCGCCTATGCCGAAGCGGCCAAGGCCGCCGGAGCCATCACGCCGGTTCCCGGCGGTGTCGGGCCGATGACCATTGCCATGCTGATGGCCAATACGTTAGCCTCGGCCTACCTTGCGGCCGGATTGAAACGGCCGTCCTTCTGACCGCCAGAAAGCCGCAGCTTTGCCGAACTCCACTATTCCCCCGGAACGGCCGGTCATGACTGATCCCGTTCAAGGCGGCCGGCAGTTCGCTTTCCTGCTGGTCGACAAGTTCTCCATGTTCTCGCTGGCCGCGGCGATCGATACATTCCGGTCGGCGAACCGGTTGCTCGGCCGCGACTTCTACGGCTGGACCACGGTGTCGGCCGATGGCGATCCGGTGATGGCCTCCAATGGCCTGCCGCTCAAGATCGACTATGCCGTTGCCGACCTGCCGCCGGTCGACATCCTCTTCGTCTCGGTCGGGCTGACGACGGAATTTCCCGGCAAGAGCAAGGTGCTGGCGGCACTGCGCAGCTGGGGCCGGCGCGGCAATGCGCTCGGTGCCTTGTCGGTCGGCTCCTATCTGCTGGCCGAGGCCGGCCAACTCGAAGGCTATCGCTGCACCATCCATTGGGAAAACCGCGCCGGCTTCGTCGAACGCTTCCCCGACATCAACTGCACCGGCAACGTCTTCGAGATCGACCGCAAGCGCTACACCTGCGCCGGCGGCACCACCTCGATCGACCTGATGCTGGAGATCGTGCGCGGCGATTTCGGTTCGAATCTCGCCAATGGCGTCGCCAACCAGTTCCAGCACGAACGCATCCGCTCGGCCGGCGACCGCCAGCGCGTCGGTCCGGAACGAGACCTGACCGGCAAGTCGGAGAAGCTCAGGCGCATTGTCGAACTGATGGCAGACCACCTCGACGAGCCGCTGTCGGCCGTGCAACTGGCCAAGTCCGCCGGCCTGTCGGTGCGCCAGGTCGAGCGGCTGTTCCTGCGCCATCTCAGCGTCACCCCCGGCCGCTATTACATGCGGCTGCGGCTGGAGCGGGCGCGCGAATTGTTGCGCCAGACCAACATGCCGATCCTCGACGTGGCGATCGCAACCGGCTTCACCTCGCATTCCTACTTTGCCCAGAGCTACCGGCTGCAATTCGGCAGGCCGCCCTCGGAAGAGCGCCGCACGACCTACTGAGCGGTTTTTCGCTTCCGTTGAAAAGTTCGGTATTCGGCCCCGGCACCGGGCCGGCGGAGCATCAAACGAAAAACCCGCCTGAGCGGCGGGTCACCGGCGCAAATCAGCACCATGGGCGAATATGTACCATAGCTGAGGGCACTGAGTCAAGAAAAAATTCCTATCGTGAAAAACTACCGGCACTGCCGACACCGCCGAACAGGATGTCGTCAGGTCTTTTGTTACGCTGAGTTCGGAGCCCTACGCACCGGCACCGACTTGTGTCCCGGCGCCGCGTCAAATAGCTTGCCGCCCGGATCAGGGGCGGATTGAGGAGATTTCGATGGCGGGACTTGCACGGGGCGTCGCTGCGGCGATCCTCCTTTTGTCGATGACCACGTTCGGCTTCGCCGCAAACAAGGTCATCGTTATCCTCGACGCCTCCGGCTCGATGTGGGCGCAGATCGACGGCAAGCCCAAGCTCGAAATCGCCCGCGAGTCGCTACGAACGGTGCTTCAATCGGTCCCCGTCGACGACGAAATCGGCTTCATGGCCTATGGCCATCGCGAAAAGGGCAGCTGCGACGACATCCAGTTGATCGTGCCGCCACAGGCAGGTTCGGCCAGTGCCATTTCGGCGGCCGCCGACAGCTTGAAATTCCTCGGCAAGACGCCCCTGACCTCTGCGGTCAAGCAAGCAGCCGAGGCGTTGAAATATACCGAGGACAAGGCGACCGTCGTGCTCATCACCGACGGTCTCGAAACATGCGGTGGCGACCCCTGCGCGCTTGGCAAGGAGCTTGAAGCATCCGGCGTCGACTTCACCGCCGATGTCGTCGGTTTCGGCCTCACCGCCGACGAAGGCAAGCAGATCGCCTGCCTCGCCGACAACACCGGCGGCAAATACATCCAGGCCTCCGACGAGAAGGCGCTGCAGGAGGCGCTTGTCGAGACCGTGGCGGCACCCGCTCCAGAACCGGCTCCCGCTCCGGCGCCTGCGCCCGCACCGGAGCCCGCGAAACCGGAATTCAATTTTCAGCCGACGGTGGTGATGGCCGAAGGTGGCGAGCCGATCACCGACGGCAACGCCTGGGAGATCTACAAGGCGAATGCCGATGGCTCGCGCGGCGATTCCATCACCACCGAATATGGCGCCTACAAAGGCAGTCTCGAGCCGGGCGACTACGTCGTCGTGGCGCGCGACGACGAGGCCAAGGTGGAGCAGAAATTCAAGATCGAGGCCGGCCAGGTCTACAAGCCGCTGTTCACCTTGAACGCAGGCACCATGCTCATTCATCCGCGGCCGAGCCAGGGCGCCGATATCAGTGAGGCGGCCAGCCTCAATTTCGTTTATCCGGGCGGCAGCACCACCCACTATGGCGACACCAAGATCATCGTGCCGGCGGGCGAACAGAAGGTCACGGTCCAGATCGGCGCCGGCAGCGTCACCGAAACCATCCAGCTCGCCGCCGGGCAGAAGATCGAGAAGGACGTCATCGTCGGCGTCGGCCATATCGTGCTCAACGCTTTCTATGTCGCCGGCGGTGACAAGGCCGACAGTTCCGGCCTCGGCTTCGAGATCGTCAAGGCGAAGAAGAAAATCGACGGCACGCGTGACAGTGTCGAGCATTCGTATGGACCCGACAGCAAGTTCTGGCTGCCGCCGGACGACTATGTGGCGGTCACCACGCTTGACCTGGCGGTCGTCGAGCAGCCGTTCAGCGTCAAGGTCGGAGATATCACGGACATCAAGGTGCCGCTCGATGCCGGCGTCCTGGCGATGTCGGCGTCCGGTGCCTATTCGATCGAGATCCTGTCACCGAAAAAGGACATAGAGGGTAAGCGCAAGGCGCTTGGCCTGAACTATGGCGATACCTGGCAGCAGACCGTTCCGGCCGGCGACTATGTGGTCGTCCGCCACATGTCCGATGCAGGCCATGACAAGGAAATGCCGGTGACGGTCAAGGCCGGCGAACGGAGCGAAATTACCGTTACGCCGTGACCACCATTTGACCGTAGCAAAAAGGGCGGCCAAGCGCCGCCCTTTTCATGCACAGAACGGTGATTCCATCACGCCGTGCCGAAGGCGCTGGCGCCATGGTCGGCGCGGCCGACCAATTGGCGGAAGCCAGCGAACAGCTCGCGGCCGAACCCGAACTCGTTGCCTATGAGATCGGCATCCGCCGTCCGGCGCAAGGCGAAGTCGCCGGCCGGCACCAGCACCTCAAGTGTCCCGGCCTCGGCGTCGAGCCGGATGATGTCGCCTTCGTGGATCCTGGCGATCGGCCCTTCCTCGACTGCTTCCGGCGTTACATGGATCGCCGCCGGCACCTTGCCGGAGGCGCCCGACATGCGCCCGTCGGTGACCAGCGCCACGCGCTGGCCGCGATCCTGCAGGATACCGAGCACGGTGGTCAGCTTGTGCAGTTCCGGCATGCCGTTGGCCTTCGGCCCCTGGAAGCGGACGACGGCGATGAAATCACCGGTCAGCGTGCCCGCCTTGAACGCCTCGTTCAACCCTTGCTGGCTGTCGAAGACCTTGGCCGGCGCCTCGATGATGCGCCGTTCCGGCTTCACCGCGGAAGTCTTGATGACGGCGTGGCCGAGATTGCCCGAGAGCACCTTGAGGCCGCCGGTCGCCTGGAAAGCCTTGCTGAACGGCGCCAGCACTTTCTCGTCGCCGCTTTTGCGCGGCGAGGCTTCGCGCACCACGCTGCCGTCGGCACCGAGCTTTGCCTCGACCGCGTAGGGCCGCAAGCCTTCGCCCCACACCGTCTGCACATCCTCGTGCAGGATGCCTTCGTCGAGCAGTTCGCGGATCAGGAAGCCGAGCCCGCCGGCGGCGTGGAAATGGTTCACGTCGGCAAGACCGTTGGGATAGACCCGCGCCAGCAGGGGCACCGCTTCCGAAAGGTCGGAAATATCCTGCCAGGTGATGGCGATGCCGGCCGCCGCCGCCATGGCGATCAGGTGGATGGTGTGATTGGTCGAGCCGCCGGTGGCGTGCAGGCCGACGACGCCGTTGACGATCGAACGCTCGTCGATCATCCGGCCGGCCGGCGTATAGGCATTTCCGAGCGCGGTGATCGCCAGCGCCCGCTTCGTCGCCTCGCGGGTCAGGGCGTCACGCAGCGGCGTGCCGGGATTGACGAAGGAAGCGCCCGGCGTGTGCAGGCCCATGATCTCCATCAGCATCTGGTTGGAATTCGCCGTGCCGTAGAAGGTGCAGGTGCCCGGCCCATGGTAGGACTTGGACTCGGCCTCCAGCAGTTCGGCGCGTCCGGCCTTGCCCTCGGCATAGAGCTGGCGGACCTTGGCCTTTTCATCGTTCGGCAGGCCAGTGGTCATCGGTCCTGCGGGAATGAACACCGCCGGCAGATGGCCGAAGGTCAGTGCGGCGATCACCAGGCCAGGCACGATCTTGTCGCAGACGCCGAGATAGACGGCGGCGTCGAACATGTTGTGCGACAGGCCGATCGCTGCGGCCATGGCGATCACGTCGCGCGAAAACAGCGACAGCTCCATGCCGGGCTGGCCTTGCGTAACGCCATCGCACATCGCCGGCACGCCGCCGGCGACCTGGGCGATGCCGCCGGCCTCGCGTGCCGCGTCCTTGATCAGCGCCGGAAAGGTCTCGAACGGCTGATGCGCCGAGAGCATGTCGTTATAGGAGGTGATGATGCCTAGGTTTGGGACCTTATCCGCACCCAGCGCCAGCTTTTCCGAGGGACTGCACACCGCAAAGCCGTGGGCGAGATTGCCGCACGACAGCACGGCCCGGTTGGCGGTGCGGTTCGACGCCTCGGCGATGCGGCTAAGATAACGCTCGCGGCCTGGCTTTGAACGCTCGCGGATGCGTTCGGTGATGGCTTCGATGTCGCGTCTGACGGTCATGGTGTCGGTCCTTTCAGGCGAGGTCCCGGAACACAATCCGGCTGTCCGCCGGGACCCTCAGTACGTTCAAATCAGGGCGCCCAGAAAATCTCCACGGGCTTACGCGCGGCGTCGAGCACGGCGCGGATTGGTTTTCGCGGTCCGGGCGCGACCGCGCCGTCGAAGGCGGTGCGCTTGTCCTCGCCCTCGATGTGCACCGCGATGAAGCCGGCATCGACGATGCGCGCCAGCGACAGGGTCAGCCGCGGCTCGCCCGCGCTCGCCGCACGAACCGGCAGCACGATCCTGTCGCAGGACGGGTCGAGCAATCTTGCCAGGTCGTCGGCATCGGGAAAGAACGAGGCGGTATGGCCGTCCGGCCCCATGCCGAGCACGACGACGTCGAGCGGCCAGGGCAGCGACTGCAGTGCTGCGTTGTCGGACGCCGCCGCGTCCTCGATGTCGGTGGCTTCGTGATAGAGAGGCACGAAACGTGCCGCCTTGGCCGCGTTCTGCAAGAGATTTGCGGCCACCAGCCCGGCGTTGGAACGTGGCGAGGAGGCCGGCACGAAGCGCTCGTCGACCAGCGTCACGATCACCTTGTCCCAGGCGATCGGTATCGCCGAAAGAGCGGCGAAGAACTTTGCCGGCGTGGTGCCGCCGGAGACGGCGAGCAGCCCCGTGCCGCGCTCGGCGATGGCCTTGGTCAGGCGGCCGGCGACATGACCGGCAAGGGCGGCCGCCAATTCCTGGCGCCCGGCGAAGCCGTTCCAGCTGTAGGCGGCGCTGTTCAATTGCTCTCGTGCCATGTCCGCCCGTCACGTTCGATCAGTGCGATGGAGGCCGAGGGTCCCCAGGTGCCTGCCGTATAGCCCTGCGCCTCTTGTCTGGCGCTTTCCCAGGCGTTCTGGATCGGGTCGATCCACTTCCACGCCGCCTCGACTTCGTCGCGGCGCATGAACAGGGTCTGGTTGCCACGGATGACATCCATGATCAGCCGCTCATAGGCATCCGGCGCGCGGCCATCGAAGGATTGCGCGAAGCTCATGTCGAGCGAGATCTGGCGCAGCCGCATGCCGCCCGGACCCGGATCCTTGATCATGATGAACTGCTTGACGCCTTCGTCCGGCTGCAACCGGATGACCAGTTGGTTGGCGAAGATCGGACCGGCGCTGTCACCGAAGATCGAATGCGGGATCGGCTTGAATTCGATGACGATTTCCGAAACCCGTGTCGCCAGCCGCTTGCCGGTCCTGAAGTAAAACGGAACGCCCGCCCAGCGCCAGGTGCCGATCTCGGCCTTGATGGCGACGAAAGTTTCGGTGTTGCTGTCGTGGGAAAGCTCCTCGACATAGCCTTTTACAGCTCCGCTGGCCGAGGCGCCGGCGCGGTATTGGCCACGCACGGTGTGCTTCGGCGCCTCGTTGCCGTTGATGCGCTTCAGCGCCCGCAGCACCTTCAGCTTCTCGTCGCGCACCGCGTCGGCGTCCATCGAAGACGGCGCTTCCATGGCGACCAGGCACAGCAGCTGCAGCATATGGTTCTGCACCATGTCGCGCAGTGCGCCGGCCTTGTCGTAATAGGTGACGCGGTCTTCCAACCCCACTGTCTCGGCGACCGTGATCTGCACATGGTCGATATGGGCGGAATTCCACAGCGGCTCATAGAGCGCGTTGGCAAAGCGCAGCGCCATCAGGTTCTGCACCGTCTCCTTGCCGAGATAGTGGTCGATGCGGAAGATCTGGCTTTCGTGGAAATCGTCGCCGACCAGATCGTTGAGCGCTCGCGCTGACGCAAGGTCGCGGCCGATCGGCTTCTCCAGCACGATGCGGGAGTTCGGCGTGATCAGATTGTGCTCCTTCAGCTTGTGAGAAATATCGCCGAACAGCGCCGGCGCCACCGCCAGGTAGAAGGCACGGATACGGTCGCTGTCGCCGATCGCCTTCGTCAATTTGTCGAAGCCGGCGCCGGTCGTTGCATCGGCCGAGACATAGGATAGCCGCGCCAGAAAGGTCTTCAATTCATTGGCGTCGATATCGGCCGGTTTGACATGCTCGGAGATCGCCTGCTTGGCGAAGGCCTGGAATTCCTCATCGCTCATTTTCGATCGTGATGTGCCGATGATGCGCGTCGGCTCCGAGAACTGATGGTCGCGCTGCCGATAGTAGAGAGACGGCAAAAGCTTGCGTTCCGACAGATCGCCGGTGCCGCCGAAAATGATGAAGTCGAAAGGGTCGACGGGGATGATCTGGCTGGTCATGGTCTATCCGCTCTGACGCCGGTCGCAAGTACGCGGCTGATATAATCTAATCGATTTAAATTTTCCAGTGCCATGGTGTCACATCTGGGTGTATGCGCCTGCCCCTTGACAGTCCGATGACCCTGGAGGCTTGTCGACAGGCGCGGCTCCGGAAGCCCTTCGCAGTTGCAGCATAGAGCGGGATCGAGGCGAAAGCCAAAGGAGAAATCGGCGATGGCCGCACATCTTTCAACCAACCTGTTCAGCAGCCGCGGCATTGCGTGGATGTGTATGATCGGCGTGACTGTCGATCATCACCAAGCATGAGCGGGAAAAACATGCGTCTGGAAAACAAGGTTGCCGTCATCACCGGTGCTGCGTCGGGCTTTGGCGAGGGTATGGCCAGGCGCTTTGCCGAGGAGGGCGCCAGGGTTGTCATCGCCGATCTCAATGGCAAGGGTGCGGAGCGTGTCGCCGGCGAGATCGGTGAAGCGGCGATCTGGACCCAGACCGATGTTTCGCTGCGCTCCGAATTCGACGAGATGGTCTATGCCACGAAGAGCGCCTTCGGCCGCATCGACATTATGGTCAACAATGCGGGCTATACCCATCGCAACGGCGACATGCTCAATGTCGACGAGGAAACCTTCGATCTGATCACATCAGTCAACATGAAGGCGATCTATCACGCAGCGCTTGCCGTGGTGCCGATCATGGAGCGGCAAGGCGGCGGCGTCATTTTGACCACGGCCTCCACCGCGGGTCTGCGGCCGAGGCCCGGCCTCACCTGGTACAATGCGTCGAAAGGCTGGGCGATCTCCGCCACCAAGTCGATGGCGGTGGAACTGGCGCCGAAGAAGATCCGCGTCAACTGCCTCTGCCCGGTTGCTGGCGAGACCGGCATGCTGGAGAAATTCATGGGCGCCGACACACCTGAAATCCGCGAGAAGTTCCGCGCATCGATCCCGCTCGGCCGGCTTTCGACGCCGCTCGACATTGCCAATGCCGCACTCTGGCTGGCCTCCGACGAAGCCGCATTCATCACCGGTGTGGCGCTGGAGGTCGATGGCGGCCGCTGCATCTGATAGCCTGCCGTATGTCGCCAACATGCCCACGCCGAGCAGTGGGAGTCAGGCGCCGGTCTTGATGTAGGTCTTGTAGACCCAGCCGGTCTTGCCGTTATAGATGATCTGGCACCATTGCTTGCAACTCATCACCTGAACCGAGGTTCTGGCCGGCACCGTGGCGATGGCGGCGGCATTCTTCTTCGGGCCGCTCCGCATGGTCACGGGTCTCAGGATACGCCCTGTTCCGGCGGCTGCGACCTTCCCGGGCTTCGCCTTGGCCTGGCTGCCGTCGTCAGCGGCCGTTGGCTGCTGTGGCGGCACCTGCGGCTGCACCGCGGGGATAGCGGCGGTTTGTGCGCCATCGGGATGGCTACCCGCCGCCGCGGGGGGGGCGGCAACCTTGGCAAGTTCAGCGGTGGCATCGGTATCGGCTGCCGGCTGCGCGAATGCCGCCGCCGGCTTGTCCGGCGTCTGTTCAGCCTGGTTCGCCACTTGGCTGGGAGCAGTCGAATCGGAGGCGACCTTCGGCTGCGGTCCGGTCCAGCGCGGATCATTGGCCTTGAGTGCGGGGATGGCTTCCGCTGCTGCCACGGTCGGTGAAACCGCGTCGGACTTGCGCGCCTGCGGCACGGTTGTCGCGGCGACTGCAGCCCCCACCGGGGCTATTTTCGTCGTCTTCACCGGAATGGCTGGAATTGTCTGCTCAGGGCTTGCTGACGCTTGCCTGTCGCTGGCCGGTAATGCCAGCCATAGCGCCACGGCGGCGACGCCAAGCAGTGCTGCGGTGCCGATTGCGGCGATCACCAGATGCGAGTTCGAACGGACTTCCTGCCAGAACGACGGCCGCATGTCGTATCCGAACTGCATGGCAAAGCGCCGACGTTCCGGCGTACCGAAACTGAAGGGCTCTTTCACTCTTGCCACCTCCATAAGTGGGCCAATGTTCTTTCGATCGAATGCCAAGAACCTGGCGAAAGATCTGCATCGGTCCCAAGAAACCAAAGCGGGCAAGCCCGCAAAATTCCCCATCAGTCGCCCACAACCGGCATCTTTTGCCGGCGATTGTGGCATCACTACGCCTTCCCACCCGATTCTGCACCTTTGAGGGGGATTCCGCAATGTGCCGCTACGGCAACAAATATTACAGTAATATTACATGAATTCAGCGCGATCCTGTCCAGTCCGAACGCAATCCCGAAAAGTGGGAACAACCCTAAATCCTGTCCCGCAGAGCAAACCAGTTGAGCGCCAGGAACAGCAGCGGCGTACGAAAGCGCCGTCCGCCGGGGAAGGGCGGGATTTTCAGATCCTCGATCAGCTTCAGCCGGTCGCGGTTGCCCGCAACGGATTCGGCATATAGCTTGCCGAAGAAGTTCGACAGCATGACGCCGTGGCCGGAATAGCCGCCGGCCGAAATCACATTGGGCATCACTTCGCGCACGAAAGGCATTCTCGGCACTGTGATGCCGACATAGCCGCCCCAGCCATGCGTGATCTCGACGTCCCTGAGCGCCGGATAGAGTTCCGCGATCTGGCGACGGATGTGGATGTGAATATCCTTCGGATCGTTGACGCCGTAAATCTCGCGTCCGCCAAACAGCAGCCGCCCGTCTTTCGATCTGCGGAAATAGCGCACGACGAAGCGGGAATCATCGACCGACTCGCCGCCCGGCAACACGTTCGAGTCTGCTCCCAGCGGCACGGTTGCGCCGATGAATGAACCGATCGGCATGATGTGCGCCGCACTCACCGGCTCAAGCGTGCCGCCGTGGGCGTTGACCGCGATCAGGCATTTCTGCGCTGTCACCGTGCCTCTCGGCGTCGAAACCTTGACCTTGCCGCCACTGGAAACGATGCCGGTCGATGGCGTCCCCTCGAACAGCTGCGCGCCGGCAAGCGCTGCCACCCGCGCCGTCCCGATCACCATTTTCATCGGGTGGATGTGTCCAGTGCCGGTGTCGCGCGTCCCGCCAAAGTAGGCTGTCGATCCCAGCCGCTCCGCCGTCTCCCTGGCATCCATGAACGAGATATGCGGGTAGGAAAAACGGCTCGCCATGATCTCGGCATGTGCCTTGTAGTCGTCGACGTAGCGCGGCTTGTGCGCCACCGAGAGCTGGCCCGGCAGATAGTCGATGTCGATCTGGTTGGCAGCAGCGAATTCGAGGAGATGCGTCTTCGCCTCTTCGGCAAGATCGAACAGGGCCTTGGCGCGCGAAAAACCATACTCGGCCTCCAGCTCCTCTGCCCAGGAACGCTGGCCGGTGCCGAGCTGCCCGCCATTGCGCCCGGAAGCGCCGTCGCCGAAACGGTACGCCTCGATCAAAACGACATTCGTCCCTCCCTTGGCCAGATGCACCGCCGCCGACAGGCCGGTAAAGCCGCCGCCGATGATGACGACATCGCAGGTACGGTCGCCATCGAGCACGGGGTATTCAGGCCGCGGTCCGGCTGTGTCTTCGTACCAGGAGCGGCCGGGGGAGATCGGGGATTGGTAGGCCATGATGCGGTTAAGACTCGGAGTTTTGGGGGGGGAAGCGAATGGCGAATAGGGAAGAATTGAAAAGTGAGGGTTGATCGAGACTGTGTCGCCCGTCTCATCATTTCTGTTCGCTATTCGCTAAACATTGAGCAACAAATACTCCCGTTCCCAGGGGCTGATCACTTCCATGAACGTCTCGAATTCGGCGCGCTTGATCGCCGCATAGGTCGCGGCGAAGGACTTGCCCAGATGCGCGCAGAGCTCCTTATCGCCCTCGAACAGGTCGACGGCTTCGAGCAGGCCACGTGGCAGGTCGATCTCGTCGGCATTGGCGGTCGTCAGGACGGGAGGTTCGGCCTTGATCTTCCTGGTGATGCCGATCAGCCCGCAGGCAAGCGATGCCGCCAAAGCCAGATAGGGGTTGGCGTCGGAGGAGGGGATGCGGTTTTCGACGCGCCGCGCCGCCGGATCCGAGCGTGGCACACGAAACGCCGTGGTGCGATTGTCATAGCCCCATTTGTTATTGACCGGCGCCGACGCCGCCTGTGTCAATCGCCGGTAGGAATTAACATAGGGCGCGAACATCACCAGCGCGTTCGGCACATGCTTCTGCATACCGCCGATGAAATGGAAGAAGGCGTCGGTTTCCGAGCCGTCGGCAGCCGAGAAGATGTTCTGTCCGGTCTTCTTGTCGATGATCGATTGATGGATATGCATGGCGGAGCCAGGCTGCCCCTGGATGGGCTTGGCCATGAAGGTGGCATAGATCTCGTGCTTCAGCGCCGCCTCGCGAATGGTGCGCTTGAACATGAACACCTGGTCGGCCAGTTCGATCGGGTCTCCGTGGCGCAGATTGATCTCAAGCTGGCCGGCACCTTCCTCGTGGATCAGCGTATCAATCTCCAGCCCCTGGCTTTCGGAGAAATGGTAGATGTCGTCGATCAGTTCGTCGAATTCGTTGACGCCGGCGATCGAATAGCCGGCGCCGCCGCCGATCGCGCGTCCCGAACGGCCGACCGGCGGTGTAAGCGGATAATCCGGATCGGGATTCTTGCGCACCAGATAGAATTCGATCTCAGGCGCCACCACCGGCCTCAGGCCGAGCTTGTCATAGGCGGCAACCACGCGCTTCAACACGTTGCGTGGCGTGAACTCGACCGAGCGGCCATCCTGGTGGACCAGATCGCAGATGACCGCGGCCGTCGGGTCTTCTTCCCAGGGCACCACCGTCAGCGTCGACAGGTCAGGCATCAGTTTGAGGTCGCCGTCGTCTTCCGGGTAATGGAAGCCGTTGCCGTCCTCGGGATAGCCGCCGGAAATCGTCGTCATGAAGACTGCCGATGGCAGGGCCAGCGATGTGTTGGAGGTGAATTTCTTCGATGGCATCATCTTGCCGCGGGCGACGCCTGCCTGATCAGGCGTGATGCACTCGATGTCTTCGATGCCGCGCCATTCCAGCCAGGCGCTGACTTCCTTCCAGTTCTTGACGCCCCGTTGGTTTTTCACGAAGGCAGGCGTGCGGGCACGTCCTCCGCGGCTCGACGGACGGACTTCCTTTTTTGCAGGCGGCATCATTCACCAGATTGGGTTGCGGATTGTGGAGTATAGCCGTGCCCTCCAATGGAAGGGAAGGGGAGCCGCGCCGGGCATTGGCTGACGCTGTTGAAAATCGCGCCAATCGGCTTAGTTTCCGCAATCCCGATCCCAATCGAGACCCCAATCTTAATCGAGAAATTGCATGCGGCACGACGACAAACTGACGACGATCGGCTTCGACGCCGACGACACACTCTGGCAGAACGAGCAGTTCTTCCGCCTGACGGAGAAGCGCTTTGCCGCCATGTTGGCCGACCATGGCGAAGCGGGGCACATCTCCGCGCGATTGTTGGAAGCCGAAAGGCGCAACCTTGCCGTCTATGGCTTCGGTATCAAGGGATTTACCCTGTCGATGATCGAAACAGCGATCGAGGTTACACAGGGCCACGTGCCGGCGGCGGTCATATCGGAGATTCTCGATACCGGCCGCGAGATGCTGAGCCATCCGATCGAGGTCTTGCCGCATGCGCGCGAGACTGTCGAAAAGCTTGCCGGCGCGTTCCGCCTTGTGCTGATCACCAAGGGCGACCTTTTCGATCAGGAGCGCAAGCTGGCCGGGTCAGGTCTGGGCGAATTGTTCGACGCGATCGAGATCGTCAGCGACAAGAATGCCGCCACCTATGACAGGATCTTCAGCCGGCATGGCGATGGTCCGGCAAAAAGCATGATGGTCGGCAATTCGCTGAAGTCGGACGTGGTGCCGGCCATCGAGGCCGGCGGTTGGGGTGTCCATGTGCCGCATGAACTGACCTGGGTGCTGGAGCATGTCGAGGCTCCGGTGGCCGAATCGAGATTCCGCCAGATATCCGATCTCGGCCAACTGCCCGGGCTGGTTGAAAGCATCGTGAACGCGGGCTGATCGCAGTAGTCGGCCATTGTTTTCCGTTTACGGGCGGGGAAACCGCCTACAACTCTTTCTGCAATCTAGCGGCCAACCAGGCGGTCGATCACCGGCTGCAGCCGTTCGGGCGTGATCGGCTTGGCGACCACGACATCGATGATATCAGACAGGCTCAGGCTCTCCGGCGAGCCATTCTTGGTCGAAAGCAGGATCACCGGTGGCAGCGATTTGCCCGAGGCCCGCCGCAACGCTCCGATGCTGGACATCAGGTCGTCGCAGTCCTTGTTGTCGGCACCGCCGTCTAGAACGACTGCGCCGGGAATGAGGGACCGTAAGATCCTCGCTGCCGTGTCGGGAGATTCCGAGATTGGCTTGAGCCCGGATCGCTCGACGATCTTCGAGATCACCACGCGATTGATGGGCGATTTGCCGACGACAAGCACCTGCGACGGATCGCGGATCGCCTCGGAGCTAGCGTCGCGCGGCGCCCGATTCAGATGTCTTGGAGTCTCGCCTTCGTGATTCAATGGGCACACAAGTCGGCCAAGAAGCTCGCCCCTATTTCAATGCAGAGTTGAATCTGGGGTGCAATTGGCGTGAGATCGTGGCTTATGTCAAGTTGAAATAAAAGACCCCGAGATCATGCCTGGGAGCAGTGAATTTCAAGCAACTCTACTGTACTGGACTGTCCACCGGGATGTCATGAAAGAAAATTCACCTGCACGGCGACCGCGCAGGTGAAAGGGCGGTTGCACGGATTGCGATCAGCCGTGGCTTTGTTGCGTGACGATCACCGGGATCAGCAGGTCGCCCCAGTTGCCGTCGCCGCCGTGATGGCGTGCCGAGCGCACGAGCTCCACCGAGACGCCCGCCTCGACCGCCTTCATCACCGATTGGTTGAGGCGGTGCAGATCGTTGGCCAGCATGCGGATCGTCGCTTGCTGGTCGACGCTCATCGTCGTGGACTGTTCCTCGGCGCGTTCCTTGACACGGCTTATCGATGCCATTGGTCTTCTCCTTGTGTCCCAAGCCCTGCTGGGCGTTTCCTCTGTACTTTGCAGCTCGCTATTCCGCTGCCGGTTTGAACTGCGCGTGCTCGGTGGACTCGTGCATGGCGGTGGTCGACGACCGGCCGCCGGTGATCGCCATCGACACGGCATCGAAATAGCCGGTGCCGACCTCGCGCTGGTGCTTGGTCGCGGTGTAGCCATTGGCCTCGGCCGCGAACTCCGCTTCCTGCAACTCGGAATAGGCCGCCATTTGCCGTGCCTTGTAGCCGCGAGCCAGTTCGAACATGCCGTAGTTGAGCTGGTGAAAGCCGGCGAGCGTGATGAACTGGAACTTGTAGCCCATGGCGCCGAGTTCCTTCTGGAACCTGGCGATCGTCGCGTCGTCGAGGTTCTTCTTCCAGTTGAACGATGGCGAGCAATTGTAGGCGAGCAGCTTGTCGGGGTGGTGCTTGCGCACGCCCTCGGCGAATTTCCTGGCCTGCGCCAGGTCAGGCTTCGAGGTCTCGCACCAGATCAGATCCGCGTAAGGCGCATAGGCGATGGCCCGCTCAATGCAGGGCTCGATGCCGTTGCTGACGTGATAGAAGCCTTCCACCGTACGCCCAGCGCCGTAGTCGACGAAAGGCTGGTCGCGCTCGTCGATGTCGGAGGTGAGCAGCTTGGCGGCTTCCGCGTCGGTGCGCGCGACGACCAGGGTCGGCGTGCCCATCACGTCCGCTGCCAGGCGCGCTGCGTTGAGATTGCGGATATGCGCCGCAGTCGGGATCAGCACCTTGCCACCGAGATGGCCGCACTTCTTTTCCGACGCCAGCTGGTCCTCATAGTGGACGCCAGCGGCGCCCGCCTCGATGAATGCCTTCATGATCTCGAAGGCGTTGAGCGGTCCGCCGAATCCGGCTTCCGCGTCGGCGACGATCGGCGCGAACCAGGTCTCGACCGAAAGCCCGTTGCCCTCGGACGTCTCGATCTGGTCGGCGCGCTGCAGCGTGCGGTTGATGCGCTTGACCAGCTCGGGCGCCGCATTGGCCGGATAGAGCGACTGGTCCGGATACATCGCAGATGCGGTGTTGGCGTCGGCGGCGACCTGCCAGCCCGACAGATAGATCGCCTTCAGCCCGGCGCGCACCTGCTGCATCGCCTGGTTGCCGGACATGGCGCCGAGCGCATTGACGAAGTCCTCCTCGTGGATGAGCTTCCACAGCCGGTTGGCGCCCATTTCGGCAAGGCTCTGGCGGATCTGCACCGAGCCGCGCAGCCGCTTCACGTCTTCCGCGGAATAAGGCCGTTCGATACCGTCGAAGCGACCTTCCGGCGCCGATGGGACGAGGTTGTAAAAATCAGTCATTGATCACTCCGAAGGATTACTGCATCCGTGTCCGGGCATCGATCATCGAGCGCGGGGTTTGACTGAATTTACATTGCGGCGCGAGATGAGCCAGTAGAATCAAGAAAATCGGCGAAATATAAGGGAAAACCTGTGTTGCGTTTGACAGGCGCACGCTGTAAATTTGTCATGATTGTAAAGAGCGGCGCATCGAGATTGTCGCGAACCTTGTGTAAATTCCTGTCAAGGACAGTCGATGGCTGACCAGAAGATATTTGCCGGGCCGCGCATCCGCCGCATCCGCAACGCCAAGGGCCTGACCCAGACGGCGATGGCCGAGGGGCTTGGCATTTCCCCGTCCTATCTCAACCTGATTGAGCGCAACCAGCGGCCGCTAACCGTGCAACTGATCCTCAAGCTGGCGTCCGTCTACAAGATCGATCCGCATGAGTTGCAGGGCGAGGCAAGGGGGTCAGTCGCCGCTTTGAAGGAGGTGTTCACCGATCCTCTGCTGGTCGGCGAGCTGCCGGGCGATCAGGAGCTGATAGAACTTGCCGAGGCGGCGCCCAACGCGTCCGCGGCGGTGATAAAGCTGTTTCGCGCCTATCGCGAACAGGCCGAGCGCCTGTCCGACCTCAACGAGCTTTTGGCGCGCGAGGGCCGGACGACCGCAGTTTCCGGTGCCCGCCTGCCGATCGACGAGGTGCACGAGATTTTCGAGCGCCGGCCGAACCATTTCGCAGCCCTCGAGGAGGAGGCCGCGGCGTTCACCTCGGTGCTTGATCCCGGCGACGATCTGTTCGGCGCGCTGAAGGCTTGGCTGAAGCGCGAATACGGCATCGTGGTCAAGGTGCTGCCGGTCGCCACCATGCCGAACTGGCGTCGCCGTTATGACCGCCACTCGCAGCGCATGTTCCTGTCCGAGCGGCTGTCGCCGTTCGACCAATTACGCGAAGTCGCGATGGAGGCCTGTCTGATCCGCATGACGGTCGCGGTCGCCGGCGAGATCCAGGCGCTCAAGCTGGCCACCGACGAGGCCCGCCGGCTCGCTCGCTTCGAACTTGGCCGTTATTCGGCGCATGCCTTGATGATGCCCTACCAGGCCTTTCACACGGCTGCCGTGCGTGCCCGTTATGATATCGATGTCCTGCGTTCGCGCTTCGGTGTCTCCTTCGAACAGGCGGCGAACCGGTTGACCACGCTGCAGCGGCAGGGTGCCTCGGGTGTGCCGTTTTTTATGCTGGAGGTCGACAATGCCGGCAACCGCTTCCGCAAGGCCGGGAGCCAGGGCTTTCCGCAAAGCCGCTTCGGCGGCGCCTGCCCCAAACTGCCCGTGCATGTCGCTTTCACCCAGCCCGGCCAGATCTTCGTGGAGGCGGTGGAAATGCCCGACGGCGCCGAGTTCCTGTGCATTGCTCGCACGCTTGAAGGACCGCAAGGCGCCTTCTCGGAGCGCCCGCGCCGCACCGCGCTGCTGCTCGGTTGCGACATCGGCTTTCGCGACGACATCGTCTATGGCGCGGCGCTGCCCGGTGCGGCAATCGCCGCAAAGGCCGGCCGCGTCGCGGCGACACCGGTCGGACCCGCCTGCCGGCTTTGCGAGCGCGTCGGCTGCCTGGCGCGCGCCGAGCCGCCGGTGACGCGTCCGCTCGGCCTCGACGAGATGGTAACGGGCCTGAGCGCTTTCGATTTCCAGTAAGTCATGACTGTTGGTCGCAGAACAATACAACGAAATGTGTGTATTTGTGAAAGATGCTAGCTGTCGATCGTGATGTAACAGTTACAATATTGCTCGAACATTGCCGGCAGGATATCAAAACGCAAGCTGCATATGGGTCGGGGGATCATTGATGGGCAAGACAGTTTTCTGGTTGAGTTTGGCGTTCGCCTTTTCGGTTGGCCCTGCCGCAGCGGAAAAGTCGTCGGCCTTCTTCAAGTCTTACCAACAGTACAACGACGCCGGCAAGGCATTCCTGGACAAGATCGATCCGAAAACCGGCGCGATAGACCTCGCCGAGGGCGTGCATCTTGACCTCAAGGACAAGTTCTACTTCCTGAACAAGAAGGACACGGCAGCCGTCCTGACCGAAGCTTGGGGCAATCCGCCCGGCTCCGGTGCCGATGCGCTCGGCATGATCTTTCCCGCGGCAAACGATCCCATTGCCGACAACAATTGGGGGATAGAGTTGCGCTGGGAGAAGATAGGATATGTCGACGATAGCGACGCCAACTCCATCGACTACGACGAATTGCTGCGCAGCATGCAGGCGGACACCTCGTCGGCCAATGACCAGCGAGTAAAGGACGGCTTTCAGCCCGTTACGCTGGTCGGTTGGGCCTCACCGCCTGTCTATGATGCGGTCAACAAGCGGCTTCACTGGGCCAAGGAATTGGAATTTGGCAGCGACGCGGTCCACACGCTCAACTATGACGTCCGCTTTCTCGGCAGGGAAGGCGTTTTTGTGATGAGCTACATCGCCACCGTGAAGCAATTGCCGGAAATAAAACAGAGCCTGGATGAGGTTCTAGATTTGGCGGACTTCGGCGCCGGCAAGACATACGCCGATTTCGTGCCAGGCGTCGATACGGTTGCAGCGGTAGGCGTTGGTGGGCTGATTGCCGGCAAGTTGGCGGCGAAGGCAGGCTTTTTGATCGTGGCTCTGGTTGCGTTGAAGAAGTTCGGTCTGATCCTGCTGGTTCCATTGGCCGGGCTCTGGCGCTTCATCCGCGGCAACAAGAGTACCTCATAGACTCTGTTGCGACGGTCTGGTTCGCCGTCCGGCTGAGACCAAGACGGCTTCTCAGTGCCCCAAACGGCAAATCGAACTGGCTCAGCCCCAGCGCGCATCTTTGCGTTACGCGAACAGGCCATCTTTTCGTCGTCCCTTGCGCATCGTCCCGTCCACAAAAGCCCGACAGTCGCGCCCATGACCGACACTGCATCATCGCCGATCCTTGCTTCATCGACCGCCTCGCGGCGCGACGAACGCGTCGGCATGCTTTTGGTGTTCCTGTCGGCACTGATGTGGAGTTTCGGCGGCACCATCGCCCGCTTCATCACTGTCGGCGATAGCTGGACGGTTGTTTTCTGGCGTTCTGTCTGGGCAGCGGCTTTCCTGATCTGCTTCATGGTCTGGCGCGACGGCTGGCGCGGCATGTCGAAAATGTTCCGCGACATGGGTCTGCCCGGCCTTGCCGTCGGCGTCTGCTTCGCCACGGCATCGACCGCCTTTGTCGTGGCACTTGCCTACACCACCGTGGCCAATATCCTGTTGATGCAGGCCGGCGTGCCGTTGCTGGCGGCGCTGTTCGCCTGGGCGTTGTTTCGTGAAAGGGTGGGTGTCGCGACCTGGCTGGCCATCGCTGCCGTCATCGCCGGCGTCGCCATCATGGTGTCGGAATCGCTTGATGGCGCCGTCTCGCCGATAGGTGACGGGCTGGCGCTGTTGATCGCGGTGATGTTCTCGATCGCCACCGTCATTACCCGGCGGTTTGCCGGTGTCCGCATGACGCCGGCAACCTGCCTTGGCACCATGCTTGCGGCAGGCTTTGCCGCATCGCAGACCTCGACATTCGCTGTGTCGACCAGTGACATGGCTTTTCTCTTTGTCTTCGGCGTGGTCAATCTGGGCCTCGGCCTCGCCTTTTTCGCCACCGGCGCTCGGCTGATACCCGCGGCAATAGCAGCACTGCTCGGCACGTTCGAGCCGATCCTGGGGCCCATATGGGTCTGGCTCGTCCATTCCGAGGTGCCGTCGGGGCGCACCATCGTCGGTGGCGCGGTGGTTGTCACGGCGCTGCTCGTCCATATCGGGCTCGAATTCAAGCGCCAGACGGGGCCCGAACGTGCAGGGGTCACCGGAGTTCCATCGCCTAATTGACGTGGCGCGCAGCTTTGCCATTGACAATGCCGCTGCCGCGCGGGCAGGCTGAGATTACGGCAACAACAAGACAGGCTTATCTTGCCAAGTCTCCCTGCCGGTCAGATCGAGACCGGACCACATCGTCGTATCTCTGCCTGCGCCACGGCGAAAGCCTATGACGGCATTTGCACGCCACACGAGTCCCAGCGACGACGCAACGCCTGCCTCTCATCGAACTGCCTGCATAGCGCCGGCAGTTCACGCTTGTCGCCTTTTGGAAAGCTCAATAGCCTGAAACAAATGCCCGGCCGCGCTGGAACCGTGACGAGCCGGCGAAGGAACACTCATCAAAGGAGAATAGCATGATCCGCAAAGCGCTCTGGCTTTCGGCAACTTCGGTATTTCTGACGCTTTTCACCGTCGGCGGTCATGCCGAGGATCGCGTCCTCAATGTCTTCAACTGGTCGGATTATATCGACAGTTCGATTATCGACGATTTCACCAAGGAGACGGGCATCAAGGTCGTCTACGACACGTTCGATTCCAACGAAATCCTGGAAACCAAGCTGCTTGCCGGCGGCAGCGGCTATGACGTCGTCGTACCCAGCGGCAATTTTCTTGCGCGCCAAATCCAGGCCGGTGTGTTCCAGAAGCTCGACAAGTCGAAGCTGCCGAACATTTCCAACATGTGGGACACGGTTTCAGAGCGCACCGCCAAATACGACCCCGGCAACGAATACTCGGTCAACTACATGTGGGGCACGGTTGGCATCGGTTACAACATCAAGAAGGTGCAGGCAGCACTCGGCACCGACAAGATCGACAGCTGGGATGTTTTCTTCAATCCGGACAGCCTGGCCAAATTGAAGGACTGCGGCGTCTACGTATTGGACTCCCCGGCCGACATCATTCCGGCGGCGTTGAAATATCTCGGCCTCGACCCGAACAGCACGTCATCAGATGATATCGCCAAGGCCGAGGAGGCTTTGCTCAAGGTCCGGCCCTATATCAGGAAGTTCCACTCCTCCGAATACATCAACGCGCTCGCCAACGGCGATATCTGCCTGGCGGTCGGCTGGTCGGGTGACGTGTTCCAGGCCCGCAACCGCGCGGTCG
Organism: Mesorhizobium sp. LNHC252B00; assembly: GCF_000502955.1. Classification (GTDB taxonomy): domain Bacteria; phylum Pseudomonadota; class Alphaproteobacteria; order Rhizobiales; family Rhizobiaceae; genus Mesorhizobium. The sequence continues at coordinate 91,910 of NZ_AYWO01000005.1, read as the reverse complement.
AGGCCAAGCAGGGCGTCGAGATCGGCTATTCCGTGCCGAAGGAGGGTGCTCAGATGTGGTTCGACCAGATGGCTATCCCCGCTGATGCGCCGCATGTCGCGGAGGCGCTCGAGTTCATCAACTACATGATGAAGCCGGAAGTTATCGCCAAGTCGTCCAACTATGTGCTCTACGCGAATGGCAACAAGGCTTCGCAGCAATTCGTCGACAAGGCGCTGTTGGATGATCCTTCGGTTTATCCCGATGCCGAGACGATAAAGAAGCTTTACACCGTCTCGCCTTACGATCCCAAGACCCAGCGCGTCATCACGCGTACCTGGACCAAGATCGTCACTGGCCAGTAAGCAATCTGAGATGGTCCCGGCAGCCACCTGCCGGGACCATTCTTTTCTGGGGCAAGAAGCAAGAATCAGGACGGAGTGGGACATGAAATCGCTTGGCAGCATCCGCAGGGATTTTACGCCGTGGAACGACCCGAACGCCAAGCCATACATCCAGTTCGATAACGTCACCAAGAAGTTCGGCGACTTCACCGCCGTCAACAATCTGTCGCTGACCATCTTCGAGCGCGAGTTCTTCGCTCTGCTCGGCGCCTCGGGCTGCGGAAAGTCGACGCTGCTCAGGATGCTCGCCGGTTTCGAGGAGCCGACGGCCGGTCGTATCCTGCTCGATGGCCAGGATTTGCGCGGCATCCCGCCCTATCGCCGGCCGGTCAACATGATGTTCCAGTCCTATGCGCTGTTCCCGCATATGACTGTCGAGAACAACATCGCGTTCGGCCTCAAGCAGGATGGCATGCCGAAGCCCGAAATCGCGGCCCGCGTCGCCGAAATGCTCAGGCTGGTCAAGCTCGAACAGTTCGCCAAGCGCAAGCCGCACCAGTTGTCCGGTGGCCAGCGCCAGCGCGTTGCGCTCGCCCGCTCTGTCGCCAAGCGGCCGAAGGTGCTTTTGCTCGACGAGCCGCTCGGCGCATTGGACAAGAAGCTGCGCGAGGAAACGCAGTTCGAACTGATGGACCTGCAGCAGAACCTCGGTCTGACCTTCGTCGTCGTCACCCACGACCAGGAAGAGGCGATGACGATGGCCGATCGCATCGCCATCATCGACAAGGGCGAGGTGATGCAGGTGGCAACGCCGGCCGAAGTCTACGAGGCGCCGGGGTCGCGCTTCGTCGCCGGTTTCGTCGGCAATGTGAACATGTTCGAGGGCAAGATCGCGCGTGGCGAGGCTGGCGCTGCCAGCATCGATGCCGGTAATGGCATCACCATCCGCACCGACAATGCCGGCACCGCCAGCGCCGGAACGGCTGTCACCTTCGCCATCAGGCCGGAAAAGATCAAGGTGTCGTCCAAGAAGCCGGCCGAGGCAATCAACGCCATCGAGGGCGAGGTCTACGACATCGCCTATCTCGGCGACATGACCGTCTTTCACGTCAGGCTGGACGACGGACAGGTCGTGCGCGCGAGCACCATGAACGCGGCCCGCATCACCGAGGATCCGTTGAGCTGGAACGACCGAGCCTGGGTCTCCTTCCGGCCTGACGCCGGCGTCGTGCTGACACGGTAGGAGCGACCATGTCGAGCGCCGCCGTCACCACCGCATCAGCCTCTCCGGCAACCAGTACCGGCAAATCCGTCCACGCCAGGTTGGGCGCTGCATTCTCTGGCCGCCTGGTCATCATTATCCCCTATGTCTGGCTGCTGTTTTTCTTCCTCATTCCGTTCGTCATCGTTTTCAAGATTTCGCTATCGCAGACGGCGATCGCCATTCCGCCCTATACGCCGGCGCTCGATATCAGCGGCGGCTTTTCCGGATTTCTTGCTCAGCTGAAACAACTCAACCTCGACAATTACACCTGGCTGACGCAGGACGCGCTCTACTTCAATGCCTATGTGACCAGCGTCATCATCGCCGCGATCTCGACGGTTCTGACATTGCTCGTCGGCTATCCGATCGCGTACGGCATGGCGCGCGCGCCAGCGACGATCCGTCCAACCTTGCTGATGCTGGTGATCCTGCCGTTCTGGACATCGTTCCTGATCCGCGTCTACGCCTGGATCGGCATTCTCAAGCCCGAGGGACTGCTCAATCAGTTGCTGCTCGCCACTGGCGTCATCCACCAGCCGCTGATCATCCTCAACACATATACGGCGATCTTCATCGGCATCGTCTATTCCTACCTGCCGTTCATGGTGCTGCCGCTCTATTCCGCTCTGGAAAAGATGGATTATTCGCTGATCGAGGCGGCAAAGGATCTCGGCTGTCCGCCGACCAGCGCGTTCTGGAAAATCACCTTCCCGCTGTCGCTGCCGGGCGTCATCGCCGGCTGCTTGCTGGTGTTCATTCCAGCCGTCGGCGAGTTCGTCATTCCCGACCTGCTCGGCGGCTCGCAGACACTGATGATCGGCAAGACCTTGTGGAATGAATTTTTCGGCAACCGCGACTGGCCGCTGTCGTCGGCTGTGGCCGTCATCCTGCTGCTGCTGCTGATTGTGCCGATCATGCTCTTCCAGCGAGCTCAGGCGCGCGCTCAGGAAATGGACCGGTGACATCATGAACACCACCTGGAGCCGCTTCAACATCACCTCGGTCGTGCTCGGCTTTGCCTTTCTCTATTTGCCGATCGTCCTGCTCATCGTCTTCTCCTTCAACGAGTCCAAGCTGGTCACCGTCTGGGGCGGCTTCTCGACCAAATGGTACGTCTCGCTGTTCCACAACCAGGGCCTCATGGACGCGACCTGGGTGACGGCGCGCGTCGGCCTGATCTCGGCCACTGTGGCGACGGTGCTCGGCACGCTGGCGGCACTCGCCTTGACCCGTTACACGCGCTTCAAGGGCAGGGTGCTGTTCTCAGGCATGGTCTTCGCGCCATTGGTCATGCCGGAAGTCATCACCGGCCTGTCTCTGCTGCTGCTCTTCGTCGCCGTCGGTCTCAATCGCGGCATCCTGACCGTCACGCTGGCTCACATCACCTTGACCATGTGCTTCGTCGCCGTCGTCGTGCAGTCGCGCCTGATCACCTTCGATCGCTCGCTGGAAGAGGCCGCGATGGATCTGGGCGCGACGCCGGTGAAGACCTTCTTCCAGATCACGCTGCCGGTCATCATGCCGGCGATCGTCTCCGGCTGGATGCTGGCCTTTACGCTTTCGCTCGACGATCTGGTCATCGCCAGTTTCACCTCGGGGCCGGGCGCAACGACGCTGCCGATGAAGATCTACAGCCAGGTTCGCCTTGGCGTGACCCCGGAGATCAACGCCGCTTGCACCATACTGATCGCCGTCGTGGCGATCGGCGTCATCATCGCTTCGCTTGCCAACAAGCGGCGCGAGGTACAGCGCCAGCTCGACGAGCAGGCCGCACAGCGCGGGTGAAGGCGGAAAGCGCGGTTTCTATTCTCCCGAAACGCCGCGGCTGATCGGGGAAATGAACGGTGTACTCCAGGTTCCGCCGACGAAGAATGATGACTGGTTGGAACCTTGCTGGCCATTGGTCTGCGTTGCAGCCTGGTCCGGCTGAATGACGCCGCCGGACAAGGCCAGCCCGCGTCCCGCGTAGGACGCGATCCCGGACAGCCAGATCTTGTATTTCGCCGAATTGGCTTCGGCCTTGTCGATCCGTGCCACGCCCTTCGAAATGCTGGCCTTGATCTCGGCGCCGTCGATCGGCAGCGTTCCGTCGGAGACGTCGTCGAGCGCGAAAAAGCCGCCTTGCTCGGTATGCTTGAGGAACGCCGGCAGGTTGAGCTTGCTCAACGCACCTGGTCCGAAGGTCGCCGAAACCGAGCCGTCGGCATTGTCGAAAATGGAGTTCCAGGTTCTGCCCGGCCCCTTGAGGATGACCGAAACGGTCCCCGTGCCAACCGGCACCAGCCGGGTCATCCCCGCCGCCGTGGCAAAAGCACCGCCGTCGATATCGGATGCCAGCAGCCGGATTTCGACCTGGGAGCCTTCCGGCTTGCGGTCGAAGCGAAGGCTGGTCTGGATGTTGCCGCCGAAGGCCGAGGCATCGGAGATATCGAAGACCGACAGGCCATCCTTGACCTGGGCGGTGGCGGCGACGTCGGCGAGCTGGATAGGCCCGGCGGTGGCGTGTGCCGCGGACAGCCTGAGATCGAGGTTGATCTTGTCGGCGAAACTTGTGTCGACTTCGCTAGGCTCCACCGCGCCGGTGGGCGCCAGCGGCGTGAAGGCCGACAGGAACGATCTGAGGTCGAGCGTGTCGAAGGCGAGCGTGCCGGAGATCACCGGCTGAGCTTCGCCAAGCGACAGGTCCAGCGCTCCCATTCCCGGATTGTTGTCCAGTGCAATGGCGGTATTTTCGAATTTGACGCGCCCGGCCGTTGCCGTGACCTTGCTCGAAATGCTGACCGAGCCGATCGCAGCGCCCGGCGCGATGCCGGCCTGCAACCATTCCAGCACCCGGCGTAGCGAGGGCGCCGAAAATTTCGCCTGACCGTCGAAATAGCTGTTTTCGGACATGCTGGCCGTGCCGTCGAAAGAGAAGGTGGCGGGGGGCGCCTTGAACGACAGGGAAAGCGGCGCCAAGCCGCCTGCAAAAAGCACCAGCGGCTTCTCCGAGGCGGCATCCACGGCCACACTTTCGCCGCGCCAGATCCCGGTCGCAGACAGCGTTGCATTGCTGTTCATCGCCGCCCAGGTCGCCTGTCCGCTCAGGCTGCTCAGAATCTCGACGTCCTTACCGTTGACCGAAGCCACCATGCGGCCGTCGCGAAACTCCACCGTGCCGAAAGTGTCGGTCGGCAGCTTGTCGAGATTCGGCTTTGCGGGGTCGGCATTGACGACGCCGCGGGCCGTGTCGATGGAACGCGTGATGCGTCCACCGGTTGGGACGGCGGGCAGGAAAAGGCCGGTTGGCGTGCGCTGAACCCGGATCGTCGGCCGCACCAGCCGCGCCGTCGAAAACACCACGTCGCCGCGCAAGGCCGCCATGGCGGAAAGGTCGACCTCGACCCGTTCGGCCTCGACGACCGGCGGCGTCTCGGTGTCGGTCCATTGCGAAAGCGTCACATCGGTCAGGATCGCCCGGAAAGTCGGCCAGACCTCGATCCGCGGCGAGCCTTCGATGGCGACCCGGAAGCCGCTCCACGCACTCATTTCCCAGGCGATGCGGTCGCGCACGATACGGGTGGAGGCGATCAGCGGCAGGGTGGCAACCACCAGCGCGATGACGATCACGGCAGCGCCGATCGCCCATATTCCGCGCCGGATCAAAGATGATGGCATATCGCCCCGTATGCTTCTGTAACCCCAGTCGTCACCACGACTTCCTGGTCGTCACTACGACCCCAGTCGTCACTACGACCTAGGGCTGAGGCATTTCAAGTCTTTATGGCCCGGCGATGGCATTTGCGCACATCTAGCCGCATCAATCGAACAAAATCTTGCTCTGCTGCGCTGCGATATGCATAAGCGATGGCGACCGTGGAGGAACGATCATGGCTGCCGAAGTACCGCTCTGGACCCCGACGCAAGAGCAAGTTGATGCGGCACCCTTGACCGCTTTCACCAAGGCAGCCGCACTGAGGGCCGGTGTAGCGTTTTCTTCGTATCCGCAGCTTCACGCGTGGTCGGTCGAGGATCGTGAAGGGTTCTGGAGCCTGGTTTGGGATTTCTGCGGCATCGTCGGCGACAAGGGGACCAATGCGGGCGATGCCATCCTTGTCGACGGTGACAGAATGCCCGGCGCCTCGTTCTTTCCCTATGCGACACTGAATTTCGCCGAGAATCTCCTGAAGCAGACCGGGACCGGTGAAGCAATCGTGTTTCGCGGCGAGGACAAGGTCGAGCGCCGTCTGTCCTGGAACGAGTTGCATGCGCTGACCTCACGCCTGCAGCAGCTTTTCCTGTCGCTCAAGGTGAAGAAGGGCGATCGCATTGCCGCGATGATGCCCAACATGCCCGAGACCGTCGCCGCCATGCTTGCCGCCGCCTCTATCGGCGCCGTCTGGTCGTCCTGCTCTCCCGATTTCGGCGAGCAGGGCGTGCTCGATCGCTTCGGCCAGATCGAGCCTGTCGTCTTCATCGCGCCTGACGGCAATTGGTACAATGGCAAGGCGATCGAGGTCGCCGACAAGATCGCTGCGGTCGCGGCCAAGCTCTCGAGCGTCCGCAAGGTCCTGGTCGTCGATTATCTCGGCACATCGAGCGATGTCGCTGGGACCATCGATAAGGCCGTGGCGCTTGAAGAGGCGCTGTCGCCCTTCGCCGGCAAGCGCGTTAGCTTCGAGCAGCTGCCGTTTTCGCATCCGCTTTACATCCTGTTCTCATCAGGAACGACCGGCATTCCCAAATGTATCGTCCATTCGGCCGGCGGCACGCTGATCCAGCATGTCAAGGAACACCGGCTGCATGCAGGGCTGATCGAAGGCGACCGCTTCTTCTACTTCACCACCTGCGGCTGGATGATGTGGAACTGGCTCGTGTCGGGGCTCGCTTCGGGTGCCACGCTGCTGCTCTATGACGGCTCGCCCTTCTACCCTGACGGCAATGCGCTGTTCGACTTTGCCGATGCCGAGAAGATGACCTTCTTCGGCACCTCGGCCAAGTTCATCGATTCCGTCCGCAAGGCCGGACTAAAGCCGATCCGCAGCCATGATCTGTCTGATGTGCGTGCGATTTCCTCCACCGGGTCGCCGCTGTCGCCGGAAGATTTCCGCTTCGTTTACGACGGCATCAAAAAGGACGTCCATCTGGCCTCGGTCTCCGGCGGCACCGACATCGTCTCCTGCTTCGTGCTCGGCGTGCCGACGCAGCCTGTCTGGACCGGCGAGATCCAGGGTCCGGGCCTCGGCCTTGCCGTCGATGTCTGGGACGACGACGGCAAGCCGGTCAGGCAGGAGAAGGGCGAACTGGTCTGCACCAAGGCCTTTCCGTCGATGCCGATCGGCTTCTGGAACGACCCCGGGGGCAAGAAATACCACGCGGCCTATTTCGAGCGCTTCGACAATGTCTGGTGTCATGGCGATTTCGCCGAATGGACCGGGCATGGCGGCCTGATCATCCATGGCCGTTCCGACGCCACGCTCAACCCGGGTGGCGTGAGGATCGGCACGGCGGAGATCTACAACCAGGTCGAGCAGATGCCGGAAATCCTGGAGGCGCTGTGCATCGGCCAGGATTTCGACAATGACGTGCGCGTCGTGCTGTTCGTGCGCCTGGCCGCTGGCGTGCAACTCGATGAGGAACTCGAGAAACGCATACGGGCAAAAATCCGCAGCGGGGCGAGCCCGCGTCACGTGCCGGCCAGGATCGTCGCCGTCACCGACATCCCGCGCACCAAATCGGGCAAGATCACCGAGCTTGCGGTACGCGACGTGGTGCATGGCCGCGCCATCAAGAACAAGGAGGCGCTCGCCAACCCAGAGGCGCTTGAGCTGTTCAAGAACCTGCCGCAACTGGCCGAGTGACCCGCCAATGCATGTTGCACAAATTGGCTCGGGCTTTGAGCCAACGACCTGCATGAAACAAGGATTTCCAGCATGGTTACCGAAATATGTCGGTAGAATTTACCTAGATTTCATCAGTGGTACACATCCGTAAATTTTCCGCCGCCTCGGTAAGGAGTTGTTAAGGTCCGGCGTCGATAGTCGCATACAACTTGAGGGAGAAATCCCGTTCCTCGGCCCCCGGAGGATCCGATTCGCTCAAGCCCCCGTTGTGACAGCATTCCATCTCTTAAGGCGTCCTTTTGGGCGCCTTTTCTTTTGCTGAAGCAATTCCAGGAAAAGCGTCGAGCGTTTTTCCCGGGAAAAGCGCATCCCTTTGGGAGTTGCGACAAACAAAAGGGATCGAGCTGTGGAGGGCGCTGGCCTATTCCGCAAGCACACGAGTCGACGGAAACGCGACCTCGACCAGCGTGCCTTCACCCGGTGTGGAGTTGATGATGAACCGCGCGCGGTTGGCTTCGACCATCGCCTTGGTCAACGGCAATCCCAGCCCGGTGCCGTCGCCACGTCCGCGCTTCAGCGCGTTAATCTGCTTGAATGGCTTCAGCGCCTGCTCGATCTCGGCCTGGCTCATGCCGATGCCGGTGTCGCGTACCCGCATGACGACGTCGCCCGACGTCTCATAGGCGGTCGAGACGATCACCTGGCCGCCGGCCTGGGTATAGCGGATGGCGTTCGACAGGATGTTGAGCGCGATCTGGCGCACGCTGCGCAGGTCGGCCACCACTTCCGGCAAACGCGAAGCGAAGCTGGAGCGGATGATGACGCGCTCACGGTTGGCCTGTGGCTGCATCATCGCCACAGTCTCAGCCAGCGTGTCGTTGAGCGACACCGCCTCGTAGGCCATTTCCTGCTGGCCGGCCTCGATCTTCGAGATGTCGAGCAGGTCGTTGACTAGGTCGAGCACATGATTGCCCGAGCGGTTGATGTCGCGCAGATAGTCGCGGTAGCGGTCATTGGCGACAGGTCCGAACTTCTCGTCGACCATCAGTTCGGAAAAGCCGATGATGGCATTGAGCGGCGTGCGGATCTCGTGGCTGATGCGGGCCAGGAAATCGGTCTTTTGCGAGGACGCGCGCTCTGCCATCGCACGCGCTTGCGTCAAGTCCTCTTCGGCCCGCTTCCACTGCGTGATGTCACGCACGACAGCACAGAAGCCGCTGTCGTTGGGCAGCCTGCCAATGGTCATGAACAGCGGGATGAACCGCCCCTGCGCCTCGCGCCCGATTACCTCGCGGCCGTCATTCATCACGCTCGCCACGCCGGGTTCGGACAGTCCGTTGAGATAGTCGCGCGCCGCCCGCTGGCTTTCGATTGCAAATAGTGAAGCGAACGGCTTGCCGGTAACATCGTCGCTGTCGAAACCGAACAGCGCTTCGGCCGGACGGCTGATCGATCGGATGGTGCCGTCTCGGCCGATCAGCACGACGCCGTCGGTGGCGGTGTCGATGATGGTGCGCATCTCGGCGATGCGCGCCTTGAGCTCGGGAATGTCGGGCTGCGTCTGCTCGTCGCCAACCGCATGCACCGGTGCGTCATCTTCGCCGTGGCGGCGTACCACCAGCATCAACGCCTTGCCGTCGCGCCAGGGGACTGAGCGTAGAATAGCTTCGATCGGGAATTCCTGCCCGTCACGCGTCTTCAGCCGCAGCGCGCGATCGGCGCCGTCGGAAGAACCGTCATCGGCGTAGGGGTCGGCAAACAGGGCGCCGAGGCCACCGGCATCCGCAAGGTCGTCGAGTGCCTCATAGCCGGTCAGGTTGAGGAATTCCCCGTTCGCATAGTGCAGCTCGTCGCCGGAATGGATGAGCAGCGGCACGGGCAGCTTGCCGAGAAGCGAAGTGTCGGGAACCTTGTGCTCATCTCCGGCCGAAAACGCCGACGGCACGAACCCTTCGGCCTTGAGCGGCGGCACCTGCAGGCGCGGGCGCTCGATGCGTGTTTCCACGACGTCCTCTGCGCTGGCAGTTGTCTCGGCGGACGCCACCGCCTGCTGGTCGGGCGAGGCTTTCTCGTCGGGCTGCGCCCAATCTTCACTATCTTCGGCATCGCGAAAATCAGCTGACGTCATGCTGTCGTCATCGACGGCATCACGTCGCGCATCGGCGCCAACCGGCTCCTCGCCAGTCGCACCGGGTTTGGTGATGTCTGGTTCCGCCGCCACCGGTTCGGAGACCGGGGACGCGCCACTATTGTTCGCGGCAGCGTCGCTTTCGTTGACATGGCCGGCATAATCCAGCAACGAGCCCGTCGCATTCGGCGGCGCATCGGGCTCCTGAACCGTTTCGTCCGGGTGGCCGCCATCAAGCCGCGCCAGATCCCGCTCGTCCTCGGCATCGACATCGGACGGCTCGGCTGGCGCTGTCTCGTTCTCTGGCTCTGCCGCAGGGATTTCGCCGGCATGCGTAGGCTGTTCATGCGACGCGGTGTCGGGCGTTGATGAAACCCCGCCGACTGCAGAAGCTTCCGTCCCCGCTGTCGGCACGTCTGCTGCTTCCACCGCCGGTTCCGTGGATGTCTCGCTCGTCGGCTCGACCGGGGAACTGTCCTTCCTCAGCCGTTCGCCGATCTCGCGGAACGCGCTGCGTTCCAGGCTCGACAGGCCCTTGTCGTTGGCCGGCTGACGATGTTCGGCCAGCCGGATCACCTTGTCGGCAAAGCGCCGTTCCGGTTTCGGCACGATGGTCAGCGCCGGCACCTCGCCCTTGAAAGGGTCCGAAGCCGGTGGGCCCTCGGCCTTCGGCTCTCCCGATGCTGGTTCGAGGGTTTTCGGTTCCGGTGCCGCCGGTGCCGCACCGTTGGGCACCAGCGCCATGCCGATGGCTTCAGGATCGACGACCGCATCACTGGCGCGGGCGACGCCGAAGCCGCGAAAACCCTCGAAGGCACGGCTGCGGCCATAGACAGGCAGCGCCGCCAGATCGACAGGTATCTTCAGATCGGTGCCGACCACCGGCCACAGCACGGAGCGCCCGGACCAGGTATCGCGCCGTTCCAGAAGGCCTGCGATCTCGTCGGAGGGGTCGAGGCCGAAAGTGGCCGCGACATCCCTGAAGCGCCGGCCGATCACGTCGGCTGCGGGCTTGCCGACGATGGAGGCGAATTCCGGCGACAGCGCACTGAATTTGCCTTCGGCGTCGGTGCGCCAGACGAAGCGTAGCGGCGGCGCCATGCGGTCTATCGCCGGAACGGTCCCAGGCGCGGCCGCGGAGGTGGCCTGGACATCATTCCGTATCGGGTCTTGTTGTTTCGTGTTTTGGGCGGGAGTGTCCAGAGCGGCCGGTTCTGCGGGCGCTTCAGGTTCAGGCGCGGCTGGCCGGTGCGCCTGTTGCCCCTCGTCCTCGCCGGTGTTGAAGTACCAATGGTCGTGCTGCGCCGGCGTGCGCGCAGGTGGATGATCGCTGTTGGCGGCTGTCGGCGGCTGCACCGTCGCGTCGGCGATCTCATGCGCCTGCGATGCGGCGATATCGCTGGTCGGTTGTGAGGCACCCGGTTTGTCCGCGGGCTCGGCACCCTGTTCCGGCTGAACAGCAGCGTCGCCAGGCGCGGCCTCGGCAATGGTTTGCGCTGGATGTTCGCCGCCAGCTGCGGTGTCGTCGAGTTGGTCCTCGTCGATCACCACCAGCAGATGCCGCTCCTCGGTCAATCGTGCCAGCCCCGCCGGATAGGCGGCCGTGCCGCCGGGGACGAGGCGCTTGACGATGCGGTCGCTCTCAGCCGCGACGTCGGCGACGAGCGCAGCCAGCGTCTCCGGCAGGATGCCCAGCGCAGAAAACCCCTCCGAGGCGGCCTCGACGTTGCCTGCGGCATCGACAAAGGCGATGAAATGGCCATCCTCGGTAAACCCGCTGATGGCGCGAGCGGCGATTTCGCCGGCACTGCGCGAGCCCGTCTGCGCCGCCGGCACGGCCAGCATGATCGCCTTTTCGGCATCCGGCATGGACACGGCGCTGGCCAGGAAGCTGACGGCGCGGCTGGTCATGCCGGTCGCAAGCCGCACCGTGATAGCCCTGTCATTGCCGATCTCGGGAAATCCGCTGGTCGCCATGATCTGGCGCCTGGCTATCAAGGGCAGTTGCGCCGAGGTGCCGATGATGGCCTCGATGTCGGGATAGCCGAACATCGCGGCTCCCGGCCCATTGGCCCAGATCACCTGCTCCAGGTCCGCCGACAGGATCGCGATCGCGTCGCCGGCGGCAAAGCGATGGCGGACCGCGTCGAGCACGGCGACGTCAAGGAAGGAATATTCGGACGGCATGCGCTTGGCGAACCCTCACGGAGCGGCGAATTTGCAGTTAACGCTTTGTTAATAAAAGCCGGAGGCGCGAAGGTCCACAAGCCAGAACGTGCAAAGGCCGGAATCTGGGCTCTTGGTTAACGGCCCAAAAGAATTTATGGTGCACTGCAACAAAGATATTGCAATGCACAAAATTTGCCTTTATATTGCCATCATACATGAACGAGACGGCTTTCTGTCAAAGCCGCTGGCGCTGAAAAGGATGGAAAATGTCCAAGACCAAGACTGCCGAGACGATTGAAAACGTTGAATTCCCGAGCTTCGACGCTTCCAAGGCTACCGACCAGATGCGCGCTTTCGCCGAAAAGGGTGTTGAGCAGTCAAAGGAAGCCTATGCCAAGCTGAAGACTGGCGCCGAGGAGACCCAGAAGGCTTTGGAGTCGACCTTCGAGACCGCCAAGACCGTTTCGAGCGACCTGTCGCTCAAGACCATTTCCGCTCTGCGTGCCAATGCAGAGGCCGGCTTTTCCCATCTCGAAGCGCTGATCGGCGCCAAGTCGTTGTCGGAAGTCGTCGAGTTGCAGACCGCGTTCCTGCGCAAGCGCGTCGAGACGACGGTGGAGCAGGCCAAGGACTTCCAGGCTGTCGCCTCCAAGGCAGCCGAGGACGTCTCCAAGCCGATCAAGACCGCCTTCGAGAAGGCGATGAAGGATATCAAGATTGCTTAACATTTACGCATGATCTGAAGATGCAACAAAAGGTCGCATTTTCTTAAAAAAGATCGGGCGTATGATGTCGGCAATCAAGGAATACCCGGCGGGTGGAACCTCCTCCCTCTGCCTGCCGGGGTGACCAGCCAGCACCTCCTCCCGCTGGCTCGTAACAGGAAAAGGCCGGCACCTCCTCCCGCCGGCCTTTTTCTTTGCCTGGCGCCGGCGAATATCGCGCCGATGTGGGGAAGTGACCTTTGCTTTCCAAAAGCCTTGAATTAGAATCCATAAGCCCGTAAGGACGCATCGCCGAACGACAGAGCGGTCGAGTGGGATGAGTTTCCGCTTCGACCCGTTCAGGCAAACGTGCCGTTGTAGCTCAGATGGTTAGAGCGCCGGATTGTGGATCCGGAGGTCGCTGGTTCGATCCCAGCCAACGGTACCATAATTCATCAAATAATTTCAGTTACTTACAGGTTATTGAGGCAGTGAGGTAGGCCCCCTACGGATGGGTACCATTCTGGTATCATACGCAGGGCGTTCAGCTATGCCCATGACGGTCAACAAAGTTGGCGGTGGGAGCGGACCCCGCCAACGACGTCGGCTGTCGTTCTGCTTTGAGGTCTTTACGCAGCCGAAAAATGCCGACGGCCACGGGAGCCTGTGGAAACCGCTAGGCCCGAAGGTGAAGGGGCTTGAAGCTGCAGACTGATCCACGCATGGACGGCTGCAACATTTGATGTCGCTGTCCGGAAACGAAAGGCAGCGCCAATGTTTAGAGTAACCGCCCCACACCGCCACGCCATTTTTGCAGAACTTGACGCACACAACCGTGTTTCGACAGAGGTCGAAATGGCGGCCCTTGAACATCACGTGCTCCTCCATGGCTGAGGAGCGTTCCATGCATGCTCCGATTACCGAAAGGTTTGCGACAGAGCCGTATTTGAAGCGGTTCACTGGCAGCTTGCGACCTCTGTTGCTATTTTGAATCCATGTTGATCGGGCTGGAACAGACCAGGCGAGAACTGCGCCCCGGTTCATATGAATGGTCGGGAGGCGCGTCCACGTTTCTCAGGGTCGGTCCTGGCGAAGGTGCGTTCCATTTCGAGCGCGTGACCGTGGGCGTGGTGCTGGCGCCGCTTAGAAGCCATCATGCCGCTTATGGGAATGACCGCCGCCGGGCCTTGCCATTGCTGCCGGGCCAAGGCTGGGTTTTCCCCGCCGGCTTCGAGGGCTGGTGCCGGTGGGATGAGCCGAACGACTTCCTCAATGTCGAGATCGACGACGATCTCCTCATGGGTGCGGGGATGCCAGCACCGTCCTTTGTGCCTCGGTCAGGTACGATCGATGCGTTGGTGACTCAACTCGCCATCAGCCTCCACGCTGCAGGAAATGCCGCGCCTCGGCTATATCGCGACGCTTTGGCTGTCGCACTCGCAGCGCAGCTCACGCGTCTCGCGGGCCAGCCTGCAGGCGATCCGCCTGCGGCAGAGCCACGTATTCTGCGGGCGCTCGACTATATCGAGGCGCATCTTGCGGATGATATCACGCTCGATGACCTGGCGGCGGTAGCGGTGATGAGTCGGTTCCACTTCGCGCGCGCATTTCGCGCTGCCGTTGGCGTGCCGCCACATGCCTTTGTCGTCTCGCGCCGGATCGAGCGGGCGAAGGATCTGTTGCGCTCAACCCGACTACCGATCGCCGAGGTCGCATGGCGGGTCGGTTATTCCAATCCGGCAAAGTTCGCGGCGCAGTTCCGCAAGCTGGTGGGCGAGAGACCGGGAGCCTGGCGCGGGCACTGAAGCGCAAGATCGGATCGGCAAAGCGCAAGGACGGGCGCTGACGAGCGGACGTCATGGCGCGATGCTTGAGGAAATCCTGTCCTGAGGAGGCTTTTCCCATGTCCGTGCTCTCGTCGTTTATCGCCGCGGCGGCTTCGATGTTTTTTGCCGGAGCTGCGCTTGCCGCTGAGGTTCAGACCCGCAAGGTTTCCTTTGACAATGAAGGGGTCGCCCTGATCGGCACACTTTATCTGCCCGCCGATTACCGGCCTGGCGAGAAGCGCCCCGGCGTGCTGGTGACCGGCGCCTGGACATCGGTCAAGGAGCAGATGTCCGGCCTCTATGCCCGAGAAATGGCAGAACGCGGCTACGTGTCCCTTGCCTTCGACTTCCGCGGCTGGGGTGAGTCCGGCGGGACTGCCAGGTTCAGGGAAGACCCTGCGGCCAAGAAGTCGGATATTGTTGCTGCCGGCCGTTTCATGGCGAGTTTGCCTGATGTCGACGCGGCAAAGATCGCGGGCCTCGGTATCTGCGCCTCAGCCGGCTACATGGCGCAGGCCGCATCAGCCAATGCGAACTTCGCCAGCGTGGCGCTGGTGGCTCCCTGGCTGCATGACGCCCGCATCGTCGAACAGGTCTATGGCGGTCCAGAAGGTGTGGCCGCACTGATTGCGACATCGCGACAGGCCGAGGCCGCCGAGCGCAAGGGCCGACCCCGGATCGTCGTCGCCGCGAGCATGAGCGACCGGACGTCGCTGATGTACCAGATACCCTATTACACGGAGAGTAACCGGGGCCTCATCCCGGCCTATGACAACAAGTTCAACCTGGCCTCTTGGGAACCGTGGCTGACCTACGACTCCGTGGCCGTCGGTGCGCAGCTCCACAAGCCAACGCTCATCGTCCACTCGGAAGCCGCAGCGATCCCGCAGGGTGCGCATGCTTTCTTCGCGCTTCTTGAGGGCGACCGGTCCGAACTCTGGCTGGACGACGTCGCCCAGTTCGACTTCTACGACAAGCCCGAGAACGTGACGCGGGCCGCCGATGCAGCTGCGGCGCATTTCAACCGAATCAATAGTGGTTCTTGAAACAGAACTACCCCGGTGCCAGGGCGCTGGGCCTACCTTGCACCAAAGCCGCTGCTCGGGCGGCTGGCGGATTGATGGATGGTAACGAAACGCTTGCATGCAAACAAGGAGGATATTTCCATGGAACCTAATCATTCAAACCCAGCATCGACGCGACCCACTGGAACCACCGGCCAAAGATGTCGTGGAATGAAGGCGGCGTTGCTCGGCGCCGCGCTGCTCACAGTCGCTGGCGCTCAGACGTCCTTTGCGTCGCCCGCCGACGAAGCCCGCATAGCCGGCGTAATCTCCGCCGTCGCCGTCTACGCCGACAATCGCGATTTCCGCCCTCTCGAACGCTTCTTCGCACCGGAAACGACGATCGATTACACGTCCTTGTGGGGTGGCGAGCCGCAGCGCTTTGCGCCCTCGGCGTTGATGGATGCCTGGGCCGACCTGCTGCCGGGTTTCGACGCCACGCGTCATGAGCTTTCCGATATCCAGGTCGAGATCGGCGATGGCGCGGCAACGGCACAAGCCAGTGTCCGCGCAACGCACTGGCTGGGCGATCGCATGTGGGTCGTGGCCGGATCTTACGAATACGCGCTTATCCGCACCGGCAGCGGCTGGCAGGTCTCGCGGATGACGCTTCACTTGGCCGAGGAAAGCGGCGATCGCACTCTCGTCGAAGAGGCTACAGCCAAGGTCGCGCGAGCCAAGTGATTGCCGAGACTACCGCCCACGGCTATTGGTCTGCGTCGTGCTCCGCACGACGTCGAGGAATGCCTTCAGCACCGGTGAGGGCTGTTCGCGCCGATAGATGATGGAGGTATCGATAGCCAGGTTTCGGCCCCGAATTGGACGATAGACCACGCCGGATCGACGCAGGTTCTGAAGGCAGGCTGGCAACAGTGAAACGCCAAGCCCGACAGATACAAGGCCGATGATCGTCTGCTTGGGCGTTGCTTCCCGCACGATCCTTGGGCTGAAGCCCGACGCCCGGCACAGCCCGACGATCTCGTCATAAAGGGATGGATTGATGCCGCGCGGAAATTGAATCAGTGCCTCTGGTGCCAAGTCCGCCAGCGCCACCTCGGCTTCCGAGGCCAACCG
Organism: Mesorhizobium sp. LNHC252B00; assembly: GCF_000502955.1. GTDB lineage: Bacteria > Pseudomonadota > Alphaproteobacteria > Rhizobiales > Rhizobiaceae > Mesorhizobium. The sequence goes on along the minus strand of NZ_AYWO01000005.1, from coordinate 75,536 downwards.
ATGCGTTTCCGGCAAGGCTACGATCAAAGGTTCGACCAATATGCTTTCGACCTGCAGAGCGTTGTGAACAATAGGCGGATGAACAAAGCCGATATCGAGTTGGCCTTCAGCCACGAGTTTGATCTGACTGGGAATACGCAGGTCCGTCAGGCTCAACTCGACCTCTGGATAGGCTTCAACAAAGCGCTGAACGATTGCAGGCACGACACTGTAGATCGCCGCATCGATGAACCCGACGGACAGATGGCCGGTTTCACCACGATCGGCTTTGCGGGCAAGCTCCACCGCTTGCCCCGTCTGATGAAGCACTGCCCGCGCTTCGTCCAGAAACACACGGCCGGCAGCAGTCAGTTCGACCTTGCGCTTGGTGCGATCGAGTAGGCGCACGCCGATGGCCTGCTCCAGCTGCTGGATCTGCTTTGTCAGAGGGGGTTGGGAGATGTGCAGGCGTATTGCGGCGCGCCCGAAATGCAGTTCTTCCGCTACAGCCACGAAGGACTGCATGAGCTTGTGGTCCATTTCTAGTTTCCCAAATCGAATTACTGCGAGTCCAATCGATATTGGACTGAAAGTATTGGAGCCTGCAAAATCTGAAAAGCCGCAAAAGAAGGAGGCAGGATTTTGAAGAATTCCGAGATTTCACGCCGCCAGATGCTCAAGGTGCCGCTTGCCGGAGCGGCGCTCGCAGCAGCATCTCAATCCGGGCTTGTCTGCGAGGCACTTGCACAGCCGGTTCCAGCTTCGTCGCCGGCACCTTCCGGCGCCTTCGCCCATAATGTCGAAGCGGTTGGCTATACCGATCTCGATCATCGCCCGGCCTTCAAGATGGCGATCAGGCAGGTAGGCGAGCGATGGTATCTTTATACCGGGCACTTCTGGCACTCCGGATGGAGCATCATCGACGTAACCGACCCGGCAAAGCCGGAGGTCCTCAAATTCGTGCCTTATCCCGGCACGAACACCTGGACGCTGCAGATCGATTTGTCCGGCGACACGATGGTGACCGCACTCGAAAAGCCATTCGCGAATTTCGGTGGCGATCCCGATGCGCCGTTCGGAGAAGGGGTTCTGATCTGGGATATCGCCGATCCCGTCAATCCGAAACAACTGAGCCACTACCGAACTGGCGGAAACGGCACTCACCGCAATCTTTATCCCGGCGGGCGCTACGTTCACCTTGCCGCCGGCATGCCGGGGTACAAGGGCAACATCTACGTCATTCTCGATATCTCGGATCGCTCCAAGCCGCGCGAAGCCGGACGTTGGTGGGTGCCGGGCCAGCATGAGACCGGCGGCGAGAGCTTCGCAGTCGCGGAGCCCGCCGCCGACCAGAAGACCTCCGATCGCTACCAGTTGCGACTGAAGCCGCAATGCATGTGCGGCGCCTTCTGCGCCAGCACGGGCGCGGATGTCTCGCTGCACGGCCCGCCCTATGTCACCGGCGATCTCGTCTATTTGCCTTACGGCGCGGCCGGTATAATTGTGCTCGACATCAGCGACGTCTCGCGGCCGAGGCAGGTCGGCGGCCTAAGCTTCAGCCCTCCGTTTCATTCGCGCTTCGGTGTGCATGGCGTGCTGCCGATTCCAGAGCGCGGCATCGCCTTCGCCAATTCGGAGAACGTCACCTATGGACGTGGTCCGATGCATCATGCGTCGATCATCGACATTTCAGATCCAAGCGAACCCTTTCTACTGTCGCTGTTGCCCGAACCCGTGCCGCCGGAAGGCGCTCCCTATTCGGATTTCACAACGCGTGGCGGCTGGCGCGGGCCGCACAACATCAACCACCACCAGCATCATCCCGATGTCCAGAAACAGGGCGATCTGTTCTACATCGCGCACTTCAATGCCGGGCTCAGGATCTACGACGTTTCGAACACCCGGCTTCCGCGTGAGGTCGGCTATTTCATCCCGCCGGAACCCACCCGCCGCTACGGGCCAATGCCCGAAGACAAGCTGGTCCTGCAGACCGAGGATGTCGTCGTGGATCGCCGCGGTTTCATGTATATCAGCGACAAGAATCAGGGGCTCTGGATACTCCGCTACACGGGGCTGAAACCCGATTGTGCCGGACCATGAAGGTGCCTTTCCGATTCAACGGTCGAGGGCTTTGGCAAACGCGGAAGCAGGCACACCTCTCCTCTACGTGCTGCGAATGACTTCGAGCTCACAGCCCGAAATTCGGCTGCGGACTGGCTCAATGCGGCTCCTGCCGCATGATCGTCAACGGTGAGATCGCTGCATCCTGCGTGGTTCTGTTTGAAGATGTCGCCGGCAAATCGGTCGAGACGCTTAGGCCTGAACTCATGATTGTCGTCACTGCCGCGAAACCGATCATACGAAAGCGACAGCCCGGTGCTGTATCGCGTTCGGCCATCCCCCAGTCCATCAAGCGCGCCGGCGGCGCAAGAACGACAATGTATTCGCTGGCCGTAGCGTTCAGCGGCCGCAGGTCCCTTGGCAAAGGCATGGCCGGTATGGTTCCGAGAAGGCCGCCTTCCTCAGCTGGCGTTCGCACGCTCGACAAATCCGTAACCGCCGAGACCGGCGTCACGCGCAAGACGATCGACTAACGAAAGGTCGAGGGCGGGACAGCGGCTGGGACATCGTCAATGCCGAAAGCGAAGAGCTCGAGATCGCCTGCCAGGAAGGTCTGATCCTGCCGCTCGACATCGACAAGCTCGGCGGCAAGGACAATTATGTCCCGGGCGCCGTCCACAAATGCGGCATCGGTGCTGCGACAGCCGCAGCAACAAGTCTAGTCACGGAGTGCCTCCGCTTCGGTCAGCGCTGGTGCGCAAGGCCGCGCTCGGGCCAAACATTTATGTTTGGACGCCGTGCAGTATCGTTAATTTCCAAGCGGCTTTAGACGGGGCAACGTAACTCCGTCAACAAACGATGGAGCATGTCAATGTCCCAATCCACTCTACCATGAATGCGCTGATCTTGGATCAATTCAAGCAGCCGTTCAGGCTGTCGGAAGTCACGCGCCCCATTCCCGGCGATGGCGAGGTTCTCGTCAGGGTCAGAGCGAGCGGCGTCAATCCTCTCGACACCAAGATCCGCGCCGGCGCGGCGGCACATGCGAAACATCCGCTTCCGGGGATTCTCGGCATCGACCTTGCCGGCGTCGTCGAGCAGGTTGGTCCGGGTGTCACCGCGTTCAAACGCGGAGACGAGGTCTTTGGCATGACCGGAGGCGTGGGCGGCAACCAAGGTTCGCTGGCCCAGTTCGCAGCAGTCGATGCGCGGCTGCTTGCACCGAAGCCCGCGAACCTGTCCATGCGCGAGGCGGCAGCGCTGCCGCTGGTCTTCATCACCGCATGGGAGGGCCTCGTCGATCGTGCCAAGGTTTCAGCAGGTCAGAAGGTCCTGGTCCAGGGCGGCGCGGGCGGCGTCGGGCATGTCGCGATCCAGATCGCGAAGGCGTTCGGCGCCGAAGTGTACGCCACTGACGCAGCCGCTAAGAAGCCGTTGATCGAGCGCCTCGGAGCGGTCGCGATCGATTATCGCGAGAAGACGGTGGAGCAATATGTCGCCGAATACACGGACGGTCTCGGCTTCGATGTCGTCTACGACACCGGCGGCGGGGCGGTGCTGGACGCGTCATTCGCCTCCGTGAAGCGGTTTGGCCATGTCGTCAGTTCCCTCGGTTGGGCTAGTCACGCGCTGGCGCCACTGTCGTTCAAGGCGGCGACCTATTCGGGCGTGTTCACGCTTCTTCCGCTGCTGACAGGCATTGGTCGTGAACACCACGGCGAGATCATGCGGGAGGCCACGCGGCTAGCGGAGGCTGGCGAGCTTGTCCCGATCGTCGATCCGCGTCTCTTCACACTCGAAACAGCGAGCGATGCCTACGCAGTCATCGAAGATGGCAATGCCCAGGGCAAGCTGGTCGTTGACATAGACGTTTGATGCGCGCCTCGGAACCTTCGAAGCGAACCATGACGTCTGTGAGGGCTTTGGCCATTTCATGCTTCTCCTCGGCGGAGAAGACGTTGTCGACCAACGTAACGCGAATATAGGGCATGATGTTTTCCTTTTAGGTTCTTGGGATCCATGAACGGAGGCGTCGATTGGGGGCTGTCACGGTCCCGGAACAGCCCGCTGCGACCGTTTCGCGAAGTGGTGTGGGTCTTGATCGAGGAACTCCACACCGATGGCTGGCACATTGGCGGACGTCCGTTCGAAGGTCCGAAGTCTCTGATGGGCATGCTCGAACGAAGCAAGAAGGTTTACGAGTCGATTGACGGAACTCCCGCGACGCGGGAGGAATTTGCTCGGTTGGCCCCACCCATAACTGCGTGACGGGGAGCGTGGGCGCTCAAGAATCCCACAATTCGAGCCGGCGCTTGCATTCCCGGCTCGAAAGTATCGAGCCTCCCATGGCGACCGGTCTCGATCTGGTGCATATGAAATCGCATGAAGTTGAGCGATCTTCGTGAAGGTCCATGCGAACACGTTTGAGTATCAAGGATGGAATGGAGCGATCTGAAGATATTTTTGGCTATTTCCCGCGAGGGCACCTTGGGCGCGGCAGCGCGCCGACTTGGGCAGACGCAGCCGACGATGGGTCGGCGGTTGCGCGCGCTGGAAGAGGCTGTCGGCCATACGCTTTTCCAACGCAACTCCGACGGTTTTGTTCTGACCGACGAAGGTCAAGCGGTGCTCGGTCATGCCGAAAGGATCGAGGAAGAGGCGCTGGCCTTCGAGCGGCAGCTTGCCGGTGCCGAGGCACATCTTGAGGGCAACTTGCGCGTATCGTCGTCGGATTGGTTTGGTCACATCATGTTGGCTCCCGTTCTAGCCGAGTTTGGCCGCCGCCATTCGAAGCTGTGCGTGGAATTGCTCACCGACGCGCGCCTCTACAGCCTTCCCCGGCGAGAGGCCGATCTGGTGTTTCGGATTGCCCCATTCAGCGACGCGGAAGTGATCTCGCGTCGACTGATGCACATTCCCTATGCGCTCTACGGACCTCCAGGCATGGCCTGCCCGATGCTGGGGGACGGTGCGGGCGCGCGTTTGATCACCATGGATATGGCATACGCGGAAATGCCCGACGCAGTGTGGCTTAAACAGAAGCTGCCCAACGCTGAAGTCTGCCTGCGCAGCAACAATCGCGAGGTCCAGGCACAGCTTTGTGCGCAGGGTGCCGGGCTTGCGGTTTTGCCGAGGCCACTGGGCGACCGCACGCCTGGGATCGCAACGATGGACATCGGCGAAACGCCACCCGGCCGGGATACCTATGTGGGCTACCACCGGGACTTACGGCGGCTCGCACGGTTACGAGCCTTGCTCGACCTAGTGATAGACCGGCTCGCAAATTGATCTCTTGTCGATTCCATTCGGTGGTGCATGCCGTTGTCGCGTCGAGCAGACGTTCGCATTTACGTCCACGCCAGCAAGGCGTGGCCCCCACGCTCCAAGGACCCTGACCGGCATATCGCGGCGGCCTTGGCGCGTAGGGTTAGCCGAGTTATTCGAGATCGGCGTCAATGCGAACGATCAGCCCGGCGGCATTGACTGAGATGTCCAGAAGGCCGATCTCGTGACCAAAGTCTCCGGTGAAATCGACCCGCACGCGCGCTCGGCCATCGCCGATGCTCTCGATCGAGAGGAAGCGGGTGACCGTGTGATAGCCTACGAAATACCGCTCGATGTAGTCGCGGACGCCGGCATGACCGTCGAAGCGGTGGCCGGTCGACGGGTCGTCGATCACCGCATCTGGCGTGAACAAGGTCAGTGCCGTGTCGGCGTCGAAGGCGTTGGTTGCCGCGATCAGCGCACCTGCCGCTTTGCGCAAGGTGTTGGTGGTCATCGCTTCAGCTCCGGTGCTGCCAGCTCTTGAAGACGAATTCGAGGCTGTAACCGTCCGGGTCTCTGACCTGCGCCGCATAGTAGCGGGGATCGTAGTGAAGCTGCGGTCCCGGTGCGTGGATCTCGGTCGCGCCGGCCGCCAAGGCTTCGGCATTGGGGGGAATTCACCATCGCTTCGGAATCGTCGACGAAGCCGACATGCACCGCGCCGGGTGTTGCTGTGTCCCGCCTCAGCCAGAAGAACATCCGGCCCTTCGAAACGAAGCCCTTGAGGTCGGGGTGCCCGGCCGGGCCGTCCTTGCCGTCGTAGTCGACGCGAGCGGTGATGCCGAGGATCGGGAGTATCCTCTCGTAAAAGGCGATCGAGCGCGCCGTGTCATTTGCTGTCAGGAAGATATGTTCGAGCATGTGAGCCTCCTCAAATCATATAGCCGCCGCCGATTTCGATGTTCTGGGCGTTGATCCAGCGGTTCTCGTCCGACAGCAGGCCGGCGACCATGCAGCCGATATCGCCCGGTTCGCCGACGCGACCGAGCGCAGTCTGCCCGGCGAGCAGCGCCTCGAATTCTTCGCTGAGGCCTCCGCCGAGTTCGGTGCGGATCGGTCCCGGTGCGATGGAATTGGCGCGGATGCGGCGCTCGCCGAACTCCTTGGCCATGTAGCGGGTCAGGACTTCAAGGCCGCCCTTGAAGGAGGCGTATGGCGCGACGCCGGCGGTCGCCACACGGCTGGTCGCGCTCGTCACGTTTACGATGTGACCGCCATCGGCGATCAGGGGAAGCAGGGCCTGCGTGAGGAAGAACGGCCCCTTGAGATGCACGCGGAACAGTCCCTCGAACTGTTCTTCGGTCACCGTCGCGATGGGGTTGTAGAGCCCGTGCCCGGCATTATTGACGAGGAAATCGAAGGTCTTTCTGTTCCAGGTCTTTGCTAGCGCTTCGCCGACTGCGTCGCGAAACGCAAGGAACGCCGCACTGTCGCTGACGTCCAGCTTTATGGCGACTGCCTTGCCGCCATCCGCTATGATCGCTTTGACGACCTTCGCTGCCGCATCTGGATTGCTGTTGTAAGTCAGGATGACACCCATGCTGCGCCTGGCGCACTGGATCGCGACGCTGGCGCCGAGGCCGCGGCTCCCGCCTGTGATGATGACGATGCTCATTTGGTGCTCCTTGGATTCACTGACCAGGTGATAGCCGCGGGGGATCGCGGCCGCTCGCACGATCCTCTTCGGATCTTGCCTATTTCTGCTTTCCTGTTGATCCGCGTGCATCGCTGTGAAACAACGCTGCCCATGGGCAGGCAGCTTCAGGAACTCAGGCAACTGGCTTCTCGCGCGGAGAACCGCCGCACGGAGACGGGCATTCCGCGTGTCGCCATGGTTCAGGGCGAGATACCGGAACATCAGCTTGCCGCCGTCTACGATCCCATGGTCAATCTGATCCTGAGAGGGTCGAAGACGATGACGGTCGGCGACCGGACGTTCCGCTACGATCCCGCGACCTATTTCGTGATGTCGGTCGATCTGCCAGCGGTTGGCTCCGTGCACCCATCTGAAAACGGAGAACCCTATCTGGCGATCAGTCTGACGCTGGAGCCGGCCATCCTTGCCAATCTGCTGGCCGACCTGCCCAAACCTGCTGGAGGTGAACTCTACAGCCCCGGTTTCTCCGTCGCGCCGGTCACACCGGACCTGCTCGACGCCTGGCTTCGCATGCTGCGCTTGATGGAGCGTCCGAACGAGATCGCAGCCCTGGCGCCTGCCTACGAGCGCGAAATTCTTTTCCGCGTGCTGCAGGGGCCGCTCGGCTGGTTGCTCCGTGATATCGCCACGCCTGACACTGCTCTGTCGCGGATCGGGATCGCCATCCAGTGGATCAGGGGGAACTTCGCCAAGCCGCTGCGCGTCGAGGCTTTAGCGGAGATGGCGGCTCTCAGTGTTTCCGCGTTCCACCGCCATTTCAAGGCCGTGACGGCGCTCAGCCCGCTGCAGTACCAAAAGCACGTGCGCTTGCTACACGCCCGATCCCTGCTCATTGCCGGAGAAGGCAACGCCACTTCCATCGCGTTCGGTGTGGGTTACGAAAGCCCAAACCAGTTCAGCCGCGAATATGCTCGTCAGTTCGGGTTGCCGCCGTCGAGAGATGTTGCGCGATTGCGCCAGAAAGGCCCACGCAACGCTGAACATTTGCTTGCGATCAGCAATGGATAATAATCGCGGGGCGAACTGGCGGACGACGAAGGACGACACCGTCGACAGGGCTTCAATTCAATCCTGCTCCGACATGGAGATGACATCCTTGTCGAGTCGCATCTTTTTCCGACATTCAAAGTGGTGCGGGATAGGGGAGGGAACAGCATGCTTCGGGCGCCTCGCATAGCCGAGGATAAAGCAGGGTACCCGCGGGCTGCGTCTTCAGATGAGTTCGACATGAGTTGCTCGCGCATTCAGACCAGCACAATCTTGCCTTCGCCCGCGGACTTCGCCGCGTGTTCGATTGCGGCGCCGAACTGTTCCAGCCCGTAGCGGGCGACGATGGGCAGCTTGCCTGGATGTTCGGCAAGCAGCGCCCAACATTCTCTTGTCGCCTTCGCGAGGGTCTCCCTGCCACCGTTGCGCTGCCAGGCGCTGATCGCGAAACCCTGCCACCGCAGGGACTTGTAGAGCAGGGTCGAGGCCTTAACTTCAACCGGCCGGTCGTCCAGGACTCCGTAGGAGAACAGCGACCCTCCGGGAGCAATCCGTTCGATGAGCGCGAGCGTATCGGGGCCGCCGACCGGATCGAGCACAAGGTGATAGGGCTCCACCTTGCTGAGGGTTTCCGCAATGCTGGCACCGAGTCCGACAGCTCTGTTTTCGGCATCAAGAAGACGGTAGCCCGCGCCCTCGCGCACTAGGCGTTCGACAGTCATGCCCCGCGTGCTTGCCAAATGATCGGCGACGGCGGCAACCGCGGAGCGCGCCGCAGTGAGCAGAACACGATGGCCGGGCACCGCCGGAGCCAGGTCCAGCATGCCCCAGGCGGTTAGCGGGTTGAGCGGAAACTGACAGACCACCTCATCAGCCAGACGCTCGGAGAGCTCAATGGGTACAGCATGCACCTGTTCGATCGGAACGGCGGCGTATTCGGCCCATGCACCGGGGCTGCGAAATGCCACGCGACACCCGATCTCGATCTCGCGGACTTCGGCGCCGACTTGTTCGACGATGCCGGCACCGTCGTATCCGGCAACCTGCGGATAGACGGGTTTCGTGCCGTATTTGCCGGCGATGAACAGCCGGTCGGCCGGCTGGATCACACGGGCGGTAACGCGCAGCAGGACCTGCCGAGGACCGCACGCGGGCTTCGGCGCCTCCCTGTAGCGAAGAACATCTTCGGCCGCGCCAGCCCGATCGAACACAATCGCCTTCACAAGGGTCTCCTTTGGCAAATTTCGCGACAACCTAGGCGCGGCATGCTATACCGAAAAGGACTTTCTTGATATGAGTTCAGATCAACATGGTATGAGATGGATCTGCGTCATTTGAGATATTTCGTCGCGGTTGCGGAGAACGAGCTTGTGACAAGGGCTGCGCAGCGCCTGCGCGTGTCGCAACCGCCGCTGAGCAGGGCCATTCGGGAATTCGAAAGCGAGTTGGGCGTCGACCTGTTCCGGAGACAGAAGCAGCGCTTGACTTTGACGGCCGTCGGCGCGGTGCTGCTGGATGACGCGAAGGCGATCCTCAGTCGGGTCAACGGCTTCAAGCAGCGAGCCCAATCGCTGTCATCCGGAGAGCAGGGTCGCATACGGGTTGGATACGTCGATGGAGCCATGCAAGGAGGCCTTCTGTCGAAGCACCTGCGGGAACTGCGCGCGCGCTGCCCGTCGCTCGCCGTAGATCTCGTACCGCTCAATAGCGAACTGCAGCTAAAGGCGCTCGCGGATGGAGTGATCGATGCCGGGATCGTCTACACGCCACGCTCTGAAAACGATGATGTTGTGGTTCACAAGCTGCTGGCGGATCGCCTTCTCCTAGCACTGCCGGTGGACGACAGGCTGGCTGGGAAGCGGCAGATCCGGCCGCCCGATCTGGACGGGGCGGCATGGGTCGTTGTGCCACGGGAAGAGGACACCAACTGGCAGGTCCGGTTTGCTCAGCAATATGCCAGCGCCGGCTTTCGGCCCGAAATTCGTTACGAAGTGTCTCAGCTTTCGGCGATGCTTGGGCTGGTCGAGGCCGGCGTGGGCCGAGGCTTCGTCCCCGCGAGCGCCACGCGGGCGCAAGTACCCGGCGTCAAATTCCGATCCTTGTCGTGGTGGACCCATACGGTCGATTTCTGGCTCGCTTGGCGCAAGCAGAACCCCCCTCCAGTCGTTCGACAGCTATTGCTCGCCAATCGAATTTCGGCGGAGTAAACGTTTCTCTAAGCGCGCCGACAGACAAGCTGGCTCGACCCAGTTCCGCGCTGCTTGCGCCCAGATCTCGCCACACGCGGGTATCGCCACGATTTGCCGTCCAGCGCATTCGGTGCAATTTGCATTCATGAAGATATCCGGCCCCGATCTCCACTTGTTTCGTGTCTTTGAAAGCGTGGTTCGCAATGGCGGCATATCTGCAGCACAAATGGAGCTGTCGCTCAGCCAGCCAACGATCTCCTCCCCCAGATTGGTCATTGCCATCCGCATGTGGCGAGAGCGATCTACCGCCAGGCCAGCGCGCTGAACACCAATACGCGCTACATGTGCGACGTGGCGGTCGAGTACGCAGCGCGCCTGACCGCCGACCTGCCTGATCACCTCGACACCTGCATCTTCGTCAACTCGGGCAGCGAAGCCAACGACCTGGCGATGCAGATAGCCATGTCGCTCAGTCGGCATGATGGCGGCTTGATTATCGACCAAGCTTACCACGGATGCACCGAGCTCACGACGGCGCTCTCCAATGAAAGCTGGCGTCCAAAGGGACGCCCAACACCGCGGAAGTGGACGTTTTCATCAGCGCTTTTGACGCCAGCTTAGCGCGATGATGAGTCCGAAAACACCGCCGCCGACCCAGCCGATGGAATGAAGTCGTTGCAGGCGTCGCCAGCAGGCGTTCTATGACAGCCCTATGCATTGGACACATGCAGCGACAAGGCCAGCCTGGTAAGCCTCCACATCGATATTCAACTTCGGGGACCACTCTTTGAATTCACGCCCTCAAGCAAGGCGAGCAGGCCTTTCAGAATTTCGATTGGCGGTGGCGGGCACCCCGGAATGTGCAGGTCGACGGGCAGAGCCTCCGACACGCCGCGCAATACGGCATAGCTGCCGGCGAAACAGCCGCCGTTCCTGGCGCAATCTCCGAGTGCGACCACCCATTTGGGATTGGGAGTTGCGTCGTAGGTTCGCTTCAACGCCTCTCGCATGTTCTTGGTCACGGGCCCGGTGACGAGCAGTACATCGGCATGGCGAGGCGATGCGACGAAGCGGATTCCAAAACGCTCGATGTCATAGAAGGCGTTGCTGAGAGCGTTCATCTCAAGCTCGCAGCCATTGCAGGAACCGGCATCGACTGCCCGGATCGACAGGCTTCGCCCCAATCGTTTGTGAGCAGCGCCATCGAGCGCGCGCGCGAGTTCATCGACCGCCGTGTCGCTCGCCGCCGGCGGACGCTCTGTCAGCGGCGGACGTATCAGGCTTTCAAAAAGCAGCTTGCGCATGACAGCGTACCCTCAGAGATCGTGGCCTGAATAAGAGCAGTTGAAGGATTTGTTGCACAGCGGGAAGTCGGCGACGATGTTTCCTTCGATCGCCGCTTCAAGCAGAGGCCATTGAAACCATGACGGATCGCGCAGGTGACAGCGCTCGACCAAGCCGCCTTTGCCGATACGCAGCCAGGCCAGAATGTCGCCCCGAAAACCCTCGACCAGCGCCATGCCCTCGCGCGGCCCGTCTGCTGCGGCGAGATCAACGCGGATCGGACCGCCGGGCAGCCGCTCCAGGATTTGCTCGATGAGCGACAGGCTCTGTTCGACCTCGCGGATGCGGATCCAGACGCGGGCATTAACGTCGCCCTCCTTAAGGACAGCTATTTCGAAATTGAGTTCGTCGTAAGGGGAGTAGCCCGGACTGCGCCGCGCGTCGAAGTCGCGACCAGAGGCGCGACCGACATAGCCGCCGGCTGCGTATTGCCGGGCAAGCTGCACGTTAAGTCGGCCGGTTCCGACGGTCCGGTCCTGCAGCGAGGCAGTGTTGTCGTAAAGTTCAATCAGGTGAGGGAAGCGTTGCCTGATCTCCGCGATCACCGACCGAACCGCGCGCGCTCCCTCCTCGCCTAGTTCGCTTGCCACCCCTCCGGGTACGATAAGGTCGCGCACCAAACGATGGCCGAAAGCAGCATCGCTTGCCCGCAATACACGCTCGCGCAATGCCCCGCAGTGGGCATGCATGATCGCGAAGGCAGCATCATTGCAGATGGCGCCGATGTCGCCCAGATGATTGGCCAGGCGCTCCAACTCGGCCATGAGCGCCCGCAACCAGACCGCACGTGATGGAACCTGGATACCCAGCGCCGCTTCGACCGCGCGGGCAAATGCAAGGGAGTATGCCACGGTGCTGTCACCCGAGATTCTGCCCGCCAGCTTACCGGCGCGATCGATATCGGACCCCGCCATCAGACCTTCTATGCCCTTATGGGTATATCCGAGGCGCTCCTCGAGCCGGACGACCGTTTCGCCGCTCGCCGTGAACCGGAAATGCCCCGGCTCTATGATGCCGGCATGCACGGGCCCGACCGGGATCTGATGCAGGCTTTCCCCCTCGGTAGGCAGGAAGGGGTAGGGGGACGCTGTCGGGGCAGATGTCCGGACACGGGTGGCCAATGGATAGCTGACACCCCAGTGGCCATGGTCAAGCCACGGTCGTGTATCGGGCGCGCCTTGCGGCAAGAGCCCAAACAGGTCAGCGGCCGCGCGTTCGAGGCGCAACGCGGGCGCATGTAGCCGGCCGACCGACGGGTAGCGGCCATCCCGGCATTCCAGGCTGACAACGCCGATGTCCTTGGCATTTTCATCGAGAAGCGCCATGTGGACGGTGATTGGCTCACCCCACAGACCAAGCAAGCTCCAGTGACCCTCGACCAGTTGCTCGATGGCAAAGCTCCATGTTCTCGGGGTCGCCACAGCACGCGGCCACGGGGCATGCTTCTCGACGCGTTGGCCAGCGAGAATGAAGTCGATCAGTGCGGGCATGCTTTTTCTTCCGTCCGCTTCACCCCAGGATACTTGCGACATGCTGGAACCATGTGACCAGTGGAGGCGGCAGATAGATGCCGGCGGCAAACACCAACGCCAAATGGGAATACATCGGAACGTAGGACGCTTTGGCGGGCGCGGTGCTGCCGTGCGGTTCGCCGAAAGCGACGCCCGTCAGTCGAAGCAGCAAGGCTCCGAAAGCGAGCAGAATTCCGAATACCAACGGCATCGCCAAAAGGGGGTGTCTTGCAAATGTCGAACTCACGACCAGGAATTCGCTCATGAAGATGCCGAGCGGGGGGAGGCCGGCAATGGCGACGACGCCGATGACGAGCGCCCAGCCAAGCCCTGGATGCGTCTCCGTCAGTCCCCGGATCTCCGCTATGTTTTGCGTCCCCTTGACCTGTGCAATATGTCCGACCGTGAAAAAGATCGCCGACTTGGTCAGGCTGTGCATGACCATGTGCAGCAGGCCGGCAAAGTTGGCGAGCGGGCCACCCATGCCGAAAGCGAACACGATGATGCCCATGTGCTCGATCGAGGAGTACGCGAACAGGCGTTTGATGTCGCGGCGGCGGTAGAGCATGAAGGCTGCGAAAACAAGCGATGTCAGCCCCATCGTGATCATCAGTGGCCCAGGCGCGATTGCTTCTGGGCTTGCCGCGAGCAGCAGCTTGAAGCGCAGAACGGCATAGAGCGCGACGTTCAGCAGCAAGCCCGACAGCACTGCGGAAATCGGCGTCGGGCCTTCCGCATGCGCATCGGGCAGCCAGGCATGCAAGGGCGCGAGCCCAATTTTGGTGCCGTAGCCGAGGAGCAAGAAGACAAAAGCAACGTTGAGCAATGCCGGGTCGAAATGCGCCGCGTGCTCGATAAGCACTGTCCAGACCATGGCATTGGTGCCCTCGCCGACAACCGGCTGGGCGGCCATGTAGACGAGGATGGTGCCGAAGANGTTCAGGCGTGTGCTCTTCCGATCTATGCGCCGCGTGCTCGATAAGCACTGTCCAGACCATGGCATTGGTGCCCTCGCCGACAACCGGCTGGGCGGCCATGTAGACGAGGATGGTGCCGAAGAGGGCAAGTGCTATGCCGACGCTTCCCAGAATGAAATATTTCCAGGCGGCCTCCAGTGCTTCATGCGTGCGATAGATGCCGACCATGAGCACGGTGGTCAGCGTGGCAAGCTCCACCGCCACCCACATCAAACCGATATTGTTCGACACGAAGGCGAGGTTCATGCCGAACATCATGATCTGGTACATTGCGTGGTAGAACCGCAAATTCGGCGCGGTCAGTCGTCCGGTATGCAGTTCGTGCGCAATATAGGAGGCGCTGAAGACGCTGGTCGTGAAAGCTACGAACGTGTTGAGCACGATGAATACGATGTTGAGATCGTCGACGAGCAGATACTGGCCGGGCTCTGGTCGTTCCATCACGAACAGTGACAGCGCGGCGAGCAAGGTCAGGAAGCTCGCAGCGACATTCAGGCCGGCCGTCAACCGATAATTCGGCAGCGCCGCGAAAAGCGCGGCCGCGACGACTGGTATCACCAAAATGGCGGCCACGGCATCGAAGGAAAACGCGGTCATCGGCGTTCGCCCCTATAGTCGTCGAGCGCGCCGACATCCACCGAGTCAAACCTTTCGCGGATGCGAAACAAGAAGACGCCGATGACGATGAAGGCGATTAGGATCGAGAAGGCGACACTTATCTCGACGACCAGCGGCATGCCCTTGGCTCCCGTGGCGGCCAGCACCAGGCCGTTCTCGAGCGACATGAAGCCGACAACCTGGCTGACGGCATTACGGCGAGTGACCATCACCAGAAGCCCCAACAATATGATAGACAGCGCGAAGGCCAGGTCCTCACGGGCGAGGGGGTCAGCCTCGGGAGTGACCCGCAGCATCAGTACCATGGAGAGCGTCACCAGGCCTATTCCGGCAAGCATGGTCGGACCGATGCCGACGGCGGTCTCGATGTCGCGATGGATGCCGAGCCGCTGAATGATGCGATGAAGCCCAACGGGAATTACGATCGCCTTGAAAACGAGAGCGATCGCCGCAGTGACATAGAGATGATGGGCGTCCTGGATGTATGCCTGCCAGGCCACGGACATGGCGAGGACGATC
This sequence comes from Mesorhizobium sp. LNHC252B00, assembly GCF_000502955.1. Lineage (GTDB taxonomy): Bacteria > Pseudomonadota > Alphaproteobacteria > Rhizobiales > Rhizobiaceae > Mesorhizobium. The sequence continues at coordinate 60,370 of NZ_AYWO01000005.1, read as the reverse complement.
GCATGAAGCGCAAAAACGTTGATCAGAGCAAAGAGGCGATCCTGGTACAGCATCATGAAGCTGACCAGCACCAGGCCGCCGGCGAGCAGGTGAGCGATGTCGAAGGTGAGGCTGTGCATCACAGGCTCCGCGAGACGAACAGCAGAAGCGTGCCGAGCAGGGCCAGCATCAAAGCGGCACCGAGGAAATCCGGGACGCGGAAGACTCGCATCTTGGCGATGGCAGTCTCAAACAGGGCGAGGAGAGTGCCGCTGACGGCAAGTTTGCCGATATAAAAAACGACGGCCAGAACATAAGATCCCGGTCCGGCTCGGGCGGTCACCAGCCCCCAAGGCAGAAAGACGCAGGAAATCAACGACATATAAAGCAGGAGTTTGAGGAAGGCCGCGAACTCGATCATCGCCAGATGTCGACCCGAATATTCCAGCACCATCGCTTCATGAACCATGGTGAGTTCCAGGTGGGTCGATGGGTTGTCCACCGGTATGCGGGCGTTTTCGGCAATCGCCACCATCACGAGAGCGATGAGGGACATCCCGAGCGATACGCGCAGGCCAACCTGTGGCGAGCCCATGAAGGCAGCGACTGTGGACAACTGCGTGGCGCCGGCGACGAGCGCCAGGCTGAACACGATCAGCAGCATAGCGGGCTCGGCCAGGGAAGCGATCATCACCTCGCGGCTTGCGCCGATGCCGCCAAAGCTCGTACCGACATCCAACCCCGCCAGCGCCAGGAAGAACCGTGCGCTTCCAAGCAGTGCGACGATGGCTATGAGATCGGCGGTCCAACTGAATGTGAGGCCGGTGGCGAATGTCGGGATGAGTGCGGCGGCGACCCAGGTAGCGGCAAAGATCAGATAGGGTGTCACGCGAAACAGCCAGGATGCATTATCCGCCAGAACGACTTCCTTGCGCATCAGCCGCAGGAGATCGCGGTAGGGTTGGATCAGGGAGGGACCCTGGCGGCGCAACAGTCGTGCCTTTACCTTGCGCACGAAGCCGGTCAGGAGCGGTGCCAGCAAAAGCACGAGCGTCATCTGCGCACCTTGGACGCCCAACTCAAGGATCAGGGCCATAGTGCGAGCACCAGAAGCAAGGCCACGAGAAAAAGAAAGACGAGGGTCAGGTAACGCCTGATCGTCAGGAACTGCAGATGGTTGAGGTGCTCGGTCGCAAAGTCGATGCCCCTGGCGATGGGCTGGTAGACCACCTCCCAGATCACATCATGCATTTCGACATTCAAACGAGATGGGCCGATCTCACCAGGGGCCGGCATTTCGACCGTTTCCCTTGCCCGGAATACGAATGTACCGAAGACGCGGCGGATCGGCTGCGCGAAGCTGACGGCCGTGTACTGCGAGCTTGGAGTCACATCCGGAAAACCACAACCCCAGGCCGGACCCCGGCGGAGTGCATGCGACGCGAAGCGATGGATCACATATGCCGCGGCGGAGGCGGAAAAGGCGATGAACAGGAACACCAGCAGGCCGTTGTAGGAACTGCGGCTTGCTGCAATCGGCACGATCGACAGCCAGGCCTGCGCCATCTGCACAGGCATGCGGCTGCCAACCAGCGGGCGCGTCACCGACGAGAGGCCGTCTATGACTAGACCTGGAAGGATCCCTGCAAACAGGCAAAGTGCCGCGAGGGCGAACATTGCCGCCAGCGAGTACCGATCGACCTCGTACGCGCGTTCAACTGCGGCCGAGCGTGGCCTGCCGAGGAACGTGATCCCGAACGCCTTCACGAAGCAGGCCGCGGCCAGTGCCGCCGAGAGTGCCAGCAGACCACCAACGGCAGGCACCATGACTTTCAGCCCCCATTGTGGCAGATCGGGACTCTGCAATATGGCTTGAAAGGCCAGCCACTCGGAAACGAACCCGTTGAAAGGTGGAAGTGCCGAGATCGCGACGCAGCCGACAAGAAAGGCAAAACTTGTTAGGGGCATGCGATGTATGAGCCCGCCAAGCTTCTCCATGTCTCGCTCGCCGGTTGCCGTCAGCACGGCGCCCGCACCGAAGAACAGCAAGCTCTTGAAAAAGGAATGGTTGAGGACGTGGAACAGCGCGGCGGTGAGGGCCAATGCTGCTGCCGATGGCATCGCGTTCGCCTTAAATGCCAGCGCCAGTCCAAGGCTTACGAAGATCACGCCGACGTTTTCGATGGTGCTATAGGCAAGAAGCCGCTTCAGGTCCTTTTCCATCAAGGCGTAAAGGATGCCGAGAACCGCCGTCAGGCCTCCGAGAAAAAGCACTGCAACGCCCGACCACCATGCCGGCTCACCGAGCAGATCGAAGGTAACGCGTATGAAACCATAGATGGCCACCTTCGTCATGACGCCGCTCATCAGAGCCGAGACGTGGCTTGGCGCGGCCGGGTGAGCGAGTGGAAGCCAGACGTGTAAAGGGACCAGTCCCGCCTTGGAGCCCGCGCCCAGCAACATGAGCGCCAGGACGAAAGTTGCGACGAAAGGGGTGGGAGCGGCAGCACGCATCGCTTCGAACGTGTAGTTCCCGCCAGGGCCCGACAGGAGGCCGAATGCAAGCAGCAGCGCGAGTGTGCCGAAGCTCGCCATCACGAGATAGATGTAACCCGCCCGTGCATTGTCCTGTTCGCGATGGTGCGCCATGACGAGCGCCCAGGAGGCGAGTGACATGAATTCCCAGGAAAGCAGGAAGGTGAAGGCATCGTCGGCCAACACGACAAGATTCATTCCTGCGAGGAAGGCCGGGAAGAACGGCAACACCCGATGTGGCGCGGATTCATGCCTGCCGTATCCGAGGCCGTAAAGACTGGCCATGGCGCCGCCGAAGTTGACGACGACGAGGAAAAACATGGAGAGCGCATCCAGGCGGAAATGAGCGCCAATCCATGGCAACCCAAGAGGCAACGCGGCAGTCGATGGAGTGACGGGATCATCGAAGATGCGGCTGGCGAGAACCAGGAGCACAGCCGCCGATATACCGAGCGTCAAGCTGTAGATCAGGTGTGTTCCCGAGCCCGACCTGCGGCTTTCCGCAATCGCAAGCACCGCAGTCCCCAGGAGCGCAGCAATGCTCCATAGGAGGACCGCGGCCCCTGAAATCACGCCACGCTCCTCACGGGAATTTTGGCATCCGCATCGACCCCGCCCAGAACCTTGGCAGGGTCAAAATCTGCCTTCAGCCGCACGCCGCGCCCGCCCGTTTGGCTAGAGGCGCCTTCGGCAATCAATTCGACGCCGGCGAGATCGAGTGCCCCGATCAACTTCATGAGGGAATCGACATTGCCCCGGATAATCGACTCGCTGGCTTCCATGCGTTGAATTGTCGGCACGGAGAGGCCGGACAATTCGGCAAGCCTGCGCTGATCGATGCCAAGGAGTGCCCTCGCAGCACGCAACTGTGGAGCGGTTATCACGGTCGCATCCCCTCTTACCCAGCGTTGAGATATTATCTCTACGAGTTGCAGCATATATTAAAATGTAGAGCATTCAAATAATGATGCGTGACGCATCTGCCTTGGCCGCTACGGCCTTTGTGCGAAGCGCCGCATGACGAAGCCCCATTAGGTGCTCACAGAACAAAGTTCGTGAAGTCGGTGCGGCAGTGCAGCCAAATCCGGCACGCGGCAAAATCCGGCATGTAGCAAAGGTCTGTCGAACTACGGCCAGAGCCGCCTCATGCGAACGGACACATCCTCCAGGACGGGCATGGAGGCAAGCACGAGGAGCATGGCCGCGAGAAATAGCGTCACTGCAAAACCGACGTGTTTGAAACCCACGGCGCCGATGATGCCGCCGATAAAGAACAATGAAACAAGCGACGCTAGCAGCCTCAGCTTCCTTCGATCTGCTTTCACGAACAGTTCGTCCGAGTCATTGCCTGGGATGTTCCAATAGAGCAGCTTGCCCAGTTCAATGCCCATATCAGTCACCAGGCCAGTGACATGCGTCGTCCGAATTCTAGCTTCCGACAGCTTGGTGATGATGGCGTTCTGCAAGCCCATGATGAAGCAAAGCAGCATCACCGTCATTGGCACAAATAGGGCTTCATGGCGGGCAAGATGGCTGCCGAGCAGGCCGAAGCAGATCAGCAGGATCGCTTCCAGGACCAGCGGAAATGCATACTCGCCCTGCAGGCTCTGCCGCCTTCCCCAATTGACCAGGACTGCCGAACAGGCGGCACCAGCGACGAATGACGACAAGGCCCCCAACCCGGAAAGCGCGAGTTCGACGTTGCCGAGCGCCAGATGATCAGCCATCGAGGAAACGATGCCGGACATGTGGGACGTGTACTGCTGAACCGCCAGAAAGCCGCCGGCATTGGCCGCCCCTGCGACAAAGGTCAAGAAACGGGCGAGATGCCGATCGGTTCTTTCGCTTCGTTCCTTTCCGGTCAATCGGCGTAGATACATGATCATGAGCGAATCTTGCCTTTCCAAGCGGAGAAGCAGGACCGCAAGCTGACGTGCTGGGAGAGGCTCATTGGTGTTTCTGGAAGGAAAGGAGGACGAAGGACGGTGAATGCGTGGCGCCAAGCGCTTTGTACGATCTAGTTTGGCCTGCCCAACAGCGTTTCCGGGTGCCGGAATCTGACGCCGCGGGCGGCACGAAGCTGGGAAGCAGTGATCATTGAGGTGTGGTGTCTGATATGAGAAATGATATTCAGCACGGTATCATTGGAGTATGAAACATCAACACAAATCGAAAAATAGTGATCGCCCGCACTCGGCAATCCGCCGTCACCTCGGCAGCGTCTCGACGCAAGTCATGGAGCAGGGCCTTTGCTCGGTTTTGACCGTCCGCTTGAAGGTGATCGAGGAACGAGGTCAGCGGCAGCCTTGATGCGTATCCCAATCTTTTGGGCAGATCGCGTACTGGCTCAGAAGGCGCGACTTATGGCGCCGTCGAACCCGATACTCCGTCAGGCACCTGGCACTCGCTCGGACTTGGCACAGCAGTCTACGCAGCAGTTCTGACGCATTGTACATCAGGAGGCCCCCAGGGCTACGAAAAGTGATTGTCCCTGCCTGTCGATGCGCAGCAAAATTGGTTTGTTCTGCTGACGGGATTTCGACCACTCTTGCTGGATATCCGAAGGCTGCGTCACATTCCGGTTGTTGGCCGAGACGATCACGTCGCCAGGCCTCAGGCCGCCTTCCGCGGCAAGGCTGTTGGGTGCCACTCGCTGGATGTACACGCCGGTCGTGCCCGGCTGTAGACCCAGTTGCTGACGCGCCTCGTCCGGGATCGGGCTGAGCGAAAGTCCAAGGTGTTGGTCTGCGGCCGCGGGGGGAGGAACAGCGCCCGTCTGCACCTCTTCGTCCTTGCGTTGACCAACTGTCAGGGCCAGTTCCTGCGGGCTGCCATCCCGGATTCTAGTCAGCGTCGCCTTTGACCCTGGCTTCTGATTTGCTGCTGCAAGAGTTAGATCGTGAACACTTTGAATGTCCTTGCCGTTGAAACGGGTGATGACGTCACCCGACTGTAAACCTGCTTTGTCGGCCGGACTGCCGGGCTCGACGGAAGCAACCAGCACGCCCATTGGCCCTGGCATTCCAAGAGCCTCGGCAATTGACGGCGAGACTTCCTGGAGCCGCACTCCAATGAAGCCGCGTTCGATGCGGCCGGTGCGGATCAACTGGTCGACGACACTCTGGGCAGTTCGCGAAGGCACGGCGAATCCGATGCCGATGCTGCCCCCGGACGGCGAGACGATGGCGGCATTGACCCCGATCACTTCGCCGCGCACGTTAAACAACGGTCCGCCGGAATTGCCCCTGTTGATGGAGGCGTCTGTTTGCAGGAAATCATCAAAAGGCCCGGATTGGATGTCGCGTGAACGGGCAGAAAGCACACCAACTGTGACGGTTCCGCCGAGCCCGAATGGACTGCCGATCGCGATTGTCCAGGCGCCCGGCTGCATTGCGTCCGAGTCGCCCCAAGCGACTGTTGTCATGTTGGGCCGCGGCTCAATCTTCAGCACGGCGATATCCGTGGCCGGGTCCCGGCCTACAAGGCGAGCGGGCTTAGATTCCTTGTCGGAAAACAGGACGTGAACTTCGGTAGCGTCGGCGACAACATGATTGTTGGTGACAATATAGCCCTCGGGGCTGATCACGAACCCGGAGCCAAGGGCTTCTCGTACCTGCGGTTGGGCAGGTCCCAAGCCGCGACTATCGAACGGGTCGAGAAAATCGTTGAGTGTTGTCTGGTCCTGGATAATCTGTCTCGTCGTGATCGCGACAACTGCCGGCAGCTTTTGCCGCACGATTTCGGTGAAATCGTTCGGGATCTCCTGAGCTACGGTCGGAGCAAAGTCGCCGACCGAGAGGATCAGCGTTCCCGCCACGAGCCCAGCCCATAATTGCTTCTTCGAAATGTAGGACATGATTGGTTCTCCTGCCCGGGCCGCCCCGGCGCCGCTGCGTGACTATGCCCCTACGAACGCAAGAACTGCGATCCACGCTGATTGTTTCACCGGACCGAAAAAATGGCGCTCAAAGGGCTGAAATCCTGCGCCTGAAACCTACCTCGGCCATTGAAAATCGATCGAAAACGCCAAAAATCACACCGGTTCGCGAAAGCTGCCGATCCACGACAACAAAGGAGATTGTTCAAAGAGGCGGATCATCGCGCTCTTCTAGGACGTCAGCAGAGTCCGACCTGAATGGAGCGCATCGGGCGGTAATCGACTCGCGAAATACGGTCAGCCGGCATCGGCGGACCGTTCCGCCGGCGGATCCTTCTCACTCAGCGGCAAGTCACGGCGCGGGAAGCTACCCGCCACGTGAAAATTTTCCTATCCTCTTGAAGGCGCAGGAACGGATTTTTAGATTCATGTTGGCCGGCCGCCAAAAGGGGCCGGCATGAGCCGAGGAGGCGCCAAGCCTTTTTGGCACCTTCTTGTAAACCATGTTGCTCAAAGGAGGATATGGCTATGAGGACAAACCTTGATTTTGCCCCCCTGTTCCGGTCCAGCATCGGCTTCGACCGCGTCTTCGACATGCTGGAAAATGCGAGCCGCGTCACTGCGACAGACAATTGGCCGCCCTACGACATCGCCAAGACAGGTGAGGACGACTATCGCATCACCATGGCGGTTGCCGGCTTCTCGCAGGATCAGCTGACAATCACTCATCAGCCTAACCTGTTGGTTGTGAGTGGGTCGCAACCTGGCGAGGACAATGGCCAGTACCTCTATCGCGGCATTGCCGGGCCCGCTTTCGAGCGTCGGTTCGAACTGGCCGACCATGTGAAGGTCGTCGGCGCCGGCCTGGACAATGGGTTGCTGAACATCGATCTCAAGCGCGAGCTTCCCGAAGAGATGAAACCGCGCCGGATCGCCATCGCCGGCAGCACGGCAAAGGCAGCGCCGCGGCNAGCGCGAGCTTCCCGAAGAGATGAAACCGCGCCGGATCGCCATCGCCGGCAGCACGGCAAAGGCAGCGCCGCGGCAGATCGAAGCCGAAAAGAACGCGGCCTGAAGTCATCGTGAAACAGAAGCGTCAGGCACCGGCAATCGTCCGGTGCCGCGCGGTTGAACGTGGAGGTGAACGAAGATGAATATGCGTGACCTTATCCCGTGGGGCCGTAACAACAACCAGGCCCCGAGCATCTATAGCGGTGGCGATCCCTTTCTTTCGCTTCACCGCGAGGTGAACAGGCTCTTCGATGACGTGTTGAGGAGCTTCGAGACGCGCTTGCCTACTGCGGGGCAGCTTTCGCCTTTCGATGGCGGCTGGCCGAAGGTGGAGATCTCGGAGTCGGATAATGAGCTTCGCGTCACCGCCGAGGTTCCCGGCATGGAAGAGAAGGACATTGAAGTCCTGCTCGATGAGGACATGCTGACCCTGCGTGGCGAGAAGCGGTCGGAGACCGAGGAGAAAGGCTATTCCGAGCGATTCTACGGCCACTTCGAGCGGCGCATCCCCCTCGGCTATGAAGTCGAGGACGACAAGGTCAAGGCGTCCTTTGCCAATGGCGTCCTGACCCTGACGCTGCCCAAGAACCCGAATGCGCAGTCGAAGGTGAAGCGTATCCCCATCACCCACTGACGCACAGAGCAGGCCGGAGGCGGTACCTAACTGCCTCCGGCGCATCCTTCGCTCCACGGGAGGGACGAATGATGCCGAAGCAAGCAAGTGAAGTCACACCAGTCGTAGAAAGTCTCGGCCCGGCAAACGACAACTGCGGGCGAGCGCTGTCATTCGGCAGATCCGAGTTCCCGCCTGATGCGGTCGCGCGGATCTACAAGCCTTGCCGGTCGGTCATGAGCTCGGGCCGTGCGCGACCGAAAGGATGGCGGCTGGTGTTCGAGCGGCGTATCGCACCCGTCATCGAGCCCCTGATGGGTTACACCGGAAGCTGTGACACCCTGACCCAAGTGGAGCTCGATTTTTCGACGGCTCAGGCGGCCATCGACTATGCCGAACGTCAGGGCCTCGCGTACAGGGTTCAAGGAAGCCCGGCGGCCGAAAAATCCATTGTCGAACCTTCCGATGCTGAGAAGCGGCTGCAGCCCGGCGCGCATCTTGTCTGGAACCGCCTCCAGTTGGCGTTGCTACAGACCAGTTACGACGCTGTTTCGCAGGCGTCGCATTATCGGCCCGCATTGACGGACCCGGAGCCACTTTTTGCCTCGCCGATAGAAGTCGTCGTCGACCCCCTTTTGACCGTCGAAGAGAAACGCGCCGTCCTGCGCAACTGGGCGTGGAATGAGTATCTGGTCGATCTCGCAACATCCGAGGGAATGCCGGAAAACGCACGTCCGACCCGGCTCGACGAAGTGGAACAGGCGCTGCTCGCATTGGAACCACGGGACGGCAGCGAACCTGACCGTTTCGATCTCGGAACAAAAGCAGAAGGCAATGTGAGGTGACGCTATGGATCCGATCATCGTGTTCGATTGTGAAAATGCCGTTCCCAACCGTTTTGCGCTGGCCGTCGCCGGAGCGGGCCGTGCGCTCAGCCGGGGCGCCGAGCCTTGCCCGACAAAGCGACGATGCCAGTGGAACCGCCATGCGCGAGATCGCCGGCAACCGCTTCCGGCCCGACGAGGTCGAGCCTTTCCTTCTGGCCGGCTCGGTTCCGCGTGATTGGGCCCGGCAGGTGAAGAAAGCTTCGCGGTGGCCACGGACAGTCCTCGGCCGCCGCGCCCGTTCTCAACCAGAGGACGGTTCACTGACCATGTCACGAAAGGAGGATGAACAATGCAGAAATGGCTGAAATCTGAAAATCGTCCGGTGATCGACATCGTCAATTTGGTCGCCGGTATCGCGCTAGCAATGTCGCCCTGGTATCTCGGGTTTGCGGCTGAAGCCTATGCGGCCTGGAACGCCTGGATCGCCGGTGCGGTGATCGCCCTGATCGCCGTGGGTGCGCTGGTGGCAAACATCGTGGTTGGGCTGTGCACATTGGTCTCGCCTTGGGTCCTCGGTTTTTCGGCCGTGGCAGCGGCCATGTGGGCGCATGTGATCGTAGGCGTCATAGCGGCGGTCCTGGCAGCGGGAAGCCTCTGGTCCTTCGGCAACCGTCCGCTTTCGAAGGCCTGACCAACGCCCTCCTTATCCCGCGTCCGGCTGCCGTGCGCAGGAACAAAAGCAGATCAAAATGCGTTTCGTCATTCTGACGTGAGGAGAGCGCCATGCAACCTTCGGACCGCGCCAAAAGCGAAAGCATCAATAAGGCCCCTGATGAATGGACTAGCGGTGACGACCCGATGACGCCGGCCCAAGCTTCCTACCTGAAGACACTTTGTGAGCAGGCGGGCGGCGAACAAAGTTTTGCCGAGGACCTCAGTAAGGCTGAGGCTTCCAAGCGCATCGATGCTCTGAGGACCAAATTAAGGCTTTAGAGCTTTTTGGCGGAATCCGGTGACATGCATAGATACTCCCGACCGGGCCATGAGCAGCGGGCGTCGATCGGGTCGTGCTGTGGAATCTTGTCGCCATGAGCGATGAACCGAGGTGACTTGCCGAAGGAACAGCGGTCCCGCGTGCGTCAGCCCGAAAATCACGTCTGCGAGTTTGAGGCGGCGTGAAGCGTGCGCTTTGCCAGACGAAACAGCCATCGCCTTGGTTTTGCTTGGAACACCAAGAGCACGGCGACGGCATTTGCACGCGGCAGGGGAACCGGCCTAGACGCTCCACGTTTCGATTGATCGAAGTTCACCGGTAGGAATTCTGCGATGGCGGAGAATTTATCTCGCGACGATGAACAGCGCGGCACCAGAAAAGTCCTCAAGTGGGGTGTCGTGATNTGCGATGGCGGAGAATTTATCTCGCGACGATGAACAGCGCGGCACCAGAAAAGTCCTCAAGTGGGGTGTCGTGATCGCCACCGTGCTTTTTATTGTGCTGCTGGCGATATTCGTCCTCGGCCCGCGTGTGTAGGCCTTCGAACGGGTCTGCGAGCATATCGGTTGCGGCAAGCGCGCGCCTTTTGGCTTCCCTCCCTTGGCCAAGGCAACCCTGCCCCACCGAAAACGATCGCCAGCTTGGAAGTAGCAGCGCTGGAGGAGAGCCGCGCGCCGGCGGCGTTCGAGGCTGATCGCCACCCGTCGTGGTCTTGGGTGTGGGATCCTTGTCGGTCTCTATCTTGAGGGCTCTGCGTTACACCGGCTTCGGCCAGTTCTTTGCCACAGGCGACGGCTGCTGGGACATGACGAACTTTCTCGAGCCCGCTGGAGAGGCCGCGACCACTGCGGAAGGCGTGCTCGTACTCTCCGCCACGCCGGAACTGGGCAGGGTGCCTGGTTCCAGCAATTCGCCGAGCGCTATGCGGCACGTTTTGGACCGATTGGAAATTACGCCGTGTATTCCTACAACTCAGCCCGCGTCCTGATCGCGCCATCAAGGCTGCCGCCGATGAAGCCAAGCGGTATTCCAGCCGGCGAGACGTCACGGCGGCAATGCGCAAACTCCGCTTCAAAGGCATCGCCCATGGGCGCTCCGGTCGAATGGGACGAGAAGGGCGCAATTTGGCCGCCGTATGGAGAGCGGCTACTTTCGACAGGTGGCCGAGATTCCGCGGACCCCCGGCGGATCGGTCATTGCGTTCCCCTTCCTGCCTCTGGCTCATCATCTTTTCCGATGCTTCCCTCGGATCGTTGCACAGCAGCGCCACTACGATCCGGCCCGCTCGGGAACAGCACCTTCAACTTGTGCTCCGCGCCTGCCCAGCTGCGCGAATGATATTGCCACAGGCACCATTGCTCACCGCAAAGGCGAAAATGCCGGCGATCAGGGCGAGACCGAGCGTCGACCCGATGACTGCCTTGGTCATGACGCCGGCAAAGACGCCGGCGATTGCACCATTGACGACATTCACTATGCCCGCCGTGCTGGTGAAGGCCTGCCAGGGTCTGGGCCTGAGGCCGACATCGGCCAACAAGGCCAGATGATCGTCGTGGGTGGAGTGAACCAGATATCGCGCCATCGAGGGAGTGATCTCCGTGTAGTAGTGCCGGATGCGTGCCATGCCACGGGCATGGACCATATCTTCGATGCCCACCTGCACGGCCCTGACGAAGGTCACCAGTCCGATGAAATAGAGGCAAGGCAGCATGGTCAGGCTGAACAGGACGAAGGGCAGCCCCATCCTGGTCACCTGCGCCACGAACGCGAGGGCGATCGTGGTGCTCGACACCGACGTCAAGAACAGGTTGGCGCGCTGGTTGGCCTCCTGGATGGTGGCGGCCCTGGCGGTCTCCAGCACGAAATGTTCCGTCGTCATCATCTGCAGGAGCTGCTGCCGGCTCTCGCTTTCGTTTGCTTTGATTTCATTTGTATCCGGCATCGCGAACGGATCTATCGGCGGTCGCTGGATTGCCGGCGCGAGGCCGGCTCTCGGCTCGCGACGGTGGGTCTGGCGCCAGTATCAACCGGCGCGAACGAGCAGTCGTCGACCGAAGAACGAATGCCGTTCGGGTAAGGTTCCGGCCCCGATCGCCGATCGCTGCTTTCACGCTCCATCTATATCCAGTGATCTGCAAGGAACCGTGCTTATTCGTCGGCACGGTTCTAATTGTGGACGCTCTCCTGATTTTTGCCGCGAAGGATATTGCGGTCGTCGGGATCGACCAGGTCAGATGTGTCGGTCCTGATATCCGATCCCTTGCGCAACGCTTCTCGTTCCGCGGCCGACCGCTTCAGGTCTGCCTTCGCATCAAAATCCTTGCCGGCATTCTTGGTGTTCTCCCGTTCTTCGATGATGCGGATTTGCTGCTCATGGGTTCGGCGTCCGGTCATCGCTTCCTCAAGGTGTTCGGACCCGGGCCTTTTCTCATGGTGGTAATGGTGGTGGTAATGGCAAGGCGGCTGGATCGTTCCGAACGGCGTCGAATAAGCGCTTTGTCGACTGCGGGTATCGGACTCCCCCGGACTGCCTCGCGAAAGCTGCATCGAAATGCCGTGTCGGTTCCGCGCTTTCGCGCGGCAGCTTTGCCGCTTCGATGGAACAACCCGGCCCGTCCGCCGTTCGGCCACTGGTCGCGAGATGTCCACGCCCGCGCGTTCGAACGGCTGGAAGCGAGGTGCCGTTCGCCGCAACGCCGGCCAAGCCAAGCACATCAACACCAGAGGAGGCTACGATGCCCAACACCGCCGAGATACTTGTCGACACGCTGATCGCATGGGATGTGCGCGTGATCTTCGGCCTGCCGGGAGATGGCATCAATGGGATCATGGAGGCGCTGCGCACCAGACAGGACAAGATCCGTTTTGTTCAGGTGCGGCACGAGGAATCGGCGGCGTTCATGGCGACGGCCTACGCAAAATGGACCGGCAAGCTCGGTGTCTGTCTCGCCACCTCCGGACCGGGCGGCACCCACCTGCTCACCGGCCTCTACGACGCAAAGCTCGATCAAGCGCCGGTTCTGGCCATAACCGGCATGCAGTTCCATGATCTGATCGAGACCTTCACACAGCAGGATGTCAATCTGACCCGTGTCTTCAACGACGTCACCGTCTTTAACGCCCACGTCGCCGACGCGGCGCATATGGAAAGCGTTGCCGGCCTGGCCTGCCGCTCCGCGCTTGCCGGACGCGGCGTTTCCCATCTGTCGATAGCAAGCGATGTCCAGGAGCAGACAGCGGCGAAGCGCTCAATGCGCAACCTGCCGAAGCACACGCCGGACCGGTGGTTCGAAGGAAGCAAACAACCAGACGAGGCCCAGCTCGATCTCGCGGCCGACATTCTCAACACTGCCTCGAAAGTGGCGATCCTCGCAGGACGCGGCGCGCTGCATGCCAAGGCGGAACTCGAGAGCACCGCCGATCTGCTCGCCGCACCCGTCGCCAAGGCCCTGCTCGGCAAAGCCGTGCTGCCGGATGATCATCCGAACGTCGTCGGCGGCATAGGCATGTTGGGTACCTTGGCCTCCCAGGAGATAATGGAGCAGTGCGAGGCGCTGCTGATCGTCGGCTCGACCTTTCCCTACATCGAATACTACCCCAAGCCCGGCAAGGCGCGCGGGATCCAGATCGACCGCAATGCGCAGCGCATAGGCCTGCGCCATCCAGTCGAGGCTGGCCTGGTCGGCGACGCCGCCGTCACGCTGCAATTGCTCAACAAGAGATTGAAGCAGAAAACAGACAGGTCATTTCTCGAACAGGCCCGGCAGAGTGTGCGGCGCTGGCGCGGCATGATGGCCGAGGCTGAAGGCAAGGACGACGTGCCGCTCAAGCCGCAACGCGTGGTGAAGGCATTCGGCGACCGCATGCCGGCTAACGCCATCCTCGCAACCGACTCCGGCCAAAATACCGAACTTGCCGCCCGCCATATCGATATCAAGGCGGGTCAGGACTTCGCCGTCTCCGGGTCGCTCGCATCGATGGCCTGTGGGTTGCCCTATGCGATTGCCGGCGGGATAGCCTTCCCGGGCCGGCCAGTCTTCGCAGTGGTTGGCGACGGCGGGCTCGCCATGCAGCTTGGCGAATTTTCGACGGCGGTGCGCTACAAGGTTCCGCTCAAGCTCCTCGTGATCAAGAACAACATGCTGAACCAGATTGCCTGGGAGCAGATGATGTTTCTCGGCAACCCGCAATTTGCCTGCGAACTCCAACCGATCGATTTCGCCCTGGCCGCCGAGGCGATGGGCGGCATCGGCTACAGCATCACCCGGCCCGAGGACATTGAAGGCGTTCTTGATGCCGCTTTCGCCACCGTGGGCCCCGTGATCATAGAGGCCGTCGTCGACGCCTACGAGCCTATGCTGCCGCCGCGCATGCCGGATCAATACCGCAAGAACATGCGCACCGCGCTGAAAGAAACGCCGGGTCGACAGGAGATAGAAAAGAACCTTGCCCAGGAGCCCCTGAAGACGATGATGGGCTGACCCTGTCCCGCGCCGCCAGTCACGTCTTGACGTAAGCGCCTGGCTGCCGGCCGCCCTTGGGAGCCTTGGCGTCCTTCGAGCGCTCGGCGACCGCCGGGCCGGCGCCGGACGTCTTTTCGGTTGCCGGGCTCGGGGTGGCTTGCTTTGGCGCACTTTTCCTTGGCGGGTCTTGCCCTTCCGACTGGCGCGTCTTGTCGTCCATCTCGCCCATCCGCCGCGTCAGCCCAATCCCACCGGGAGGCTTCCTGTTGCCGGCCGCAGCCTGGGAGAATTCATCCGCCGCATCCGCGCCGACTTTGGCGGGGTATTTGGTCGCGCCGGTTTCATAGCGGTTTTCGTCCTCGGTCATGACACATCTCCGATTGCATGACGGGTAAACATTTCTGCAGTGCGCGGGTTCCGTCGCATGCATACTGGTTTTGACAGCGAAATATCCCAGATCGGCCGCGGCACATCGAAGATAAATTTTACTGCCGGCTACTGCCACTTCCGGGCCTTTCGCGCGTTGAAGCATCTTCAATGGATGTCCCGCGTGACGGATCGCAATCAGACTTCATCGGTGCTGTTCCCCGACGGGTGCGGACGATGAGCTTCGATCCGCTCTTCTCGACTTCGATCTGTTATGGCAGCGGCGCCCCCGAAGCCGGCTGGACGCTGGCGCTTCCCATCACGTTGCCGCTCGCGGCAGCCGCGTCGCTCTATGCTGCGGGCGCCATCCGGCTTTGGCGGCGGAGCGGACGCGGACGCCCCATGCGATCAAGGCGGGCGTTGCTGTTTGCCGCCGGCTGGGCCGTGTTGGCGGTGGCGCTGGTAAGTCCGATCCATGCCCTCGGCGGGCGCGTCTTTGCCGCTCACATGATCGAGCACGAATTGCTGATGGCGGTTGCGGCGCCTCTGCTGGTCGCTTCCTGCCCGACCGCGCCGATGATGTGGGCGTTGCCGATGCGGGTGCGCCAGGGGCTCGGCGTGGCCGCGCGTGCAGGCATGCTTCGGGCGATCTGGGCATTCATCAGCCGCCCTGTGGTCGCCACCATCCTGCACGGAGCGGCGATATGGGCATGGCACGTGCCGGCATTGTTCGAGGCTGCCCTCCAGCAGGGCCCCTTGCACTATGCCCAGCACGCCAGCTTCCTCAGCACCGGGCTCCTGTTCTGGTGGGTGCTGCTGCCTCGGCCCGGCCACCAGCAAGCCTGTGGCAGGGCCGTCATGCATCTTTTCTTCACCTCTGCGCACACCAGCCTGCTCGGGGTGTTGCTCCTGGTCTCGCCGAGGCTCTGGTATCCGGAAAATGCCATCGGCTCGAAGCTGTGGGACCTCAGCCCGCTCGAGGATCAGCAAGTCGCAAGTGGGCGGCGACAGGCTTCGAACGGCCTACGCCTCGTTTGAATCCATCACCTGAATCCATCCGCAGGCGATTATGGCTCGCAGCCGCGACGGCGTTTCGCTCGCGGTTCCGCGCCGGCCCGGCCGGGAAAACGCAAAACCGCGTCCGGGAGCGCGGTCCCGGCATGTCCGACGGGATTTGGCCCCGCCTGTTCGAAATCGTCCCCGCGCCTTTCCCGGAGCTGTGCAATTCCCGGCGCTGTGAGCACTGCGCGCGCTTTCATCAGGCGGACAAGTTCGGGCCGAAGGCCATCGCCTCTGGCGGCGGCCAATTCATGCAGAAAAGCAAAGGGGTACATTCGACTGACCTTTCGATGGCGACGCCGCCCCTCTTCGGCTCATTTCGTGTCATGACGTTCAACGCCCCGGCCAGAAGCATGTTCCGGCGATTTTGTCCGGGAATCTAGGCCGCCGCGGGTTATCCAATAGATTGGAACCTTCCGACCCAGACAGAAGTTCTGCCTGCAAAGGAGGCGATCATGGCCACATCCACGGACCGAAAACCTGCGGCGAAGACAGCCCATGCCTGGACGGAAGCGGGGCTGGACAAGACGCCGGGGTTCGACCCAGCCGCCGCGCCGTCCAGGACCGACGCTGAGGCGGCGGATACGCCCAATGACGCCGGGCAACCATCTCCCAAACGACAGTCGCGGTTCAAGAACCAAGCAAGCTTTGCCAATGCGATGCGGCCGATGGAGAACCGAGCCGACATACGGCCCGGCAACAACTGGCCCGTCTTGGTGATTGCCATAGCCGTGCTCGTGGCAGCTGCGGTCTTCATACTCGCCGCCATTCTTCGCTAAGGCGTGAACTGATAAACCGGCCCGATGCGCTCTCGGTTCATGCGTTCGCGAACTCGATTGACGACGATGCTCTCAAGTCTTTCGTTAGCTTTCTGGCTAACATTCATTGACGGTTTGCCCCCGTTATAATGAGCTTCAGGGCTAACCAATCGATGCAACTCGACCACATTTTCAGGGCCCTCTCCGACGCGACCCGTCGGGCGATAGTCATGCGGCTATGTGAGGGTGAGGCGTCTGTCGGAGAACTGGCGAAGCCGTTCGAAATGGCGCTGCCGAACCTGATGAAGCACATCGGCCTTCTAGCGAGCAGCGGCCTCGTTACGTCCGAAAAGAACGGGCGCGTCAGGACGTGCTCGTTGCAGACGGAAGCAAACTGAAAGCCAATGCCCCGCAAACGCGTCAAAATGAATCGCCTCTGTCCGCTTGGGCGCTTAATCGAGAGATCGTCCTCTCGCGCGTGATCAACGCGCCACGAGAGCTGGTTTCTGCGCATGGGCTGATCCGCGCCATCTTGCCCAGTGGTTCGGCCCGGCCGGGTCAAGATTAATACGAAATCGATAGATATTCGCGTCGGCGGCGAATGGCGGTTCGAGACCCGCGCCCGACGGCAAGCGATATACGAGCCGTGTGCAATTCCGGCGCATCGAGAGGCCGCACTTGATCGAGTTCAATCACGGCGCCGACAAGACAACGATCCTGGCCTGTTCCGCACCACCATCACGTTCGACGAACAGAGCGACGCAAAGACCGTCATCACTTTGCGACAGTTGCATCCAACGAAGGCTCAGCGCGACGCGGGGATCGGCTTAGGCGCGGCCGAATTTCGGCTATCAGACTCTCGACAAGCGAAAGCAGCACGGCCATTTAGCGACATCGGACAAATCTTCCACGCCCTGGCGTTCAAGCTTTCTTTTGTCAGGTTCTGGTCTGGCCTTTACCCTGCGGATGTTTGCGGCCGCCTTCCATTCGGGAAAGGTCTTTTTTCGTACATAGCAGCCTGGGCCGTGCAGGATCGGAGATGTCGATCTTGTCCCAGGGAATGCGATAAAAGCCGCCGCCGCGGCGTAGCCGGAATAGGTCGAGAACCGCAGCGCCTATGGCTGAAGCGGAGAGACGCTCGAATGCGGCATAGATACCGACATGGAACTCTATAATCACGAGATCGTCCCCATCCTGTTCGGCGCATATCTCCTCGATATAGCCGATGCTCTCCCCGCGCTGCGAAAGCACGCGTCGCCCGGCAAGCTGTTCGAGATTGACGGTCGTCATCAGCCCGCTCCCGGGATGCGGCCAATGACGTGGTCCCGCAGCCAGTTCTGCCAATCGAAGATTGCCGTCTCGCGCACATCGATGTCGAACTCAATATCGACGCCAATGTCGCGCACCTTGTTCCAGGCGATCCGATGCGGCTCGCCATGGTCCTTGCCGCCCAGCTTTGCCGCCAATCGCGCCATCCAGCGGCCGGGCCGCCGACCAAGCCGACGCGCCAGGGTGATGGACCCAAGTTCGATCGCAGCCACTCTGGGCGGCTTGCCCGGTCTCAGTTCGGCCACCAGCCCATCGACTTTGCCGATCTTGACCTGCTCGCGGTCGACCACTTGCTTGTCCAGAATGTCGCGCACCAGATCCATCACGTGCCTCCGAATATCTGCAATGGGATGGTCACGACCGCCAGCACGAAACCAAGTGCGATGATGAAGACGACCGCCGCGTTCGAGATCATCCCATTGCGATGCTTGCCCACGTAACGTTCATCGTTCAACAGGAAGAGGAAGGGAATCACGCTCAACGGCAGGCTGGCAGCCGTCAAAGCCATGGAGAAGATCGTCAGCTTCAACGGATCGAGGCCGAAAGCGATCGGCAAGGCGCTGAGGAACAACGACAACGTGTAAACCGTGCTGAAGCCTGGATTGTCGCGCGGCTTCTGGTCTTCGCCCCATGTCCAGCCGAAGCCCTGGGCCACGAGATAGGCTTGCTGCAGCCCGACCTCGAGCGCGGCGCCGAAGCAGGCAATGCCTAGCGAAGCGACAAACAGGACAAAACCCCAGAAGCCGAATACCGGGATCAGCATCAGCGGCAATTGATGGTAGTCGTCCACCTGGTCAATGCCGTGGGCGGGAAGCACGAGAGCGGCAACGATCAGCACACCGATGGAGATCGTGCCGCCAAAGGTCATTCCAAGGAACGCAATAGCGCGATTGGCACCGAGATAACTTCTGTCCCACTGGTCCTCGATGGCGCCCGACGAGTAGAACATGAACAGATAGGGCGAGATCGACGCTCCAAGAATACTGACGGCCATGAACCAGTAATTGGCCCGGTCATGAGCCGGCAGCGTGGGAACCGCGCCCGCCGCGACCTGACCCCAGTCGGGCTTGAGCATCACGGCGCCGGCCACAAAGCACAGTGTGACCAGACCGAGCATCGAAACACCTTTTTCGATAAGGCCGAACGTCCCTTTCCAGAGAAACAACCACGCCAGCAATGCCACCAGCAGCGCCCACCACTGGAAACCGATCCCGGTGGCGAGTTCGAGTGCAATGGCGACGCCGCCGATCTCTGCCGACATGACCATGAAGTTGATCAGCAAGATCGCGAGCAGCGGCCAAAGGAAGACGTTGAAGCCAAATCGCTCGCGAATTCCATCGGCGATGGTGTGATGGCTTATCGCGGCGAACCGACCCGCCATCTCGACGAGAAAGATGATGCAGATCGTCCCTAGAACGACCGCCCAGACCAGCTGGAAATGGAATGCCGCACCGGCCTGAGCTGCCGTAGCCATCGAGCCGATCTCGAGAAAACCGCCAATGCTGGTGACGATACCCAACGCTATTTCGAGCAGCTTTTTCATTGTTGCGGCGCCGAGGATTTGGCGTAGGCGCCCAGCGTCGTGGCGGCTCTTCGCAGGTCCCGCTCCGCTTGTTCAACCTTGCCGCGGTCACGATCCCGTAATCCTGTCTGCGCTCTTGCTGCCGCCGACGACAGCTGCTCGATAGCCTTGATGAGCTCCGCTCGGTCGGAGCCCTCCGGTGAACCGGCCGATCGGATTTGCGCTTCGGCATCGGACCAGATGTGGCTGACGGATTGCAATGTCAGCGACGTGTAGTTCCGGGGTGCCGCTCCAGCAAGCCAGGCTTCCAAGACCATCGATGCCGTCTGTGCGGCGGAGGCCGCAGTTCTCGACTGCTGGTATACCTGGTCTGTCGAAGACGTGCATGCGGTCAACGTCGTAGCAATCAACATAACGCATAGAGAGCGAAGTCGACCTTGGCATTTACCGGCGGAATATACCTCATGCATTTCTCGCGTTGCTGCAACACGATTGCCCTCCCCGGCGCGAGACAACTGCGAGTCTGGTATGTTGGATCGCCCGGTATTCATGTCATCGACCCATCCAGCGACCGGCACCTAGCGCGACGCGGCCTCGCCCTTCCTATATTCGTGAATGAGGCCCAGGATCTGCGCCCGGACCAATTCGCGAGCATCAGGCTGGACGAACGGCATCAGCAGTTCGACTTTCTCCTCGACCTCCTTGGGGAGATCCCCTGCAGGATCGGTGAGACTGGTCTCATATTCGTAAAGGTTATCCGACAGCTTTCTGTCGATATCTGACAAGATGCCCATCGCGTCCGCTCCGGTCGTGCTCAGCGTCGTGTTTCAATCGCTGACCAAAGGAAATGTTCCCACGACGGCGCCTGCCGCGCGTCGCATGCGCTCCGAGACATCGCCATTCAAGGCTCTGCTCGAAAGAGGTTGCGGCTTCGCAGAGCCAGCGGGAACAATTGGTCGCGGGTCGGGTTTGTTTAGTCTTCGTGCAAGGATGACTGGCATGAAACCCGCCGTAACCGATCACATTGAGATAAAGAAATATGACCATCCAACCGGCGGCTGGGGGTCGCTTCGGTCCCTGGTTCGCAAGGCGCGCGGCGAAGGCCTTTTGCTTTCAGGGATATGGAGCACGCTGCTCAAGCAGAACAAGGCGGACGGTTATATGTGTGTTTCCTGCTCGTGGGCCAAACCGGCCCAGCCAAGGCCTTTCGAATTCTGCGAAAACGGCGCCAAGGCAACGATGTGGGATCAGACGAAGCTGCGTTGCGAACCTTCTTTCTTCGCAGAGCACAAAGTGACGGAGCTGCTCGACTGGCCTGATCACGATCTGGAAAAGCAGGGCAGGCTTACCGATCCGCTGCGGTATAATCCCGTCAGCGACCGCTATGAGCCGGTTGCTTGGGATCGTGCGTTCCGTGAGATCGCCACAGAGCTGCGGCGACTCGATCCGAAATCGGTCGTCTTCTACACCTCCGGTCGAGCCTCGCTGGAGGCTTCCTTCATGTATCAGCTCTTCGCGCGAATCTACGGTTCATCCAACCTGCCGGACTCTTCCAACATGTGCCACGAATCCACTTCGGTGGGTTTGCCGGAGTCTATCGGCTCCCCTGTGGGCACCGTACAACTCGACGACTTCGCGAAATGCGACATGATGTTCTTCTTCGGCCACAACACCGGCGTAACCGCGCCTCGGCTGCTGCATCCATTGCAGGAGGCACGTCGACGCCAGGTGCCGGTGTTCACCTTCAATCCTTTGCCGGAAAGAGGACTAAAACGGTTCAAAAACCCGCAAAATCCCGTCGACATGCTGTCACCCGGCCCGGGAACCAAGATGTCCAGCGACTTCTTTCAAATCCGCGGCGGCGGCGACATTGCCGCCATGACCGGCATTGCAAAGGCTCTGCTGGCGCTCGACGACGCTGCGCGTGAACGCGGCAATCAGCGGCTCCTGGATGTCGATTTCATCACCGAACATACGCATGGCTTCGCCGATTTCGAAGCCTATCTGCGCGCCGCCCGCTGGGATGAGATTGTCGGCCGGTCAGGCATTGCGCGGGCCGATCTGGAGCATGTCGCAGAAGTCTACAGTCTTTCGAAGGCGGTGATCGGCAATTACGGCATGGGCCTGACGCAACACAGGCATGGCACCGAGAACGTCCAGATGCTGTGCAACCTGCTGCTGATGCGCGGCAATATCGGAAAACCCGGCGCCGGCATCTCGCCCCTGCGCGGCCATTCCAATGTCCAGGGCCAGCGCACGGTCGGCATAACCGAGAAACCCGAACTCGCTCCATTAGACAAGTTCGCCGAGTTCTATGGCTTCCAGCCACCGCGCCAGAAAGGCCTCGACACCGTGGAGACCTGCGAGGGCGTCATCGGCGGATCGGTGAAGGGCTTTATCGCTCTGGGTGGCAATTTCGTCCGTGCTGTGCCCGAGACCGGCCTGATCGAAAAGCATTGGCGTCGACTTAGCCTGCATGTCGAGATCGCGACCAAGCTTAACCGTAGCCATCTCTTTCCGGGGACGGTTACCTATCTGCTGCCCTGCCTGTCGCGGCTCGAACGAGATCGCGAGGCGAGCGGTGACCAGACGGTTTCGGTCGAAGATTCGACCGCCTGCATACACGGCTCCTTTGGCTCGCGGCCTCCTGCTTCGCCAAATCTGCTCTCGGAGCCGAAGATCGTTGCGGAACTCGCCATGGCTACGGTGCCCGGCAGGAGTTCAATTCCCTGGGACCAATGGGTTGCCGACTATTCCCGTATCCGTGATGAGATCGAGCGGTGCTACCCCCAGCATTTTCGCGACTTCAACAAGCGGTTTCTCACCCCGGGCGGCTTCCACCGCGACATCAAGGCGTCGAATCGCGTGTGGGAGACGCCCAACAAGAAGGCCAATTTCAAGTTGCCGACCATGCTCGAGGCAAATCCCGACATCGACCTTTCCGGCGATCGGGTGCTGACGCTGATCACCGTGCGTTCCAATGACCAGTTCAACACCACCGTCTACGGCTACAGTGACAGATTGCGCGGCATCCATGGCACGCGCATGGTGCTGTTGATGAACGAGGCGGACATCCGGCGTTTCGGCCTGCGCGCGGGCCAGGATATCACTCTCGAAACCCACGCCCATGATGGTGTAGAGCGGCGCGTTCACGGCCTGCGCGTTACGCCTTATTCGATTCCCGAGGGCAATTGCGCCGGCTACTATCCGGAACTCAACCCACTGGTCCCGCTCTGGCACCGGGCCAAGAAGGCTCATGTCCCAGCCGGAAAGTCGGTACCGGTGCGGATTGTTTCTTGAGGTATCCAAGCCGGGCGACACTTTGAGCAGCGCGAGGTCTCGTTCAGCAGTCGGCACTAGACACGAGCCGTCAGGCGCTCTGGCTGCGTTCGACGAACTTGTTGAAACGGCTGGCGTTACCGCCACCCGTTTCTTCCTGGAAAAGGAAGGCCAGATCATTCTCGTCGAAAATCCGGAAGAACTCGTCCCATTCGATGGGCTCCAGCGTTTCCTCCGGCTCGCCAAAGTCAATCCGCAGGATACCGCCCTTGCCCGAGGTGCGTATCACGGCAGGGCGGCCGCCTCTGTCGCTGACCCATTGGCGGATTTCGTCATGATCGGTCGTCGTCCTTGCTTGTGACATTGAAATCTCCGTTCGGTTCCCAAGGTTAGCAACCGGGCCTTCCCTCGCCGATTTTCACACCATCAATCCCGATAATCGGATGATTGGTGGCGCGCCGTAACGGGCCGATCGCTGGGCTCTAACATCGAAGAGCCTGCAATGTTCCAGCGTGCGCTTGGCGTACCGCGGATCGATCTTTGTTGATGCTCAGGGAACAAAGCTTTTGCGAAAAAGTTCGGAACGCCAAGGCGGGTTTGCGTGAGGAGTTGTCGTGAGACGCATATTGGTCACCGGCGGCTGTGGCTTTATCGGCCGACATGTCGCCCAAGAACTCATTGAGCACGATTACGCAGTTTGTATTTTCGACGCGCTGCTGGACCAGGTGCATGGCGGGGAAACGGTAAGCATTCCGGCCGGAGCCGAGCTGATCAGGGGCGACGTGCGCGACCGTGATGCGCTCGCCGGTGCGCTGCAGGGCGTCGATGCCGTCATTCATCTAGCAGCTGAAGTTGGTGTCGGTCAGTCGATGTATGAGATCGCCCGCTATGTCGGCACCAACGATCTCGGCACCGCTGTCCTGCTCGAAGCACTGATCAGACACCCGGTCCAACGGATCGTTGTCGCTTCGTCCATGAGCGTCTACGGCGAGGGTCTCTATGCGTCGCCGGACGGCCGGCGCGTCGGCAATGCGCGGCGGCGGCCGGAAAGCGTCAGGAACGGGCAATGGAATCCCTTGTCGGCGGAGGGCGACGTCCTGTCGCCGCTGCCGACGGACGAGGAAAAGCCGGTCGACCTCGCCTCGATCTACGCCCTGACCAAATACGCGCAGGAACGCGCGGTGCTGATCTTCGGCGAAGCCTATGACATCGATGCGGTGGCGTTGCGGCTGTTCAATGTCTTCGGCGCCGGGCAGGCGCTGTCAAATCCCTACACCGGGGTACTCGCCAATTTTGCCTCGCGGCTGGCCAATGGCCAACGGCCGATGATATTCGAAGATGGCGAGCAGAAGCGCGACTTCGTGCATGTGCGCGATGTCGCCCGCGCCTTTCGGCTCGCGCTGGAACAACGCCAGGCGCGCGGCCATGTCATCAATGTCGGCAGCGGGCGCGCCTATGCCGTCAGCGAGGTCGCCCGGCTGCTGGCCGATGCGATGGATGTGCCGGAGCGCTCGCCGGAAATCCTTGGCAAGGCACGCTCGGGCGACATTCGAAACTGCTTTGCTGACATCTCGAAAGCACGCGATCTGCTCGGCTTTGAACCACGGCTGCAGCTGGAGAATTCCCTGGATGAGTTTGTCGCATGGGTGCGCGGCACGGTCGCAATCGACCGCGGCGCCGACATGAGACGCGAACTGGAAGAGCGGGGGCTGGTATCATGACGTCCGACTTGCGCAACCCTCGCGAAGCCCACGTCGCGATTGTCGGCGGCAGCGGCTTCATCGGCTCGAACCTCGCCGACAGCCTGCTGTCCGACGCGACCCCGGTTCTGATCATCGACAATTTCAGTCGCCCCGGTGTCGAACAGAACCTGGCATGGCTGAAGCAGAAGCATGGCAATCGCATCGCCGTGGAAACCGTCGACGTCCGGGACGCGGACGCCTTGCTGCCGCTTGTGGCGAATTCGGCGGCTGTATTCCATCTTGCCGCGCAGACGGCCGTGACCACGAGCCTCGTGCAGCCGAGCGAAGACTTCGACATAAATCTTCGGGGAACATTCAACGTTCTCGAAGCCGCCCGTCGAAGCGACCGATGCATCCCGGTGATCTTCGCCAGCACCAACAAGGTTTATGGCGGGCTCCCCGACATCGCGGTGTTGGAGGAGGATAACCGTTGGGTGCCTAGTGATCCCGCTATCCGTGCCAACGGCATCGGCGAGAACCGCGGCCTGGATTTCTGCACACCCTATGGCTGCTCCAAAGGCGCGGCCGATCAATATGTGCTCGATTATGCCAAATCCTACGGGCTGCCGACCGTTGTGCTGCGGATGAGTTGCATCTATGGGCCGCATCAGTTCGGCACTGAGGATCAGGGCTGGGTGGCGCATTTTCTGCTCAGCGCCTTGTCCGGCCGCCCCATCACGATCTACGGCAACGGCAACCAGGTGCGCGACATCCTTCATGTTTCCGATGCCGTTGCGGCCTATCGCGCGGCACTTGCCCGGATCGAGGAGGCCAGCGGACAGGCATTCAATCTCGGTGGCGGACCAAAAAACGCGATCAGCCTGCGCATGCTGCTGGAGGAGATCAGCGGCATCACCGGCCGCGACGTCTCGATCCGCTATGAGCGCGAACGCACCGGCGACCAGCCGTTCTTCGTTGCCGACACACGTCGGATCGAAATGACGCTCGGCTGGANTGAGCGCGAACGCACCGGCGACCAGCCGTTCTTCGTTGCCGACACACGTCGGATCGAAATGACGCTCGGCTGGAAAGCGGCGGTCTCCTGGCGCGAAGGGGTCCGCCATCTCGCCGATTGGCTGCGGCGCAATCGCCTCGAACCGCAGCCTGAGCCAGCGAGGTGCGTGGCATGAGAGTAGCCCTTGTCAATCCGTTCTGGACCTATGAGGAGAGCATCTACTTCGGCTGCCGTCAGCCGCACTTGCCGCTCGAACTGGGCTATTCGAAAGCGATGCTTGAGGCCGATGGCCACGACGTGCTGATGCTGGACGGCCAAATCCAGCAGCAGGACAACAGCCAGCTTGCCGCGCGTGTCGCTGACTTCGGGCCGGCCATGACCGTGATCAGCACCGCGCCGACTTATCTGTTCTGGCGTTGCGCCCCACCTGAGTTGCGCGTGCCGGCCGATTTCCTCAACCGTCTCGCCGGACGTGGCGGCCGCACCGTCGCGGTCGGCCCGCATGGCTCGGCGACACCGGCACCAACGCTGCGCAAGCTTGGGGCCGATATCGTCGTGCGCGGCGAATGCGAGGAGGTCGTCGCGGAACTTGGCCGACGCGACGACTGGAGCGCGGTTGCGTACACCGCATATCTGCAAAATGGTGAACTTGCCGGCGATGGCCTCGTCCACGCCAGCCCCTTTGTCCACCATGCCCCGCTCGAATGGCCGTCCGACTGGCTCGCCGGCCATACTCATCACCATCATCGCTTCGATGAGAAGCAGTTTGGTTTAGGTGCCGAAGTCGAGGCTTCGCGCGGTTGCCCCTACAATTGCAGCTTCTGCGCCAAGATCGATTTCCGCGATGCGTATCGGCGCAGGAACCACGATGCAGTGACGGCGGAAATTGATCGGCTGATCGCTCAGGGTGTTGGCTATATCTACTTCATCGATGAGATTTTCCTCCCGCAGAAGGCGCTGCTGGAAGCGCTTGTGGATCGCGATGTCAAATTCGGTGTCCAGACCCGCATCGATCTTTGGAAACCCGAGCTCCTGGAGCTGCTTGGCGCCGCTGGTTGTGTCTCGATCGAGGCAGGGCTCGAAAGCCTGACGATGGAAGGACGCGCCATGCTGGCGAAGCGCTGCCGGCTGGGAACCGAGGAATTGGCCGCATTGCTTGTCGACGCGCGGCGTCATGTCCCCTTCGTTCAAGCCAATCTCATCGGATCAGTCGAAGATGATCCGGCTCTGGTCGAATATTGGCGAAAGCATCTCATCGACCGCGGCGTCTGGGCAAACGAACCGGTGCCGCTCTATCCCTATCCCAGTTCACCGAGCTATCGCGAGCTCTGGGGTGACCCCGACGACTTAGCCTGGGAGCGCGCGCACGAGCATTATCTCGCCTCGTTCGGCACCTTTAGCGACATCCAGGAAAAGCATCCTCGTGCGCTAACCGAATTGGAGGCCGCATGTTGCAGTCACTGATCCCGCGCCAGCGACGCATCCTGATGACGGTCGACGCCGTCGGCGGCGTCTGGCGTTATGCGCTCGACCTGACGCGTGAACTGATCACCGGCGGCGATAGTGTCGTTCTTGCCGGGCTTGGCCCCAAGCCATCCGCCGAGCAGGTCGAGGAAGCCGACACCGTCGCGGAGCTGGTATGGCTCGAGACTCCGCCAGATTGGATGACCCGCAACGAGGCCGACCTGGACGGGCTGCCACAGGAGCTGTGCGCCCTCGTTCGTGACTACGCCATCGATCTCGCCCACCTCAACGCGCCGGCACAGGCAGTAGGGCTCGATCTCCCCTGCCCGGTCGTGGCGGTGTCGCATTCATGTGTGGTGACATGGCTGCGTGCGGTGAAGGCACAGGATGCCGGCGGCGAATGGACCTGGCAGAGGGACCGCAACAGAACCGGTTTTGATCGCGCGAACGCGGTGATTGCGCCCAGCCGAAGCCATGCCGCCATGCTTGAAGCCTGCTACGGACCAATTCCCGGCCTCAGCGTCGTCAACAACGGCACCCGGCCCGGCCCGGTGGCCGCGAGGCGGGAAGCCGTTGTCTTCGCCGCCGCGCGCTGGTGGGATGAAGGCAAGAATTCAGTCACCCTCGACCACGCGGCATCGCTGATCCGCTGGCCCGTTTTTGCTGCCGGGTCCGTTCACGGTCCCGATGGGCAAGTAGCCCATTTCAGCAACGTTGCAGCCCTGGGTTCGATCGGACATCAAGATCGGAAGAGCACACGTCTGAACTCCNAGTAGCCCATTTCAGCAACGTTGCAGCCCTGGGTTCGATCGGACATCAGGAAGTCCGTTTGCTGATGGCGCGAGCCGCCGTCTTCGTGTCGCCGTCGGTTTACGAACCTTTCGGGCTTGCCGCTCTGGAGGCTGCAACATCGGCAACACCGCTCGTGCTGGCGGATATTCCTACCTATCGCGAATTATGGGACGGGGCGGCACTGTTCTACAATGCCAGCGATCCGCATGACCTCGCCAAATGTGTCGACGGTCTGTGTTGCGACGATCAACATAGGAAACGGCTCGGCCAGGCCGCTGCACGCCGTGCCCGCAGGTTCTCGCTTGCAAAACAAGCCGCCGCCATGCGCGACATCTACGGCCGCTCGGCTCTATCCGTGGCGGAACATTGACGATGCGCTTCCTGTTCTACACTCACTCCGTCGTCTCCGACTGGAATCATGGCAACGCCCATTTCCTGCGGGGCGTCATGCGCGAGCTCATTGCCTGCGGACACAAGGCGTTTGCGCTGGAACCGGCGGACGGCTGGAGCCGCTCTAATCTGCTGGCGGAGAAAGGTCCGTTCGCGGTCGAACGCTTCCGAAAGGACTTTCCCGAGCTGGTGCCGGTTACATATGGGGATGCCTTCGATCACGAAAGCTGGCTGTCGGATGCCGACGTGGTCATCGTCCACGAGTGGACGGACCCTCGACTTGTCGCGGAGATCGGGAAGGTGCGGGCGAGAAGGGGCAATTTCACGCTTTTGTTCCACGACACGCACCATCGTGCGGTTTCCGCCACGCAGTCGATCTCGGCGCTACGGTTGGAGCACTATGACGGCGTGCTCGCCTTCGGTGAGGCGCTGCGCAAGACCTACCTCCGCACCGGCTGGGGCAAGCGTGCGTTCACCTGGCATGAGGCAGCGGATGAGCGACTGTTCCAGCCGCACCCCGAAGTCGACTCGAGATCCGACATCATCTGGATCGGCAACTGGGGCGACGATGAGCGCAGCGCCGAAATTCAGGAGTTCCTCGTCAACCCGGTGCGCGAACTTGGCTTGTCCGGCACCGTTCAAGGCGTCCGTTATCCGCGAGAAGCGCTCGCCGATCTTGCCGCCGCGGGGCTCCGCTACGAGGGCTGGATCGCCAACGCGGACGTGCCGAAGGCTTTCGCGGAACATCGCCTCACCGTCCACATTCCCCGGCGGCCCTATCGGGAGAGCCTGCCGGGAATACCAACGATCCGCATGTTCGAGGCACTCGCCTGCGGCATCCCGCTCATTTCGGCCCCGTGGAGCGACGTGGAAGAACTCTTCAGACCAGGCACAGACTTTCTTTTCGCCCACGACGGATCAGAGATGCGCCGTCACCTTCGCGACGTACTGAACGACGCGGAGCTGGCCGCCTCGCTGACAAGGTCCGGCCTCGAAACCATCCGCGCGCGACACACTTGCCGCCACCGGGTGCGCGAATTGTTCGACGTGCTCGCCGAATGCGGGCGTCATCAAGCCAACAATCCAGTCGTCGCTGAGGAGGCCCTTGCATGAAGATGGCATTTTACGGATCGAGTCTGCTGTCGTCCTATTGGAACGGCGCGGCGACCTATTATCGCGGACTGCTCAAGGCACTGTCGCGACTGGGTTACCAAATTACCTTTTATGAACCGGACGCATATGACAGACAGAAAAACCGCGACATGGATGCACCGGACTGGTGCAACGTCGTCGTTTACGAAGCGACCGCCAATGCGCTTGTGCAGGTTGCGGCGCGCGCAGCCGAAGCCGACATCGTCGTCAAGGCGAGCGGCGTAGGCTTCGAGGATGATGCGCTGCTGCGCGCCGTGCTCGACAACGCCCGCGCCGATGCCCTTACCGTATTCTGGGATGTCGACGCCCCGGCGACCCTCGGTCAATTGCGTGCCGAGCCGGATCACCCGCTTCACCACGCGCTGCGGCAAATTGATCTGGTCCTCACCTATGGCGGCGGCGATCCGGTCGTCTGGGCCTACCGCACGATGGGTGCGACCGAGTGCGTGCCGATCTACAATGGACTCGATCCGGAGACGCATCATCCCGTCGCCAGAGACAACCGTTTCGTCTGCGATCTCGCGTTCCTCGGCAACCGTCTGCCGGACCGAGAAACGCGGGTCGAGGCGTTTTTCCTAGATCCAGCCGCCAAGCTCGCCGGGCAGCGCTTCCTGCTCGGCGGGTCGGGCTGGGGCGACAAACCGCTTCCGGCCAATGTCTCATGGCTCGGCCATGTCGGAACGCGGGATCACAACGCTTTCAATGTCACACCAAAGGCTGTGTTGAACATCAGCCGTGACAGCATGGCAGCGAACGGCTTCTCGCCAGCCACGCGCGTTTTCGAGGCCGCGGGCGCGGGCGCCTGCCTGATCTCGGATGCCTGGCTCGGAGTCGAATTGTTCCTGACTCCCGGCGAGGAAATCCTGATGGCGCGCGATGGCGATGATGTCGCCGAAATCATGGCCACCCTGACGGTCGAACGGGCAAAGGCGATCGGCGCAGCCGCGCTTCGCCGCGTCTTGGCTGAACACACCTATGCGCTGAGGGCTGCCGTGGCCGACGCGGTGTTCAAACGGCATTTCGAACATCCCACCGTGGAGGCAGCGGAATGAGGAAACGGCTCGACATCGTCTTTCTCGGCCTGTCGCTGTCTTCATCGTGGGGAAACGGCCACGCCACGACGTTTCGAGGGCTGCTAAAAGGCCTTCACGAACTCGGTCATCGCGTCACTTTCCTGGAGCGCGAGACACCCTGGTACGCAAACCATCGCGATCTTCGCGATCCCGATTTCTGCACCTTGCGCTACTATGAAACAACGGCCGAGCTTCATCGCAACTATGCCCGCGAGCTGCAGCGGGCCGACGTCGTGGTCGTTGGCTCCTTCGTTCCGGAGGGAAAGGCGGTTATCGACATTCTAGCTGCACTTTGCGTCGGGCAATTCTGCTTTTATGACATTGATACGCCGGTGACGCTTGCCAAGCTCGTCGAGGATGACTGCGACTATCTGAGCAAGCGGCAGGTACCGTATTTCGATATCTATTTCTCTTTCACTGGCGGGCCGACGCTTGCCCGTCTCGTCACGGACTTTGGTGCGCGGCGGGCCGAGCCGCTCCATTGCTCCGTCGATCCGGCACGGCATCATCGAACCGGAAACGCAGTCGACTGGGATCTCGGCTATCTTGGGACTTACAGCTCGGACCGGCAGATGGCATTGGAGGCGCTGCTGCTCGAACCGGCGCGCCAGATGCCGGACAAACGCTTTGTCGTCGCCGGTTCGCAATATCCGCCGGATACGGCCTGGCCGGACAATGTCGAACGCATCGAGCATTTGGCGCCTACCGATCATGCTGAGTTCTA
Source organism: Mesorhizobium sp. LNHC252B00 (assembly GCF_000502955.1). Lineage (GTDB taxonomy): Bacteria > Pseudomonadota > Alphaproteobacteria > Rhizobiales > Rhizobiaceae > Mesorhizobium. The sequence continues at coordinate 29,466 of NZ_AYWO01000005.1, read as the reverse complement.
CAGCCGCCAACGCTACACGCTGAACCTGACCCGCCAGTCGATGATCACGGCTGGATGGTCGCCGAGCGTAAGGCTTTTCGAGGCAGCCGCTTGTGGCACGCCGATCATCAGCGATCGCTGGCGGGGGCTGGAGAGCTTCTTCCCCAAATCGACGATCCACACCGCCGCTCGATCTCAAGACGTGATCGAGATCCTGTGCGGCCGATCGGAGCGTGCCAGGCTCAGCATGGCCATGAAGGCGCAAGCCCTTGTACTGGCGTCACATACTGGCGCGGCAAGAGCTCGCGAATTGGTTTCGCTGTTGACCCGGTCGAGGCAGGAACCTCCGGTCCTGGACATCGGGAGTGCAGCATGATTGGCAGACAGGAGAAAATCGTGACGCGGCAGTCAAAAACAAAGGCGCGGCGGACGCCGACGGTGCTCGTCGCCGGCGGCGCGGGTTTTGTTGGTTCGCATCTTAGCGAGAAGTTGATCGAGTGCGGCTACCGTGTGATCTGCGTCGATAATTTCCTGACGGGCCGCATGGAAAACATCCGACCGATCATGAATCATCCGCGCTTCCGGTTGGTGAAGCAGGATATTTGCCGATCTTTGAAACTGGGGGAACCAGTCGAGCGCATCTTCAACCTGGCCTGCGCCGCATCGCCGCCGCGCTACCAGGCAGACCCGATCCATACCACCCGGACCTGCGTGATCGGGACACTGAACCTGCTTGATCTCGCCGCTCGAAATAACGCTCGTTTCCTGCAAGCTTCGACCAGTGAGGTCTATGGCGATCCAGAGCAGCATCCGCAAAGGGAAGACTATCTCGGCCATGTGAACTGCACAGGCCCGCGCGCCTGTTACGATGAGGGCAAGCGAACGGCGGAAACCCTCTGCTTCGATTATCTGAGGGCGGGCAAGGCCGACACGCGCGTTGCGCGGATTTTCAACACCTATGGTCCGCGAATGGATCCGGCCGATGGCCGCATCGTCTCGAACCTTATCGTGCAAGCTCTTGAAAGGCGACCGCTGACGATATTCGGCGACGGCAAGCAGACCCGATCCTTCTGCTTCGTCACCGATTTGGTGGATGGCCTGCTTAGGCTCATGGATGCCGAGCCCAATCCACGCCAGCCAGTCAATCTTGGCAATCCGGGAGAATATACCATCCTTGAGCTGGCGAAACTGGTCAGCGAAATGGCCCGCATCAGGCCCGCTCTGAAGTTCCTGCCTTTACCGCAGGATGATCCTCGCCGGCGGCAGCCCGACATATCCCGCGCAAAAGCACTTCTCGGCTGGTCGCCCAAGGTACCGCTTCGGCATGGCTTGGTGCAAACGATTGCCTATTTCGCCGAGCTTGAGACAAGCCGGATGGATGGCCCGATGACGCCGATCGCCAAAACCATCCCTCCCTCTCTGGGCAAGCTGCAGGATCTGCCGGCCTGAGCCCGTCTTATCGCCTGCAAGCTCCTCGGCGTGCAGGCGTGGGCCTGGCGGATTTCATGGTTCACTTTTTTCACGAACACGGAACATCCTGCCGGACTTGGGGTTGAGCCATAGGACCTGGCATGGAGAGCCTTGCTGTGCAGCCAAAACGATCCGCCAAAGACTTAGAGCAGGTGGCCGCCCAGGAGACGGCCGCCTTTCTGCGAAGAGCCTCGATTACTTATCTCGAATGTTGCGTTAGCCTGATGATGACGCACCTCGAACGTGAGGAAGTGGCTGCCATTCTCGAGCAGGAAGCCGACATGCTGCGAAACCTCGATTGAGACTGGCTGCTGTTGGTCCGCTCAAAGCGACCGATTTTGGGGCGGCTGGCGTAAGCTTTGTAATTATTCCGTATCGCAAGGAACATTCGGGCGCGCAGACAGTTCGGCCATGGAACTTACCTCAACAGCACATGGCGGCAGTTTCGTGGAATCAAAAAAGGTTCGGATTGCTATAGCCGGGGTGGGCAATTGCGCGTCTTCCCTAGTCCAGGGTCTCACATACTATCGAGACGCCAGAGGCAACGAGCCGATCCCGGGCCTCATGCATGCTGATCTCGGCGGCTATCACGTCGATGACATCGAGGTGGTCTGCGCTTTCGACATCGCCAAGGGCAAGGTGGGCCGCGATGTCGCGGAAGCCATCTACAGCGCACCCAACAACACATTCCGCTTTGCCGACGTGGCAAAAACAGGCGTTCGCGTCGAGCGCGGCCCGACGCTTGACGGCATCGGCAAATATTTGCGCGATCAGATCGAGGAGGCGCAAGAGCCGGTCGCCGACGTCGGCGCACAGCTTCGGCAAAGCGGCGCCGACGTGCTGATCTCATACCTGCCGGTCGGATCCGAGGAAGGAACACGCTTCTACGCCGAATGCGCGCTTGAAGCCGGCTGTGCCTTCGTCAACTGCATTCCTGTTTTCATTGCCTCACGGCCGGAATGGCGCCTCCGCTTCGAACAGCGCGGTCTGCCGCTGGTCGGCGACGACATCAAAAGCCAGGTCGGCGCGACGATTGTCCACCGTTTGCTTGCCAATTTGTTCCGCGAACGCGGCGTCCGCATCGACCGCACCTATCAGCTCAATTTCGGTGGCAACACCGACTTCCTCAACATGCTGGAACGAGAACGACTGGAATCGAAAAAGATCTCCAAGACGCAATCCGTGACGAGCCAGATCGATGTACCGCTCGAAGCGGGCAATATCCATGTCGGTCCAAGCGATCATGTGCCTTGGCTTACCGATCGCAAGTGGGCCTATATCCGCGTCGAGGGCACGACTTTCGGCGGCGTGCCGCTCAATGCCGAGCTGAAGCTGGAAGTGTGGGACTCGCCAAATTCGGCCGGAGTCGTGATCGATGCGGTGCGCTGCGCCAAGCTGGCACTCGACCGAGGCATAGCCGGCGCCCTGACCGGACCCTGCAGCTACTTCATGAAGTCGCCACCCGAGCAGTTCACAGACGCCGAGGCTCGGCTGCGCACGCTTTCCTTCATCGCCGGCAGGGACGAGCCGATGCTCGATGCCGCGGAATGACGACCACGTTCTTCCTGATCCGCCACGCGGCGCATGACCATGTCGGCGACTATCTTGCCGGACGCATGGCGGGAATTCGCCTTGGCGCGACGGGCAAGGCCCAAGCCCTGCGCCTGGCCCGCCGCATGGCAAGCGAGCCTATTGCAGCCGTCTTTTGCAGCCCGCGCGAGCGCACGCAGGAGACTGCGGATCCGGTTGCTGTCCTTTGCGGCACCGGGACCTGCATTGTCTGTGAGGAACTCGACGAAATCGACTTCGGCGTCTGGTCGGGCAGGACCTTCGAGGAATTGAGCCGCGACGCCGCCTGGCGACGATGGAACGACCACCGACAGGAGGCGATGACGCCTAGCGGCGAAACCATGCTGGACGTCCAGCGCCGTATTGGTTCGCTGATCGAGCGCCTTCGCAAACGCCACCAGAACAAGGCCATCGCACTGGTAAGCCACGCCGATGTGATCAAGGGCGCCGTCTGCGGCGTGCTTGGCCTGTCACCGGGAGACTGTTTTCGCTTCGACATCGATCCCGCTTCGATCACGACAATCGTCTCCGGCGACTGGGGCTCTAAGCTGATCCGCTTGAACGAAGCGGCCTGATGAGGACAGCCAGATGCGGATGGTCATTTTTGGTCTCACCGTCACGTCCTCATGGGGAAACGGGCATGCCACGCTGTGGCGCGGGCTGATCCGTGCCCTTGGCGGGATGGGATGGTCGGTCACATTTTTCGAACACGACACGCCCTACTACGCCCGAACGCGCGATCTCCACCATCTCGACGGCGGCGATATCGTTGTCTATCCCGACTGGGAGGTCATCCGCCAGATCGCCGAACACGCGATCGAGCAGGCAGACGTCGTGATCGTCACCTCCTACTGCCCCGACGCAGTCGACGCTTCACTTCTGGCCCAAAGCGCATGTCGCGGCTTGAAGGTATTCTATGACCTGGATACGCCCGTTACGCTTGCCCGCATCGAACAAGGTGAACTTCCGCCTTATTTCGGACCCGAGGGCCTTAGAGATTTTGACCTTGTCCTGAGCTATACCGGCGGAACCGCAATCGACGCGCTCAAGACAACTCTGGGCGCGCGCCTCGTCATGCCGCTCTATGGCCATGTCGATCCCGAGCGGCACCGGCCGGCGGAGGCCAGGGCCGAATTTGCCGGAGATCTGTCCTACCTCGGAACCTACGCGGCGGACCGTCAGGCCGGTATGGAAAGGCTGCTCGTCCGCCCGGCCTTGCGCCTGCCCGAGCGCCGCTTCGTCATCGGCGGCGCACAATATCCACTGGAGTTTCCGTGGAGCGAAAACATCTTCTTCGTCAGGCACCTGCCGCCCGCGGACCATCCGGCCTTCTTCTGCTCCTCCCGCCTGACGCTGAACGTAACACGCGAGGCAATGGCCAGAAGGGGCTGGTGTCCCTCGGGCAGGCTGTTCGAGGCTGCCGCTTGCGGCGCAGCCATCGTCACCGACGCCTGGCCAGGTCTCAGCAGCTTCTTTAAGCCCGGCAGCGAGATCATCGTCGCCGACACCACCGATGATTTGGTCGCCGCGCTCCACTTGCCGGACAGCGATATCGACGAAATCCGGCGCCGCGCCCGCGAACGGGTTCTCGATGAACATACCTCCGCGGTACGCGCCAGGGATCTCGATCGCATCCTGTCGGATGCGCGGCACGGCTCAACGCCGCAGCAGCCGTTGAAGGAAGCAGTCTGATGTTGGGCATCGTGCCTGCCGCCGGGCGCGGCAGCCGCATTCAACCGCTCGGCTTCTCAAAGGAGCTCTTGCCGGTCGGCAGTCGTATCGACGGCGCGGCCGAGCGCCCCTGTGCGGTGAGCGAATATCTGGTGCGCCGCATGGTGCGTGCCGGTACCGACAAGATCTGTTTTATCATCGGATCGGAAAAATCGGATATTCTCGAGTACTACGCGGCCGGGTATGGCGATGCAGTCGCTGTCTTCGTAGTGCAGCCCTCCCCCGTTGGCCTTTGCGACGCAATCTTCCGCGCCGCGCCCCTCGTCGCACCGGACGAGACAGTCCTGATCGGCTTGCCCGATACGATCTGGTTTCCAGAAGAAGGCTTCAGCCGCCTGCCAAATGACAAGCTTTCGTTCCTGCTGTTCCCGGTAGACCGTCCTGAACTCTTCGATGCCGTCATCCTGGAGCAGGACGGCCGGGTGCAGGCAATCCAGGTCAAGCAGCAGGACGCCGCCACAAACTGGATCTGGGGCGCATTCAAGATGCCGGGCCACGTGTTTCACCAGCTTGCGGCGTTGTGGCGCGAAAGAGACCGTTCCGACGAATATATCGGCACGCTTGTCAACGCCTATCTGGCAGCCGGGGGCGAAGCCTTCGGCGTCAAGGCCGGCACAGCCTATGTCGACGTCGGCACCTTCAACGGCTACCGCGCGGCGCTTCGGCTGCTGGAGAACAGTACGGCGACGTTGAACATAGCTGAGGATCTGTCCCTCTCGCTGTCTGCTCACGCGAAAATGCCGCTTCATCCAGGCGAAGGAGGCTAGCCATGCTCCAGTCCAGCGCTGAAATCCGCCGTCGCATCGATGCCCTCGGCCCATGGTTCCACAACATGGACCTGGCAGGCATCGAAACCGCGCCTGATCATTTCCTCGGCAACTACCCATTGGTGAAATGGCGCAAGTTCGCCGACGCCATTCCTGCCGACCTCTCCGGCAAGGCCGTGCTCGACATAGGCTGCAATGCGGGCTTCTATTCGATCGAGATGAAACGGCGAGGCGCCAGCCGCGTGCTCGGCATCGATTTCGACGAGGCCTATCTGGCGCAGGCGCGCTTTGCCGCAGAGATCGCCGATTGCGACATCGAATTCCAGCTGCTCTCGGTCTACGACGTCGGCATCCTGCGCGAGACCTTCGACATCGTGCTGTTCATGGGCGTGCTTTATCACCTTCGGCACCCCCTGCTTGCCCTCGATCTGGTCCGCGAGCACGTCGCCGGCGATCTGATGGTCTTTCAATCGATGCAGCGTGGCAGCTCCGACCTGCCCCTCCTGGAGCAGAATTACCCCTTCTGGACGCACGATATGTTCGATCGACCGGAATTTCCGAAACTGCATTTCATCGAGCATCGCTACGCCGACGATCCAACCAACTGGTGGATTCCCAATCGTGCCTGCACCGAAGCGATGCTGCGCAGCGCCGGCTTCGAGATCGTGCTGCATCCCGAGCAGGAGGTCTATTTCTGCCGCGCCACAAGCGAACCCGCCGGCGGCGGCGCCGTCTACCCGTCGAAAGGAGACCTTCATGATTGAAGCCGCGATGATCTGGAATGAGCCGAACAACAAGTCCCACTGGGACCCTGAGCTGGACCCCGAATGGCGCCGCTTCGCCGACATGACTATACTGGCCGCCCAGGCAGTCGCCGTGGCCAACCCGGCGGTGACCAGGGTCCTCGGCGGCATCTCGCCGATCGATGCCGATTTCATGAAGCTGATGAAGCAGTTCGGCGTGCTCGACCATGTCGATGCGGTCGCCGTCCATGGTTTTCCTCTCGACTGGAACCTCTGGCAGATCCAGGAATGGCCCCAGAGGCTTGGCGAGATTTCGACCGTCACCGATCTTCCCGTGTGGGTCAGCGAGGTCGGCGTTTCGAGCTTCGGCGCAGAGGAAATACAGGTCTGGGGTTTGCGCCGGACCGCTGAACTGCTGCTCGGCAATTCGCCACGCATACAATGGTACAGCCTCTATGATCTGCCGCGTGAATGGGGAGCAACGACGCGCCATCGCGAAGCGGAAGGCTCCTCCTATTATCGCCACTTCTACATGGGTCTTCTGCGGCAGGACGGAACACCCAAGCCCGCGCTCGACGAATTCATTCGTCACACTCCCGAAATGGGACTGGCGCAATGGTTCCACTTCGAGGACCCGAGGCTGGATGACGCGGTCGCCTGGATGAAGCGGTTGGGGGTCACGCAGCTGCGTACCGGGCTTTCCTGGGCCGACAGTTTCAGGCCGAACGCCCTGGACTGGTTCGACAGGCAGATGGAGGCGCTTGCCGATTTCGACGTGACCGTAACCTTTTGCTTCACGCCCGAGCACCGCGGAATGATGCCGCATCATACGAGCCCGCCCCTCGTGCCGGAGGAGTTCGCGGAATTTTGCGCGGCGATGATCCGCCGCTACGCCCCCGGAGTGATCGCTTCGCAAGCCAGGGCATTCGGAGCTACGGCTATATGATCATGTCATTGAGCACATGTTCCGCCGCGATGGCGTCCCATGATTTTCCGGCCTGGTCAGGCGGAGGCTCTGGTCCGGCGTTCTGGCGTCGGATCGCTGTTTCCAGGAAGCTTTGGTTCGACCGGACATGACACTCACGATCCTGAATGTCGCCTACCCCCTCGCCGCGACCGGGCCGGACGCGGTCGGCGGAGCCGAACAAGTGCTGTCGATGCTCGACCAGGCGCTGGTACGCGCGGGTCACACGTCCATCGTGGTCGGCTGCCAGGGCTCCAAGGCAGCAGGCATTCTCGTTGAAACGCCTGCCGAGCCAGGCGTGCTCGACGATGCGGCGAAAATCCGGGCACGACAGGCTCATCGCACCGCGATTGCGGCGGCGCGGGCCCGTTGGCCGATCGATGTCGTCCACCTTCACGGCATTGATTTCGACGCCTATCTGCCTGACGATGGTCCGACGCTCGTATCGTTGCACCTGCCGCTCGATTGGTATCCCGCGGACGCCCTGCGCCCGGCGCGCGATGATCTATGGCTGCATGCCGTGTCGGCCTCCCAACAGAAGACGGCGCCGCCAGGCGCCATGCTCGTTGCGCCAATTCCAAATGGCGTCGATATCGATCAATTGTACGAAACGCGATCCAGGCGCGCCTTCGCGCTGGTGCTCAGCCGCATCTGTCCGGAAAAGGGCATCCATCTGGCTCTCGACGCGGCCAAGCAGGCTGGTCTCCCGCTTGCTGTCGCGGGCAAGGTCTATCCCTACGAGACCCACACGCGCTACTTCGACGACGAGGTTCGGCCGCGGCTCGACAGGCAGCGCCGCTTCCTAGGTCCGCTCGGTTTTGCGGCGAAACGCCGGTTCCTCAACGCGGCTCGTTGCCTCGTTATTCCGAGCCTAGCGCCCGAAACCAGCTCGCTTGTGGCGATGGAGGCGCTCGCCTGCGGCACACCGGTGATTGCCTTTCCAAACGGAGCGCTGCCGGATGTGGTCGAACACGGCAGCACCGGCTTTCTCGTCGACAATGTCGACGACATGGCGAAGGCCATCATCGCGTCATCCGACCTCGACCCCGAGACATGCCGCGCCGCGGCACGGCACCGCTTTTCGCTCGATCGCATGGTCTCGTCGTACATCGACACCTATCATGCCCTTGCTCGGCTCGGCACCGGCCACAGCAGCCCTGCAGTCGCGACAGGGTGAGCGGACATGCTGCGCGGCGAGGTGATCGATGATCCCACCGCCCTTGCCGCTCTGGAGCCCCACTGGTGGCGGCTCTGGGCATCCAGCCGAACGGCGACGCCTTTTCAGTGCCCTGCCTGGCTCCTTGCATGGTGGGAAGCATTTGCACCTGGCGAACTGGCGACGATCGCGGTCTGGCGTGACGAGGATTTGGCAGGACTGGCGCCGCTTTATCGGGAACGGGCAATTTCTGGTTCGAGGCTGCTTCCGGTCGGAATCTCCCTGAGCGACTATCTGGACATTCTCTGCCTGCCCGGCATCGAAATGGCTGTTGCCGGCACCATTGCCGACGTGGTTGCCAAGATCGAATGGTCGCAATGGATTCTACCGGACCTGCCGGCCGACGCTGCCGGCCTCGCCATCAGCCATCCCGCGATGGAAGCCAGTGAGGCCGTCAACCATGCGGCTTGTCCCGTACTCTCGATTGCCGGTGACGACCGGCTTGCAGGCTGCGTTCCTTCACGGCGACGGCGACAATTGCGTCGCGCGTACAGAGCCGCTTGCGGGTGCGGCCGTGTCTCGGTCTGGCCGGCACAGAACGATCCCCGATTGTTCCTCGATCATCTGGTTCGCCTGCACGGCGCCCGCTGGGCCGGTTATGGTGACGGCGTGCTGAACGGCCCCAATGTCGAAGAGTTCCATAGGCACGCACTGCCCCCGCTCGCCGCGCATGGTCTTGTCCGATGCTGGCTCATAGCCATCGACGACCAGGTCATAGGTGCCTATTACGGCTTTCACCATCGTCAGCGCGCCTATGCCTATCTTGGCGGTTTCGACCCAGACTATGCCGAGGTCAGTCCCGGCGCGATCCTAATCGGCCACGCCATAACCGAGGCACTTCGAGAAGGCGCTAGCGAGTTCGACTTTTTGCGCGGGCGCGAGGCTTACAAGTACAGTTGGGGCGCCGTCGATCAATGGACAAAGCACAGGATCTGGACTCGAGGCTCGATCCCGTGAGCGGGGCCGGACATTCGCCACGGGCATCGGCCGCAAGAAAAGCGATCGAGCATTGGATGTCGGAAGGCGCCGGCGCCGAAACGATCATCGCCAGGCTCGCGCTTCTTTTCGAAGCAGGCATAGACGCTGGCGAACTGGCTCAGATCGCACAGGACATGTCTTCGACGGATCTTCAAAACCAGGACAAGCTACAACGGGTCGCCAGCCTGCTCCGTCACAGGCCCGATACCTTGGCGCTGTTGCGCGAAATAGGTGCTGCTGTTCGCCATCGACGCGACGAAGCGGAAACGGATGCAGCGGTGGTCCAGCGACTTGCGTCGAGCTTCGATGCGGCAGCGAGGATTTCATCGGCGGCAAGCGTCCAGTTGTCGTCCCTCGGCGATGAGGAAAAGCTCTCGGCTGCCACCGCTGAGATCACCGGGTGGCTGCAAAGACAAGGCTTCACCGGCGCCGGACTTCGTATACTGGACATTGGCTGCGGCATCGGGCGTTTTGAAATCGCGCTTTCCCCCGCCGCGCTGCGGGTCGTCGGGATCGATATATCGCCGAGCATGATTTCGATCGGGCTTGAGCGGTGCGCCGCGCTGCCAAATGTGGAACTCCGGCTGACCTCGGGCCTCGATCTCGCCGATTTCGGCGACGCCAGCTTCGATTGCGTGCTGGCCGTCGACAGCTTTCCCTATCTGGTGCTGGCCGGACTCGCGGAGCGATACTTGAAGGAGATTGGGCGCGTGCTGAAACGACCGGGCATGGCTGCAATTCTGAACTACTCCTATCGCGGCTCTCCAGCGCTGGATCGCTCCGAGATCCATCACCTCGCCGAAGCATACGGCATGCAGGTTGTGATCGATGGCGAGAGGCCATTCCGCCTGTGGGATGGAACTGCCTTCATGCTCGTACCGGTTGGAACATTACGGCCCGGCGCGGGTTCGGGCGTCGATGAAGAGCGCAGCGTGAGGTCAACTTGACGGCAGTGCATCGATCCGATTTGGATCTGGCCCCGATCGGTGCTTCCGCCTGCTGCGACAAGTGTCGGGTGATGTGATACCGGCTGAGCCGCGACGTCCAAACTGGCGGACGCTCGGCGCAAAATAGCAGGTCATAAACGAGGCCCGGCGCGTTGATCGGCTCGACGCTGCCCGCAGTTGTGGAAATAATGACCAGGGTTCGTTTTGTTGGCGTAGACGGCCCTGCAGCGTTATTGAACAGTTAGGTTCTGTGCTGGCAACATGACGAGGATAGAACCTGGTAGGGAACACGATGTCTCGCTCGAGCGACGATAACATTGATCCGCAGGTCAGTCTGGTGCTGGACCGGGAAATAGCCTCCTTGCTGGCGGCGATAGAGCAGGAGAAGGTCCCCAATCGGCTGAAAGACCTGGCGGTTCAATTGCAGAACGCGCTCGTCGAAAAGCGTCGGCTGGCGGCAAAGAGGAATTAGCTGCCTCGCCTATCGTGTGCCGAAGCCCAAACGTCCTTCGGACACGTGACCGCGCCTTTCCAGCAGCGTCTGCAGCGAATTTTCCCCAAGACGCTCGAGTACGCCGGCGCGTGCGCGGTTGAGACGGCTTTTAACTGTTCCCACCGCACAGCCGCAGATTTTGGCCGTTTCTTCATAGCTCACGCCGAGAACTCCGATCAGCATCAACACCTCGCGTTGTTGTCTCGGTAGTTGCTGGATGGCGCTATAAACTTCCTTGCGCTGGATCGACCACTCCTGCGCAGCCTCCGAAACGGGAACCAGGGAGGCGCAGTCGAGCAGCCCCGGGCTCTCCCTGTCGGCAGCTTTTATGCGCGTGTAGAAGGTGTTGCGCATGATGGTAAAGAGCCACGACTTCATCCGGGTTCCCGCTTCGAATCTGTCGAGGTTGGCAAGACCCTTGGTCAACGTTTCCTGGACAAGATCATCCGCATCGTCCGGACTGCGGCAGAAGGTACGCGCAAAGGCCCGCAAGGCGGGTATCAGGTCAACGATCGAAACTTGCTCGGTTTCTTGGTTGGCCAAAGCATAGCCCCTGGAGGACAACGGTGCAGCTCCCGGCAGAGATGAATTCTGTGACGCAGACGTAGCTAAATGCGTGAGGGTTTGGATCGTTCCTGACTTCGAGATAATCACTCAAAAATCCCGCATCGGGTCGCCATCTGTAGTGAGAGCGGCGCGCTACCCTGCGCGCGTCGCCGCCTCGGCAAGGTCGCGAAATTCGGAATTTGTCAGGCCGAGCCTCGGCCCGGCAATTCGGTCTGCTGCCTGACCTGCTCCGGCAATTCGTCACGCGCACGCTTCGCTTCGCCGGTGGATTGAGATGCGCCCCGCCCCAATCGATCCTGTCGGTCCAGTTCGTGCTCAACCGTGTGGCGCGAACCCTCCGCCGGGTCCTCTTCGGGATGGTTGTTGGCGGGATCATCAGCTTGCTCTTTGGGCTTTCGTGCCCTGCTTTCGCGGCCTTGGTTGAGGCGATCGTCTTTACCTTGGACGGTCCGGTTTCCGCTGATTGTTTTGCCTGTGTTTTTCATGAGTTCGGTCCTGACGGTTTGCGGCGTGGCGTTTGACGATGCTGATGCCATACCGCGTGCTCGAAGGAACGACAGACCGACCATTTGGTTGCGTCCGCCCAGCGCTTGAGCCGGCAGGCCCTGCTTCCCGCCATGTCACATTCCTTGAACTGAAGGGTTGTTGCCAAGGCATCCTTTTACAACCAATCGCGTTATGGCCTCTGGCATTGATGGTGATTCTTCATGGCAAGGTGCACGAGCCCGGTGGTCCGCCCCAGGAAACGGAGACGACCATCCGTATCGGCTAGCCTTTCGCATCCAGCTCGAAGCTCGTTCGGCAATCACCTTGCAGGCATCGCGAACCCGGCCGGCACCGCCTCAATATTGGCCTTGACGGGATGCAGCGACTGGCAATCCGCGCTCCATGCGCGTGGTTCCAATGCCCGCAGCATTCTTGATCTCATCTGGTCCTTTGGCGCGGTTGCGACGACAACATGGCTGCTTGTCATGGTGACAATGGCAATGGCGCTTTTCCACCGGCGCCGGGCGAGAGCAGGCCATCCGCCGCTGCGTATCGACAACCACCGGGAGCGCCGGTTCGGCCGCGCTGTCGTAGGCGCTACAGCGTCGACCGTGTTAATCTTGGCTGCGCTGACGTTAACGAGCTTCTTCGCGGGCCGATCCGTTGCCTCGCTGAGCGGGACAGCGACGCTCACCGTTCGCATCACCGGACATCAATGGTGGTGGGAGATACGCTATCCCGGCGATAATCCATCGCGGATGATCGTCACGGCCAATGAAATCCATGTCCCTGTCGGCGAGCCCGTCAAGATCAAGCTCGATTCGCCGGACGTCATTCACAGCTTCTGGGTGCCAGCCCTCGGTGGCAAACGGGACCTCATCCCGGGCCGGCCGAGCGAACTCACCCTCATTGCCGATAAGCCCGGCGTCTACCGAGGCCAATGCGCCGAGTTCTGCGGCTACCAGCACGCCCATATGGCCATCACCGTCATCGCGGAAAGCCGCGAGGCGTTCGACATGTGGCGATCGAGGCAAGATGCCGCCGCAGCCGCGCCCGTCGGAGACGAAGAACGCCGCGGCCAGCAAGCCTTTCTTTCCACCGGCTGCGCGCTCTGCCACACTGTAAGGGGCACGCCGGCCAACGGAACCATTGGGCCCGATCTTACTCATCTCGCAAGCCGACGCGCATTGGCCGCCGATACGCTGGCGATGACACCCGGTGCGCTTGCCGCATGGATCGCCGATCCGCAGTCGACGAAACCCGGCGCCAAAATGCCGCGTGTTGCGCTCAGCGCCGACGATCTCAACGCGGTCGCCACCTATCTTGGAAGCCTCGAATGAGCGGCATCGCGGGAAAGGCAGTCGGGCAAAAGCAGGAAAAGGGTCTAAAAGGCATACGCGACACCGGCCTCGAGGAGGCGCGGCTGCACGCCTTTCTGGCGCATGCCTGGCAGACACCGAAAGGTCTGTATGGCTGGCTGGTGACGGTCGACCACAAGCTGATCGGCCGGCGCTATATGGTAACAGCCTTTCTGTTCCTCGTCCTGGCGGGCCTGTCGGCGCTCGCCATGCGGTTTCAGCTCGCAACGCCCGAGGCCGGTCATATCGGCCCCGATTTCTACAACCAGCTCTTCACCATGCACGGCACGACGATGATGTTTTTGTTCGCCGTGCCGATAATGGAGGCGTTCGCGATCTACCTTGTGCCGCTGATGATCGGCACCCGCAACGTCGCGTTCCCGCGGCTCAACGCCTTCAGCTATTGGGTCTATCTTTCGGGTGGCCTGATGATCTGGATCGCCTTCGCATTCGACACGGGGGCGGATGCCGGCTGGTTCTCCTACGTGCCGGTCGCCGGGCCCGAATATGGAATCGGCAAGCGCCCCGACTTCTGGGCGCAGATGGTGACCTACACGGAAGTGTCGGCACTGGCGGTTGCCGTCGAGATCATCGCGACGGTTTTCAAGCAACGCGCACCGGGCATGACGCTCGATCGTATCCCGCTCTATGTCTGGTCGGTCCTGATTATGGCGTTCGTCATACTGTTCGCCATGCCCGCGGTGATGGTGTCAAGCACGATGCTGATCCTCGACCGGCTGGTCGGCACCAAATTTTTCGATCCCGCAGCCGGAGGCGATGTGCTGCTGTGGCAACACCTCTTCTGGTTCTTTGGACATCCTGAGGTCTACATCATCTTCATTCCGGCAACCGGCTTCGTCTCCGCGATCCTGCCCACCTTCGTCCGCCGACCGGTGTTCGGCTATCTTGGGATCGTGCTGTCACTGATAGCTATTGGCTTGCTTTCCTTTGGGCTGTGGGTGCATCACATGTTCGCCACCGGCCTGCCGCAGCTCGGCGAGAGCTTCTTCACCGCCTCCTCGATGATGATCGCCATTCCGAGCGGCATCCAGATATTCTGCTGGATTGCGGCGATCTGGGGCGGCCGGCCGATCTTCGCCACGCCCATGCTTTTCGTACTCGGCTTTATCTTCACCTTCGTGATCGGCGGCCTGACCGGGGTCATGGTCGCCTCGGTGCCGCTCGACCTGCAGGTGCACGATACCTATTTCGTGGTCGCGCATCTCCACTATGTGCTGATCGGCGGCGCCGTCTTCCCTTTGCTCGGCGCCGTCTATTACTGGTTTCCCAAGATCACCGGTCGCATGCTGTCCGAGAGGCTCGGCCGCTGGAATTTCTGGCTGGTCTTCATCGGTTTCAATCTCACTTTCTTTCCCATGCACATTCTCGGCCTGCAGGGCATGCCGCGCCGCGTCTACACTTATCCGCCGGCAAGCGGCTGGGGCGAGATGAACCTGTTCGTCAGCGTCTCGTCGCTGGTGGTGTTCGCCGGCTTTGCGCTTTTTTTCCTGAACGTCCTGCTCAGCCTTCGCGGCGGCAGCATTGCCGGAGACAATCCCTGGGGGGCGAGCACGCTGGAATGGGCGACGACGTCGCCGCCGCCTTCCTACGACTTTTCGCGCCTGCCCGTCGTAAGGCATAGGGAGCCGCTCTGGGATGAGCCCGACACGCTTCCGGTCGTCGAGGGCTTGCGCGTCGATGCCCGCGAAGTGCTTGCCAGCACGGTCGCCGACGCGGTGCCGCAACTGCGCCAGCCATCGGCCGGCAATTCGATCTGGCCGCTGCTTTCGGCCATCGCGGTGGGCGGCGCGTTTCTCGGTTCGATCTACACGCCATGGGCCGTGGTGTGGGGTGCAATACCGGTCTCGATCAGCTTTATCTGCTGGTTCTGGCCGAAAGGCGAGCCGGAGGACGAGGAATGAGACACCGCCCGGTCGCCGACGTCAGCCATCTGCCGACATATGATTTCGGCGCCGCAAGCCCCATGTGGTGGGGAACCCTTGCCTTCATCGCTCTGGAAGCAACCGGTTTTGCCTTGGCGATCGGTACCTATTTCTATCTGGCCGTGCTGGCCAAGCATTGGCCGATTGGCGCGCCGGCGCCCGATCTTTTGCCAGGCACGACGATATTGATCATGCTGCTTGCGAGCGTCGTCCCCAACCATCTGGTGGAGCTTTGGGCGCGGCGGCAGGATCTCACCAAGGTCCGCATTGGCATTGTGATCATGTCGATTGCCGGAATTCTTCCCCTGATCGTTCGCATCTGGGAATTTCCTGCGCTCCGGATCTCCTGGGACCAGAATGCCTACGGGTCGATTGTCTGGTTCCTGCTCGGTCTTCACACCTCACATCTTCTTACCGATGTCATGGACACAATCGTGCTTGCGGTTCTCATGTTCACGCAAAAAGGCAAGGCCGGACGCCGTCTCAGCGACGTGTCGGACAACGCCTTCTACTGGGACTTCGTGGTCGTCTCGTGGGTCGTGCTCTATCTCATCATCTATTGGGTTCCGAGGATCTAAGATGCAGGCGATCCGCACCGGTATTTCCTGGGCAGGCCTGGCGGCCGGACCAACCGCGTGGGCGGTATCGCTGCAGCTCGATTATGCGATTGCGTACTGGCAATGCCACACCGGCTTTCGCCCCACCGCCTTGTTCTCCCTGATCGGTGTCGCCGTCGCGACGGCGGGCGTCCTGTTGTCGTGGCGCGCCGCCCATGACCGCAGGCACGGCACGAGCCCGCCCCTGAAGGCACGCACGCGTGCGTTTCTAGCCAGAACTTCGGTCGGCATCGGAACGCTGTTCATGCTCATCATGCTGGCGCAAATGGCGGCCGGACTGATCTTCACCGGGTGCGAATTGTGACCATGCGCAAGAGCTTGCGGTCGGCTATCTGTTGTCGGAAGGCTTCGCTTCGGCTTATCGCAATCCCTGCACCCTTGGGCCTCGTCTTTCAGATCATCACGGTCGCCTTGACATTGTTGGCTCCGTGCACACAGCTGCGGGCGGATGAAATCCAGAAAGGCGAGTATCTCGCCCGTGCCGCCGATTGCGTCGGCTGCCACACGTCCAACCCGAGCCGCCCGTTCGCCGGAGGCTACCGCGTGCCAACCCCCTTCGGCGATGTCTATTCGACCAACATCACACCGGACCTCGATACTGGCATCGGGCGCTATTCCGCCGACGAGTTCGTGCGGGCGGTTCGGGAAGGCGTCAGGCGCGACGGGGCCGATCTTTACCCGGCCATGCCCTTTGACAGCTTTGCCAGAATGACCCGCGAGGACGTGCTGGCGATCCGCGCCTATCTGCTCACGCAAGTGCCGATCGCCCAGCCCCGACCGAGCAATATCCTTCCCTTTCCATTCAACCAGCGTTGGGCGCTCGGGCTGTGGAAACTTGCGAATGTCCATGTCGGCGGCTTCGCACCGGATCGGAGCCGAACCGGAGCTTGGAACAGGGGCAGCTACCTGGTCGAGGTCCTTGGCCACTGCGGCGCCTGTCACACACCGAGGAACACCACATTCGGCATGGATGAAGATCGCAAGCTTGCCGGCGGCACCGCTGGCATCTGGCAGGCTTTTAACATCACCAATGACAAGATCGCGGGCATAGGCAGCTGGAGCGACGACGAACTGTTTCGATTTCTCAAGACTGGCGCCGTGCCTGCGAAAGCCTATGCAGGCGGTCCGATGGCCGAAACAGTCATGAACAGTCTGCAACACCTCTCGGATGACGATATTCGAGCCATGGTCACCTATCTAAGGGATGTGCCTGCCCAATCAGGCGAGGAGAAGCGGCCGCGTTTCGCATGGAGCAATCCGCCTGTTGCCACGGCCAATGACTCATCGAGGACCACGGCGCAGGGCAGCGGCAACTCGGCAGGCGCCGATCTTTATCGGTCGCTCTGCGCGGGATGCCACGGGGGGAATGGAGAGGGATCGGCGGACGGCTCCTATCCGTCGCTCACCCGCAACAGTGTGCTCGGCGCCGCTGCTCCCGAGAACGTCGTCATGACGATCCTAGCCGGCGTCAGGGCGGGCGACGTGGCCGGCCGCAAATCGATGGCGGCCTTTGGCGACTGGCTGGATGACAGCCAGGTGACGAGCCTTGCCAATTATGTGACCGCGCGGTTCGGAAATCCCGAAGTAAGCGTCACGGCAGCCGACGTGCGCCAGATGCGGGCGGGCTCGACAACAGAACAGACGGTCATGCTGCTGGCAGCACAGGCTCTGGTGGCTGGTGGAGCGGGATTTATGGTCGTTTTGGCGTTCCTGCTCGCAAGGCGCCATGGAGCAATTGCAAGACAAATGTGAAGCGGCCGTCCGTCGGGAATGCGAGCGAGGAATCTGCACCCAGGCCGTTTCACGTTCGTGCGTAGAGATAGGCGGTGATGTCGCGCGCCTCCTGCTCTGACAGGTTGGTGTTGGGCATGGCCGTCCTCGGATCGACGTCCCGCGCTCTGCTGATCCAGCGCATCATTGCATCTGGAGAGGTTCGCAAGACGGTGCCTGCCGCATACGTTCTCTGCGCAACGCCCCGCAAGGAAGGCCCGACCGTGCCTTGAGCACCGGGGACACCAGGAATTTCGTGGCATCCGCCGCAGCCATTGCGGATCATCGCCGGAATGCCGCGCTCGGCGTCGCCGCCGACCGCCTGCATGATCGTAGTCTCGCGCAGGCTCTCGCGGTGGTTTGCCTGGACGAACCAGACCGCCAAGCCGAGGCCGACGGCCGCCAATATGCCCTCGGCCCATAAGAGCCCCGACCTTGCTTGCCGGATGGACGCAGGCTGTCGACCCATGGATCCGCCACCTTCTCTTGCGGCCGTGAACATGCTGCCGGTTGTGCATTCACTGGAAGTGAACAAACCGGCAGCGCTTTCAGGCAGGCGCTTATTTGTTGCAGTTCTGAACGTTCGACGTTGCCGTGCCGCTGGCGGTGTTGTTGTCGACATCGTTGCCCGCCGTGTCCTTGCAGCGATCATTCATGCCGTTTGGGCCCCTCGTCGAATTTGTCGCGTTTGGATCGACAGATGTTGTCGGCGTACCGGAGCCGGTGCCCATGGTGCCGTTGGTGCCGGTCGTGCTGCCCGCCTGGGTCGTGGTGGAACTTGAACCATTCGATTGCGCCATGGCCGAGGTAGCCAAGGCGATGGTGAGCAGGGACGCGGAGAGGATTTTCGTAATCATGTAAGCCTCCATCGGTTCATGTGCATTGCCACAACCAACGAGCATTTTTCGGAGAGGTTCCCTTGAATTGATTGTCTTCCGTCAGGTTTTTTCACCCCGGATTTCAACTGCCCTGCCGTTGAATTCGATGGTGGTGCACCAAAGGGCTGACCATCAGTCGGCAGGTTCGGCCGCTTCGAATTACGGAGTGTTCGAGACCATCGCCGTTCAGCTTTGCGACTGAGGGAATTCTACGGCTCGTCGATGTCCAGCTTCGAGGGGTTCTGCGAAATGAGACGCTCTTCCTCGTCATCCGGCAGCGCTTCGTCGCTGTTCTGGTACGCGTTATCGTCCTCTTCGTCGGGCAATTCACCACTCTTCTCGGTGGCGTTGCGACTGTCGCCGTCTGGCGGCACACCATCCGGAAGAACCTCGCTGCCTCGGATCGCGTCCCAATCCTGCTTTTCGAGCGCTGGTCCTTTCGGATGTGACGACGGGGGGCGCGCATTCGCGCGCCACATCAGCATACGCCGTAAGGGCTGGCATCAAGATCAGTGCCAGTAGGGTTCGACCCTCCAATATCGATACGAAGCTTCGCGGGCCGGCCTTCCATCGTCGACGGTGAGTTCATCGATCGAGTAGGCGGGCGCGGCCTTGAGCTGATCTGTGCTGAAAGAGACAACGTATCCGCCGCGGTCCGGATCATAATCCAAGAGGGACCATGGCACTGCGTGGTATCTTTCACCGATGCCCAGAAACCCGCCAAAGGAAATCACTGCGAACATGATGCCATTCGCAGTCTTTTCGAGCATCACGTCGTCGATCGTACCAATTTCCTCACCCGCCGTGTTGTAAACAGTTGTGCCAATCACGCGCGAGGCACGGATGGCGTCGGTATGGCCACTCGGAGTTGGCATTTCTTGAGCTCCTCTCTGTCCAAGTCAGATACCCAGATCGGAAGAGCACACGTCTGAACTNCCGTGTTGTAAACAGTTGTGCCAATCACGCGCGAGGCACGGATGGCGTCGGTATGGCCACTCGGAGTTGGCATTTCTTGAGCTCCTCTCTGTCCAAGTCAGATACCCACCAAACGGCCAGTCGGCGCTGGTGTTCCCAAAAAAAAACTGCCGGTGCTCTGTGGTCCGGACTCGACGGAGTGGCCGTCGCACAGCACGTCGTTACACGGCCGCGAAAACTCCACTCGCATTGTTGCACATCGCCGGCTCGGCAACGGAACCGAGCGCTGCAGGCATGCCAACAGCTTCTCCGCCTCGCCGGATTCATGGCCGCGATAGCGCCTGCCGATAACGGAATTCCTGGCGCCTCGGCTGAACAGGCCCGGCGCAGCCGATGACGTGCATAGATAGACCGGGCCATGGCGGTCTCCAAGTGAGCAGCGGGCGTCGATCGGGTCGTGCTGTGGGAATCTTGTCGCCATGAGCGATGAACCGAGGTGACTTGCCGAAGGAACAGCGGTCCCGCGTGCGTCAGCGCGGATCGAAAATCACGTCTGCGAGTTTGACGCATGCGTGAAGCGTGCGCTTTGCCAGACCGAAACAGCCATCGCCTTGGTTTTGCTTGGAACACCACGAGCGCGGTGACGGCATTTGCACGCGGCGAGGGGAACCGGCCTAGACGCTCCACGTTTCGATTAATCGAAGTTCACGGTAGGAATTCTGCAATGGCGGAGAATTTATCTCGCGACGATGAACAGCGCGGCACCAGAAAAGTCCTCAAGTGGGGTGTCGTGATCGCCACCGTGCTTTTTGTCGTGCTGCTGGCGATATTCGTCCTCGGCCCGCGTGTGTAGGCCTTCGAGCGGGTCTGCGGGCATATCGGTTGCGGCAAGCGCGCCCCGTCTGGCACCCTCCCCCGGCCAAGGCAACCCTGCCCGCACCGAAGACGATCGCCACCGTTGAAAGTAGCAGCGCTGGAGGAGAGCCGCTGGATGGCCGACAAGAATGGGGTGCAACAACGCCCGCCGCCCCATTCACGGCAGCGACGGGCCGCCCCAGGATCAAGGGACTTGCAGGAGCGTTGGGGCCCCTGCCGTCAAGGAAACTATCAGGAATGTTCCGGATCTGGCCAGGCGAAGATCAGACCGGCCTTGACGCTGGCACTCCCTACAGTTTGTACGATTTGTACCCAGCCTTGCATGGCCGATTCAGCACTCATATAAATTCGCGATTGTCCTCATATTGCGGGGAGGCAATGCGATGGATAGCGAGATCGGCAAGGGTCGTCCTTGCATCGAAGTGATAGAAGCCTGCGGCGAATGGTTCGTCCGTGTGGTCGAGGAAGATCAGGAACTAACCCAATCATTCGAACTGGAATCGGTCGCCCTCGCCTTCGCCGAAGGCCAGCGGATACGCCTGCATCTAGACAAGTTTGCCCGGCTGTAGGCGTGACCGACCAGCGCATGACCGGCGGGCTAGTTCGTCGGTCAGGCCCGGCGCCTTGTTGGCATTCCTCTGTCAAAAGGTGTCGGGCCGCATGGCCGGGCGGCACGCTCGGATGCAAATTTGGAGTTGGATTTGCGCTAAATCACCACTAGCTAATCTGATCACTTAAGATCATACTGCCGGCAATGATGGATGGCAGGCTACCGCCCACCCCCGCCCAACAGCCTGCCACTTGCCGGCGACGCCGTCCCCAAGACGACCGCCGGCTTTTCATTCCCCCTGTATCGCGGCGGATCTCGGTGATGGCGTTTGGAAGATGTCCTGCTATCCATTCGTCGAGAAAGTTGACTCCGTGCGTGCTTATCGACGCCCCTTCTTAGTCTAAGGCTAAGTTCCTTCCCTAAAATCCTGCACTGACGCATGACGAAGCTTGTGCTCGCAGCGTGTTAGGTCAAGCGGCCTCGCCGCACACGCGTGGAGGAAATGAGGGAGCACGGGGGGTCAGCGCGCGTGCCTGTTATCCGATCACCCGCTCAGAAATTTCTACCAAACAGTCCCGACCTACATTAGACTTCCCTAATGGTATCGATGCGGTACGACCTTAGGAAAGAACACGACGAGTCCTGGACGGTGTTCGACGTCTTCACTGGTCAGCCGGCTGTGTACGAGGGCCACGAAGCCATCGACCTCGACATGGAATATGCCGACGATCTGGTAGATCTTCTGAACGCTGTCGACCTGAAACGCAGGGTTGCCCGAGGTGATCTCTGATGGAACCATACTGTCCCGAACGAGTTTGACGCTCTGGGGTGGAGTAGTCCCAATCATGGCCGAGCGTTATCAATCAGGGCAGATGTCGGCCGCGAACGCTGTTCGGCGGATGATTGCGTCCGATGAGACCCGTCATTACCTCCACAAGGTGTTAGATCTGAAGATCGAGGCGGAACTGCCTGGCGCCATCGGGGCACTGCTTGCTTTGCTTGATCTGAAAGGGCGAGACGAACCGTCCGAAACCCCCTGAGCCCCCGTAAGGTCCATCCCCTCGGTTCGGTACGTTCCGAACATTGATTTATTCGCGGGGGTGGCCCTTAGATAATGCTTGGGTTTTTCTTCCCTGGGGAGGGAGGAGGGCTATGACGGCTCAAGCGTTCCGTCCTACCGCCAAAGAGGCGATAGAGGCAGCTATCCATCACGTCCGATGCGGCAGCAT
The DNA here is from genome assembly GCF_000502955.1 of Mesorhizobium sp. LNHC252B00. GTDB lineage: Bacteria > Pseudomonadota > Alphaproteobacteria > Rhizobiales > Rhizobiaceae > Mesorhizobium. The sequence continues at coordinate 7,420 of NZ_AYWO01000005.1, read as the reverse complement.
CGTCTCGGTCAAAGAAGCCGTTGCGGCAGTCCGATTATCAAATCCGTATTTGCGAGAGACAGACTGTGAACTGGTCGAAATCATTGTCGACCGGGCCACGCTCCACGGGCAGTTCGTGTGCTTCGATCTTAAAGAGCCCTGATGGCTCGCCATTGGTTCTACTCTCCAGTCCCCGTGAGCTGCGAGCGGGCAGGGATGTGCTACCACGTCAACAACGTGGAACGCGCCGCCGAGGAACTCCTGAAGTGGACCAAGCGTGGCCCTAAATGGAACTATGCGGTGCGCATCTGCATGGCCTGCCTGGCTGATCAGATGCCAACTCAGGAGGCCCGTAAGGCATTCGAGAGTGCTGCCAACGAGGAAGGGATGTTCCTTACTCCTAGCTAGGTGCTCTGGTAATGCCTCGCCTGGCTCTGCGGCGCTTAGAAAGGGCCTGCAATAGGTCCGCTTCGTCTGTGATCCCGTTCTGGAAGACGCTGACGACTTCCTTGGCGAGGGCTTCCATCTGCCTCACGTCTTTCTTGGCGAGGAAGCGCTCCTTGCATAGTTGGTCGAACACTCGCTTTAGCAGGGCCAGATCAGCGGCGTCGAATGCTCCGCCAAAATGTCGCAGTGGCATTTGCCGTCCTTCAAACTTTTTTTGATGCCTGACTTTCTAACAAACGATGGATGATCGCTACTCAGCGTAGGCGCTTCAAACTGAGACGCTAACAACTATGGTACTGGGTTGAGGACACAACTGAGTACCTGTCCCTCTTAGGCCACACCCCAAGAGATCTGCGGAGGGACCGAGAGGGAATGTCGCCAACCCGGTTCCGACCTGTTCTGTACGATTCCGACTCTTGATTTTTCAAGAATGTGCGCCAGAGATTGGCTGTTGACGTTCTGTCTCTGGGAGGAGGATGGGATGGACATGCAAGCACCTGCTTGGCCTGCACAGCGCACGGCCAAGGAGTTCGTTCGCGAAGTGTATCAGGTCGGGAAAATAGTTTCCGTCAAGACAACCATCCGGAGTGTGCGCGAGCGCAGTCCGTACCTTCTTGACATTGAGTGTCAGTTGGTCGCGCTCATTGTGGATTGTGCCACCAAACGGGGGCTGTTCGTTGCGTTCGACGTGCGAGAGCCCTGATGCCCCTTGGCTATTTCCACTCTCCAGTCCCCATTAGGACCATCGGTCCGGGCGATATCCGTTGCGACATCAACCACATTCAGGCGGCCAGGGAACAGCTCCTTCAGTGGCCCAATAGAGGCCCCAAGTGGTATCTGGCGGCAGATGCCTGCTTAGCCGCTATTGACGGCAAGGTGCCCCCGGACGAGGTCCGAAAGGTATTCGTTGAGGCTGCCATGGAGGCAGGTTTCCTGCTTCTCGAGTCGTAGTCCGATCGCACCTATTCACACCCGGTCGGCCGCCCGATAGTGTGAGGGGGAGGAGTGGGGCGATCGGAATGGAGCCCGAGGACGATCTGAAGTCCCGTGTCGAGGCTGCCCTTGTTCGCGGCCACCTCAGCCAATGGCAACGCAAATTCCTCCTCGACATGCGTGAGAGATTGTTGAAGTACGGCCCGCGCACACGACTGAGCGCAAAGCAGTGGGCGAAGCTCTACGAGGTCATCGGACCCGCACCGCCAAGCACCTACGCACCGTCGCAATCGCACCCGAACAAAGTCCCATCGTCGCCGCGTTGGCGCCCACGCCGTTGGCGCGGCCCACTCGCTCGCGAGCGCGGTACTTGGCAGCCAGGTTCGCCAGAACCTTTGGGATCGTTTTGGCACTGGTCGTCGGGTCCCTGATCTACTCGTTGGTCGTCAAAGGCGGGCACGTCACATGGCCAACCATGCCATCCTTCGCGAGAACGGGCACAGGGGATAGAGTGCCACTTGCCAGATCACAGTTCAGCATTACGGACGGGGACACCATTCGGCTCGACGGCAGCTCAAAGGGGACCCGGCTGGTCGGCTTCAATGCCCCTGAGAGCATAGAGCCGAGGTGTGACGCTGAGGGAAACCTTGGGCGTCTGGCGAAGGCGCGCCTTACAGAACTGGTTGCTTCTGCGAAGCTCGAACTAAAGATGGTTCGTTGTTCCTGTACGCCCGGAAGTGAGGGCACTTACGCCTGCAACTACGGGCGAAGTTGCGGCTTTCTCTTCGCTGACGGGCGCGACGTGGGCGCGGTGTTGGTGTCAGAGGGTTTGGCCGTGCCATTTGTCTGCGGTTCGAAGAGTTGCCCGCCGACACCTCGCCCGTGGTGTGGATAAGTCAGCTGCCAGCGTTGATCTACAACGCAGCGGCACCCGGACTGTTCGCCCCTGGGTCAAGCGCAAACTTCACTCCATGTCCGGCACGTCACCGCCTACAAAGAGCGTCGTGGGCTCGCCGTATTCACCAAGCGAAGGTTGGCATCACGCGACCACGCAATGACACCGGCATGTTTAGTCGCCAAGGCCCTTGCGGTCCTTATTGCCCCGTCTTCACCTTACTGCTCGGCTGGCCCAAAGACAGGCTGTAGGTCGCCGGTCTCACCGCGGTCGAACGCGGTGACGACGATTAGCTTCGGCGCCGCCTTTTGCTGAGGCATCAAGTTATCCGACATGGTGGTCTTCCTTCCGCTGGACTAGAAGCCGATGGAAGTTGAGCGGTGCAGGGGGAAGAACCTCGGCCATCTCGAATAGAGGCACCAATGGGAACTCAATTTCGGGGATTTCCTGCTTGGCCTTCAGGTCTGTGATTTCCTCGTCGCGTCGCGCAATTCGGCTTTCCAGATTGGCAATACGCTCCGTCAAGAAATAGCGTCCAACGGTAAATTCTCCGCCACCGAACAGCACGGCAAACGTGGCAAAGGCTGCCGGGTTAGCCACCACCAGCGCGGTGTTACTTCTATCACAGCGATAAGGTCGTGCATCGAGCATCGTCACTCTCAACCGAGCACGGGCGGCGTAGAGTCAGAACTGATTGCCACCCCTCCCGGACGCAGATGGGCAAGTTCGGTGGAGTCGTCAACACCGACCGCCTGGGCCTCAGCCACCGCGATTGCTGCATTACGCCGCCGCCCTATGGCACTGGCACGCGCGTCCGGCGGCACGGTGCCTTTATTGGCCGATCATTTGCATGGGTGACCGAGGTCACCGAGTTCGAACCAGGACGCTTGGTTCGGATGAAGTATGTCTCCGGACCATTTGCCGGCGGAGTGGACTATTCTATCCTGCCGGTTGGCGAGGGATCCGAAGTCGTCATCCGCAACTATGGCAACGCAAACTTCTGGTTCCCATTCATGGCGGCAATGATGAGAGCGTCGGTGCAGGCGGATCTCAGACGGCTCGAGCGCCTGGTGGCGTAAATCGGTCGCGCCAGATGGAGCAATCGGCGCCGCACTAATGTGCCGTCTTTCGGGGACGCCAGTCCCTGACCACGCGCATCGCCCAGCATGCCAGAACTGTTTGCGCCATTCGAGGTCACTGACAAGAGCTCGAGCGATTTTGTCGGACCGCCAAGCACTGCCCGGATAGTGCCGTGCTCACTCACATATGCGGATGAACAGGGGGATAGACTTGACGCCCCCTTCAGCTGCGGCTTTGATCGCTTGAATTTTGGGGGGAAGAATATGGATCGGGCGCTTCCAATAACCGCAGGAACTTGGAAAAAACTCGTCGATTGCAATCGCATTTCAGTTGACGCCGGATGGGCTTCATCTGGAGTTTTCGCGCCGGGCATCGGCCCCGAATACGATCCCGGCAGTAAGCTTGCACTGCTTTATGTTGGCAAGAGCGCAGGGCCGCTTGGCAAGTTGGTTGCCTCCAACCATGATCAGGCGGCAAGTGTTTTCGCGTCCACCAAGTGGATGGTTGAGAGGAGAAACAAATCTGCCTTTTGGCAGATGCTGGATTTGATTGATCCCAGTCGCCGCAAGGTCGCGTGGACGAACATTTGCAAAATGGACGAGATTGGCGGTTCCAGGCCGCCGCCTGCGCATCGGTGGCGCGGGCTTTCGGAACCTCATTTCACGGCATTGAAAGAGGAGATCGCGTCCCTCACCCCACGCGTCATCCTGTTCGCAACTTCTGGATATTGCGGCGACGCGGTTGCTTCCTCGCTGGAGGACCTTGGCTATACAAGAAAGGCACTGAGATTTCGCGATGGCCACACCAAGTTAACTGCCACTTCCGAAGGCGCGTTCGCAATCGAGACGCGCCATCCTCAAGGCTGGCCCACGTCCGAGCGGGACCGTGTGGTCGACTTAACCAGGAAACTCCTGCTTCGCTGATATTGAGCCAGCGTAAATCATCCGAGTTGATCGAGACAATCCCAGCATGTGGAGCGGCTGACGACTGGATGCCGCTTCGCTATTCGGCGGCCGTCCGCGGCGTCGAGACGATCCACCTGCTTTTGGTGACAGGCGCCGATCCGGCGTTCGAAACCCGCATCATAGATCACTGCACGACTACCATCGAGAATGCCCATCGCTGGCTCTGAAGCCGGAGCGCCCGGTCGGAAGCGACGTCGATGTTGGTATCAGCGCAATTGCCTCACGCAATGCGAAAACGTCAGTGTTGATAGGGCGATAGGCATCAGTATTCGATGTAGCCGCTTTCGAATCCAGCGAGCTTCGTCAGGCCTTGTTGGTCTAGCACGCGAACATGGCCTTTGCGGAATTCGAGGACCTTACGCTCGCGCAGTTCCCGCAGCATTCGGTTGACGTGAATTGGCGTGAGGCCGAGAGCGTCCGCCAGATCGTGCTGGGTGAGAGGGCATTCATAGCTGTTACGGGTGACGGAGCCGATTCGTTCGAGACGCGCCCTTAGCTCGAGGAACAGATGCGCCGTACGTGCCAAGGCGCTGCGTCTACCTACATTGGTGAGATGTTGAGCGATAACCGCTGCGCGGTGTACCAGCGTTTCGAGAATAAGGGAGAAAAGATGGGGCGACTTCATCGCAGCTGGGAAAAATGTCTCGGTGGAAGTCACCAAAACCGAGAGCTCGGTTTGAGCCATAAACGTTTCAAGAGCGTTGCCCGGGATTGACTGAGGCAGAATGATATCGCCTCTCAGGGCGAAATCCAGAATTTGTCGCTGCCCGCCCGCGAGTTCATGAGAAATGCAGCCCCAGCCCGACTCGACTATGAATACGCGATCGCAGGCCTCGCCCTGGCCGACGATGACCGTCTCCGCTGGATAGCGCTTCGGCGTGAACCTCAACGCCCTGATAAGCCCCATGTCATCGTTGTTAAGTCCGACGTAGGATGGAATACGTTCGATTCCGAGCAACGACGGCTGTGAAGTGTATGCCATGTACTACCCCCGCCCAAGAGTAACCTCCCAGCTACCTCCCCAAAGGAATGTACATCAAATTTGATGCGGTGAGTAACGCGCTCATCGCCGACGCGCCAGTTGCAGCAGACAGGCACCGTCGATCCCATGCCTGTCTGCCCGCGAGAAGTAGTCAAGCGCGCGCTCGAACTCTCGGCGACCGCCATTATCTTGGTCCACAAGAAGCCCGCGCGATATCCCACTCGCGTGCCCCGCCGCATCCCGGAGTTCGCGCAAGGTCCGCTATTCATAGATTGGGAAAGGAAGTAGTCGCCGTGAGCCTTTCAGTTCATCAAGGGCCGAGCTGGATGGCGGGAAAAGGCATCGGCGCCTGGCATATGCCAGGCTCGTGAACGGGTGATTGGCCTTGGAGCAGCGGACGTCGCCGCTTCTCGCCATCCTCACCTTCGCTACGCTGGGCTTCTAGCTGGTCAGTCCATGTTCAGACGACCAGGACAGGGGCAAAACCGCCGCCGGGTGTGCGGAAATTGGTGGTCTGGCCTTGATAGAGGCGCGCGGCGGCGACCAGCACCTGGCCATCGTAAGCATAAAGCCGCACGTCCATCTTGCGCGGTGTGGGTGCGCCATCGATCTCGATCATGCGCTGCACCGGTGCAGCAAATGCCTGGGCCACATAGCCTCCCCGGGCGATCTCGGCCCAACCCCCTTCGTCACCATGTCGCCTCGATAGACCGCTTTGCTGCCATGACCGGAGAGTGGCTTGAATAACATGTTCTTGCGCGATTGCCACATGGCATCTGCATTGTCGGGCGTGACCAGCGTAGTCCGCGGAATACCATCGAGCCGCGAGCGCATCTCCGGCGAAAGGCCCAATGCTTCCAGCGCCTTTGGATCGGACAGCAATGTCAGATCGCGCTTGCTCGCATAAAGCGCATGGTTGTGCGGATTGGGCGTGACCACGACCGCGCCGTCCTGATAAGCCGCCCTGAGCGCTGCATGCTCCGGCCAATCAAGGGTAAAATCGACCAGGCGGTTGTAGACGAGGTCGATCTCCTGTCCGCCGAGCCTTCATCTATCTCGGCGCCAAGCACATGGTGACTGGATACGACCACATCTGGTTCCTGTTCGGCGTGATCTTCTTCCTCTACCGGATGAAGCACATCGGCATCTATGTCAGCCTGTTTGCGCTCGGCCAATCCACGACCATGCTGCTTGGCGTCTACTTCAACGTCGGCATCAACAGCTACATCGACGCGATCATCGGCCTGTCCGTGGTCTACAAGGCACTCGACAATATGGGCGCATTCCAGCGATGGCTCGGCTTCCAGCCGAATACCAAGGTCGCGACGCCGGTCTTCGGCTTCTTCCACGGATTCGGTCTGTCGACGAAGATAATCGAATACAACATCTCGCCTGACGGCCTTGTGCTGAACCTGCTGGCCTTCAATGTCGATGTCGAGATCGGCCAACTCACGGGCCTCGGCGCCATCTTGATCGTGATGGGCTACTGGCGCCGGACACGCAGCTTCTGGCGCCACGCCTATACCGCAAACGTCATCATGATGACGGCTGGTTTCCTGCTGATCGGATATCAGCTCACCGGCCTGTTCGTCGCAGCATAAGGAACCGCAATCATGTACAACACCGACCTTCCCAGCCGCGCAGATTTGCCAACGTCAGCGCAGCTGAAGCGCTCCACCATGATTGCCGCGCTGACGGCGCTTGCCGTGCTCGTCACGGTCGTCATGCTCCGAGTATGCGATGGATCCGACCGGAGCAGGCAGATTGCTCGGCCTCACCAGAATGGGCGAAATCAAGACACAGCTGGCAGCTGAGGCGGCAGCGGACGAAATGGCCACGGCGAAGGCCCCGGCCGAGCGGATGACGCAAATGGTCCCTCCGGCCGAGTTGATAGCGCGCATGGACCGAATTGAAAATCTCCTCGTTGCCCTGACAGCCGAACAGCCCGAGTCGCAGCCATCCCAACTGGGGAGGCCGTTGCGCAAGATAATGTGACAGCTGGAGAGATCGCTGTGATTTTTCATGGAATGAGGACCCTGTTTGAGGGGTGATTTTCGTCCAAACGGGGGTCTGACTCACATTTGATGATTTTGCATGGCGGCGTGGTGCTGTTTTCTGAGGGGAATCAGCACCATGGTG
>NZ_AYWO01000004.1 GCF_000502955.1 Mesorhizobium sp. LNHC252B00 | reverse complement strand
CCGTTCAACGGCTTCACTGGACGAGGTTAAGTGCTTGCAAAAGCTGCAAAATAGGCGCGTTTATGGACGGAAACTCTAGGCTAGGCGCGACCTGGATGTAGCAAAGCTATCAAGCCGGCGCGAAGACGCGTGCGGCCTTGACGACCTCCTCGACCTGATCCTGGCGAAGCAGGTCGATTGGGACTTGGCCTTCGAGGTCGGCCGAGGGCCGCGTCAGCCACAGCCACGCCAGCCTCGGATTGCTGATCAGGGACAGCACGGCGCGGATGCCCGCCACCGGCCTGCCGTCGACGAACTGCGCCAGCGGGAAAACATGTTTGCGGCCGCCCTTGCGCAAGGCGATGACCTCGCCCCGCCTTTGCCAGCGATGCAGGGTCGAGCGGGCGATGCGGAGCTTTTCTTCCAGATAGGTCGATCCTGCGACGCGGCCCGCCCAGTCCTCGATCAGCATCGATTCGAGGTCGTCGGCTCGCGGTGATGAAGAAACAGGTTCATCGATATCGGCCGGGGATGCCGGTCCTGTCGCGCGGCCAATGCCTGCCTCGCTACGGCGCGCGGCCTCCGCCGCCAGCGCGCGAACAAATTTCAAGGCCAAGCCGGGCAGGTCGGCATGGATGGTGTCGATAGCGCGCTGATGTTTCGGCGACAGCGAGGTGACGGCGGACGCAATGCTGCCGGCGATCTTGCCGACCGAGACCATGGTGGGCTTGTTGATGGCCTCATCATAGTGGGCAAGTGCGCGTTCGACGTCCTCCGCGATCATCTTCGCGAAGTCGTCCTGCTTGATGTCCTGGATCTGAAATTTGTTCATGCATCTGTCTTCCGGACCGCGCGCTCCTCCCAGCGGCGGGTTGTTGAACTTCTAGAGCGGAAAGCGGAAATCGCGGCGGCAACAGATGCAGCGGCCCGACAGCTTGCTGTCTTGCATTTCTGGACACCCCAATTGGCTATTGGCGCCCCGAAAGGTCAGTCGCGGGGCGCCTCGATTGCGTGTAGGTGCGATGTGTGACAGCCGCGCGACGGTGAGCGCACGTACGGCCAAGGTGCCGATCTCCCCACAAGGAGGGAGATCGGCGGCTTGATGGCCGCTACAGCAACCCCGCCTGCTCAGCCTCGCGGCGCAAATTCTGCCGCGGCCTGGGGCCAATCTGCTGGATCACCAATCCGGCCGCCAGTGAGCCAAGGTCGCCGCAGGTCTGCAGGTCGCGGCCTTGGGTGTATCCATGCAGGAAGCCGGCGGCATAGAGATCGCCGGCGCCCGTCGTGTCGACCAGTTCCTTGATCGCTGTCGCCTTGATGACCACGGTCTCGTCGCCGCGCACGATNTCGTCGCCTGGATGGTGACGGTCTCGTCGCCGCGCACGATCACCGAGCCTTTTTCCGAGCGTGTGACGGCGGCGATCTTGCAGTCCTTGCGGATCTGCGCCAGCGCCTCGTCGAACGACGATGTCTGGTAGAGCGACTTGATCTCGTGGCTGTTGGCGAAGACGATGTCGACCGTGCCCGAACGCATGAGGTCGAGGAATTCGTCGCGGTAGCGGTCGACGCAGAACGAATCCGACAAGGTCATCGAGACTTCGCGGCCCGCCGCATGCGCCAGCTTGGCTGTCTGCCGGATTGCTTCCTTGGCGCGAGGTGGATCCCACAGATAGCCTTCGAAATAGGTGACCTTGGCGCCAGATGCCTTGTCGGCCTCGACATCCTCCGGTCCGAGCTCTACGCAGGCGCCGAGATAGGTGTTCATCGAACGCTCGCCATCGGGGGTGACGAAGATCATCGAGCGCGCCGTCGGCGGCTCGCCCTTGAGCGGCCTGGTGTCGAATGCGACGCCCTGGGCATGGATGTCGTGAGCGTAGATTTCGCCCAGCGTATCGTTCGAGACCTTGCCGAAGAAAGCGGCGCGGCCCCCGAAGCTGGCAACGCCGGCCGCTGTATTGCCGGCGCTGCCGCCGGAGGCCTCGATCGCCGGGCCCATGCGGCTGTAGAGCAATTCGGCGCGCTTTGTGTCGATGAGGTTCATCGCGCCCTTGATGATGCCGTTGGTTTCGAGGAATCCCTCGTCGCACTGGGCGATGATGTCGACAATGGCATTGCCGATGCAAAGCACGTCATATTTCGGCATCAATGTCTCCGCCAAAAACCCGAGCCGGCTTCTTGCCATGCCGGCCCGGCGCGGGTCTAGCGATTTGAAACCGGTTTGCCTAGGGCATGATACGGAACTTTGGCGAAACAGGCTGGAACGGGCCAAAGGTGCCGCCGCTGCGAGGCGCTATGACAATTCGACCGTGGCCGAAGCATTTCGTCGCCGCACAGCTTACAAGCCCGGCTCAGCCGATCACATTTTATAGCGAGCCAGCTCATGCCTGTAAAAAACGACATGACGACCGACCTGGTGTTGCTCGCCGTGCTGGCATTGCTCTGGGGCGCCTCTTACACCTTCATCAAGATCGGCGTCGAGACCATCCCGCCGGTCACCTTCATTGCCGCCCGCACTTTGATCGCAGGTGGTATCCTGTTCGCGATCATCCACTGGCGCGGGCTTGCAATGCCGGGGGATGCGGCAAGCTGGCGCCGCTTTGCCTTTCAGGCATGCCTCAACAGCGTCGTTCCGTTCACGCTGATCGCCGTGGCAGAACGCTCGGTGGATGCCGGCCTCGCCACCATCCTGAACGCGACCTCACCGATCTTCACCTTCCTCTTGACCGCGCTCGTTACCCGCCATGAGCCGGTCACCTTGCGCAAGCTGATTGGCGTCGGCGCCGGCATTACCGGCATCTGCCTCATCATCGGCACGCAGGTCCTGGGTGGTCTCGGTCACCAGTTGTGGGCGCAGCTTGCTATCGTCGCGGCGACGATCTGCTATGCCGGTGCGGCGATCTTTGGCCGTGGCTTCAAGGGCCTCGACCCCATGCTGCCGGCCGCTGGTTCGATGCTGTGCGGCGCCGTCATTCTGGTGCCGCTCAGCCTTGTGTTCGACCAGCCATGGACGCTGGCGCCGTCGACGGCATCGATCCTGGCGTTGCTCGGCCTGTCGGTGTTTTCCACCGCGCTGGCCTTCGTCATCTATTTCCGCCTCATCCATACGCTGGGCTCGGTCGGCACCACCTCGCAGGCCTACCTGCGCGTGCCCATCGGCGTCGGCATCGGCGCCCTCTTCCTCGGCGAAAGCCTGGGTTCGACGGCATGGCTGGGGATGGGTTTCGTCGTTGCCGGCGTTGCTGCCATGACCATACCGGTTCGAAAGCCGGCGTTTGCGCGGTAGAGCAATTCCAGGAAAAGTGTGAAGCGGTTTTCCCGGGAAAAGCGCACGGCGCTTTCCCTTGGGAATTGCGTCAAAACAAAGAACCAGCCCGCTTGTACGCGCGACCTAAGCTGCCTATCTCGGAAGCGTCCGCCGCTCGGCGGTGTCCGCTGACCTGGGGTTGAAGCACGGTGATTTTCGACGCAGCACGCACTGCGGTCCTCGAGCTGCTCTCGCCTCCGTTTCGTGCCGTGTTCGTGAAGACGCTTGGGCTGACCTTGCTGGCGCTGGTGGCCTTGTGGTTCGGCCTGACCAGCCTTGTCGAGTGGCTGGCGCTGCCTTGGCTGCAGACGCTGTTGCCCGGCATGCCGTCCTGGGCCGGCTGGCTCGGCGGCATCATCGCCGCCATCGCTCTTGCCTTCGGCATGGCACTGCTCATCGCGCCGGTGACGGCTGTTGTCGCTGGCCTGTTTCTCGACGATATCGCCGACGTGGTCGAGCATACCGACTATCCCGGCGATCCGCCCGGCCGCGCCATGCCGACGCTGCGCTCGCTGGTGCTGTCGATGCGATTCCTCGGCGTCGTCATTCTTGGCAACATCGTCGCCTTGCTGCTTCTGCTGGTGCCGGGCGTCAACATTGCCGCATTCTTCATCGTCAACGGCTATTTGCTCGGACGCGAGTTCTTCGAATTCGCCGCCATGCGCTTTCGTGGGGAAGACGAGGCCAAGGCCTTGCGCAGCCACTATGCCGGCACGGTGTTCCTCGCCGGGATGCTCATCGCTGCCTTCCTCGCCGTGCCGCTGCTCAATCTGGTGACGCCGCTGTTTTCTGCCGCCATGATGGTGCATCTGCACAAGGCAATCAGCGCGCGGGAAGTTGCCCGCCGCAGCTAAGCTCTATTCAGCGTAGGAGGAACCCGCACCCCAGTTCGTCGTCGGGCTCGACGATGAACTCAGCTCGCCCAGAATAATAGGCGCGGCCGCCGACGCGGGCGATGATCGCCTCGTGCTGGCCAGCCTTCGCCGTTCGCACCACGGACCCGGAAAAGCACGAGCCGGCGATGCTCTCGAACATGCGCGTCTGCCCGATCGCAATCTCGCCCTTGGCATGCATGGCCGCCAGCCGCGCGGTGACACCGGAGCCGGTCGGCGAGCGGTCGACCTCGGCCTCGGCGAAGACACAGATGTTTTTGGTCACCTCGCCGGAAAAGGCATCCTTTCCGTCGGTCAGGATGGTGCCATAGAGAAAGGCAAGGTCGGCGTGGTCGGGATGCGACAGCGGAAATTCGGCCTTCAGCCTGCCTGTCAGGGCCGTCGCCGCATCGACGAAATCGCGTACCCGGTCGCGGCCGAATTCGAGCCCGAATTGGTGGCAATCGGCCAGCGCGTAGAAGGCGCCGCCATAGGCGATGTCGAAACCGACCATGCCATAGCCCGCCAACTCTATCGTCTGCCCGCCGGCGAACAGGAAGCCCGGCACACTTTCGAATGACACCGCACCGGCCTTGCCGTCCATGACCTCGACCGAGGCGACGACCAACCCGCATGGCGCCTCGATGTTGACCGTCGTCACCGGCTCGCGTTTCGTCACCAGTCCTTCGTCGACGGCGTAGCGGCCGAGCGCGACGATGGCGTGGCCGCACATGGTCGAATAGCCCTCATTGTGCATGAACAGCACTGCGAGATCGGCGCGGGGAAGGTCCGGCTCGACCAGCAAGGCGCCATACATATCGTAGTGGCCGCGCGGCTCGAACATCAGGATTTTCCTGAGATGATCGAGATGGTCGCGCACATAGGCGCGCTTTTCCAGGATCGTGCCTCTGGGGATATCCGGATAGCCGCCAGTGACGATCCTGAGCGGCTCGCCGCCGGTATGCATATCGACGACGGTAAGCGTCATGCCGCGGACCCTATCTAAGCTGAAGACTTGCCAAACAGCGCCTGCAGCTTGCCGAACGGCATGGCGGCGCGGGTGAAGCCGAATGTACCATCCTGCTGGATCTCGCGCGCCGCGGTCTCCAGCATGCCATAGGCGAAATTGGTCAGCCACGGCCCGAGCGAAATACGCTTGACGCCGGCCATGGCCAGATCGGCGATGGTGAAGCCCGGCCTCGCCATGACGTTGACCGGCTTGCTGACCGCCGAGCAGATCGCACGCACCATCTCGACGTCACCGATGCCCGGCGCATAAAGCACGTCGGCGCCGGCCTCATCGAAGGCCTGAAGCCGCTTGATGGTGTCGTCGAGGTCGGACTTGCCCCACAGGAAATTCTCGGCGCGCGCGGTGAAGACGAAATCGCGCTTCAGCGCGCGCGCCGCCTCCACGGCCGCCGCGACGCGCTCAACGGCGTGCGAGAAATCATAGATCGGTCTGTCCGGGTCGCCGGTGTGGTCCTCGATCGAGCAGCCGGCAAGCCCGGCCGCTTCCGCCGCGAATACGGTTTCGGCGGCACTGGTCGGGCTGTCGCCCTTGCCTTTCTCGAGATCGGCCGAGACCGGCAAGCTGGTCGCCGCCGTCACCTCGCGGCAATGATGGATCATCTGGTCGAAGGTCACGGCGCCGTCCGGCAGGCCGCGCGAAAAGGCAAAGCCGGCGCTGGTCGTCGCCAGCGCCGTGAAGCCGAAAGAACCGAGCAGCTTCGTCGTGCCGATATCCCAGGGATTGGGCATGACGAAGGTCGAGGCATGCAGGTCGCGAAAGATCTTGCCCTTGTCCATGGTAGTTCCCCCTGTGCGGTGTGGCTAAACGGATTTTATCCTGCCTCATTTGGCCGGGCAAACGAATGCGGTTGGGTCAGAAGCGTTTGGCGTTCTCTCCTGCCAATTTGTCCAGCGCGTCGGAATTCTTGGCGTAGCGCGATGTCTTCTTGTCCCAGAGATAGGTGACGGAAATCGCGTGAGTTCCAGGCTTGGGCCGGGCATCGTCGCAGGATTCGCCGCTCAGCACCGTAGCATTGGTCACGATCACCTTGATCGCGGCATAAGGCTGGCAGGGTGGATTTCATGCGCGGCCTCGAGTTGGCGGCGCCAAGCTGGCACGGCCGATCGAGGCGTACAGCCGCGGCTGGAGATCAGGTCAGTGGATCGGCACCAGCCCGGCCAGTTCGCGCATGTCGTCGAACAGGATGCCGCCTGCCTGGATCAGGCCATCGCGGTCGGAATAGGGATCGGCATGATAGGAAAACACCCGCATCCCGGCGGCGATGCCGGCCTGCGTGCCGGCGACGCTGTCTTCGATGACGATGCAGTCGGCGGGCGCGAAGCCCATGGTCTTGGCCGCATGCAGGAACAGGTCGGGGAACGGTTTGCCGCGCGCGACCATGGTGGAAGAAAACATCGCGTGCTCGAACAGCGGCAACAGCCCGGTCTGGCCGAGCGTGATGTGCATCTTCGACACCCGGGCGGAAGTGGCGACACAATAGGCGATGCCGGCTGAGCGCACGGTTTCGACAAACTCGCGGACGTAGGGGATCGCCTCGACGCCATGGGCAAACAGATCCGGAAGGCCGGCATTCCAGCGATCGACGAAATCGGCGCCGAGTCTGACGCCGGTCTCCCCTTCGATCTCTTTCTGCACCGACGCCATGCTGCGGCCGGAGAAATGCTTGCGGCAATATTCGAAGCTCGTCGGATAGCCGGCAGCGCTCAGCCATTCGGCGAGGCGCCGATTGGCCAAGTTCTCTGTATCGACCAGGATCCCGTCGCAGTCGAAGATGACAAGTTTAGGAATTCGCATCAGGCGGTGCCGGTCGATCCGAACCCGCCCGAGCCACGCGCCGTGCCGCCGGCCAATGTACGCTCTTCCACGCTTGCCTGCGTCACCGCCGCGAAGACGATCTGGGCGATGCGCATGCCGCGCGTCACCGCGAAATCCTCGTCGCCGAGATTGATCAGCAGCACCTTCACCTCGCCGCGATAGTCGCTGTCGATGGTGCCGGGCGTGTTGAGGACGGTCAACCCATGTTTGAAGGCAAGGCCCGAGCGAGGCCTGACCTGACCTTCCATGCCTTCCGGAATTTCCAGGATCAGCCCAGTCGGCACCAAAGCGCGTTTGCCAGGCAGGATCAGCAGCGGCCGGTCCTCGGGCACCGCGGCGCGCAGATCCATGCCGGCCGCACCTGTGCTTTCATAGGCAGGAAAGGGCAGCCCTTCAGCATGCGGCAACCTGACGAAGCCGACAGTGGGACCGATGACGGAGGGAGTTTGGAGGGCTGCGCGCATAAAATCGATCCTATCGGCGCGGACGGCGATTCGGTCAACTCGACAACAATGCTATCAACGTCTTTCTTTCAGGCATCACTATGACCTGGCCATCGGAACGACGGTCGTCTCTTTGATCTCTTCCATCACGAAGGAGGCCGATACATCGGACAGCGCCACCTTGGCGATCAGCCGCTGGTAGAGCCGGTCATAGGCCTTCACGTCGGCGACGCGGGCGCGCAAGACATAGTCGAGGTCGCCGGACATCCGGTAGACGCCGATGATCTCGGGAAAGCTTGTCACCGCCGCCCGGAACTTCCGCAGCCACTCCGGGTCGTGGTTGGACGTGCGGATCAGGATGAAGACGGAAAGGCCAAGTCCGAGCTTTTCGGCATCGACCAGGGCCACCCGGCCGGTGATGACGCCATCCTCCTCCAGCCGCTTCACGCGGCGCCAGCAGGCATTGCGCGACAGCGCCACGCGTTCCGACAGTTGGTCGACCGACAGCGTGCCGTCACATTGCAACTCTGCCAGCAATTTCCGGTCGATTTCGTCGATTTCCAACGCCATGCGGGATGTTTGTCCCATGAGATGGCCAAATACAAGGATAATTTGAGACCGATGAACCGGCGAAGCATGTCAGGATACTCATATCAGGAACGTCAAGCGCTGAAGGGGAACCAGAATGTCGATCGCAAGGATTTTCACCTCTCATCCGGCCAAGGTCGGCGAAACCTATTTCGGTCACATGGCTTTTGCCGCCTGGTTCTCGTCGCGTCTGCTGATGGCGGCGGCCGCTGCGCTCGTTCACGCTTTCTTGCCATTTCTGTTTGAAACTACGGCCAGCCGAATCGTTCGCGAGCTTTACGAGCGGACGCACAACAGAGGCAAACACCCGATCAAGGAGCCTGCGGCTCTTATGGATCGCGCCTAGAGGACGACAGAAAGCGATGTGCCGATGGGCGGCCTATCTTGGTGAAGCGGTCTTTCTCGAAGACATCCTTACCGCGCCCTGTCACTCGCTGATCGCCCAGAGCCATTGCGCCCAGGAAGCAAAGTCGCCGACCAATGGCGACGGCTTTGGTCTTGCCTGGTATGGCGACCGCCCTGAGCCGGGTCTCTATCGCGATATCCTGCCGGCCTGGTCGGATCCCAATCTGAAGAGCCTGTGCCGGCAGATCAAATCCGGCCTGTTCCTGGCCCATGTGCGCGCCTCCACCGGCGGCGCCACCAGCCGCATGAACTGCCATCCGTTCATATCCAGCTCCTGGTCGTTCATGCACAACGGCCAGATCGGCGGCTTCGAAAAAATCCGCCGAGCGCTGGAGAACTCGCTGTCCGACGCCGTCTTCGACCAGCGCGAGGGCACCACTGATTCCGAATTGTTTTTCCTGCTGATGATCGATGAAGGGTTGGCCGGCGACCCGCAAGGTGCCGTCTCGCGTGCCACCAGCCGCGTGCTCGACGCTTCGCGCCGCGCCGGTCTCGATCCGTCACTGAAACTCACCGCCGCCTTCTCGGACGGGCAGGAACTTCATGCGGTGCGTTATGCGACCGACGCGCACGCGCCGACGCTCTACACCTCCACCTTACGCAAGGGCGGCGGCCGCTGCATCATGTCCGAACCGTTTGACCGCGAGGGCGGCGATTGGCAGGCTATTCCGCCATCGAGCTTTGTCACCATGACCACGGATGGCATGGCTATTCGTCCCTTTGCTCCGGCTGCGAAGCTGGCGCTGGCCGTCTAATGCATGTCGCTCAAAAGTGGCCCCGGTTTTAAGACAACGACATGCATTGAGACCTAAAGCGCGGTGCATGAATCCACTTCGACGCGACGCGCTTTAGTCGCAAATCACGGCGTCGTCGCGGGCATCGGCTGGCAGTCACTTTCAGGGGCTTTGCGGCGCGCTGGATTGTCTCAGCCAATGGCGGTCGAAGACATCGAGAATGGCGCGGAACTCGGCTGGCGGGATCTGGTGGACGCCGCCATCGCTGCCTCCCACGAGGAACCGTACGAGTTGTCGGTCGACCTGCTCCGGCTGGTCGATGGATATGCCGAGCGATGCCAAATCCTCCGATATCGACTGGTCGCCCAGCAGGTATCCGCCCCACGAGGTGGTTCCAGGCGCCGGATCGCGCAGACGTACCATGAGGATTCGGGTCAATGACGGCAGCGCCTCCGGGCCGATAATAGCGGTTCCGCACATATACCCGCCAAGCACACTTCCCGGCTGCGACTGCGGCAACAGGCTGATGAAGAACTGGGCGTCGCCGCCAGCTTCCTTCAGATGCACGTAAAGAGCGCGCTTGGCTGGCGTGACCGGGCCGCCAAGCACCAACTGGCCGGTCGGCAAGGCTTCGCGATATGTGGCGGTCAAGCCATGCAGGCCAGGCCCTGTCTCGATCGACAGGATGCCCTTGATGATCTGGCCGCGATAGTAAGGCGACCAGGCGCGCGAATAACATGCATAAGCACCGGTCAGCGCGAAGACGACGCTGCGCTCATCATGGTTGGAGGAGGCATCGAATTGAGTGCCGGCGCGGCGTTCGAGCACCGCGCTGTCGACGCCGTGGCGGGCTGCGATGGCGGCGGTGAAGTGCGGCAGGTCGCAGTCGGCGATCCATGAGCCGGGCTGCTCCAGGCCTAGCAGCTTCGTCCAATCGTCATAGACACTGTGCTCGCGCGGCTGGGCGCGACCCTGCAGCCATTTGTCGGCGCGGCCGAGATCGAACGCGGTCTTGGGGTTAACGGCCCGGAACGCCGCCGCCAGATCCTTGCGGGTGACGGTCCCCAATAACGCCGACGTCAACCGCAATTTCTGCGCAATGTGCTGTGCCATTCGGCTGCCTCTTGCTGCTAGTTGTTCTGCCATAGCATGCTGCACCTATCCTTCCATGATATATTTCCATTAGCTAATATTCCAGGAATTCCAGAGAATTCCACGGTATTCCATACGTGCTGCCTTTTCCGGTCGCGGGCCGGCGCTAAGCTCGCAGAGGGCTAGGGGCATATCATCCGCGAGAACGTGCTGAACGTGGGCTGAGCACGTCCCTTCCTTTGCAGAGCAGTGACACGCTCCTGTCGAGCAACGGGCAACCAAGCTTAAGGAGCCTGCTGGCAACAGAACCGTAGTGCCATCTCAACCTGAAGGAATGACCGGATGACCTCGAACGCCTCTTCCAGACTGACGTTCATTGTATTTACCGCTGGCTGTATCGCGTTGGCGCTGCTCTTCCGATACGCGCCGACCGGTGAATTTCCTTCGAAATATACCAAGGTCGCACCGGTGGCACGCGCCGCAAATCCAACCCGTATCGACGTCGACAATGAAGCGCACGCCATACGCTTCTACATCGATGGCAAGCAGGTCGCCTTGCTCGATCAGTCCGGTTTCAGGCAGTGAGGCGCCGGCCGCTTTGAATGCATGAGGCAAGAATTTGGGCGCGACGCATGGCTGATCCAGAAAATGCGGAGCGCTTTGGAACCTGAGAGGAAACAGTCATGAGACTCGTTCTGTCCGCGTTGCTTGTGTTGCTTGCCTTGTCGCAGGTGGCGGAGGCGAAGAAGAAAGTCTTGGTGACGCTGGACAATGTCGCCAAGGCACAGGCGCCCCGGCCGCCGCTCGACAATGCATCGACAGGCGGGATTAGGCCGGCCGCGAATCCACAGGCGCCGGCCACCGACGGGCCGCAGTACCCGCCGGCGCTGTATTTCAATTTCCTGTAGGCCGGTTGCTTGCCGATCGACGACCCGTGCGGCGCCGATCTTGAGCCGTCACTGAGACTTACCGTTGCAGGATCGAGCGCGGCACCGAAGCTGCTGATCTCCCCACTTGTGGCGGAGATGTCCGGCAGGACAAAGGGGGCGCCGTAGAGCGCAGACTTGGACAGTTCCAGCCTGCGCGACTTCGATCAAACGCAGCCGATCCTCAACTGCTCAATTTCGCTTGAAATCGCAACGCCATCCGCCATCTTGACCAGGGCGAGCGTCAAGCCGGAGCATGGTTATGGACAGCATCTTTTCCTCAACCGGCCAACTGGCCGCCGCGATACTTGACCGCAAGATTTCCGCCATCGAAGCGCTCGACGCGCACTTGGCGCAGATCGATGCGCACAACGATGCGGTCAACGCCGTCATCTCGCTCGACAGGGAAGGGGCCCGCAGCCGAGCCAAAGAAGCCGACGCGGCACTGGTGCGCGGCGCCGCACTTGGGCCGCTGCATGGCGTACCGTTCACGCTGAAGGACATGCACGAGACATCTGGCATGAAGACCACAGTCGGCTTCCCGGCCTTCGCCGATTACATCGCCAGACAAGACAGCCCCGTCGTCGCGCGATTGAAGGCAGCCGGCGGCGTGCTGATGGCCAAGACCAATGTCCCGACCATGCTGTCCGATTGGCAGTCGAACAATCCGCTGTTTGGCCGCACCAACAATCCATGGGACCTCGAGTGCACCGCCGGCGGCTCCAGTGGCGGTGCGGCAGCGGCGATTTGCACAGGGATGACACCGTTCGACATCGGCACGGACATGCAGGATTCGATCCGGCTGCCGGCCGCCTTCTGCGGTGTCTATGGCCTAAAGCCGACGGAGCATCGCGTTTCGCTGACCGGCGCCTTCCCGAACCCAGCCGATGCTGCGCGCAGTGTGCGGCTGATGTCTTGTCTCGGCCCGTTGGCGCGCAGTGTGGAAGACTTGTCGCTGATCTATCAAATCGTTGCCGGTCCTGACGGGTGCGACACCGATCTTGCGCCGGCGCCGGTCGAGGACATGCCAAGCCTCGACCTCAAGACAGTGCGCATTGCCTTCGCGCCGTCCTTTCCCGGATTTCCGGTGGCCGGCGACATCAGTGCCGCGGTCGAAAGTCTCGCAAGGCAGCTGCAAGGCGCAGGCGCCGTCGTCGAAGAAGCGAAACTGCCGAAACTCAATCTGCATGACGATCTGGAGCAGGGCGGCGCCCTGATCGGCATGATGATGGAGGCCGCGCAGCAGGAGCCGCCACAGGAACCGACTCCGGTCTCACGCTGGTTCGAGGCGCTCGCCCGCCGCGACAAATCCATTCTCGCCTGGGACCGGTTTTTCGAAAATTACGACGCGTTGCTCTGCCCGGTCGCCATGACCACGGCCTTTCCGCATTGCGAGCCGGGCACATCCATCGAGGTCGACGGCAAAGAGCAGAGCTATTGGATGCTGCCGGCCTATGGCGCGGTGTTCAACTACAGCGGCCATCCCGCGCTTTCGATGCCTTGCGGACTGGGCAGCGCCGGCCTGCCGGTCGGCCTGCAACTGGTCGGCAAGCGCTGGTCCGAGTCGCGCTTGCTCGGCATCGCCAGGGCAATCGAACCTTTGGCTGGCGGCTTTCGCCGTCCGCCTGGCTATTGAGCGAAGCGCGACAATCCATAAGCGCCAAGCAGCGGGTCGCGCTCGCCCTCCAGTATCTCCCGTGCGACGAACAGGCCGACGGCCGGCGCCAGGGTGATGCCCGAATGCATGACCGCGACATAGACACCTTCCATGCCCTCGGCGCGGCCGATGATTGGAAAGCCGTCGATCGGTGTCGGACGATAGCCGACTGTGTGGAAATCCAATTCCAGCCCATCGCTGCCGTGCAGCATTGCTTTCATGGCCGCAAAAAGCCCGCGGGCGGTGCCTCGCGGATCCATGCCCGGGTCGGCACCGCCGAAATCGGAGCCGGCAATGATCCGGCCTTCGGCTGTCTGGCGCATGTGCAGCCGCTCGGCCAGCACCAGGCCGTTGAGCAGTTTTTTGTAGGGCTGTGAGTGGACGATCAGCCCGGGCGGCGTCTCGATAGGCAGTCTGATCCCTGCCGTCGCGGCAATATCCGGTGAGCCGACGCCAGCCGCGATCACGACCTCGTCGGCGGCAATCAGGCCATGCGATGTGTCCACGCCAGTAATCCGGCCGCCGGTCTGGACCAGCGCCGTAGCGGTGCTGGAGATGGTGCGCGCGCCTTGTCGTTCGGCATCGGCCAGCAGCATTTTGGCGGCGGCCACCGGCTCGACGACACCTTCCTCAGCGACATGCAGGGCAAAGTCGGGAAGCTCGGCGAGATTTGGCTCGATGCGCGCCACGCTGGCGCGGTCGACGCGCTCGATGCCGTAGCCCCAGGCGGAATGCTCCATGGCGTAAGTTTCCATTGCGGCGGCCGGCAGGTCCCAGCACAGGCCGCCGCACCAGCTGAGCGGGAGGCCGGGCAGGTCCTGCGCCAGCCGCGACCACTCGGCCATCGCGCGGGTGCGCAGTCGGAAATACGGCTCCGGGTTGCCCCAACTGGCATTGATCCAGGCGAACGAGTTCGGCGTCGCCACCCCGCCGGCAGCACTGTCGGCGATAACCGTCACCTGCGCACCCCCCTTGCTCAGATGCCAGGCGATGGAGGCGCCGATGATACCGGCGCCGATGACGATCACTTGCTTCGCAGCGCTCATGCTGATTCCCTCTGCCTCGCAATTCCTGACGGACATCCACCCAAGTGCCATCCTGTTTCCCGCTTGCCAACATCGCGCAGCAGGAAATATGCGCAATGCGCTGGCCCGAGGCGCAACGTGATCAAGTTCCTTATTCCGAGGGCGAGCGGCATCCAAGCGATGTCCGTGCCGCCGGAGCGGTCGACAGCCCGGCACTGCGCTGCTAGAAGCCCGGCCTGTCACACGGAAATACCAGAGAATGCCCGAAGCAATAGAAGAAGAAGTGGCGCGCCGCCGCACCTTCGCGATCATCGCGCACCCCGACGCCGGCAAGACGACGTTGACCGAAAAGCTGCTGCTGTTCGGCGGCGCCATCCAGCTTGCCGGCGAAGTCAAGGCCAAGAAGGACAGGATCCAGACCCGGTCCGACTGGATGAAGATCGAGCGCGAGCGCGGAATTTCGGTCGTCACTTCGGTGATGACCTTCGAGTACGAGAACACCGTCTTCAACCTGCTGGACACGCCCGGCCACGAGGATTTCGCCGACGATACTTACCGCACGCTGTCGGCGGTGGACTCGGCCGTCATGGTCATCGACGCCGCCAAGGGCATCGAGCCGCGCACGCTGAAACTGTTCGAGGTCTGCCGGCTGCGTGACATCCCGATCATCACCTTCGTCAACAAGATGGACCGCGAAAGCCGCGACCCGTTCGAGATTCTCGACGAGATCGAGCAGAAGCTGGCGCTGGATACCGCGCCCATCACGTGGCCGATTGGTCGGGGAAGAACCTTTTCCGGCACCTACCATCTGGCGCTGAACGCGGTGCGCAAAGGCGACGACGAGAAGGAACGCACGCCGGTCAACGGTCCCGATTCCAACCGCGTTGCCGGGCTGCTGCCGGAAAACGAGCGCGAGGCCTTTATCGAGGAGCTGGAGCTCGCGCGGGAGGCTTGCCGACCTCTTGATATTGACTCGTTCCGGGAAGGTCATCTGACGCCGGTCTATTTCGGCTCGGCGCTGCGCAATTATGGCGTCCGCGACCTGATCGAGGCGCTTGGCGCGTTTGGGCCGCCGCCGCGCGCGCAGGAGGCCGACACCCGCAAGGTCGAGGCGACCGAAGAGAAGATGACGTCCTTCGTCTTCAAGATCCAGGCCAACATGGACCCCAATCACCGCGACCGTATCGCCTTCGTCCGCGTCTGCTCGGGCAAGCTCGAGCGCGGCATGAAGGCCAGGCTGGTGCGCACGGGAAAACCGATGTCGCTGTCGGCGCCGCAATTCTTCTTTGCCCGCACCCGCGTCACCGCCGATGAGGCCTTCGCCGGCGACGTCGTCGGCATTCCCAACCACGGCACGCTGCGCATCGGCGACACGCTGACCGAGGGCGAGGAGATCCTGTTCCGCGGTGTGCCGAATTTCGCGCCCGAAATCCTGCGTCGTGTCCGCCTCGGCGATGCGATGAAGGCCAAGAAGCTCAAGGAGGCGCTGCAGCAGATGGCCGAGGAAGGCGTCGTGCAGCTGTTTTCACCCGAGGATGGTTCACCAGCGATAGTCGGCGTCGTCGGCGCGCTGCAACTCGACGTGCTGAAGGAACGGCTGAACTTCGAATACACACTGCCCGTCGAATTCGAGATGTCGCGCTTTTCCGTCTGCCGCTGGATCTCGGCCGACGACCAGGCCGAGGTACACCGCTTCATCGAGGGGCATCGCGGCGACATCGCCCGCGACCTCGACAATGATCCGGTGTTTCTGGCCCAGCACGCCTTTTCGCTGAACTACGAAGCCGAGCGCTGGAAGGCGATCAAGTTTGCCACGATCAAGGACTATCAGGTCCGCGACAGAGCGGCGTAGGCGCCAGTTTTTCCTTCTCCCCGTTCACGGGGAGAGGGTGCCCGGAGGGCGGATGAGGGGCAGCGTCGACCTGGGTCTAATAGACTCCAACGTCCCCCGCCCGTCGCAGGCTCCAGGCGTTCGAAGCAAGTGGCTTTCCGTCCGCCACGCGGACCGCTTCTCACCCTTTCGCCGCTTCCTCGATCTTGGCGACGTCGATCTTGCTCATCTGCATCATCGCGGACATCACGCGGCCGGCCTTGGCCCGGTCCGGATCCAGAAGCAGGTGCGGCAGCTGCTCCGGCACAACCTGCCAGGAGACGCCGAATTTATCCTTCAGCCAGCTGCATTGCGACGGTTGGCCGCCACCTTCGATGAGCTTGTCCCAGAAGTAATCTACCTCTTCCTGCGTCTTGCAGTCGATCGACTGCGACATCGCTTCGGTGTGCTTGAACTGCGGTCCACCATTGAGCGCCTGGAACTGCACGCCGTCGAGTTCGAACGTGGTCACCAACACCTTGCCTTCGTCGGCGTGGCCTTCGGGCCAACGCATCACGCTCAGCACCTTCGAATTCTTGAAGATGGAGACGTAGAAATTCATGGCCTCTTCGGCCTGGCCGTCGAACCACAGGCAGGTGGTGATCTTTTGCATGTCGTGCTCCTCGGGTGTTTTGGTTGCGGTTACGGCGAAACGGCTGACTCCGGGAATGGTGCTGCCATTTCCATACCGTTTGCCTAAGGACGGCCGTGCGGCACGCAATCCGACAACAGGGTGCAATTTTTTTGGAAGATCTGATTTTTGAGGGGAATCTGGCGCATTGCAAAATTGTGGCCAGACCATGTTTGCGCGTCTATAACGCCTGCGGTCCGAATTCAGCGCCGCCGCGCCATATCTTCGGCTGCGGCCAGCCACCAAGGAAAAAACATGCCTGCCTATCGCTCCCGCACCACCACTCATGGCCGCAACATGGCCGGCGCCCGCGGTCTGTGGCGCGCCACAGGCATGAAGGACAGCGACTTCGGCAAGCCGATTATCGCCGTCGTCAACTCCTTCACTCAGTTCGTGCCCGGCCATGTCCATTTGAAGGACCTCGGCCAGCTGGTCGCGCGCGAGATCGAGAAGGCCGGCGGCGTCGCCAAGGAATTCAACACCATCGCCGTCGATGACGGCATCGCCATGGGCCATGACGGCATGCTCTATTCGCTGCCGTCGCGCGAGCTGATCGCCGATTCCGTCGAATACATGGTCAATGCGCATTGCGCCGATGCCATGGTCTGCATCTCCAATTGCGACAAGATCACCCCCGGCATGCTGATGGCCTCGTTGCGCCTCAACATTCCGACCGTCTTCGTTTCCGGCGGGCCGATGGAAGCCGGCAAGGTGGTGCTGGCCGGCAGGACCCAGGCGCTCGATCTGGTCGACGCCATGGTGGCGGCCGCCGACGACAAGATCTCCGACGAGGACGTCAAGGTCATCGAGCGATCGGCCTGCCCGACCTGCGGCTCCTGCTCGGGCATGTTCACTGCCAATTCGATGAATTGTCTGACCGAGGCGCTGGGTCTTTCGCTGCCCGGCAACGGCTCGACGCTGGCCACGCATGCCGACCGCAAGCGTCTGTTCGTCGAGGCCGGTCACCTTATCGTCGATCTCGCGCAGCGCTACTACGAGCAGGATGATGAGACCGCTCTGCCGCGCAACATCGCCTCAAAAGGCGCCTTCGAGAACGCCATGACGCTCGATATCGCCATGGGCGGCTCGACCAACACCGTGCTGCACATCCTCGCCGCCGCGCATGAGGGTGAGATCGACTTCGATCAGGATGACATCGACGCGCTTTCCCGCAAGGTGCCGGTGCTGTGCAAGGTGGCTCCCGCCAAGGCGGACATCCATATGGAAGACGTCCACCGCGCCGGCGGCATCATGGCCATCCTCGGCCAGCTCGACAATGCCGGCTTGATCAACCGCGACCTGCCGACAGTTCATACGTCAACGCTCGGTGAAGCACTCGACCATTGGGATATTTCCCGTACGACCAGCCAGAGCGTGCGCGATTTCTTCCTCGCTGCCCCTGGCGGCGTGCCGACGCAGGTCGCCTTCAGCCAGGACCGTCGCTGGGACGAGCTCGATCTCGACCGCGAAAAGGGTGCTATCCGCTCGGCGCAACATCCCTTTTCCAAGGATGGCGGCCTCGCCGTTCTGAAAGGCAATCTGGCGCTCGACGGCTGCATAGTGAAGACGGCCGGCGTCGACGAATCGATCCTGAAGTTCACCGGCCCGGCCCGCGTGTTCGAAAGCCAGGATTCTAGCGTCAAAGCGATCCTGTCCAACGAGATCAAGGCCGGCGATGTCGTCGTCATTCGCTATGAGGGACCGCGCGGCGGCCCCGGCATGCAGGAGATGCTCTACCCGACCAGCTATCTGAAGTCGAAGGGGCTCGGCAAGGCCTGCGCCCTGGTCACCGATGGGCGCTTCTCCGGCGGCACGTCGGGCCTGTCGATCGGCCATGCGTCGCCGGAAGCCGCCGAAGGCGGCCTGATCGGCTTGGTGCGGGAAGGCGATACGATCGAGATCGACATCCCCAACCGCAGCATCCGCCTTGCCGTTAGCGACGCTGAAATCGCTGCCCGCCGGGCTGCGATGGAAGCAAAGGGCGCCTTGGCCTGGAAGCCCGAGGAAAAGCGCAAGCGCAAGGTGACGACCGCCTTGCGCGCCTATGCCGCGATGGCCACCAGCGCGGCCAAGGGCGCGGTAAGGTTCGTGCCGGAGTAGGGAGTTTTTCCTTCTCCACAAGGGAGAAGGAGGAGCCGCGCTGGATGATTCTTCAAGCGGGATGGCGACATGGATTTCGACCTTATCGTTAGCGGCGGCACGCTGCCTGATGGCAGGGTTGCCGACATTGGCATCTCCGGTGAGACCATCGCGGCGATCGAGCCCGCTCTGCGTGGTTCCGCGCAAACCGAGATCGACGCCCGAGGCAACCTGGTCTCTGCGCCCTTCGTCGATCCGCATTTCCACATGGACGCAACGCTCTCTTACGGCATTCCGCGCATCAATGCTTCGGGCACGCTGCTCGAAGGCATTTCACTATGGGGCGAGTTGAAGCCGCTTCTGACGCATGAGGCGGTGCGCGACCGCGCGCTGGCCTATTGCGACTGGGCGGTGTCGATGGGTCTGCTCGCCATCCGCACCCATGTCGACGTCTGCGACGACAGGCTGCTGGCGGTCGAGGCCCTCCTCGACGTCAAGAAGACGGTGGCGCCTTATATCGACCTGCAACTGGTCGCCTTCCCGCAGGACGGGTTTTATCGCTCGCCATCGGCACGGGAAAACACCATCCGCGCGCTGGACATGGGCGTCGACATTGTCGGCGGCATCCCGCATTTCGAGCGCACCATGGCCGACGGCACGCGCTCGGTAACGGAGCTGTGCGAGATTGCGGCCACGCGTGGCCTGATGGTCGACTTGCATTGCGACGAGACTGACGACCCGCTGTCGCGTCACATCGAACAGCTTGCCTTTGAGACGCAGCGCCTTGGCCTGCACGGCCGGGTGGTCGGATCGCACCTCACCTCGATGCATTCGATGGACAATTACTATGTCTCGAAGCTGCTGCCGCTGATCGCCGAGGCCGGCGTCTCGGTCATTCCCAATCCTTTGATCAACATCATGCTGCAGGGCCGCCATGACACCTTCCCCAAGCGCCGAGGGCTGACCCGGGTCAAGGAGATGCTGGCGCTCGGCATTCGCGTCGGCTGGGGCCAGGATTGCGTGCTCGATCCCTGGTATTCGCTGGGCACCGCAGACATGCTCGACGTCGCCTTCATGGGCCTGCATGTCGCCCAGATGTCGAGCCCGGCCGACATGGCGCGTTGCTTCGACATGGTCACCAATGTCAACGCGTCGATCATGGGGCTCGATCATCTCGGCCTGGCGGCAGGCAAGCGCGCCAGCCTCGTCGTCCTCGACGCCGGCAATCCGGTCGAGGCCCTGCGCCTGCGCGCCGAGCGCCTGTGCGTCATCGCCAGGGGCAGGGTGGTGGCGCAGCGGACGAAGCAGGAGACCCGGCTTTCGATCGATGGGCGGCCGGGGATGGTGAACCGGCGGCACATATCCAGCTAGAGCGGGTCACCGTTTCGCGGAAACGGCGAACCACTGCTAGCTCTTTGTTTTGACGCAATTCCGGACAGAAAACCGTTTCACACTTTTCCTGGAATTGCTCCAGATACAGCCGATTCCCCGCGCTGGTCTTACCCATCGCCGGAATTCTCCTCGTCAAAGCCGCTGCTTCCGTCTACGACGCGGCTTACACAGGGGAGGAATCGGGATCGGCATGACGCAGCCCGTGGCGCAGAATTCCACAGTTCGGAACGTGCTTCTGGCCGGCATTCTGCTGATGCTGGCCGGCGACTTCCTGTTTGCGCTGAACGACGCCATGGGCAAGTGGCTGGTCGCCAGCTTCTCCGTCGGCCAGGTGGTGCTGATCCGATCCATCGGCGCCTTCTTCGTGCTTGGCCCGATGATCGCCCATCAGGGCGCGGCCAAGCTGTTCCGCTTGGAACGCCTGGAGCTGCAGCTGCTGCGCGTTGTCATGACCACGCTCGACACCGCGCTCTTCTATGCCGCCGTCGTCTATCTGCCGCTCGCGGATGTGATGAGTTTCTACATGGCCGGGCCGATCTACGTTGCGGCACTCTCGCATCTCTTGCTTGGCGAAAAGGTCGGCTGGCGCCGCTGGATGGCGATCCTGCTCGGCTTCTGCGGCGTGCTGANCGGCTGCGCGGCACCAGCGACACCAATCTGGTGACGTGGCAGACCATCGGCACGCTGCTGGTCGGCGGTGTGCTGACCATAGGTGCCTGGCAAACGCCGTCAGCACTCGATTTTGGTGCCATGCTGCTGCTCGGCATCGTCTCCTGCGGCGCGCATCTGATGATCACCAGGGCGCTCAAGTTGGCTCCGGCCTCGACACTGGCTCCGCTGCACTACACGCTGCTCCTGTGGGCGGTGGTGTTCGGGCTGGTGTTCTTCGGCGACGTTCCGGGTCCTCGCATCCTGATCGGCTCGGGCATCGTCGTTCTCGCCGGCCTGTTCATCTTCCACCGTCAGAAAGTCGTCGAGACCACGGTGCCGCCGGAGAACGTGCCGAAGGGCGTGAATTGATGCATGTCGCCCAAAAGTGCGCAGCGGTTTTGGGATAACGACATGCACAAAGATAGCTTCAAGGTTCCTGGTGCCTAACCCCGGCGGATCGCCGCCAGATGCCGTGAAAACTCCGACGTCTCCATCAGTGCCTTGCAGCGGACAAACCGGCCGTCGGCATAGGCGCGGAAATCCTCGACCGGATTGTTGTTGGCGAGTTGGATCAGCCCCCACAGCGTCCACAAAAGGTCGCACATCGCCTTGTAGATGACGATGCGGCCGCGACCCGCAGGCCTGGCCTCGCCGCCGAAATAGGCGCCCATCATCGCTTCATCCTGCGCTGTGTCGAATTTGCCTTCCACGCTGAGGTCGCCAAGGTCCCAGAGCGGGTCGTTCATGCCCGAATATTCCCAGTCGACGATCCACATCCGCTCGCCTGTATCGAGGAAGTTTTCGCAAAGCGGATCGCAGTGGCAGGCGACGAGCGGCAGCGCATGGGCGGCGAGC
Source organism: Mesorhizobium sp. LNHC252B00 (assembly GCF_000502955.1). Lineage (GTDB taxonomy): Bacteria > Pseudomonadota > Alphaproteobacteria > Rhizobiales > Rhizobiaceae > Mesorhizobium. Next base: position 284,345 of record NZ_AYWO01000004.1, on the reverse strand, counting down.
GCCGATCGCACGGTCCCGGCCTCGCGCACCACGTCATGGTAGCCGGCGGGCAGGGCGACATCCTTGGTCGACAGCACCTTGAGATAATCGTCGATCATCGCAAACAGCTCGAAGCGGAAGGGAAACACCGCGCCTGAATTGTGCAGCTTGCGGAAGGCCTCGCCGGCCCGCGCGGGACTGCCCGGCCGAAGCTTGAATTTTTCCGGCGACATTGTCTCGGCGCCGGCAATGAAGCGCGTCACCATGATTCCGGTGGCGGGATCGACATGCAGCACCTCAGGGCTGACCTCTGCCTTTGCCGCTTCGCGCGCCGCTACCGCCTCGTTGGCGCGGTTGATGTATTCTTCGGTGCCTTTGCCGGGGATGCGCAGGCAGAAGTCGCCGGCCCTGAAGACCAGATTGGTGAGACCGCCAAGCCGTTCGAGTGGCCCGGTGTAGCCGGCCAGCATGGGAATGGCGGCCAATGTCGCGCGCACTTCGTCTGTCACCATGCCTGCGCCCCCACGCTGTTATTTGTCGCAGCGACGGTTCCACAATTTTCGTGCTTTGGCTATCATCCGATGTGAGACCCAAGGAATGGTGGACGGACCAAAGTGGCGGACAGCAAACATCATGGTGTACTTGGCGCCGTCTATGCGGCCAAGCGCCCGGAGGAGGTCGCAGCACTCTATAACAGCTGGTCGCAGACCTATGACGCCGACATGTCGGCCGCCGGCTATCGCCACCCAACGATCTGCCTTGCGCTGCTGGCCCGGCATCTGCCGCGCGGTGCCGCACCGCTGCTCGATGCCGGGGCCGGCACTGGGCTGATCGGCGAATGGTTGAACATTGCCGGCTATCCCGAGGTCGAGGCGCTGGACATCTCGGAAGGCATGCTGGCTCAGGCCGCGCGCAAGGGCGTCTATTCGGCGCTGCATTGCCTGGCGCTCGGCGGTCATCTGCCCTTTGCCGACGGCGCCTATGCCGGGATCATCTCGGCCGGCGTCTTCACTTCCGGCCATGTCGGCGTCGAGGGTTTGGACGAGCTGATCCGCATCTGCCGGCCGGGCGGAGTGATCGTGCTGACCGTCAAGAACACACTGTGGGAAGCGGGCTTTGCCGCGCGCATCACCGAGCTCGAGGCGCAAGGCCTCGTCACCCGCATCGAGGAAACGAGGCCTTACATCTCCATGCCGGGCGAGGCCGACACCGTGCCGAGCCGCGGTCTCGCTTTGCGCGTGATCTGATCTACGCTTTGATCTTGGCGGCTGTCGGATCGTACATCGGCTCGAGATGGATCTTGGCCGGTGTTCGTTCCATCGCGACCACCAGTTCGTAGTCGCCCGAGGTGAGAAAATCGTCGCTGACGCCATCGGCGTTGCGCACATAGCCGTAGCCGATGTTCTTGCCCAGCGTGTAGCCATAGCCGCCGCTGGTGAGATAGCCGACCAGCTCGCCATTGCGCAGGATGGTCTCGCGGCCGAGCAACACGATCTCCGGGTCATCGACCGTGAAGCCGACGAAACGTTTCTTCAGCGCCGCGCCGCTGGCCGTCTCGAGCGCTCGCCGCCCAATGAAATCGGTGTTCTTGCGCAGCTTGACCGCCCAGCCGAGGCCGGCTTCCTGCGGCGTGTCGTTGGGAGTGATGTCGGAGCCCCAGGCGCGGTAGCCCTTTTCCAGCCGCAGCGATTCCAGCGCACGATAGCCGACCGGGCGGATCTCATACGTCTTTCCTGCCTCCATCAGGCAGTCGAAGACTTCGCCGGTGGCCGCGATCGGCACATGCAGTTCCCAGCCGAGCTCGCCGACATAGGTGACGCGCAGCGCCCGAACCGTGTGACCGGCGACGGCGATTTCGCGCACATGGCCGAACGGGAAGCTCGCATTCGACACGTCGGCTTCGGTCACCGCCGAAAGAACGTCGCGCGCCCGGGGACCCATCAGCGACAGCGTGCCGAAGTCCTCGGTGACGTCGACAAGCGTGGCATCGAGGCCTTCGCCGATATGGTCGCTGATCCACGAAGCATCATGCGTGCGGAAGCCGGTGCCGGTGACGATATAGAACGCCTCCTCGGCCAGTCGCGCCACCGTCAGGTCGGCCTCGATGCCGCCGCGTGTGTTGAGAAGCTGCGTGTAGGTCAGCCGGCCGACAGGCTTGCTGACGTCGTTGGCGCAGATCCAGTCCAGCGCCTTCAGCGAATCAGCCCCGCTCAGCTCGTATTTGGCGAAGGACGATTGATCGAAGATGCCGACCTTTTCGCGCACGTGCCTGTGTTCGTCGCCGACCGCGGCGAACCAGTTCTGCCGCCCCATCGAATAGATGTCCTGGGGCTCGACACCTTCGGGCGCAAACCAGTTAGGCCGCTCCCAGCCGAGCTTCGAGCCGAACACGGCGCGCTGCTGTTTCAGCCTGTCGTAAAGGGGCGAGACGATACGAGGCCGCCCGCTGACGTACTCCTCATGCGGAAAGCCGATCGTATAGTGTTTCCCATAGGCTTCCAGAGTGCGATCGAGGACCCACTGCCGGTCGCGGTGCAAATTGGAAAAGCGCCTGATATCGACGACCCACAGGTCGAGCGGCGCTTCGCCGTCGACAACCCACTGCGCCAGCACCCAGCCGGCCCCGCCGCCCGATGCGATGCCGAAGGCGTTGAAGCCGGCGCCGACGAACATGTTGGCGCATTCGGGCGCAGTGCCGAGGATGAAATTGCCGTCCGGCGTAAAACTCTCCGGACCGTTGATCATCTGTTTGACGCCGACAGTTTCCAGTGCCGGCACACGCGCGATCGCCTGCATCATGTGTTGCTCGAAATGATCGTAATCATCGTCGAACAGCCTGAACTCCCAATCATTGGGTACGTCGCCCCCGGGGAGATCGGTCGTCCAGGCCTGTGGGTTCGGCTCGTAGCCGCCCATCACCAGCCCGCCGACCTCCTCCTTGAAATAGGTGCGCCGGTCCGGGTCACGGATGGTCGGCGCGTCGGTCGCCAGTCCGTCGATCTTCTCGGTGATGATGTACTGGTGCTTCACCGGCTGCAGCGGCACGTTGATGCCGGCCATCGCGCCGACCTGCCGCGCCCATTGCCCGGCGCAGTTGACCACCTTGTCGCAAGCGATGTCGCCCTTGCTGGTCTTTACCACCGTGATGCGGCCGTCCTTTATCTCGAAGCCGGTGACGCGGACATCCTCGAATAATTTGGCGCCATGCATGCGCGCGCCCTTGGCCAGCGACTGCGTGATGTCGGAGGGGCTCGCCTGGCCATCGGTCGGCAGCCAGGAAGCACCGACAAGATCGTCGGTTTCCATGAGCGGCCACATGGATTTGATCTCCGCCGGGGACAGCAATTGCATGTCCATGCCGAAACTTTTCGCCGTCGTCGCCAGCCTTTTGTACTCGGTCCAGCGGTCGGCATTGGTGGCGAGCCTGAGGCACCCGGTCATCTTCCAGCCGGTGGCGAGGCCGGTCTCGGCCTCCAGTCCCTTGTAGAGGTCGACTGAGTATTTTAGCACACGGGTGATCGACGCTGACGAGCGCAGCTGGCCGACAAGGCCGGCGGCGTGCCAGGTCGAGCCCGAGGTCAGCTTGCCTTGCTCCAGCAACACGACATCAGCCTTGTGGTCGCGCGCCAGGTGATACGCTGTCGAACAGCCGATGATGCCGCCGCCAATGACGACGATGGCGGCCTGGCTGGGCAATGTCATGATTTCTGTGTCCCGTACTTCGTTCTGTAGTTTTCCAGCGCGGCGTCGAGCCGCGTCAGGTTTTCCTCGGTGTAGGCGACGTAGTCGATGCCGGGCGCGTCGAGGTAGAGCTCGGACACCATGCTCCACATCGCCTCGCGCAGCAGCGAAGCGCATTGCATAGCCGCGTGCGAGCGGCGGATCGCCTCGTCCGGTTCCTTCATGAAATAGGCGGTCAGGAAGGCGAAGGATTCCTCGTCGCTCATCCCGGCGTTGGACGCTACGCCGGCGAGATCGAACATCGCCGTATTGAAGCCGGCATATTCGAAGTCGATCAGCCACAGCCTGTTGCCATCGTCGAGAATGTTGGCCGGCAGCAGATCGTTGTGGCCAAAGACGATCGGCAGCAGTTTCTGTGCGCGCTCCAGCTCGTCAGCCAGCGTCAGCAGGCGCGGCAGGTCGCTGCGTTTGCGGCTGCCGCCTTCTTCAAGCGTGCGCGCATAGTCTCGGATGACATGGAACACCCAGAACATGAAGCCGGCGCCGGAGACGTGATTGGGCATCTCGCGATGGAAGGCGCGCATGAGCGCCGCGATACGCCCGAGACTGGTGCGCACATCCTCCGCCTGCAAGGTTTTGGCGCCGAGAAACTCCGTCACCAGGATGCCCGGCTCGGCATGGAGGACGGCCGGTGCGAAACCAGCGGCATGGGCCGCCCGCGCGGTCATCACCTCGCGCTCACGAAAGACATGGTGGAACGGATAGTCCTTGCCGAAGCGAACGACATGTTTGCCGGCCGCATCCGTGACCACATAGTTGGCGTTGCTCAGACCGCCGGGTAGGGGTGCGATTTCGATGCCGCCGGTCCAGCAGGGCAGGTCGCGGATGCGTTCTTCGGCGGTCACGGAATCATCCCTGGTTTGCTGGGGGTTCGATAAGGTGCCATGGACAGAGCGAGGATGGCGGGGAGAAACGCAAAAAACCTCGTCGGTGCGGGATGCCAGGATCGGTATCCCGCACCGCACCGACGAGCCCCTTGGCCAGGTCTTTGAGCCCGGCATCCGCCCCCGCGGATCTGAAACTTCCTCGCGCCCGGCACGTTACAAACGGCCTGGTGCGTGAGTTGCGGGTCTGCCATCACCCTCCCGTTGCAGCTCCGAACCCTGTCTTGACTTCACGCCCGGGTTGCTCGGTTGTCAAGAAAAAGATGTGACCTTTTTTGGGTGTTTTGCCCGAAACCTAAGATGGCTCCTTTAAAAACGCTTGAATTACCTTAAAATCGGTCAGAGTCTCAGTTCGGGGAACCAAATGGCTCAATCCAAGCGCCACGGCGAGATCCTGCGGCTGCTGCAGGAAGAAGGCACTGTCACCATCGCCAGCCTGGCCGACCGGCTGGGCGTGTCGCTCGAGACCGTGCGCCGCGACGTCAAGCCTCTCACCGGCGACGGCTCCGTCCTCAAGATGCATGGCGCCATCGGCCTGCCGTCGATGGTAGGCGAAGCGCCGTTCGAGCGGCGCATGCGTGAGAATGCCGATGCCAAGCGCATCATTGCCCGCATGGTCGCCGGCACCATCCGCGATGGCGAATCGATCATGCTCGACACCGGCACGACAACCTCGTTCCTAGCCCGCGAGCTGCTCGGCCATCGGCGCTTGACGGTCGTCACCAACTCATCGGATATCGCCCGCACGCTGGCCACCATCAACGGCAATAAGGTCTACATGGCCGGCGGCGAGCTGCGCAGCGATTCCGGCGCCGCCTTCGGCGCCTCGGCCATTGACTTCGTCAGCCGCTTCTCGGTCAGCCATGCCATCATCTCCACCGGTGCCGTCGATGCGGTGATGGGGGTCATGGACTATGACCTGGAAGAAGCCGAATTCGCGCGCATGGTGCTGTCGCGCGGCCAGCGTTCGCTCGTCATCACCGATCACTCGAAGTTCGGCCGCCTCGGTCTGGTCCAGGTCTGCGGCTTCGACAGTTTTTCCGAGATCGCCACCGACCGGTCGCCGCCGCACGACATCGCCGCGGCCTTGGCGCAGGCCGGCGCGCGGCTCAGCATCGTCGGCGCGGAGAGCGGGTTCTGATCAAGCCAACTTATGTCGACGATTTGGCCGGCACTTCCCACCGTCGCCTGCAGCGTGTTTAGTCCGGCCATGGCTTTCACCATCCGCCAGTTGCAGTTCTTCATCGCCGTGGCCGAGCAAGGCACGGTGTCGGGTGCCGCGCAGAACCTCTCGATCTCGCAATCGTCGGTCACCGAAGCGATCAAGGAACTCGAAAGCGATCTTGGCGTCGAACTGTTCGAACGCCATCCGCGCGGCCTCAACATCACCCACAAGGGCCACCAGTTCCTGCGCCATGCGACAAAGATCCTTGCCGACGTTTCCGACGCGCGCCGCTCTTTCTCAGGCGAACAGGCGGCAGTGGGCGGACGACTGCAGCTCGGCGTCACCTCGCTGGTCGCGGGCTATGTGCTGTCGGATCTGCTTGCCCGTTATCGCCGCGCCTATCCCGGCGTCGAGGTCTCGGCCATCGAGGACAATGGCGATTACCTCGAACACCTGCTGATCGGCGGCAAGCTCGACATTGCCGTTATGGTCACCTCCAATTTGCGCGACCGCACCGCACTGCAGTCGGAAATCCTCGAAGTGTCGGCCTATCGGCTGTGGCTGCCGCTCGGTCATCCGCTCGCCAGCGCTGACATCATCAGCATCGGCGACATTGCCTCCGAAACGCTGATCATGCTGACCGTCGACGAGATCGAGGAAAACACCGGCAAGCTGCTGACGGCGATCGGCGCCAAGCCGCATGTCGCTTTCCGCACCCGTTCCGTCGAGGCCGTGCGCAGTCTGGTCGCGACCGGTGCCGGCGTGGCGCTGTTGCCCGATCTCGTCTACCGGCCCTGGTCGCTGGAAGGCGACCGCATCGAATCGCGCGATATTTCCGGTTCCTTGCCGGTGGTCCAGGTCGGCATGGTCTGGCGGCGCGGCTCCGGCCTGCCGCAGGCGGCACGCGATTTCATCGGCCTTGCCCAGTCGCAGCGGACGGTCCGCCGCTAGTGTGGCCTACTCCAAGTTGACGTCGCCAGTCTTGCGCTCGCGCCTTGTGACAGAGACCGCCTCCGCCTTGAACGGCCCGATTGGAGCAACCTCGAAGCGGCCGGCGCCGGCAAGCCTGACGGCGCGGCGGAACGTCGGACACTCCATCGGCCGGGCTGCCGGACATCGGGCGGCGTGACGCAAAGCCTCTCGGATCGCGGTCAGGCGCTGGATGGTTTGGTCAAGTTCGTTCGCCTTGGCATCCAGGCGCCCTCGATCCATTTTCGGCAGGCCGTCGGGCGTCAGCATCGCGGAAATCTCGTCCAGTGCAAATCCACCGGCGCGTCCAAGCGCGATCAAGGCGAGCCGTTCCAGGACGGCCGGGTCGAACAAGCGGCGCTGGCCGCGACGGCCGATCGAGGCAATGAGGCCCTTCTCCTCGTGGTAGCGAAGTGTCGAGGCGGGCACGCCGGTGCGGCGTGACACTTCGGCAATATCCATATCTTCTTGACCTCAAGTCGGCTTGAACTCGTAGAGTGCTCGCGACGAGCGGTGAGAGCAACAGCAAGTGAGGTCCGTTATGCCACAATCCGCGCAGCCAAACACACGGCAAGCCGCGCTCTGGAATGATGTCAGCGGAAAGGCCTGGGTCGAGATGCAGCCGATCCTCGACGAGGTACTGGCGCCGTTCGAGCGGCTGGTAGTCGATGCCGGCTCTCCCGGGGAAGGGGGCAATGTCCTGGACATCGGCTGCGGCGCCGGCGCTACAACTCTGGCGATGGCGCGCCTCGTGGGCAACGACGGACGTTGTGTTGGGCTTGACATCTCGCAGCCGCTTGTCGCCCTGGCGACGGAGCGCACGCGGCGGGAAGAGGTAGCAAACGCAAGTTTTGAAGTGGGCGATGCCCAGGCGTATGCATTCGAATCTGGGCACTTCGACGCTGTTGTCTCGCGCTTTGGTGTCATGTTCTTCGATGATCCCGTGGCCGCGTTCACCAACATAAGACGGGCCGCAAGGCGCGGTGGCAAACTCGCCTTTGTTGCTTGGCGCAGTCCAGTCGAGAATGATTTCATGACGACCGCTGCGCGAGCGGCTGCGCCTTTCCTGCCGCCCGCACCCGCGCCAGACCCCGATGCGCCGGGGCAGTTTGCCTTTGCCGACGGCGCCAAGGTGAAGCGGATCCTTGACGCCAGCGGCTGGGCATCAATCGAAGTCGAACAGGTGGACGTCCTGTGTCAGATCGCCCAAGACGATCTGATGACGTACGTCACCCGGCTAGGGTCGGTCGGCGCCGCGCTGCGCGAGGTTGACCGGGCAACGGCCGAAAAAATCACTACGGTGTTGCCTGCTGCGTTCGCGCCTTTCATGGAGGACGGTGAGGCTCGCTTCAATGCCGCCTGCTGGCTGGTGACGGCGCTGGCTTGAAGGGGGCGTCTGGCTATCGGTAAAACCGATATCGCCTTTCTGATAAATCAATTTGCGAAACCGGGTTTTTCACAGCACTTTCCGATTTCAGGGACAAGCCGCCATCAGAGCGGCATCAAGTCCAAACGGACGAACTGACTTTTTCAGGCTGCGCGTGACCCCTGGCGAGGACCGAAAACCGGCTTTCGCAGTCAAGCGCCAAAATGGGAGATCGACGATGAATTCATTCCTCAAGTCATGCACTGCCTTGACGATCGCGCTGACCTTCTCCGGCCAGGCCGTCGCCCAGGTCAAGGAACTTGGCAAGGGCGAAGGCCAGCTCAACATCGTGGCGTGGCCGGGCTACATCGAACGCGGCGAAACCGACAAGGGCTATGACTGGGTGACCTCTTTCGAGAAGGAAACCGGCTGCAAGGTAAACGTCAAGACGGCCAATACTTCCGACGAGATGGTCTCGCTGATGAACGAGGGTGGTTTCGACCTTGTCACCGCCTCAGGCGATGCCTCGCTGCGCCTCGTTGCCGGCAAGCGCGTGCAACCAATCAACACCGATCTCATCCCGAGCTGGAAAACGGTCGACGAGCGCCTCAAGGACGCGCCGTGGTTTACCGTCGGCGGCGTCCATTACGGCGTTCCCTACCAGTGGGGTCCCAACGTCCTGATGTACAACACCGACGTATTCAAGGAGGCTCCCAAGAGCTGGAATGTCGTCTTCGAGGAAATGAAGCTGCCGGATGGCAAATCCAACAAGGGGCGCGTGCAGGCCTATGATGGGCCGATCCACATCGCGGATGCGGCCAACTATCTGATGTTCCATAAGCCGGAACTCGGCATCAAGGATCCTTACGAACTGAATGAGGACCAGTACAAGGCAGCGCTCGACCTGCTGCGCGTCCAGCGCACCCTGGTCGGCCGCTACTGGCATGACGCAGCTATCCAGGTCGACGATTTCCAGAACGAAGGCGTCGTCGCTTCCGGTTCGTGGCCTTTCCAGGTCAATACGCTGGTCGCCGCCAAGAAGCCGATCGCCTCGACCATTCCGGAGGAGGGCGCCACCGGTTGGGCCGACACCACGATGATGGAAGCCGATTCGGCCAATCCCAACTGCGCCTATATGTGGATGGAACATTCGCTGTCGCCCAAGGTGCAGGGTGATGTCTCGGCCTGGTTTGGTTCGCTGCCCGTCGTGCCAGCCGCCTGCAAAGGCAATGAGCTTTTGACCGACGACGGCTGCAAGACCAACGGCTACGACAATTTCGACAAGATCAAGTTCTGGAAGACCCCGGTGTCGAAATGCACCACCCAGAACGACCAGTGCGTGCCCTATTACCGCTGGGTATCGGACTATATCGGCGTCATCGGCGGTCGTTAAGCGCTCTTACCCTCCCCCTTGTGGGGAGGGTCGACGCGCAGCGTCGGGGTGGGGTCCCGGACACGATTTTGCCTATGAGGCCGCCCCACCCGCGGCCTTTGCCGCGACCTCCCCCATCGAGGGGAGGTGTAGTGGCGCGCGAATTCGCCATCCCCTGCCAGGATTTGCAGGCGAGGTGATCGACAGAACTAAACCGGCAACAGACTGACAGCACCATGACATCAGCCGTTTCCTTCCAGAAAGCCTCGCGCTATTTCGGCAGCGTTCGCGCCGTCGACGCGGTCGATCTCGAGATCGCGCCGGGCGAATTCTTCGCCATGCTGGGGCCGTCCGGTTCCGGCAAGACCACCTGTCTGCGCCTCATCGCCGGTTTCGAGCAGCCGACCTCCGGTTCGATCTCGATCTTCGGCGAACGCGCCGAAGGCGTGCCGCCCTATCGCCGCAACGTCAACACCGTGTTTCAGGACTATGCACTGTTCCCGCATCTGAATGTGCTCGACAACGTCGCCTACGGGCTGATGGTCAAGGGCGCCGGCAAGGCTGAACGGCACAAGGCTGCGGAAGAGGCGCTGGCTCTGGTGCGGCTGCCCGGCTATGGCGCTCGCCGCCCCGGCCAGCTTTCCGGCGGCCAGCGCCAGCGCGTCGCACTCGCCCGCGCGCTGGTCAACCAGCCCAGGGTGCTGTTGCTCGACGAGCCGCTTGGCGCGCTCGACCTCAAATTGCGCGAGAACATGCAGGAGGAGCTGAAGTCGCTGCAGAAGGCCCTCGGCATCACCTTCGTCTTCGTCACCCACGATCAGGGCGAGGCGCTGTCGATGGCCGACCGCGTCGCCGTCTTCAATGACGGCAAGATCATGCAAATCGGTACGCCGGAGGATATCTACCAGCGGCCGAAGACCCGCTTCGTTGCCGATTTCGTCGGCTCATCCAATGTACTGCCGCCGGATTTCGTCCAGCGTTATTCCGGCCAGCATCGCTGGGGCAGCCTGCGCCCTGAATCCATTCGCGTCGGACGAGCGGCCAGTGGTGAAGGCGTGTCCGCCCGCCTCGTCTCGACCAATTATCTCGGCGCCACGACGAAGCTGGCACTCGACGCTGACGGGCTGCGGTTGCACGCCATCGTGCCGGTCGGCACGGCCTTGCCTGGGGAAGGCGAGGCGGTCGTGCTCACCTTCAACCGCGAGCACCTGCACCTGATGGATGAGCCGGCATGATGAAGGTTTGCGCGAAGCGCCCCCCTCTGTCCTGCCGGACATCTCCCCCTCAAGGGGGGAGATCAGTAGCTTCCCGGCCTCGCCAATTCTGCCACGTAGGAGATTGGCGAAACCCGAATGGACAGCCAATCTCCCCCCTTGAGGGGGAGATGTCCGGCAGGACAGAGGGGGGCGCCGTAGAGCGCTACCTGTCTCATGATCTCCCGCAATACAGAGCGGCCCGATGACAATCGCCGCGCTCAACTCCAATCCCACCCCCGCCATCCTGCCGGGCAGCGGCGGCGTGCGCGGCGCACTGTCGGACCTCTTCTGGCGCAAGCCGAAGGTCCTGCTGCTGCTCATGCTGCTGCCACCGGTGCTGTGGCTCGGGATCGTCTATATCGGCTCGCTATTCGCTCTCCTGGCGCAGAGTTTTTTCTCCATCGACGAGTTTTCCGGCCTCATCAACCGAGAGTTCACGTTGAAGACCTATGCCGACCTGTTCCAGGCCGCCAATCTCGACATCATCCTGCGCACGGTGACGATGGCGGCTCTGGTCACGCTGGCCTCGGCCGTCGTCGCCTTCCCGATCGCCTACTACGCGGCGCGCTATGCGCGCGGCCGCTGGAAGGCGCTGTTCTACCTCGGCATCATGCTGCCGCTGTGGTCGAGCTACCTGGTCAAGATCTATGCCTGGAAGCTTATCCTGGCCAAGGAAGGAATCCTGACCTGGCTGCTCGCCAAGCTGCATCTGTCGTGGGTACTCGACGCCTGGCTGTCGCTGCCGGTCGTTGGCGGCAATTCGCTGTCGGTGTCGTTCACCGGCACCTTCATCGTCTTCGTCTATGTCTGGCTGCCTTTCATGATCCTGCCGGTACAGGCGGCGCTCGAGCGCGTGCCCGGCAATCTGGTCGAGGCATCGTCCGACTTGGGGGCTTCGCCGGGACAGACCTTCCGCAACGTGCTGTTCCCGCTGGCGTTGCCGGGCATAGTCGCCGGCTCGATCTTTACCTTTTCGCTGACGCTCGGCGACTACATCATCCCGCAGATCATCGGCACCTCGCGGCTGTTCATCGGCCAGGCGGTCTATTCGCAGCAAGGCACCGCCGGCAACATCCCGCTCGCCGCCGCCTTCACCGTGGTGCCGATCGTCATCATGGGATTCTATCTCTGGGGCGCCAAGCGCATGGGGGCCTTCGATGCGCTCTGATGGCTCGCAATCCGCGCCCCTCAGCCTGAAGGTGGCCGCCGCCTGCGGGCTGCTTTTCCTGCACCTGCCGATCCTGCTGATCTTCGTCTACGCGTTCACCACCGAAGAGAAGAGTTTCGTCTGGCCGCCGCCGGGGCTGACGACGCAATGGTTCGCCGTTACCTGGAACCGGCCCGACGTCTGGCAGGCGCTGTCGCTGTCGGTCAGGGTCGCGGCCATCTCGACGGCGATAGCGCTCGTCCTCGGCACGCTCTGTTCGGCGGCTGTGTCGCGGACGAAATTCTTCGGCCGCGAAACCATCTCGCTGCTGGTCATCCTGCCGATCGCGCTGCCCGGCATCATCACCGGCATTGCGTTGCGCTCGGCCTTTTCGCTGGCCGACATCCCGTTCTCGTTCTGGACGATCGTGCTAGGCCACGCCACCTTCTGCGTCGTCGTCGTCTACAACAACGCCGTCGCCCGCTTTCGCCGCACATCGGGCTCGATGATCGAGGCGTCGATGGATCTTGGTGCCGACGGCTTCCAGACCTTCCGCCATGTCGTGCTGCCCAACATCGCCACCGCGCTGCTGGCCGGCGGCATGCTGGCCTTTGCCTTGTCTTTCGATGAGGTCATCGTCACCACCTTCACCGCAGGCCAGCAGCAGACGCTACCGATCTGGATGCTGGAAGAGCTGATCCGTCCGCGCCAGCGCCCGGTCACCAACGTCGTCGCCATGGTCGTGGTGCTGGTGACGCTGCTGCCGATCCTTGCCGCCTATTACCTCACCCGCGACGGCGACCAGATCGCTGGAAGCGGGAAATGAAAAACAGCGAATAGGGAGTAGCGAATAGCGAATAGGGAAACCGACTGCCAAGACCTGCTCGCTGCTCGCTATTCGCTACTCGCTCCTGTTCAAGGAGAACCCGATGGAAACCCAGATGCTGATCGGCTCGAAATTCGAGAAGGGCACCGAAACCGAGGAACCCATCCTCAATCCGAAGACCGGGGCGACCATCCTCAACCTGCCCGAGGCCAGCCAGGCACAGATCGAGGCGGCGGTACTGGCGGCCGAAAAGGCGTTCTTCCTGTGGTCGCGCACCACGCCGGCGCAGCGCTCCGGCTATTTGCTTAAGATCGCCGACCGCATCGAGGCCGACGCCAAGGAGTTCGCCACGCTCGAGGCGCTCAATTGCGGCAAGCCGATCAATGCCGTGCTCAATGACGAAATCCCGGCGATCGTCGACTGCTACCGCTTCTTTGCCGGCGCCGTGCGCTCGATGCCGGGCGTCGTCGCCGGCGAATACATTCCCGGCCACACCTCGATGGTCCGCCGCGACGCAATCGGCATCGTCGCTTCCATCGCGCCGTGGAACTACCCGCTGATGATGATGGCCTGGAAAGTGGCGCCGGCGATCGCCGGCGGCAACACCGTCGTCTTCAAGCCGTCCGAGCAGACGCCGCTGACGGCCCTGAAACTGGCGAAAATCCTTGCCGAGATCCTGCCTGAAGGCGTGGTCAATGTCGTGCTCGGCCGCGGCGACAGTGTCGGCAACACGCTGATCAACCATCCCAAAGTCAACATGATCTCGATCACCGGCGACGTCGCCACCGGCAAGAAGGTGCTGCAGGCGGCCGCCAAGTCGGTCAAGCGCACCCATCTCGAACTCGGCGGCAAGGCGCCGGTCATCGTCTTCGACGATGCCGACCTCCGCTCGGTGGTTAACGGCCTGCGCGCCTTCGGCTACTACAATGCCGGCCAGGATTGCACCGCCGCCTGCCGCATCTATGCCGGCAAGAAGATCTACGACAAGCTTGTCGCCGATCTGTCCTCAGCCGTCTCGACCATCAAGTACAATCGCCCAGACGACACCGAAAACGAGATCGGGCCGCTGATCTCGCGCCGCCAGCGCGACCGTGTTTCGAGCTTCGTCGAGCGTGCCTCGGAACTGAAGCACATCGAGATCACCACCGGTGGCAAACCGGGCGAGGGCTCCGGATTCTATTACCAGCCGACCGTCGTTGCCGGCGCCCTGCAGGAAGACGAGATCGTGCGACGCGAAGTGTTCGGGCCGGTCGTCTCGATCACCCGTTTCACCGAAGTCGACGAGGCGGTAAACTGGGCGAATGACAGCGACTATGGCCTTGCATCCTCGGTGTGGACCAAGGACGTGTCCCGCGCTATGGCGACGGCTGCCCGCCTGCAATATGGCTGCACCTGGATCAACACCCATTTCATGCTGACCAACGAGATGCCGCATGGCGGACTGAAACAGTCCGGCTACGGCAAGGACATGTCGCTCTACGCGCTCGAGGACTACACCGCCGTCCGGCACGTGATGGTTGCGCATAGCTAGCGCTTGGAAATGCAAGCACTCAGAAGGAGGAATGACCATGCATCGCCGCCAGTTTCTGTCATCCGCAGCCATCGCTGGAGCACTGTTGGCCACTGGGCCATCCTTTGCTGCCGACACCGCCCAATCGGTCGTCGAAGCCTATCTCGCCGCCTGGAATGCCCATGATTCGACCAAGGCCGCCAGCTATTTCGCCGACGACGTCATCTACTACGATGCCTCGGTCGGCACCCCGGTCAAAGGCAAGGAAACCGCCAAGACCGGCGTCATCGACAACTTCCTCAAGGCCGTTCCTGATGCCGTCTGGACGATGAAGGGCGCGCCTGTGGTGGAAGGCGACCGCGTCTCCTTCGAATGGGAGTTTTCCGGCACTAACACAGGCGCTTGGGCCGATGGCACGGCCGCCACCGGCAAGAAATTTTCCTTCACCGGCGCTTCGATGTTCTCGATCAAGGACGGCAAGATAGCCACCCAGAGTGACTACTATGACGCGCTCGGCTTCTACAAGCAGCTTGGCCTGATGTAGAGGCACCGTTCGTGGGGAGCAGGAAGAACGGTTCGAAGGACCGGTATGACGCAGGGCCAACCTTTAAAAGCTGGCCTCTGCCCCGATCTGTCTGCCGGCATCTTCTTCCCGTAAGCGGCGAGAAGAGAGCACTACTCCACGATGCGGTAGATATTCCACAGGCTGGTGCCTGACACGACGTAGGGCTCCATCTCCTTGCCCCACTTGGCGTGCGCGTCGATCTTGCCGATCTTGGCGAAGAAAGCCTCCAATTGGGCCAGGCTCTCGACCTGGTGGTGCGACTCGACCGTCGCTTCCCGGGCGCCGATCGAGCCGGTCATAATCTTGAACTCAAGGTCGGCGAGTCCGACCTGCGAGCCGATCTCGCGTTCCCATTTCTTCAACAGGTCGAGCACGGTCTGCTTGTGTCCGAACTTGGCGTCGATCTGCCATCTGGCGCTGAACATTGTCTTCTCCTCCGGGGTTGCGGCCGGGGCATGATCCAGAAAAGTGGAATCCGATCGGGATCAGGCACCAGCACTGAAACAGAGCCCATCCCGATTCAATCGGGATGGGCAGCTTCGCCGTTGACCTACTCGTCCCATGCCTGCACGACGGTCTGCCGTGCAATCAGCCCATTCTTCAGCTCCAGCGTCGCCGCGCAGAACACCTTGGTGCCGTCCGGATAGGCGCAGGCTTGCGTGAAGGCGAGGTTGTCGCCCTCGGCGATGGTGGTTTCGACCTTATGGGTCATCGCACGGCTGCAGATGTCGTCCCAGAACGTGCTTATCGCCGCGCGCCCGCGAATTTCACGCGGCTTGCTCGGTGGGTTGTTGCGGTCGATCACCCGCACCAGCGCGTCGTCGGCATAGAAGCTCGACAGCATCCTGCCATCACGGCCTTCGATAGCCTTCTTGATCGACGCGCCATTCACTGTTTGGGTCTTGGTCAGCATTTCATGCTCCATTGGCCCGTCTTCCGACGGGCGGTTGATGGTCGAAGTGCTGCCCGGCGTTCATCGCCGGGCAGTGATTTCTTCACTGCGACTTCGCCTTGACGGCGGCGAACAGGTCGTCGGTCTGCTTCTTGAAGGTGGCGAGATCGACCTGGCTGCCATTGAGCATCGTCGACCAGTGGCGCACGATCGCCGCCATCGCCACCGCCTCCACGCGGTCCACCTCGGTCACGGCGCTTGTCGAACAGGATCAGCCGCGAGAAGGCCGAGAGCCGTTTCAAGAGGCGGCTATAGCCTTCGTCTTCCCACTGCAGGTCGAGGTTGGAAATGAAGCCCGGCACGAAGACGAGATCGAACGGCCCCTGCCCGACCACCTGATAGGCGAGCCGCACATCGCCGCTGCGAGCGTATCGGGTCTCGATCGGCCTCACGAGGTTTTCCGCCTGGCCTGACGATTTCTGGTCGTAAACCATAGCAGAGCAACGCCGATCGGGGCAGCCCAAACCTTAGCGATAAGGAATATACGCCGGCGTGGCTCGACGATTATTTTTGCGAGGCGGCGATGTCGGCCGGAGAAGCCTTGAGCCCGAGCCTGATGTCGGCCTCGGCTGGTGTGATCGGTCGCTTGATCCTGGCGGAGGCAGCAACCACCAACTCGTTGAAATCCGCGGTGCCGCCGTCCAGCATCTCGAAGAACTGCCGCCGCATTCTCGGCTCCCAGAACTTGTTGATGTGCTCTGCGACGCCGGCAATGCCTTCCTCGCGCGGCTTGGAATGGAAAAAATCGGCGATCTGGTTCGCCATGCGCACCAGCTTCTCGCTGGTGCTCATGATGTGTTCTTCGTCATGCGACATGCTTGGCAACTCCGCAAACCACCCGGTCGGGGTGGGTGAAAATATCAAAATCGTCGCCGCGAACCAGCGCCACCAGCGTCATGCCAGCCTCTTGCGCCGTGCGGATGGCCAATGCGGTCGGCGCCGAGACGGCGATGATGAAGGCCGAGCCGATAGAAGCCGCCTTCTGCACCATTTCGACCGAAACGCGCGACGTCACCACGACAGCACCGGATGCGCCGTCGATGCCGGCCTTGGCCAGCGCGCCAGCCAGCTTGTCCAGCGCATTGTGACGGCCGACATCTTCGCGCGCCATGACGATGCCCTTGCCGGGCACATAGAAGCCGGCGGCATGCACCGCTCCGGTCTCGCTGTGCAGAGGCTGCACTTTCGACAGAAGCTTGACCGAGGCGGCGATATCGTCGGCATCGAGCGTAAGCTTCGACGCACTAACCGCATTGACCGAGCGCATTGCTTCTTCGATGGATTCGATGCCGCAGAGCCCGCAGCCAACCGGGCCGGCCAATCGCCTGCGCCGCGCCTCGAAGCGCGTATTGGCGGTGTCCTTCAACCGGATCTGGATGTCGATGCCGGCGCCATGGTCCTCGACCTCGATCGCTTCGATCTCGTCGGGCTGCGCAATGATGCCTTCGGTTAGCGAGAAACCGAGCGCGAAATCCTCGAAATCGGCTGGGCTCGCCATCATCACCGCATGCGTGGTGCCGGCGAAGGAGAACGCAACCGGCGTCTCTTCCGGCACCATGCGGTCGGCTGCGGCGGTGCCGCTGGCGCGGTGCGCGAGACGGGAAATCTGGCTGATTGGCTGGCGTTGGCGGGTCACGCAGCACGCCCCTCTGGCCTGCCGGAAAAGCCGTCCCCCACTCCGTCGCTGCTGCGCAGCGCCACCTCTCCCCCCTCCGGAGGGAGAGGAAGGGCGCCTCCCGGCAAAGGCTCGCGCCTTTCCTCTCCCCCGTCGATCGGGGGAGAGGTGTCGAGCGAAGCTCGACGGAGTGGGGGTCGACCAACCGTCGAGATTGAAGCTCTTGCTGTCGAATGCCTCGACACAGCTACTCCGCCGCTTCCAGTTTCGCGATGCGACGGCTCTGCTTGGCTTGCTCGTCATAGTCGCGCTGCCATTCCGACGGCCCGTTCGAGGCGCCGACCTGCACCGCCGTCACCTTGTATTCCGGGCAGTTGGTCGCCCAGTCGGAGAAGTCGGTGGTGATGACGTTGGCCTGCGTGTCCGGATGATGGAACGTCGTGTAGACGACGCCTGGCGACACCCGGTCCGTGATCAGCGCGCGCAGCGTCGTCTCGCCCGAGCGGCTGGTCAGCCGGACCCAGTCGCCGTCGCGCAGTCCGCGGTTCTCGGCATCGTGCGGGTGGATCTCCAGCCGGTCCTCGCCGTGCCACATGATGTTATCGGTGCGCCTGGTCTGCGCTCCGACATTGTACTGCGAAAGGATGCGGCCGGTGGTAAGCAGCAGCGGGAAGCGCGGGCCGGTCCTCTCGTCCGTCGCCACATATTCGGTGCGGATGAACTTGCCCTTGCCGCGCACGAACCCATCGATGTGCATGATCGGGGTGCCGAGCGGTGCCTTCTCATTGCAGGGCCATTGCACGGATCCGACACGGTCGAGCAAGTCGAAGGAAACGCCGGCGAAGCTTGGCGTCGTCATCGCGATCTCATCCATGATCTCGGAAGGATGCCGATAGTTCCAGTCCAGCCCGATCGCGCGGGCAAGCTCCTGCGTCGCCTCCCAATCGGCATAGCGCGCCTTCGGCTCCAGAACCTTGCGCACCATGTTGATGCGGCGCTCCGCGTTGGTGAAGGTGCCGTCCTTCTCCAGGAAGGTCGAGCCCGGCAGGAAGACATGGGCGTAGTTCGCCGTCTCGTTGAGGAAGAGGTCGTGCACGACGACGCATTCCATGGCGGCCAGCCCGGCGGCGACATGCTTGGTGTCGGGGTCGGACTGAAGAATGTCCTCACCTTGGATGTAGATGCCCTTGAAGCTGCCGTCGACGGCGGCATCCAGCATATTGGGGATGCGCAGGCCGGGCTCGTCGTCCAGTTTCACACCCCACAAGGTCTCATAGATGTCGCGCACGGCTTCGCCGGAGATATGGCGATAGCCGGGCAGTTCGTGCGGGAAGGAGCCCATGTCGCAGGAGCCCTGCACATTGTTCTGGCCACGCAGCGGGTTCACGCCGACGCCCGGCCGGCCGATATTGCCGGTGGCCATGGCGAGATTGGCGATCGCCATCACCGTGGTTGAACCCTGGCTGTGTTCCGTCACCCCGAGGCCGTAGTAGATCGCGCCGTTGCCGCCGGTGGCGTAGAGTCGGGCCGCGCCGCGGATCGCCTCTGGATCGACGCCGGACAGCTTGCCGACGGTTTCCGGGCTGTTCTCCGGCAGGGCGACGAACGACGCCCAATCCTGGAACTCCGTCCAGTCGCAGCGTTCGCGGATGAAGGCTTCGTCGAAAAGACCTTCGGTGACGATGACATGTGCAAGCGCCGTCAGCACGGCCACATTGGTGCCGGGCTTCAGCGGCAGATGATAATCCGCTTCGATATGTGCCGACTTGACCATCTCGGTGCGCCGCGGATCGAGCACGATCAGCCTGGCGCCCTGGCGCAGCCGCTTCTTCAGCCGCGAGGCGAACACCGGATGGGCCGAAGCGGGATTGGCACCGATGACGACGGCGACGTCGGTGTAATCGACGGAGTCGAAATCCTGCGTGCCGGCAGAGGTGCCATAGGTCTGGCCGAGCCCGTAGCCCGTCGGCGAATGGCAGACGCGTGCGCAGGTGTCGACATTGTTGTTGCGGAAGCCCTGTCGCACCATCTTCTGGACGAGATAGGTTTCCTCGTTGGTGCAGCGCGACGAGGTGATGCCGCCGATCGCGGTGCGTCCGTACTGGTACTGGATGCGGCGAAATTCCTTGGCCGTGTGGGCGATCGCCTCTTCCCAGCTCACCTCGCGCCATGGATCGGTGATTTTTTCCCGGATCATCGGTGACAGGATGCGGTCCTTGTGGGTGGCGTAGCCATAAGCGAAACGGCCCTTCACACAGGAATGGCCGTGGTTCGCCTTGCCCTCCTTGTAGGGCATCATGCGAATGACCTCGTCTCCCTTCACTTCGGCCTTGAACGAGCAGCCGACGCCGCAATAAGCGCAGGTGGTGACGGCCGAGCGTTCCGGCAGGCCCTTGGCAAGCACCGTTTTCTCGCGCAGCGCATCGGTCGGACAAGCCTGCACGCAGGCTCCGCAGGAAACGCATTCCGAATCGATGAATGCCTCGTGCATTCCCGCCGAGACCCTGGATTCGAAACCACGGCCCTCGATGGTCAGCGCAAAAGTGCCCTGGACCTCCTCGCAAGCCCGCACGCAGCGCGAGCAGACGATGCATTGCGAGGCGTCATAGGTGAAATAGGGATTGGACTCATCGCGGGCGATGTAATCGACCGCCAGCGAGCCGTGGCCAGGCGCCACGCCACCTTCCGGCTTGACGTGGTTGCGGCCCTCGATGCCGTAGCGGTTCTCGGTCAGGCCGATCGACTTCGCCACCGCATCGAATTCGCTGACGCCGGTTCCGGCCTTCTCGTTCCAGCCAGTCGGATGGTCGGAGACGTAGAGTTCCATGACACCGCGGCGAATGGCGTCGAGCCGCTCGGTCTGCGTACGCACCACCATGCCCTCGCCGACGGGTGTCGTGCAGGAGGCCGGCGTGCCGCCGCGCCCTTCGATCTCGACAAGGCAGATACGGCACGAACCGAAGGAGTCCAGCATGTCGGTGGCGCAAAGCTTCGGGATCTCGACCCCGCCTTCCATCGCGGCACGCATGATCGAGGTGCCTTCCGGGACGGTGATGCTGCGGCCGTCGACGTTCAGCGTGACCTGCTTCTGCGCCTTCGATTCCGGGGTTCCGTAGTCGATCTCTTCGACGAGGGACGGGAAGTCGGCCTTGATGTTCATCTGCCAGCTCCTATTCAGCAGCCACGCGCACGGGCGCGGGCTTGAAGTCGTCGGGGAAATGGGTGATCGAGCTCATGACAGGGTAGGGCGTGAAGCCGCCCAGCGCGCACAGCGAGCCGAATTTCATCGTGTTGCAGAGGTCGGTGACCAGAGCGAGGTTCTTCTCCGGTTCGATGCCCGCGGCAATTCTGTCGATGGTCTCGACGCCGCGCGTCGAGCCGATGCGGCATGGCGTGCACTTGCCGCAACTTTCGATGGCGCAGAATTCCATCGCAAAGCGGGCCTGTTTCAACATGTCGGCGGTGTCGTCGAACACCACGATGCCGGCATGGCCGATCAGCCCGTCCTTGGCCGCGAAGGCCTCATAATCGAACGGCGTGTCGAACAGCGCGCGCGGGAAATAGGCGCCGAGCGGTCCGCCGACCTGCACAGCCTTGACGGGACGCCCCGTGGCCGTGCCGCCGCCGATCTCGTCGACGATCTCGCCGAGCGTCATGCCGAAAGCGGCTTCGAACAGGCCGGCATATTTGACATTGCCGGCGATCTGGATCGGGATCGTGCCGCGCGAGCGGCCCATGCCGAAATCCTTGTAGAAGGCCGCACCCTTGTCCATGATGATAGGCACCGAAGCCAGCGAGATGACGTTGTTGATCACCGTCGGCTTGCCGAACAGCCCCTTGTGAGCCGGCAGCGGTGGTTTTGCCCGGACCATGCCGCGCTTGCCTTCGAGCGAGTCCAGCAGCGCCGTCTCCTCGCCACAGACATAGGCGCCTGCGCCAACCCGGATCTCCATGTCGAAAGCATGGGCCGAACCCAGCACGCTGGCGCCAAGAACACCGGCCTTGCGGGCGATCTCGACGGCCTTGTTCATCACCGCCACCGCATGCGGATATTCAGAGCGGACATAGACAAAGCCCTTGGTCGCGCCCGTGGCTATACCGGCAATCGTCATGCCTTCGATCAGCACGAAGGGATCGCCCTCCATGATCATGCGGTCGGCGAAGGTGCCTGAATCGCCTTCGTCGGCGTTGCAGACGATGTATTTGCGGTCGCCTGATGTATCGAGCACCGTCTTCCACTTGATGCCGGTCGGGAAGCCCGCGCCGCCGCGCCCGCGCAGCCCGGATTCGGTCACCTCGGCGACAATGGCGGCCGGCGTCAGTCCCAGCGCATTCGTCAGTCCATTCAACCCGCCATATTTCTTGTAGGATTCGAGCGACAGCGGATCCGTGACGCCGCAGCGTGCGAAGGTCAATCGCGTCTGCTTGGCCAGGAAGGGGATTTTGTCCGGCACGCCCAGCCAGCGTTTGTGATGGCCGCCGGTGAGGAAGCCGCTGTCGAACAGGCTTTTGACGTCAGACGGCTTGACCGGTCCATAAGCGACCCGGCCATTGGCGGTCGCCACTTCGACCATCGGTTCGAGGAAGTAAGCCCCGCGCGAGCCGTTGCGCACGATTTTGGCTTCGATGCCGCGTTCGGCAAGCTCACTTGCGATCGCCTTCGCGACTTTTTCGGCACCCAGCGCCAGCGCGCCGGAGTCGCCGGGAATGTAGATACGCGGGATCATGAGCGCACCTCGGCAACGATTTCGTCGAGCTTTTCGTCATCGAGCCGCCCGATCACCTGGCCATCGAGCATTGCGGCGGGCGAACAGGCGCACAAGCCCAGGCAATAGACCGGCTCCAGCGTCACCGAACCGTCGCGGGCCGTCTCATGGAAGCCGATGCCAAGCAACTGTTTAAGTTTGGCGGCGATGGCGTCCGAACCCATCGACTGGCAGGATTCCGCCTGGCAGAGCTTCAGCACATGCCGGCCGGCGGGGTGGCTGCGATAATCATGGTAGAAGCTGACGACGCCGTGCACCTCGGCCCTGGAGATATTCAGCGCCTCGGCAATGACCGGCAGCGCATCCTTGGGCACATGGCCGAACTCTTCCTGGATGCCGTGAAGGATCGGCAGCAGCGGGCCTTCGAGGCCCTTCAACTCCTGGATGATCGCGGCTGTGCGCGATGTGATCTCGGTACTTGCAGGCTGCATCGTCAAGCAGCGCCCTCCCTGGTCGATAGCTTTTATCGCTAAGCCGTTACAAAATCAGAGGAAACCCGCTGAATCAATAAAGCTGTTTCGTTGATTGATAGAAAATTTCTATCAGTCCTCCATCCAGCATTGTTAGCCTAGCGGTGGGCGTGGAAATCGTCCGCCAGCGCCATCGCCTCGTCCAACAGCGCCGAGACCAGCGGCGTGTGCGGTTCGCGCGGCGCCGCCACCAGGCCGACCGTGTGGCTGGCGTCCGGTTCGACGATCGGAATGGCCCGGATCGGTTCGGAAAAGCCGAATGTTTCCGTGAGGTTGAGTGGCATGATTGACGACCATTTGCCGGTCCGGATATGTGAAAACAGCACGATCATCGAGTTGGATTCCAGCGTCGGCCGCACCTGCACGCCGGCTTCGGCCAGATGCTGGTCGATGATACGGCGGTTCTGCATGTCCGGCGTCAACAGGCACAGCGGCAGGCTTGAGAGCTCCGCCCATGTCACTTTGTCGCGATCGGAATAGGGATTTCCCATCGCGGTGATCAGTTGATAGCGCTCGTCATAGAGCGGCACGCTGGTCACTCGTCCCAGCGGCTCATTGTCGAGATAGGTGATGCCGGCATCGATGTCGAAATTGCCAAGCAGCGACAGCACCTCGATGGAGGTTCGCGACAGCACCGAAAAGGTGACGCCCGGATGCTTTGCCCGAAACGGCGTCGTCAGCCGCGCCACCATGGCCAGAGCCGTCGGGATGGCGGCGATGCGGATGCGGCCCGAAAGACCGTAGCGCGCAGCGCGCATCTCCTCGCGCATGGTGCGGGTGTCGCCGACGATCCGGCGCGCCCACACCAGGACCTGTTTTCCCTCCGGCGTCAGCCCCTGGAAGCGCGAGCCGCGCAAAACCAGCATCACCCCGAGCTGGCCCTCCAGCTGCTTGATGCCGGCCGACAGCGTCGGCTGGGTCACGCCGCACAATTCCGCCGCCCGGCCGAAATGCTCCTCCCTGGCCAGCGCAATGAAGAATTCCAGCTTGTCGATCATGCGATCTTTCCGGTCGTTCGACGCAAGGTCGGGGAAATCGCATTTTATCGCAAGCGCCATGCGCAATTGGCCTGCATCCACATCTTTAAGCCGGCTAGCTGTTCCCCCCGGCTGAATGCGGCGCTATGTGGATGAAACTGGGAGATCGACCATGCTGGGCTGGTTCCGCAAGCTTTTGCCGCGCGAAGATCGCTTCTTCGAACTGTTCGAACGACATTCCCGCACGGTGGTCGGCGGCGCCGAGGCGCTGGAGCAGCTTCTCCAGGGCAAGGACATCGAGCGCTGGTGCCAGAAAATCATCGATCTCGAAGACGAAGCCGACCATATCACCGCGGAAGTGCTGCTGGCGGTGCGGCGCTCCTTCATCACGCCTTTCGATCGCGGCGACATCAAGGACCTGATCCAATCGATGGATGATGCCATCGACATGATGCACAAGACGGTCAAGACGGTGAGGCTGTTCGAAAAGAAGGAATTCGATCCGCTGATGCAGGAAATGGGCGGCGTCATCGTCGCCGCCGCCAAGTTGGTGGCCGAGGCGATTCCGCTGCTCAGCAAGGTTGGTGCGCACACCGTGCGCCTCAATGCCATCGCCGAAGAGGTCATGCGCGTCGAAAGCCGGGCCGATGATCTGCACGAGCAGGGTTTGAAGGATCTCTTCAGGAAGCATGGCAGCAGCGACCCGATGGCCTACCTGATTGGCTCAGAGATCTATGGCCAGCTGGAAAAGGTGGTCGATCGCTTCGAGGACGTCGCCAACGAGATCAGCGGCATCGTCATCGAGAATGTTTAGGTGATGGAAGCCACCATTGCCTTTCCCGTGCTGGTCGGCCTCGTCGTCGTCGCGCTGTTCTTCGATTTTCTCAACGGCCTGCACGACGCGGCCAACTCCATCGCCACCATCGTGTCCACCCGGGTGCTGAGGCCGCAATATGCGGTGTTGTGGGCAGCCTTCTTCAATTTCATTGCCTTCATGTTCTTCGGCCTCCACGTCGCCGAGACAGTGGGAAAGGGTATCGTCGACGTCAGCGTCGTCACGCCGGCGGTGATTTTCGCCGCCCTTGTCGGCGCCATCGTCTGGAACATCGTAACCTGGATGGTCGGCATTCCGTCGAGCAGCTCGCATGCGTTGATCGGCGGTCTTGTCGGTGCCGGGGTAGCGAAGGCCGGGCTCGGTGCCATCGTCTGGACGGGACTCGGCAAGACTGTCGCTGCTATCGTCGTGTCGCCGGCGACCGGCTTTGTCTTGGCGCTCGTCCTGATCCTGACCGTTTCCTGGCTCTTCGTGCGCCAGTCGCCGTTTGCGGTCGACAGCACCTTCCGCGTCCTGCAGTTCTTTTCCGCCTCGCTCTATTCGCTCGGGCATGGCGGCAACGACGCCCAGAAAACCATGGGCATCATCGCCGTGCTGCTCTATTCGCAAGGCATGCTCGGCGCGACTTTCTATGTGCCGCTGTGGGTCGTACTCACCTGTCAGTCGGCGCTGGCCCTCGGCACCCTGTTCGGCGGCTGGCGTATCGTTCACACCATGGGCTCGAAGATCACCCGGCTGAATCCGATGCAGGGTTTTTGCGCCGAGACCGGTGGTGCCATCACCCTGTTTGCCGCCACCTGGCTCGGAGTTCCCGTTTCGACCACGCACACCATCACCGGCGCCATCATAGGCGTTGGCGCCGCTCGCCGGGTCTCGGCGGTGCGCTGGGGCATTGCCAGCAGCATCGTCATCGCCTGGATCGTCACCTTGCCGGCAACCGCTATGATCTCGGCGCTCACCTACCTCGCTGTCGGCCTGGCGAGGTGACGTGAAGACATCTACCTGTTCACAAGGTTCAGGATGTTGCCGTCTGGGTCCTTGAACCAGACGACCTTCATGCCGGAGCCGACATAGACGTCGCCCTCCAGTGTCAAGCCCGGCATATCATAGTGCTCGAAGCTGACGCCCTTCGACTTCAGCGCCTTGACGACATTGCCGATCTCGTCGCCCACGGTCCACGTCACCGCTGTTGCCTTGTTGGTTCCGGCATATTGGGAATGATAGACATTGATGGCTGTGTCGCCGCTTTTATACACGATCAGTTCACCGCCCTCATCGTGCACCTGCTTCAGGCCAAGCGTTCCCTCATAGAAAGCCTTGGCTTTCGCGAGATCCTTCACCGCGAGGTTGGCCGTTGCGTTGAAGTTTGCGAGCATGATGATCTCCTTCCCTGGTTGTTGTGCTCACCATGGTCATGCAGATAGGTCGCACCGGCAGATTGGCGACCGTCAACTTGCTGGAGTGATCGGTCACCTTGGCTGCCGTTTTCCGCGGATGCATTCGATCAGGCGATCAGACAGGCCTCGTCGTTTTTCCGGGCACGCCGAGGCAGCTGTTGCTCCACGGCTTGGTTCTGTCCGGAAACTGCATTATCTGAAGCCCTGAACGTCCAAGGAAAAATATCATGTCCGCCGTCCAGCAGAACGTCACCAAGGAAATCGTCACCGAGCGTCTGAAGACGGTCAACGGGCCGGATTTCACCGGCAACATCGTCGACCTCGGCATGGTTTCGGAGATTTTCATCGCCGACGGGAAGGTCTTCTTCTCGATTACCGTTCCCGCCGCCCGCGCCCAGGAGATGGAGCCGCTGCGTGCCGCCGCCGAACGTGTCGTCAAGGCGATCCCCGGTGTCGCCGGCGCCGTCGTCGCCCTGACGGCCGAAAAGAAGGGCGGCGGCATGGAGGCTCCGGTCCCGTCGCGCCCCGCACCCAGGCCGGCTCCGCCCGCTGCTGCGCCGCGTGCTACCCCGCACGCGCCGGCCTCGCACAGCTCCGGCAAACGCGGCGTGCCCGGCATAGAGGCAATCATTGCCGTTGCTTCCGGCAAGGGCGGCGTCGGCAAGTCGACCACCGCCGTCAACATCGCGCTCGGCCTCGCCGCCAACGGCCTGCGCGTCGGCGTGCTCGACGCCGACATCTACGGCCCATCCATGCCGCGGCTGCTCAATATTCATGGCCGGCCGCAGACCGTCGATGGCAAGATCTTGAAACCGATGGAGAATTACGGCCTGAAGGTGATGTCGATGGGCTTCCTCGTCGATGAGGAAACGCCGATGATCTGGCGCGGCCCGATGGTGATGTCGGCACTGACGCAGATGCTGCGCGAGGTCGAATGGGGCCGGCTCGACGTGCTCGTCGTCGACATGCCGCCCGGCACCGGCGACGCGCAGCTGACCATGGCCCAGCAGGTGCCGCTGGCCGGCGCCGTCATCGTCTCGACGCCGCAGGATCTGGCCCTGATCGACGCACGAAAAGGCCTCAACATGTTCAAGAAGGTCGACGTGCCGCTGCTCGGCATCGTCGAAAACATGAGTTATTTCGTCGCGCCGGACACCGGCAAACGCTACGACATCTTCGGCCATGGCGGCGCCCGTCGCGAGGCCGAGCGTCTCGGCGTCACCTTCCTCGGCGAAGTGCCGCTCGAGATGGGCATCCGCGAAAGCTCGGATGCCGGCGCGCCGGTTGTCGTCTCGAAGCCCGACGGCGCCGAGGCGAAAGTCTACCGCGACATCGCTTCGAAGGTTTGGGACCGGGTCAACGAAGAGCGTGGTGCCGCTGCTGCGGCGGTGCCGAGCATCGTGTTCGAGTAGCACGGATATCCCTCCCCCTTGAGGGGAGGGTGGCCCGAAGGGCCGGGTGGGGTCCGCGGTGACGCGCTCCAACTTGTCGAAGGTCGAGGCAGTTCAGTTAGTTAAGGCAGCTGAGGCGACCCCTCCCGCCTCGCTTTGCGAGGCGACCTCCCCTCAAGGGAGAGGGTTAGCCGCCGACCTTTTCGCCGAAGCTCGAAAAAAACTGTCCGGCGAGTTTCTTCGAGGTCGATTCTATCAGCCGGCTGCCGAGCTGGGCGATCTTGCCGCCGACATCGGCCTTGGCGGCGTATTTCAACACCGTTGTATCGGGCCCATCTGATGCCAACGTCACGTCCGCACCGCCCTTGGCGAAACCGGCAATGCCACCCCTGCCTTCACCCTGGATGGTGTAGGAGTGCGGCGGCTTCAAGTTCTTCAACGTCACTTCGCCGTTGAACGTCGCCTTGATCGGTCCGATCTTCACCACCACGGTCGCCGCCATTTCGGTCGTCGATCTCATCTCCAGGCTCTGGCAGCCGGGAATGGTCGCCTTCAGGACCTCGGGATCGTTCAGCGCTTCCCACACTTTTTGCAGGGAAGCGGCAATGCGCTCCTCGCCTTCGATCACCAAAGCCATGAAAACCTCCCGGACAAGACTGAATAAAGCCCTAACGCACGGCTGGCTGCCTGTCTATCACACCAAAGTCCGGTTGCGACCGCACGCCCTCTTGCCTGCTCTCGCGCGTTGCCATATCGATTTGTCTTACAAATACGGAGACCACCAATGGCAGGCGCCCCCACCCACAAGAAAAAATTTCGCTCGCAGGAGTGGTTCGACAATCCCGACAACCCGGGCATGACGGCGCTCTATCTCGAGCGCTACCTGAATTACGGCCTGACGCGCGCCGAACTGATGTCCGGCAAGCCACTGATCGGCATCGCGCAGACCGGCTCCGATCTTTCGCCCTGCAACCGGCACCATATCGAACTCGCCAAGCGCGTGCGCGAAGGCATCGTCTCGATGGGCGGCATCCCTTTCGAATTTCCCTGCCACCCGATCCAGGAGACCGGCAAGCGCCCGACCGCCGCTCTTGACCGCAACCTTGCCTATCTTGGCCTAGTCGAAGTGCTTTACGGCTATCCGCTCGATGGCGTCGTGCTCACCATTGGTTGCGACAAGACGACGCCGGCCCTGCTGATGGCGGCGGCCACCGTCAACATCCCGGCGATTGCGCTGTCGGTCGGCCCGATGCTGAACGGCTGGCACAAGGGCAAGCGCACCGGCTCCGGCACCATCGTTTGGGAATCGCGCCAGCGGCTATCGGCCGGC
Organism: Mesorhizobium sp. LNHC252B00; assembly: GCF_000502955.1. Taxonomy (GTDB): domain Bacteria; phylum Pseudomonadota; class Alphaproteobacteria; order Rhizobiales; family Rhizobiaceae; genus Mesorhizobium. Next base: position 255,832 of record NZ_AYWO01000004.1, on the reverse strand, counting down.
GAGATCGGCTATGACGAGTTCATGGATATCGTCGCTTCCTCGGCGCCGTCCACCGGCTATTGCAACACCATGGGCACCGCCACGACGATGAACTCGCTGGCCGAGGCGCTTGGCATGCAGTTGCCTGGCTCGGCCGCCATTCCCGCGCCGTACCGCGAGCGCGGCCAGATTTCCTATGAGACGGGAAAGCGCATTGTCGAGATGGTGCACGAGGATTTGAAGCCGTCGGATATCATGACGCGCCAAGCCTTTGAGAACGCCATCGTCGTCAACTCGGCCATTGGCGGCTCGACCAATGCACCGATCCATCTCAACGCCATCGCTCGCCATCTCGGCGTGCCGCTCGATAATGACGACTGGCAGAAGGTCGGGCTCAAGATCCCGCTCATCGTCAATCTGCAGCCGACCGGCGAATATCTCGGCGAGGATTATCACCACGCGGGCGGCGTGCCCGCCGTCGTGGCCGAATTGATGAAGGGCGGATTGCTGCCTTTCCCCGAAGCCATCACCGTCAACGGCAAATCGATCGGCGACAACTGCAAGGGGGTCGTCAACGAGAACATCGAGGTCATCCGCACCGTGGCCGAGCCGTTGAAAGCCAATGCCGGCTTCATCAACCTGCGGGGCAATCTGTTCGATTCGGCGATCATGAAGACCAGCGGCATCTCGCCGGAGTTCCGCGAACGCTATTTGTCCAACCCCAGGGACCCCGAGGCTTTCGAAGGCAACGCCATGGTTTTCGACGGGCCGGAAGACTACCACGCCCGCATCGACGATCCGGCGCAAGGCATCGACGAACACACCATCCTGTTCATGCGCGGCGCTGGCCCGGTCGGCTATCCCGGCGGTGCCGAGGTCGTCAACATGCAGCCGCCAGCCTACCTCATCAAGAAGGGCATCCACGCGCTCGCCTGCATTGGTGACGGTCGCCAGTCGGGCACGTCAGGTTCGCCGTCGATCCTCAACGCCTCGCCGGAAGCGGCGATCGGCGGCGGGCTGGCGCTGTTGAAGACGGGCGACCGTGTCCGCATCGACCTGCGCAAGGGCACGGCCGATATCCTCGTCACCGATGACGAGATCACCCGCCGCCGCGCCGAACTGCAGAACAATGGCGGCTATCACTATCCCAAGCACCAGACGCCCTGGCAGGAGATCCAGCGTGGCATGGTGGCGCAGTTCTCGGAGGGAATGGTGCTGGAGCCAGCGGTGAAATACCAGGATGTCGCGCATACCAGCGGTGTTCCCAGGGACAATCACTGATATTCCAGGATAATCGCTGATAATCCTCGGATAATCGCTGATTATTCCAGACGACGATTGCTGATGCTGGATCGTTGACAGGCGGCCTGAACAATCAGGCTGCCTCTCGGGCTCCGTTCAGCGTGTCCCGGTCGAGGGTCGAGAACCATCCTTGACAAGCCACGCAACAATTCCACCAGCATGACAAAGGGTGCATCGCAACGACCCCGTGAGGCGTCAGCCCAACGTTCGCGTCCAAGCTTCTCTTCCAGGAGGTGGACGCCATGCCGTCAACAACCGCTATCACCATACCGCGATTGTCCCGGCTCATCGGTTTGCCGGGCGCCCCCGGCAGGGGAGACGACACGCATCAGGAATGATCCAAAGCCACGGCCTTTGTATTCCGCTTGCGAACCTCCTAATTGCGTTGAAACGGATTGGAACTCATGGCGGGACGGCGCTCTTCTCTCGGCTTCCTCGGAATGTTCGGCCGCTCAAGCGATTTGAGACAGCTCGACGTCGCGTTGCGGGCCGCCGACCTTCACCCAGCCCTTGTGCCGGAGGGCGTAAAACTCACCATCGTCAATCTGATGAAGGATCACTGGTCCGACGAGCCGCCCACCAAGGCCTATGCGGAAGTGGCGCAATTGTTCAGCTATTGCGTTGCCGGCCCAGAAACCTTCGAAAGCTCCCATGGCCTGCCGCAACGGCAGGACGTCGAGCGCCGGGTCGAGGCCGCGGTGCAGGCCGGCGACAGTTTCGATGCGCAAATCGTATTGATGACCCTGCACGCCAAGCTGATCAGCGCCGAGGTCGTCGAGCGCTATGGGCTGGGCACCGAATAGCTGTTCCGGGAGCGTTGTTTACCCGCCCATCCTGCCGCGAGGCAGTTTGATCATTTCGCCAAAGCGGGCGCGCAGCCGGTCGTCGATCGGCTTCGGCACATGGCGCGGAAAGCNGAAAGCGCTCGGCAAGCACCCGCTTCTTCTCGATGATCGCCCGCTGCAAGATGTCGGGCCGGCCCTTCTCGTTCCATTCCTTGGGAGAAAAGCGGTCGCCGACGGCGGGGTAAAAATACTCCGTCTGCATCAGCCGCAGCGTCTGCTCATTGCCGAGATAGTGGCCCGGACCCTTCAGGCAGACATCGGCAATGGTATCGATCGACAGCGCTTCGTCAGTCACCTCGATGCCACGCACGCAGCGCAGGCAGTGGCCGAGCATGTCGTTGTCGATGATCAGGCTTTCCAGGCAAAAGCCGAGCAGGGAGGCATGCATGCCGGCCGATTCATAGACGAGATTGAGCCCGGCGAGACCGGCCATCACGTCGGTGATGCCCTTTTCGTAGCCGGACTGGATATCGGGCAGTTTCGAATCCGTCATGCCGGCGGCTGAACCGCCAGGCAAGTCGTAGTATTGCGCCATTTGTGCGCACGCTGCAGTCAGGACTGCCTGCTCGGCCGAACCGCCGGACATTGCGCCGGTGCGCAGATCCGAAACGAACGGCCAGGTACCGAAGATCGCCGGGTGGCCCGGCTTGATGGCGTTGACATAGACCAGACCGGCCAGCACTTCGGCCACCGCTTGCACCACCGCACCGGCAATCGCCGCCGGTGCCGTGGCGCCGGCCTGCCCGGCCGACAGCAGGAGAATCGGGATGCCGCCCTCGACGCAAGCCTCGAGCACGCCGCAGGCGTCCTCGGCGAACTTCATCGGCGGCACCACGAAGCAGTTCGAGTTCGACACGAACGGCCGGGCGCGGAAGTTCTCCTCGCCTCCGGCAATGGCATAGAGCATTTCGAGCGCCGGCTGCACATTCTCGCGCACCGTAAACGAGGTGCCGACATGCTTGGACGTACCCATCACGCAGGCATAGAGCGTGTTGAAATCCATTTCGAGCGGATCGGGAATATCGCGCGGCACCATCGGCCGCTGGAAGAAGTGGATATTGTCGAGCCCTTCGACGAGGCGGGCGGCGTCATAGATGTCCTGCAGCAGCGACTCGCGATATTCGCGCTTCTCGACGTCGACCAGATGCACGGCAGCTCCGGCCGTGCCGTAATGCACGCGCTTACCCTTGATCAGCATGTCGTGCTTGGGGTCCTGGCCGTGTAGCGTGAAATGCCGTGCCGCTTTTTTGATCGTGTCGAGCACGAGCGCTCGTGGAAAGCGGATGCGCCCATCGTCGCCATAGGTGCCGCCGGCCTCTGTCAAGGCTTCGATGCAAGAGGGGATGGCATTGGCAAAGCCAACCGTCTCCAGGAGCGTCAACACCGCTTCGTGGATGCGTTCCTGGTCGTTCTGTGTCAGCGGTCCGTAGCTGCCGCCTTCGAGGCCGGCGCGCACCGGCTTGATGTCGTCGGCCAAGGGTGCTGCCCGCATGGCGCGGCGCGCTTCGCGCCCGCCGGAGCGACGCGAACGCTGGTCCGCCGCCGCTTCCTGCTTTTCAAGAACTGACATGGAGACACTCCACCTTTCCGAGAAGCAGGGCGCGGCGGTTGGTCCACCATCGGCTGCTTCTTCCCCTTTGTGCTCCGACTATGCCGCCGGCATTGGCCCAGACTATGAGCCAGAGGGTCCGGTCGCATATGCCAGAACACTAAAGGACCGGAGCCACGCCTGCACGGCTGCGGTCCAAAGGGGTGGGCGATGGATCAGGCGGCCGCCGGCCTGCGTCCGGCGGCGGTGGCGAGTTCACGGATGCCTGGCTCGATGTGCTGCAGCGCGATTGACGAGATGCCCAGCCGCATGAAACGCGAAGGCTTCTCGGTCCGATCGAAGAAACGGTCGCCCGGCTCGATGATGACGCTGCGCGAGGCTGCTGCCTCGGCCAGCCCGCGTGAATCGGTGCCGCGCGGTCCCTCGAGCCACAGCGACGTGCCGCCGGCCGAATCAGTCGAGCGCCACTCCGGCAGGAAGGCGGAAATCGCATGGACCAGCCGCTTGCGCCGCTCGTCGAAGGCCGACGACAGCCGTCGTACCAGCGCCTCATGATGGCCGAGCGACAGGAAGAGTGCTACGGCGCGCTGATTGTTGGCCGGCGGATGACGCAGCATGAAGCGGCGCAGTGCCCTGAGCTCGGAGATCAGTCCGGCAGACGCCACGATGTAGCCAAGCCGCAGGCCGGGAGCCAGCGTCTTCGACATCGAGCCGACATAGACGACACGGCCGGAACGATCGAGGCTTTTCAGCGCCTGCTGCGGTGCTTCGTCGAGAAGCTGGCTGTCATAGCCGTCCTCGATGATGATCTGGTTGTAGCGGTTGGCTCGCGCCAGAAGATCCTGCCGCCGTTCCGCCGAAAGCGGCACCATCGTCGGGCAATGGTGGCTGGGCGTGACGAAGACGAACCCGGAATCGTTGGGAATAGAAGCGGTTACGATGCCGGACTGGTCGACCGGCACCGGCTGTATGTCGGCGCCTGCAAGGCGGAAGATCGAGCGTGCATCGGGGTAGCCGGGATCCTCCATCGCCACCTTGGAGCCCTTGGACATCAGCAGCGTCGCCAGCATGTAAAGCGCGTTCTGGGCGCCCAGCGTGACGATGATCTCGTCGGGATTGGCGAAGATGCCGCGTCGCGGCAACAGCCGCGCCTGGATCTGCTCGATCAGCAGCGGATCGTCGCGGTCGACCATGTCGGACGCCCAGTTGCGGATTTCGAGCACGGCAAGCGCCATGCGGTTGCACTCGCGCCACTCGGCGGTCGGGAACAGCGCCGGGTCGAACTGGCCGTAGACGAAGGGGTAGGACGACTTGATCCAGTTCTCGTGCTTGGCCGGCGGCGGCATGTCGCTGGCGGCGATCTTGCGGCGTGCCTTCCAGTCAATTTCGTTGGCCTGGTCGGGCGCCTTCTGGTGCGGCTTGGCAGGCGTTGCCAGCACATCGGGATTGACGAAATGGCCACGCCGCTCGCGTGCCACCAGGAAGCCCTGGTCGACGAGCTGCTGGAACGCCAGCACGACGGTTCCGCGCGCAACGCCGAGCTTTTCAGCCAGGATCCGGCACGAAGGAAGCGGCATCGAAGCGGCAATCTGGCGGTCGAGAATGGCGGCCACGATGGCTTGGCGGATCTGCGCCTGCAGGGTCTGGCCCGATTCCGCCGAAATCCGGAACAGGCCGGACCATATGGCCGTGTCGTTACGCTGTGGCATGGGAGGTGTTCCTCGATGGCCAGTCTTTTTCGCTTGGCTGGACCAGCCGAACGTAACCGTGGCACAAGGGGTTGCGCCAATCAATTTTTCTGATCGTTGGGATTTATGCCAGTGATCCTTCACGCCATTTTGATGCTGCGCTGCGGCATCGCGGGGTGACGCGGCGCCTCGTCCCGGCGATGACTGCGTGCGTCATCGCTGCGCATTGAAATGGCTCGAATTAGGTTCGATAGATTGTCGCGACGACACGCGCCGGAAACATCCGGTTCGTAATGATGGCTCGAGGTTTCGGAGTTCGGCAGTGGATCAATCGTCCTTCCAAAAACAGCTCGCTGCCTTGCGCGATCATCGCGCGGCGGCGCCCGCCAGCATGCGCCAGGCCTTCGCCGCTGATCCCAAGCGTTTCGAGACATTCTCCGCCACCGACGGCGACCTTCTGCTCGACTGGTCGAAATGCGCCGTCGACGGGCTCACCATGGACTTGCTGGAACGGCTCGCCAAGGCGGCCAATCTCGAAGGTCGTCGCGCCGCCATGTTCGCCGGCAAGAAGATCAACCTCACTGAGGATCGCGCCGTGCTGCATACGGCGTTGCGCAACCTGACCGGCAAGGGCGTCACCGTCGATGGCCAGGACGTCAAGGCGGACGTCATAGCCGTGCTCGACGCGATGGGCGCCTTTGCCGACGCCGTGCGGTCGGGCAAGGCGGCCGGCGCTACGGGCAAGAAGATCACCGACATCGTCAACATCGGCATCGGTGGTTCCGATCTCGGTCCGGCCATGGCAACGCTGGCACTGGCGCCCTATCATGACGGGCCGCGCGCGCATTACGTCTCCAACATCGACGGCGCCCATATCCACGACACGCTGAAGGGCCTGTCGGCCGAAACCACGTTGTTCATTATCGCCTCCAAGACCTTCACCACCGTCGAGACGATGACGAATGCGCAGACGGCGCGCAAATGGGTGCAGGAAGCGCTCTGCAAGGAAGCGGTGGGCAAGCATTTCGCCGCCGTCTCGACCGCGCTCGACCTTGTGGCCAAGTTCGGCATCGCGCCGGATCGCGTCTTCGGCTTCTGGGACTGGGTCGGTGGCCGCTATTCGCTCTGGGGTGCGATCGGCCTGCCGGTGATGATCGCTGTAGGCCCGCGGAATTTCCGCGCGTTCCTCGATGGCGCGCACGAGATGGACGAGCATTTCCGCACCGCGCCCGTGCTGGAGAACCTGCCGGCGTTGCTGGGACTGGTCGGCTGGTGGCATCGCGTGATCTGCGGGTATCCGGCGCGCGCCGTCATCCCCTATGACCAGCGCCTGTCCAGGCTGCCGGCCTATCTGCAGCAGCTCGATATGGAATCCAACGGCAAGAGCGTCACCCTCGAAGGCACCGACGTAACGACGCAAACCGGACCACTGGTCTGGGGCGAGCCTGGCACCAACGGCCAGCATGCCTTCTTCCAACTGCTGCACCAGGGCACCGATTTCATCCCGGTCGAGTTCCTTGCCGCGGCCGTCGGCCACGAGCCCGATCTAAAGCATCAGCACGATTTGCTGCTCGCCAACTGCCTGGCGCAGTCGGAAGCGCTGATGAAGGGCCGCACGCTGGACGAGGCCCGTGCCCAGATGCTGGCCAAGGGCATGAAGCCGGCCGAGGTCGACAAAATTGCCCCGCACCGCGTCTTCTCCGGAAACCGGCCCTCCGTGACCATCCTCTACCGCAAACTCGATCCGCGCACCTTCGGCCGGCTGATCGCGCTCTACGAGCACCGCGTCTTCGTCGAGGGAACGCTGTTCAACATCAACTCCTTCGACCAGTGGGGCGTCGAACTCGGCAAGGAACTCGCCACCGGCCTTCTGCCTGTCGTGGAGGGCAAGGAAAGTGCCGCCAAGCGGGATGCATCGACCGCTGGTCTCGTGGGATTCATCCACCATTTGCGTGGATCGGAGTGAAAAGCTTGGCAGACATCAAGGGTATATTGTTCGACAAGGATGGAACGCTTGTCGACTTCAACGCGACCTGGCTTGGAGTTGCCGACTTCATGGCCATGGATGCGTCCGAGGGTGATCGCTGGAAAGCCGACAGGCTGCTGGCGGCCGCCGGCTTCGATTTCACCAGCAAGCGCTTCAAGCCTGACTCCATCTTTGCATCCGGCACCAATCTCGACGTCGTCGAATTGTGGTTCCCGCGGCTGTCCAACGAGGACCAGATGCTTGCGGTTGCCCGCTTCAACGAGATCACCTCGGTGCAGGGCTCGGCGATGGCTGTGGCGCTGCCGGGCATCGTCGACACGCTGACGGCCTTGCACAGGAAGTCCTACCGGCTCGGCGTCGCCACCAACGATTCGACCAGCGGTGCGGAAAAGACGCTTGTCACGCTCGGCGTCGCCCAGCTGTTCGACGCGGCTTACGGCTACGACGCGGTGGCCAATCCGAAGCCGGCGCCCGACACCATCCTGGCCTTCAGCGATCTCACCGGGCTGAAGCCCACGGAAATCGCCATGGTCGGCGACAACCGCCACGATCTCGAAATGGCGCGGGCCGGCGGCTGCGGACTGGCGGTCGGCGTGCTCTCCGGCACCGGCACCCGCGAATCGCTGGCCGGGATTGCCGACATTGTTCTTGATTCGGTTGCCGATCTGCCCGACTTCCTCTCGGCACGGGTCAAGGAGACGATCTGACCGGGCTAGGCTTGGCAAATCGACTTGGGACTTTCCCGCCAACGGCTGAGATGGGGTGGTGAGCCGAACGTCTGCAGGTAGTCGAAACCGACGGTTAGCTGCCGTTCTTCACTTCACCCCGCGACATAAGATGTGCGGGATTAGTATCCTGCGTGGCCTTTGCCGCCGTGCGCGGCGATGAACATGGCGACGGCCGACCGGCAATAGGATTCGATTTCGTTGTCGTCCTCTGCTCTCGCCTGATCGAAGCGTGCGATAATCAGGAGATCGGATCCTTTGAAAAGCGCGGCAAACAAGCGGGCGGACCGGAGAGGATCGGGCACGTTCAGAACCGCCTTCGCGTGCAACCGGCGCAACAGGGCCTCGATTTGGGCGATGACATGGGCGGGGCCGGCTTCGTAATGGACCTTGCTTAACGAATTTTGATTCGTCTTGTCGGCCATGATCATGGCTTCGACACTGCGGACGTCCGGGCTCAACAGCGTGCGAAGCAGCGATGATCCCACCGCCATGAGCTGATCTTCGGCCGAACCGTCGACGCCTTCAACAAGGGCCTGTGGTGCAAACTGACGGCAGCGGGCCGCGATGGCCGCGCTGAACAGCGCCTCCTTGTTCTCGAAGTGCCGATAGATGCTGAGCTTGGATATCTTCGCTCGCTGGGCGACCTTGTCCAATGTCGTCGCATGAAAACCCAGTTCCTCAAAGAGTTCGCACGCGGCGTCGACTATCGTTTGGCCAAGCGCCTCGTTGGCCGGCCGGCCGCGCCGGCCCTGGCTGTTTACGGTCACGACAATTCCAGTCCTTGACAGTATCCTAATTCGTGCATTACGATACCACGTAGTATCTGAAATGTGCAAGCCAACGGGTCGGTTTCAACTTGTCCTCCAAATCAAGTTTCCCCGGGCCGCCCGGCGATATCGAATGCGGCATTGTCCGGCCGGTCAACACAGTGATGGGCGACATTCTCGTCGATGCCGAAGCCCTGCTCGCTGACCGTCTCGAGCGCGTATCGGTGGACGATATTTCGCGCCCGGCCCAGCCCAACCCCCTCCATCCACAACACGGAGCCCATCATGGATGACGTCATCATCATCGGCGGCAGCTTTGCCGGTCTCGCCGGCGCCCTGCAGCTCGGCCGTGCCCGCCGCAAGGTCACCGTTCTCGATACCGGCCTGCCGCGCAACCGCTTTGCCGGCCACTCGCATGGCCTGCTCGGCCACGACCACAAGCCACCGCTGGACATCCTGGCCGAGGCGCGGCAGCAACTGGCGCGCTATCCCACGATCAGGCTGGTCAATGCCCGGGCCGACAGCATCTCTGGCGCCATCGACGATTTCTCCGTCCTCACTGGCGACGGCGAAAGCCTTGCGGCGCGCCGGCTGATCCTGAGCTATGGCGTCGTCGACCAGATGCCTGATGTTCCGGGCTTTGCCGAAGGCTGGGGCACGTCCATCGTGCCCTGTCCCTATTGCGACGGCTTTGAAGTCGCCGGCCAGCATTGGGGCCTCGTCTGGTCCGGCCGGCAGTCGCACAATTATGTCAGGCTGTACCACGACTGGACCGACACGTTGACGCTCTTCGCCGATGGTCACGACATTCCGCCCGATATTCGGGCCGATCTGGGGCACCGCAATATACCTGTCGTCGATGGCCGGATCACCGGAATCGCCCATCACGGGGGCCATCACGCCACCGTCGAGCTCGATACCGGCCCCAATGTCGCAGTCGACATCCTGTTCGCGCATCCGCGCAACAAGCCGTCCGCAAGCCTGCATGAATCACTGGGCCTCGCCACGGTCGATTCGCCCCTCGGCATTGCCCTCAAGGTCGACGAGCGCCGCGAAACCAGCATGCCCGGCATCTACGCCGCCGGCGACCTCGCCAACCCCCTCATGGCCTCGGTCACCACGGCATCATCGCACGGCGCGATGGCGGGCATCTTCTCCCAGCAGTCGATGCTGGTTTGAGAGCACAGGTTCCCTTCTCCGGTTGCCGCGGGCCGTCGCGGAAAACCTCCTTTTGGGGGAGAGCGCCTACGCCAGCAGATCAGCGGTGGTGCGATAGAGGCCCGTGGCAAGAAGATCGTCGGCGCAACCGCATCTGTTAGACTTGGCATGGCGCGTGAGGACGACCGTGACGTAGGCGACGTTAGCGACGGGGCGCTCTATTCGCGGAGAGCTGCTTCGAGCGACTTGAGCGGATACATCTGTATGGCGAAAAGTACATTGGCGAATTAGGGGACGCTGAGCTTAGATGTTAGCGGCCGTCACGACTGCTATCTGAACGTGCCTTTGATTGGATGATCATCTGCGTTGGCGGTCGAACTCGGTACATTCCGAGTGACTGGGTTCAGCGACAGCGGTCATCCGCTTCAAAGGAAAACACACCGCTCGGTTTCGTCGCGACACCCTTCGCGTCGCCGAAATCCGGCACCCGGTACTCGGCGAGCAATCGCAGCCGTGACAGCGGCAGATCGGTGCGACGGGGATCGCCGACCAGAACCTCGATGCCGGCGGCCAGGCAGCGGTCGAGGAATGGGGTAACGCGTAAGGCAACCTCATGGCCGTAAAAAACATCGCCTGCGAGCACAAGGTCGACGGCCGGTGGCGGGCCAGTGGTGATATCCTTGTCGACAACGGTGATCGTGACGCCGTTGGCGGCGGCATTGAGGCCGATCGCTGCAACGCCGTTACGGTCTATCTCGGCCGCAAGCACCGCGCGGGCGCCAGCCTTGGCGGCGGCGATACCGACGAGGCCTGAACCGGCGCCGAGGTCGAGCACACGCCGCCCGATTACCGTCTGCGGTCGCTCGAATATGAAGCGGGCAAGCACCGCGCCGCCGGCCCAGGCATAGGCCCAGTAGGGCGGCTGCGCTTCGGTCCCGTTCTCGTCGGCCTCGATGCTGTCTTCCGGCTCGACGCCATGGTCACACCACTCGATCAGCCGCCTGAGACCGCTTGCAGGATGGGCCGTGTAGAGCAGGATTTGGGGAAGTGCCGGAACAGGCACAAGGCGCATATTCGCCTTGATGAACGTAGCCGCGTCGGGACGTCGGCCATCGTCCGCGAACCCTCGATTGCCAGGGCCATCCTTCAAATCGCGTTTATTCCCGCAGCGCTCGGCGCAGGATCTTGCCGACCGGTGTCTTCGGCAGTTCGGTCCTGAACTCGATGTATCTGGGCCGTTTGTAGCCGGTCAGGTTCTCGCGGCAATACGCGGTGAGCGTCTCTGCGGTCAGCGCCGGATCTTTCTTGACCACGAACAGTTTCGGCACCTCGCCCGAATGCTCGTCCGGCACGCCGATCGCCGCCACTTCGAGCACTCCCGGATGCATCGCCACGACTTCCTCGAGCTCGTTCGGATAGACGTTGAAGCCCGAGACCAGGATCATGTCCTTCTTGCGGTCGACGATCTTGGTGTAGCCGCGCTCGTCCATGAAGCCCATGTCGCCGGATTTGAAGTAGCCGTCCTTGGTCATCACCTTGGCGGTCTCATCGGGCCGGTTCCAGTAGCCCGCCATCACCTGCGGTCCCCGGATGCAGATTTCACCGACCTCGCCGAGCGGCAGGTTGTTGCCGTCGTCGTCGCGGACGGCGATCTCGGTAGAAGGCAGCGGCAGGCCGATCGTGCCGGTGAAGTCGCCGGCGGTGAACTTGTTGGCCGTGGCCACCGGCGAGGTTTCCGAGAGGCCGTAGCCTTCGGTGACCGAACAACCGGTCAGCGCCTTCCAGCGTTCGGCGACGCCCTTCTGCACCGCCATGCCGCCGCCCAGCGTCAGGATCAGCGGCCTGAAGTCGAGCTTGCGGAAATCCTCATTGTTGAGCAGTGCGTTGAACAGCGTGTTGAGGCCCGGAAAGATGTGCACCGGGTATTTCTGGAGCTCCTTGACGAAGCCGGGAATGTCGCGCGGGTTGGGAATGAGCACATTGCGGGCGCCTTGCTGCATGCCCATCAGCGCGTTAACCGTCAGCGCGAAGATATGATAGAGCGGCAGCGCGCAGATGAAGTTGGGATGCGCCGGTTTCGGCTTGATCGTATAGGCGTCCTCCATCCATTGCGCGTTCTGCGCGACGTTGGCGAGCACGTTGCTGTGCAGCAGCGTGGCTCCCTTCGAGACACCCGTGGTGCCCCCCGTATATTGCAGGAAGGCAACATCATTGGCCGTCACCTTGGCCGGCTTGAAGGTCGCGCCGGCGCCGGCCTTCAAGGCCACATTGAACTTGACGTGACCGGGCAATGACCAGGCCGGCACCATCTTCTTCACCCGGCGCACGACGAAATTGACGATGCTACCCTTCAGTCCCCCGAGCATGTCGCCCATCGCGGCAACCACGACATGCTTGACCGCCGTCCTGGCGATCACCGCCTGCAAGGTGTTGGCGAAGTTCTCGAGGATGACGATGGCTTGCGCACCGGAGTCCTTGAGTTGATGTTCGAGCTCGCGCGGCGTGTAGAGCGGGTTGATGTTCACCACGACATAACCGGCGCGCAAGACGGCCATCATCGCCACCGGATATTGCAGCACGTTCGGCATCATCAGCGCGACGCGCGCGCCTTTCTGAAGACCCTTCGATTGTAGATAGGCGCCGAAGGCCGCCGACAGCCGCTCGACATCGGCGTAGCTGATGGACTTGTCCATGCAGGTGAAGGCGGGCTGCGCGGAAAATTGCTTGCAGGCGGCAACCAGGAAATCGCCGATCGAACTATAGGGCAGAGGGCCGATTTCGGCCGCCACGTTTTTCGGATAGCTCTTAAGCCACGGCTTTTCCGGCAGTCCGGCGGCCAGCGCCGTCAGTGCATTCGGCAATCGCCTGGCGGCAGTCTCGGCAGGCTTCGCTGCCGGCGAGGCCTTGGCCGCCGCAGCCTTCGCCACCGGCTTGGCAGCTGCCGACTTTGCCGCGGGCACCGTCTTTCCGACAACAGTCTTTGTCGAGGCTTTCTTGATCGGGGCTTTGGTTGCCGGCTTTGGGCTTGCCTTCGCCGGCACGGGCGCCTTCGGCTTGGGCGCGGCGGCTTTGGCAGCGGGCACTTTCGGCGTGGACATGCCGCCGGCTGCTTTTGGAGCCGCCTTGGCTTCCGTCTTCGCCGGCGCCGTCTTCCTCGATGCTTTTGCCACCCGTTCCTCCCTCGACAATTCTTGTTCGATCGCGCCGCGCTCGCCCCTGAATTGACAGAGACGTCCTCCGCTGCCGCCGCTATACCACCTATGTATTGCCTCCATTGACGACCGTGCAAGTCTTGCCCCTGCGGCAAGGCGGCGAAAGATTTGCCGTCGAGAAATACTTCCTGCCGCGACCGTTGTCCTGCCGCACACCCGGCGGCTCGGAAGTGCGCGCGGCATCAATATCGTCAGATCGGCAATCAATAAAAAAATGCGGTCGTTAACAATCTCGTGATTGGAAAAAACTGCTAATTTTTTCTGCGTTTAAGCGAAATCGCGGATTTTTTTCCTGCTTCCCGCGGGGTAAGCAAACGGGGTGTTCCAAAGCCGGAAAAACGGTGCTTATATGCGCGCTTCGCGAGCCTGATAGAGGGGCTTGGAAGAACATCAGGGAGTGCTCAATGAAGAAGAAACTGACTTTTGCAGCCGCGTTGCTGGCTGCAAGCGTCCTGGGCGGCGTGGCCAACGCGAAAACTCTGGTCTATTGCGCGGAAGCTTCACCGGAGGGTTTCGACCCGGCGCCGTATACCGCCGGCCAAACCTTCGACGCATCCTCGCGCACCGTCTTCAACCGCCTTGTCGAATTCGATCACGGCAAGACGACGATCTCGCCGGGCCTGGCTGAAAGCTGGACGATCTCCGACGATGGCAAGGAATACGTCTTCAAGCTGCGCAAGGGCGTCAAGTTTGCCGCCACCGACTATTTCACTCCGACGCGCGACTTCAACGCCGACGACGTGGTGTTCTCCTTCCAACGTCAGGTCGACAAGAACGGCCCGTGGTTCCAGTACATCCCGGGCATTGCCTACCAGTATTACAATGACCAGTTCGGCGACAACATCACCAAGGTCGAGAAGGTTGACGACTTGACGGTAAAGTTCACCCTCAAGGAGCCGGCAATCACCTTCATTCCGACGCTGGGCATGGACTTCGCCTCGGTCGTCTCCAAGGAATATGCCGACAAGCTGCAGGCCGACAAGACGCCGGAACTGTTCAACCAGAAGCCGATCGGCACCGGCCCGTTCATCTTCGTCGACTACCAGACCGACGCGGCCATCCGCTACAAGGCCAACCCGGACTATTGGGGCGGCAAGCAGAAGATCGACGATCTGGTCTTCGCCATCACCACCGATCCGGCGGTGCGCGCGCAGAAGCTCAAGGCCGGCGAATGCAACATCATGTCATACCCGGCACCGGCCGACATCGCCGGCCTGCAGGCTGAACCAAGCCTGAAGGTCGACGAGCAGGAAGGCCTCAATGTCGGCGCGCTGATGTACAACACCCAGCAGAAGCCGTTCGACGACGTGCGCGTCCGCAAGGCGCTCAACATGGCTATCAACAAGAAGGCCATCATCGACGCCGTCTTCCAGGGTGCCGGCCAGGTGGCGATCAATCCGATCCCGCCGACCATGTGGTCGTACAACAAGCAAGTGAAGGACGATCCGTACGATCCGGAAGCGTCCAAGAAGCTGCTTAAAAAGGCCGGCGTCAAGGACCTCAAGATGAACGTCTGGGCCATGCCGGTGTCGCGCCCTTATATGCCGAACGCGCGCCGCACCGCTGAACTGATCCAGTCGGACTTCGCCAAGGTCGGCGTCACCGTCAACATCGTCAGCTACGATTGGGGTGAATACCTCAAGCGCGCTTCGGCTGTCGATCACGACGGCGCCGTCATCGTCGGCTGGACCGGCGACAATGGTGATCCGGACAACTTCCTCGGCGTGCTCCTGAGCTGCGCTTCCGTCGGTTCGAACAACCGCGCGGAATGGTGCAACAAGGACTTCGATGCGCTCATCAACAAGGCCAAGACCGTTTCGGATCAGGCCGAGCGCACCAAGCTCTACGAGAAGGCGCAGGTCATCTTCAAGGAACAGGCACCCTGGGCGACGCTCGCTCACTCCAAGGTGTTCATGCCGATGCAGAAGACCGTCACCGGCTTTGCGATGGATCCGCTCGGCATCCATCGCTTCGACGGCGTCGATATCGCCGAATAAGGTTCGCGAAACGGGGGCGTCACCGCATGGTGGCGCCCCCACTCGCCCGCCATGCTGCGTTATATCCTCGGCAAGCTCGCCCTCATCATCCCGACCTTCATCGGGATAACCATCCTCGCCTTTGGCTTCGTGCGCATCCTGCCCGGTGATCCGGTGCTGGTGCTTGCGGGCGAACGCGGCCTGTCGCCCGAACGCCACGCGGCGCTGATGCACCAGTTCGGCTTCGATCTGCCGATATGGCAACAGTACCTGACCTATTTGACCAACATCCTGAGCGGCGATTTCGGCACCTCGTTTTCGACCAAGACGCCGGTGCTGAGGGATTTCCTGATGCGCTTCCCGGCAACGGTCGAGCTCGCCATCTTCGCCATGATCTTTGCCGTTATCCTGGGCGTCGCCGCCGGCATCTTCGCCGCGATCCGCCGCGGCTCTTGGTTCGATCAGCTGACCATGGGCACGGCGCTGGCAGGCTATTCCATGCCGATCTTCTGGTGGGGTCTGCTGCTGATCATCGTGTTTTCCGGCACGCTGCACTGGACGCCGGTTTCCGGCCGCATCGACCTTCTCTATTTCTTCAAGCCGGTGACCGGCTTCATGACCATCGATTCCCTGATCTCGGGGCAGAAGGGCGCCTTCCGCTCGGCGCTGTCGCACCTCATCCTTCCAACCGTCGTGCTCGGCACCATCCCGTTGGCGGTCATCGCTAGGCAGACGCGATCGGCGATGCTTGAAGTGCTCGGCGAGGACTATGTGCGCACCGCGCGTGCCAAGGGCCTGGCGCCGCGCCGCGTCATCGGTTTGCATGCCTTTCGCAACGCGCTGATCCCGGTCGTCACCACCATCGGCCTGCAGGTCGGAACGCTTTTGACCGGCGCCATCCTGACCGAGAGCATCTTCTCTTGGCCCGGCATTGGCAAATGGATGATCGACGCTATTTCCAAGCGGGACTATTTCACCGTACAGGGCGGCTTGCTCTTGATCGCGCTGATCGTCATGTCGGTGAACCTCATCGTCGACGTGCTCTACGCCGTCATCAACCCACGTATCCGGGCCAACTGACATGAGCAACGAAGGCCCAGCCACCATTGAAGCCGTGACCGTCGTCAAGCCGCAAGACGCCAGGCTGCAGATGCTCGGCGAGTTCTGGCACTACTTCTCCGTCAACAAGGGCGCGGTGATCGGGCTCTTCGTCTTTGCGCTGCTGATCCTGATCGCCATCTTCGCGCCGCTGCTGGCGCCGCATTCGCCCGACGACCAGTTCCGCGACTTCTTCCTGACGCCGCCGGCCTGGCAGGAGGGCGGTAACGCGCAGTTCCTGCTCGGCACCGACGCCGTCGGCCGCGATATGCTGTCGCGGCTGATCTACGGCTCGCGCTTTTCGCTCGCCATTGGCTTCGTCGTCGTCACGTCAGCGCTGATCTCGGGCGTTATCCTCGGCCTGCTCGCCGGCTACTGCCGCGGCTGGGTAGACACGCTGATCATGCGCATCATGGATATCATCCTGGCCTTCCCGTCGCTGCTCTTGGCCCTGGTGCTGGTTGCGGTGCTCGGGCCTGGCCTTGTCAACGCCATGATCGCCATCGCCTTTGTGCTTCAGCCGCATTTCGCCCGGCTGACCCGCGCCGCCGTGATGGCCGAGAAGAATCGCGAATACGTCATCTCGGCCAAGGTCGCCGGCGCCAGCCATCTCAGGCTGATGCTGGTCACCATCCTGCCCAACTGCATCGCGCCGTTGATCGTGCAGGCGACGCTGTCCTTCTCCAACGCCATTCTCGAGGCCGCCGCCCTCGGCTTCCTTGGCATGGGCGCGCAGCCGCCGACGCCTGAGTGGGGCACCATGCTGGCCGAGGCGCGCGAGTTCATCCTGCGCGCCTGGTGGGTGGTGACTTTCCCGGGCCTCGCCATCCTGATCACCGTCTTCGCCATCAACCTGATCGGCGACGGCCTGCGCGACGCGCTCGACCCCAAGCTGAAGAGGTCCTGAGCATGTCTCTGCTCGAGATCAAGAACCTTACTGTTTCCTTCGACACGGCGGCCGGACCGTTCATGGCCGTGCAAGGCATCGATCTCGCGATCGAGCCGCGCGAAGTGCTGGCGATCGTCGGTGAGTCCGGCTCCGGCAAGTCGGTGGCGATGCTGGCGGTAATGGGCCTGTTGCCCAACACGGCAACGGTCAAGGCCGACCGCATGGCCTTCGACGGCGTCGATCTTTTGGAGCTCAGTCCGTCCGAACGCCGCAAGATCGTCGGCAAGGACATTTCGATGATCTTCCAGGAGCCGATCGCCAGCCTCAACCCATGCTTCACGGTCGGCTTCCAGATCGAGGAGGTGCTGCGCTTCCACATGGGCATGGATCGCGCCCAGCGCCGGGCGCGTGCCATCGAACTGATGAAGCTGGTCGGCATCGCCGACCCGGAGGAGCGACTGAGCTCGTTCCCGCACCAGATGTCGGGCGGCCAGTGCCAGCGCGTCATGATCGCCATCGCCATCGCCTGCAACCCGAAACTGCTGATCGCCGATGAGCCAACCACGGCGCTCGACGTCACCATCCAGAAACAGATCCTCGATCTGCTGGTCTCGCTGCAGGCCAAATACGGCATGGGCCTGATCATGATCACCCACAATATGGGCGTGGTGGCCGAAACCGCCGACCGCGTCATCGTCCAGTACAAGGGCCGCAAAATGGAAGAGGCCGACGTGCTTTCGCTGTTCGAGTCGCCGAAGAGCAATTATACGCGGGCCCTGCTGTCGGCCTTGCCGGAGAACGCTGTCGGCGACCGGCTGCCGACCGTGTCCGACATGATGTTCGAGCCGGCGCCTTCGGCTGCGGGAGCCGCGTTATGAGCACGACCGTTCTCGAAGGCAAGAACATCGTCCGCGACTATCACATCGGCGGCGGCCTGTTCACCGGACCGCGCACCGTGCATGCCGTCAAGGGCGTCTCCTTCACGGTGGACAAGGGCAAGACGCTGGCCATCGTCGGCGAAAGCGGCTGCGGCAAGTCAACACTAGCCCGCATCATCACGCTGATCGATCCGGCGACAGCGGGCGAGCTGTTCATCGACGGCAATAAGGTCGATATCGCCAAACATGGCCTGTCAAAGGACATGCGCCGCAAGGTGCAGATCGTTTTCCAGAATCCCTACGGATCGCTCAATCCGCGACAGAAGATCGGCGACGTGCTGGGCGAGCCGCTGCTGATCAACACCGACAAGCCGGCGGCCGAGCGTCGCGACCTGGCGATGAAGATGCTGAAGAAGGTCGGCCTCGGTCACGAGCACTACAACCGCTATCCGCACATGTTCTCGGGCGGCCAGCGCCAGCGCATCGCCATTGCCCGCGCGCTGATGCTGAACCCAAGCCTGCTGGTGCTGGACGAGCCGGTCTCGGCGCTCGATCTGTCGGTGCAGGCACAGGTGCTGAACCTGCTCGCCGACCTGCAGGACGAGTTCCAACTGACCTATGTCTTCATCAGCCATGATTTGTCCGTCGTGCGTTACATCGCCGACGACGTGATGGTGATGTATTTCGGCGAAGCCGTCGAATACGGCTCGCGCGACGAGGTCTTTTCCGACCCCAAGCACAGCTACACCAGGACCCTGTTCGCCGCGACCCCGCGCGCCGACGTCGCCTCGATCAAGGCAAGGCTGGCGAAGAAGAAGGCGGCTTAGCGCCTCTTCGTCATGCTAAGGTCTGCGGGACACCTCGCTCCTTGCTTCGCCCAGGGATGACGACGCTGGAGTAGCCGCCGCCTTACGACAATTTGGCGATGATGGCGCGCAGCGCTTCGCCGAAGCGGTGGACTTCCTCAACCGTGTTGTAGTGGACCAGCGAAGCGCGGATGGCGCCGCTATCCATCGACAGGTTGAGACGCCTCATTAGCCGTGGCGCGTACATGTGGCCGTCGCGGATGCCGATCTGCATCTCGGCCATTTCCTCGACGATCCGCTGCGGCGACAGTTTGCCGATATTGAAGCAGAAGGTCGGCACGCGCTCATTGATGCGCGCCTCGTCGGCTACGCCATAGATGGTCGCGCCGCAGTCCTTGAGCACTGCGAGCATCTCGCGTGCCAGCACCAGTTCATAGTCGCGGATGGCGCCCATGCCGGCAACGATGTTGTCGCGCCGCGACCGGTTGTTGGAGGGTGCCAGATTGCGGCCGATCAGTTCGAGATACTGTACGGCGGCATTCATGCCGGAGACGTTCTCGTAGATGAACGTGCCGGCCTCGACCTTGTAGGGCGGCTCGTCGGGGATGAAATCCTCGCGGAAGGTCGGCAGTCGCTTCAGCGTTTCGAAGCGGCCCCACAGGAAACCCATATGCGGCGAGAAATTCTTGTAGCCAGAGCAGACGAGGTAGTCGCAGTCCCAGGCCTGCACGTCGATCAACCCGTGCGGCCCGTAATGTACGCAGTCGAGGAAGACTTCGGCGCCGGCGGCGTGCGCGATCCCAGCCACTGAAGCGACATCGACGATCGAGCCGATCGAATGCGCGGTCACCGTGCAGGCGACCAGACGCGTGCGGTCGCAGACCAGCGGACGCAGGTCGTCGACATGCAGATTGCCGTCCTCGCGCATGCGCCACCATTTGAATTTCGCACCGGCCGATTCCAGCGCCAGCCATGTGGCGATGTTGGCGTCGTGATCCATGTCGGTGATGATGATCTCGTCACGCTCCCCGAGCATCTGGCCGATGCCGAGGCTGACCAGGCGAATGAACGAGGTGGCATTCATGCCGAAGCAGATTTCAGCCGGGTTGTAGGCATTGATCAGCAGCGCCACGCTCTCGCGTGCGTCCGCGACCGACTGGTCGACGGTCACGCTGCGGCCATAGCGGCCGCCGCGCTGCACGTTGTGCGAAACCAGATGGTTGGTCACAGCGTCGAGCACGCTCTGCGGGATCTGGGCGCCTGCCGCGTTGTCCATGAAGACGAAGTCGCCGGCCCGCTGCAAGGCTGGAAACATGGCGCGGATGGTGTCGACGGGGAACGTCATGGCGTTGGCATTGTCGGTCTGGTGCTTGTTCACGCGTAGCTCCTGCGAAGGACTTGGGCGGGGTGGAATCAGCTGGCGAGGTCAGCGGGTCTTTCCGGTCTTGAAGCGGTCCTCAAGCAGGCTGACGAGGCGGACCATCGGCCAGAGGAAGATGAGATAGACAAGAGCCGCGCCGATCAGCGGCGAAGGGTTGGCATAGAGCGACTGCGCATTGGTCGCTTCCTTGAGCAGTTCAGGCAGTGCCACGGTGGAGGCGAGCGAGGTGTCCTTGAACATCGAGACGCAGTTGCTGGTCATTGGCGGGATGACGACGCGGATAGCTTGCGGCAGCACCACCTTGCGCAGGGTCAGCAGGAACGGCAGGCCAAGCGCCTGCGCCGCCTCGAACTGGCCATGCGGAATGCTTTCGATGCCGGAGCGGAACACCTCGGCCGAATAGGCCGACATGATGATGGCGAACGCCGTCACCGCCGAGGCCCAGGACGATAGGCGAATGCCGAGGAACGGCAGCGCATAGTAGATCAGGATCAGCACGACCAGCACCGGCAGGGCGCGGAAAATGTCGGTGTAGCCGACCGCAAGCCACCGCAGCGGCTTCGGCGCATAGAGCCGCAGCAGGCTGATCAAAAGGCCGATAGGGATGCCGATGCCGATGCTCAAGATGCCGAGCAGCAGCGTGTTCAGGAAGCCGCGCAGCAGCGCCGGCAGGCTGGACATGATGACATCGGGGTTGAAGAAGGTGTCGAGCAGCGACATGGGAGCGTTCCCGAACCCCAGAGCAAAGAATGCTCACGTTAAAATCAATCGACCTCACCGAAGGCGAGGCGGTCTGCGGCGGGAGCCGGCACCAGAGCGTGAAATGAATCGTGCCGGCCTGGACAGCCGGCACGATTTCAATGCATTGCCGCTCAGGCCTTCGGCAGCGGCATTTCCTTCACGGTCGAAGAGTCGGCGGGCGCGTCGCTGCCGAACCACTTCTTGTGGATCGCGGCCAGGGTGCCGTCCTTCTTCATCGCGGTCAGCGCGTCGTTCAGCTTGCCGAGCAGCGGATGGTCCTTGGTCATCATCAGGCCGTACTGCTCGCCGGTCTTGATGCGCTCCTTGACGGTCAGATCCTTCATCTTGGTGAAGGAATACTGCATGCCCGGAATGTCGCTGACGGCGGCATCGACGCGACCGGCGCTGAGGTCGAGCAGCAGGTTCTGCTGCGTGTCGTAACCCTTCACGTCGCTGAAGCCGTCGGCTTCCTGATGCGCCTTGACCCATGTCTCTCCGGTCGAGCCGGACAGCACACCGACGATCTTGCCCTTGAGGTCGGCTTCGGCCTTGATCGGGCTGTCGGTCTTGGTGGCGATGCCCATGTCGGAATCATAATAGGGCTGGGTGAACGACTGCGACTTCAGCCGCTCCGCCGTAATGGTGATCGAGGAGATGGCGACGTCGATGCGCTTCGACGTGGTGGCGGCGAACAGCGCCTGGAAGCCGAGATCGGCGATGTCGGTGGTCGTGCCGATGCGCTTGGCGGCTTCATTGACGATATCGACTTCGAAGCCTTCGAAAGTGCCGCTCTCGTTCTTGTATTCGAAGGGCGGATTGGTCGGATAGGCGCCGACATTGAGTACGTCAGCGGCATAGGCGGTGGCAGGGCCGGCGGCGATGCCGATGGCGGCGGCGAGAAGAAGCAATTTGCGACGAGTGAAGCTCATTTGTGTTCCCTCTGTTGTTGATCGGGCGGGTTGCTCCCGCACGGTTTTTTGCCGCCCCGCTTCAGGCGGGGCGTCAATTCATGGCAGCGACCATGCGGTCGAGCGCGGTCGCTATCCGGTCACGCTCACGGCAGACGCGCATCCGCAGAAAGGCCGTGGCGATGTTCTCGATGTGCAGGTCGCGGATCTGGGTGCGCAAACCGTCGAAGGCATAGCGCGCGCTGGACGATGACTGGGGCACTATGAACGACAAGGACTGAAACCCCCTCCCACCACGATGGACTGGCAAGCAAGCCCTCCGGCACGGCAATAGCCATCGATTTTGGAATGCTTATCCAAAGTGCCGCGGTTTTCAAGGCGAAAGTTTTAAGCTTAAAAAGTTTGACCGGACTGTTGCCCGGTCGATACGCCCCTGGCCGTGCTCGTGTCGCGCCAGTTCGGCTCGCGTCGTTGAAAGAACCTTCGGACGCACCAGCCTCGCCATCGCGAGGCGAAGCTATTTCATGCTTGAAATATTTTTGCGGAGCCGTAGCGTGCGATCTTCGGCGGGAGGTCGCGACATGCACAAGCCACACCCATTGCACGGCCCGAACAGGCTGAAGCTCGGCGTCTTTTCGACCAATGCGGATGGCGGGCTTGCCATAACCGACGTGCCGGAACGCTGGACGGCGAGCTGGCAGGACAATCTGACCGCGGCGCAGATCGCCGACCGTGCCGGCCTGGAATTCATGCTGCCGATCGCGCGCTGGCGCGGTTTTGGCGGTCGCAACAAGGTGCGGGAATGGTCGTTCGAGACTTTCACCTGGGCGGCGGCGCTTGCCATGGCCACCGAACAGATCGGGCTGTTCATGACCGTGCATGTGCCGCTCGTGCATCCGCTCTACGCCGCCAAGGCGTTGGCGACGGTCGACCACATCAGCCAGGGCCGCGCAGGCTTGAACATCGTCTGTGGCTGGAACCCGAAGGAATTCGGCATGTTCGGCACGCCGCTGGTCGAGAAGGGTTATGACCAGGCGGCCGAATGGATCCAGATCCTCGAAAAGCTTTACGCCTCGGCCGAGCCGCTCGATTATGAGGGCACCTACTATCGCCTCAAGGAAGCCGTCAGCCGGCCAGCCAGCCTGCAGCTTCCACGACCCGTGACCATGAACGCAGCTTTCGGCGGGCCCGGGCGGGATTTCGCCGCCGCCAGATGCGATTATCTGTTCACGACCTTTTCCGAGATGAGCGATGCCGGCAAGCATGTCGCCGATATTAGCGAACGGGCGGACAAGGCAGGCCGCGATGTCGGCGTCTATACCGTGGCGCATGTCGTCTGCCGCGCGACGATGGAAGAGGCGTGGGCCTATTATAACAGCTATGCGGTTGATATGGCCGATCACGACGCGGTCGACGCCCACATGGCCGGCAAGAAGGAATTCTCGCAATCGCATGACCCGCATGCCTATGACCGCTACCGGCAGCGTTTCGCGGGCGGCGCGGGCACTTACCCGCTGATAGGTACCCCTGAAACGATCGCCGCCGACATGGTCGCCATTGCCGGCCACGGCTATCAGGGCATCGCGCTGTCCTTCGTCAATTACACGCAGGAGCTGCCCTATTTCTGCGATCACGTGCTGCCGATTTTAAAGCGGGCGGGCTATCGGGGGTAACGGTCCCGCCGTGACAGCCCGGCGAGAACAGGCGCTGGCGAGACTGGAGCTGCGGAATGAGATTTAGTCATCATTTCATTTGAGGCATTGCGACAATATCGTAGACGGACTGGAAAGCAGAAGTTAATACCTGCGGAAGAAGCTCTTGGCTGATTGGGAGTGGGTTGAGGCCGAGAAATGTTTCTTGCATCGCTAGACCGGTGGCATCCTATCCGGCTTTGTTTCTACGGATTTCTGGCTGCCACGGGCCTCGGGGCGCTCTACTGCATGGCTCCCTGTGGCGTTGATCCTCACCTTCGGATTTTCAAAGGTCTCTTGGCGATGTATGCAGCGTTTCTCTGCGCCATCGCCATATTCATCCAGAGCCTACGAAAGCAAGACGGCGCTATCTACAGCCAGTTGATTTCTCGGTTCCTGCGAATTCGTGGCTTCGATGGACAGAAAGCATTATCCTACGAAAGATCCTGGTTTGCGACGACCGTCTGTTTCGTCGGATTGTCTTTGGCAATCCCCCTGTATGCCCTGTCCAAGACTTTGTTGAGTTGGTCCGAGCTCGGCTGGCGCGATGTAGTGGGCTCCACATCTGGCATGCTGGTTGGGCTTTTCTTCCTGTGCGACTTTCATTTCCTGCTACAGAGGCGGCTAGCCAATAGTTGAACGCCTTGCGCGAGCCACATCTTCGTCCGCAATGGGCCGGACGCTGCCCTCTGCATTTGACCGAGGAATGCAGCGGAGCAGAATTTCCGCACCGCAGCAGCGCGTTGAAGTCGCGGCATGGATCCTGGGGTCTGCGCTGCGTCGCTTCGCTCCTTGCTCCGCCCCAGGATGACGAAGCGATGGGTGTTTAGCGCTAATTGCCAAAGCATGCGGTTCATTTCGGAATGGTCGTAATTTACTCCGGAATGACGGCGGTCGCCTGGATTTCCACCTTGGCGCGATCTTCGACCAGCGCCATCACCTGCATGGCAGCCATCGCCGGAAAGTGCCGGCCGATCACCTCGCGATAGGCCTCGCCGATGCCCCTGAGATTGGCGAGGTATTCGGCCTTGTCGGTGAAATACCAGGTCATCGAGGTGATGTGCTGCGGCGCCGCACCGGCCTCCGCCAGCACGGCGACGATGTTCTCGAGCGTCTGCCGAACCTGGCCGACGAAGTCGTCGGTCTCGAACTGGCATTGGCCGTTCCAGCCGACCTGTCCGCCAACGAAGATGAGCTGCCCGCGTGCCGCGACGCCGTTGGCGTAGCCGACAGGTTTTGCCCAGCCTTCCGGCTGCAGAATCGTGTGCATTCAAAACCTCCCGGTATTCCAAAAACCAATTTTCAAAATCGAATGCCCGTCAAATCTCTGCCGTCAGGCCGCGCCCATCACTTGTCGCGCAATCACCACTTTCTGCACGTCGGAGGCGCCCTCATAGATGCGCAGCGCGCGGATCTCGCGATACAGGCTTTCGACGATATGGCCTTTGCGGACACCGTCGCCGCCATGCAGCTGCACGGCCTTGTCGATCACCTCTTGCGCCTTGTCGGTGGCGAACAGCTTGGCCATCGCCGCCTCGCGCGTCACGCGGGGCGCACCCATGTCCTTGGTCCAGGCGGCGCGGTAGACCAGCAGGGCGGCAGCATCGACGTCGAGCGCCATGTCGGCGATATGGCCCTGCACCATTTGCAGTTCGGCCATCGGCGCGCCGAACAGTTTGCGCTCGGCGACCCTTTTGATGCTCTCGTCCAGCGCACGGCGGGCAAAGCCGAGGGCTGCCGCACCGACAGTCGAGCGGAACACGTCGAGCACCGACATGGCGATGCGGAACCCGTCGCCCGGTTTGCCGATCAGCGCCGAGGCGGGAAGGCGGACTTGATCGAACGACAGCCGCGCCAGCGGATGCGGCGCCATCACTTCCAGCCGTTCGGCGATTCCAAGTCCCTTGGCGTCGCCAGGCACGAGGAAGGCGGAGAGCCCCTTGGCGCCCGGCGCCTCGCCGGTACGGGCAAAGACGACATAGAGATCGGCGATGCCGCCATTGGAGATCCAGGTCTTTTCGCCGGACAGCACATAACTGTCGCCGTCGCGGGTCGCCGTCATTTCGGTGTTGGCAACATCCGATCCCGAGCGCGGCTCCGACAGGGCGAAGGCGGAAATCGCCTTGCCGGCACGTGTCTTCGAAAGCGATCGCTGCTGTTGCGGCGTGCCGAACAGGCTGAGCGCGCCGGTACCGAGCCCTTGCATGGCGAAGGCAAAGTCGGCGAGCCCGTCATGGCGGGCGAGCGTCTCGCGCGTAATGCACAGGGTGCGCACGTCGAGTGGTCTCGGATTGTCGGTGTCGATTGCCGTCGGCTTCAGCCAGCCGTCCCGGCCGAGGTTCGCCACCAGCTCGCGGCAGGCGGCATCGACGTCATGGTGATCGACGGGCAGGTTTTTCGCGCACCACGCCTCCAGTTGGTCGGCCAGCGCGCGATGGTGGTCTTCGAAGAACGGCCAGGAGAGGAAAGACCGGTCAGGCATGTTTGCCTCCGCAGTGCTTGGAGCCTTGCGCTCTACGGCGCCCCCCTCTGTCCTGCTAACGTCTCCACGAAAAGCACCATACTCAATCCCCTTCGAACACCGGCTTTTCCTTAGCCACGAAAGCCCTGTAGGCGCGCTCGAAGTCGCGGGTCTGCATGCAGATCGCTTGCGCCTGAGCTTCCGCTTCGATCGCCTGGTCGAGGCCCATCGACCATTCCTGGTTGAGCTGCGTCTTGGTGATGCCGTGGGCGAAGGTAGGGCCGGAGACGATGCGCGCCGCCATGTCGAGCGCGTCGGCCTCCAGCGATGCGGCATCGACCAGCCGGTTGTAAAACCCCCAGCGCTCGCCTTCATCAGCGGTCATGGTGCGGCCGGTGTAGAGCAGTTCGGCGGCGCGGCCCTGGCCGATGATGCGCGGCAGGATCGCGCAAGCGCCCATGTCGCAGCCGGCAAGTCCGACGCGGGTGAACAGGAACGCGGTCTTGGCTTCCGGCGTGGCGATGCGGATATCGGAACTCATCGCGATGATGGCGCCGGCGCCGACCGCGACACCATCGACCGCCGCAATGATCGGCTTGCCGCAATTCAGCATCGCCTTGACGAAATCGCCGGTCATGCGGGTGAAGGCGAGAAGCTGCTTCATGTCCATCTTGACCAGCGGGCCGATGATGTCGTGGACATCGCCGCCGGAGCAGAAATTGCCGCCATTGGACAGGAACACCACGGCGTCGACGTCGTCGGCATAGACGAGGTCGCGGAACGTGTCGCGCAGCTCGGCATAGCTGTCGAAGGTCAGCGGGTTCTTGCGCTCCGGCCGATCGAGCCGGACCTTGGCGATCCTGCCCTCGACCTCCCACAGGAAATGCTTTGGCTTGCGCCCGGCCATCTCGGTCATTCGCGTCCCTCCCAGTTGCTGCGGAACGAGGTCAGCATGCCGGTCAGCCGGCGCGCGTCGTCCTCGCTGACCTTGCCCAGCAGTTCGCCGATCCAGCCTTCATGCGCCGCGGCGATAGTGGCAAAGGCCTGCGTGCCTTCGTCGGTCAGCCTCACCATCGAGGTGCGGCGGTCGCCATTGCGCCTCGCACGCGCCACTAGTCCTTCCGAAACCAGCCGGTCGACGATCCCGGTGACATTGCCGTTGGACACCAGCAGGAAGCGCGACAGGTCGCTCATCAGCATGCCTTCCGGCACCCGATAAAGGGCTGCCATCACGTCGAAGCGCGGCAGCGTCGTGTTGAACTCCTTCTTCAGCCGCTCGCGCAGCTCGGCCTCGATCGTGCGCGAGGCACGCAGCAGCCTGATCCACAGACGCAAGCGGTCCTTGCCGGGTCCCGATGGCGCGGGCAGGGGGCCGGCTACCATGTTTCGCCTCCTGAGATGGAAATCGCCTGTCCGGTGATCGATTGGGCGGCGTCGCCACACAGCCACAGCACGGCGGCGGCGACCTCTTGCGGCTGGATGAAGCGGCCTTGCGGATTGGTCGAGGCTAGGCCCGACCGCGCCTGTTCGACCGAACGGCCGGTCTTATCGATGATGCGCTGGATGGATTCCTCCAGCATTTCGGTCTCGACAAAGCCGGGGCACACGGCATTGACGGTGACACCGGACTTCGCCGTCTCGGCAGCCAGCGCCCGCATCAGGCCTATGACGCCATGCTTGGCGGCGACGTAGGGCGCGACATAGGCATAGCCTTTCAGCCCTGCCGTCGAGGCGATGAAGACGATCCGTCCGGCCTTGCGCGCGGCCATCCCGGCCAGCGCCGGCTTCACCGTCAGGAAGGCGCCGGTCAGATTGACGTCGAGTGTCCGCTGCCAGTCGTCGAGTGTGGTCTTGTGCGCCGGCGTGCTGCCGCCCATGCCGGCATTGGCGACGACGATGTCGAACGGCCCGCGTGCGCCTTGCGCCCTCTCGTAAAGCGAGGCCATCGCCGCCTCATTGGTCACATCGCCGGCGATACCGAAGATGCGGCCGTTCTCGCTGGCGACTTTGGCGAGCTCCGCTTCGCGGCGGCCGCAGATGGTGACGTCGATGCCGGCACCCGCCAGCGCCAGCGCGATGGCCCGGCCAACACCGGAGCCGCCGCCGGTGACCAGCGCATGCTTACCGGCGATCATGCGCCAATCCTCGAAACTTGGCTCCAAGTACCCCCACCCCTAACCCTCCCCACAAGGGGGAGGGAGAAGGCAGCGGCAGCACCTATTGATCGCAAACCTAAGCGGTTTCCGCTGGGTCGAACGCAACATGGTCCCCCTCCCCCTTGGGGGGAGGGGCTAGGGTTGGGGGTGAAGCGCTGACGTAGCAAGCGAAAAGCACTCATACTTTCAGCCCCGCCGCTGCGTCGCGCTCGGCCAGCCGGTAGATCTGGTCGCGTCCCGGCAGATAGGGATCCGGCCATTTGACGCCGCGGTCGCCGAGCGTGACCGCGGCATGCAGCGTCCAGTAGGGATCGGCGAGATGCGGCCGTGCCAGCGCCACCAGGTCGGCGCGGCCGGCCATCAGGATCGAGTTGACATGGTCCGGCTCGTAAATGTTGCCGACCGCCATCGTCGCCATGCCGACCTCGTTGCGGATGCGGTCGGAAAACGGCGTCTGGAACATGCGGCCATAGACAGGCTTTGCCAGTGCCGATGTCTGGCCGGCCGAGACGTCGCAGATGTCGATGCCGGCCTCACGCAGCAGCCGCGCGATCTCGACCGCGTCGGCCGGCGTTACGCCTTCGATGCCGACCCAGTCATTGGCCGAAATGCGCATCGAGATCGGCTTCTCCGCCGGCCAGGCGGCACGCACCGCACGGAAGATTTCCAGGGGATAGCGCATGCGGTTTTCCAGCGAACCGCCATAGGCATCCGTGCGCCTATTGGTGACCGGCGTGATGAAAGACGACAAGAGATAACCGTGCGCGGCGTGGATCTCGAGCATGTCGAAGCCGCAACGGTCGGCCATTTCGGCGGAGGCCACGAATTCGTCGCGCACTTTGTCCATGTCGGCGCGGTCCATCGCCTTCGGCACTTGGTTCTGCGGAGACCACGCCACGGCCGATGCCGCCATGACAGGCCAGTTGCCCGAGGTCAGCGGCACGTCGGTGCCCTCCCAGCCAAGCCGGGTCGAACCCTTGGCGCCGGAATGGCCGATCTGGGCGCAGATCTTGGCTTCGGTCTCAACGTGGACGAAATCGACCAGCCGCTTCCACGCCACCTCATGTTCGGGCGCATAGAAGCCGGGGCAGCCGGGCGTGATGCGGCCTTCAGGACTGACGCAGGTCATCTCGATGTAGATGAGGCCGGCGCCGCCCTTGGCCCGTTCGGCATAATGGGTGAAATGCCAATCGGTCGGGCAGCCGTCGACAGCCTTGTATTGCGCCATCGGCGAAACGACGATGCGGTTCATGAGCCTCATGTCGCGCAGCTTGAACGGCGCGAACATCGGCGCGCGGCGCATGCCGCCGGCGCCCGCCTGGCGCTGGAACCACTCCTCCGCGCCGCCTAGCCATTCCGCATCGCGCAGCCGCAAATTCTCGTGGCTGATGCGCTGCGAACGGGTCAGCAGCGAATAGTTGAACTGCACCGGATCTAGGCCGAGATAGCGCTCGACCTCCTCGAACCATTCGAGCGAATTGCGCGCGGCCGATTGCAGCTTCAGCACCTCGGTGCGGCGGGCATCCTCATATCTGCGGAACGCAGCATCGAGGTCCGGCTCGGACTCGACATACTCGGCCAGCGCTGCCGCGCTTTCCAATGCGAGTTTAGTGCCCGAGCCGATCGAGAAATGCGCCGATGCCGCCGCATCGCCCATAAGCGCAAGGTTCTTGTAGGACCAGCGCTCGCACAGCACGCGCGGGAAATTGATCCAGGCCGAGCCCCTGATATGGTTGGCATTGGTCATCAGCGCGTGGCCACCTAGATGCTTGGCGAAGATGCGCTCGCAAACGGCGATCGATTCCTGCTGCGACATCATACCGAAGCCGAAGGCAGCCCAGGTCTGTTCGCTGCACTCGACGATGAACGTCGCGGTATCGCTGTCGAACTGGTAGGCATGCGCCCACACCCAACCATGTTCGGTTTTTTCGAAGATGAAGGTGAAGGCATCGTCGAATTTCTGGTTGGTGCCGAGCCAGACGAATTTGCATTTGCGAGTGTCGATGTCGGGCTTGAAGATGTCGACGAAAGTGTTGCGCGCCCTGGAGTTCAACCCATCGGCGGCGACGACCAGATCATGCGTTTCCATGTAGGGTCGGGGATCGGCAATTTCGGTCTCGAACAGGAGCTTGACGCCGAGTTCTCGGGCGCGTCGCTGCAACAGGATGAGCAGCCGCTTGCGGCCAATGCCGCAAAAGCCATGCCCGGTCGAAACCGTGCGCACGCCGTCATGGATGACGGCGATATCGTCCCAGTAAGCAAAGTGCTTCTTGATCCAGACGGCGCTGACCGGATCGTTTTTCGATAGATTGTCGAGCGTCTCGGCCGACAGCACGACGCCCCAGCCGAACGTGTCGTCAGCGCGGTTGCGCTCGAACACCGTCACATCGTGCGCGGCGTCCCTGAGCTTCATCGAGATGGCAAAGTAGAGGCCGGCTGGTCCACCGCCGAGAACCGCAACCTTCATGTCTGCGATCTCCTCTTCGCTTGCTGGTTTAGTATCGCGCCGGCGGCAAATTATTTCAAGCTTAAAGTTTCATATCAAAACGAATTCCAGCCGTCTGGATGTAGAAGATGGTCTGGCCGGCGGTCGCATGTCCGAGGCTCGCTTTTCGGCGTGCGTGTGCATTCATGTCGGGGCCTTGGCGGCGGCAGGGATGTCCAGCCAACCCGGGTCGATTTCCGGCAGCGGAATGGCTGCGATGAGATCGCGCGTGTAGGCCTGCCGAGGATTGTCGAACAAGGCGTCGGTGGCACTGGCTTCGACGATCACGCCTTCGCGCATGACGATCACTTGCCGGCACAGCCGCCGAATGACAGACAAATCGTGGCTGATGAAGGCGACGGTCAGGCCCATCTCGGCCGCAAGCTTCTCCAGCAGGGTCAGGATCTGCGCCTGCGTCGACACGTCGAGGCCGGAGACGATCTCGTCGGCCAGCACGAATTTCGGCGACAGCGCCAGGGCGCGGGCAATGCCGACACGCTGGCGCTGGCCGCCCGACAGTTCGTGGCGGTAGCGGCTGGCAAAGCTTTGCGGCAGGCCGACGCGCTGCAACGCCTCGGCGATGCGCGCCTTCAGATTGTCGCCGAGGCCGTTCTGCTTCAGCGGTGCTGCGATGATGCTGGCGATCGTGCGGCGCGGGTTGAGCGACGACATCGGATCCTGGAAGATCATCTGCAGGTCACGGCGCAGCGGCCTGAGTTCCGCCTCAGGCAGATGGGTGATGTCGCGGCCCTCGAAACTGATGCTGCCGGCGCTCGGTTCCAGGAGGCGCACCAGGGCGCGGCCGAGCGTCGATTTCCCCGACCCGGATTCGCCGACGATCCCAGTCACCGACCCCTTGGGCAGGTCGAAATCCAGCCTTTTCAGGATCTCGGCCAGCGGCGCGCGGCCAAACAGCGGCTTGCGCGTCATGTCGGGTAGGACCACCTTCAGCCCACGTACGGAAAACAGCGGCTCAGCCATGCGGGCGCCTCCAGGCCTGGTCGGCGGCCGCAATCTCGGCGGCAAGCCCGGCCAGCACCGCCTCGTCCACGGGCTTCAGCGAAGCGTATGGGTCGGTGTAGCGCGGCGTGGCCGCCATCAGCGCCCGTGTGTAGGGGTGCTGCGGCGCGGCGAAGAGAGCAGCCGTCTCGGCCTCTTCGACCACCTTGCCGGCATAGAGCACCGACACCTTCTGGCTGATCTTGGCGACGACGCCGAGATCGTGGGTGACGAACAGGATTGCCGTGCCATGCTCGCGCTGCAATTGCGCGATCAGCCGCAGGATCTGCTTCTGCACGGTGACGTCGAGCGCCGTCGTCGGCTCGTCGGCGACGATCAGCCTTGGTTCGGCGGCGAAGGCCGCGGCGATCAGCACGCGCTGGCGCATGCCGCCGGAAAGCTCGTGCGGATAGCTTTTCAGCACACGGTCGGGGTCGCGGATCTGCACCTCGTCCAGCAACTGGCGAATGCGCCGATCAGCCTTATCGCCACCCCAGCCGAGGATGCGCACCAGCCGGTCCGTCATCTGCGAACCGATGCGACGTGACGGGTTGAGCGCGGTCAGCGGATCTTGGGGGATCAGCGCCGTGCGGGCACCGATCAGCGTGCGCCGTGCCTTGGGCTGAAGCCGGCCGAGGTCCTCGCCCTCAAGCAGCATATCGCCTTCGACGATGCGCACGCTCGGCGGCAGCACGCCTAGCACTGCCTTGCCGATCATCGTCTTGCCGGCACCGCTCTCGCCGACCAGCGCGCGGACTTCGCCGGGCTGCACGGCAAGCGACACCGAGCGCAGCACGCGCTGGCCGTTGGGCAGCACGGCGCTTAGATTCCTGATTTCGAGACAGGCGCTCATCGCAGCACCGGGTCGAAGCGCGTCTTCAGCGCCTCGCCGAACTGGCTGAACGACAGCACGGTCAGGATCAGCGTGATCAGCGGGAACACCAGCACCCACCAGGCCTGGTGGATCGACAACCGGCCCTCGGCGATGATGCCGCCCCAGGTCGGATCGTCGGTCGAGATCGACAGATTGACGAAGGACAGGATCGCCTCGACGATGACGGCGATGCCCATTTCCAGCGACAGCAGCGCCACGATCGACGGCACCACATTGGGCAGCACTTCGCGCAGCATGATGCCGATGCGGCCATGGCCGGCGATACGGGCATTCTCGACATAATCCATGCGCGACTGGCCCATCGTCTCGGCGCGGATCACCCGGCAAAAGCGCGTCCAGTCGATGATGGCGATGGCGAGGATGACGGAGCTCAAGCCGGTGCCGAGCACGGCCACCAGAAGGATGGCAAACAGCACCGGCGGAAACGCCATCCAGACGTCGACGATGCGCGAGATGACGAGGTCGGCCCAGCCGCCGAAATAGCCGGCGACCAGACCGAGCATCGAGCCGACCAGACACGCGGCGATGGCGGCGGCGAAGGCGACGATGAAAGCGATGCGGCCTCCGAAGATCAGCCTGGACAACAGATCGCGGCCGAGGCTGTCGGTGCCCAGCCAATAGCCGGGTTCCGCACCGCTGATCCAGAACGGCGGCAGCCGTTCCAGCATCAAATCCTGCGCCAGCGGATCTTGCGGCGCCACCAGCGGCGCGAAAATCGCCGCCAGCAGCGCCAGCAGCAGCCAGCCGCCGGCAAGCCACAAGCGCGGCGACACACCACGCCTTCGAGCACGGCCCTCATCCATGGCGCAGCCTCGGGTTGAGCAGGGCGTACATCATGTCGACGGCAAGGTTGATCAGCACGAACAGCAACGCGAAGACCAGCACGATGCCCTGGATCAGCGGCAGGTCGCGGTTGATGACCGCATCGATCGCCATGTTGCCGAGGCCTTCATAGGAGAACAGCCGCTCGACGATGACCGTGCCGCCGATGAGGAAAGTGAACTGCACGCCGACCAGCGTCAGCGTCGGCAAAGCGGCGTTCTTCAGCGCCTCGCGCAGGATGACCTGCGTTTCCGAAAACCCTTTCACCCGCGCCAGCACGACATAGTCGAGGTCGAGCACTTCCTTCAGCGACTGTTTCAACAGCTGCGAGATGATTGCGGCGAGCGGCAGCGCCAAAGCCACGGCCGGCATGAGCATGTGCTTCAGGAGATCCCAGGTGAGGTCGAAGCGCAGCCGCAGGATACTCTCGAACAGATAGAACTGGGTGACGAAGGGCAGGTCGAGCTGCGGCGACACCCGGCCGGAAATGTCGAAGATCGGCACCAGCACGCCGAACAGCAGGATCAGCACCAGGCCCCACAGGAAGTCAGGAATGGAGAGCGCCGCGCCGCTGGCGATGTCGATGCCGGCTTCCACCGCGGTGCCGCGCTCGCGTGCGCCGAGGATCGCCGTCGTGCCGCCGAGTGCCACCGCCATAAGGAGCGCAACGATGGCGAGCTCCAGCGTCGCCGGCAGCCGGTTGAAGACGAGGCCGAGCACGTCTTGCCGCAGCGAAATCGAAGTGCCGAAGTCGCCCCTGACGACGCCGGACAGCCAGATGAAGAACTGCTGCACGATGGTCTTGTCGAGGCCGTAGAGCGCGCGCAGCCGGGCAATGTCTGCATCTGTCGCGCCGGGCGGCACCATCATGGCGATCGGATCGCCGGGCGCTACGCGGATCACGATGAAGACGACGACGGCCACGCCGAACAGCGTGATCAGCATCGTCAGGAGACGGATCAGGAATCTTTGCAGGAGCATTCTGGCATAGGCCTAATGCGTTTCAGTGACTGATGAACGAACAGCCCCCTCATCCGGCCGCTTCGCGGCCACCTTCTCCCCGAGGGGAGAAGAGGTCGCAGATGGCTGAGCCAGTCTCTTCTCCCCAGCGGGGAGAAGGTGGCCCGAAGGGCCGGATGAGGGGGCCTGCGCAGTTGGAAAAGACACGCCGTATCGCGGCAGCGTCTCTTCGCCGATATCAGGCCGGGGTCATCAAGGCCGGCAGCAGCGCGCCGGACACATGCTGGACCACGTTGACGCCCTTGGCATGCACGATCGGCTGCGCATACTGCATCAGCGGCAGCACATAGGCCTGCTCAGCGATGTATTTGTCGACTGCCTTCCAGCCGGCGATGCGCTTGGCCTCGTCCTTCTCGCCCCACAGCGGGTTGATCATGTCGATCAGGTCCTGGCTGTCCCATACCGAATGCGGGCTCGGGCCATACATGGCAAAGCCGGTCGAGGTGGTTGGATCGCCGATGGCGTTGCCCCAATTGTAGAAGGCGGCCGGTGCCAGCTTGTCTGCGGCGCGCAACTCGTAGTGCTTGGCGATCTCGTAGACCTCGATCGACGCCTCGATGCCGACCTTGCGCCACATGCCGACGATCGCCTGGATCATCTCATAGTCCTTGGGCTTGAAGCCCTTGGTCGTCTGGATGGTGAACTTGACCGGCTTTTCCGGTGAATAGCCGGAGGCGGCGAGCAGCTCCTTGGCCTTCGCCGGATTGTGCTCGACCTTGATCGACGCATCGTAGGCCGTGTATTCCGGCGTCTCCAGCGTGTCGATCGGCTGGCCGTAGCCGCGCAGCAGGCGGTCGACCAACAGCTTCTTGTCGATCGACATGACGGCCGCCTGGCGCACGTTCTTGTCCAGCATCGCATCGATGTCGTTGAAGAAGATCATGCCGATGTCGGAGACGTTTTTGCACGAGCCGGCCAGCCCGTCCTTGGCGATCAGGCGGTCATATTCCTCGTAGGGAATTTCAAGCGTCACCTGCGAGGAACCGGACTCGATCTCGGCGACGCGGCTCGCCGCGTCAGTGACGAACTTGATCGTCACATTCTCGAAGGCCGGCTTGCCGCCCCAATAGTTCGGGTTGGCCTTCAGCCGCAGGAAGGCGTTGCGCTCGAATTTTTCGACCATGTAGGGGCCGGTGCCGATCGGCGCCTTCTCGAAACCTTCGGCGCCCACCTTCTCGTAATAGGCCTTCGGCATGATGTAGCCGGTCAGGAACGACATCCATTTGAAATATACAGGGTCGAACTGCACCACGTCGCCGGTGATCTTGTTGCCGTCGATCTTGAAATTGTTGACGTTCTTCCACACGAACTGGATCGGGTTGCCGGTCTTTTCGTCGCCCGCGCGCTGCAGTGACCAGACGACATCCTCGGGCGTGAAGGGCGAGCCGTCATGCCATTTCACGCCTTCTCGCACCGTCATCATGATCTTGGTGCGGTCGTCGTTCCAGCCCCATTCGGTGAGCAGTCCCGGCGCGAAGGACAGGTCTGGCTTCTGCGGGATGAATTGGTCGAACACCGACTGGTAGAGCCCCTGGATCGTCGGGTTGACGGCCGAGGGGCCGGTGGTCGGATCCCAGGATGGCAGGTTGACGTTATAGGCGATGGTCAGTTCACCGGCCGCCTTGGCGATCTGCGGCAGGCCGACGGCGGCGACCCCGAGTGCCGCGGCACTGTATCCCAGCAATTCGCGTCTGTTGATTGTCATGGTCGTTCCCCTTGTTGGTTTTCTGTTTTCGTCGCGCGGCAATGTCAGTTCATTGGTTCAGTCTTCGTGGGCAGCGGCGCCTTGCCTCTCGTGGCCTCTATCGATCGGCGCTCCTACCTCCCGCCAAGCTGTTGCGCGAGCATGTAGCCCGAGGCCGCACCGGTGCCGGCACCGGGCCATGTCGCGGCACCGGTGAGATGCAGATTGCCGATCGGCGTGTTCCAGCCGGCGTAACCGCGCGCTGGGCGAAACAGGAAATTCTGCGCCAGATGATGGCTGCCGCAAACCTGGTCGCCGCCGACGAGGTTCGGGTTTTCACGCTCGAGATCGATGGGCGAGAAGGCGGCGCGGCCGAGGATCTTGTTTCGCAAGCCAGGCGCGTAGGTCTCGATCATGTCGAGGACGCGCTCGGCGTAGACCTCCTTGACCTGGTCCCAATGCGCCGGCGTGATCTTGCCGGCCGCATCGCCTGTGATTTCGGCGGGCAGCATGCGCACCTGCACCCACAGCACATGTTTGCCCTCAGGCGCCCGCGACGGATCGATCGCGGTCGGCTGGCCGACAACCAGCACCGGCTCGTCCGGCAACATGCCCGCCATCGCCTGTTGATAGGTGCGCGACATGGCGTCGAGCGACGGTGACAGATGCACATAGGCGAATTGCCGAAGCTCGGGTCCGGCGCGCCAGTCCGGCAAATTGTCCAGCGCCAGATGGATCATCATTGTACCCGGCGCATGGCGGAATTTCTGCATCGCCGTGTCGAAACCAGTGTCGCCCGAACCATTGGGCAACAGCTTGCCAGTCAGCGCCTTCGGCGCGACGCCGGCGATCACAGCCTTGGTGGCGGTGTGAGTCTCACCGGAAGCGAGCCTCACACCGGTCGCCCTGCCGGCGGAAACCGTGATCTCGGCCACTTCGGCGCCAGTCACGATCTTGCCGCCGGCTGATGTGACGATGCCCGACAATGCCCGGATGATGGTGTCGGCGCCGCCCTTGCCCAGCACCATGCCAAAGCTCTGGTTGGCCATCGATTCCAGATAGGGGAACACGGCACCGCCGGCGATGTCGGGAGCAAAGTCGAGATGCATGCCCCAGGTGGCGAGCGTTGCCCTGATATGAGGCGATTCGAAGGTCGCCTCCAGCCAGGCGCGCGGTGAGGACAGCAGCAGGCGCCCGGTATCGAGCGCCCCGGACATGCCCTTCTTGCGCCACAGGTTCCACGCGGTACCCGCCAGCGCGCGGGCGCTCATCGGCGAGCCCAGCAGCCGGAACAGATGCTCGGCCTCCGACGGAAACGCGGCAACCAGTCTGCGCCATGTTGCGGCGTCAGTGGCGGAGAAGGCGGCCATGCGCGCGGTGGTCTTTTCCAGATCGTTGCTGACGCCGAACCAGCGACCGTCCGGAAAGGCACTGGCGAAACAATCGGCGACCGGGGCGAACTCGAGCCCCTGTACTTTCAATTCATTTGCATATTTCCGGTGAAAGGCCGAGCCGGCAAACAGGCTCAGGTTCATTGCGCCGAAGTCGTGGCGGAAGCCGGGAAGGGTGAATTCGCGGGTCTGGACGGCGCCGCCGATTGTTGCACTGCGCTCGAAAATCCCGGTTTTCCAGCCTTTGAGCGCCAGATGCGCGGCGCATGCCAGAGTGTTGTGGCCGGCCCCGACAAAGATGGCGTCAAATTCGCTCACGCCCCGGTCCCATTTCCTTTATGCTTAAAGATAATTGCAGATGCATATGTTTTCGTCTAGTAGGATATTAAGGGCCGAGACGAGCCTTGATCATCACATGAAAGAGGGAACAGAGACCATGGACACCCAAAAACTCCTCGGCGAAGTCGCCGGCCAGCTTCTTTCAGGCGCCATCAAGGTGGTCGACCTGACGGCGCCGCTCGGACCCGACACGCCGCTGATCAAGCTGCCGCCGGAACTCGCCGTCGACACACCCAAGATCGAGATCCACTCGATCTCCCGCTATGACAAGAAAGGCCCGTGGTGGGCCTGGAACTGGCTGAAGCTCGGCGAGCATTCGGGCACGCATTTCGATGCGCCGCAGCACTGGATTTCCGGCAAGGACTATGCCGACGGCGCCACCGACACCATCCCGGCGCAGAATTTCGTCGGCCCGGTCAATGTCATCGACTGTTCGAAGGAAGCCGCCGCCGACCCTGATTTCCTGCTCACCGTCGACCACATCAAGGCCTGGGAAGCCAGGCATGGCGCCATCAATGCCGGCGAATGGGTGGTGATGCGCACCGACTGGTACAAGCGCAACGGCTCGGAAGCCGAGTTCCTCAACGCCAACGAGACCGGCCCGCATACGCCTGGCCCGACAGCCGAAGCCATCCAGTTCCTGATCAGCAAGAACATCAAGGGCTGGGGCTCAGAGACGATCGGCACCGATGCCGGCAAGGCAGGGGGAATGGAGCCGCCATTCCCGGCGCACACGCTGATGCACAAGGCCAACCGTTACGGCCTCGCCAGCCTTTGCAACCTCGACCAGCTGCCGCCGAAGGGCGCCATCCTGATCGCCGCACCGCTCAAGATCGAACACGGCACCGGCAGCCCGATCCGCGCGCTGGCGCTGGTTTCGAAGCAATAGGTGAGATTGGGTCTTCGGGAGAAGATCATGTGTGTAGGCGAAACCGGGTTGGTGGTGTGGCAACCGTGCAGCGCTAGCGCTCTACGGCGCCCCCCTCTGTCCTGCCGGACATCTCCCCCTCAAGGGGGGAGATTGGCAGCTTCGGCACCCCGTTCGTTCCTGCAGCGTTACAGATTGGCGAAAGCAGTTGTGACAGCCGATCTCCCCCCAAGAGGGGGAGATGTCCGGCAGGACAGAGGGGGGCGCGAAGGAACGCGACCTCGTTCGATTGAATCGCATCTCCCGGAGATGGCGAGCAAGTGTCGATGAAGGCGCCCGATCACATCATCGTCGGCAGCGGCATCAACGCGCTGGTCTGCGCGGCGATGCTTGGCGGCAAGGGTGCCAAGGTGCTCGTGCTGGAGCGCAATGACCGCATTGGCGGCTGCATGCGCACAGAGGAGATCACTGCGCCCGGCTTCATCCATGACGTGATGGCGACGACCTTCGTGCTGTTCATCACCTCGCCGGCCTTTGCGGCACTCGGCGCCGATCTTGCCCGGCACGGGCTGGAATTCTGCCATACCGGCACGCCGACCGGCGTGCTGCGGCCGGACGGCAGCCATGCCGTGCTCACCACCGATCGCGCCGCCAATGTCGCCGCCCTCAATGCGATCTCGGCAGGCGACGGCGACCGGCACGCGGAGGATGTCGGCGGAATCGAGCGCAATGCGGGCCTGCTGTTCGGCCTGCTCGGTGGCAGCCTGTGGTCCTATCCGACCGCCAAGCTGCTGGCCGGTGATGCCTGGCGGCGTGGCCCACGCGGCCTTGCCGCCTTTCTCGGCGAGGCGCTTGTGCCGGCACGGAGCTGGCTGGAAAGCACCTACAAGTCCGAAATCATCCACGCACTGTGGGCACCTTGGGTGCTGCATGCCGGGCTTGGTCCCGAAGATGCGTTCTCCGGCCAGATCGCCAAGGTCATTGCCTTCGCGCTGGAAGCGGCCGGAGCGCCGATCGTCAAGGGTGGGGCGAAGAACCTGCTGTCGGCCTTCGAGGCGCTCATTACCGAACGCGGCGGCGTCATCTCCACAGAAGCGGACGTCGCCTCAATCATCGTGACCGGGGGCCGCGCCACCGGTGTGCGGCTGGCCTCGGGCGAAACCGTCCATGCCAAGAAGAGCGTCATCTGCTCGGTCACGCCGACGCAGCTTTACGGCCGGCTGCTCGGCGCGGATGCGCCCAAAGCCGATGTCGAGGCGACGCAGAAATACCGCTACGGCAAAGGCAATTTCCAGATCCACTACGCGCTGGACAGAGCGCCGGCATGGCGCGGCGAAGGCCTGGACAAGGTCGCCCTGCTGCACCTGACGCCGGGACTGGATGGCGTGTCGAAAGCCTGCAACGAAGCGGCGCGCGGCGTGCTGCCGGAGGTGCCGACCATCTGTGTCGGCCAGCCGCACGCGCTCGACCCGTCACGCTGCCCGGAGGGCAAGGCGATCCTGTGGCTGCAACTGCCCGAGGCGCCGCGTCACATCAAGGGCGACGCCGCCGGCGAGCTGCAGGCACCCGCCGACGGGCAGTGGACCGACGCGCTGCGAGAGGCCTATGCCGATCGCGCGGAAGCCATCCTCGCCCGCCATATCGAGGGCTTCAAGGCCAGTGTCATCGCGCGCCACGCCTATTCGCCTGTCGATCTCGAGGCGATGAACATCAATCTGGTCGGCGGCGACCCCTATGGCGGCTCCTCGACCATCGACCAGTCGTTCCTGTGGCGGCCGTTCAAGACCAGCCGCAACCATCAGACCGGCATCAAGAACCTCTACCATATCGGCGCCTCGACCCATCCGGGTGCGGGCCTTGGTGGCGGCTCCGGCTTTCTCCTGGCGGGGAGGCTGTGATGGAAGAGAAGGTTGCGCAAAAGCGCCAGCGCATCTCGACCCTTGGGCAGATCGGCCTGCAGCAATTCGCGCCCTATCTGATGAACCGCATCATGGGCCGCTACAATGCCACCCTGCGCGACAATTTCCGCAAGCAGGGGCTAACCATTCCGCAGGTCCGCACGCTCGCCGTGCTGTCGGTCACGGACGGCATCACTGTCAACGACCTCTCGGTCTATACCGTCATCGAGCAGTCGACCTTGAGCCGGACGCTCGACTCGCTGGAGGGCCAGGGCCTGGTGCGGCGCGAGCAGGGCGTCACCGACAGCCGCATCCGCCACGTGTTCCTGACAGATGAGGGCCGCGCCGAGTTCACCCGCGCCTGGCCGGCCATGCATGACGCGTTCGAGGCGATGTTCGACGACGTCGACGATGCGGAATACTCTGCAATGATCGCGACGCTGCAGAAGATGCTGAAGAACATTCGCAAGCACGATATCTAGACCTATGCCGCCGGCCTCGGGCGGCAACGGAAGGATTGAAAAAATGGCCGAACGGTCTTTTGCCAAGGAAGTCGAAAAGCTTCGGCTCGGCGCCGGCGAGGAATTTGCCGGCGAAGGCATCCTCGCCATCACCAAGGCGCTGCTGCAATGCGGCGTCGGTTATGTCGGCGGCTACCAGGGTGCGCCGATCAGCCACCTGATGGACGTGCTGGCCGACGCACAGGACATTCTGGGCGAGCTCGGCGTGCATTTCGAGGCCAGCGCTTCGGAAGCCACAGCCACCGCCATGCTGGCCGCCTCGGTGCACTACCCGATCCGTGGTGCGGCGACCTTCAAGTCTACCGTCGGCACCAATGTCGCCTCCGACGCGCTCGCCAATCTCGCCTCCGGCGGAGTCACTGGCGGCGCGCTGATCATCGTCGGCGAGGATTACGGCGAGGGCTCCTCGATCATGCAGGAGCGCAGCCATGCCTTCGCTATGAAGAGCCAGGTCTGGCTGCTCGATCCGCGCCCCAATCTGCCGTCGATCGTCAAGGCGGTGGAGGACGGCTTCGAGCTGTCCGAGATTTCCAACACGCCGGTCATGCTGCAGGTCCGGATCCGCTGCTGCCATGTCCATGGCCATTTCATCGCCAAGGACAACAAGCGGCCGCCGATGACGGTCGCCGATGCGCTCGACGCACCGCGTAGAGACACCGGCCGCATCGTGCTGCCGCCCGCTTCCTTCCTGCATGAGAAGGAGAAGGTGCAGAAGCGCTGGCCGGCGGCGGTGGATTTCATCGCCAAGAATAGGATCAACGAATTCTTCGGGTCCGATCATGGTTCGGTCGGCATCGTCATGCAGGGCGGCATGTACAATTCGGTCATTCGCGCGTTGCAACGTCTCGGCCTTGCCGACACCTATGGCGACACCGATGTGCCGCTCTACGTGCTCAACGCCGTCTACCCTTTGATCGACGACGAGTTCCTGTCCTTTTGCGAAGGCAAGCAGTCGGTGCTGGTCGTCGAGGAGGGCCAGCCCAATTACATCGAACAGGCCTTCGCCGCGATGCTGCACAAGGCCGGGCGAGGCACCAGGCTGGTCGGCAAGGAGCATCTGCCGATGGCCGGCGAATACACCGGCCAGGTCATGCTCGACGGCATCGGCGCCTTCCTGCGCGCCGAGGCGCCGCATCTGCTGCCGGGCGAGGTACGCGCCCCCAACAAGGTCGGCGACGGCGTCGATACAGCCGACCTGATCAATGTCGTTCCAGGACGACCGCCCGGTTTCTGCATCGGCTGCCCGGAGCGGCCGATCTTTGCCGCGACCAAGCTGGTCGAGCAGGAACTCGGCAAGCACCACATCGCCTCCGACATCGGCTGCCATCTGTTTTCGATCATGCCGCCTTTCGAACTCGGCGCCACTACCATGGGCTATGGGCTAGGGCCGGCTTCGGCTTCGGCGTTCAATTCGCCCGACGCCAAGCGCCGCTCGATCTCCTTCGTCGGCGATGGCGGATTCTGGCACAACGGCCTGACCTCCTCGATCGGCAATGCGGTGTTCAACAAGAACGACGGCGTCATCGTCATCGTCGACAATTTTTATTCGGCCGCCACCGGTGGGCAGGACATCTTGTCGTCCCGCGCGGGCAACAAGACCAAGTCGA
This sequence comes from Mesorhizobium sp. LNHC252B00, assembly GCF_000502955.1. Classification (GTDB taxonomy): domain Bacteria; phylum Pseudomonadota; class Alphaproteobacteria; order Rhizobiales; family Rhizobiaceae; genus Mesorhizobium. The sequence goes on along the minus strand of NZ_AYWO01000004.1, from coordinate 213,103 downwards.
CGAAGCATCCGATCACTGAGGCGGTGAAAGGGATGGGCGTCAAATGGCTGCGCCATGTCGACCGCACCTATGACGTGACCAAGATGCAGGACACGTTGCGTGAGGCGCTGACGACGGACGAGAAGGGGCCGAAGGTCATCGTCGCCTCGTCCGAATGCATGCTCAACCGCCAGCGCCGCGAAAAGCCGCTGGTCGACAAGGCAATCAAGGGCGGCGAGCGGGTGATAAAACCGAAGTTCGGCGTCGACGAGGACGTCTGCACCGGCGACCATGCCTGCATGCGGCTGTCGGGCTGTCCGTCGCTGTCGGTCAAGTCGCTCGACGATCCACTGCGCGACGATCCGGTGGCGCATATCGACCAGAGCTGCGTCGGCTGCGGCAATTGCGGCCAGGTCGCCGATGCGGCGGTGTTGTGCCCATCCTTCTACCGTGCCGACGTCGTGCACAATCCGAGCCGTTGGGACCGCGCCCTCGAAGCGGTGCGCCGCGCCATCATCAGCCTGTTGCAGCGCCGCCGCGAAAGCCGGCGCCTGACCTTCGCCGATGCTTGACGCTGTCCCGCCATTTCGCGCCCGGCCCGGCGCCCAGGACGGCGAGCGCGTCATCAAGCTTGCCGTGCTGGCGGTCGGTGGCCAGGGCGGCGGCGTGCTGGCCGACTGGATCACCGATGTCGCCGAGCGCAGCGGCTACGTTGCGCAATCGACTTCGGTCGCCGGCGTCGCCCAGCGCACCGGCGCCACCATCTACTATGTCGAGATGGCCCGCGACACCGGCCGGCTGCCGGTCTTCGCGCTGTCGCCCTCGCAAGGTGACGTCGACATCCTGATCGCGGCGGAACTGATGGAAGCCGGCCGCGCCATCATCCGCGGCTTCGTCACGCCCGAGCGTACCACGCTGATCGCCTCGTCGCATCGCATCGCTGCCGTGTCGGAAAAGATCGAACCGGGCGATGGCCGCGCCTCGTCCTCCAAAGTGCATGCGACGGCGGAAGCCGCCGCGAAGCGCTTCATCGCTTTCGACATGGAAAAGATCGCCGCCGACAATGGCTCGATGATCTCGGCCAGCCTGCTTGGCGCGCTGGCGGGGTCCGACGCCCTGCCGTTCTCTCGCGAGAGCTACGAACAGGCGATCGGTGCCGGTGGCCGGGGCGTCAAGGCCAGCCTCGCCGCCTTCGGTGCTGCGTTCGATCGCACGCGCGGTACGGCAGCGCCGGCGCAGAAGCAAGCTGAGCCCGCGCTTGTCGAATCTGTCCTGGGCGCCGGGCGCGTCAGCGGTCCGCAAAACCTGCTGCAAGGCTGGCAGGCCTTGGCCGCCCGTATCGATCTGATGCCCGTGGCAGTGTGCGACATGGCGCTTCGGGGCCTGAGAAAGGTCGTCGACTATCAGGACATCGCCTACGGGCGCGAGTATCTCGACCGGCTGGACAAGGCGGTCGCGCTGGACGGGCCGGATCGCGGATATGGCTTGTCCATCGCTGCCGCGAAGCATCTGGCCAATGCGCTGTGTTACGACGATATGATCCGCGTCGCCGATCTGAAGACACGCTCCACACGCAACAGGCGCGTGCGCCACGAGGTCGGCGTCAAGGACGGCTCGATCCTGCAGGTGACCGAGTATTTCCATCCGCGCATCGAGGAATTCTGCGGCACCCTGCCAGCGGGTCTGGGCAGCTACATCGAGGACCGGCCGAAGCTGGCCGACTTTCTCGACCGCCGCATCAACCATGGCCGCCGCATCCGCACCGACAGTTTCGCCGGCTTTGCAGCACTCTGGTTCATCGGCGGCCTGCGCCGCTGGCGCCGCCGCCTGCTGCGTCACAAGGTCGAGATCGCGCATCTCGATCGTTGGTACGCTCTGGCACTCGACCATGTGCCCCGGGATTACGCGCTGGCTGTCGAGATCCTTAATTGCCGCCGGCTGATCAAGGGCTACAGCGACACCCATGTCCGCGCCCAGTCGAAATTCGACCGCGTACTGTCCGCGCTCGATCTGCTCAAGGGCCGAGCGGACGCCGCCGATTGGATCCGTCGCTTGCGCGAGATGGCGCTGAAGGACGAGAAGGGCGACATGCTCGACGGTGCGTTGAAGACGGTGGCGACGCTGGGGCCGGATCCAGTCAGTTGAAATAGCTGGCAGGCGCCCATCGGGGCCGGCCGCCCTTCGGATGGCGGCGACACAGTCGAAGGGCGAGCGCATCTTCGCCAAAGGCGTCGACCACGCCTCCGGCACATTGCGTCAGCCTGGCTCTAGTCCGACTGTTCGACCGCAATCAGTTGTTCAGGCTTGAACCCGGCATGTTGCGGGGTCCACACTTCGCCCTCGCGATTGAACCAGTGGCACAGATACATGCCCGAGGCAGCGCTATCGCTCACCGTCATCCTGGGGCCCCCGGATTTCAGCCTGACGACGTCTCCAGTCTTGAAAGTATTGGGCATTTTGACCTCCCATGCTGAGGCCACGAGTTTCACACCAAACCAGGGCCTCGACAATGGCAGATGTGTTTCGCCGGCGCCGCCTTCCTTTGCGCCAGCAGCGCGATGACGGCGAGGAGGTCATGAGTACGAACAGGTGCGAAGGCGATGCATCGCGGGTGAGTTTCGGTGAAGTCGAGAGGGTCGCCGGCCGTTCTGGTCGGTAGAGGTCGCGGTGGTTCGCTCGATCTGCTCGGTCTTAACCTTTCCGTAAACATTTGACCGCTACTTGGATGGTGATGGCCTCGTGGCGGAGCGGCTACGCTGGAGACGGCAAATCTCTGAAGCCTCGGTTCGATCCCGAGGCGAGGCCTCCACCTTTCCAAGCTGCTGTCGGACCCTCAGCGGATGCCAATCCGTCCGGCAAGCATTCAGGGACACAATCACCAAAGAAATGATAGGCCGGACGCAAGGGGCTTAGCGCCAGTGGGGCGCCATCAATAGTTCTTTTGGGGGGATGGTGCCGCTTGCGTGACTCGAACACGCGACCCCCGCATTACGAATGCGGTGCTCTACCAACTGAGCTAAAGCGGCCCGGGAGGCCAAGGCCTCCAAGATGCGGGGGTTGATAGACGCAACCGGCCGCGAATTCAAGATGCGACTTGGCGATTCATGCGAGCGTGTCATGCAGTCGTCGAAAGCCGGCCGCCGCGTTGTTCGCAAATCGGTCGCTGCGTGCCTCCGGCGCGTGCAAATCGATGAAACATGCTGATTTCGTTGCCGGAACAGCGCCGCAATGGACTTTGCATACCTCTCCAAGGCAGAATGCGCCGTTCGCCCGTTGATTGATTGGCCGCCTGCGGCTAACGATCACGGCAAGGTTGGCGAACGGACAGAGGGACCCGCTTGGACGCGATCGAAAAAGCGATCCGGAACGCCTTGGAGAAAGGCAATGCCGAGGACCGCGCGTTCCGCGAAAGGGTCTATCGTGCGGCTTTTTCCGCGCTCGATCGCGCGCTAAAGGCCAATCCGGACGTGACCGTGGAACTCGCCATCAAGCGCCGTAAGGCGATCCAGGCGAAAATCACCGAGATCGAATCCGAGTTCCTGCCGGCGGTGCCGGATGTCGGCCCGCAGGGCGATGCCCCGGCGGTCGAGCTTGGTGCGGACTCCGCTCCAGCGGCCGAGGCCGGCCAACATCCATCGGCACCCGCTGTCGTCGACGGGCCTGTGCAACCCGCCTCGGATGCGCCGCGCTCTGCCTCAGATGCGCCGCGCTCGCGCGTGCTGCCCGTCGTTCCCGATATCATGCCGGACGCTGCCCTTCCCGACGCCCCGTCCATCGACATGTCGGCTCCGGGCTCGGCCGGTGCCGCCGCGGAAGTGGCGCCCGATCGCGATGAACGGCGCATAAGGGGACGTCGCCTTCCGCTGACCGCCATCTTCCTGACCGTGACGCTGCTTGCCGCTGTTGGCATCGGCCTGTTCTTCGCTGTACAGACCGGCGTCTTCAAGACACAGGCGCAACTCGATACCGCCCCGCCGCAGGCGCCGCCGACCGTCAACGACGACGATTTCACACCGCCCGGCGGACCGGCAAAGCCCGGTGCCGCGGATCAGGCACACGACTGGATCAACGTGTTTTCGCCGACCGACGCGTCGCATGTCAGCGCCCCGTCGGACGCCAAGGCCGAGGTGATGAAGGACGATACCGGGTCGTTCCTGCGCATACGCTCCGGGGCGTCCGGTTCGGCGATCAGCTTCGATGTCGGGCAAGGCGTGCTGGAGAAGCTCGCCGGCAAACATGCCGTGTTCGACATCATTGCCCGCTCCGAGGAAGGCAAGGAGACGCAAGTTTCCGTCGACTGCAATTTCGGCGAACTGGGCGATTGCGGGCGCAAGCGCTATGCGGTCGGCCAGCAGCAGAACGAATATCTGTTCGACGTGAAATTTCCCGACAAGCGTCCCGGTTCTGCGGGCACCATCGCCATCAATTCCGACTTCGACAAGCAGGGCAAGGCCGCCGACATCTACGAAATCCGTGTTTCGGTCGAGCCGTAAAGCATCAGGCGCTGAAAAGGCCGGTTAGCGGTCGAGCAGCGCCTGCAGTGTCTCGATGCGATCGGCCTCGTTGGCCGGCTTGTCCCAGCGCAATCGTGATACGCGAGGAAAGCGCATGGCGACGCCGGATTTGTGCCGGGTCGAGCGGTTGAGTCCCTCGAAGGCGACTTCCAGCACCAGGCCGTTGTCGCGGTCGGCCCGCACCGAGCGCACCGGGCCGAAACGCTCGACCGTGTTGTCGCGTACATATTTGTCGATCTGCCTCAACTCCTCGTCGGTGAAGCCGAAATAGGCCTTGCCGACCGGCACCAGCTCCTCCTCGCCTTCGGGACCGGACCAGACACCGAACGTATAATCCGAATAGAAGCTCGAGCGCTTGCCATGACCGCGCTGCGCATACATCAGCACCGCGTCCACAGTGTGCGGATCGCGCTTCCACTTGAACCAAGGGCCTTTCGGCCGGCCGGCGACATAGGCTGAGTCCCAGCGCTTCAGCATGACACCTTCGATGATTGGATGCAGCGCTACCCGCCGCAGTTCTTCCAGCGCATGCCAGTCCGAGAATTCGACGAACGGCGACAGATCGAACCGGCTTGGGTCGAGCGTCTTCACGAAGATTTCGAGGCGGCCGCGGCGCTCGCGAAACGGCAGTGCGCGCAAATCCTCGTCGCCGATCTGCAGCACATCATAGCAGCGCATGAAGGCCGGGTACTGCTGCTGCATCTTTGCGGTAACCGTCTTGCGGTTCAGCCGTTGCTGCAGATCCGAGAATGTCCCTGTCGCCTCTCGGGGATCGCCGACCAGCAGCTCGCCGTCCAGCGTCGCTGAAAAATGCATGGCGTCGGCGAGGTCGGGAAAGGCACCCGAAACATCGTCTCCGGTGCGCGAATAGAGCCGGCGGACGCCGCCTTCGGCCACCGCCTGGACACGGATGCCGTCCCATTTCCACTCGGCCGCATAATCCGCCGGATCGAGCTTTTCGAGATCGCCGTCACCCACCGGGTTCGACAGCATTACCGGGCGAAACAACGCCATCGCCGTGCTCCGGGGCTTTTCGGCCTTGCCTTCCAGCCAGGCGAACAGTGCTGTGTAGGGCGGCGACAGCCCGTGCCAAAGCTCTTCGATCTCGGTGACATCGACCTTGCCGAAACCCGCCAGCGCCTGCTTGGCCAGCCGCGCCGACACGCCGATGCGCAGGCCGCCGGTGACCAGCTTGATGATGGCAAAGCGGGCCGAGATGCCGGCGCTATCGAGCAGCCCCGCCAGCACCTTCGGTCCGTCGGAACGGCTTGCCGCCTGCAGTTTGGCGACGACCTCGCTCAGCGTCGGCTCGCGGTTCGGGATGTTTCCGGGCGTTTGCGGCCAGACCAGCGACACCGTTTCGGCAAGATCGCCGACATAGTCGTAGGAATAGCCGAACAGCACCGGATCCATGCGCTCGGTGACCAGCGTGCGCAGCATCGCCGGCTTGACCGCCGCGATGTGGAGGTCGCCGGTGATGGCCGCCAGCGCCAAACCGCGATCGGGATCCTCCACGGTGCGGAAATAGTCGGTCAGCAAGGTCAGCTTGCCGTTGCGCGACGGCGTCAGCACCAGGCGATCGAGAAGTTCGGCGAAGCGGTTCATGCCATCAATCGCCCTCGTCCTCGTACCCCACCAGGTGCAGTGGCCGCGCCGCGATGCCTTCGAGTTCGCACCAGCGTACCAGCGCCTCCTCGCGGCCATGCGTCACCCAGATTTCCTCGGCTCCGGTCTGCTTGATGGTGGCGGTCAGTTCGTCCCAGTCGGCATGGTCCGAGATGATAAGCGGCAGTTCGACGCCGCCTTGCTTGGCGCGCTGGCGGATGCGCATCCAGCCTGAGGCAAAGCACGAGATCGGATCGGGAAAGCGCCTTGCCCAGCGGTCTGCGAAGGCCGATGGCGGGCCGACGACGATGGCGCTGGCGAAATCATCCCTGCCGCCGCTTTCGACGGTTGCCGGCTCCAGCTGCCCAAGGTCGATGCCCTGGCTCTGGTAGTATTCACTGAGTTTGGCCAATGCGCCATGGATGTAGAGCGGCTTGTCGTAGCCAGCGTCGCGCAACAGCCGCATCACCCGCTGCGCTTTTCCGAGCGCATAGGCGCCGACCAGATGCGAGCGTTCGGGAAACTGTGCCGCCGATTTAAGCAGGCGAGCGATCTCCTCGGTGTCGGGTGGATGACGGAATACCGGCAGGCCGAAGGTCGCTTCGGTGATGAACACATCGCACCGGATCGGCTCGAATGGCGCGCAGGTGGCGTCCTTCTGCCGCTTGTAATCGCCGGAGGCGACGATGCGCGTGCCCTGATGCTCAACTGATATCTGCGCCGAGCCCAGCACATGGCCCGCTGGATGGAAGCTGACGCTGACGCCGTCGAGGTCGATCGTCTCGCCGAGCCGGGCTGCTTGCGTCGTTCCCGCAAAATCTTCGCCATAGCGCAGCCCCATGATGTCGAGCGTCTGCTGCGTCGCCAGCACCGAGCGGTGGCCGGAACGCGCGTGGTCGGAATGGCCATGCGTGACCAACGCCCGGTTGACCGGCCGCACCGGGTCGATGAAGAAATCGCCTGGCGGGCAATAAAGGCCCTCGGGCCGGGGATGAAGCAAGTCGCTGGCGCGCATGGTCGCAAGATAGGATATAATTCCGCCGCGGGAAGCCTGTTGTAAGTGACTGCTGACTCTCGCATACAGCACCGCTGGCTCGATCCGCCGACAGGACCAACCGTCATGAAACCGCTTCAGGCCTCGTCCGGCGACTTGAACGCCGATCGCCGTGCCGAATATGCCGAGATGCTCCATGCGGATGGCGCTCACGCGGCAGCGGCGGAATTGCTGCTCGGCGCGCTGGAAATGACACCGCAATGGGCGATGGGCTGGTTTCGCCTCGGCGAAATGCAGCAGGCGGCGGGCGCGCCGGATCTGGCAGCACGGGCCTGGACGATGTCGCTGCAACTCGATCCATCGGATCGACAAGGCGCTGCCCTGAACCTGCAATTGATCGGCAAGGCGCCGGCGGTCGACGCGCTGCCCAGCGCCTTCGTCGAGACTTTGTTCGACCACTATGCCGACAGCTTCGATGAATCGCTGGTCGACAAACTGGGCTACCGGCTGCCTGAGGTGCTCGACCAGGCCATTCGCACGGCGAGGCCGGGCCGCTTCCCACTGGCGCTCGATCTCGGCTGCGGCACCGGCTTGATGGGGCAGAGGCTGCGGCCGATCGTCGATCGGCTCGAGGGTTACGACATTTCGGGCAGGATGCTGAGAAAGGCGCGGACGAAGGGCGTCTACGATGTCCTGGGCAAGGCCGATCTGCGGGATTTTGTCCATGCCGGCCCGACGGCCGATCTGGTGACTGTCGCCGATGTCTTCATCTATGTCGGTGCGCTCGACGGCGTGGTGAGGACGATTGCCGGCTTGCTGGCCAAGGATGGCCTGTTTGCGTTTTCCGTCGAGGAACTGGCCGGAAATGGCGATTTTGCCTTGCAGCCGTCGCGCCGCTACGCACATGCGGAACACTATGTGCGTGACGTCCTGGCTGCCAACGGATTTTCGGTCCTGTCGCTGGAAACGACCGTGATCAGGCAAGACCGGCGCGAACCCGTCAACGGGCTGGTCGTTGTGGCGGGCAAGTTGCCGGCCGCTTGAGGGTACTGTCTCGCCGGCCTCACGAATATCCGTGCTGCGAAAAAAGTCCGATTTGCATGCGCGACTGATATTTGCGATCTGGACGGATCATGCGCGATATCAGGAGGAGCATCTCGATGCGCTGGAACATGATGATCTTGGCATCTTGCGTGCTGACCGCCGGCTGCGTTGGCGGCACCTCGATGTCGGAACGCCAGGACGCCAACATCCAGTCGTCCCTGCAGTATGACAGCGTGCCGTGCGATCAGTTGCTGGCGCAGCGCAACGGGTTGGCGCAGCAATACAAACTTCCGACGACGGCCAAGCCGACATTCTCCAATCCGGCGATGGGCTTCGGCCCGTTCACGCCGGACATGCGCTCCAAGGTCAAGCGCGATACCGACCAGGCGAGCGGCGAGATCGATGCCATGAACCGGTCGATCAATCGCCGCCAGTGCGGCCAACCGGACAAGCAGAAGAAATTGGCGTTGCCTGGCTAATACCCCGCCTTGCGGTCCACCAGATTGTCGAGCTTTTCGCCGCGCTCGAAGGCGTCCATCTGGCGCAGCATGATCGGCGCCAGATGGACGGGGTCGGAAGTCGCTGCCGCGTGCGGCGTGACGAACACTTTTGGATGTCCCCACATCGGACTGGTCTTCGGCAGCGGCTCGACTTCGAACACGTCAAGGCTCGCCTCCTTCAGCGTGCCGTCATCCAGCGCCCGCAAAATGTCGGCGTCCTTTTGCAGGCGGCCGCGTCCGGCATTGATCAGCACCGAGCCGCCGAGGCCGTTGCGCTTCCGCAATTCCTTCAGCACGCCATAGTTGATGATGCCCTTGGTGTCCGGCGTCAGCGGCAAAAGTACGACAAGGATGTCAGTCGCCTTGAGGAAGGGGATCAATCCGGCCTCGCCGGAATAGGTCGCCACGCCTTCCATAGCCTTGTCGCTGCGCGACCAGCCATTCACGGCAAAGCCGAGCGATAGCAGCACCGAGGCCGCCGCGCGGCCGAGGCTGCCGAGGCCCATGATGCCGACGGAAATGTCGCCGGCCGGCCTTTGCTGCGGCTCGTGCCAGATCTTCTTCGACTGCTGCGACCGGTAAAGCAGGCCTTGGCGGTGATGGTCGAGAACCCGCCAGACGACGTATTCGGTCATGTACTGGGTGAGGTTGCCGGCCACGACCTTGACGATCGGAACATCGGGCAGCCCGGGGTCGGCGAAGATGTGATCGACACCCGCTCCGATCGAGAAGATGGCGCGCAGATTGGGCAGCGAGGCCAGCAGGTTCGGCTTCTGCTTCCACACCACCGCATAGGTGATCGAAGGATCGCTGGCGCCGTCCGGTTCCAGCACCACCTCGCGTTCGGCCGACAGGAGTTCGCGCCAGCGCTGCGGATTGAAGCCGGTGACGGCAAGCAGGATGCGGCCTTTTTCCATTCCGATCTTTTAGTCCCTCTGCACGCAAATTACTCGCTGACGATGCCGACCGGCGCCGTTTCTATCTTGAAGGCGGCCGAGATCAGTGCCTGAGTATAGTCGGTTTGCGGATTTTCAAAAATCTGCTGGGAAGGGCCGGCTTCGACGATCCTGCCATTGCGCATGACGATGACGTCGTTGGCGAGCGCGCGGATGACTTTCAAATCGTGGCTGATGAAGAGATAGGCCAGGTCGTGCTTGGCCTGCAGGCTGCGCAACAGGTCGACGACCTGCGCCTGCACGCTCATGTCGAGCGCCGATGTCGGTTCGTCCAGCATGACGAAGCGCGGGTTGAGCACCATGGCGCGCGCGATGGCGACGCGCTGGCGCTGGCCGCCGGAGAATTCGTGCGGGTAGCGGTTGCGTGTCGCCGGATCGAGGCCGACCTCCTTCAGCACCGCCGCCACCTTGTCGTCGCGCTGGTCCGGCGACAGCTTCGGCTCGTGGATCTTCAGGCCTTCCTCGATGATCTCGGCGATCGACATGCGCGGGCTGAGCGAGCCGAATGGATCCTGGAAGACGATCTGCAACTCGCGCCTGAGCGGCCGCATGGCGTTGAAGGTGAGCTGGTTGATGTCGCGCCCGTTGAACCGGATGGTTCCGGTCGAGGAGATCATGCGCGCCAGCGCCAGGCCGAGCGTCGTCTTGCCGGACCCCGATTCGCCGACCACGCCGAGCGTCTGGCCGGCCCGCACGGTGACATCGATGCCGTCGACCGCCTTCACATTGTCGACGGTGCGGCGGAAGAAGCCCTGCTTGATCGGGAACCAGACCTTTATGTCCTTGCCCATCATCACCGGTTTGGCGGCGGCATTGGCCGCCGGCGGCTTGCCCTTCGGCTCAGCCGCCAGCAGATGTTTTGTATAGGCATGCTGCGGATTGACGAAAATCTCCCTGGTCGGACCGGTCTCGACGATCTTGCCCTTGGTCATCACGCAGACCCGGTCGGCAATCTTGCGCACGATGCCGAGATCGTGGGTGATGAACAGCATCGACATGCCTTTGCGGCTCTTCAAGCCGGCCAGCAGCTCGAGGATCTGCGCCTGCACGGTGACGTCGAGCGCCGTCGTCGGCTCGTCGGCGATCAGCAATTCGGGTTCGTTGGCCAGCGCCATGGCGATCATGACGCGCTGACGCTGACCGCCGGACAGCTGGTGCGGATAGGCATCGAGGCGTTTTTGCGGATCGCGGATGCCGACCTCGTTGAGCAAGGCCAGCGTGCGCGCCTTGGCAGGGCGGTCAGCCATACCCTGATGCAGCTTCAGGATCTCGACGATCTGCTGCTCGATCGTGTGCAGCGGATTGAGCGAGGTCATCGGCTCCTGGAAGATCATGGTGATCTTGTTGCCGCGCACCTGCCGCAACTGCTTCTCGCTCATCGCAAGCAGGTCGGCGCCCTGGAACAGGATCTTGCCCGAGGGGTGGCTGGCACTGGGATAGGGCAACAGCTTCAGCACCGACAGCGCTGACACCGATTTGCCGGAGCCGGATTCGCCGACCAGTGCCACCGTCTCGCCCTTGGCGATGTCGAACGAGATGTGGTCGACCGCCGTCGACTGGCCGTCGCCCTGGCCAAAGGCGACGCTGAGGTCTTGTACGCTGAGCAGGGAAGCAGTCATGTATCAACTTCCGCCATAACTTTATCGAGGGCAGAAATCTCCGGTCGTATGATCGAAATTTGCGCTGTCAATTGGGGAGGGACAAGCCGATTTGGCGCGATCGAATACGCGTCCTTCAATCTGGTATCGGCAGTCAGAAATTGCGTGCATCCGAAATGCATCGCCGTCGAAAGATGAATGGCATCCGGTAGCCTGAGAGAAATGAATTGCGAGCGAAGCTGCGCCGCGTGCCAGAGAACCTCGCGAGTTACCGTCCCAATCGAGACAAAAGCGTTGCCAATCGAAACATTGTCGTAGAGCTCGACAAGCGGCTCGTTGCTCTTTTTCAGAGGATCAACCATCAACTCTGCCAGCACGAGTTCGCTTGTCGCGAGGAAAGGCTGCTTTCTGCCCTCGTTCACTGAAATGAGCTGAAGCAGCTTTTTTGCCAGAGCATCGTTATTTTCGAAAGCGTAGATGAAAATGTTCGTGTCGACGTAAAGCCGGAAGGCGGCCATCAATCCTCCCACTCATCGCGGAGGGCACGAACACGCGCAACAGCCTCGTCGAGACTTGTCCCCACCGCGTTGGCCTGCGCATTCCGCATAAGCTCAAGCAATTGTTTACGGCCGAGAGGCTGTTTGGCTTCCTCTTCTATCGTCACCTTAACCGAGGCGCTCAAAGCTATACCCTCTCGCAGTTCATCCGGGAGTTTGGATGCAGGGTAATGCTCAAGGATGATCTTATTCATACCTCTGTCCTTCCGTGGGCTTCGATATGAGGAACTGCAGCTTGTGGTCCGTCATTGACCCATCGCCATCAGTCATCTCGACAACAATGCACACGCTCATTTTCGTTCGAACTGCCCTCACTGGGAATATATCATGCTGATTGCCGATCCGCATCGTTGTCATCTGAACGTCTTGCGCGGATCGAAGGCATCGCGCGTCGCCTCACCGACGAAGACCAGCAGCGACAGCATCAGCGAGATGACGATGAAGCCCGAAATGCCGAGCCACGGCGCGTTGAGGTTGCGCTGCGCCTGCTTGAGCAGTTCGCCGAGCGACGCGGAGCCGGGCGGCAGGCCGAAGCCGAGATAATCGAGCGAAGTCAGCGTTGAGATCGAACCTGAGAGCAGGAAGGGCATGAAGGTCAATGTCGCCACCATTGCGTTGGGCAACAGGTGCCGGAACATGATGGTGCGGTTGGGCACGCCGAGCGCTCGCGCCGCGTTGACATATTCGAAGTTGCGGGCGCGCAGGAACTCGGCCCGCACCACGCCGACCAGCGCTACCCAGGAGAACAGGAGCATCAGGCCGAGCAGGATGAAGAAGCCCGGCGGCAGGATGGCGGCTATGATGAGCAGGAGATAGAGCACCGGGATCGCCGACCAGATTTCGATGAAACGCTGGAACAGCAGATCCGTCCAGCCGCCGAAATAGCCTTGCACGGCGCCGGCCGCGACGCCGATCAGTGCCGAGCCGGCAGTCAGGATCAGGCCGAACAGCACCGAAATGCGAAAGCCGTAGATGACACGCGCCAGCACGTCGCGCGCCTGATCGTCGGTGCCGAGCCAGTTCCAGTTGCCGACGATGCAGGCCGGATCGGCCGGACCTTGCGGATACTGGTTGCATCGCATCTTGGCGTCGTACTCCCAGGACGGCTTGGCAGGGGCCGCTTCAGGAATGGCGTTGTTGACGGTCTGGTAGGAGTACCGCACCGGCGGCCAGATCATCCAGCCATTGGCGTTGATCTCGTCCTGTATGACAGGGTCGCGATAGTCGGTGACGGCATAGAAGCCGCCGAACTTTTCCTCGGGGTAGGCGACCAGCACCGGAAACAGGATTTCGCCCTTGTAGGAAGCGATGATCGGCTTGTCGTTGGCGATGAACTCGGCAAATAGCGACAGCACGAACAGGACGAGGAATATCCATAGCGACCAGTAGCCGCGCCGGTTGGCTTTGAAATTCTGCAGGCGGCGCTTGTTGAGCGGCGACAGCCAGGGCCGCGCGATCCGCTCCGGCGTCGCTCCCGCGGGGGCAGTAGCATCCGACATCAGACGTCTCTCCGCTCGAAATCGATGCGCGGATCGACCCAGGTGTAGATCAGGTCGGACAGCAGCCCAACGAACAGCCCGAGCAGCGAGAAGATGTAGAGATTGGCGAACACCACCGGATAGTCGCGCTCGACCACCGACCTGAAGCCGAGCAGGCCAAGGCCGTCGAGGGAAAAGATGTTCTCGATCAGCAGCGAGCCGGTGAAAAAGGCCGAGATGAAGGCGCCGGGAAAACCGGCGATGACGATCAGCATGGCGTTGCGGAAAACGTGGCCATAGAGCACCTGCCGCTCCGACAGGCCCTTGGCCCGCGCCGTCACCACATACTGCTTGCGGATTTCCTCCAGGAACGAGTTCTTGGTCAACAGCGTCGTGGTGGCGAANGCGGAAAACGTGGCCATAGAGCCCCTGCCGCTCCGACAGGCCCTTGGCCCGCGCCGTCACCACATACTGCTTGCGGATTTCCTCCAGGAACGAGTTCTTGGTCAACAGCGTCGTGGTGGCGAAGGCCGACAGCACCAGCGCCGTCAGCGGCAAGGTCATGTGCCAGAAATAATCGACGATCTTGCCCCACCAGGACAGCTGATCCCAATTGTCCGAAGTGAGGCCGCGCAGCGGAAACCAGTCCCAGAACGACCCGCCGGCAAACAGCACCATCAGCATGATGCCGAACAGGAACCCTGGGATGGCATAGCCGACGATGACGACGCCGCTGGTCCAGACGTCGAACGGAGAGCCGTCCTTGACCGCCTTGCGGATGCCGAGCGGGATAGAGATCAGGTAGGATAGAAGCGTGATCCACAGGCCGATCGAAATCGACACCGGCATTTTTTCGAGGATCAGGTCGAGCACCGAAATGTCGCGGAAATAGCTGTCCCCGAAATCGAACCTGATATAGTTCCACAACATCATGCCGAAGCGCTCGAGCGGCGGCTTGTCGAAGCCGAACTGCTTTTCCAGCTTCTTGATGAATTCCGGATCGAGGCCCTGCGCGCCGCGATATTTCGAGCTGACGTCGCCGGCAACGTCGAAATTGGCGCTGCCGCCTGCGTCGCCACCGCCACCACCGCCGAGGCGGTCGCTGCCGCCCTGGTTGGTCAACCTGGCGATGACCTGCTCGACCGGCCCGCCGGGCGCGAACTGGATGACGGCGAAGGATATCGCCATGATGCCGAACAGCGTCGGGATCATCAACAGGATGCGGCGCAGGATATAGGCGCCCATCAGGCTTTCTGTCCTCGTTGGACTGATATCTCAGGCTTTGCCAATTTTTGCCGCCTTGCCCTTGTCGAACCACCACAGCGCCTCGACCGGAAAGCCGAAATCGGGCTTCTGCTCGGGAAAGCCGAACATGTCCCAAAAGGCGCTTCGGTGATTCGCCAGGAACCAACTTGGAATCCAATCGCGCCGTGCGCGCAAGGCCCGATCGAGCGCCCGCATCGCAACGGTCAGGCTCTCCCGATCCTTGGCCGCGCCGACGGCGTCGATCAGTTTGTCGATCGCAGGATCTGCGATGCCTGGCAGATTGCGCGAGCCGGACACTTTTGCCGTGCTTGAATGAAAGAAGGTTTCGAGGTCGTCGCGAGTCGGCGTAGCGTTGAACGAGAAAGCGGCCGACAGCAGATCGAAATCGAACGTCGCCTGTCTGGCTTGGTATTGCGCCGAATCGACCAGCCGGATCGTGGCGTCGATGCCGATCGCCTTCATATTGGCGACCCAGGGCGAATAGACCTGGACGAAGGTATCGTCGTCGACCATAAACTCGGCCGAAAGCCGGCCGCCCTTGTCGTTGACAACGAAATCGCCCGACCTTTTCCAGCCGGCCGCGGCCAGAAGCTTCGCTGCCTGGCCAAGCAGCTTGCGGTCACGGCCGGAGCCGTCGGACGGGGGTTGGCTTACCGCCTCGCCAAAGACCTCCGCTGGGAGCTGTGCGCGCAACGGCTCAAGCAGAGCCAGTTCCTGTGTCGACGGCGGTCCTTCTGAGCGAAAGTCCGACTTCTCGAAACAGGACTGCGAGCGCTCATAGGAGCCGTAGAAGAAGTTGCGCCGCGTCCATTCAAAATCGAAGCAGAGAGCGATCGCCTGGCGCACGCGCGCGTCGCGAAATTGCTCGCGTCGCTGGTTGACGGCGGTTCCCTGCATCGTCGGCCGTTTCTCGGCGGGAAATTCGTGCTTGACCACCTTGCCAGCGGTCAGGGCCGGAAAGTCGTAGGCGGTCGCCCAAACGCGCGACGTGAATTCCTCGCGATAGGTGATTTCGCCTTTTTTGAACGCTTCGAAGCCGGCCATGCGGTTCTGGTAGAACTCGATGCGGATAGTGTCGAAATTGTTCATGCCGCGATTGACCGGAAGGTCGCGGCCCCAATAATCGGCCACCCGGTCGTATTCGATCCACGCGCCGGCCGAGAAGCGACCAACCTTGTAGGCGCCGGAGCCGAGCGGCGGATTCAGTTGCGAGGAATCGAACGGGTTGGCCGTGTAGAAGGCCTTCGACAGGATAGGGAACTCCACGACATTGAGCACCGTGCGGGCGGACTGCTTGCCGGAAAAATTGAGCTTGAGCGTGTGCTGATCGACGGCGACCGCCTCGTCGAGGTGGATCAAGGACAGCGAAAAGTCGGGATGGCCCTTTTCCTTGAACAGCTTGAAGGTGAAGGCGGCGTCCTCTGCCGTCAGCGGCGTGCCGTCGTGGAAGCGCGCCTGCGGCCTCAGCGAGAACTCGAAGCTGTTGCGGTCGTCGGAAACCGTCACGCCGTCGGCGAGCTGCCCATAGAGGGCGTCCGGCTCGTCCAGGGCCCTGACCATCAGCGCGTCGAAACACATCTCCATGCGCGGCGGCGCATCGCCCTTCTGGGTGAAGGAGTTCAGCGTGTTGAAGGTCAGCGTGTTCTGGTTGTAGCCCCAGTTCGGCGGCGAGAAGTTGAAGGTGCCGCCCTTCGGCGCATCGACATTCACATAGTCGAAATGGGTGAAATCCGGGCTGTATTTGAGATCACCGAAGGCGGACAAGCCGTGCAGCTTCACGCCGGTCGCAATGGTGGCGAAGGCCTTGCCCGGCAGCATGGCGGCGGCAGCGGCGGCAGTGCCCAGGACGAGAAAATCACGGCGGGGCAGGACCGCCATCAATTGCTGCCCCTGTATTTGGCGGCCAGCGCCTTTTCCTTGTCGAGGTCGATCCACCAGGAGTCGGGATCATAGCCGGAATAGGCAGGCTGCTTGTCGGGGATGCCGAATTTGTTCCAGTAGGCCACCCATATTGCCGAGCGATGATATTGCGGCACGACATAGAAATTCCACAGCAGCACGCGGTCGAGCGCATGAGTGGCGGCGACGAGATCCTCGCGGTCGGTGGCGAAGATGACGCGGTCGACCAATGCGTCGACGGTCGGATCCTTGATGCCCATCAGATTTCGCGAACCGGGTGTGTCGGCGGCCTTCGAGCTCCAGAAATCGCGCTGCTCATTGCCGGCCGAATCCGACTGGCCGAACAGGCCGGTGACGACATCGAATTCGAAGTGGTTGACGCGGTTGATGTATTGCGTCTGGTCGATGATGCGCAACGTGGCATCAACGCCGATCTTGCGCAGATTGGCGATATAGGGGCTGGCGATCACCTGGTCGGTGTCGTTCCAGCCCAGGATCTCGAATTTGAACGGAGCGCCGGTCTTGGCATTGACCATCTTGCCGCCCTTGATCACCCAGCCGGCCTTGGCGAAGAGGTCGACGGCCTGTTTGAGGTACTTTCGTTCCGCTTGCGGTGAATCGTAGACTGGCAGCTTGAACTGCTGGGTGAAGAGTTCAGGCGGCAGCTTGTCGCGGTACTTTTCCAGGATTTCCAGTTCCTTGCCTTGCGGCAAACCGCTCGACGCCAGGTCGGTGCCCTGGAAATAGCTTGAAGTACGGGTGTTGGAACCGAAGAACAGCGTTCGGTTCATCGACTCGAAATCGAACGGATAGGTCAGCGCCTCGCGCACCAGGCGATCCTGGAACAGCGGCCGCCGTTGATTGAGCACGAATGCCTGCATCGGCTGCGGCGAGTGGCTCTCGAAGACCTTCTTGATGACGTCGCCGGCCTTGATCGCCGGGAAATCATAAGCTGTCGCCCATTTGCGCGAGCTGAATTCGCGGTTGAGGTCTTCCAGCCCGCCCTTGGTGAAGGCCAACCAGGCCGCATTGTCATCGAGTATATAGGTGAAACGCCGCGTATCGAAATTCTCGCGGCCGATCTTCACCGGCAGCTTCGCCGCCCAATAGTCCGGCACGCGCTGCCAGATGACTTCCGAGCCCTGTTTGAAGCTGGCGATCTTGTAGGCGGCCGAGCCGAGCGGAATCTCCAGCGTCGGCTTGGTGATGTCACGCTTCTTGCCATTGGCATCGGTGCCTTCCCACCAATGTTTCGGCAGCACTGCAAGATCGCCGATGATCTTGGGCAGTTCGCGGTTGCCCTTCTGGTTGAAATGGAACTCGACCTCGTGGTCCGAAATCGCCACCGCATCGGTGACATTTTCGAAGTAGCGGCTGTATTGCGCACTGTTCGCCTTGAGCACCTGGAACGACCAGATCACGTCGTCGACGGTGATCGGCTGGCCGTCATGCCATTTGGCACGCGGGTCCAGCCGGTAGGTCGCCGAGGAATAGTCGGGGGGATATTTGTACGCGTCGGCGATCAGCGGGTGGCTGGTGCTGCCTTCGTCGGTCGCCTGTTCCATCAGCGTATCGTAGAGCAGGCCACCGCCGAACCCGACCAGGCCGGCGGCCGGTGATCCCTGTACGATGTAGGGATTGAAACTGTCGAAGGTGCCGAGCACCACCGAATTCAACGTGCCGCCCTTGGGCGCGTTTGGGTTGACGTAGTCGTAGTGCTGGAAGTTGTCGCCGTATTTGGACTCGCCGATCAGCGATGAGGCGGTGCGCCATTCGTCCGCTCGGCTCGTCTGCAATCCGGCCGCCAGAAGGGCTGCCGCCAGCATCGACTTGAGAAGCGTTCGGCCAACCGTCATGCACTATCCTCTTCGCAATGCCCGTTCATGGACAATCTAGACGATTTGGCGCTCGTGAAAACCGCCATGCGCGGCTTTGTCGCCGCATATGCGGTTTTCCTAACGAAAAAGCCGGGCTGAACCCGGCTTTTTCAAGGTCGTCGAGATGGATATCCGGTTATTGAGCGGGCGCCGGTGCGGGTACGGCCGGAGCCGGAGCGGCCGGCTTGGCCGGCGCGGCACCTTCAGCCGGCTTCGCCGGGGCAGCACCTTCAGCCGGCTTGGCGGGCGCGGTTGCGTCGGCGGCAGCGCCTGGCGNGGCTTCGCCGGGGCAGCACCTTCAGCCGGCTTGGAGGGCGCGGTTGCGTCGGCGGCAGCGCCTGGCGCCGGCAGCGGCTTCGGATTGTCGGACAGCGTGCGTAGATAGGCGATGACGTTGGCGCGATCCTCGTCCTTCGGCAGGCCGGCGAAGCCCATGGCGGTGCCCTTAACGAATTTCTTCGGCGAGGTGATGAAGTGGTTGATGTTGTCGTAGGTCCACTTCTCGGTGCCGCCCTTGGAAAATTCCTTCATGCCGGCCGAATAGGCAAAGCCTTCATGCTCGGCCACAGGGCGGTCGACGAGATCCCACAGATCGGGGCCGACCTTGTTGGGGCCGCCCTTTTCGCCGGAATGGCAGGCTTGGCATTTCTTGAAGACGGCAGCGCCTTGCTCGACATTGGCGGTGGCCAGCAGCTCGGCGATTGGCTTGGCTTCGGCGGCAGGCGCGGCCGGACCGCCTTCGGCAGGCTCAGCGGCCTCGATGGCGAAACCGGGCTTTTCCGGCGCCGGCGAGGCAAACAGCGCGTCCGACACAATGCCGACCGAGAAGACGACGAAAACGGTTCCGAGCAATCCGGCGAGCAGTTTGTTGACTTCGTTGGAATCCATACGCCCCTTGCTCCCTTTTCCGGCGGACCGAACCGTCCACTCCGTCCGTCGGTATCGTGATCACCCTGCCAGGGCGGTCAAATCGGGCGGAAACTAGGTCTTTTGCTGCGGCGTTGCAACACCTATAAGGGCGCTTCCAGTGAGACCTTTTGCCACTTTCCCTGTCCTCTTCGAGACGCCTTGCACCGCGCATGTCCACACTGATTCTGATCCCGGCCCGCATGGCCTCGACACGCCTGCCAGGCAAGCCGCTGGCCGACATCGCCGGCGCGCCGATGATCGTCCATGTCGCCCGCCGCGCCACGGAGTCCGGCCTCGGCCGGGTCGTGGTGGCGACCGACACGCAAAGCGTGGCCGAAGCGGTGCGTGCGCATGGTTTCGAGGCCGTGATGACGCGCATGGACCACCAATCCGGCTCCGACCGCATTCACGAGGCTCTGGTCGCGCTCGATCCCGAGCGCAAGGTCGAAACGATCGTCAATGTGCAGGGCGACCTGCCGACCATCGATCCCGGCATCATCGTCGCCTCGCTCAGGCCGTTCGATGACGGCGCGGTGGACATCGCCACCCTCGGCGTCGAGATCGTCCGCGATGAGGAAAAGACCAATCCCAACGTCGTCAAGATCGTCGGGTCGCCGCTCTCCGGCACCAGGCTGAGGGCGCTCTATTTCACGCGCGCCACGGCACCTTGGGGCGAGGGGCCGCTCTATCATCATGTCGGCCTCTATGCCTATCGTCGCGCCGCGCTAGAGCGTTTCGTCGCGTTGAAGCCGTCGCCTCTGGAGCGGCGAGAACGGCTGGAACAGCTACGGGCGCTCGAAGCCGGCATGCGCATCGATGCCGAGATCGTCCAGTCGCTGCCGCTTGGCGTCGACACGCCGGAAGATCTCGAACGCGCCAGAACCATTCTTGCAACCAGAGCCATCCTTGCAAACTGAGAAATCCCTTCGAAGCTGAGACCCCCTTGAATCGAGAATTGGCCATGCCTGAAAAGACCAACAGAATATCCTTCCAGGGCGAGCCGGGTGCCAATTCCGACACCGCTTCCCGCAACGTCTATCCATCGATGGAGCCGTTGCCGTGCCCGACCTTCGAGGACGCGTTCAACGCGGTCGAGACCGGGAAGGCCGATCTCGCCATGATTCCGATCGAGAACACAATTGCCGGGCGGGTCGCCGATATCCACCATCTGTTGCCGGAATCGAAGCTCCACATCATCGGCGAATACTTCCTGCCCATCCATTTCCAGCTGATGGTGCTGCCCGGAGTCAAACGCGACGAGATCAAGACCGTGCACAGCCACATCCACGCGCTTGGCCAGTGCCGCAAATACATCCGCAAGAACGGCTGGAAGGCGATCGTCGCCGGTGACACGGCTGGCGCCGCCAAGATGGTCTCCGAGGGCAAGGACCGCACCATGGCGGCGCTGTCGCCGACGCTGGCCGCGACGCTCTATGGGCTCGACATCCTCGAGCGAAATGTCGAGGACACCGATAGCAACGTCACCCGCTTTGTCGTCCTCACCAAGAACAAGCAATGGGCTGACCGCCCGTCACCGGACGTCAAGATGATGACGACCTTCATCTTCCGAGTCCGCAATGTGCCGGCCGCGCTCTACAAGGCGATGGGCGGTTTCGCCACCAACGGCATCAACATGACCAAGCTGGAGAGCTACCAGCTGGGGGCTTTCACCGCGACGCTGTTTTACGCCGACATAGAGGGTCATCCCGAAGATCCGCTGGTCAAGCTGGCGCTGGACGAGCTTCGCTTCTTCTCACGCGAAGTGCGAATTCTGGGCGTATATCCGGCCAGCGCGTCGCGTGAGCAGTGGAAGGTCGCTGACTAGATCACCGCGCCCAGCGGCACGTAGTCGATTTCCATGAACGTCTCGACCTCCGGCACCCAGCGGTCGCGTACGAAAGCGACGTGGTCGGGATGATCGTTGTACCTGGTATAGGCAGCCTGATCGGCGAACTCCATCGAGAAGCCGAAACGATAGTCGTTCTTGGGGCTGATCTGCCGCAATTGCTCGAAATGCGTGACGCCCCTGATCGCGGTGAGGATTTTCTTGGCGTCGACCAGGAACCTCCGTTCCTCCAGCGAATGTGGCGGATGCTTCAGCGTGAAGACGACGGTGTGACGGATCATTTGCTGCTCCTGAATGGTCTTTCGATAGTCGCTGCCATCACTCCGAGTCGACCCAGGCGCGGATGAGGTGGTGAGCAATGGCGCCTTTCGGTGGCGTGACCAAATTGCCGGGATGCTCCCTGGTCAGCATCGAACGCACCTCGTCGCGGGCAAACCAACGGCAGTCCTCCAGCTCGTTCAAATCGGCCTGGATATCGTCGTTGAGCGGCTCGCCGAAGCAGCCGATCATCAGCGAATAAGGAAACGGCCAGGGCTGGCTGGCGTGATAGACGACGCGGCCAAGCCGGATGCCAGCCTCCTCCAGCGTCTCGCGGCGCACCGCCGCTTCGATCGTCTCTCCCGGCTCGATGAAGCCGGCAAGGGCGGAGTACATGCCCGGCGCGAAATGCCGGCCGCGCCCGAGCAGGCACTTCTCCCGCGTCGCCGTCAGCATGATAGCCACCGGGTCGGTACGCGGAAAATGCTCGGTGCCGCAATTCGGGCAGTGGCGCTTGTAGCCGCCGGCCCGCATCTGCGATTGCGTGCCGCATTTGCTGCAGAAACGATGGCTTGCATGCCAGGCCAGCAGGGCCGCACCTTGCGCCATCGCGCCGGCAGCCGCCTCATCGATCAGCCCCTGCATGTAGACGGAGCGGTAGTCGATGGCCTTGATGGTTTCCGGAAGCCGTTCCGGATCGACGCCGCCGGGCACGGCCAGCACGGGTCCCTGTTCGGAAAAACCGAGCAGGACACCCTGTTCGAGAAATGGTTCGAAAGGCTCGCTCTCGGAGGCGCCAAACCAGGGGTCGAGACCACTGCCATCCCCGAGCTTCAGATAGAGCCGCCCCCCATGCATCAACAGCAGCCGTGTCGCCGGGTCGGCGAGCGCCTTGTCGACCGAATCGTCGGCGCGGTTTTCGGACTGCCGGTCGATGATGTTGCCGGCAAAGCCGACGAACTGACTCGGCTCGCGCAAGGGCGCGTCAAACAGGCGGAAGCTCATGGAAACTCTGCGTTGCGGGATGGACACGGGGAACGCTTATAGCGCCGCCTTGATCGTTTCGGCAAACCGCCGCAGGTCGGAGCCTTTATAGGGCTCGCGCAGGCCGTATCCCCACACCGGGCCCGGCCAGCCGGGATCGCCTTCCGAACGCGCAATGATATGGATGTGCAGCTGGCGCACGATGTTGCCGAGCGCGCCGGTGTTGATCTTGGTGCAGCCTGTCGCTTTCTTCAGCGCCTGCGCCACCATATTGGTCTCGAAGGTCAGCATTGCCTGGTCGAGCGGCGTCATCTCGTGGATCTCCTCCGCGCCTGGCCGCTGCGGCACCAGGAGCAGCCATGGCCAGCGGCGGTCGTTCATCACCCGCAACTCGCACAGCCCCAGCCACATCAACTGCTCGCTATCCGCCTCCAGCCGGGAGTCCAGCGTGAATCCGGCCTTCAGGCCCGTCATCATCGGCGTTTCCCTTGCTTTTCTTGGTTTCCTCAAGGGCATGAACGCTAGAGCGGCGGCAAGGGGGCTGCAAGCGAATCATTGCGCCCTCGCGATCGGCAGCTCTTCACGATAGGAATTTTTTCTTGATTCGTGACCTCAGCTATGGTACATATTTGTTCATGGTGCTGATTTGCGCCAGTGACCCGCCGCGCAGGCGGGTTTTCGTTTGATGCTCCGTCAGCCGACGCGCCGGCGAAGGCTGCAAAGGAATCCGGGATTTCTTCTGCGCACTTGCATTTCATCGAACAATTGCCGATATGGACGACGGGAGGTTGGTGGTGGACGATCCACTCGCCAACCGGGTCAGGTCCGGAAGGAAGCAGCCCTAACGAGCCCGGAACGGGTCATTGTTCCAGCCTCCCACCTCACCGGCCCTTCTCGCGACATTGACGACGCATTGCAGCGCGGGCGAGACTATGCGCAGGAATCGGCCGCTTTCGGGCGCGGCCATTTGGAGCTTATGGGCGAATGAGCGAAGCCGGAAATTCGGGACCAAAAAGCCTGGAGAATGGCAAGGCGGCCGCCTATCGCGTGCTGGCGCGCAAGTACCGTCCCTCGAACTTCTCGGAACTGGTCGGCCAGGAACCGACGGTGCGCACCCTCACCAATGCCTTTGCCACCGGCCGTATCGCCCAGGCCTGGATGCTGACCGGCGTGCGTGGCGTCGGCAAGACCACGACGGCACGCATACTCGCTCGTGCCCTGAACTACAAAACCGCTGATATCGACCAGCCGTCGGTCGACCTTGCCGAGCTCGGAGAACATTGCCAGGCGATCATGGAAGGCCGCCATGTCGACGTCATCGAGATGGACGCCGCCTCGCACACCGGCATCGACGACATCAGGGACATCATCGAGCGCGTGCGCTATGCGCCGGTCTCGGCGCGCTACAAGGTCTACATCATCGACGAAGTGCACATGCTGTCGACGCAGGCCTTCAACGGCCTGTTGAAGACGCTGGAAGAGCCGCCGCCGCACGTCAAATTCATCTTTGCCACCACCGAGATCCGCAAGGTTCCGATCACCGTCCTGTCGCGCTGCCAGCGCTTTGACTTGAGGCGCATCGACGCCGGTGCGCTGGTTGCGCATCTCGCGTCGATATCGGCCAAGGAGGGCATTTCGGTCGACGACGACGCGCTGGCGATGATCGCGCGCGCCGCCGAAGGCTCGGCCCGCGATTCGCTCTCCATCCTCGATCAGGCGATTGCCCATGGCGCCGGCTCGGTCAGCGCCGCTGCGGTTCGGGCGATGCTGGGGCTCGCCGACCGCGCCCGCATCGTCGACCTGTTCGAACATGTAATGAAGGGTGATGTAGCGGCCGCTCTTGCCGAATTCCGCGCGCAGTACGACACTGGTGCTGATCCGGCCGCCGTACTGACCGATCTTGCCGAGTTCAACCATCTCGTCACGCGGCTGCGTTTCGTGCCGACGGCCATCGAGGATGCCTCGCTATCCGAGGACGAGCGGCAGCGCGGCGCGGATTTCGCCAGGACGCTGTCGGTCAGAGTGTTGTCGAGGACATGGCAGATGCTGCTCAAGGGCATTCCCGAGGTCCAGTCCTCCAACCGGCCGGTGAGTGCCGCCGAAATGGTGCTGATCCGGCTAGCGCATGCCGCCGACCTGCCGACGCTGGACGAGGCGTTGAGATCGCTTGAGGGCGCAACGCCGGTACAAAATGGCACCCCACGCCCGAATGGTACACCCGCGGGGTCGGGCAATGGTGGCGGCGCCAGTGCTGTGGCGCAGACGCGCATGCCGGCCGGGCCGGGTGGTGCACAGACCATGCGGCTTGTGGAGAGCACGCCTGCCCCTGTTGCTTTCGTCGCTCCGCCGGAGCCGGTCGTCGAGACGCAATCGGTGCCGCTGAAATCGCTCGCCGACATCATTGCCCTGGCTGACGCGCAGCGTGACATCGCCTTCAAGGTGCAGGTCAAGAGCTATATCCGCCTGGTTCGTATCGAGCCCGGCCGTATCGACGTCGGCCTGATCAGCGACGCGCCCAAGATGCTGCTCAACGACCTGACGACGAAGTTGCGCGCCTGGACCGGCCGCAGCTGGCTGGTTTCGCTGTCGAAGGAAGAGGGTGGCCAGACGCTCTCCGAGATGGAATCGGCCAAGCGCGAGAACGCCTTCCTCGATGCCAAGAGCGATCCGACGGTGGCCGCTATCCTGGCGCGCTTTCCCGGGGCCAAGATCATCGACGTGCGCATTCCAGACGCGCCGGAAGCCGAAACGGCCGAGGCCGAAGTGCCGGTCGAGCCGCCGGCTGACGACGACGAAACCTGACCACAGAACGAATCCGCAAAGGACCAGACCATGAAAGATCTTCTCGGCCTGATGGGCAAGGCGAAGGAAATGCAGGCCAAGTTCCAGGCCATGCAGGACGAGATCGCCATTCTGGAAGCGTCGGGCCAGGCCGGCGGCGGCCTGGTCAGCGTGACGCTGACCGGAAAATTCGAAATGAAGTCGCTGAAGATCGATCCATCCTTGTTCAAGGAGGACGATGTCGAGATCCTGGAAGACCTGGTGCTCGCCGCCCACAATGACGCCAAGACCAAGGTCGAGCAGATCATGCAGGAAAAGACCAAGGCGCTGACCGCCGGTCTGCCGATCCCGCCGGGAATGAAACTGCCCTTCTAGCGTTCGGCGCGCCCCATGGTCGACATGACCGAAGAGCCCACCGAAAGATTGATCGAGCAACGTATCCGCAACAGGATCTACGAGATCCTGGAAATTCTGGCCGACTGCGACGACGGCGTCGATCTCGTCGGTATCAAGGGCTACTTCAATTTGTTCGAGGACTTTGTCCATCGCCCGTCGATCGAGGCCGGCACATCTGCGCTTTCGAAAGACGAGCGCGCGATCGTGCTGGAGATCGCCGAGTTCCTGGAGGCGGCCAGCGAGACAAATCCGGACTTCACCAAGGCCGAGTTCGTTGAAAGCGGCTGGCCGGCAAGGATCGCGCCGACGGCCAGGGACGCGCGAGCGCTGTTCCTCCGGCGCGGCCTGTTCTCGGAGAAGATCGAAGAGGCTGAACCTGGCCAGCCGGTGGCGATTGCAGCCGGGAGGTAGCCCGCATAAAGCCATGCAACCGTGCCAATTTGGCAACAGTGCCCCAGTAATAACGTTTTGGCCATCTTTTTGCCTGAAAGTGTCTCATTCTTGCCGCAGCCTGGGGGCGGGCATGGACGTGAGAGGGTTACCTGTTGATTGCCACGCGATGGAAGGCGCCGCTGTTGCTCGGCGCCGTCATTTCACCCCTGTTTTTGGCTGCATGCAGCCAAACCACTTCGCACGGTATGTCCGTGGCCAGCCTCACCGACGCCATCACGCCGAGTTTCCTGAGCTCCCGGGCCTACAGCCATACGCCCAAGGACAAGGAATGCCTGGAACGGGCGATGTTCTTTGAATCCAATCGCTCAAGCCGCGACGGCATGATCGCCGTCGGCACGGTGGTGATGAACCGGCTCCGCTCCGGCAACCACGGAAGCACCATCTGCGAGGTGGTGGGCGAGGGTGGGCAGTTCGCGCCTGGCGTCATGACGAGACCGATGAATTCGCGAGCGATGCCCGAAGTCGAGGAAGCCGCCGATGCCGTGCTCAAGGGCGAGCGCAAGGCCAAGCTGAAGAACACGATGTATTTCCACACCGCTGGGCTGCGCTTCCCTTACAAGAACATGCACTACACGATGGTTGCCGGCGGCAATGCCTTCTATGAGAAGCGCGGCCGCAATTGGCAGCCGTTGCCGGATGAGCCGCAGGTCGCAATTGCTTCGGCGGCGCCCGAGAAGCCGGCCGCAGCAGCGATAATGGTCGCTTCCACCGAGCCCGCACCTCCGGCCAGGACGGCAACCATTCGATCCGCCCCTGCCCAACAGACCTATGTGACGGCGGCGGCTGCGCCGTCCGCGAAATCCGCGCGTGTCTCGGTTCAGCCGACGGTGGTGGCGATGCAGGAACCCATGGAAGAGCCGGATGCCGCCCGTTTTGGCGGAACCCTGAACACAAGGGTCATCTCCTCGGTTCAAAACGCGCCACAGGAGGCGACGATGGTGGGGTTCCAGTCCACGCCTGAGAACACCGACGCCATCGGCGCGATGATTGCCAGCCAGGACCGGCCACTCGAGACCAATTGATCCGGCTCCATGATCCAAGATCGGAAGAGCGTCGTGTAGGGNTTGCCAGCCAGGACCGGCCACTCGAGACCAATTGATCCGGCTCCATGATCCACCTAGCCAATATGGCGGTTGATGCGGACGTGGGATGTTCCAAAGCGCTCTGAAAAATCCTGGAGCGGTTCACCGTTTCGCGGAAACGGTGAACCGCTCCAGCTTTTCGTTTTGACGCAACTCCGGACGGAAAACCGCTTCGCACTTTTCCTGGAATTGCTCTAGATCAGAGCGATGTCGAAGCGAATCGCCGGTCCCGAGATCGAACGCCTGATCCAGCTCCTGGCCAAGATGCCAGGGCTGGGACCCCGTTCGGCCAGGCGTGCGGCACTCCATCTGATCAAGAAGAAGGAGCAGCTGCTGTCGCCGCTCGCCGCCGCCATGGCCGAGGCGGCAGACAAGGTGCGCATCTGCTCGACCTGCGGCAATGTCGATACATCCGACCCTTGCATGATCTGCACCGATCCGCGCCGTGACGCCGGCACCATCATCGTCGTCGAGGACGTCTCCGACCTGTGGGCGCTGGAGCGCGCGGCGGCGATGAATGTGCGTTATCACGTGCTCGGCGGCACGCTGTCGCCGCTCGACGGCATCGGGCCCGACCAGCTCAACATGCGCTCGCTGGTCGACCGTGTCGCCGGTGGCGAGGTCAAGGAGATCATCCTCGCCGTCAACGCGACGGTCGAGGGCCAGACCACCGCGCATTACCTCACCGACCAGCTGTCCGGCTTCGACATCAAGGTGACGCGCCTGGCACATGGCGTGCCGGTCGGTGGCGAACTCGACTATCTCGACGAAGGCACGCTGGCCGCTGCACTGCGCTCGCGGACGGCGTTTTGACGAAGTTGGCGGGAGAGGGTGCGGATCATGATCGTTGCGCGTCCTTCGAGGCTGGTGCCAAGCACCCCCCTCTGTCCTACCGGACATCTCCCCCTCAAGGGGGGAGATTGGCCGCTTCATTGGCGGTGCTCTTCCTGCAACGTCGGCGATTGGCGAAAGCAAAGACAACAGCCGATCTCCCTCCTTGAGGGGGAGATGGCCGGCAGGCCAGAGGGGGGCGCCAAGGAACGCAGACTTCGCCAGTCTTGTCTCGCATTTTTCCTGGCTGCGCTTGCCTTCCTCTTCATTTCCGCTCCCGCCTCCGCTGCAACGATCAACGACCAGTTTCGCGCCTGGCTGCAGGACGACCTGTGGCCGCAGGCCAAGGCGAAAGGCATTTCCAGGCACACCTTCGATGCCGCCTTCGACGGCATCAATCCCAATCTGAAGCTGCCCGATTTGGTCAAACCGGGCGAGAAGGCGACCACGCCGCAGAAACAACACCAGGCCGAATTCGGCTCGCCCGGCGCCTATTTCGCCGAGAAGACGGTTCTTGCGGTGACGGCAGGCGGACGTGCGCGTGAAGCCACCAATGCCAGGACGCTTGCGGCCATCGAGAAGCGCTACGGCGTGCCGGGAGAAGTGCTTTTGGCGATCTGGGGCCGCGAGACCGGCTTCGGTGCGGCGAAAATGCCTTATGACGCCTTCGAGGTGCTTGGCACCAAGGCGTTCATGTCGACTAAGAAGGACTTTTTCCGCACCGAGCTCCTGGCGGCACTCGAAATCGTCGAGCGCGGGCTGGCCCCGGTCGGCGCGATGAAATCGTCCTGGGCCGGGGCGCTCGGCCAGCCGCAATTCATGCCGACCTCTTTCCTGAAGCATGCCGTCGATTTCGATGGCGACGGCCGCGTCGACATCTGGAACTCGACGCCGGATGTATTGGCTTCGATTGCCAATTATCTCGTCCATTATGGTTGGGTGAAGGGCCGCGGCTGGGGCTTCGAGGTGACTGTGCCGGATCAGGTTTCCTGCGCGCTGGAAGGCCCGGACCAGGGCAAGAAGATTGCCGAGTGGGCGGCAATGGGCATTAAGCGCGTTGGCGGCAAACCGTTTCCGACGAGCGAGCTTAAATCCGAGGGTTTCCTGCTGATGCCGGCCGGGCGCAGCGGCCCGGCCTTTATCGCCACGCCCAATTTCTACGTGCTGAAGGAATACAACACCAGCGACCTCTACGCGCTGTTCATCGGTCATGGCGCCGATCGCATAGCCCATGGCGACTCGAATTTCGCAGGCAGCTGGGGCGCGGTTGGCGGGCTCCACCGTTCCGACATCGCCGCCCTGCAGCGCGCGCTGCAAGCCAAGGGCTATGATGTCGGCAGCGTCGACGGACTGCCCGGCTTCAAGACCCGCCGTTCGATCGGCACGTGGCAGGCCAAGAACGGCCAGGCTGCAACCTGCTTCCCCGATGCGGAGTTGGTGACAGCGCTGAAGTAGCCCTGAATTAGCAGTTTTTTCTCATTTGGCAGCCTCGATTAGCCGCCAAATGCATCGACTTCCAACAGCTCCTTCTGGTCCAATGTATCGTCTTACAAAACCCCGTTGCCGAGTTGGGGGCCGCCGGATTAGGGTGTTGACCAACTGGACAAAAAACACGACGGTAGCGGGTCAGAGGCCGTCTTCCGGCCCCGAAAGAATTTTCTGCATCCCTGAGCCGGGAACTCAGGTCGCCAAACAACAAAACAGGGAACAATCACGATGATGATGGAAAAGTTTGCTCTCCGCTCCCGCATCTTGCTCGCGGGTGCGGCCATGTCCGCGCTGCTTCTGGCCGGCGCGCCTGCCGGTGCGGTCACGCCCGCCGACACGCTGGTCGAAGGTTTCGCGATCGACGACATCATCACCATGGATCCGAACGAGGCATTCGAGCTATCTACTGCCGAGGTCACCGGCAACACCTATGATCTGCTGGTCCGTCTCGACCTCAACGACACCTCCAAGGTCAAGGGCGACCTCGCCGAAAGCTGGACCGTCTCCGACGATGGCCTGACCTACACGTTCAAACTGAAGCCCGGTCTCAAATTTGCTTCTGGCAATCCGATCACGGCGGCAGACGTTGCCTATTCATTCGAGCGTGCCATCAAGCTCGACAAGAGCCCGGCCTTCATCATCGGACAGTTCGGCATCAGCGGCGACAACGTCACCGAAAAGGCCAAGGCGGTCGACGACAGCACTTTCCAGTTCACCGTCGACAAGGCCTATGCGCCGAGCTTCGTGCTGAACTGCCTGTCGGCAACGGTCGCCTCGGTCGTCGATGCCAAGCTGGTCAAGGAACATGTCGTCACCGCGGCACCCACCGCCGACTACAAATGGGACAATGATTTCGGCAATGCCTGGCTGAAGACCGGCTATGCCGGCTCCGGCGTCTTCAAGCTGCGCGAATGGCGCGCCAACGAGGCTGTCGTTCTCGAGCGCAACGACAATTACTACGGCGAAAAGGCCAAACTAGCCCGCGTCATTTATCGCAACATGAAGGAAAGCTCGGCCCAGCGCCTGGCGCTCGAAGCCGGCGACATCGACGTCGCCCGTAATCTCGAGCCGAACGACCTCGACGCCATCGCCAAGAACGCCGACCTCACCACCACCAGCGCGCCGAAGGGCACGGTCTTCTATATCAGCCTCAACCAGAAGAACGCGAAACTCGCCAAGCCCGAGGTTCGCCAAGCGTTCAAGTATCTGGTCGACTATGATGCCTTGAGCTCGACCATTCTCAAGGGCATCGGTGAGATCCACCAGACCTTCCTGCCCAAGGGCGTGCTCGGCGAACTCGACGAGAATCCGTTCAAGCTCGACGTCGCCAAGGCCAAGGAATTGCTGGCCAAGGCAGGTCTGGCTGACGGTTTCAGCGTAACCATGGACGTTCGCACCGGCCAGCCGACGACGGGCATGGCGGAATCGATCCAGCAGACCCTCGGACAGGCTGGCATCAAGCTGGAGATCATTCCCGGCGACGGCAAGCAGACGCTGACCAAATATCGCGCCCGCAATCACGACATCTATATCGGCCAGTGGGGCCAGGACTATTTCGATCCGAATTCCAATGCCCAGACCTTTGCCTCGAACCCGGACAATTCGGATGCCGGCAAGTCCCACACGCTTGCCTGGCGGAACTCCTGGGACATTCCGGACCTGACCAAGGAAACGGAAGCGGCTTTGCTCGAGAAGGACGCCGGCAAGCGCGCCGATATGTACAAGGATCTCCAGAAGAAGATCCTCGACACCAGTCCCTTCGTCGTCATCCACCAGCAGCTGGAAGTGGCTGGCCTGCGCAAGAACCTCAAGGGCTTCGCACTCGGCCCGAGCTTCGACAGCAACTTCGTCGGGCCGGTCTCGAAATAACGCCGCGGGCGCCGCATGAGCGCGGTTGAAAATGGGAGCGGGCGCGGCAGCGCCCGCGCCGTCGCCATTGCATCATCGCTCGGCCGCTTCCTGGTCATCGCGATCACGACCTATCTCGGTCTGCTCGCGGTGACCTTCTTCATCGGTCGTGTCATCCCGATCGACCCGGTGCTGGCGGTGCTCGGCGACCGGGCGCCGGCCAATGTCGTCGAGCGCACGCGCCGCGAGATGGGCCTCGACCTGCCGTTGATCGAGCAGTTCTATATCTATGTGAAAAATGCCCTGAACGGCAATTTCGGCGTCTCCGTGCTGACCACGAACCCCGTCATGACCGACATTCGCCGAGCGCTTCCGGCGACCACGGAGCTGGCGACGCTGGGAACGCTGATCGGCGCGCTATTCGGCGTGCCGCTTGGTGTGCTGGCTGCGGTCAGGCGCGGCAGTCTCATCGACCAGATCGTGCGCATCATCGGCCTGATCGGCTATTCCGTGCCGATCTTCTGGCTCGGACTGCTGGCGCTGGTGCTGTTTTACGCCAAGCTGCAATGGGTCGCTTTTCCAGCCCGACTCGACGTCGTCTACGAATACACCTTCACGCCGATCACCGGTTTCTACCTGCTGGATTCCCTGTGGCAGCGGCAGTGGGACGTCTTCCACGATGCCTTCCGCCACATCATCCTGCCGGCTTCGCTGCTCGGCTATTTCTCCCTCGCCTATATCAGCCGCATGACGCGCTCGTTCATGCTCAACGAGCTGTCGCAGGAATACATCGTCGCGGCGCGCGCCAAGGGCCTGTCTGAAACCCGCATCATTTGGGGCCACGCATTGCGCAACGCCGCCGTGCCGATGGTGACGGTGATCGCACTGTCCTATGCCGGCCTGCTTGAAGGTTCGGTGCTGACCGAGACTGTCTTTTCGTGGCCAGGCATCGGTCTCTACATCACCAATTCGCTGCAGAACGCCGACATGAATGCCGTGCTCGGCGGCACCATTGTCATCGGCTCGGTGTTCATCGCCATCAATCTGCTCTCCGACCTGCTCTACCGCGTGCTCGATCCGAGGACGAAGTCCGCATGAGCGTCGATACCATCCAGAGCCGTCGCGACTGGCTGCTCAGCGAGCGGCCGGCCTCGCGCATGCAGGCAAGACTCGGCCGCGCCTACGTGGCGTGGCGGCGCTTTTCCGCCAACCGGCTGGCGTTTCTCGGCCTGCTCATCATCATCGCCTTGCTGGTCGTTGCCGCCCTTGCCGGCGTGCTGGCGCCGTATTCGCCGACGTTTGGCGACCTGAAGAACGCGCGTCTGCTGGCGCCGAGCGCCGAGCACTGGTTCGGCACCGACGACCTCGGCCGCGATATCCTTTCGCGCATCCTCTACGGCTCGCGCTGGACGCTTTATGTGGTCATCCTGGTTGCGATCATCGCCGCACCGATCGGCCTGCTGGTCGGCACCGTCGCCGGCTATGCCGGCGGCTGGACCGATGCCATCCTGATGCGCATCACCGATATTTTCCTCGCCTTCCCCAAGCTGATCCTGGCGCTGGCTTTTGTCGCAGCCCTTGGGCCAGGCATCGAGAACGCGGTGCTGGCCATCGCCATCACCTCCTGGCCGCCTTACGCACGCATTGCGCGCGCGGAGACGCTGACGGTGCGCAATTCCGATTACATCAAGGCGGTGCAACTGATGGGTGCCTCGCCCTTCCGTATCGTGCTGCGCCACATCATGCCGCTCTGTATCTCCTCGCTGATCATCCGGGTGACGCTCGACATGGCCGGCATCATCCTGACCGCCGCCGGCCTCGGTTTCCTCGGCCTTGGCGCACAGCCGCCGCTGCCGGAATGGGGCACGATGATCGCTTCGGGGCGTCGCTTCGTGCTCGATCAATGGTGGGTAGCCGGCGCGCCAGGCTTCGCTATCCTGATCGTCAGCCTCGGCTTCAACCTGCTCGGCGACGGCCTGCGCGACGCGCTCGATCCGCGGAGCGGCGACCAATGAGCCACGATCCCAATCAGCAGCGATCAACGAGCGCGCTGCTCGACGTCGAGGATCTCCGCGTCACCTTCCCGACCCGCACCGGGCTGATCGAAGCGGTTCGCGGTGTCTCCTTTTCGCTCGGCCGCGAGCGGCTCGGCATCGTCGGCGAGTCCGGCTCGGGCAAATCGCAGACCGGCCGCGCCATCATGGGCCTGACGCCGCCGCAGGCGCGAATATCGGCCAACAAGCTGGCTTTCGACGGCATCGACCTGCTCAGCGTGTCGCCACGCGAACGCCGGTCGCTGCGGGGAAAGCGCATCGCCATGATCCTGCAGGATCCGAAATATTCGCTCGATCCGGTTATGAGTATCGGCCGCCAGATCGTCGAGACGCTGCGCACGCACGAGAAGGTCGGCAAGGCCGAGGCGCGCGACCGCGCACTGGCAATGCTGGAGGCGGTGCAGATTCGTGACCCCGCCCGCGTCTTCGACCTGCATCCGCACGAAGTGTCCGGCGGCATGGGCCAGCGCGCCATGATCGCCATGATGCTGATCGCCGGGCCGGAAATGATGATCGCCGACGAGCCGACCTCGGCGCTCGACGTCACCGTGCAGCTCGACGTGCTCGGCATTCTCGACAGGCTGGTCGGCGAACGCGGCATGGGGCTGATCTTCATCTCGCACGATTTGCGCCTGGTCTCGTCCTTCTGCGACCGCGTCATCGTCATGTATGCAGGCAAGGTGGTCGAGCAGCTCAAGGCGTCCGAGCTCGGTCGCGCCCAGCATCCCTACACGCGCGGCCTGCTCAACTGCATGCCCAAGATCGGCGCCGACCGTCATCCGCTGCCGGTGCTCGACCGCAAGCCGGAGTGGGCGGCATGACTTCTGCCATTTCCGTCGACGGGCTGGAAGTGATCTTCGACCGTTTTCGCGCGCTGAAGGGCGTCAGGCTTGACGTGCAGCCGGGCGAGTCCTTTGGCCTGGTCGGCGAATCCGGTTCCGGCAAGTCGACGCTGCTGCGGGCCATCGCCGGCCTTGCGCCGGTCGCCTCGGGCAGCATCGCCGTCAACGGCAAGACGCTCGGCGCGCGCCGCGACAAAGCCTTTTATCGCGAAGTCCAGATGGTCTTCCAGGATCCCTATGGCTCGCTGCACCCGCGCCAGACCGTCGACCGCCTGCTGCAGGAGCCGCTTGCCATCCATGGCTTTGCCGACGGCGAAAAGCGCATTCAGCGAGCACTCGACGAGGTCGGTCTCGGCAACGGCTTTCGCTTCCGCTACT
Organism: Mesorhizobium sp. LNHC252B00; assembly: GCF_000502955.1. GTDB lineage: Bacteria > Pseudomonadota > Alphaproteobacteria > Rhizobiales > Rhizobiaceae > Mesorhizobium. The sequence goes on along the minus strand of NZ_AYWO01000004.1, from coordinate 178,686 downwards.
CCCATCAATTGTCGGGCGGCCAGCGCCAGCGCGTGGCGATTGCCCGGGCGCTCATCCTCGAACCGTCGATCCTGCTGCTCGACGAGCCGACCTCGGCGCTAGATGCGTCGGTGCAGGCGGAAGTGCTCAACCTTCTGGAAGAAGTCCGCCGGCGGCGCAAGCTGACCTTCCTGATGGTCAGCCACGACTTGGCCATCATCACCCACATGTGCGAACGGCTGATGGTGATGCAAAGCGGCGAAGCGGTTGAGAATCTGGCGGCCAACGATCTTGTCGAGCGCCGCGTCTCGAAGGACTATACGCGCAACCTGCTGAGAGCGAGCGACGGGTTTGTGAGAACCGCCTGAATTCGTTCTTCCTGTGTACAGAACAACCGTCTTGGGGGACTACCATGGAGGAATGGAAGTTTGCTGACCCACCCAATGTCGCGGTGTTATCGGACAAGAGCATATTTAAACGTGGCGACTGGATCGCATACGTTGTGCATGAAGATGACGACGACGACAGCTACAACGATGACGGTGGCAGTTGGCAATTCCACAACAGCGAACCCGGACCTGTGGATGACGGCGATATAATGCTCGTCGGCCTGCAAGAGGTGGTTCAACTGGATGAAAGCATCCTGGCATTGGCCGATTTGCCAAAAGGTTGGTATGCTTGGCGAAGTTCCAAATCGTCGCGGTGGCAGCGCGCCAAATCACTCCCTGTACCCTCCAACGATAACGAGTGATCCAGCAGGATCTTAAGTCGACCTTTGCGCCAGTTCGGCCCCATCCAGAACGGGTGGCTCTTCCCGGCCTTTCGGCTCCTTGATCCTGAACCAGGCCACATAGAGCGCCGGCAGGAACAGCAGCGTGATCGCCGTGCCGGCAATGATGCCGCCCATCATGGCGAACGCCATCGGTGCCCAGAACACCTCCCGTGCGATCGGGATCAGCGCCAGGCTGGCAGCGGCGGCCGTCAGCGCGATCGGTCGCATGCGATGTTCGGTGGCTTCGATCACCGCCGCCCAGCGGTCCTTGCCTTCGGCGACCAGATCCTCGATCTGCACGATCAGGATGACCGAGTTGCGGATCAGGATGCCGATCAACGCCAGCACGCCGAGGATGGCGACGAAGCCGAGCGGGGCGCCGCTTGGCAACAGTGCAGCAACCACGCCGATCAACCCAAGCGGTGCGACGGCAACGACCAGGAACAGGCGCTGGAAGCTTTGCAACTGGATCATCAGGATCGTCGCCATGATGAACAGCATCAGAGGCACGACCGCCGCGATCGGCCCCTGGCTGTTGGCGCTTTCCTCGACCGAGCCGGCCGTGGCGATGGCATAGCCGACCGGCAGCTTGCCGATGAAGGCATCGACCGAGGGTTTCAGCTCGTCGACCACGGTCGCCGGCAGCGCATCGCCCACGAGTCCGGCGCCCACGGTGATCGTCGGCACGCGGCTGCGCCGCCAGACTGTCGGCTGCTCCAACTCGTAGTGGAAGTTGGCGACGGCGGCCAGCGGGATGGATTCGCCGGCACCGGTCGGCAATTGCATGTTGCGCAGCGTCTCGATCGAGCCGCGTTCGGCATCGCGCGAACGGACCACGACGTTGATCAGGTAGGTGGCGTCGCGCACCTGGGTTATAGTGACGCCGCCGACGATGCTGTTCAGCGTATTGGAGATGTCCGACGAGGTGACGCCAAGCTGGCGCGCCTTGTCCTGCAACACATCCACTTTCAGCACCCGCGACGGTTCATTCCAGTCGAAGATCGGTGCGCCAAGCTTGGGATTGGCCGAGATGACGCCTGCCAGTTGCTGGGACAGCGTCCTCACCGTCTGGATGTCGGGACCGCTGACGCGGTATTGCACCGGCCGGCCGACGGGCGGACCGAGTTCGAGTGTTTTGACGAAGGCATCGGTGCCGACGAAGTCGTCGCGCAGCATTTTTTCTATTGCCGCCTTTACCCTGTCACGCGCCTCGACGTTCTTGGTGACGATGACGGTCTGGCCGAAATAGGGATTGGCCGGCTGCACGTCATAGGCAAGCACGAAGCGTACCGCGCCCTGGCCGATATAGGAGCTCCAGTGATCGATGTCGGGATTGCCGGCAAGGGCTGCCTCCTCGAAGCGCTCCATCTGGTCCCGCGTCTCGGCGATCGATGAATTCTGCGGCAGGTTCCAATCGACGATAAGTTCCGGCCGGTCGGAGGACGGGAAGAACTGCTGCTGGACAAAACCCATGCCGACGACCGAGGCGGCGAACAACAGCACCGTCGCGATGATCGTCAGCCAGTGGCGGCGCACCGACCCGACCAGCACTCTGCGGAACAGCGAGGTGAAACGGCCGGGCTTGTCATGGTGCTTCTGCTTCATCACCGCAGGCAGGATGGTGATGCCGAGCAGCGGCGCAAACAGCACCGCCACGATCCAGGACACCAGAAGCGAAACGGCAATGACGACGAACAGCGTGTAGGTGTATTCGCCAGCCGCGCTGTTGTTGAGGCCGATTGGAATGAAGCCGGTGACCGTCACCAGCGTTCCGGTCAGCATCGGGAACGCGGTCGAGGTGTAGACATAGGTCGCCGCCTTGCGCAGATTGTCGCCTGCCTCCAGCCTCGCCACCATCATCTCCACGGCAATCATCGCGTCGTCGACCAGCAGGCCGAGTGCGATGATCAGCGCGCCCAGCGAAATGCGCTGCAGCGAGATGCCGAGATAGTCCATGAACAGGAAGGTGATGGCGAGCACCAGCGGGATCGACAGCGTCACGACGAAGCCGGCGCGCATGCCGAGGCTGATGAACGAGACGGCAAGCACGATGGCGACAGCCTCGAACAGCGCGCGGGTGAAGCCCGAGACCGCTTCCTCGACAATGACAGGCTGGTCTGCGACCAGATGCACGCCGACGCCGACAGGCAGGTCGGCGACGATCTTGTCCATCTCGACCTTCAGCGCCTTGCCGAATTCGAGCAGGTTGGCGTTGGGCTTCATGCCGATGGCGAGCCCGATCGCATCCTCACCGTTGAAACGGAACAATGCCGTCGGCGGATCGGCGTAGCCGCGGGTGATGGTGGCGACATCGCTCAGCCGGAAGAAGCGGTCGTTGACGCGCAAATTGATGGCGCGCAGGCTTTCCTCCGAGGTGAACTGGCCCGAGACGCGCACGCTGACGCGTTCGGGGCCGGTCTCGATAACGCCCGATGGTGCGATCGCGTTCTGCGCCTGCAGGCTGGCGACGATCGCCTGCTGGTTCAGGCCAAGGGCTGCGATCTGACGGGTCGAAAATTCGAGATAGATCGCCTCGTCCTGGGCGCCGATCAGGTCGACCTTGCCGGCATTGGGCACGGCGAGGATTCGGGTGCGCGCCTGCTCGACATAGTCGCGCAGCTGGCGCGATGTCAGCCCGTCCGCCGTGAAGGCGTAGATGTTGCCGTAGACATCGCCAAAACTGTCGTTGAAGAACGGACCTTGCACGCCCTGCGGAAACTGGGCGCCGATGTCGTTGATCATGTTGCGAATGCGCACCCAGGTCGGGGCCACGTCGCGTGCCTTGGTCGACGGCTTGAGATTGACGAAGATGACGGTCTTGCCGGCCGTGGTGACGGATTTGCTGTAGTCGAGGCTGTCGAGTTCCTCCAGTTTCTTCTCGATGCGGTCGGTTACTTGGCGGACTGTCTCATTGACCGAGGCGCCCGGCCAGTTGGCCTGGATCAGCATGGTCTTGATCGTGAAGGCCGGGTCTTCCTCGCGGCCGAGATTGAGATAGGCCGAGACGCCGGCGACGACGAACACCAGCATGAAATACCAGACCAGCGAACGATGGCTGAGCGCCCAGTCGGAGAGGTTGAAGCCCTTCACTTGGCGGCTCCTTCGGGGATCTTGACCGTCTCGCCCGGGGTCAGGCTGTGCACGCCTGCGGTGACGACGCGTGCGCCCGCGTTAAGTCCGCCGGCGACGACAAAGCTGCCGCCGCGTTTGGCGCCGATCTGGATATCGTGCAAGGCGACCTTCGATTGCGCATCGACGATCCACACTTGCTGCTTGCCGTCCATTTCGAGCAGTGCCGACAGCGGCAGCTCGATCGTCGGGTCGATCGGCATCACCCGTGTCGCCGTCACGGTCGAGCCGAGCCGGAACGCGGTCGGCGCATTGAGCAGCGTCAGGCGCACGCGGCGGGTGCGGGTCGAACTATCGGCCTGCGGCGCGATCTCGCGCAGCTTGGCTTCCGTGTGGATCGAGGGCAGAGACTGCAGGATCACGTCGAAGCCGGTTCCGACAGCGAGATCGCCGGTCAACTGGTCGGGAATGTCGACGACGGCTTCGCGCACATCCGAGCGCGCCACCGTCACTACGGTCTGGCCGGCCGATACGGTCTGCCCGACTTCGGCGCCGGTGGCGGTGACGACGCCATCGAAATCCGAAAACAGGCGGGCATAGCCAAGCTGCTCCTGAGATTTAGCCAGCGCAGCCCTCGCCCGCTCGACATTGGCCTGCGCGGCTTGCCGCGCCTGCTGGGCTGCCTCATAGGTGGCCTGCGAGGTGTTCCTGTCTGCCAGCAATGCGCGCTGGCGCTCCTCGCTGGCGTAAGCATTGGTGAATTCCGCCTGTGCGTTGGAGAGGCCAGCCTTGGCTGCCTGAACGGCCAATTCCAGCGCCGTCGGATCGAGCGTGGCGATCGTCGTACCCTTGGTGACGAGGTCGCCGATATCGACGTCGCGGGTGACGACACGGCCAAGCAGGCGGAAGGCCAGGTTGGCACTGAATTCCGGCTCGACGACGCCGGCGAAGCCAAGCGTCTGGCTGGTGCGCGGCTCGACCACCACCGAAAGCACCGGCCGGACGATCTCGGGCGCCTTTTCCGGCTCGGCCGAACAGGCGCCGACAACAAACAGCGCCGACAGGGCGATCATGCGCGCAGGCCGGTTCATTGCGTTGCCCCTCCGGCGATCTCGACCGTCTGGCCCGGGCTGAGCAATTGGCCACCGGCGGTGATGACGTGCTGGCCGGGCTCTAGCCCCTTGTCGACGACGATGACGCCGGAGCCATAAGCGAGAATATCGACCGGCGCGACGGTGACCTTCTTGGAAGCAGGGTCGATGAGCCAGACCGCAGGCTGACCGTTGCTGGAGGTCAGCGCCTGCCAGGGCAGGATCACGGCTTTCACCGGCTGGGCGCTGACCGTGCCGGTGACGGCGGCGCCGAGCGGCATGGCGGCAGGGGTCTCGGGAATGGCGACCTTGACCCGAACCGAGGCCGAGGCGGCGTCGACCACCGGAGAAATCTCGCGCACCTTGCCTATCGCCTTCACCGACGGATCCGACACCAGCGTGATCGACACCGGTGGTGGTGCCATCGAGCTGCCGGCAACCAGCGTTTCATGAACGTTGAAGACGGCGTCGCGGTCGCCGTCCTCGGCGATGGTGAAGACTGTTTGTGCCCCTTGCACCACCTGGCCGGCCTCGACCGCGCGTGCGGTGACGACACCCGGCGCGCCGGCCCGCAGCTCGGTGAAGGTGAAGCTCTCCCGGGCATTGTCCAACGCGCTCTGCGCCTGCTGGACGCTGCCTTGTGCAACGCTCTGCACCTGTGCTGCCTGATCATAGTCCCGGCGCGTGGTAAAACCCTGAGCAAGCAGCGTCTTTTGGCGCTCGAAAGCGGCGGATGCCTGCGTCAATTGCGCCTGTGCCGCATCGAGATCGGCCTGCGCCGAGCGCAGGTCCGATTCCTGCTCCTGTGGATCGATGCGGGCCAGCAACGTGCCCTTGTCGACATGCTGGCCGATTTCCACCAGCCGCTCGGCGACGCGGCCGCCGACCCGGAAGGCCAGGTTGTTCAGCGTACGCGCAGCGATGACCCCGGTCAGCGACGTCGTCGGAGCATAGAAGGAGATTTCGACTTCGGCGGTGCGCACCATGGTCGGCATCTTGCGTTCGGCCGCCTCCTGCTTCTGGCAACCGGCCAGCAGCAGGCTGGCCATCGTGCAGGCGATAAGCATCGGAGCACTTCGGAACGGCAAAGGATTGGATGGCGACAGTGGCAAGGCGGGAGATGTCACGTTCCGGCTCATGGCTTCCCTCGCCTGTGTGGGACGCTCCCGCCGCGGAGCCTCGCGGCGTCAGAAGATAGTCGATCCCTTGGAAAAGGGAACCTCCTTCGGACGCGTACCGGCCGACTGGTTGAGGCGGCGCCGGGCGACAGGCCCAATCGCCTGTTGACGGTGCCAACTTGAGCAAAACGTGAAATAAGGTCAGAAGACGTGTCAGCGACAGCAAACAAGAACGGGCGCCGGCCCGATGAGGACAGCATGAAGAATTCAGCCATTTCCGAACGCAAGAACCAGTCGATCTCGCGCGGCGTCGGCATGACCACGCAGATCTATGCCGACCGTGCTGAGAATTCGGAAATCTGGGATGTCGAGGGCCGTCGCTACATCGACTTCTCGTCGGGTATCGCCGTCGTCAACACCGGTCACCGCCACCCCAAGGTGATCGCGGCGGTCAAGGCGCAGCTCGACCGCTTCACCCACACCTGCCATCAGGTGGTGCCCTATGAAAGCTATGTGCGGCTGGCCGAACGGCTGAACGGCATGCTGCCCGGCAAGTTCGAGAAGAAGACGATCTTCGTCACCACTGGCGCCGAGGCAGTCGAGAACGCGATCAAGATCGCCCGCAACGCCACCGGTCGCCAGGCGGTCATCGCCTTTGCTGGCGGCTTCCACGGCCGCACCTTCATGGGCATGGCGCTGACCGGCAAGGTCGTGCCCTACAAGGTCGGCTTCGGCGCCATGCCAGGCGACGTCTATCACGCGCCGTTCCCGGTGCCGCTGCATGGCGTATCGGTCGCCGATTCGCTGGCTGCCCTCGACCGCCTGTTCAAGGCCGATGTCGACCCGGCCCGCGTCGCCGCCATCATCATCGAGCCGGTCCAGGGCGAGGGTGGCTTCTACGAGGCGCCGCGCGAGTTTCTGACGGCTCTGCGCAAGCTTTGCGACCAGCACGGCATGCTTCTGATCGCCGACGAGGTGCAGACCGGCTTTGCCCGCACCGGCAAGATGTTCGCGATGGACCACCACGAGGTGGCGGCCGACATCACCACCATGGCCAAGAGCCTGGCTGGCGGCTTCCCGCTGGCCGCGGTCACCGGCCGCGCCGAAATCATGGATGCACCCGGCCCCGGCGGGCTCGGCGGTACCTATGGCGGCAGCCCTATCGGTGTCGCCGCGGCGCACGCCGTGCTCGACGTGATCGATGAGGAAAAGCTGTGCGACCGCGCCAACACGCTGGGTGCAAGACTGAAGCAGCGGCTGCAGTCGATCCGCGACGACGTGCCCGAGATCGTCGACATAAGAGGCCTCGGCTTCATGAACGCGATCGAGTTCAACGACGTCAAGAAGGGCCTGCCGTCGGCCGAGATAGCCAATGCGATCAGGCTGAAGGCGCTCGACAAGGGCCTGATCCTGCTGACCTGCGGCGTCTACGGCAACGTCATCCGCTTCCTGGCGCCGATCACCATCCAGGACGGCGTCATGAACGAGGCGCTCGACATTCTGGAAAGCTCGATCCGCGAAGTCTGCGCCGCCTGATCGGCGAGGATATCGCCTAGGATTCAACAACCTTGCGGGAAAAGGCCGAGATAGGGTGGCAAGCTGCCGTTCAACGCCCTATGCGAGCACGAAATTCTGCGGTCGAATTGGTGCGTGGAAAAGGTTCGGAAGGCAACTGTACACCGAGAAAGGCACAAAGGGGCTCCCATCCTTCGGAGGCCTGATAAGTGAGAAGGCGTTCAGGTGGCAGCGTTGATTTCACGGAAGCGTTATGTGCTTCATAGACAGCGATTGCGTGATCTCGGTCATCAAATCGACCGCCAAAGACACTGTTTCCAACCACTGCCACACCAAAGGACTGTGGATCATTGGTAGCAGCATCCATCGTGAACCCTATCGTTTGCGCCATGCTTTCATACCAGGCTTCTGGGTCACGAACTGTCAAGATAACCTTTGCGTCAGGGTAGTGGTCACTCACTTCTCGCCAGAAATGCGCCGTTGGCCAATCGACCGCGGAAAGATAGCCGGCATATGCCGTATCCCAGGTAGGGAGTTGTCCCTGGCCGGCGGCGCGCCACAGCGCCTTCTGCTCGGGATTGGCGTGGACATCTGCCATGTGATGACACGGCCCGAACCCAAGATGCTCCAACGCGAGTTTCAGCGAATATGTGCCAGTGCGACCCATGCCTGCGCCAATGACATCTAGAGCCATGAGCACCCCCCAAAGACGACTTCAATTGGTCAAAATACCGCTGTTTCCTTTACTTCGCTATAGGTTTTGAAGGTCAGCTCCCGGGCGAACTCGGTCGTTTAGGGTGATTGGGTTTTGATCCTATCCCGCCGCGCGGACAGGCTCCTCTTCCTGGAAGGCGGCAAGCGCAGCCTTCAGCCCGTCCGGTCCCGTCGCAACGATCCCCGGCGTCGGCGAGAAGCCGGCGCCGAGCATCTTGCGGCCAAGCATGTGGTCGCCGGGACGGTTCACCGATTCGATGCCGAGCAGCCGGTCTCCAGCATAATGGTAGATCGAGAATTTGTTGTCGGGCAGATCACCCAGCACGACATGGCTGTCGCTGCCTGCAGTCAGCCCAACCATCTGCAATTTCATGTCGCCGATGTCGGACCAGAACCACGGCACCGCTGAATAGCCATCGGCATGGCCGGTGATGGTGCGTGCGGCAAGCCGCGCCTGGTCGGTGGCGTTCTGCACCGATTCCAGCCGTACGTCGCCGCCGGTGAACCAGTGCCGGTAGGAGGCGGCGTCGCCGATGGCGAGGATTTCAGGCACCGAAGTGCGCATCTGGTGATCGGCGCGGATGCCGTTGGCGATGCTGAGGCCTGCGGCCTGCGCCAGCTCGACATTCGGCACGGCGCCGATGCCGACGATGACCATGCGCGCCGGCAGCCTTTCACCGCTGGATGTGATCGCGGCTGCGACATGGCCGATTTCGCCTTCGAGTCTTGCAATCGAGGTGCCGGTGAGGATGCGCACGCCTGTCCCTTCCAGACGTTGCCGGACGTGGCTCGCCACGACCGGCGCCACGGCGCGGCCGAGCAGCCGGTCGACCGCCTCGACCACGGTCACCGTGCGGCTGGCTGCCCGCAACGTCGCGGCGATCTCCAGCCCGATGAAGCCGCCGCCGAGGATGACGACCTCGTCGCTCTGGGCGCTGAGTTCCCGGATCAGACGCGCATCGGCCAGCGAGCGCAGCGACAGCACGCCCGACAGGTCCGAACCGGGCAGCGACAAGGTGCGCGGGCGCGAGCCGGTCGCCAGGATCAGATGGTCGAAGGCAAGTGTGCCGCCGCCTGATATCTCCACGCTACGGCGTCCGGCATCGATGCGATCGATCCTGATGCCCGGCCGGAAGTCGATGGCGCTGCCGGTGTAGAAGGCCTCGCCGCGCAACGGTTGCGGTCTGGCCTCGGCATCCTTGATGAAGGTCTTCGACAGTGGAGGTTTATGGTAGGGCAACTCGTTCTCGTCGCCGACCAGGATCACCGGCCGGTCATAGCCGTCATCGCGCAGACTGGCGGCCGCTTGCACGCCCGCATGACCCGCGCCGACAATGACCACACCGTTCTTCATTGCATTCCAATCCTGCCGGCATCCTAGGATATCTCGCCATGTGGCGATTGTCTGGCGCCGCCGCAAGCGAGGCTGTGCGGGTCGCACTCGGGATGGCGGCTGTCAATCGTACAGTTCAGCGGCAAGACCGGTGCAGGCCGCACATTAAGTTGACAGTTGCAGTTTAGAATAATTCTAAACTATTGTTTCAATTGATTTTTCTTGCCGATCTCCATTGACATCCGACGATGTCGCAGCTTTATGGAAGCTCGCGCGTCAGCGCATCCCTTTAATGTCTGGGCCTTGAACCCTTTCGATTGGAGGCATTTTGGTGTCTTTCTTCCGCGAACCGCGCGATGGCGCGGCATCTCTTGCGCCCGATGGCTTGCAGATGGCCTGGTGCCAGTTGCCGCGCGCGCCGTTTACAAAAATTCCGAGAAACTGGAGAGCGATTATGACAGCACGATATGGCGGCAGGCTTGCCGCGATCGGCGCCACGGCCCTACTGACGGCGGCGGTGTTCGTGCTGCCCGCAAAGGCCGAAACCGATGCGAAGGCGGTCGTCAAGACCTATTCCGACATCGCCTTGGCCAAATATGAGGATTCGCTGACCACCGCGCAGGCGCTCGACAAGGCAGTCGACGCGCTGCTCGCCACCCCCTCGGCGGAAACTCTCAATGCAGCCCGCGACGCCTGGAGGGCATCGCGCGTTCCCTACCAGCAGACCGAGGTCTACCGTTTCGGCAACAAGATCGTCGACGACTGGGAAGGCGAGGTGAACTCCTGGCCGCTGGACGAAGGCCTGATCGACTACGTCGCCAAGAGCTACGGCTCCGAATCGGATGCGAATTCGCTCTATACGGCCAATGTGATCGCCAACAAGGAGATCGAGATCAACGGCAAGAAAGTCGACGCTTCGAGCCTTTCGCCGGAATTCCTCTCCGGCACATTGCAGGAAGCCGGCGGCGTGGAGGCAAACGTCGCCACCGGCTATCATGCCATCGAATTCCTGCTCTGGGGTCAGGATCTGCATGGCACCGGCCCGGGTGCCGGCGAGCGCCCCTATTCCGACTACGACCTCAAGAACTGCACCGGCGGCAATTGCGACCGTCGCGCCCAGTACCTGAAATCGGCGACTGACCTTCTGGTCGCCGACCTGCAGAAGATGGTCAACGACTGGAAGGAAGACGGTGCCGCGCGCAAGGCCCTCATCGACGGCGACCCGAACACCGCCATCTCGATCATCTTCACCGGCATGGGCTCGCTGTCCTACGGCGAGCTGGCCGGCGAGCGCATGAAGCTCGGCCTGCTGCTGCACGATCCGGAAGAGGAGCATGACTGCTTCTCCGACAACACCTATAACTCGCATCTCTATGATGCCATCGGCATTAGCGCCGCCTATCATGCCAGCTATACCAGGCTCGACGGCACCGTCGTTTCGGGTCCCTCGGTGGCCGATATGGTGAAAGCAGCCGATCCGGCGATCGACAAGGAACTGTCGGACAAGCTCGACGTGACGGTCGCCAAGATGGAGGCGATCAAGGCGCGGGCACTGGCTGGCGAGGCCTATGACCAGCAGATCGCCGAGGGCAATGCGCAAGGCAATGCGACCGTGCAGGCGGCAATCGACGCGTTGGTCGACCAGACCAAGTCGATCGAACGCGCCGTTGGCTCCCTGAAACTCAGCACCATCGCCTTCGAAGGGTCCGACAGTCTCGACGCACCCGACAAGGTGTTCAAGTAAGTCAAAGGGTTGGAGCCTGATCCGGAGCCGGGCAATCGGGGTCGGAACGGGCTTCGATAGGAAATCAAGCCACACGGCGCGGGAGGCGCCGTCAGCCATCCGAGCAAACCAATGCTGATCTGCCATTGCAACATCATCACCGAGAGGGAAATCGAGCAGACGATCATCGCGCTGCTGGATCAGGACCCCTGGCAACTGATCGTGTCGGCAAAGGTCTATCACGCCATGCAAAAGCGCGGGCGCTGTTGCGGCTGCTTCCCAAATGTGGTGGAAACGATCATTCGGGTCACCGAAAATTACCACGCCCGCTCCGAGGCGAGCGGCGTCGATATCGTTTCACACCTGGATCGCGTCAGAAGCCTGCGCGTCCAATACGGGAGCAGAAATCATGAAAGGCGACCCGCAGGTCATCGAGCGGCTTAACGAGGCTCTTTTTCTGGAGCTGGGGGCCGTCAATCAGTACTGGGTGCATTTCCGTCTGCTGGAGGACTGGGGATACGCCAAGCTGGCAAAGAAGGAGCGGGCGGAATCGATCGAGGAGATGCACCATGCCGACAAGCTCGTGGCCCGCATCATCTTCCTTGAAGGCCATCCGAACCTGCAGTCCGTGGCGCCGCTGCGCATCGGACAGAACGTCAAGGAAGTGCTCGAATCCGACCTTGCCGGCGAATATGACGCGCGTACCGCCTACAAGCGCTCGCGCGAGATCTGCAACGACGCTGGCGACTATGTGACGATGAAGCTGTTCGAGGAATTGCTGGCCGACGAGGAGGGTCACATCGACTTCCTCGAGACGCAGCTCGACCTGCTTGCCTCGATCGGCGAGGAAAAATACGGCCAGCTCAACGCTGCATCGGCGCACGAGGCCGATTAAGGACATGCCGGAATGCGGCGCCTGTTAGAATTCATGCGCCGCATGCGGCGGGCCGACGGCTCGCCGCTCCTTCGGAAGACGCCGGCCGGATTGGCGCGGCGGCGCTGTGTCGTCTTCGCAATCGCGCTCTCCTCGTCCGCGATGGCCGGTGAGCTTCAACCTGCCGGCATCGCCACCACGCGCACCGACCTCAGTCCGAAGGATAAGGCGCGCGTCGCCGCCATCACCAGGCCGACCGCTGATTTTTCCAGGCCTGAGCAGTTCGAGCTGATGCAAGGCGGCGCCGGCACGTCCAGGAAGGACGTCAGCCGCGATTCCTTCTCGCAATCCTCGGCCAACATCACCTTCGAGGAAGAGGGCGACTTCAAGCTCGGCAATGCCCTGTTTCGCAAGAACTGGGTGTCGTCGCCATCCTCGACGCAGGCGTCGGATGGGCTCGGCCCGCTGTTCAACGAACGCGCCTGCCAGAACTGCCATCTGAAGGACGGCCGCGGCCGTCCCCCGCAAGGCGATGCCGGCACGACTTCGATGTTCCTGCGGCTGGCGCGCGATGCCAGTACGGCCGAAGAGAAAGCAGCGCTTGTCGACCAAAAGGTGCTGAACTTCCCCGATCCGGTCTATGGCGCGCAATTGCAGGAACTGGCGGTGCCCGGCCTGCGCGGCGAGGGCCGCATGCATGTCGACTATCAGGAGCGTATGGTAGAACTGGCAGACGGTGCCGTGATTTCCTTGCGCAAACCTAGCTATTCGGTGGTCGATCCTGCCTATGGACCTCTCGATCCGCGCACCACGCTGTCGCCGCGCCTGACGCCGCCGATGATCGGCCTTGGCCTGATCGAAGAGATTGCACCAGCGGATATTCTTGCCAACGCCGATCCACTCGACCGCAACGGTGACGGCATTTCCGGCAGGCCGAACATCGTGCGGGACAGCCCAAGCGGCGAATTGACGCTTGGCCGTTTCGGCTGGAAGGCGCAGGCCGCATCGATCCGCCGGCAGGCGGCGGACGCTTTCGCCGGCGACATCGGCATCTCGACGCCGGAAGTGCCAAAACACTGGGGCGACTGCACCGCCACGCAAGCCAAATGCTTCGCCATGCCGAGCGGCGTAGAGCAGCGTCTCGGCCCGGTCGAGGCGCCGCCGCCGGTGATGGATCTGGTCACCTTCTATTCGCAGAACCTGGCCGTGCCGGCGCGCCGCGACCTCGACCAACCAGATGTGCTCACCGGCAAGAAGGTCTTCTATGAGATCGGCTGCATTGCCTGCCACACGCCGAAATTCGTCACCCGTCGCGGCACGCCCAACAAGGCGCAGGCCTTCCAGTTGATCTGGCCTTATTCCGACTTCCTGCTGCACGACATGGGACCCGATCTGGCCGACGGCCAGGCCGTGGGCGATGCGACGGGCAATGAGTGGCGCACGCCGCCGCTGTGGGGCATCGGCCTGACCGAGACGGTCAACGGCAATTCCTTCTTCCTGCATGACGGGCGCGCCCGCAGCCTGACCGAGGCGATCCTGTGGCACGGCGGCGAGGCGCAGAAGGCGCGCAGCCGCTTTGCCGCCGCCGACGCCGCCGACCGCGATGCGCTGCTCAAATTCCTGGGGTCACTGTGATGCTCAAGCGCTCTGCATTGTTACTCGTTCTTCCGCTGGCTCTGCTCGGCGCAGTCCCGGTGTCTGCGGCGGTCAAAGCCTCCGAAATCATCCAGGGGGCGATCGACGGCTTTGTCCGCCCAGCCTATGCCGGCCTGCACGAGCATGCGGAATCCCTGACGAAGGCGATGCACAAGCTCTGCGAAGCGCCCTCGCAAGAGGAGCTCGATGCCGCGCGCTCGGAATTTTCCGCCACCGTCTATGCCTGGTCGTCGGCCGAAATCATCGGCTTCGGACCGATCAAGGACAACAACCGGCTGGAACGCATGCTGTTCTGGCCGGATCGCAAAGGCATCGGCCTGAAGCAGGTGCAGGCTGTGTTGGCGAACAAGGATTCGACCGCCACCGATCCGGCACTGCTGGCCGGCAAGAGCGTCGCCATGCAGGGGCTGGGCGCGCTCGAATTCGTGCTTTATGGCGACGGCGCCGATGCACTGACGGGCAGGGACGATCCTTATCGTTGTGCCTATGGCGCGGCGATTGCCGGCAACATCGAAACCATGACCGGCGACGTCAACGATGCCTGGAACAAGCCCAACGGATTTGCTGCCCTTTGGGCCAATCCGGGGCCACAGAACCCGCTCTACCGCGACGGCAACGAAGCGGTGACCGAACTGGTCGGCGTCTTCATCAATGAACTGGAAATGGTTCGCGATGTGCGCCTGAAAGGGTTTTTCGGCGACAAGCCGGATGCGGACAAGCCGAAACAGGCGATCTACTGGCGCTCACAGAACACCGCCAATTCGCTAGCCGGCAATCTGTCCGGGATAGACACGCTGTTCCAGGCGTCGAAGCTTGGCGACGCACTGCCGGCCGATGCGCGCTGGATGGCGGAATCGATCCATATCCAGCTGATCAATGGTATCGCTACCGTGAAGTCCATCCAGGGTCCGATCGACAAGGCGCTTGCCGATCCGGCACTGCGTGACAAGCTCGACCATTTCGCGCTGATCACCTCCAGCCTGTCGACCCTGATCGGCACCAGGCTGACCGCCGAATTCGGCCTGACTGCCGGCTTCTCGTCGCTGGATGGGGACTGAATTGAAAACCCCGCTGTTAGATCGCCGCGATTTCCTGAGGGCTGCAGGCGTTGGCTTCGTAGCGGCAATGGCGCCCGCGGCCTGGGCGAAGACGCTCGCGGCGGACGCCGTCTTCGCCACCGCCTTCGTCAAGCGTGATGGCAGCTATGGCGCCGCTGTCCTATCCGAGGCCGGCAAGATCCTGCACGCGATCGACCTGCCCGATCGTGGCCATGACGTCACCTTCGATCCGGTGTCGACGCGTTCGGTGGTCTTCGCTCGCCAGCCCGGCACGTTCGCCGTTGTGTTCGATCATTCGGGCCGTGACGCGCCGTTAACCATCGCCAGCATCGCCGGTCGGCACTTCTTCGGCCATGGTGTTTTCTCGCCCGACGGGGCGCTGCTCTACGCCACCGAAAACGACTTCGACAACGCCGCCGGCGTGGTTGGCATCTACGATGCGCGGACGAAGTTCAACCGCATCGGTGAATTCCCGACCCATGGCATGGGTCCGCACGAGCTGCTGCTGCTGGGCGACGGCAGGACGATCGCTGTTGCCAATGGCGGCATCGAAACCCATCCGGATTACGGCCGCGCCGAGCTCAACATCGCCACCATGAAGCCGTCCTATGTGCTCATCGACCGCCTCACCGGCGATCTCATCGAGAAGCATGAACTCCCGGAGGCACTGCACCAGCTGTCGATCCGCCACATGGACGCAGATCGATCCGGCACCGTCTGGTTCGGCTGCCAGTACCGGGGGCCGGGCACCGATCGTCCGCTGCTGGTCGGCCGCGCGGCGCGCGGCAAAGACTTGCAGCTGCTCGACATGCCGCAGGACGTGCTGTCCGGCTTCCGCAACTATATCGGTTCGGTCGCCGCCAATCCGGCCGCCGGCACCGTCGCCGTCTCCTCGCCGGAAGGCAACTCGCTTGTGGTGATCGATTCGGCCAGCGGCCGGGTCGTCTCGGTCACCGCGCTGGTCGAAGTCTGCGGCACGGCGCTCGACGGAACCGGATTCATGGCTACCACGGGCGCCGGCGAGATCGTCGATGGCAGCGGTGTGACACGCTCCGAACCGGATTATGTCTGGGACAACCACCTGCTGCGCATCGAACAGGCTGCCTAGATATTTCCTGCGGGCCGAAGCGAAGCCGCTTAACGAATTATGCACTATCCACTTGCGGTGGCGAGCCGTGGCAGGCACACGGAACTCTCTTCGAACCGGTCGCTCCATGAAATTGCTTGCCATCGACTGTGCCGCCAACCTCTGCGCCGCCTGCGTCTACGACGAGGCGGCGAAGCAAGAGCTTGGCCGTTCGGTGCTCGACCTTGGCAAAGGCCATGCCGAGCACCTGATGGCGGTCATCGCCGAAGCGCTGAAGGCAAGTGCCACCGACTATGCCGGTCTTGGCGCCATCGCCGTCTCCGTCGGCCCCGGTTCCTTCACCGGTCTGCGCGTCGGCGTCTCGACCGCGCGTGGCCTGGCGTTGGCGCTGAAGGTTCCGGCGATCGGGGTGACGACGCTCGAGGCGCTGGCTGCTGAGGCGGCAGCGGCATTTCCCGGTCGCGCCGTACTGGCGGCGCTCGATGCGGGTCGCGAGGAAATCCATGCCGCCCTTTATGATGAAATGTCGGTTTTGACTTACGGTCCGGCTGTCGCCACATTGGCTGACGTGGCGGCGATGGCGACGGAACGTTCTTTGGTGCTTTCCGGTACAGCGGCGGCGCTGATTGCCGCGTCGGCCGGTCGCGCGTTCGATATCGGGCCTCAGACGGCTACCGCCGATATTGTCACATACGCCCGTCTGGCTGCCGCCAAGGGTCCCGGCGAAAGGCCAAAACCGCTTTATTTGCGCGGCGCCGACGCCAAGCCGCAGGCCGGGTTCATTCTTTCAAGGCAAGAAAATTGATGCGCATACCTTTTCTCCAACCACGCCGCCGGGACTATGCGCTCGAGCCGCTGAAGATCGCCGACAGCCCGGCGGTCTCCCTGTTGCATCGCGAGGACTTTGTCCGCCCGTGGACCGATGGTGAATTCGCTGCCTTGCTCGAACAGGACACCGTATTCGGCTATGCCGCGCGTGAAACCGGACAGGGCGCCAAGCCTCCGGTCGGCTTCGTGCTGGCCAGGCTGGCGGCCGGCGAAGGCGAGATCCTGACCGTCGCGGTCGCTCGATCCCACCGCCGGCAGGGGCTCGGTTGGCAGTTGATGGATGCGGTGCTGCGCGAACTTCACGCCCAGCGCGCCGAAGCGCTGTTCCTCGAGGTCGACGAGACCAATGTCGCGGCGATCGCGCTCTATCGGCGGCTGGGCTTCCGCGAGGTCGGCAAGCGACCGAACTACTACAAGTCGCCGGAACATGGACCGACCGGCGCGCTTGTTATGCGCCGCGATCTTCGCTAGCCGGAGGCCGGGGTAGGGCGATGATCAAGAAAATCAGGATTTTCCTGGCGCTGGGCCTTGTTGTCGCCGGTTCATTGGTCCTCGTGCCGCTGCAGATCCTGTCGATGAAGACCGGCTGGTGGCCGGAAACCTTCATCCTCAAGATCTGGCACAGGCTGATCATCAGGGCGCTTGGCATGCGTATCCACGTCAAGGGAACGCTATCGACCAAGCGTCCTTTGCTGGTGGTATCCAATCACATCTCGTGGACCGACATCATGGTGCTCGGCTCCATGGCCGACGTGAAGTTCATCGCGAGAGCTGATATGGAAGGCTGGCCGCTGATCGGCATGCTGTCGAAACTGCAACGCACCGTGTTCATCGAGCGCGAGCGCAAGCGGTCCTCGGGCGACCAGGCCAGCGAGATCGCCAGCCGCATGGGCAAGGGCGATGCCATGGTGCTGTTTGCCGAGGGCTCGACTGGCGACGGCAACATCGTCCTGCCGTTCAAGAGCACGCTGTTTGGCGCCGCCTCTATGGCGATTTCGGAAGGCGCGACGGAGCAGGTCTACATCCAGCCGGTGGCTATCGCCTATACGCGCCTGCATGGCGTGCCGCTCGGTCGCCGCCACCGCCCGCTAGCCGCCTGGATCGGTGATGAAGACCTAATGCCGCATCTCAAGGTGCTGCTGGCAGAGGGCGCCCTCGACGTCGAGGTGCATTTCGGCGAGCCGATCGCTTTTTCCAAGGGTTCGAACCGCAAGGAAACGTCGAAACTGATGGAAAGCCGGGTGCGCGAGATGATGCAGGCAGCGCTTGCCGATCCGCGCCCGAGCCGCTAGCCCCGGGCATGCAAACTGCAGGCGCATGCCGAGAATCGTCTGTTTTTTGTCACGGAAAGGCGTTAGAAGCCGCCTTATGGACTTGAACACGATAGAGCGCGACGACGTCGACGCCGCGGCCGAAGCGATGGCCGCGCCGGCGGCAACCGCCAGGAAGGTCTTCGTCAAGACCTATGGCTGCCAGATGAACGTCTATGATTCACAGCGCATGACCGATGCGCTGGCCGCCGACGGCTATTCCACGACCGATGCCATCGGCGAGGCTGATCTGGTGCTGCTCAACACCTGCCATATCAGGGAAAAAGCGGCGGAAAAAGTCTATTCCGAGCTCGGCCGAATCCGCGATATGAAGGCCGAACGTGCCTTGGTCGGCCGCGAGTTGCTGGTCGGCGTCGCCGGCTGCGTGGCGCAGGCCGAAGGCGCCGAGATCATTCGCCGCTCGCCGGCCGTCGATCTGGTCATCGGCCCGCAGACCTATCACCGGCTGCCCGACGTGCTGGCGCGGGTGCGCGGCGGCGAGAAGATCGTCGAGACCGACTACGCCATCGAGGACAAGTTCGAATACCTGCCGCAGCCGAAGCGCGCCGAGGTTATCAAGCGCGGCGTCACCGCTTTTCTCACCGTGCAGGAAGGCTGCGACAAATTCTGCACCTTCTGCGTCGTGCCCTACACCAGAGGCTCGGAAGTCTCGCGTCCGGTGGCGCAGATCGTCGCGGAGGCCGAGCGCCTGGCGGAAGCCGGCGTGCGCGAGGTGACGCTGCTGGGCCAGAACGTCAATGCCTGGCATGGCCGGGGCGAAAACGGCGAGGAATGGGGCCTTGGCCGCCTGCTGTTCAGGCTGGCCGAAATCCCGGGCCTGGCGCGACTGCGCTACACGACCAGCCACCCACGTGACATGGACGACGAACTCATCGCCGCTCACCGCGATCTGCCGGCATTGATGCCTTATCTGCATCTGCCGGTGCAATCAGGTTCCGATCGCATCCTCAAGGCGATGAACCGCCGGCACACGGCCAAGGATTATCTGGCGCTGCTCGACCGCATCCGCACTGCCCGGCCCGATATCGCGCTTTCCGGCGATTTCATTGTCGGCTTCCCCGGTGAGACCGAAGCGGATTTCGAGGCGACCATGGAACTGGTGCGGCAGGTGAATTACGCCTCTGCCTTCTCGTTCAAATATTCGCCGCGTCCCGGCACGCCGGGCGCTGAAATGCCCGATCATGTGCCGGAAACGGTCAAGGATGAGCGCCTGCAGCGGCTACAAGCTCTGCTTTTGAAACAGCAGCAGGACTTCGGCACAAGCCTGGTCGGCAGCACCATCGACACGCTGATCGAGAAGCCCGGCCGACAGGCCGGCCAGAAGGTCGGCCGCTCACCGTGGCTGCAGCCGGTTATTGTTGATGAAACGGCCGGCGAAATCGGTGACATTATCCAGGTGCGAATCACGAAGACGGGCTACAACAGCCTGTTCGCCGAATTGGCCTGAGGGTCTCGGCAGATGAGGAGAGACGGTTGAGCGCTGCGGAAGTGAAGAATCTACCCCACGCCACGGCATCCGGGGCTTCTGATATGGCGCATATCGTTCTGACTTTCGACAACAACAAGCTTGCCAGCGCCCTTTACGGTCAGTTCGACGAAAATCTCGCCAGACTCGAGCAGAAGCTCGGCGTCGACATCCGCTCCCGCGGCAACCAGCTGACCATCAAGGGCTCGGCGTCAGCCGCCGAGCAGGCGCGCCGCGCCCTGGACAATCTCTACGGCATTCTCCAGAAAGGCGTCGATATCGGCCAGTCCGACGTCGATGGCGCCGTCCGAATGGCAATCGCCGCCGACGATCAGCTGACGCTGCCGACGCTGGAGCGCAAGGGCAAGGTCTCCGCCGCCCAGATCGCCACCCGCAAGAAGACGATCTATGCCCGATCGCTCAACCAGGACGCCTATATGCGGGCGCTGGAGCGGTCGGAACTGGTGTTCGGCATTGGTCCGGCCGGCACCGGCAAGACCTATCTGGCGGTAGCGCATGCGGCGATGCTGCTCGAGCGCGGCATGGTCGAGCGCATCATTCTGTCGCGGCCGGCCGTCGAGGCCGGCGAGCGGCTCGGTTTCCTGCCGGGCGACATGAAGGAAAAGGTCGATCCCTATCTGCGGCCGCTCTATGACGCGCTTTACGACATGATGCCGGCCGACAAGGTCGAGCGCGCCATTGCCGCCGAAGTCATCGAGATCGCGCCGCTCGCCTTCATGCGCGGCCGCACGCTGGCGCATGCCGCCGTCATCCTCGACGAGGCGCAGAACACCACGCCGATGCAGATGAAGATGTTCCTGACCCGTCTCGGCGAGAACTCGCGCATGATCGTCACCGGCGATCCAACCCAGATCGACCTTCCCTCCAACACCAAATCGGGCCTCGTCGAAGCCTTGCGGGTGCTGGACGGCGTGGCAGGCGCGGTCACCGTGCGCTTCAACGACGGCGACGTGGTCCGCCATCCGCTGGTGGCGGAAATCGTCAGGGCCTATGACCGGGATGCCAAACTGGCGCGCGGCCTCGGTGCCGAGAATTGATTTTGACGATGCGGCTTCATGCCTGAGGATTTAATATCCGGCGACGGGAATGTTCCTGTCAACATCGATATCTCAGTCGAAGCGGGCGAATGGCCGGATGAGGCAAGCCTGAAGCGGCTGGTCGATCGCGCTGTCGCGGCTGCCTTTGCCGAGACCGGCGGGGCTGGCCGTTCCGAACTCAGCCTCGTTTTTTCCGACGACACGCATATCCGGACCCTGAACGCCGGCTGGCGAGGCAAGGACAAAGCGACCAACGTCTTGTCTTTCCCGGCTTTTCCGCTTGTGAAAGGCGCTCCTTTGCCGCCGATGCTGGGCGACATCGTGCTCGCCGCAGAGACGGTCGCGCGTGAAGCGGCACTGGAAGATAAGCCGGTTGAGAACCATATCACTCATCTCGTCATCCACGGCCTGCTGCATCTGCTGGGCTACGATCACGAGACCGATGCGGATGCCGAGGCGATGGAGGCCGTTGAACGCGCAGCGCTCGCGAGACTTGCCATTCCCGATCCCTACGCGTAACTACATCTGATCAATTGACCGGACGACGATGAACGACAAACCAGAGACTGCCGCCCGCCCCGACGCCGGCAGTGCGACTAAGGCTTCCGATACGTCGGAAGAGGGATCAAGTCCCAGTACCATTACCTCTGGTGCTGCCAGCACCGGCAGCGCTGCCAGCGAAACCTCGCCTGCCGGCCCCTCCCTGTTCGACCGCGTGCTGCGTTTGTTCCGGCAACGCAACGGAACCAGCCTGCGCGAGGAAATCGCCGGCGCCCTTGCCGAGACGACGAGCGACGCCGGGGCCTTCTCGCCCGGCGAACGCGCCATGCTCAACAACATCCTGCGCTTGCGCGAGGTGCGCGTCGAGGACGTCATGGTGCCGCGCTCCGACATTCAGGCGGTCGAGATCACGACGACGCTCGGCGATCTGCTTGGCACCTTCGAGCAGTCCGGCCATTCGCGCATGCCGGTCTATTCCGAGACGCTCGACGATCCCCGCGGAATGGTGCATATCCGTGACGTGCTGGCTCACATCACCAAGATCGCGCGCGTCAAAAAAGGCCGCACTACAAGGAAAACTCCTGCCGCCACGGTGCTTGACCTCGCCCAGGTCGACCTCGCGCGCACCATTGGCGACCTCAGTCTGATCCGTCCGGTGCTGTTCGTTCCGCCATCGATGCTTGCCTCCGACCTGATGGCCCGCATGCAGACGACGCGCACGCAGATGGCGCTGGTCATCGACGAATATGGCGGCACCGATGGCCTCGCCTCGCTGGAAGACATCGTCGAGATGGTGGTCGGCGATATCGAGGATGAGCATGACGACGATGAGCCTATGATTACCCGGAGCGGCGACGGCGTGTTCATCGTCGACGGCAAGGCCGAGATCGACGATGTCGCCAAGATGATCGGTGAGGATTTCGCCGCTGGCGAACATGGCGATTATGTCGATACCATTGGCGGCATGATCTTCAACACGCTCGGTCGCGTACCGGCGCGTGGCGAGGTGGTTCAAGCCATTCCCGGCTTCGAATTCCATGTGCTGGATGCCGATCCGCGCCGCGTCAAGCGCGTGCGCATCGTGCAGAGCCAGAAGGGCGAGCGCCGCCGGCGCGCCACGGCCCGTGCCGAACAGGCGTGAGCGTTTCGCTCGCCCGATGACCGTCGACGACCCGTTCAAGCACGCAAGCCAGGGCTCCGGCGTGTTCTACAAGGATCCTCGAGCCGCGCTGGACTGGCTGGAGGCGGCTTTCGGCTTCGAGCGCAGCATGGTGGTCAGCGATGCCGAGGCAAAGCTCGTCCATTCCGAGATGCGGTTTGGCGACAGCTACATCATCGTCGATTCCGAATGGACCGATCACGTCGCCAGCCCGGCCTCAGTCGCCGGCAAGAACACGCAGTCGGTCTATGTCAGGCTGAAGGACGGCCTGGATGCCCATTGCGAGCATGCCAGGGCCAGGGGTGCCGAGATCGTCCAGGAGCCGGCGGATCAGTTCTATGGCGAACGCCAGTATCGGGCACGCGATCCCGAGGGCCATGTCTGGACCTTCACGCAAACCCTGTGCTCTGTTTCTCGTGAAGAGGCCGAACGGCTGGGCGGCCTGCGGATCGAAGGCTGGCACCGCTAGGCTCGGTCCACCTCTGGCGATCTCCTGCCGTTTGGCCCGCGGACCGTGGCCTGTTAAATCTTGGCTATTGATTCGCGCGACTCGGAAGTATGCATGGTGCGCCTTGCCGGCCGGATAATTCTTCTTTGGGGTTGGGGGCGCGCGCTCGTGGCGTTTCTCGCTGGCGCGCTGGCGGTGCTTGGCCAGGCGCCTTACGATTTCTTCGCCGCCTGTTTCATCTCTTTTCCCGTGCTGGTCTGGCTGCTCGACGGCGCGACCGGTGATGCTTCCGGCGGCCTGGTGCGGCGCCTGCGGCCGGCCTTCGCCGTCGGCTGGTGGTTCGGCTTCGGCTATTTCCTTGCCGGCCTGTGGTGGATCGGCTCGGCTCTGCTGGTCGAGGCCGACAACTTTGCCTGGGCGCTTCCCTTCGCGGTGGTCGGCATTCCCTTCGCACTCGCCTTTTTCTACGGCTTTGCGGCCATGGTTGCGCGGCTGTTGTGGAGCAGCGACATCGGACGCATCGCCGCCCTTGCCTTCGGCTTCGGGCTGGCGGAATGGCTGCGCGACTTCCTGTTCACCGGTTTTCCCTGGAATGCCATCGGCTACGCGGCCATGCCCGTGCCGCTGTTGATGCAAAGCGTCTCGGTCACCGGCATGATCGGCATGAACGCGCTCGCGGTGTTCGTCTTCGCACTGCCGGCGCTTCTGGCGGCGCGCCGGCATCTGCGCCTCGGCGCCGGACTGTTTGTCGTGCTTGCCGCTGCCCATGTCGGCTACGGCTATGTCAGGCTTGCCGCTCCCGAAAAGCCTGCGGTGCACAGCCTGGACGTCCGCATCGTCCAGCCGGCCGTTGACCTCTCGGAAAAATGGGACGCCTCGGTGCGCGATCGCATCTTCGCAACCTTGATCGGGCTGTCGGCCAAGGCACCGGATCCGGGTCACGGCAAGCCGCAACTGATCCTGTGGCCCGAAACCTCGGTGCCGTTCCTCTTCACGGAGCGTCCGGACGCATTGACGGCGCTGGGCGACATGCTGGCACCTGGCCAGATGCTGATGGCCGGCGTCGTCCGCGAGGAAGGCGGTTCGGCCGCAAGTGCCGACAGCCGCTACTACAACTCCGTGGTGGCGATCGACGACAAAGGTGAAATCACTGATGCCGTCGACAAGGTTCACCTTGTGCCGTTCGGCGAATATCTGCCTTTCTCCGATCTGCTCGATCATTTCGGTATCGAGCAACTCGTTGCCGGGCCGATGAGTTTTGCGGCCGGCAACGAGCGGCACGCCATTGCGTTGCCTGATGGCATCCGTGCATTGCCATTTATCTGCTATGAGGTGATCTTTCCCGATCTCGTGGCAGTTGACGCTACGTCAGCACAGCTTATTGTGAACGTCACCAATGATGCGTGGTTCGGCGACACGCCGGGTCCGTATCAGCATTTCAGGCAGACCCAGATCCGTGCGGTGGAGAATGGATTGCCATTGTTGCGTGCAGCCAACAACGGCATCTCGGCCGTCGTCGATCCGCGCGGGCGCATCGTCGATGCGCTGGCGATCGATGCCCGCGGCGCCATCGACGCCCATGTGCCGATTTCCGAAGAGGCGGTCATCTCTCCTGGCCAACGACGCATTAACGGAATGCTGATCATGTTGCTGTTTGCCATTGCGGCCGCACTTTTGAGCGTAAGGCAGAGGCTACGGGTGAATTGACAGCCCACACATTAGAAACTCATACTGTAAGCGCCTGATATTTCTCGAAGTCGGTTGATCGTTCTGTTGGGGCAGTTGCCTCCGGCTTCATTTGGGCAGGAAAAAATAGAGAAGCCGAAAAAATTCGGCGAGGAAAAAATGATAGAAGATAACAAGAAGAAACCGAATCCGATCGACATCCATGTTGGCAGTCGCATTCGGCTTCGCCGCAATATGTTGGGAATGAGCCAGGAAAAGCTGGGAGAAAATCTCGGCATCACATTTCAACAAATTCAGAAGTATGAAAAGGGCACCAACCGCGTCGGCGCCAGCCGTCTGCAGGCGATCGCGTCCATCCTCGGCGTGCCTGTCGCCTTCTTTTTCGAGGATGCGCCCGGCCAGGAGGCCGTGGCAGGCCGGGGATTTGCCGAGGATGCGTCGATGGCCTTCGCCGTCGAATTCTGCGGCAGTCCCGAAGGCCTCCAGCTCAACCGGGCCTTTGTCAAGATCGCCGACGCCAAGGTGCGGCGCAGGATAATAGATCTGGTCAAGTCTCTCTCCACCGATGATGCCGACTGATCCGCAATCACGCTTGGACCGGCGGCGCCCTGCCGCCGGTGGCACAAGATAACTGCAGCGACATTCATGCCAGAACCGAAGCATCGCTTGACGAGCGGCGCATCGCCCCGCTAACACGTGGCGCGCCAAAGTCGGCAGCCTGCCGATCGTTTT
This sequence comes from Mesorhizobium sp. LNHC252B00, assembly GCF_000502955.1. GTDB lineage: Bacteria > Pseudomonadota > Alphaproteobacteria > Rhizobiales > Rhizobiaceae > Mesorhizobium. Next base: position 153,489 of record NZ_AYWO01000004.1, on the reverse strand, counting down.
TCAAGAGGGGACACCCGTGACGCGGCAGAACTACTTCTTTACCTCGGAATCCGTTGCCGAGGGCCATCCCGACAAAGTCTGTGACCGGATTTCCGACGAGATTGTCGATCTGGTCTATCGCGAAGCCAAGAAGACCGGCATGGACCCATGGAAAGTCCGAGTCGCCTGCGAGACACTTGCGACAACCAACCGCGTCGTCATCGCCGGCGAGGTGCGCGTCCCGGAGACACTGCTGAAAAAGGACAAGGCAGGCAACATCCTCACGGATGCCGCCGGCCATCCCGTCGTCAATCCGGCCAAGTTCAAGTCGGTCGCCCGCAAGGCGATCCGCGAAATCGGCTATGAGCAGGCCGGCTTCCACTGGAAGACTGCGAAGATCGAGGTCCTGCTGCACGGCCAATCGCCGGACATCGGCCAGGGTGTCGACAATGCCTCCGACCGTCAGGGCGAAGAAGGCGCCGGCGATCAGGGCATCATGTTCGGCTACGCTTGCCGCGAGACGCCGGATCTGATGCCGGCTCCGATCTATTACAGCCACAAGATCCTGGAACTGCTGGCCGCTGCCCGTCACGAAGGCAGCGGTGAAGCCGGCAAGCTCGGGCCGGACGCCAAGAGCCAGGTCACCGTCCGCTACGTCGACGGCAAGGCCGCCGAGGCGACGCAGATCGTGCTGTCCACGCAGCACCTCGATGCGAGCTGGGACTCGAAGAAGGTCCGCAAGGTCGTCGAACCCTATATCCGCGAGGCATTGGGCGAGCTGAAGATCTCCGACGACTGCATGTGGTACATCAACCCGACCGGCAAGTTCGTCATCGGCGGGCCGGACGGTGACGCCGGCCTGACCGGCCGCAAGATCATCGTCGACACCTATGGCGGTGCCGCTCCCCATGGCGGCGGCGCTTTCTCCGGCAAGGACACCACCAAGGTCGATCGTTCGGCGGCCTATGCGGCGCGCTATCTGGCCAAGAACGTCGTGGCGGCGAAACTCGCCGACCGCTGCACCATCCAGCTTTCCTACGCCATCGGCGTCGCCCAGCCGCTGTCGGTCTATGTCGACCTGCACGGCACCGGCAAGGTCGACGAGGCAAAGCTGGAGGAGGCGCTGCGCAGCGTGATGGATCTGTCGCCGTCCGGCATCCGCCGCCATCTCGATCTCAACAAGCCGATCTACGCCAAGACGTCGTCCTACGGCCATTTCGGCCGCAAGGCCGGCCGTGACGGGTCTTTCTCCTGGGAAAAGACCGATCTCGCCAAGGCGCTCAAGGACGCTGTCGGCGCCTGATAGCGACGCCGCAAAGTCCCGCCATGGACCCGAAGGACAGACCAAGCCGCGCGACCGAAGCCTTTTTCGGTCGCCGGCGCGGCAAGACCATGCGTCCGCAGCAGGCGGCCGCTCTGGAGAGCGGTTTCGGGACATACCGGCTCGATCTGACAGCAGAACCGCCGGCCGATCTGCAAGCTCTGTTCAAAGCCGATGTTTCGGCGGTTCGCCTCGAGATCGGATTCGGCGGTGGCGAACATCTTCTCCATCGCGCGGCCGAGGCGCCCTCGATCGGCTTTATCGGCGTCGAGCCGTTCGTCAACGGCATGGCCAAGTTGATGATGGCGGTGCGGGAGAAACCGCTCGCCAATCTGCGGGTTTATGACGACGATGCCACCCGGTTGCTGGACTGGTTGCCGCAAGCCTCGCTCGACGGGATCGACCTGCTCTATCCCGATCCCTGGCCGAAGAAGAAACACTGGAAGCGGCGCTTCGTCAGCCCGGTCAATCTCGATCGGTTCGCGCGCGTGCTGAAGCCGGGCTCGAAGTTCCGCTTTGCGTCCGATATCTACACATATGTCAACTGGACGTTGCTGCATTGCCGTGCGCATGGTGCGTTCGCCTGGCAGGCTTCGGAGGCGGCGGACTGGCACCGGCCCTATGATGGCTGGCCGGGCACTCGCTACGAAGCGAAGGCCATTCGTGAGGGCCGGCGGCCGGCCTATCTCACTTTTGTCAGAACATAGGCGCGCTCACGGACGCACCAGCCTCCGGCCGCCGCAAAGGCGAGTCCACTCGCCAAATCTAGAAACGACCGATCCTGTTGAAGACAGCCGGATCCATTCCGAGCTTGCGCAGGTCGTCAGCACGCGGCTTGCGGCCCATTTGCACCGCGCGCGAGGCGGCGACCGCGCTGCCAAATGTCGTGAAGAGCTCGCCAATGGCGGAAAAGATCTTGCGGCTGGTCATGTCATGCCTCTCTGTGCTGTGTCGTGCATTCCTTGTGCGATGTGCTANCGGAAAAGATCTTGCGGCTGGTCATGTCATGCCTCTCTGTGCTGTGTCGTGCATTCCTTGTGCGATGTGCTATAAATGGAAATGCAGCGGCAAGGCTCACAGGGGTTTCGCCGCAGGGAGGCCACGCGTCTGGCGCAACACTGGCGCCGCAATGGGTTTTGTGCGGCCCGCACGGCGGGCTTGAAAGACCGGCCGCGATCGTCTATATCAGCCTCAAATTCTTGGTCGGTATGACGAAGAGTGGGTCCACCCGGTCCCGCTCTTTTTTATTTCCTGCCGATAACTTCGGATAGAGCGACAGGATATCAATGACTGCAACGGCAAGCGAGGGCGACGATCGCATCATCCGCGAAAGCGGCATCGATGCGCGCATCGCGCTGATCGTCCAGCCGGTTCTGCGCGGCATCGGCTTCCGCCTCGTGCGGGTGCATCTGTCGGGCCAGAATGGGCTGACGCTGCAGATCATGGCCGAGCGCGAGGACGGCACCATGACCGTCGAGGATTGCGAAGAGGTCAGCCGGGCGGTGTCGCCGGCGCTCGACGTCGACGATCCGATCGAAAAGGCCTATCATCTGGAGGTCTCGTCGCCCGGCATCGACCGGCCGCTCGTCCGCAAATCGGATTTCGCGACTTGGACGGGTCATCTGGTCAAGATGGAGACATCGATCGTCGTCGCCGACCGCAAGCGGTTCAAGGGCAAGATCGTCGAGGCCGGCGAAGACGATGTGTTGATCGAGCGCGAAAAGGCTGCCTATGGCGAGGAGCCCACGGTGCGTGTCCCCTATGATGCGATTTCCGAAACGCGCCTGATCCTGACCGACGATCTCATTCGGGATGCCCTGTCGAAGGACAACAGGGCGCGCAAGGAAGCCAAGAAACGTCGCGGCGAACCGGACGACGATGAGTCGGGTACGGAAGCGGACGCCACGGAAGAACACGAACAGGAACTATGATTGAGCTGCTGGGCGCGAAGGTCCGGCAAACAGGCTCGGGAGAAAAACGATGGTTGTAAGCGCCAACAGACTTGAACTGCTGCAGATCGCCGACGCGGTCGCGCGCGAAAAGTCGATCGACAAGTCGATTGTCATCGCCGCCATGGCCGACGCGATCCAGAAGGCGGCACGTTCGCGTTACGGTCAGGAGACCAACATCCGCGCCGACATCAACCCGAACACCGGCGAGATGAAGCTGCAGCGGCTGATGGAAGTGGTCGAGAAGGTCGACGACTACGCCACGCAGATCGCCATTTCCTCGGCCCGCGAGCGCAATCCCGATGCCCAGCTCGGCGACTTCATCGCCGAACAGCTGCCGCCGATGGATTTCGGCCGCATCGCCGCCCAGTCGGCCAAGCAGGTCATCGTGCAGAAGGTCCGCGAGGCCGAGCGCGATCGCCAGTACGACGAGTACAAGGACCGCATCGGCGAGATCGTCAACGGCACGGTTAAGCGCGTCGAATACGGCAACGTCATCGTCGATCTCGGCCGTGGCGAGGCAATCATCCGTCGCGACGAACTGATCCCGCGCGAAAACTACAAATACGGCGACCGCGTCCGCGCTTATGTCTATGACGTGCGCCGCGAGCAGCGCGGCCCGCAGATATTCCTGTCGCGTACCCATCCGCAGTTCATGGCCAAGCTGTTCACCATGGAAGTGCCGGAAATCTATGACGGCATCATCGAGATCAAGTCGGTCGCCCGCGACCCCGGCTCGCGCGCCAAGATCGCGGTCATCTCGCGCGATAGCTCGATCGATCCGGTCGGCGCCTGCGTCGGTATGCGCGGCAGCCGCGTCCAGGCCGTCGTCGGCGAGTTGCAAGGCGAGAAGATCGACATCATTCCGTGGTCGCCATCGGCGGCGTCCTTCATCGTCAACGCGCTGCAGCCGGCGGAAGTCGCCAAGGTCGTGCTCGACGAGGACGCCGAGCGCATCGAAGTCGTGGTTCCCGACGACCAGCTGTCGCTGGCCATCGGCCGTCGCGGCCAGAACGTGCGGCTTGCTTCGCAGCTGACCGGCTGGGATATCGACATCCTGACCGAGGCCGAGGAATCCGAGCGTCGCCAGAAGGAATTCGTGGAGCGTTCGTCGCTGTTCATGGAAGCCCTCGACGTCGACGAGATGGTCGGCCAGGTGCTCGCCTCCGAAGGATTCACCAGCGTCGAGGAAGTCGCCTATGTCGATTCCGGCGAAATCGCCTCGATCGATGGCTTCGACGAGGACACCGCTTCGGAGATCCAGACCCGCGCCCGCGAATATCTGGAGAAGATCGAAGCCGAACACGACGACAAGCGCAAGGCGCTCGGCGTCTCGGACGAATTGCGCGAAATCCCCGGCATCACCACCGCCATGATGGTGACGCTCGGCGAGGACGGCGTGAAGACGATCGAGGACTTTGCCGGCTATGCCGCCGACGACCTGACCGGCTGGAAGGAACGCAAAGACGGCGAGACCAAGGTCTATCCGGGTGTGCTGGCCAATCATGGCGTGACACGCGCCGATGCCGAGCAAATGGTTCTGGCCGCCCGCCTCAAGGCTGGATGGATCACCGAAGACGAGCTTGCAGCCGAAGAAGAATCGGCTGACGAAGCCGTTGGTGCGTGAGGTGAAACCGCATCGCACCGAACCCGCCCTTGGACGAGATGAACGATCGCACCTGCATCGTCACCCGCAGGCAGGCCGAACCGGATGATCTGATCCGGTTCGTCGTCGGCCCGGATTCGGCCGTCGTTCCCGATATCAAGAGAAATTTGCCCGGCCGCGGTTGCTGGGTGAGTGCCGACCGCCTACATATCGACAAGGCTGCGGCGAAGAACCTTTTCGCTCGCGCCTTCAAGGCACAGGTGGTCGTGCCGCCCGATCTTGGCGGCATGGTCGACGGGCTGCTTTCCAGATACGCTCTGGGCATGCTCGGTCTTGCCCGCAAGGCAGGCGCGATTGCGCTGGGCGCCACCAAAGTCGAGAGCGCTGTGCGTGGCGGATTGGCGCTTTTCGTGCTCCACGCGACCGAGGCGTCCGACGACGGTGTACGCAAGATCAGTCAGGCACGACGGGCGACAGTCCATCTCGGCGGCCCTGTTATCCTTGCCTACAAACTTTTCTCCGAGGCCGAGTTGAGCTTGGCATTGGGGGGTACAAATGTGATACATGCTGCCGTTCTCGCGGGAGACGCGGGCAGGGCGGTCCAGAAGCGCATGGTTGCGCTCGACCGGTATCGGGGCGGTTCCCCGGACGATCTGGCAATGCTTGCGGCTGTTGCTGACGAAGATGATGCCGCAGAGGATATGGAATGAGCGATACGAAATCGGGTGACGACAATACGCTGAGTGTGACGCCGAAGAAGACCTTGACGCTGAAGCGCCCCGGTATGGAACAGGGCACTGTGCGCCAGAACTTCTCGCACGGCCGCACCAAGCAGGTCGTCGTCGAAACCAAGAAGCGCAAGTTCTCGATGCCCGGCGACAAGCCGGAGCCGGTTGCCGCCCCCGTCTTCACACCGAAGCCAGCGGTCGTGGCCGCACCCGTTGTCGTGCAGGAAGCGCCGAAGGCGCCGCCACCCCCGCCACCGGCCCCGGTCGAGCGCAGCGGCATGGTGCTGAACGAACTGTCGCGCAGTGAAATGGAAGCACGCCGCAGGGCGCTCGAGGGCTCGAAGGTTCGCGAGGTCGAGGACCGTCAGCGCGCCGCCGAGGAGGCCAAGCGCCGCGCCGAGGACGAAGAACGCCGCAAGCGCGAACGCGATGAATCGGCGCGCCGCCAGGCCGAGGAAGAGGCGCGGTTGCAGACCGAGGCCGAGTCCCGCCGTCGGGCCGAGGAAGAGGCGCGCCGCCGCGCGCCGCTGACCGCTGAACTGGCGACGGTCGACGACGAAGAACAGGTCAAGCCGAAGCGGACTGGTGCCGGTGTGCCGGTGCGCCGTCCGGTCACGCCCGAAGTGGCGCGCCCGGCCAAGCCGACCAAGAGCGAGGAAGACCGCCGCCGTGGCAAGCTGACGCTGAATTCAGCATTGTCCGACGAAGATGCGCGAGCCCGTTCGCTGTCGTCGATGCGTCGCCGCCAGGAAAAATTCAAGCGCGCGATGCACAATGAGCCGCGCGAGAAAGTCATGCGCGAAGTGATCCTGCCAGAGACGATTACCATCCAGGAATTGGCGCAACGCATGTCCGAGCGTGCGGTCGACCTGGTCAAGTTCTTCATGAAGCAAGGCCAGATCCTCAAGCCGGGCGACGTCATCGACGCCGACACGGCCGAACTGGTTGCCACCGAATTCGGCCATACGGTTCGCCGCGTCGCAGAATCCGACATCGAGGAAGGCCTGTTCAACATCGCCGACAATGCCGAGGACCTGGTGTCGCGTCCGCCTGTCGTGACGATCATGGGTCACGTCGATCACGGCAAGACCTCGCTGCTCGATGCCATCCGCAACGCCAACGTCGTCTCCGGCGAAGCCGGCGGCATCACCCAGCATATCGGCGCCTACCAGGTCGAGAAGAACGGTCACAAGATCACCTTCATCGACACGCCCGGCCACGCCGCTTTCACGGCGATGCGTGCTCGTGGCGCCCAGGCGACCGACATTGCCATCCTGGTGGTCGCGGCCGACGACAGCGTCATGCCGCAGACGATCGAATCGATCAGCCATGCCAAGGCGGCCGGCGTTCCGATCATCGTGGCGATCAACAAGATCGACAAGCATGATGCCGATCCGCAGAAAGTGCGCTCCGAACTGCTGCGCCACGAGGTCTTCGTCGAATCCATGGGCGGTGAAGTTCTGGACGTCGAAGTGTCGGCGACCAAGGGTACCAATCTCGACAAGCTGCTCGAGGCGATCCTGCTGCAGGCTGAAATTCTCGACCTGAAGGCCAATCCGGATCGTACCGCCGAAGGCGTCGTCATCGAAGCCCAGCTCGACAAGGGCCGTGGCCCCGTCGCCACCGTGCTGGTGCAGACCGGCACGCTGATGCCAGGCGACATCCTTGTTGCCGGCAACGAATGGGGCCGGGTGCGTGCGCTGGTCACCGATCGTGGCACGCAGATCAAGGAAGCGCCGCCGGCGATGCCGGTGGAGGTGCTTGGCCTGCAGGGTACGCCGCAGGCCGGCGATCGCTTCGCCGTGGTCAACAACGAGGCCCGTGCCCGCGAGATCACCGAATATCGCCAGCGTCTGGCGCGCGAGAAGGCGGTTGCCAAGCATGCCGGCCAGCGCGGTTCGCTCGAGCAGATGATGTCGCAGTTGCAGACGAGCGGGCTGAAGGAATTCCCGCTGGTCATCAAGGGCGACGTGCAGGGCTCGATCGAAGCGATCAACGCGGCGCTAGACAAGCTCGGCACCGACGAAGTGCGTGCGCGCATCGTCCATGCCGGCGCCGGCGCCATCACCGAAAGCGACGTCTCTCTGGCGGAGACTTCCGGTGCCGCGATCATCGGCTTCAATGTCCGCGCCAACGTCCAGGCGCGTGCCGCAGCTGTGGCAGCGGGCATCGAGATCCGCTACTACTCGATCATCTACAACCTCGTCGATGACGTGAAGGCGGCTCTGTCGGGCCTGCTGTCTCCGGAGCGTCGCGAGACCTTCATCGGCAATGCGCAGATCCTCGAAATCTTCGACATCACCAAGGTCGGCAAGATCGCCGGCTGCCGTGTCACCGAAGGCAAGGTCGAGCGCGGTGCGGGCGTTCGCCTGATCCGCGACAATGTCGTCATTCACGAGGGCACGCTGAAGACACTGAAGCGCTTCAAGGACGAAGTTTCGGAGGTCCCAGGCGGTCAGGAATGCGGCATGGCCTTCCAGAACTACGAGGACATGCGCGTCGGCGACGTCATCGAGTGCTTCCGCGTCGAGATGGTGACCCGGACGCTGTAAGCGCTGGCACATGGAGCAAGAACGGAGCCTTGAGTACCGCTTTGTTCTAACTCCTGCCGATTTTTCAGGGGTCTATTCAAGGGCGCGGAACGAAGATCGTCTCCGCGGCCTAAGAAGGTTGACCTACTGCCTTCTCGTTGGCATTCCACTTATGCTTGCCACAAATTATCTCGACAGTTCCGGCGCTTTGGTCGGAGTTATGGGAGTTGTGGGCATGATGACTATTGTCACAGGCATCATGACCAATCTCGGCCCCATTCTGGCCAGACGAGGCGAGGTTGCTCATTTCGAACCTGAGCCGACCTTGATCCGTGTACACGGCACTGGCATCTCAAAGCTTGTCACAGATTCAGAAACCCATATCGGGTGGAGGTCCGTAGACAAAATTACTCTGACCGATTTCGGCATCGGGTTCGTGATGCAAGAAGGCGGTTGGTTCATTCCGATAAGTGCGTTTGAGTCCGAGTCCAGCATGAAGGCTGGGTACGACGAGATCGTATCAGTCATGGCTTCTGGACAGGTTGGCCAAGAGACAGAGCATTCCGAGCCACGTACGTTGCATTAGTGGCAAACCCGCGATCCTGGGCTCCCGGTGGGGTAGCCAAGCGGGGTCAACAGCGTTAAGTGGACGATTTATGCGGTTCGAACCCGCGCGAAGGAAGAGTTTTCATGCCAAGATCGACAACCGCTGGCCCAACCCAGCGCATGCTGCGCGTCGGCGAGCAGGTGCGCCATGCCTTGTCCGAGACCTTGCAGCGCGGTGAGATCATCGATCCGCTGATCGAGAACACCGTGGTGTCGGTCTCGGAAGTGCGCATGTCGCCCGACCTGAAGGTCGCCACCGCCTTCGTCTCGCCGCTCGGCGCCAAGGACACAGATGCGGTGGTCGAGGCGCTGAACAAGCACGCGAAATTCATCCGCGGCCGCGTCTCTGGCGCGCTGCGGCAGATGAAATTCATGCCGGAGTTCCGCTTCAAGCTCGACACCTCCTTCGATAATTTCGCCAGGATCAACGACCTGTTGAAGTCGCCCGAGGTAGCACGCGATCTGGGTCCTGAGGACCAGGACAAAGACGACAACAAGGACACAGAATAGTGGCGCGTCGCGGCAAGAAGAAAGGCCGGCCGATCTCGGGCTGGCTGATCCTGGACAAGCCGGTCGGCATGGGCTCGACCGAAGCCGTCTCCAAGATCAAATGGCTGTTCCAGGCGGAAAAGGCCGGCCATGCCGGCACGCTTGACCCGCTCGCCTCCGGCATGCTGCCGATCGCGCTTGGCGAGGCCACCAAGACCGTGCCCTACGTGCAGGACGGCGCCAAGATCTATCGCTTTACCGTTGCCTGGGGACAGGAGCGCTCGACCGATGACCTCGAAGGTCCGGTGACGAAGGAGTCCGACCTGCGTCCATCGGAAGCCGAGGTCAAAGCGCTGCTGCCGAAATACACCGGCGTCATCATGCAGACGCCGCCGCAATTCTCGGCCATCAAGATCGCGGGCGAGCGTGCCTATGATCTGGCACGCGACGGCGCGACAATCGATATTCCGCCACGCGAGGTCGAGATCGGCCGGCTCGATATTGTCGGGCATAGCGCCGACCATACGGTTTTCGAGGTCGAGTGCGGCAAGGGCACCTACGTGCGCTCGCTGGCCCGCGACATGGGCCGCGACCTCGGCTGCTTCGGTCATATTTCCGAATTGCGCCGGGTCGAGGTCGAGCCATTCACGCCGGAGGATTTCGTCACCATCGCCGAACTGGAAGCCGCTCGTTTCGGTGTGCGGGATGAAGACAGCTCGGAGGCGACGGATGTCGCCGACACGACAGAAGCCACTGGCGCGACAGAAGTCGCTGACGTGATGGAAGCGCCGATCGACTTCGACGCCATCGACGCGCTTCTGGTCGATACGGCGGCCGCCCTCGACTGCCTGCCGCAGGTCGCCATCAGCGACGATGCAGCGACCAAGATCCGCCTTGGCAATCCCGTAATCATCCGCGGCCGCGACGCGCCGGTGGAAGCCGAGGAAGCCTGCGCCACTGCTCGCGGCAAGCTGGTCGCCATCGGTGCCATCGAGCAAGGCATGTTCAAGCCCAAGCGGGTCTTTGCCGGCTGAGGGCACTCATCTAATGTCTGCGGACATAGCGTTAGAGGGGGCTCCATGGCAAAGGCTGAGGCGGTGAAGAAGCGGGCGCCGGTGAGGACGAGGCGGCCGCCGGTTGGTGCATCGCCCGGTACGCTGATTGCCGACCCGGCAGCTCGTCGCTCGGAACTGCGGCTGACTATGATCTCGCCGCAGAAATTCAAGACCATCGAAAACGCCAGCATCGACGACCTCAACACCCATTGCGACAAATGGCCGGTCATCTGGCTCGACTGTACCGGCCTCGCCAACATCCCGCTGATCGAGGAAATCGGCCGCATTTTCAGCCTGCATCCGCTGGCGCTGGAAGACGTCGTCAACACCGGCCAGCGGCCGAAGGTCGACTTCTTCGAGGACCATGCCTTCGTCGTCGTCAGGATGATCGACGATATCACGTCGCACCGCTATGAGCAGATCGCCGTCTTCTTCGGCAACAATTTCGTCGTCACCTTTCAGGAGCGTGAAGGCGATCCTTTCGATCCCGTGCGCAAGCGCATCGAGAGTTCCGCGCCCAACCGGTTGCGCGCGCGGGGCGCCGACTACCTCGCTTACGCGCTCATCGACGCCGTCGTCGACAGCTATTTTCCGCCGGTCGAGTCGGCCGGCGAACTGGTCGACAGCATCGAGGATGAGATGCTGCATTCGACGCACAAGCATCAGATGCGACAGCTGCATGAATTGCGGCGCGATGCCAATGTGCTGAAAGGGGTGCTGTGGCCCATGCGCGACGCGCTGGCGACGCTGATCCGCAACGACGTGCCCTATGTGAAGGCCGAGACCAAAATATTCCTCAACGACACGCTCGACCATTCGCTCAGGCTGATCGAACTGGTGGAAACCCAGCGCGACATGCTGACCGGCCTGATCGAGATGCATCTGTCGCTGAGCCAGGCACGCACCAACGACGTCATCAGCTATCTCACCATCGTGTCGGTCATCTTCATGCCGCTTACCTTCCTGGTCGGCATCTGGGGCATGAATTTCGATCCAGGGTCTTCGCCCTGGAACATGCCGGAACTGAAGGCCTATTATGGCTATCCGTTATCGCTTCTGTTCATGGCGCTTGTCGCGCTCGGGCTGATTGCCTTCTTCAAATGGAAGAAATGGCTCTGACAAGGATAGAACCGGCCATTTTGGCCTGAAAAGCCGGCTTGTGAATTGGGCTGGTGTTTTCCGGGGAATTGCACTATATGCGCCGCAGCATAGCGCTATGACGCCTTGCTTGCACCGGCCCCTGCTGGACGACATCCCGGCTGAGGGCGACCCGTTTCCTCAAACAGATAAGGAAAAACACGATGTCGATTACTGCCGAGCGCAAACAGGAATTGATGGGTGAATTCGCAACCGCCAAGGGCGATACCGGGTCTCCGGAAGTCCAGGTGGCCATCCTTTCCGAGCGCATCAAGAACCTGACCGACCATTTCAAGGACCACAAGAAGGATAACCATTCCCGCCGTGGTCTGCTCGCTCTCGTCTCCCAGCGCCGCAGCCTGCTTGATTATCTCAAGCGCAAGGATGACGCGCGCTACCAGACGCTGATCGAGAAGCTCGGTCTGCGCCGTTGACGAATTGACCGGCGGGCTTTCTTCGGAGAGCCCGCCGGTCGCGCATTCTGCCAGTCGCATCGACTGGCCAGACCCGGTTTCGATCGTGCAGAGGGCACTCGAAACCGCCCATGGACGGTCATGGGGCAGGATTGCAGGACGCTCGTGCGCGCTCGCCGCGCCGAAATTAGCCGAGCCTCCCGCTGTCTTGCCCGTGGCTGCCCGAGAAAGGAAGCCAAGGGAATGGGCATCCGCGCACCGTGAAACGGCGCGGCCCTTTCCTCATATTAAGGACAAGATATGTTCAATCACCACAAAGTGGAAATCGAATGGGGCGGCCGTCCGCTCATCCTCGAAACCGGCAAGATCGCGCGCCAGGCTGATGGCGCGGTGCTCGCCACCTACGGCGAGACCAAGGTTCTCGCCACCGTCGTTTCGATGAAAGAGCCGAAGCCCGGCCTCGATTTCTTCCCGCTGACCGTCAACTACCAGGAAAAGACCTACGCCGCCGGCAAGATCCCGGGTGGCTATTTCAAGCGCGAAGGCCGTCCGAGCGAGAAGGAAACGCTGGTTTCCCGCCTCATCGACCGCCCGATCCGCCCGCTCTTCGCCTCAGGCTACAAGAACGACACCCAGATCGTCGTCACCGTCGTCCAGCACGATCTGGAAAACGATCCCGACATCCTGTCGATCGTTGCCACCTCGGCTGCCCTGACGCTCTCGGGCGTGCCGTTCATGGGCCCGATCGGCGGCGCCCGCGTCGGCTATATCAACGGCGAATATGTGCTCAACCCGCATGTCGATGAGATGCAGGAATCGAAGCTCGACCTGGTCGTCGCCGGCACCACCGACGCCGTTCTTATGGTTGAGTCCGAAGCCAAGGAACTCGGCGAAGAGCTGATGCTCGGCGCCGTCATGTTCGGCCACAAGGGCTTCCAGCCGGTCATCGACGCCATCATCAAGCTGGCCGAAGTTGCCGCCAAGGAGCCGCGCGACTTTACCGCGCCGGATTATTCCGCGCTTGAAGCCGAAATGCTCAAGATCGTCGAAGGCGAACTTCGCGATGCCTACAAGATAACCGACAAGCAGAAGCGCTACGCCGCCGTCGACGCCGTCAAGGCCAAGGTCAAGGCTGCGTTTGCCCCGGCGGAAGGCGAAGAAGCCAAGTACGCCTCCGAGCAGATCGGCACCGTGTTCAAGGAACTCCAGGCCAAGGTTGTGCGCTGGAACATCCTCGACACAGGCTCGCGCATCGACGGCCGCGATCTCAAGACGGTCCGCAAGATCGTCTCCGAAGTCGGCGTCCTGCCGCGCACCCACGGTTCGGCGCTGTTCACCCGCGGCGAGACCCAGGCTCTGGTCGTTGCCACGCTCGGCACCGGTGAGGACGAGCAGTATGTCGACTCGCTGACCGGCATGTACAAGGAGAAGTTCCTCCTTCACTACAACTTCCCTCCCTACTCCGTCGGTGAGACCGGCCGCATGGGTTCGCCGGGCCGCCGTGAAATCGGCCATGGCAAGCTCGCCTGGCGCGCCATCCGTCCGATGCTGCCGAGCGCCGACCAATTCCCCTACACGCTGCGCGTCGTCTCGGAGATCACCGAGTCGAACGGTTCGTCGTCGATGGCGACCGTCTGCGGCACCTCGCTGGCGCTGATGGATGCCGGCGTGCCGCTGGCCAAGCCCGTCGCCGGCATCGCCATGGGCCTGATCAAGGAAGGCGAGCGCTTCGCGGTTCTGTCCGACATCCTTGGCGACGAGGATCACCTCGGCGATATGGACTTCAAGGTCGCCGGCACCGCCAACGGCATCACCTCGCTGCAGATGGACATCAAGATCGAGGGCATCACCGAGGAGATCATGAAGATCGCCCTGGACCAGGCCAAGGATGGCCGCCAGCATATCCTCGGCGAGATGGGCCACGCGCTCTCCGGCGCGCGTGCGGAACTCGGTGAGTTCGCACCGCGCATCGAAGTGATGCACATCCCGACCGACAAGATCCGCGACGTCATCGGCTCGGGCGGCAAGGTCATCCGCGAGATCGTCGAAAAGACCGGCGCCAAGATCAACATCGAGGACGACGGCACGGTCAAGATCGCTTCATCCAACGCCAAGGAGATCGAGGCGGCGAAGAAGTGGATCCACACCATCGTCGCCGAGCCGGAAGTCGGCGAAATCTACGAAGGCACGGTCGTCAAGACCGCCGACTTCGGTGCTTTCGTGAACTTCTTCGGTCCGCGTGACGGCCTCGTCCACATCTCGCAGCTTGCCAACGACAGGGTCGCCAAGACCTCGGACGTGGTCAAGGAAGGCGACAAGGTCTGGGTCAAGCTGATGGGCTTCGACGAGCGCGGCAAGGTCCGCCTGTCGATGAAGGTCGTCGACCAGGCCACCGGCAAGGAACTCGCCCGCGACAAGAAGACCGAAGGCGAAGAAAACGCCGCCTGATCGGTCTTGAGTTCATGACTCGAAGCGGGCGCGGCTTATGTCGCGCCCGTTTTCTTTTTCAGCCGCTTTTTCACTTTCATATTGCAAACACAGGCTTCGTTTCGAGATCGAACAATGTCCGCCGACCCGCTGAAGACGCTTTTTCATCCCTTTGAGGCCGAGGCTGTTCCTCTGCCTGGAAAGGGTAATCGCGCCCTGTTTCTTGGCGCTGAGCCGGGTTTTAGGCTGCCCGAAGGCTTCGAGGCAGCGCTTCACCTCGTGCAAGGCTTCCGACCGCATTTTCGCGCGCTGCAGGCTTCTGGCTTCGTCGTCACCGCGCAAGCGGAAGGCGACGGCTTCGATATGGCACTCGTGCTTGCCGGCCGGCATAGGGGCCTTAACGAAGTGCGCATCGCGCAGGCGCTTGAGCGCGTGGCGCCGGGCGGGCTGGTCATCGTNCCGGCATAGGGGCCTTAACGAAGTGCGCATCGCGCAGGCGCTTGAGCGCGTGGCGCCGGGCGGGCTGGTCATCGTTGCCGGCGGCAAGGATGATGGCATAGCCAGCCTGCGCAAGCGCGTTGACGAGCTTGTGCCGCTTGAGGACCATCTACCGAAATATCACGGCATCGCCTTCTGGTTACGCCGTCCTGCCGATCTGGCTGCTGCGGAAGAATTGCGCGCCGCGAACCCCGCCTTGCTGGTTGAAGGCCGGTTCCATACCGCGCCCGGCATGTTTTCCTTCGACCGGATCGATACCGGCTCGAGATTGCTGGTCGAAAACTTGCCCAATGATCTGCGTGGCAGCGTTGCCGATTTCTGCGCCGGCTGGGGCTATGTGGCGGCCGAGATCGCCGCCCGCTCACAAGGCCTGTCGGTGCTTGATCTCTACGAGGCCGAATTCGATGCGCTCGAAGCCGCGAAGCTCAATCTGGCAGGGGTGGTCAGCCAGTCGGTCGCCAGGAATTTTTTCTGGGTCGATCTGCTGAAGGAACCGGTCGAGAAGCGCTACGACGTGATTGCCATGAACCCGCCGTTTCACCGCAGCCGTGCAGCCGAGCCCGAGATCGGCGCCGGCATGATCCGCGCTGCAGCCAAGGCCTTGAAGCCGGGTGGGCGGTTGTTCATGGTCGCCAACCGCCAGCTTCCCTACGAGCCGATCCTGTCGGCTGCCTTTTCGAGCCATGTCGAGCTCGCCCGCGACGGCATGTTCAAGGTGCTTGCCGCCCGGCGTTGATACAAGGCGTAGCATTCAATGCAGATTGGCGACGCGTCGGACCTCGTCGGTGACATGCGCGTCGCCAATCCTGATCTTGAGTGGCGCCGGCCGGCCGAACAGGTAGCCCTGCACCACCTCGCAGCCGGCCGCCCGCAGCAGCGTCGCCTGGCTTTCGGTCTCGACGCCTTCGGCAATGATGCCGACGCCGAGCGCGCGCGAAAGGCCGACGATCGTCGAGACGACCGCGCCTGAGCTGGAATCCGTATCGAGGCGGCTGACGAAGGACCGGTCGATCTTCAGCTTGCCGAATGAGAAGTCGATCAGGTAACTCAAATTGGAATAGCCGGTGCCGAAATCGTCGACGGCGACCGAGATGCCCATGTCCGCAAGCTGCTTCAGGATGGCGGCGGCGCGGTCGCGATCCTGCATCATCGCCGTCTCGGTCACTTCCAGTTCCAGCCGCGACGGTTTGATGCCGGTGCTCGTCATGGTGTCGCGCACAGTGCCGACGAAGTCCTTGGTCATGAACTGCACGGGCGAGATGTTGACGGCGACGAAGCAGTCGTCGGGCAGATGCCGGGCGTCGCTGCAAGCCTTGCGCAGCACCCATTCGCCGATCGGGCCGATCATGCCGGTTTCCTCGGCGATTGGGATGAACTCCATCGGCGGGATCATGCCGCGTTCGGGGTGCCGCCAGCGGATCAGGGCTTCATAGCCGACGATGCGCCCGGTCGGGAGGTCGAGCTGCGGCTGGTAGTGAAGATCGAAGTCACCGCGCTCGAAGGCTGTATTCAGCTCGGATTCGATCCACTGGCGATGATCGGCGACCCTGCCCATTTCGGCATGGAAGACAGACCAGTTGCCGACGCCGCTGGCGCGAGCATTCTGCAGCGCCAGATTGGAGCGCCGCAGGATGAGGACGGGATCTACGCCGTCCTTTGGCATCGCCACGATGCCCACCGACAGGCTGACCGATTGCAGGTGAGTGCTGAGTTCATAGGGCTCCATCATCTCGTCGATGAGCCTCTCGATGGTGCTTTCCAGCGATCCGGACACCTGATTGTCGGGGAGTAGAACCGCGAATTCACCGGCGCCAATGCGTCCGATCAGTGCCCGCTGCGGCACGCACGTCGTCAAGCGCTTGGTGAAGGCGCGGATCAACTCATCGCCCTGACTGTAGCCGATGGCGTCGTTGATCTGCTTGAAACGATCTATGTCGATGTCGATGAGGAACATCGGCTCGCCGGTCCGGCTTGTCGCGCACGCAGCCTCGGCAATCTTGCCGACCATTGCCGGACGCGCCAAAAGGCCCGTCAGTTTGTCGAAATGGGTTTCCGTGAAGACGAAATCCGCCGATTCATCCACGCCGGCGAAGAAGGACATCGCGGCTGCCGACGCCGCCAGTGCGCAAAGCGCGGCCATCATCGCGACCATCATGTCCGCGGAGATGCCGGCAAAGCCTTCGCCGAGACCGAGCTTCAGGCCCCAGAGTCCGAGGACGAAACTGCCGAGACCCGAGCTCGCTATGGTGAGCAATCGGAACACCGGTGTTCGCTTCGGGTTGCTGACGGCCGACATTGAAAGATCCCCAGAGTACGGGGCTTTCTAGCGAATATCTCCTTAAAATGAGTTTCCGCCAATGCATCTAATTTTATTCGACCGAAAGTATTTCTTTAGAGGGTTAAAGCGCGTCGCGTTGAAACGGATTCCGCCGGCGCATCTTAAGCTTTTGTTTCATAAATATCGTTGTCCCAAGACCGCTGCGCACGCTTGGGCGAGATGCATTAGTCTCGTCCGCCGTCGGTCTGCTTCAATTCGTCCAGCGTCGGCATGGAAACGATGTGATAGCCGGAATCGACATAGTGGATTTCGCCGGTGACGCCCGAAGACAGACCCGACAGCAGATAAAGCGCGGAGCCGCCGACCTCGTCGATGGTCACCGTGCGGCGCAGCGGCGAGTTGCGCTGCTGATAGGAGAACATGTGGCGGGCGTCGGAAATGCCGGCGCCGGCAAGCGTGCGCACGGGTCCAGCCGATATGCCATTGACCCTGATGCCGCGTGGACCGTAATCGTTGGCAAGATAGCGCACACTGGCCTCCAGCCCTGCCTTGGCCACGCCCATGACATTGTAGTTCGGCATGACGCGGACCGACCCCGCGTAGGTCAGCGTGATCATCGATCCGCCGTCCTGCATCAGGGCGGCGGCATGGCGGGCGACCTCGGTGAAGGAGTAGCAGGAGATCACCATGGTACGGACGAAATTGTCCCGGCTGGTGTCGGCGTAGAGGCCTTTCAACTCGTTCTTGTCGGAAAAGCCGATGGCGTGGACGACGAAATCCAGCCCGCCCCATTCCTTGCCCAGGGTCTCGAACGTGGCGGCGACCGAAGCGCTGTCCTCGACGTCGCACGGCACCACCAGCGAGGCACCGAGCTTGTCCGCCAGCGGCTTGACCCGGCGCCCGAAGGCATCGCCCTGATAGGTGAAGGCGAGTTCCGCTCCATGTTCGGACAATTTCCGGGCGATGCCCCAGGCGATCGAATGATCGTTGGCGACACCCATGACAAGCCCGCGCTTGCCCTTCATCAATCCGTCCATGGCCGGCAAATCCTTATGCGGAATAGCGCTGGAAAACGAGCGTTGCGTTGGTGCCACCGAAGCCGAACGAATTTGACAAGACGGTGTCGATCCTGGCGTCGTCGATGCGCTTTCGCACGATCGGCATGCCCTCGAATTCGGGGTCGAGCGTCTCGATATGGGCGCTTTCGCCGATGAAACCGCCCTGCATCATCAGGATCGAATAGATGGATTCCTGCACGCCGGCTCCGCCGAGCGAATGGCCGGTCAGCGATTTTGTCGAGGTGATGTAGGGCATCTTCTCGCCGAACACCTCGCGGATCGCGCCCATTTCCTTGGAATCGCCCACCGGCGTCGATGTGCCATGGGTGTTGATGTAGTCGACCGGCGTGGAAACCGTGGCCAGCGCCTGGCGCATGCAGCGAACCGCGCCCTCGCCTGAAGGGGCAACCATGTCATAGCCGTCCGAGGTCGCGCCGTAGCCGACGATCTCGGCGTAGATCTTGGCGCCCCGCGCCTTGGCATGCTCAAGCTCTTCCAGCACCAGCACGCCCGCGCCGCCGGCGATGACGAAGCCGTCGCGATTGGCGTCATAGGCGCGCGAAGCGGTCGATGCCTTGTCGTTAAACTTCGACGACATGGCGCCCATGGCGTCGAACAGGTCCGACATCGTCCAGTCGAGATCCTCGTGGCCGCCGGCAAAGACTATGTCCTGTTTGCCCCATTGGATCAGTTCGTAGCCATTGCCGATGCAATGCGCCGAGGTCGAACAGGCCGAAGAGATCGAATAGTTGACGCCGTGGATCTTGAACCAGGTGGCAAGCGTTGCCGATGCGGTCGACGACATTGCCTTCGGCACCGCGAACGGACCGATACGCTTGGGACTGCCGTTCTTCAGCGTGGTCTCGGCCGCCTCGAAGATGGTGCGGGTGGATGGTCCGCCCGATCCCATGACGATGCCGGTGCGCTCATTGGTGATGTCGCTCTCTTCCAGGCCCGCATCCGCGATCGCCTGATCCATGGAGACGTGGTTCCAGGCTGCACCTTGGCTTAGGAAGCGCATCGCTCGGCGGTCGATCATGGCGGAAGGATCGAGCGTCGGCGCGCCCCAGACCTGGCACCGGAAGCCATGCTCGGCGAACGAATCGGAGAAACTGATGCCGGATCTGGCATCATGCAGCGAGGCTTGCACCTCGTTGGCATTGTTGCCGATCGACGACACGATGCCGAGGCCTGTGACAACGACACGTCTCATTCGCAACTCCTTCCAGGGATGCTGGCCAAGGGCCGGCTAGGAATTCTGGTCAGCCGACCGTCGGCTGTTTCGACAGACCGACCTTCAAATCCGTTGCCGCGTATATGGGCTCGCCATCCGCCTTTAGCCAGCCATCGGCGATGCCAAGCACCAGCCGGCCACGCATCACGCGCTTGAAGTCGATGCCGTACTCAACCTTCTTCACCGAGGGCGTGACCATGCCCTTGAATTTCACTTCACCGGTCGACAGCGCCATTCCCTTGCCGGGTTCGCCGAGCCAGCCAAGATAGAAGCCCGTCAATTGCCACATGGCATCGAGGCCGAGGCACCCCGGCATGATCGGATTGCCGATGAAATGGCAGGCAAAGAACCACAGGTCCGGCTTGATGTCGAATTCCGCGCGGATGAAACCCTTCTCGAAGGCGCCGCCCGTCTCGCTGATCTCGGTGATACGATCGAACATCAGCATGGGAGGATAGGGAAGCTGGGCATTGCCCGGTCCGAACAACTCGCCGCGGGCGCAAGCCAGCAATTCGTCGTACTCGTAGCTGGATTTACCCGTCATCAACCTCATCCCCATACCGTTCGGGCTATCGGGTGCCCTGTCGTTGGCTTCCTAACACAATCTGTTTCAGGCCGGAAACCGGCGTTTGCGCTTAACCTGCTCGTCTGCCTGGGTCAATGCGCGCTATTGATCGCATTCGGACGACAGAATATATGTCCTGAAAAGGTCCGGTGTCGGCAGAAGTTCATTATTTTGCCATTCTGGACGTGTCTTGGGGCGGAACTGTGGGGTTCGACGAGAAGATGAACCTGGACGGCCGGAAGGGAAATGTCGCTGTGGACAAGCGGGTCCGTGAAGCCGGGCTGAGGCCGACGCGTCAGCGCATTGCGCTGGCCGACCTGCTTTTCGCCAAGGGCGACCGTCATTTGTCGGCCGAGGAACTGCACGAGGAAGCGGTCGCCGCCGGCGTGCCGGTATCGCTGGCCACTGTCTACAACGCCCTTCATCAGTTCACCCAGTCGGGACTGTTGCGTATCCTCGCTGTCGAGGGCGCGAAGACCTATTTCGACACCAACACCTCCGACCATCACCATTTCTATATCGAAGGCGAAAACCGCATATTCGATATCGACAGCGGTCCGGTGACGGTCGCCAACCTGCCGGAGCCACCGGAAGGGATGGAGATCGCCAATGTTGACATCGTGGTGAGGCTGCGCCCCAAGCGCCGCGAAGGATCGGCAGGAGATTGAAATCGCTTGATCTGGCAATTCGGCTGGAATGGGCCATCGTTGCGGCAGCTGCCGTCGTTTTCTACGGCTCGACTGGCATGTCGTGGTGGCTCTTCGGGGTGCTTATCCTGGTGCCGGACTTATCGATGTTCGGCTATCTGGCGGGGCCGCGCGTCGGTGCCCTTGCCTATAACGCCCTGCATATCCCGATCGTACCAGTATTCTTGCTGCTGGCCGGGCACCTGTCCGGCAATGCGACCGTGATGGCGGTCGCATTGATCTGGATCGCCCACATCGCCATCGACCGTGCGCTGGGCTACGGCCTCAAGCTGTCGACCAGCTTTCAGGACACCCATCTCGGCCGCATCGGGCGCCAAACGACCACGGTCTGATACAGGCGACCAGACTGCGTGACTACTGAACCGGTCGCATGGATTGCCGGGTTTGCCTGCCAGCAGGATCACGCTCCTGACACGGCTGCGTTGCCGTCACCGTGATTTGCCGGGCCTACATATCTGATCCCGCGTCCTCGCGATGAGGTGGTCAGTTCTTGACCCGCTCGCCGGGGTAAGCGCCCCACACAATCGACTGGGCAAGCCAGCCGGTGTGGCCATCGAACGTCATTTCGCACCACTGGCCGTCGCAGGATTTGATCGTGCCCATGACGCCAGGCTCTACCATCGCGACCACTCGAGCGTCCTTGTCGGGGCTGTTGAGAAGGTTGATCTGAGCGCCCTTGCCGCGCTGCCACGGTGCGACTATTGCCGTGCGCCGGCCGGAAAGCAGCGACTGATTGATCCAGCCTTCCGAACCATCGGCATCGCGCACGCGGCGCCATGTGTCGAATTCCTGGATGATCTCCATCGGCAGGCCGGCCTTCATATACATCCAGTCGACCGAATAGTTGGCGCCGGGGCCGACGCGCGAGTTGACGCGGCCGGATTTCAGGCTGACGAATCGCGGCAGCGGCAAACCGCTCGGCCCGACCGTGACGACGCTCTGGGCAGGTGCTGCTGCACTCTGCGCCGCGGCAAGCGGAGAATAAAGCAAAGCGCCGAGAAGTGCTCCGCTGAGGGTCAGGCGAAACGACGCGAAACCAGACACTTTCATTCCTTTCGGCGCTTGCCTGGCGGCATCGGCGCCCCTTTTTCTTTGTCTTCGGCGGCACCGCTTGTTACATGGGGTAATCGGCACCGCGACCGGCTTTCAGTTTCGCCGGTCTTGGTTAAAGAGGTCTCAACGAGATCGGGGTACGAGGAAACAATGGCAGGCAAAAAGAAGCCTCTCGTCGTCATCACGCGAAAGCTGCCCGACCCGGTCGAGACCCGCATGCGCGAACTGTTCGACGCACGGCTGAATGTCGAGGACAGGCCGATGACGCAGCCGGAACTGGTTGCGGCGGTCAAGGAGGCCGACGTGCTGGTGCCGACGGTGACCGACCAGATCGACGCGGCACTGATCGCCCAGGCCGGCGACAACCTCAAGCTGATCGCCAATTTCGGCAATGGCGTCGACAAGATCGATGTCGAGGCCGCGGCCAAGAGGGGCATCACCGTCACCAACACGCCCAATGTGCTGACCGAGGACACCGCCGACATGACTATGGCGCTGATGCTGGCGTTGCCGCGGCGGCTGGCGGAAGGCGCCAACGTGCTCACCGGCGACAAGAAATGGGCCGGCTGGTCGCCGACCTGGATGCTTGGCCGACGCATTTGGGGCAAACGGCTGGGCATCGTCGGCATGGGGCGCATTGGCACGGCGGTTGCCAGGCGGGCCAAGGCGTTCGGCCTCTCGATCCACTACCATAACCGCCATCGCGTGCTGCCTGACGTCGAAGACGGGCTGGAGGCGACCTATTGGGAAAGCCTCGACCAGATGCTGGCCCGCATGGATATCATTTCGGTCAATTGCCCTTCGACGCCGGCGACCTTCCATCTGCTTTCGGCGCGGCGGCTGGCGCTGATGCAGCCCACGGCCTATATCGTCAACACCGCGCGCGGCGACATCATCGACGAGGAAGCGTTGGTCAGGCTCATCCAGGACGGCAAGATTGCCGGAGCCGGCCTCGATGTCTATGAGCACGAACCGGCTTTGAACAGCAAGCTGCTGAAACTCGCCGCCAAGCACAAGGTCGTGTTGTTGCCGCACATGGGCTCGGCGACGCTCGAAGGCCGCATCGATATGGGCGAAAAGGTCATCATCAACATACGCGCTTTCGTCGACGGCCACCGCCCGCCGGACCGCGTGCTGCCGCTCAGAACCTGAGGAAATCGAAACGCAGAATGAAAGACCTGGCTTACACAAGAACCTTGCGCATGGTGATCGAGGTCGGCTTGATATAGCCCTCATGCGCCGTCCGCTCGGTTTCGTGAAAGCCGAGTCGGGCAAAGGCTGCATGGTTTGCGGTCAGTTCGATCCGCGTCTGAAGCTCGAGTGCCGCCTTGCCGCGGCTTAGGGCAAGGTCTTCGACCGCCTGCATCAACCGCCGCCCAATACCTTGTCCCTGGCAGTCCGGCGCGACGGCGAGCTTACCGACATAGAGTTCCGCCATCTTTTCAAGGGCAAAGATACAGCCGACGATCCTGCCGTCCTTGAGTGCCGCGAAGCCGGTCTCCCGCCGCGCCTTGTCCCGCAGAGTATCGGCGCTCAGCAGGCGGGCAGAGGAGGGTGGGTCGATCACGTCGTCCATCGAGGCGAAGGCGCGCATGATTAGTGCGAGCACGTCGTCCCAACGGTCGAAATCGGCCGAAATCTGTGTGATGGAGACAGCTTCAGTCTGTTCCACGGGTTCAGTTTCTCTTGTAGCGGATCGTGTCGAAGCGCGCCGCCAGCCCATCATAGAGCAGCAGCCTGCCGACCAGTGGCTCACCGACGCCGGTGATCAGCTTGATCGCCTCCATTGCCTGCAGCGTGCCGACGACACCGGTCAGCGCTCCAAGCACGCCGGCTTCGGCACAGGACGGCACCAGCCCAGGCGGTGGCGCCTCGGGAAACAGGTCGCGGTAGCTCGGATTGGGCTTGCCGTCCTTGCCGTCTTCGAATGGCTTCAACACCGTCACCGAGCCATCGAAGCGCCCGACGGCGGCATGAACCAACGGTTTCCCAGCGCTCGCGCAGGCATCGGCCACCGCGTAGCGGGTTTCGAAATTGTCGGAACCGTCGACGACGATGTCATAGCCGGCGACGAGGGCAGGGGCATTGTCCGCGGTCAGCCGGTATGTGTGCGTTTCGACGCTGGTGTTGGGATTGATGCGGGCGATTGCCGCCTTGGCGCTGTCGGTTTTCAGCATGCCGACACTGTCCGTTCCGTGAATGACCTGACGTTGCAGGTTGGAGAGCGAAATGGTGTCGTCATCGACCACGCCGAGCGTGCCGACGCCGGCTGCGGCAAGATATTCAAGCACCGGCGCGCCCAGCCCGCCGGCGCCGATGACCAGCACTCGCGCCTGTTTCAGCCTCTGCTGGCCAACGCCGCCGATCTCGGGCAGCACGATGTGGCGGGCATAGCGTTCGATCTCGTCGGCGGTCAGGGCGGCAGGGGTCATCGCCGGATCATATAGCGGCTGCAAAATCCTGTCAGGGGCTTAATGCATGTCGCCCAAAAGTGTGGAGCGGTTTTGGGACAACGACATGCATAATCTCATGCACGTCGCCCAAAAGTGTGGAGCGGTTTTGGGACAGAGTTAGATCGTTGGCCCAACTGTGCCGTGGTCGACAGTCAGGAATTGCGCACGCCCCTTGAGACTGGAAAAAAACGCAGCATCGGTTCCGGTCATGAACACCTGGCAGTTCAATTCTTCAAGGATGGAAAACAGCGCCGCGCGCCGCCCGCCATCGAGATGCGCGGCGATCTCGTCGAGCAGCATGATAGGTGTCATGCCCGACATTTCGCCAGTTAGCCGAGCATGTGACAGCACGATGCCGACCAGCAGCGCCTTTTGCTCGCCTGTCGAACAGAGCTCGGCCGGCATCGCCTTGGGACGGTGCCGCACCACCAGATCCGAACGGTGTGGCCCTTCGAGCGTGCGCCCGGCGGCACAGTCGCGGTCGCGGCCGTCTGCAAGCGTCCGGCGGAAGCTCTCCTCGACATCGACTGCCGGTGTGCTGGAAACCGCGGCCTCCAGGTCTCCTGAAAGGCCGATATCGGCCTGCGGAAACGGCCCCGTGTCAGGCAACCTGTCGATCATCGCGGCGAGCAGCCGCACCATCTCGGCCCGCGCCGCGGCGATCGCCACCCCGGTTTCTGCCATCTGCGTCTCGATCGCGTCGAACCAGCGGTCGTCTCGAGACCCATCTGTAAGCAGACGGTTACGACTGCGCATCGCTTTCTCGTAGTCGATCGCACGTTGCCCGTGGCCGGGGTCGATCGCCAGCACCAGCCGGTCGAGAAAGCGCCGGCGATCCGCGGCCGGCCCGGTGAACAACGCGTCCATCGCCGGCGTCAGCCACACCACGCGCAGCCATTCCAGCATGTCCTCGGCCGAACGCGCCGAAGCTCCGTTGATGCGCACCCGCCTGCCGCCTTCGCCGGGGTTGTCGCCACCGGAAATGCCTGTTCCGATCTCGACCTGGCCGTCAGGCCCGTCGAGCCGTACATGCAGGGCAAAACCGCCGTCGCCGCCCTCGCGAGCGACGTCAGCGTAAGGGGCGCGGCGCAAGCCACGCCCAGGTGTCAGAAGGGAGATCGCTTCGAGGAGATTGGTCTTGCCGGCACCGTTGTCGCCGGAAAAAACCACGGCGCCCGGCGCCAGATCGATCGTCAGCGTCGCGTAATTGCGAAAGTTAGTAAGTGTAAGCTTACTTATGTGGGTCTGTGCCGGCAACCGCTATCCGCCTGTAGAGCGTTCATCGTTTCACGGAAACGCCGAACCGCTCTATCTCTTTGTTTCGACGCAATTCCGGACGGAAAGCCGTTTCACACCTTTCCTGGAACTGCTCTGGAAATCGCCGCAACCATCATTCTCGTAGCCGGTCCCGGCTGCAGAGCCGGGCTGATGACTCGGCTCAGGCTACACTCGCATCGGCATCAGCACATAGAGTGCAGTTTCGTCGGCCATGTCGTGGATCAGCGTCGGCGAACCGGCGTCGGCCAGCATGAACTTGGCCTCCGTGCCGGTCAGTTGCGCGGCAACGTCGAGCAGATACTTGGCATTGAAGCCGATTTCGATCGGATCGGACGAATAGTCTGCGGCCAGTTCCTCGGTGGCGCTGCCTGAATCCGGATTGTTGACCGCAAGCGTCACCTGACCCTCGCTGATCGAAAGCTTCACCGCGCGGCCGCGCTCGGAAGAGATGGTCGACACGCGATCGACCGCGGCGGCAAAACTCTGGCGGTCGATGATCAGCTTCTTGTCGTTGCCGGTCGGAATGACCCGCTGATAATCGGGGAAGGTGCCGTCTATCAGCTTCGAGGTCAAAATTACGCTGCCGATGGTGAAGCGGATCTTGGTGTCCGACAGTTCAGTGGTCACCGCGACATCCGGATCGTCCACCAGCTTCTGTAGCTCGCTCACCGTCTTGCGTGGAATGATGATGCCCGGCATGCCCTCGGAACCCGCCGGCGCGTCGATCTCGGCGCGCGCCAGGCGGTGGCCGTCGGTCGCCACGGAACGAAGCTTCAGCTTGCCGCCGACCTCATGCGTGTGCAGGTAGATGCCGTTCAGGTAATAGCGTGTCTCTTCGGTCGAGATGGCGAACTGGGTCTTCTCGATCAGGCCTTTCAAGCCAACCGACTCGAGACGGAAAATATGCGAGAACGATCCGGCCGAAAGCTCCGGGAAGTCGGATTGTGGCAGGCACTGAAGGCGGAAGCTCGATCGGCCTGACGTTACCGTCATGGCATTGCCGTCCTCGTCCGTCTTCAGCATCACCTCGGCGCCATCGGCGAGCTTGCGCACGATGTCGTAGAGCAGATGTGCCGGAACCGTCGTCGCCCCGCCGCGCTCCACTTTGGCGGGCGTCGCTTCCGTCACTTCGAGGTCGAGGTCGGTCGCCTTCATTTCAAGGCTGGCGCCTTCGGCGCTGAGCAGCACGTTGGACAGGATCGGTATGGTGTTGCGCCGCTCGACCACACGGTGGACGTGGTTGAGCGACTTCAGGAGATTTGACCGTTCCAGGATAACACGCATGACGAAACAAGCTCGCTTGAATGAATGACGGGGTCACCAGTAAGCGGCACCCCGCGAAAGGTCTGAACAGGCTCAGAATCTGCGTAGACTGACAGGAAAAAATCAGCGAACGCAAGCCCGCGCGACCGGTTCGGGCCGGCTACGCGGGCTTTCTGGGGATAAAGCGTGCCAAGTCCGCGCGCCAGTGTCGCAAAACCGAAATCCGGGTCGATTCCAGGCGGCGCCACGAGCCCGTTCCGGGCGCGGGCCGCACTGGCAAGCCATTGAATTCCGGCGTTGTTCCGGTTCGCCCCTTTCCGATCAGGCCTGATCGTTGATCAACCGCCTCAACAACTCGAGTTCCTGCGCCAGCGTGTTGTCGTTGCCAGAAAGGTCCTCGATCTTGCGCACGGCATGCAGCACCGTCGTGTGATCGCGGCCGCCGAAACGCCGTCCGATCTCGGGCAGCGAGCGCGGCGTCATCACCTTCGACAGGTACATGGCGACCTGCCGCGGCTTGACGATGGTGCGCGTGCGCCGGTTGGACAGCAATTCGGTCTTCGACACATTATAGTGGCGCGCGACGATGCGCTGGATGTCCTCGATGCGGACCCGCTTCGGTTCGCCGGTGCGATAGATGTGGCCGAGGATTTCGTCGATGCGGTCGATGGTGATCTGCGGCTCGAAGGATTGACGGAACAGCAGCTGGTTGAAGGCGCCTTCCAGTTCACGTCCGCTGCCGGTCACGGTACGGGCAACGTGATTGAGGATCTCTTCCGAAATGTTCAGCGACCCGTCATCGACCCTGGCGGTGGCAAGGCGCAATTTGAGCATGCCAAGGCGCATGGCGAAATCGGGCGCCGACATTTCAAGCGCGACGCCGCCATTGAGGCGCGAGCGGACCCGCGGCTCAAGCGATTCCAGTTCCGACGGCGGCCGGTCGGCGGCAACGACGACCTGCTTGGCGCTGTCGAGCAACATGTTGATCAGGTGGCAGAACTCATGCTGGATGGACTTGCCCTGCAGGAATTGCATGTCATCGATGATGAGCAGGTCGATGTCGCGCAACTGCTCTTTGAGCGTCAGCGCGTTGTTGTCGCGGATTGCGGTGGCAAAGCGCCACATGAAATACTCGGCCGTGAGATAGACGACGCGCGACTTTGGATTCTGCTTCAGCGATTCCGCCGCGATAGCCTGCAGCAGATGTGTCTTGCCGAGACCGACGGTTGCGTGAAGGAAAAGTGGGTTGAAGCGCACCGCGCTCGATTGCGATTCCGCCACTGCCTTGGCGGCGGCGAAGGCCACCCGGTTCGACGGTCCCTCGATGAAGGAGCCGAATGTGTAGCGAGGATCAAGCGGTGACCCCAGCACATTGTGCCGGAATTCGCTCTCGACCGGTGTGCCCGGACGCGGGACCGGTGCACGCTCTGTCCGGCCGGGGCTGACGGTGCCGGCGGCGAGCGCAGTCTGCGTCTGGCGGGTCATCTTGCGTGCCGGCACCACCTCCGCCTCGGCCTGGCTACGGCCCTGGCGGGTCGCCGTGCGCACGACGATGTCGATCTTGAGGAGACCCGGATCCTCCTGCTTCCACAGCTCTGAGATGAGGTCGAGGTAATGTCCGTTGATCCATGAGCGCAGGAATGCCGTGGGCACCGAGATGCGGACAATGCCCTTGGAAGCTTCCGCGACCTTCATGCGGCCAAACCAGCTAGAATAAACTTCGGTTCCCAGACGCGCCTTCAACTGGGCTTTCACCCGGTCGAATTTCTGTTCCGCGTCATTGGGGACCGCCATGTCGCTTGCTCCGATCAAAGTTCCAGGAAATGGGAGGTCGCCCGCAAGCTCCCTTTCGATGCCGCTCTGCATGATCTTTTCCTTGTCCTTCCGTACCTGTTTTCCACCGGGGATGCGCCTCCTGCATCCGGTTCCGGCGACTGCGTCTTTGCTACGATGTCCGCTGCCGCCGCCGGCAGATGAACGTCGCCCACTATCAGCGGGAACCGGTGCCGGCCCATGGAAGCCAGTCCGCGTTGGGTATGTCAGGGCAACACAACACCGTCCGGCGAAAAGAGCGCCGGCCGCCGTCTACCTGCCATGTCTAGTTACGCCAGTCCCCTACCGTATCGAAAAAAGACAAGCCAAATCGGTCCGCGGACTTGATCCGCGTTGCAAATCCCGCCAATTTAAGCTGGCCGATTCAGGCTGGGTTTAAGGTCCAGAGCCCGTCCCTTTCGATGGATCGACATTACCGAAATCGCTGTGGATAGGGCAAGGCCACGTCTAACGGATTTTTAAGGAATCTGGTTACTGGAGGCGAGTTCGAGTGGCGTACCGCAACGGCACATTTTAACAAAGCCATTGTGATTCAAACCCTTTTCCGGCGAATATGAAAAACCGGGTGCTGAGAGAAATATTCTGAAATAATTCACTTGACAGCCACTTGTCCCCCATCGCTCCGGCTCGATGTGGACAAGCTGTGGATCACCGCCGGTAAATGTATGAAAATTAAAGACTATTTCTGGTAGCTAAGAATCTCTAAGTCGGCCGATTTCAAGCATGCTGACCAAGTGCAGGCATGCATACGCCGGCAAAGTATTCCCAATGGACAAATCCGCATAGAACGTCGTTTTCGGACATTCTTTTTAAGTGCTTGCCGGCAAACGAAAAAACCCGGCGCAAACGGCCGGGTTCGAAGAACATCAGTCTAGGCAAGTAATGTTAGGCTGACAGGACTTTGACCCGTTGAGCCAGTCGCGACACCTTGCGGGACGCCGTGTTCTTGTGGATCACGCCCTTGGTTGCGGCGCGCATCAATTCCGGCTCCGCGATCTTGAACGCAGCCTGCGCGGCGGCCTTGTCACCGGAGGCAAGCGCCTCTTCGACCTGGCGGATATAGGTACGCACGCGCGAGCGGCGGTTCTTGTTGATCGCTGCGCGGCGTACGATCTTGCGCGTTGCCTTTTTGGCCGAGGATGTATTGGCCATGATGCCTCTCTTCTGATCTGGTAGGCGCATGCGGGATGCCGCAGGGCGCAAAAAACAAACGGGCAGCCACGGGGCCGCCTCGGTTGGTGCGGCTTATAGTTCAGCTTTTCCGGCGCGTCAACGCTGCCCGGCCTTCTTTTTGGCGGCCAACAGCCAACTTCTTTCCAGCCAAAGGATTGGCGTCAGCGGTTGGTGAAATTCGGCTTCCGCTTCTCGGCGAAAGCCGCCATGCCTTCCTTCTGATCGTCCAGTGCAAACAGCGAGTGAAACAGTCGGCGCTCGAACCGCAAGCCCTCGGCAAGCGTCGTCTCGAAGGAGCGGTTGACAGCCTCCTTTGCCATCATCACCGATGGCAGCGAGAAACTGGCGATCTTGGCGGCCGCCTTCAGCGCCTCATCGACAAGATCGGCGGCGGGCACGACCCGCGACACGAGGCCCGAACGCTCCGCCTCGGCGGCATCCATCATCCGTCCCGTCAGGCACATGTCCATCGCCTTTGCCTTGCCGACGAAGCGGGTCAGCCGCTGCGATCCACCCATGCCTGGGATGACGCCGAGCGTGATTTCGGGCTGGCCGAACTTTGCCGTGTCGGCGGCAATGATGAAATCGCACATCATCGCCAACTCGCAGCCGCCACCGAGTGCATAGCCGGCGACCGCCGCGATAACAGGCTTTCGCGCCCGCGTAAGTTCCTCCCAGCCGACGAAGAAGTCTTGGGCGTAGGCGTCCGCATAAGAGATAGACTGCATCTCCTTGATGTCGGCGCCGGCGGCGAAAGCCTTTTCGGAACCGGTGATGACCATGGCGCCGATACCGGCATCGGCACTGAAGCCGTTCACGGCTGCGACCACTTCGGTCAGGATCTGCGAATTCAACGCATTGAGCGCCTGCGGCCGGTTCAGCCTGATCAGTCCGACCTTGCCATGCGTTTCGGTGATGATCGCTTCATAGGTCATGGCTGCTTCTCCTTGCTCGCGCTCGTCTAACTCACCGCTGACATGTCCGGCAATAGAACGTCGATCGGCCGCTCTGCACGATCCGTTCGATGTGGCCGCTGCAACCGGGCTTCGAACAGGCCTCTCCTTCGCGATCGTAGACCGCGAAGGAATGCTGGAAATAGCCCAGTGACCCATCGGTCTGCATATAGTCACGCAGTGAGGACCCACCCGCAGCGATCGCATCTGATATCACCGAGCGAATTGCCTGGGCGAGTTGTTCGCTTTGAGCATGGCCTTTCTTTCCCGGTTTGGCGATCGTGCCCGCCTCGCGCAGCGGCGATAGGCCGGCGCGCCACAGCGCCTCGGAGACATAGATGTTGCCGAGCCCGGCGATCAGTCGCTGGTCGAGAAGCGCTGCCTTCAGTGGTGATCGCCGCCCTTTCATCAACGAGGCAAGCAGTACGCCGTCCAATGTGTTGCCCGTTGGCTCAACGCCGAGCCCGGCCAGCATCGGGTGAACGTCCGGCGATCCTTCCGCAAACAACATGAAACCGAAGCGGCGTGGGTCGTTGAAGATCACGCGGGATCGGACGCCCGCCGGAGATACGACATGGAAGACGACGTGGTCGTGATTGGAACTCTTCGAGCGGTCATGCTGGAAGATGCCAGGCATGTCGCTGCCGTCCGTCGTCTCGATGCGGAATGAGCCCGACATGCCGAGATGGCAGATCAGCACCGGACCGCCTTCCAGGTCCATCGTCAGATATTTGGCCCGGCGGCCGAGGGCCGTGATCGTCTTGCCGGTCAGCCGCTGCGAGAACTTCTCGGGAAATGGAAAGCGCAAATCCGGTCGGCGCGCCTCGACACGGGCAATGGTGGCGCCTTCCAGGACCGGCTGCAGTCCACGCCGGACGGTTTCGACCTCCGGCAATTCAGGCATGGCCGCCAATCGCCGTATAGAAGGAAGTGCCGTAACGGCCGTGCGCCAGCCCAAGATGCTCGGCCACCGTTTCACCGATGTCGGCGAATGTCGTTCTCAGCCCGATGTCGCCGCCCTTGAAACCCGGTCCGGTGCCGATCACCGGAATGCGCTCACGCGTATGATCGGTACCGCGCCAGGTCGGATCGTTGCCGTGATCGGCCGTCAGGATGAGAAGATCGCCCTGCCGCAGCCGTGCAAAAGCCTCCGGCAGTCGCCGGTCGAACGCTTCGAGCGCGGCAGCATAGCCCGCAACATCGCGGCGATGGCCGAATTCGGTGTCGAAGTCGACGAAATTGGCGAAGATGAGATCACCGTTGCCGGCATCATCTATCGCGCCCAGCGCCTCGTTGAACATCGCCATGTTGCCCGCCGCCTTGCGCTCTTGCGAAATTCCGCGATGGGCGAAGATGTCGCCGATCTTGCCGATGGCGATGACACGGCTACCACGCGCCGTCAGCCGGTCGAGCAGCGTCGGCTCCGGCGGTGGCACGGCGTAGTCATGGCGGTTGTACGTTCGCTCGAAAGTGGCGGCGGTTTCGCCGATGAAAGGCCGCGCGATAACCCGTCCGATCCGCAGTGGGTCGACCAGCCTGCGCACCACCTTGCAGAATTCATAAAGCCGCTCGAGGCCGAAATGGACTTCATGCGCGGCGATCTGCAGCACCGAGTCGACAGACGTATAGCAGATCGGCATGCCGGTACGGATGTGCTCCTCGCCAAGCCGCTCGATGATCTGGGTGCCCGGCGCATTACAATTGCCGAGAATGCCCGGCACCTTGCCTTCGCGGATCATCGCCTCGGTCAGTTCGGCCGGAAAGGCGGGAACCGTATCCGGGAAATAGCCCCAGTCGAAGCGCACCGGCAGGCCGGCGATTTCCCAATGGCCCGACGGTGTGTCCTTGCCGCTTGAAACCTCCTGCGCGGCGCCGTGGAAGGCAGTGGCGAGCAGATCTGTCCCGCTACTGGCAAAGCCCAGTCCCGTCGCGGTTTCGGCAGCCTTGCCAAGCCCGAGCGAGGCCATGTGGGGGACAAACAGCGGTCCACTGCGAAGCCCTTCGCGATCCGCGCGGCCTTCTGCGCAGGCCTCGGTGATGTGCGCGAATGTGTTGGCGCCGGCATCGCCGTATCGATCGGCGTCNGGCGTCGGCGGCGCCACCGATGCCGAAGGAGTCCAGAACGAAGAGGAAAGCGCGCGCCATCGAGTTGTTGCCAGTTTGAACGACCAGACATAGGGTTCCGCGACTTCATTGGCAATTCGGAAACCAAACGGCAACGGCCAGGCGTGATGGTCCAGTGATGTCGCCCAAAGCTGCGCAGCGGTTGGGCAACGACAGGCATAAACAAGGAGTGCATGTCGCAACGGTGCGTCGGATGGGCATGGGTCTAGAAAAACAGACGGCGGTTTTGTCATGAGCGTTGCGCTGAAGGCGACTGCCGCTCTCATGCTGGTGCAGGCCACGCTCTGGTCCAATCCGGCACATGCCGACTGGCGCGACGATATCGGCACGTTTCGCATCGGCATCGTTGCCGAGCCAGGCGCCGGCAATACCGTTCCGGGGCTGGCTGTGTTGACTGACGCCTACACCAAGGCTCTGGGCATGAAGGTCGAGTTTGTAGTTGCCCGCGACTATGCCGCGCTGATCGAGGCGCAGGCCAATGCCCGCATCGAATACGCGATCTATTCGGCGACCGCCTATGCGACGGCCTCGCAGCGCTGCTTATGTATCGAGCCACTTGTGGCTGCGGTCGATTCCGACGGCGCGACCGGTATCCGCTCCGTTCTGCTGACCCGGGACGGCAAGCTGCCCAATCTGGCGGCGATGGAGAGCCATCGCATCGCCATTGCGCCTTCTGACAGTGTCGGCGGTTCTCTCTTGCCACTGGTGGCGTTGGCCGAAGAAGGCCGCAAGGTCGCGGAAGATGCACCGTTTCTGGTCCGCGCCGACTCGGCTGCGGCAGCCGAAACGATGCTGATCGATGGCAGGGCCGATGGTCTGTTCGGCTGGGTGACGGCCGCGGCCGACGGCCAGCCGGAAGCATCGGGCACGCAGGCAAGGCTCGAAGCGGCAGGCCTTTCAGCGGCGGAACTTCGGGTCGTATGGACGTCTGGCCTGCTAAGATATGGTCCCCACGCGGTGCGCAGCGATCTCGACCCTGAAGCCAAGCGACGGCTCACCGTGTTCCTCACCAACCTCAGGTCGACGACTCCGGACATTTACCACCTCCTGGAACCGAAACATTCCGGTGGCTTCGCTGCCGTTGCCCCAAAGGACTACGAGATGGCCGCTTCTATTGTGCGCTTCGTCTCGGGCAGAAGTCAGCAGCAGTAGCGCAATTCCAAAACGGAAAATCTGCGTAACGGCTTCTCACCTGCAATCGCGGTGGATTAAGAGCCGGAGCGGTTCTGCAAACTGCCTGGCCGTCATGGTTCAACAGTCGCTGCAAGTAACCGCCACGCTTCTGCGGGGACGCAGATAATAGGTTTCGCCCATCGTTATGTTGCTGAAAGCCGAGGTCAATCCGAGCTTTTGCTGGTCGCTCGCCGTCCAGGCGATGACCGGGATGTAGCCAAGATTGCTTTCGGCGCGGATGAGGAAGGTGTTGGCGACCTTGAGCGATGCTGGAACCGTGGTCTCCGTGGTCGCGGCGGCGCCGGGGCCGGCGACGCCTGCGACCAACTTGCGTGACCATACCACCGATGCCTTCGTCCCGTCGGCCGAGACCTGTATTGCCGTTATGGTGATGCTCGGGTTCGAGCGGTTGTAGGGTTGAAGGGTGACGGAGCCGATCTTCATGATGCCGTCGATGTCGGCCTTGAGGACGCTTGTCTGCTGGGTGACGAGATCGGCCACCATGCTGCCGATACGACTGACCTTCTTGCTGGTCTCGATGGCCTGTGACGCCTCCATTGTCAGGAAATACATGATCAGCAGAATAGGCATGATCAAGGCGAATTCGACTGCCGCGATGCCGCGGCGATCGGACCAGAATCGACTTGCTTTCCGCCAAATTCCCGTAATCCCAAGATGTGCCCCCGCACGCATCATGCCCATTGCCTTTTTTCTTCTTGCTGCTCGTGCATCCGCCTCGAACTCAGTTGTCGAACGGCTCGTTCTGCCAGGTTACCGATGCGAAATGCAGCGTCTTGTTGCCGCCCATCGACTGCGCCAACAGGTCGGTCATAATAGGCCATTTGTAAAAGACCCGAAGCATGTTCCGCGACCCCGCCGCCCCCCCCGTAACGACAAAGTCCTGCTCGGCGGTGCCGTTCGTCAGCTTGACGTCGTTGTCCTTGATCTTGAAGCCGGCCAAGGCCGCGTCTGCAAATGTCGCATATTGACGGAGATCCACCAGCAGCTGATTGGGACAATCCTGCGATACCATGATCTCCAGTTTTGTGCAGATCGTGGTCGTCAAACTGTCTTTGGTGACGTCGGCCGCCTTCAACTGGCCAGTGCGCAATTGGCGCGCGACATCATCGGTGATGTTGGCCATCACTTCCTGGCTGGCGAACGAGATGCAGCTTTCCAGAATGGCAAAGACAAGCAGCGCGAACGGGACTGAAAGGATTGCGAATTCGATTGCCGTGGCGCCGCGCCGGTCGCGAAAAAAACGGCCGAAAAACGCTGGGCGTCTCGCCTTGTGTTCGCCTGCGGAGCCGAATTCCATGCTCATGTCTGATCCTGCCGGTGTCTTTGCGGTCTCGGAAGGAGCATTAGCGCGAACCGATTGAAGTCCGGTTTGGATGATCGTTAAAGTCAGCGTTGGCTTCTTAACCAGCCGATAACCTGAACGGCATTCAGCTGCACCATCCTAATGACTGACACTCATTTCAGCTTCGGAGGACTTCTCCGCATCGCTCTTGTAGGAGCTTTCGCAATAGGGCGTGCAGGACATTGTCTGGATTTCGGCGCGCCTATAGATACGCACAGATGAGGCAGCCTGCCGCATGACGGTAACCTGCTCGTCGACGATTGGGCTGCCATCCGCATCGAGCACGACCAGATTGGTGACGCCGAAGCCTTTGCCGGTCAGCACGATCGTCGAGGCATCCTGCACGGAAGCGTCGGCGATTGCCGGGTTGCCGACCACTATTGTGTCGGCGGGGCGCGACAGTTTGACGATCTTGGCCTGGTTCATCGTGACCTCGATGCCGGCGCCGGCCATGACTGGCGCGACGAAGGTTGTGGCGGCAAGAAGCGCGGCAATCACGATTGACGATCTCGGCTGGGCCATTGAGGCGCTCCACGCAAGCAGACTGATCAACGGAACATGAACGAGATTGGTGAACCAACGGTTAAGCATACGGTGCTGCCAATGGTGTCATGGTCGGCAAGGGTCCCCCGAGGCATGGTCCGGGTCGGGCCGCAAGGCTGCCAAATCCTGGACTGGAAGGTTCGGCGGCACTTTAGCCCGAAGTTAACCACGCAATATGTTCGAACCGGGAAAGGAATCGGTAAGGCTGTTTATTAAGCCGATCGAAAGAGCTTCTCCCTAGATTGGCAGCATCCGATCGACCATCACAGAAGTTGACGGAAGTGCTGTAACACGTGGAGTAGGAGCTCTCGAATGTCTAATCTCATCGCACGTTTTGTGAAGGACGAATCCGGCGCGACCGCTATCGAATATGGTCTGATCGCCGCTCTCATCGCGCTCGCCATCATCACTGGCGCCGGCGCGCTCGGCAATTCGCTCAACGCTAAGTTCACCGCCATCGGAACCACCTTGAACACCGCGCCGAGCGGCAGCTGATCGGCCTTGTCGCCGAGCACTTGGATTGCGTTCTGGAAAAGGGCTGCCACGTGGCGGCCCTTTTTCCATGCCGCTGCCAATCAACATTAGTCGTCTTTTCGTTCCGGGCCTCATCAATCGTTAATCGAACATGCCTAGATTGAGGCCCGTGATTTCGGACAATAGGCATAGCGCCGATGCTTGAAGCCCTGATCTTCGTCGTCTTTCCGTTCTGCATGCTGTTTGCCGCGATCTCCGACATGCTGTCGATGACGATCGCCAATCGCGTGCCGGTGCTGCTCGTCGTTGTGTTCGCGCTGGTTGCGCCTCTGACGGGTATGGACTGGGCGGCCTATGGCGGACATTTCGCCGCCGGCGCCCTGGTCCTTGCAGTGACGTTTGGCTTGTTTGCGATGGGCGGGATGGGCGGCGGCGACGCCAAGCTTCTGGCAGCCACCGCGATGTGGATGGGTCTCAACGTCAATCTCGTCGAGTATCTTGTGGCCTCGACAATCATCGGCGGCCTGCTGACGCTCGCGATCATCATCTACCGGAAGTCGTTGCTTGCGACCGTTACCGGCCAGAATCCGTTTCTGCGCCATTTCGCCGACGAGGCAAAGGGCGTTCCCTACGGCGTCGCGCTAGGCCTTGGCGGGTTGCTGACCTATCCGGATTCGCCCTTGATGGTATGGGCGCTCACAAGGCTGGCGGCCTGAGCACGATTTTTTTTATTACCTGCCTGCGTTGCCGCAACCGGCTCGAAACAGGGCCGGCCCGGCCATTTTGGCCGGTCAGGGCGCGATCCGGCTAATTTATGTAAACCTTAAATTAATCACGATCGTAAGCATTACATTAACCTTGTTTTGACGATTGCCGCTGCAAAGTCCGGCTTGGCTACGTGGTTTGCCAGGGCAAGGGTTCGGACAGATGCCAGCATCGCGATTGATAATTCTGAGCGTGGCGGTGGCCGCGGCGGGTGGTGCGGGCTATGTCGCGAAAAACATGGTGGCACCGCCGCCCCAGGTCGTCGTCGAATCCGGCCCTCAGGCCCCTGCGGTGGCTCTGCAGGATGTGCTTGTGCTTTCGGGCGACGTTCCGATGGGCAGCCCGATCGAAAGCAACATCGCCTGGCAATCCTGGCCCGCCGACGGCGTCAATGCGAATTTCATCACCCGCGCCGCCGAGCCCGAGGCGTTGGAGAAGCTGAAGAGTTCCGTTGCCCGTGTGGCGATGTATGCCGGAGAGCCTCTGCGGCGTTCCAAGCTGATCGGCGAGGGGCAGAGCTTCATGTCGTCGATCCTGCCTTCCGGCATGCGGGCGGTCGCCACGGCTATCTCGGCCGACACGTCGGCCGGCGGCTTCATTCTTCCGAACGATTTCGTCGATGTCATCATGACCCGCAGGGCCGATGCCAGCGCCGCTGGCGCCGGTTTCAACACCGAGACCATCCTCAAGAACATCCGCGTCCTGGCCATCGACCAGACCATTCAGGAGGATGAGGAAGGCAAGAAAACCAGGGTGGGCCAGACGGCCACGCTGGAACTGACGCCCAAGCAGGCAGAGATCATCACTGTCGCCCAACAAATGGCCGATCGCTTGACCCTGGCACTGCGGGCAGTCGCGGACACGCAGGAAAAGAATCTGGGTGAGGCCGACTATCTCGTTTCCGGCAATGGCCGCAGGGGAACGGTGAGGCTGATCAAGTCGGGCGAAGTTTCCGAGGTAGGGGCAAGGAAATGAGGCTAAGTGGTAAACTGCCGGCAATTGTAGCCGCGGCATTCGGCCTGCTGCTCGCCGGAACGAATGTGCAAGGCAGCGTTGTCGAGGCAAAGAACGCTCAGGTCACGGCATCGACGGCCACCCAGCGCGTCAAGCTCGGTCTCAACAAGTCGGTGGTCATCGATTTGCCGAGCGATGCCTATGACATTCTCGTCGCCAACCCGGCGGTGGCCGATGCGGTGACCCGCACCGCAAGGCGCATCTACTTGTTCGGCAAAGCAGTCGGCGAGACGAACATCTTTGTCTTTGGCCCGAATGGCGAGCAGATCGTCAGTCTGGATCTGGCCGTCGAACGCGACGTTGCCGGCCTTGAGGATTATATCAGGCGCTTCCTCCCAACGTCGGCCATCAAGGTGGAACTGCTCAATGACAACGTCGTCCTGACCGGAACGGTCGATACGCCGCTGGACGCAAAACGCGCGGTCGACCTGGCGACGATCTTCGTTTCGGGCGGTGAAGCGACGACGGGCCAATATTCGCAGACGGCGGCCGGCGGTTCGGCCCAGAGCGGTGTCGACATCAACAATCCGGACCAGGAGCGCCGCACCAGCAAGATCGTGAACCTGCTCCAGATCATCGGCGACGATCAGGTCACGCTGAAGGTGACGGTGGCCGAAGTCAGCCGTTCGGTGATGAAGCAGCTCGGCGTCAACATGGTCGGCAGCGGTGGCAGCAACGGCATCAGCTACGGCGCGATCAGCGATAATTTCATGGGTCTCGGCAAGCAGCTGTCGAACTCGGGCTTTCAGATCGGCGCGTCGGGGCTGCAGGCTTATGTCAACGCCATGGAGCAGTCCGGGGTCATGAAGACCTTGGCGGAGCCGACCCTGACCGCGGTTTCCGGCGAGAAGGCGACCTTCAAGGTCGGTGGTGAATACAACATGGTGTCAAACGTCGACCAGAAGGTATCCACCGACAACCAGACTGGGTTGAAGACCTACACTGTCGAAAAGATCGAGTACGGCATCGGCCTGGAATTCCAGCCGGTGGTGTTGTCTCCCGGCCGCATAAGCCTGAAAGTCCGAACCTCCGTTTCCGAACCAACAACCGAGGGATCCGTATCGTTGTCCGAAGGCGTGACGAGCGCCGGCATGAACGCCCTTTCGCTTCGCAAGCGTCTCGCCGACACCACGGTGGAACTGCCATCTGGTGGCTCCATGATGATCGCCGGCCTGGTTCGCGACGATGTCAGGCAAGCCGTCAACGGCTTGCCCGGGTTGACAAAAATCCCGGTGCTCGGCGCGCTCTTCCGCAGCAGGGATTTCGTGCGCAACGAGACCGAACTCGTCATCATCATCACGCCCTATCTGGTGAAACCGGTCGCACGCAACGACCTTGCCAAGCCAGACGACAATTTCAACGCCGCCAGCGACGGCGCCGCCATGTTCCTCGGCCGCGTCAATCGCGTCTACGGCACCATGCAGACCGACAAGCCCAACGGCCGCTACCACGGCGTCGTCGGCTTCATCTACAAGTAAGCGGGGAAGCGGACATGTCTCAGTCAGCATTGAAGGCAAGCACCATCGCCACAAGGATGCGCTTTGGCAGTTCGCAGGTCAGCCGGCGAGCCGTTCCGGTCGTGGCGGTTGCAATGGCGGCGCTGCTCGCCGGCTGCGCCCATCGCGACAGCATCACGGTCGGCGCCATCCCGGATGACTATCGCACGAACCATCCAATCGTGATCGCGGAGAAGAACCAGAAGATCGACCTGCCTGTCGGGGCCGGTGACCGCGGCATGACCGGCTCGCAGCGCGATACGCTTCTTGGCTTTCTCGACGGCTATGACAAGAGCGCCGCCCCGACGCTGACGATCCAGGTTCCGAGCGGCTCGGCCAACGAGGTTGCCGCGACGGCGGCCGGCCGTGATTTCGCCAGGCTCGCAGTCGCCAGTGGCATCAAGCGCAATCGCATCGTCGTGGTCTCCTATCAGGCCGGCTCGAGCGAGACATCCGCCCCGGTTCGCATCTCCTATATCTCGGTGAGAGCCCAGACCGACAAATGCGGACGCTGGCCCGACGACCTCGTCGATACGTCGGAAAACAAGCACTATGCCGATTTCGGCTGCTCCTATCAGAATAATCTCGCCGCCCAGATGGCCAATCCGGCCGATCTGCTCGGCCCGCGCAAGCCCTCCACAATCGATGCTGAAAATCGCGGCGCGGTGATCGATGCCTATCGTGCAAGAGGCATTTCGGACGAGTTCCTCGGTAATTCGGAAGTGACGTACTGAGCCGCCAGTCTCGGATTGAACAGGCCACGGAAAAGAGCATGACGATGAGCAACCTTGCCTACGATGCCCCGGTGGATGGCAGCGATACCTCGCAGCAGGATATTGCCGCGATGCAGGCATTGCGGCCGATCCCGCGCATCTCGATCCAGGCATTCTGCGAGACCGAGGGCGTTGCCAATCCGGTCGAGCGCGCCGGCGAGGACCGCCGCATGACGAAGGCGCATCTCAAGGTCCATATGGGCGGCGTCCCCACCGCAATAGAATTCTACCAATCGGCGCCGACGCCCAACCTGATCCTGCTGGAATCGCGCAGCGAACCGAAGCAATTGCTGGAGCAACTCGCCCAGCTTTCGGAATATTGCGATCCGACCTCGAAGGTGGTGGTGATCGGTCATTACAATGATGTCGGCCTCTACCGCGAACTCATCCGCAACGGCATTTCCGAATATGTGATCGCGCCGGTGTCGATGGCCGACATCGTCAGCGTGATATCGTCGATCTTCATCGATCCGGAAGCCGAGCCGCTCGGCCGCTCGATCGCCTTTGTTGGCGCCAAGGGTGGTGTCGGCTCCTCGACGATTGCCCATAATATCGCCTGGGCGATGTCGACCCTGTTCAAATCCGAAGTGGTCGTTGCCGATCTCGATCTGGCTTTCGGCACGGCCAACATCAACTTCGACCAGGATCCGGCGCAAGGCATCGCCGAGGCGGTGTTTTCGCCGGAGCGTATCGATGAAGTCTATCTTGACCGGCTGCTGACTCAATGCGCCGAGCATTTGTCGCTGCTGGCAGCGCCTTCGACACTCGATCGAGTCTATGATTTCGATCCCGAGGCCTTCACGCAGCTCGTTGACACCGCTCAGCGCAGCGTGCCGCTTTTGGTTCTCGATGTTCCCCATGTCTGGACGGGCTGGACCAAGAACACCCTGATCAAGGCCGATGAGATCGTCATCACGGCGACGCCGGAACTGGCCAATCTGCGCAACACCAAGAACCTCGTCGACATGCTGAAGCGGCTTCGTCCCAACGATCCGCCGCCGAAGCTGATCATCAACCAGGCCGGCGTCCCGAAGCGCCCGGAGATTTCGCCGTCCGATTTCGCCGAGCCGCTCGGCCTGTCGGCAATGTCGGTCATTGCTTTTGATCCGTTGCTGTTCGGCAATGCCGCCAACAACGGACGCATGCTCGGCGAAATGGATGCCAAGAACCCGGTTGTCGCAATGATCAACGAAATGGCGCATGTGCTGACCGGGCGCAGCGAAATCAAGGCCAAGAAGAAGGCCGGGCTCGGCAATTTGCTCGGCAAGCTTTCGCGCAACAAGAAGTGACGCTTCTGCAGTGGAATCGGTAGTCGATCATGTTTGGTAAAAGAGGTAGCGACGACGGCAACCGGTTCACGCCGGAATTTCGCCCGCCAGCACCAGCGCCTGTTGCGCCGCCGGCTGCAAGTTCCACGGACACGGCGGTTCTGGCCAGGCCTGCGGCTGCGCCAAGCTCACCTGTCGCGCCGCCGGCGCGCCGTGCGGTCGAGGCGCCGCCATTGGCGCCTGAGCCGAAGCGGGCACAGCGCGAAAAGAGCGAGACTTATTACGACACCAAGAGCCAGGTCTTCTCCGCGCTTATCGACACCATCGACCTGTCGCAGCTTTCCAAGCTTGATCCTGAAAGCGCGCGCGAGGAAATCCGCGATATCGTCAACGACATCATCGCGATCAAGAATTTCGCGATGACGATCGCCGAGCAGGAGGAACTGCTCGAGGACATCTGCAACGATGTGCTCGGCTATGGGCCGCTCGAGCCGCTGCTCGCCCGCGACGACATCGCCGACATCATGGTCAATGGCTCCAGGAACGTCTACATCGAAGTCAACGGCAAGGTCGAGCAGACCGGCATTCGCTTCCGTGACAACCAGCAACTCCTCAACATCTGCCAGCGCATTGTCAGCCAGGTTGGCCGTCGTGTCGACGAGTCCAGCCCGATCTGCGACGCCCGGCTTCCCGACGGCTCACGCGTCAACGTCATCGCGCCGCCGCTCTCCATCGACGGTGCCACGCTCACCATCCGCAAATTCAAGAAAGACAAGCTGACGCTCGATCAGCTGGTCAAATTCGGCGCGATCTCGCCGCAGGGCGCCGAAGTTCTCAAGATCATCAGTCGTGTTCGCTGCAACATCGTCATCTCGGGCGGTACCGGCTCGGGCAAGACGACGCTGCTAAACTGCCTGACCAACTATATCGACCGCGAGGAGCGCGTTATCACCTGCGAGGACTCGGCCGAGCTGCAATTGCAGCAGCCGCACGTCGTGCGCCTTGAAACCCGCCCGCCCAATCTGGAGGGCGAGGGTGAAGTGACGATGCGCGACCTGGTCAAGAACTGCCTGCGCATGCGGCCCGAGCGCATCATCGTCGGCGAAGTGCGCGGACCCGAAGTGTTCGACCTTCTGCAGGCGATGAATACCGGCCATGACGGCTCGATGGGAACGATCCACTCGAACAGCCCGCGCGAATGCCTGAACCGTATCG
Source organism: Mesorhizobium sp. LNHC252B00 (assembly GCF_000502955.1). Classification (GTDB taxonomy): domain Bacteria; phylum Pseudomonadota; class Alphaproteobacteria; order Rhizobiales; family Rhizobiaceae; genus Mesorhizobium. The sequence goes on along the minus strand of NZ_AYWO01000004.1, from coordinate 110,694 downwards.
AATCCATGATCGCCATGGGCGGCTATTCACTGCCGCAGAAGACAGTGCGCGAAATCGTCGTCGGCTCCATCGATGTGATCATCCAGGCGGCACGCCTGCGCGACGGATCGCGCCGCATCACCCACATCACCGAGGTGATCGGGATGGAGGGCGACGTCATCATTACTCAGGATATCGTCCTCTACAACATCAAGGGCGAGGACGCCAATGGCAGGCTGCTGGGAGAACATGTATCGACCGGCATCGGTCGTCCGCACTTCTGGGACCGTGCCCGCTACTATGGCGAGGAGCAGCGCCTCGCCATTGCGCTCGAGGCGATGGAGAAACGCGCTGACTGACGCATCTTGGGGCGTAAGGGTTCGAGCCAATGTTTGGATTTGACGGCACAGTACTGGCGTTTGTCGTACTCGCCGGCTTCAGCGCCGGCGCCGTCGCCTATGCATTTCTGTTCACTCGGATCAGCAACGAGAAACAGGTCGGCAAGCGGCTCGAAACGATCAGGACCGCCGAGACGGATCGCTCGGTCGTCAAGGCCTCGCGCGATCGCGCGGCGGAAGCCACCAAGCGGCGCAAGTCGGTTCAGGATTCACTCAACGAGCTCGACGCAAAGCAGAGAACCAAGGACAGCGCCGTCAAGAAACCGCCGCTGAAGGTCCAACTCCGCCAGGCCGGCCTGAAGACCACGGTAGAGCGCTTCTATGTATATTCCGCCGTATGCGGCCTCGTTTTGACCATGGCCGCCTTTGTGGCCGGAGCGCCGAAGCTCGCCTTGCCTGGCGTGCTGCTGGCCGGGGCGCTCGGCCTGCCGCGCTGGTTCGTCTCGTTTCGTCGCGCGCGTCGGGTCAAGGCATTCCTCAACGAATTTCCAAACGCGCTCGACATCATCGTGCGCGCGGTCAAATCCGGCCTGCCGCTGAACGATGCCGTGCGCCTGATCGCCAACGAATCGCCCGAGCCTGTAAAGGCCGAGTTTCGTCGCATCGTCGATTCACAGCAGATGGGCCTCTCGATCCCCGACGCAACCTTGCGCATGCCCGAAACCATGCCTTGCACGGAGGCGGGTTTCTTCGGCATCGTCATCCAGATTCAGTCGCAGGCCGGTGGCAATCTCTCCGAGGCGCTGGGCAATCTTTCGCGCGTGCTTCGCGATCGCAAGAAGATGAAGGCCAAGGTGCAGGCGCTGTCGATGGAAGCAAAGGCGTCCGCCGCGATCATCGGTGCGCTGCCCTTCATCGTCGCCTTTCTCGTCTACCTGTCGAGCCCGGCCTACCTGATGCCGCTTTTCACCACCAGCGTCGGAAATCTGATCCTTGGTTGCGCTGGGGTCTGGATGTCGATCGGCATCCTGGTGATGCGCAAGATGATGAACTTCGAAGTCTAGGATGCTGGCATGACCGAGCAAGTTGTCAAAACCCTGACGGATCCAAGCTTCCTGATCGCGCTACTGGTCGGAATAGCGGTGTTTGCGACCGTCTTCACTTTGCTGCCGGCGTTTGGCGGAAACCAGCTCAAGTCACGCATGAAAACCGTTGCGCTGGAACGCGACGAATTGCGTGCCAAACAGCGCGCCCGGCTTGCCGTCGAGGCGGATCGCCGTCGCAAGGGCCTGCGCGAGGAACAGTCTGTTGGCATGCGCAACATTGTCGACCGGCTGGATCTGAGGCGCGCGCTCGCCGACGAGGGCACGTTGCAGAAACTTAAAGTGGCCGGGTTTCGGGGCCAGAATCCGCTGACGCGGTTTCTTTTCTTCCGTCTGGTACTTCCTTTTGTCGGCTTTGCGCTGGCCACAATCTACATCTTCGTGCTCGGGGCGTTGCCCGACAAGCCATTGGTCATCCGGCTGTTCGTCTGTATCCTCGTTGCGTATGGCGGCTTCTACGCACCGGTCGTCTATGTCAACAACCGTGCCACCAAGCGCAAGCAGTCAATCCAGATGGCATGGCCGGATGGGCTCGATCTGATGCTGATCTGCGTCGAATCGGGCATGTCGGTGGAAGCAGCGCTGCGCAAGGTCGCCGATGAGATCGGCGCGCAATCGGTGCCGCTGGCGGAAGAATTCATCCTCACCAATGCCGAGCTTTCCTATCTGCCGGAGCGCAAGCAGGCCTACGAGAACCTGGCAAGTCGCACCGGACTGGATTCGGTCAAGTCGGTGTCGCAGGCACTCGTCCAGGCCGAGCGTTACGGCACGCCGGTGGCGCATGCGCTACGCGTGCTTGCCGCCGAAAGTCGCGACATGCGCATGAATGCGGCCGAGAAGAAGGCCGCCGCCTTGCCGCCAAAGCTCACCGTGCCGATGATCCTGTTTTTCCTGCCTGTGCTTTTCGCCATCATTCTGGGCCCCGCCGGCATTCAGGTCAGTCAGCGCGGCATCTTCGGAGATCATCCGGCGCCGGCAGCATCTCAGTAGCAGCGCGGCAAATCCCTGTACGACATGTGAAAAAGCCGCGCTGGATGCAGCGCGGCCTTTTTCATTCAACTTCCTTGCGGATTGTTGTTTCAGTTAGTCGCGGACTTTGACTTGTCCTGATCCTTGAGCTGGCTCCAGGCATTCTGCTGTGCCAGCATCTGCCTGAGATAGGCGACGTTGGCCTGCGCCTGCTCAGGCGAGAGTTCCTGTGAGGCGATCTTCTCGGCCTCGTCGAAACGGCCTTGCAGCCCGACGACCAGCGCCAGGTTCTGGCGGACCCGGCTGTCCGCATTGGGCTGCTGCGCGGCCGAGCGCATATAGGTTTCGGCGGTGCGCAGGTCCCCTTCCAGCACATAGGACATGCCAAGGTTGGAGAGCACCGAAGGCTCGTTCGGCTTGAGTTCGAGCGCCTTGCGGTAAAGCTGGCGCGCATTATCCTTCTGGCCGGTCTGGTCGAGAATGGCCGCTTCGGCCGACACCAGCCTCCAGTCGGGATATTCCGGTGTCTGAGCGCGGCGTACGGCGTCAAGCGCCGCCTCGAACTGGCCGTTGGCCGCCAGCGCCTTGCCATAGGCGGCAAGCACGTCACGATCCTTCGGCAGAGCGATCGCCAGCTTGCGCATCACGGCGAGCGACTGGTCGGCGTCACCATCCATCTGCAGTGCCGCCGCATAATTGGTCGCTATCCGCTTGTCGTTGGGGTTCCTGGCGTAGGATTGGCCAAGGGCGCCGGTGGCATTGTGCAGTTCTCCGGCCGACATGAGTTCCAACGGTTTGCCTCCGGTGCGCCCGATCGAGCCGGTGGAGAGCTTGTCGGTTCCGCAACCGGCGACGCCCGCCGCGAGCGCCAGCGCAAAGGCCGTGGTGATGAGCCGCTTTCCCCTGGCGTTGATCGTGCTGTTGGTCGGCATGGCTACCTAAGCCTCCATTCATGCGCGGCCATTGCGTGGCCGTCTTCCCTCTCGCAGAAATATTCTGTTAACCCTAACGGACAGTTAAGAACGCCGACTCGGGGCGCCCGCCGCACGGAGACCATCGAATGCCTGTCGAACTCGTCGAGAAGAAGCTGCCGGGCACATTGCCGGTCCATCTGGTCGCCAGCGACGGTCTGGACGCAGCCGGTCTTGCGCCAGCGGCTGTCGCCTGGGCAAGAGCCAATGGCTTTTCCGGCGAGGCAGGCAGGACGCTGGTCGTGCCTGGCGAAAAAGGAGCGCTCGGCGGCGCCCTCTTCGGTATCGGCGATGGCGAAGGCGCGCTCGCGCTCGGCGCATTGTCGAAAGCCTTGCCGGAAGGCGACTGGCATTTCGCCTCGACGCCGGCCGAGCCGGAACTTGCGGCAACCGCGCTGGTGCTCGGCGGCTATGTCTTCACCCGCTATGGCAAGAAGCCTGGCAAGGCGCTGCGCTTCGGCCTGCCGGCCGGCGTCGATACCGGGCGGGTTCGCCGTATTGTCGATGGCGTTTTCCTGGCCCGCGATCTGGTCAACACGCCGACCAGCGATATGGGCCCGGAAGACCTGGAGAAGGCGGTGCGGACCCTTGCCGACAGGCACAAGGCCGGAGTCTCGGTGGTCAAGGGCGACGATCTTCTCGATCAGAACTTCCCGATGATCCACGCCGTCGGCCGCGCGTCGACCGCCGCGCCGCGCCTGATCGACATGCGTTGGGGGCAGCAAGGCGCGCCGAAGGTGACGCTGGTCGGCAAGGGTGTCTGTTTCGATACTGGCGGTCTCGACATCAAGCCGTCGTCCGGCATGCTTTTGATGAAGAAGGACATGGGCGGTGCCGCCAACGTGCTTGGCCTGGCCTCGATGATCATGGCTGCCGGGCTGAATGTGCGGCTGCGCGTGCTCATTCCGGCGGTCGAGAATTCGATTGCCGGCAACGCCTTCCGGCCCGGCGACGTGCTGACGAGCCGCAAGGGCATGTCAGTCGAGATCGGCAACACGGACGCCGAGGGGCGGCTGGTGCTCGCCGATGCGCTGGCGCTGGCCGACGAGGAGGAGCCGCAGCTTCTGGTCGACATGGCGACACTGACCGGGGCTGCCCGTGTCGCGCTCGGTCCCGACCTGCCACCATTCTATACCGGCGACGAAACGCTCGCATTCGACCTCGCGGCGGCTTCTGTTGCGGTCGAGGATCCGCTGTGGCGGATGCCATTATGGCGGCCTTACGATTCAAAACTGTCGTCGAAGATCGCCGACATCAACAATGTCACCACGGACGGTTTTGCCGGCTCGATCACGGCGGCACTATTCCTGAAGCGCTTTGTCGAAAAGACTGTGGCCTGGGCGCATTTCGACATCTTCGCCTGGAACCCTGCTGACCGCCCGCATGGTCCTGCTGGCGGCGAGGCACAAGGCATCCGCGCGCTTGAGCGGATCATCTCGAAGCGCTTTGGCTGATAGAGTTAGGCAGAGCGGGCAAATTACGGAAACTGAAACGGAACCGAAACAATTTGCCGTCATGCTGGCGCGATGTCGATTGCGATGCGCCCGAGCCAGGCCTTGCGACTGTGGCAGCAAGTGATGCTGTCGCAAGTGCGCAACGATGCACCCGATCTGACCATGCGCCAGACCGCGATCCTGTTCACAATCTATCTCGACCCGCCGCCACATACCGTGCGTGGGCTAGCTGCCCGCCTCAACGTCACCAAGCCGGTGATTACGCGCGCGCTTGACACGATGGGCGCATTGAAACTGGTATCGCGCCATCGCGACGAACTCGACAAGCGAAATGTGCTGATCAGACGCACGGTCGAGGGCGCTCTCTTTGTCGAGCGCTTCGGCGATGATATCATCGCCAAGGCCCATGAGTTACCCATCTAATTTCAGAGTTGCCGATTTGACTGCCAGGGATGCCCGCCTTCACGCTTTCCGTTCCGACCTTGCCGATGCTCGGCTGAAGGGCGAAGTCGCCGCAGACCGCTTCGTTGCCGGTCGGCCGGCGCGGATCACTGCAGCCGTGGCCGATATCCGCAAGGCGCCGCGGCCGGATGCCGGTGTCAACACGCAAGCCCTGTTCGGTGACGATGTCCTCGTCTTCGAGGTCGCTGAGGGCTGGGCATGGGTCCAGGCGGAACGTGACGGCTATGTCGGCTATGTCGCCGATACCATGCTGGGCGGGCGGGCACATGCGCCCACGCACATCGTCTCGGCACCACGCACTTTTCTCTATCCTGGACCCGATCTGCGGTTTCCGATCTCAGGACGATTGTCGATGGGATCGACGGTAGCGGTGACGGGCGCCGCCGAGACGCGCGGCACCCACTATGCCGTCCTGCCCTCCGGCGAGGCGGTCATCGCAGGTCATCTGCGGCCTCTCGGTGAAGTGGCCACCGATTATGCTTCGGTGGCTGAGATGTTTCTCGGCACACCCTATCTCTGGGGCGGCACTTCCGGCTTCGGCATCGATTGTTCGGGCCTGGTGCAACTGGCGATGCGCATGGCCGGCAGGAACGTGCTGCGCGATACCGACATGCAGGCGGCGACGCTCGGCGAGCCGCTGGAACCGGGACCTGATTTCTCAGGGTTGCGGCGCGGCGACCTGGCGTTTTGGAAGGGCCATGTCGCCGTTATGACCGATGCCGACACCATGATCCACGCCAACGGCCACACCATGCTGGTGTCGCGTGAGGGACTGCGCGACGCCGTCGCCCGCATCGGCTACCTCTATGGCGGCCCGACGGGGTTTCGGCGGCCGTAGGAACGAACGATCCCCTTTTGTTCCGATTCTTCTTGGCGATTGACTGCCGTCGCGCTAACTCTGGCACGTGACAGAGCAGCCGCGCCTTGCCGAACAGAATGCCACCGTAGTCCTGCCAGAACCATTCATCCGATGGTTTGGCGAGAAAGGCTGGTCGCCGCGCGCCCATCAGATCGAACTCCTGGCGATGGTCCAGGCCGGGCAGTCGGTCCTGCTGATCGCCCCGACCGGCGCCGGCAAGACGCTGGCCGGGTTCCTGCCCTCGCTGACTGAACTTGCGAACCGGCCAAGGCGAAAGCCGGGCCAGGCGCATCGCGGCATCCACACGCTCTATATCTCGCCACTGAAGGCGCTTGCCGTCGATATCGAGCGCAACCTCGGCAAGCCGGTGGAGGAGATCGGGCTGCCCGTCACCATCGAGACGCGCACCGGCGACACCCCCGGGCACAAGCGCCAGCGCCAGAAACTGGTGCCGCCCGATATTCTGCTGACCACGCCCGAGCAACTGGCGCTGCTGATCGCAGCAGGCGATGCAAGGCGCTTCTTTGAGGACCTGCGCTACGTCGTGCTCGACGAATTGCATTCACTGGTGACGTCGAAACGCGGACATCTGCTGGCGCTCGGGCTGGCGCGGTTGCGCAGCTTTGTCCCTGGCCTGCAGACGATCGGGCTGTCGGCGACGGTGGCCGAGCCGGACGAGTTGCGGCGCTGGCTGGTCAGCCAGAATCCACCCAAAGAGTCGACAAGCCCGGGGATGGCCGAATTGATCGTCGTCACGGGCGGTGCGAAGCCGGAGATCTCCATCCTCGATTCGGAAGAGCGCGTGCCGTGGGCAGGGCATTCGGCGCGCTACGCCACGCCGGAGATTTACCGCGAGATCAAGCGCCACAAGACCACCCTGTTGTTCGTCAACACCCGCAGCCAGGCGGAGCTGCTGTTCCAGGAATTGTGGCGGGTCAATGAGGATACCTTGCCGATTGCGTTGCATCACGGCTCGCTCGACGTTGCCCAGCGCCGGCGCGTCGAGAAGGCGATGGGCGAGAATGCGCTGCGTGCCATCGTCGCCACCTCGACGCTCGATCTCGGCATCGATTGGGGCGATGTCGACCTGGTCGTGCATGTCGGCGCGCCGAAAGGGGCGAGCCGGCTGGCGCAGCGCATCGGCCGTGCCAACCACCGCATGGACGAGCCGTCCAAGGCGATCCTGATCCCGGCCAATCGTTTCGAGGTGCTGGAGTGCCGGGCCGCCCTCGATGCCAATTATCTCGGCGCGCAGGACACGCCGCCGCTGATCGATGGCGGCCTCGATGTGCTGGCCCAGCATGTGCTGGGCTGCGCCTGCGGCGCGCCATTCCGTGCCGATGATCTGTTCGAGGAAGTGCGAACAGCCGCGCCCTATGTCAGCCTCGATCGGTCGACATTCGATCGTGTCGTAGATTTCGTCGCCACCGGCGGCTATGCGCTGAAGAATTATGAGCGCTATGCCCGCATCCGGCTGAACAAGGATGGGTTGTGGCGCGTGTCCAATCCGCGCGTTGCCCAGCAATACAGGCTGAATGTCGGCACCATCATCGAGGTGCCGGCCCTCAACGTGCGTTACATCAAGGCCGGCAGCAAAGGCGCGGCTTCGCGCGGCGGCCGGGTTCTCGGCAAGATCGAGGAAGCCTTCCTCGAAACGCTGACGCACGGCGACACGTTCATGTTTGCCGGCAAGGTGCTGCGCTTCGAAGGCATTCGCGAGAATGAATGCTTCGTGTCGAACGCGCCGGGCAGCGATGCCAAGGTGCCCTATTATGGCGGCGGCAAGTTCCCGCTTTCGACCTATCTCGCCGAACAGGTCCGCATCATGCTGGACGACCCGCAGCGCTGGAAGAAGCTGCCCGAGCAGGTCGCCGACTGGCTGCGGTTCCAGGCCGACAAATCGGTGCTGCCCAAACGCAATGACCTGCTGATCGAGACCTTTCCACGAGGCAATCGCCATTATCTCGTGGCCTACCCGTTCGAGGGCAGGCTAGCGCACCAGACGCTCGGCATGCTGCTCACCCGCCGCCTCGACAGGACGGGAGCCAGGCCGCTCGGCTTTGTCGCCACCGACTATGCACTGGCGATATGGTCACTGGGCGACATGGGCACGATGTTCAAAGCTCGGAAGCCTTCGCTCAGTGCACTTTTCGACCAGGACATGCTTGGCGACGACCTCGAAGCCTGGCTGGCCGACAGCTGGCTTCTCAAGCGCACCTTCCGCAACTGCGCGCTGATTTCGGGATTGATCGAAAAACGCCATCCGGGGCAGGAAAAGAGCGGCCGCCAGGTCACCGTGTCGACCGATCTCATTTACGATGTGCTGCGCAGCCATGAGCCGGACCACATCCTGCTGCAGGCGACACGTGCGGATGCGGCGACCGGTCTGCTCGATGTCAGCAGACTTGCCGACATGCTCTCGCGCATCCAGGGTCGAATCGTGCATAAGGCGCTTGAACAGATTTCGCCGCTTGCCGTGCCGATCATGCTTGAGATCGGCAAGATGCCGGTGAACGGCGAGGCTGATGAAACGCTGCTTATGGATGCGGCGACATTGGTCGAGGAGGCAATGGGGCCGGGGATGGTCGAGGAATGAATTTTTCGCTGGCGCGCACATCGCTGATCGGCGAGGCCGACCTTGTCGGCATCGCCGGCGAGCGCGCCGTCTGCGATCCGCGCGGTGTGCTCTATTTTCCCGAGTTCAGGCTTCTGGCCGTGTCCGACCTGCATCTGGAAAAGGGTTCGTCGCTGGCAAGGCGCGGCACGCTGATTCCGCCTTACGACACCGGTGCAACCTTGCTGAGACTGCAGGCCGTGATCGCTGACTATCAGCCATCCATGGTCATCAGCCTGGGCGATAGTTTTCACGATGGCGGCGGCGCCGGACGCATGCATGCGAGCTTTCGCGAGCGGCTGGAGGCACTGATGTCAGGCCGCGACTGGTTCTGGGTTGCCGGCAATCACGATCCGGAAGCGCCCGCCGACCTGCCGGGCGAAACGGTGCGCGAACTCGCCATTGGCTCGCTGCTGTTTCGGCATGAGCCTTCGAAGGTACGCGTCGAGGGCGAAATAGCAGGACATCTACATCCATGCGCCCGCATCGTGCAGCAGGGCCGCTCGGTGCGGCGGCGCTGCTTTGCCGGCGACGGGGGCCGCATGATCATGCCGGCATTCGGCGCCTATACCGGCTCCCTTAACGTGCTCGACCGCGCCTATGCCGGGCTGTTCCGGCTGGATACTCTGATGGCCTACATGCTCGGCGTGGACCGCATTTTTGCGATATCCCGCTCAATGCTGAGGCCTGGCTGAGATTAACATCCGTAGTACAGGGTAATTGTGTGCTTCGCTTCGGCGAAGAACAGCCAGCGCTCGACCAGCATGCCGGCGAATTGTGCCATCGCGGCGATCACCGAAACCACCGCTGCGAACGGCCATGGCAAGGCAAAAGCGGCGACCAACAGCAAGACGGGCAGTGCGAAGGCCAGGAGTTGCGTGATCTCGCGCAGCCGCGCGCTGTGTTTGCGTGCGATGCGAAAACCCATTTCCTTGAGCAGGTAGTTTTCCTCGGTATGCGGCCATTCCAGCGACCGCACCGTGCCGCCGGCCAGCCCCGTCGCGGTGTTGGCGTTGGTTGCGATCTCCAGCCGGTCATTGTAGCGCCAGGTCGCCAGCTTCCAGCCCCAGCCGAGCATGGTTAGCAGCAGGCAAGCCGCCAGGAGCACCTTCGAACCAAGTGCAAATCCCTGCAACAGCGCGTTCATCAGCACACTGCCGGTCATTGCCGAAAAAATGAGGTAGCCGGGCAGGGTGAAGCGGCTGTGCCACTGGGCGATCGGTTTCAGCGACGCGTATATCATGCCGGTCGTGCAGACGGTGACCACGGCACCGCAGGTGGCCAACAACCCGGCAATGGCCACCCAGCCATTGGTCCGGCCAAAAAATATCCAGCCGATGCCGAACAGCCCCGCGGGAATGAAGGTGATGACCGACGCGACGCCTTCACGCGACAGCCACGAGCTGCGCCATTGCGAGAAGGCCCGCCAAGCCCGTTCGGGTCTGCCGAGGTGGCCGGTCGAGGACAACAGCCCGGCCGCGATCAGGCCGAGTGCCAGCCCAAGGCCGATGAAGCCCAGCCAGAGATCGGGAGGGATGATCTGGAATCCTCCGAGCACGCCCAGTAGCGCGAGCAGCCCATAGCCTGCGCCGGTGGCGGTGGTGAAGAAGACGACGGAGAAGGCTGGATGCATGATCAGTTCGAAAGCATGCGGTCGACCCAGCCAAGAAAACCGCCTTCGGCCCGCACCGGTTCGAGGGCCGGCGCGGCCACCGAAGCGGCACGCGTGGTATGGGCGCGCGGCGGCAGGTATTTGTTGGTCGGGTGATAGCCGAGTTCCGGCATCAGGTCGACACCGCCGCGCTCCGCCACCAGTTGCGAGACCGCCGACAGGGGATCGCCAAGGTCGCCGAAATGCCTGGCGCTGGTCGGGCAAGCGGCGACGCAGGCCGGCACGCGGTCTTCCTCTGCCAGATTGTCGTTATAGATGCGGTCGACGCACAGCGTGCACTTCTTCATCACCCCGACATCGGTGTCGAATTCGCGCGCCCCATAGGGGCAGGCCCAGCTACACAATTTACAGCCGATGCACTTGTCCTCGTCGATCAGCACGATGCCGTCTGAAGCCCGCTTGTAGGAGGCGCCGGTCGGGCAGACGGTGACGCAGGCCGGCGTCTCGCAATGCAGGCAGGAGCGGGGGAAGTTGACCGTGCGGCCGCCCATCTCGGTGGTGTGTTCGTAGCTGTGAACACGGTTGAACCAGACGCCGTCGACATGGCCGCCATAAGGGTCGATGTCGGTCAGCGGCGCCATGTGGCCGCCGGTGTTCCACTCCTTGCAGGCGGTGACGCAGGCCTGGCAGCCGACGCAGGTGTCGAGATCGATGACTAGCCCTAGTTTCTTGCCGCTCTGACTGGGCAGACAGGTCATTCGGCCGCCTCTCTTGCCCTGCGGAACTCAGCGCCGAAGGTCAACTTGTCGGGCGAGGGTTCGAAATGCGGGGGCTGCTGAAAACGCTCGAACTGCGGCTCGGTGAAGCCGGCTTCCTCGGCCGCGCATTTGACGATGCGCACGCGCAGGTCGAACCATGCCGCCTGGCCGGTGACCGGATCGGAGTTGGAATAGCGTTTGCCCTGAGCATCGGCGGAAGTCTGGTCGCCGATGATATGGTTGAGCAGGAAGCCACGATTGGATTCAGCCGCGTCGTCCTTCAGCCCCCAGCTGCCGCGCCGCTTGCCGACGGCGTTCCAGGTCCAGACCGTGCTTTCGTTCACCCCGTCGATCAGCTTGATCTGTCCCTTCACTCTGCCGTTGATGCTTTCGATCCACACCCAGTCGTCATCGACAAGACCTAGATCTGCTGCCGTCCGCTGATGCACGAACAGCCGGTTCTGGCTGGTGATCTGTCTCAGCCACGCATTCTGCGACCCCCACGAATGGTACATGTGCATGGGCCGCTGCGTCAGCGCGTGCAGCGGATATTTTTCGAGGTCGATGGCTGCTTCTTCGAAGGGCATGTACCAGAAGGGCAGCGGGTCCATGTAGGTCTCGATGCGCTGGCGATCGCCCTCGGGCGGCAAGGCGCGGCCATGACCGCGCGCGGCAAGACGGAAGCGCTGCATTGGCTCGCAATAGAGCTGGAAGACGATTGGCTCCGCCTTGGGGATGAAGCCCATCTGCACGGCGAAGTCGAGATAGGAGCGATTGGCCATCTTGTAGTAGCGCTGGTCGTCAGCGAAATCGTGATGCCAGAAGCCGCCATTGTCGATGTAGCGTTGCAACTGGTCCGGGTTGGCCTCGCCCCTGCCGATCGAGGTCCCATCCTTGCCGCGCCAGCCGGCGAGCGGGCCGATGCCTGATGTGCGCTCATGGTTGACGATGTAGTCGGCATAGTCGCGGTACTTGGCCGTGCCGTCCTCGTCGACAAACCCTGGCAATCCAAGCCGCGCGCCGAGTTCGATCAGCACCGACTGGAACGGCCGGACATCACGGTCCGGTTCGACGACGGGATGGCGAATAGCGTCGCCCGGGCCATCGGCGTGGCTGATCGGCCGGTCGAGCAGGCTGATGCAGTCATGCCGCTCGAGATAGGTCGTATCCGGCAGGACGAGGTCGGCGAACGGCACGGTCTCGGAATAATAGGCGTCGGAATAGATGATGAAGGGGATCCTGTATTTTCCCGCGTCATCATGGTCGGTCAGCATGGCGATGGTCTCGACGGTGTTCATCGAGGAATTCCAAGCCATGTTGGACATATACATCATCAGCGTGTCGATCGGGTAAGGGTCACCGGCCCAGGCGTTGCGGATGACGGTGTGCATCAGGCCGTGCGCGGCCAGCGGCGCATCCCAGGAATAGGCCTTGTCGATGCGAAGAGGTGCGCCGGCCTCGTCGACCAGCAGGTCGTCCGGCCCGCAGACGAAACCGAGCGGCATGCCTTCAAGCGGCGTCATCGGCTTGACGGTCTTGCCGGCCGGCTTCGGACCGGGCGGCGCAGATCGGGGGTAGGGCGGCTTGAAGCGGAAACCGCCCGGCACATCCACCGTGCCCAGCAGCACCTGAAGCAAATGGAGGGCGCGGCAGGTATGAAAACCGTTCGAATGGGCCGAGATGCCGCGCATGGCGTGCATCGAAACAGGTCGCCCCTTGATCGTCTCGTGCCGACGCCCGGCCCAGTCGGTCCAGGCGATCGGCAGTTCGATCGTCTGTTCGAAGGCGACGTGCGCGAGTTCGGCGGCGATCCTGCGGATCGTATCGGCGGCAATGCCGCAGCGCTCGGCGACCGCGTCCGGTGCATAGCTCTCATCGAGGTAGCGGTCGGCGATCAACTGGAACACCGGAACGCAGTGGCGTCCGTCGATCGTGAAGCTGCCGGTCAGCGCCGGTTTCGCGCTGGCATCGGTGGCGCTGATCGGTATCTTCGCCATCCTGTCCCAGGCCAGCGGATTGCCCTCGCCGTCACGGACGAACAGCCCGTCATCGGCCGCACCCGGCTCCTGGACGACGAGGACGTGAGCGTTGGTGTAGCGCAGCAAATAGTCGAGATCGACGCGGCCCGCCCTGAGCAATTCATGGATAAGCGCGAACACGAACAGTCCGTCGGTGCCGGGCCGGATGCCGATCCAGTCATCGGCGATCGCATTGTAGCCGGTCCGGCACGGATTGATCGAGACGACTTTGGCGCCGCGCGCCTTGAGCTTGCCGAGACCGATCTTGATCGGGTTGGAATCATGGTCCTCGGCAACGCCGAACAGCATGAAATATCGGGTGTTGTCCCAGTCCGGTTCGCCGAACTCCCAGAACGAGCCGCCGATCGTGTAAAGGCCGCCCGCCGCCATGTTGACCGAACAGAAGCCGCCATGGGCGGCGAAGTTCGGAGTGCCGAACTGGCTTGCCCACCAGCCGGTCAAGGATTGGGATTGGTCGCGGCCCGTGAAGAAGGCCAGTTTCTTGGGGTCGGTCCGGCGGATGTTCGACAGCCGCTCCGTCGCGATCGAAAACGCCTCTTCCCACTCGATTTCCCGGAACTCGCCAGAGCCGCGCGGACCGGTGCGCAGCAATGGCTTCCTCAGCCTTGCCGGGCTGTAGTGCTGCATGATACCGGAGCTGCCCTTGCCGCAGATCACGCCGCGATTGACCGGATGGTCCTTGTTGCCGTTGATGTAGCGGACCTTGCCATCCTTGATGTGCACGTCGATGCCACAGCGGCAGGCGCACATGTAGCAGGTCGTCTTGGCGATGCTGTCGGAGACATCAGGCGAGGTGTCGACGCCATCGCCTTCATCCGGTGCGCGCGTGTCGGCAAGCGGGCGTTGCGATGGTGCCGAATTCGCGCCGCGCGGCGGTCTGTGCATCATGATCCGGGGGTGCCTGTACGGCCAACGGATTTGGCACGTGTCCTCGGTCCGGGGCCGCGCATGTAGTGCTCTTCCGGATGATAGCGATCGCCCGCCAACCGTCGCCTTATGCCGCGGGTCCAATGCGCAAACAGGGATCTGAACCGCTCGATCATTCTGCTCTCTGCGATATCTCGGCGAATTTGTTCTAAACTCCCCAGAAAACTTAGAATAGAGGCATCGATCTGTCTAATTAGTTGTTCTTGTAAATTCGATCGATATTGGTTCTTAATGCGCTCATGACCCTGGACCAGTTGCGGATTTTCGTCGCCGTCGCCGAGCGCGGCCATATGACCAAGGCGGCGGAACTGCTGGGCATTTCGCAGTCGGCAGCATCGGCCGCCATCCGGGCGCTTGAAGAACAGCATGGCGTTCATCTGTTCAACCGGGTTGGCCGCAACATCGAGCTTGCCCAGACCGGACACCGGTTCCTGCCCGAAGCCAAGGCAGTGCTCGAACGGGCGGCTGCCGCGCGCAATGTACTGGAGCATGTCTCGCAGACGGTCACCGGCAGCCTCTCGATCGCCGCCAGCCAGACCATCGCCAGTTATTGGCTGCCGCGCCGGCTGGCGTCCTTCCATGAAGCCTATCCGGCCGTCAGGCTGAGCGTCAGCATCGGCAACACCAGGCAGGTCGAGGCCAATGTCCTTGATGGTGCGGCCGATCTCGGCCTAGTCGAGGGGCGCACCGAGTCCGACATTTTGCGCCGCGCCAAGGTCGACGTCGACAGGCTCATGTTGGTGGTTGCCAGCTCGCATCCGGAGATCGCCGAGATTGCGCCCGGCCACCCCGACATCAAGGGCCTGCGCTGGATCATCCGCGAGGGCGGCTCGGGCACGCGCGAAGTGTTGGAGGATCTGGCGCGTCGCGAAGGAATTTCGCTCGCCGATTTACAGATATTCCTGGTGCTGCCGAGCAATGAAGCTATTCGCCAGGCGGTCGAGGCGGGGGCCGGCGCCACCATCATTTCGGAGCTTGTCGTGGCCCGTGCAGTGGCCGAAGGCAGTCTCAGGTCCGTGCCGCTCGAATTGCCGAAGCGCGACTTCGCCATGATCACGCATCGCGATCGCCAGGCAAGCCTTGCCCAGATGGCGCTGAAGGCGCACCTCGGCGGCAAGGCGGATGCTGCGTCAATCCCGCTGAGTCCGTCGAAATGACCCAAGTTGGACCATCGCAAGCGCTGTCCGCCTCGGCGCTCGACCGTCACTCCGGCAATCCGGCGTCCCGCAGCGCGCTTCCAAGAGTTTCCGCGAGCGCTGGCGCGCAGCGCACGCCAGCAAACTGGCGGCTGTAGCGAAAGCCCGGCTGAAGCTCGCGCACGCGCGCGGCCGCCGCCCGTGCTCCGTCCAGCCGCCCGAGTTTGGCGAGCGCAGCGGCTAGTTGCACATAGGTGATGCTGTGTGCCTGATTGGCTTGAACGGACTTGTATGCCGCACGACAGGCTTCTTCGTAACGCCCGCGCAGCAAATGGCTCATAGCTTGCGCGTCAAACGCGGCCCAAGTCCACGAATCGAACGGGCTTAGCCGCATACCCTTCTCGCTCCATTCTATCGCGCGCTCTGCTTTGCCGCCCCATCCGAGAATGACGCTGCCAAGAATGTAGGTCAGCGCCGATGACGGGCTAATGGCGAGGGCTGCTTCCAATGCTGTGAATGCGGCGGCGCGATCATGCGCGTCCATGCCGATCGAAAACCCTGCCCATGTCAGAGCGAGCGCATCATCTTGCCCATGAACAATGGCCCATCGGGCATGCCGGATCGAAGCCGTACGGTTGACCTCCTGCAGCCCGGCGCGAAGGAACAAACAATGATGACACATCGCGGCATTGCCATGTGCAAGGGCATAGGCGGGCTCGAGTGCGATGGCACGCTCAAGAAGCGCCAGCGCTCTAATAACTTGCGCCGGCATACCTGTGTCAACGTCAGGCTGGGCTTGAAGCACGAGATCGTAGGCATCGAGACTCTCCGGGCGCTTCCGCCTGACGCGTTCAATTTCCGCTTTTCGCATGCTCGGGGCGATCGCGCCCACCGCTGATAGCGCGATCTCGTCCTGAAGCGCGAAAATGTCCTCGGAGCTGCGGTCGTAGCGCTCGGCCCACACATGCGCGCCGGTCGATGCATCGATCATCTGACCGGTCACGCGCACACTGCCGCCGGCCTTGCGCACGCTGCCTTCGATGACATATCGCACGCCAAGCTCGCTGCCGACCTGCTTCACGTCCACGGCGCGGCCCTTGTAGGTGAAGGTCGAATTTCGCGCGATTACGAAAAGCCAGTTTATGCGTGCCAGGCCGGTGATGATGTCGTCGACCATTCCATCAGCGAAATACTCCTGCTGTGGATCTCCGCTCAAGTTCGAAAACGGCAGGACCGCGACGGACGGTTTCTCAGGCAAGGTCAGCGCCAACGCGATGCGGGATGCAGGGACATTCGTCGCAACAGCCGGTCCTACATAGCGATAGCCGCGTCGCGGCAGTGTTTCGATCCAGCTCTCAGCATTCGCTGCGTTGGCCAATACCCGGCGCAAGGCCGCGATCTGGACCGTTAGGTTGTTATCGGCAACCGCCAACTCGCCCCAGCCGGCCTCGACCAACGCGTCCTTGGATACCGGTACGCCCGCGTTTTGGAGCAGCAAGCGCAAAAGCGAGACGGCGCGTTGCCCAAGCATGGTCGGCTCGGCACCGTGGTACAAAATGCCCGCCACCTGATCGAGACGGAACGGGCCAAACTGATAAAGGTCGCCTCCGAGTGCCATCCAACGCTTTTAGCAAATTTTTGGGAACGAATTCACGACTTCCCGGCATCGACGCCCAATGTTGCACAGGTGCTTGCCAGAAGTAAGCGCCCAGTCAAAGGAGGATCCTATGAGTGCCAATGCCGTCATTCGCATGCCCGATGAGAAGAAGGGTATCATGCTGCGTGGTCAACCTATGGTCTTCCTCGTCACCGGCGAAAATACCAAGCACACGAGCATGTTTGACTGGACGATCCCAGCGGGATTCGCCACCGGACGGCATGTTCACCGCGTCCAGGAAGAGACGTTCTACCTGCTCGAGGGCGAGTGTGCGTGGCATGTCGGCGACAAGACGATCCGTGCAACGCCCGGAACCTATCTGTTCATTCCACCGGGAGTACCGCACGACATCACGAATGTCAGTGAGGGGCCCGCGCGCGTGCTGATGACCGTCTCTCCGCCTGGCCACGAGCACTACTTCGAAGAACTTGCCAAACTCGCGGCGCAAGGTGCGCCGGACCCAAAAGCGCTCGCCGATTTGCGAAACCGCTACGACACTGACCAGCTCTCGACTTTGACAACGCGCGGGTAAGTCCCTGTCCAGGCCTTCGTCGCGTCACGCCTGCGGCGTTTATGTGCATATGGCCTAGTCCAACGCGGATCGGTAAAGCAGAACCGCTCCAAGAAAGCCTCAGCCGAACTTTCGCTGAGCATCCAGCGCCAGGCCAAGTCCGACCGAGCCGAACATGTCGCCTTCGATGACGGATGCCTGCGGCACCAGCGACAGGATCTCTCGTCTGGCGAGCGGAATCGCGGTCGATCCGCCGGTCAGGAACACCGCGGTGATATCGGATGGCCTGACCTCAGCGTCCCGGATGGTCTGCGCCACCGTTCCTGTGACCCGCTCGATATCCCTGGCGATCGTGGCTTCCAGCCCGCTGCGCGTAATCTCGGCGGCGAACTCCGCGCCCGGCAGCTTCACCGCGACCTCTGCGAACGAGCTGTCGGTGAGCTCGATCTTGGCTTTTTCGACAAGCGCCGCCAGCGCGTGTCCGTAGCGGTGCTCGACGATGTGGATGAAGCGGTCGACCAGGTCGGCGCGCTCAGCCTCGTAGCGGATCTGGCGCAGATGCGTCATCGCCTTGGCGGTGTAGACCAGATTGATGCGCTGCCATGTCGCGAGGTCGATGAAGTAGCTGGCCGGCAGATTGCGCTTGCCGTCCTTGGTCGGCGTCAAATAGCCAAGCTGCGGCATGACATGGGCGATGCTCAGCAGCCGGTCGAAATCCGTGCCGCCAATATGGATGCCCCGGCTGGCCAGGATGTCGTCCTTGCGGTCGAGCGACCGGGAGCGCTGCGGTGAAACGCGCACGACCGAGAAGTCCGAGGTGCCGCCGCCCATGTCGATGATCAGCGCCAGCTCTTCCCTCGCCACCTTCTGCTCGTAGTCGAGCGCAGCCGCAATCGGTTCGAACTGGAATGCGATGTGCTTGAAGCCCTGGGCGCGCGCGGCGTTCTCGAGTTCGCTTTGCGCCTTCGCGTCGGCCTCAGCGTCGTCATCGACGAATTGCACCGGCCGGCCAAGCACCACGGTCTCGACGGCATCGCCGGCATCTGCTTCGAGCTTCTTCTTGAGATGGCCGAGGAACAGGCCGACGATTTCCATGAACCCGATCGAGCGCGCCTTGATACGGGTCTTCTCGTGCGCAAGCGAACTGCCGAGCACACTCTTCAGCGATCGCATCAGCCGGCCTTCGATGCTGTCGGTGTAGTTGGCGATGGCGTGGCGGCCAAAACAGGTGCGGTTGTCCTCGAAGTTGAAGAACACGGCACTGGGCAGCGTGACCTGGTCGTCCTCAAGCGTGACGAGGCGCGGCTGTCCGTTCCTGACCACGCCCACGGTGGAATTGGAAGTGCCGAAGTCGATGCCGCCGAAGGCTGGTCGCATGACAAGTTCCTGTATTGGTCGTCGGCGAGCCGATAGGCCGCGAGAAATCGCGCGCTGCCCGGGGATGGGCTGCTCTGCCGAACCGAATTGTTTGTGTCTGCCAGTTGGCTGGGGAGCGCGGTCTACCGCATGCTCCCGCAAAGGGAAACCACTTTTCGGGAAAAGTTCTAAAGCGTGTCGTGTTTGAACGGATTCAGGCGACGCGCTTTAGGTTCTCGATTCGATGCATGTCGTTCTCCCAAAACCGGGGCCCACTTTTGGGCGATATGCATTAGTCTCGCCGGAAGATCAGCCTTCCGAGCCAGCCGGTCAGCATGGCTAGCGATATCGCGAAGACGCCGTAAAGGAAGGAATAATTGTGCGCGACACGGAAGATCGACTGTTCAAAGCCGGATTTGCGGATTTCGAGCTGGGCCGAGCTTTCCTTGATGAACAGCCCGCTCTTGAACAGGAAGGCGCGCGCCTTGTGGGTGCCGACCGGAACGTTCGGCGCCAGCCTGACGGTGGCGCGGAACAGGTTCTGCGACAGGAATTGCACGCCGCCGACATTCTCGCTGTAGAGGCCGGTCGCCGACTTGCGCTCCCGCAGCGCCGCGGTGAATTCCTCGATCGTCGCCGGGCTGTCGCCGGGATCGGCGGGTTGCATGTAAAGGTTGGAGGCGCCGAGCGACAGCTGCTTATAGCTGTTCGGCTCGGTGATGTCCTGCAGCGGCCGCGTCGTCGCCACCGAATAGGACACCGGCACGTTCTCGAAGGTCTCGGAGTCCAGATTGATCCAGACGCCGAGAACCCGGTCCTTGCGGCGCACGACCACCGGTTTGGGCGGCCCTTCGAGCACGACGATGACATCGTAGCGGCCCTGGCGCGCCACGAGTGGATCGGGATTTTCCAGCGAACCGAAGATGGTCAGGTCGGCGCCGGAAAAGCCGGCGGTGATCGAGACATTGTCGGTGGAGAGCCCGATCTGGATGCCTTCCGTCATCGGGACCTGTGCCTTCGCCGGCACGGCGGCCGCAAGCAGCGACAGGAAAATGGCTGTTGCGAACGCGTTCGGAGCCCTCATCAGTTGAGGCCCGCGGCAGACAGCGAATAGAGGTTGGGCGGGGTGACGAAGAGACCGATGGCCAGTCGTATCGCTACCGCCAGCACCAGCACCGCCAGCAAGGCCCTGAGCTGTTCGCCGCGCAGCCTCTGGCCGGCCTTGGCGCCATATTGCGCACCGGCCACGCCGCCCGCCATCAGCAGGAAGGCCAGCACGACGTCGACCGTCTGGTTGGTGGTGGCGTGGACCAGCGTCGTATAGGCGGAGGTAAAGATGATCTGGAACAGCGATGTGCCGATAACGACATTGGTCGGCACTTTCAGGAGATAGATCAGCGCCGGCACCATGATGAAACCGCCGCCGACGCCCATGATCGACGACAGGAAGCCGATGCCCGCGCCAAGGCCAAGCACCGGGATGACGCTGACGAACAGCTTTGAGGCCCTGAAGCGCATCTTCAACGGCAAGCGATGGATCCAGTTGTGCTGCCCGGATTTCTTCAGCACTGGTGCCGCGCCGCTGCGCGTGGCACGCAAGGCATTGACGCTTTCGACCAGCATCAGCCCGCCGACGGTGCCAAGCAGCACGACGTAGAGCAGCGAGATGAACAGGTCGAGCTGGCCGAGGCGGCGCAGGAAGGCGAAGACGTAGATGCCGGCAGTGGAGCCGATGATGCCGCCGGCCAGCAAAACCCCACCGAGCTTGAAGTCGAGCGTCCCCCGCTTCATGTGCGAAAGGACGCCGGAGACGGAGGAGGCGATGACCTGGTTGGCGCCGGTGGCGACCGCGATCGCCGGCGGTATGTTGTAGAAGATCAAGAGCGGAGTGATCAGGAAGCCCCCGCCGACCCCGAACATGCCCGAGAGGAAGCCCACCGCCGCACCCATGGCCAGCAGGACGAAGACGTTGACGGAAATTTCCGCGATCGGGAGATAGATGCCCACCCGTCAGTCTCGATCAGTTCTGCCTGTCGGTGAATGCAACCGTTGCGGGCATCTTGGACCGACAAGCCAATTCGTTCTTGCGCCGGAGGTGCTGCGAAGTCAAACCGCGCTACGCCGCCGAAACAAAAAACATCTCAATCAGTTAACAGGCAAATGTGTGGCAAGGGCGTCGTGGAAGCGACGCCTCTGCCGTTATTTGCGCGCCAGCAGCGCCTTGACCAGTTTTTCATCGACCGCGCCGGTCGCCGGCATCTTGTTATCTGTCTGGAAAGCCATGATCGCGATCTTGGTCTTCTGGCCCATCTTGCCGTCGGCGCCGCCGGCGTCATAGCCATTCTTGTTGAGAATGCGCTGGATATTCTGGACGGCCTTCATCATGTCGATGCTGGCGGTCGTCTGCGGTGCGCCGTTCTGCCAGGATTCGGGAACGTCGGCCGAATTGGCTGCCGCGTCCAGCGGCTTGGCCTTCCACAGTTCGACCGCGGCGCGGGCACGTTCGAGCTGCTCGGGCCGCAGCGCATTGGCGATCTCGTCACGCTTGGCCGCCGCATCCTTGTCGCCGGTCTTGGCGACGAGCGCGAACCATTTGTAGGACTCTTCGAGGTTCTGCTTCATGCCGACGCCCTTGGCGGCGAGGATGCCGAGGTTGAACTGGCTGTCCTTGACGCCGACGTCGGCCGCCGCCTGGAACCAGTGCGCGGCCGATTCATTGTCGGTCACGCCGTCCGCGGCCATGGCGAACAACACGGCCAGATTGTGCATGCCGCTGGCGTTGCCCTGCTCCGCGGAAAGCTGGTACCAGGTCTTCGCCTTCTTGATGTCGCGCGCGACGCCGATGCCCTTTTCGTAGAAATTGCCGATGCGATATTCGGCCGGCGCAAAGCCGAGCTCCGCTGATTTCTCGTACCATTTGGCCGCTGCCACCATATCTTCCTTGACACCGCGCGCCTCGGCATAACGCGAGCCGATCTCGAACAGCGCCTTGGCATCGCCACTGGCGGCGGCGTCGCGCAAAGCGTCCGGGCCGGCGTCAGCTGGAATGTCGATCTTGGCCGTGGTCGCCGCCGGTGAAGCGTCCGTCGGCGGAACCGCGCCCGTAGTGTCCTTGGCTGTGGCCGGCTGGGCCGCCATCGGCTGGGTGCCGGTGTCGGCATCGGTTGCATCCGTGGCGGTTGAAACAGTCGGGGCCGGGGCGGTTGTGGCCGGCGCAGCCGAAGCTGTCGTTTCGAACATCGCCGCGCTGGCATCGACGGGCGCAGGAAGCGGCTCGGCTGCTGGCGCGGCCGTCGACGGATCGGCGCCTGGCGGCGTGGTCATCGTGCTTTGCGCCGCCACGTCGTCCTTGGTTGCCGGTTCGGACGGCTCGGCTGGTCTCACGCCACGATCCGGCGCGCTTTCCACTGCCGTGGGGTGAATATCGGTCTTTGGCTGGCCAGCTGCATCGAATGAGGCGGTTTTCACCGACTGCGAGGCGACGATCGGCGCGACATCGTTGCTTGCCACCTGGGCGGGATCGGCGAAAAAGGCCTTGCCCAGTTGCAAGGCGCCCAGCGCCAGCAAAATCGCGGTTGTCCCCATCAGGATCGGCTTGCGCCGAGCCTTGAGCAGGTCGCCGATCCGCAGCGCCTTCACCGGTCCGGTCATCGTCGACTGGCGTTTCAGCGCATCGGCCTCGGCAGCCGCAGCTTGCGCCGCGCGCCGGGCCGCGGCGATGAAGTCCGATTTCGCGGCATCGGTGTCGCTGGGCTTGGCCGGCTGGCCGCGCTCGTCGCGCACGCGCTTCATGATGGCGTTGAGGTCAGGTGCGCCCGAGCCCGGCTCCAGCGGCCGATTGGCCATTCTCGGATCGAGCGGCTCGTCGAGATCGACGCTCGGTATTGGGGTGCTCGGCGCCGAGCCGGCCAGTGGCGGAATATCCGCTTCCTTCTTGCCCTTGAATGCGCGGGCCAGCCCGCCGAAGATCGATCTGAGGCCCGCTTGTTCGTTCTTTTCGGAACCCGTGTCGGAGCCCAGCGCAGCCATGGCGGCGGCAGCGGCGGCCTCGGCTGGCGTGCGGGTGCCGACACCGTGGCCGCCATGCGTGCCCAGGCCGCCATGCGTGCCCAGGCCGCTGAGAGCTTCCGGCTCATTGCGCAGGCTGGAGGCGGCGCCATCGAGATCCGCCATGTCCCCAGTCAATGGCAAGGGCTGATCGATATCCATCGACGGCGGCTCGACGGCCATCTTGGGTCGCCGTGCGCCGCGCCAGTTGCTCGGTTCGGCCGAAGCAGCGTCCAGCAATTCGCTCATCGCCTCGACCGGCTCGCTAGGTTCCAGCGAACCAAGCCGGTCGACGATCTTGAGCAACGTGTCGTGGATGGCCTCGAACGTTCGCGAATTGCGCTCGTCGGAGCGCCGCGTCAGCGTTTCAAGCGTCTTCAAATCCTGGGCAAGGCCGGAAACGGCCGTCGTGTTGGCACTCGAACCGGCCAACGATCGCACCGCGTTCTCGGCCGCTTCGCGCGCCGCGCCGAGGATGGAATCACGCGTTCCGGCCAGGGACTTCTCGATTTCGTCGAGACGTGGGCTGATGTCTTCGAATTCCGGCAGCGGCGTGCTGGGCTTGGAAAGATGGGCGGACAGGCCTGCGACCTGCGCCTCCAGGCTGCGGATCAGCGCCGGATCAATGCCGGCGACGTGCGCGGCCGACGCATCCAGCCGGCTTGAAATGTCTTCGAGCCGGCTTTCCAGGCCGCGGATCGCCGCTTCGCCCGCGGGATCGGGAACGCGCGTTTCCATGCGCTTGGCCAGTGCGGTGAAGCGGGCATCGATGGCGTCCATGATGCCGGCGCTGTCGATTTGCGGCATCCGCTGGTCAAGCCTGTCGGCAACCTCGTCAAGCCGGCGTTCGAGATCGCGAAACAGCATGTTGCCCTGTTCGATGGCGTCGCCCTGGCGGCGTTCCATCATGACCGACAGCACGTCGAAGCGTTGATCCAGGCCGTGGAAGATGTAGTCGGCGTCAGGCATGGTAGGCGCCTGGTCGATCTTGTCGGCGATGAGTGCGATCTGCTTGGCCAGGCGCTCCATAGCCTGCTCGGGCAGATTGGCTCGGCCGGCGAGTTCGTCGACCCGGCTCGACAGAGTGCTTAGCCGGTCCATGACCGCGTTGCCGGGACGATCCTGCGCCACTTCCTCTATCTGCTGGGCAAGCGAGTCGATCCGCTTCTCGATGCGCTCGAAAGCCTCGTGGTCGAATGAATTGGCTTGTGCCGCTACCGTCGAGGCAACGATGGCGCGGGAAATCTCGTCCAGCCGCTCGTCGATCAGGCCAAGCGTGTCGCTGCCGCGGTTGTCCTGCTGGCTGGCGAAATGGTCGACGGCGCCGGCAAGTGCGCGCACCTTCTCCTCCAGCGAACGCAGCGACAGCGATTCTGGCAAGTTGTTGACGGCGTTGCTGATCTGCTCCAGCCGGTCGGTCAGGACAGACAGGCCGGGGTCGTCCGAACGCTTGCGTTGGTCGGCGTCGACACGGTCTTCAAAAGCCGTCCAGCGGCGATCGAAATCGTCCCAGCGGCGGTCGACCCTCTGCACGCTCTCTTCGCGCGCCAGCGTGTCGAGCGCGGCTTTGACCTGCTCGAGTTCGAGCCGCAGCATGTTGACGCTTCTGTCGTCGCTCTTCTCGGCCAGCGTCTGGATGGCACCGGAAAGCCGCTCGAATTCAAGTCCGAGTTCGGCACTGCCCTTGGCCTGGGTACCGGGCTTGGCACCTGACTGGAAAGCCCGCTCGATGTCCTTGCGCAGTGCTTCGAATTCACGCTGCAGCCCTGATGTCATCTGGTGGCGCAATTCCTCGCGCATGCCGCGCAGTTCGCCGGCGATCTTGCCGACCATGGCAACGCCGTCTTCCTGGCCGCGCACGCGATCGATGTCGCGGGCAATGGCCTGGTAGTTCTGCCCGAAAGCGGCGGCTCCCTGCATCTGGGTCTTCGGGCGCGGCGCGGCCTGCGGATCCTCATACCAGCGCTGCTGGCTGGCAGGTCGGGCGGCGGGATAACGCGCGTCGGCGCCATATTGACGGGGATCTGGACGTGCCATCGGGTCCTCGCGCGTGCGCTCCAGCCGCTGCTCCAGCGTCTCCAGCGACTGGTTCAACTGCTCGAGCGTGGTCTGCGGCCTGCGCTGCCTGCCGGCGTTGAGTGTATCGAGATAGGACCGCTTGCTGTTCATAGGTGCGTCCGTCTTTCAGAATGGCTGGCTCGTGGCCAGTTCCCCCAAGTCTCTGTCGGAACGAAGGCGACCGGCGACAATGCCGCGGTGGAAGACGAGCTTCCCAGGTTACCACCCGCGCTCCGAAAAACCGTGAAAAATTCGATACAGGATAAACACGGGTAGCCGACGCGCCCACATTTCGCCCAACGTGGTAAACAACGCGTTAACCAAACTTAAGAAGTTGCAAGGATGTTGGATGTCGGCCTGACAGTGCGGCATAAAGTTCGGACCGCAGAACGCCCTTGCGTCACAAGGCGGCAATCGGTATAGAATTGACGTAAACGTAAAAGGCGCGTCGAGCGTGCCGTTTTGCGATTTGTTTGTTGAAACCACGACTGGAAGCAGGCCCCCGCTTTCCAGTCAGGCGACGCACGGTCCAGGAGACCGCGACGCCACCAGACGGGGAAAGCCAGTGACCATGAAGCTTATCTCGGCCGGCGAGACCGCGGCCAATACCAATATGTCTGTCGAAGCCGGCGAGGACCTTGTCCGCATCGGCGAGATGGCGAAAAAATACGGAGTGACGCTGCGCACGCTGCGTTTCTACGAAGACAAGGGCCTGCTCAACCCGCAGCGTGACGGTTCGACCCGTCTCTACACGCGCCGCGACAAGGCCCGGCTGAAGCTGATCCTGCTTGGCCGCAAGGTCGGGTTCTCGCTGCGCGACGTCAAGCAGATGATGGATCTTTACGATCCGACTGGTTCAAACACCAAGCAGCTGCGGCTGGCGCTGGACAAGTCGGAAAAGCAGCTTGCCCGTCTGCAGAAGCAACGGGCGCTGATCGATGACGCCATTAGCGAGCTGAGCGCCTCGATGTCGGCGGTGCGCCAGATGCTGGCCGAGCGTTCGGCACCACAGGCGAGCATCGCTCGCTAAAGCAATTTCGGGAGAAGTGTGAAACGGTTCTCTCGGTAAGCGCATAGCGTTTCCCCTTGGGAATTGCGCGACGCCTAAAGTCATCCGCTGACGATCAAAGCCGCGTGGCAATGCCGCGCGGCTTTTCGTTTTCTCGCCTCCCGACCCATAGGGTTTCGGCTCGTGCGCTGCCGCGCCGCTACGCTCATTGCTGCGATGGGCGGGAAATCTTTTCGCACCGAAAAATTGACGTTTACGCAAACGTCAATTTTTGCTATCCAGCTTTCAACATCGGTCCGCATGCCGCCCCTGGCCGTCATCGGGGCGTTCGGACCGGGTTCGCAGGGTGGAGAAAACGCATGCCGACATACAGGGCTCCGGTCCAGGATACGCTGTTCGTGCTCAACGAGGTGCTGGGCTACCAGCGCTATTCGAACCTTCCCGGATTTTCCGACGCCACCCCCGATGTGCTCGAGGCGATCCTCGCCGAAGGCGCCAAGCTCGCCGAAAACGTCATGCACCCGTTGAACCGTGTCGGTGACATGGAAGGCTGCGTTCGTCATGATGATGGCTCGGTGACGACGCCGAAGGGCTTCAAGGAGGCCTTCGACCAGTATCGCGAGGGTGGCTGGATGGGACTGGCCGCACCGGTCGAGTTCGGCGGCCAGGGTCTGCCCTACGCCGTACACACTGCAGTCTCCGAATACATGGTCTCGGCCAACATGTCGCTGATGATGTATCCCGGCCTGACACAAGGCGCGATCGCGGCAATCATCACCCACGGCACCGACGAGCAGAAGGCCAAGTGGCTGCCCAGGATGATCGAAGGCGTCTGGACCGGCACCATGAACCTGACCGAGCCGCACTGCGGCACCGATCTCGGCCTGCTGCGGACCAAGGCGGTGCCGAATGGCGATGGCACCTACAAGATTTCAGGTCAGAAGATCTTTATTTCGGCCGGCGAACACGACATGTCGGACAACATCGTCCATCTGGTGCTGGCCCGCATCGAGGGCGCGCCGGAAGGCGTCAAAGGCATCTCGCTGTTCATCGTGCCTAAACTCAAGCTCGATGCATCGGGCAATCCAGGCGACAGGAACACTGTCTCCTGCGGCTCGATCGAGGAGAAGATGGGCATCCACGGAAATTCGACCTGCGTCATGAACTATGACGAGGCGCAAGGCACGCTGCTCGGCGAGGCCAATGGCGGCCTGAAGGCGATGTTCACGATGATGAACGAGGCACGCCTTGGCGTTGGCCTGCAGGGACTGTCGCTGTCGGAGATCGCCTATCAGAACGCCGTTGCCTACGCCAAGGACCGCCTGCAGGGGCGCTCGCTGTCTGGGCCCAAAGCACCGGACAAAAAGGCCGACCCGATCATCGTCCATCCCGACATCCGCCGCAGCCTGATGACCATGAAGGCGTTCAACGAGGCCGGCCGCGCGCTGGCGCTGTGGACGGCGATCAAGTCGGATGTCGCCCACCGCGCCGGTGACGACAAGGATCGTCAGGCGGCCGACGACTACACCGGCCTGATGACGCCGGTGGTCAAGGGCGTGCTTACCGACAAGGGTTTCGACCATGCGGTCATGGCGCAGCAGGTGTTTGGCGGTCACGGCTACATCGAAGAGCATGGCATGAGCCAGTTCGTGCGCGAT
The DNA here is from genome assembly GCF_000502955.1 of Mesorhizobium sp. LNHC252B00. GTDB lineage: Bacteria > Pseudomonadota > Alphaproteobacteria > Rhizobiales > Rhizobiaceae > Mesorhizobium. The sequence continues at coordinate 83,177 of NZ_AYWO01000004.1, read as the reverse complement.
GCCCGCATCGCCATGATCTATGAAGGCGCCAACGGCATCCAGGCCCTCGACCTCGTCGGCCGCAAGCTCGGATTGAACGGCGGCCGCGCGGTGCAGGCCTTCTTCAAGGAGGTCGGCGAATTCTGCGAGGAAAACCGCGCCGACGATAAGATGGCGCCGTTCACCAAGGCACTGAAGAAGGGCCTCAACGACCTGCAGGCCGCCACCATGTGGCTGGTGCAGAACGGCATGGCCAAGCCCGACAATGCGGGCGCCGCCTCGACCGACTATATGCATCTCTTCGGCCTTGTGGCGCTGGGCTACATGTGGGCGCAGATGGCCAAGGCGGCACTTGGCAAGACGGACGCCAATGGCGCTCAGTCGTTCTACGACAACAAGGTCGTGACGGGGCGCTTCTTCATGGAGCGGATCATGCCGGAGACATCAGCGCATCTCGCCCGCATTTCGAGCGGCGCCGACACGTTGATGGCACTGCCGGCGGAAGCGTTCTAAAAGATGGTTCCCCTCCCTTGAGGGGAGGGTGGCCCGAAGGGCCTGGTGGGGCCTGCGTGAAGCGCGCCGACCTCAATTCTGAAGATGCGCTCTGGGAGGAGTATCGTACCAGCATGACCAACCCAGCCGAAATCCTTGGCCTTCCCAAGCCCGCCTGGGCAGCGGACGAGGTCGGCATGCTCTACGACATGGCGCACCGCTTCATGTCGGAAGAGATCGCGCCGCGCTACGACGAGTTCGAGAAAAATGAGATGGTGGATCGCGAAAGCTGGCTGAAGGCCGGTGCGGCCGGCCTGCTTTGCGCCTCGATGCCGGAGGAATATGGCGGCTCGGGCGGTACCTTCGCGCATGAGAGTGCCATCATCGAGGCTATCGGCCATGTCGGTGTCGATGGCTTCGGCATCGGCCTGCACAACTCGATCGTCGCCCCCTACATCCTCCATTACGGCTCCGAAGAGCAGAAGAAGAAATGGCTGCCGAAGCTGGCGACCGGCGAGTTGATCGGCGCCATCGCCATGACCGAGCCCGGCGCCGGCTCCGACCTGCAGGGCATCAAGACGCGAGCGCAGAAGGATGGCAACCAATACAAGATCAACGGTTCAAAGACCTTCATCACCAACGGCCAGCTTGCAAACTTCATCATAGTCGTCACCAAGACCGATCCGGAGAAGGGCGCCAAGGGCACCTCGCTGATCGTCGTCGAGACCGACGAAGTCGAGGGTTTCCAGCGTGGCCGCAACCTCGACAAGATCGGCCTGAAAGCCAACGACACCTCGGAGCTGTTCTTCAACGACATGCGCGTGCCGACTTCAAACCTGCTCGGCCACGAGGAAGGGCAGGGCTTCGTCCAACTGATGCAGCAATTGCCGCAGGAGCGGCTGCAGATCGGCACCGGCGCGATCGCCATGATCGAGCGGGCGCTGGCGCTGACCATCGACTACGTCAAGGAGCGCAAGGCGTTCGGCAAGGCGATCATCGATTTCCAGAACACCCAGTTCAAGCTGGCCGAGCTCAAGACCGAGGCCACCATCGGCCGCGTCTTCTACAATGATTGCGTCACCCGCCACATCGCTGGGGGCCTCGATCCGGTGACCGCGTCGATGGCCAAGTACTGGCTCAGCGACCTGCAGGGAAAAGTCGTCGACGAATGCCTTCAATTGCATGGCGGCTATGGCTACATGAATGAATATCCGATCGCCCGCATGTTCCGCGACGCCCGCGTCCAGCGCATCTACGGCGGCACCAACGAGATCATGAAATTGCTGATCGGACGCTCGCTCTAATGCATGTCGCCCAAAAGTGGTTCCGGTTTTGGGAGATCGACATGCATCAATCTAAAACCGTCGGATAAACCAAGGAGCAAGAGATGGCCGAAGCTTATGTCTATGACGCCGTGCGCACGCCGCGGGGCAAGGGCAAGAAGGACGGATCGCTGCACGAGGTGCCGGCGGTTCGGCTTGCCGCCAAGACGCTCGAGGCGCTGCGCGACCGCAATGGGCTGGACACCGGCACTGTCGACGACATCATCTTCGGCTGCGTCGATCCGGTCGGCGAGGCGGGCTCGGTCATTCCGCGCGCTGCCGCGTTCGAGGCCGGCTACGACACCAAGGCGCCGGGCATGCAGATCTCGCGCTTCTGTGCCTCGGGGCTAGATGCCATCAATTTCGGCGCCGCCAAGATCGCGCAGGGCGCCGACGAGATCGTCATCGCCGGCGGCGTCGAATCGATGTCGCGCGTCGGCATGGGCGCCTCCGGCGGCGCCTGGTTCATGGATCCCTCGGTCGGCCTGCCCGGCTGGTTCGTGCCGCAAGGCATCTCCGCCGACCTGATCGCCACCAAATACGGCTTCAGCAGAGACGACGTCGACGCCTATGCGGTCGAGAGCCAGAAGCGCGCCGCAAAATCCTGGGCCGACGGCCGCTTCAAGAAGTCCGTCATTCCGATCAAGGACCAAAACGGCCTGACCATCCTGGACCATGACGAGCATATGCGCCCGTCGACCGACATGCAGTCGCTGGCCTCGCTCAACCCGTCCTTCATCATGCCTGGCGAAATGGGCGGCTTCGATGCCGTCGCCGTGCAGAAGCATCCTGAGGTGGAAGAGGTCAACCATGTCCACCACGCCGGCAATTCGTCCGGCATCGTCGACGGTGCGGCGGCCGTGCTGCTCGGGTCGAAGAAGGCCGGCAAGGCGATGGGTATCAAGCCGCGCGCCCGCATCCGCACCTTCGCCAACATCGGCTCCGAACCGGTGCTGATGCTGACCGGTCCGGTCGACGTCACCGAAAAGCTGTTGAAGCGCGCCAAGATGAAGCTGTCCGACATCGACCTTTTCGAGCTCAACGAGGCCTTCGCCTCGGTGGTTTTGCGTTACATGCAGGCGTTCGACATTCCGCATGACAGGATCAACGTCAATGGCGGCGCCATTGCCATGGGCCATCCGCTCGGCGCCACCGGTGCGATGATCTTGGGCACTGTGCTGGACGAACTCGAGCGTCGTGATTTGAACACCGCCCTGGTGACACTGTGTATCGGTGCCGGCATGGGCACCGCAACGATCATCGAACGCGTCTGACGGGGAGAGAAACGATGAGCTATACAAATTTCACCCTCGACGTCGACGCCGACGGCATTGCGCTTGTCACCTGGGACATGCCGGGCCGATCGATGAATGTCTTCACCGAAGAAGCCATGCGGGAACTGAACGCCATCGTCGATCACGTGACGGGTGACGCCGCCATCAAGGGCGCGGTGATCACCTCCGGCAAGGATACCTTCTCCGGCGGCGCCGACATCACACTGCTGCAGAAGATGCTGACCACGTTCGCCGCTGAAAAGGATAAGGACGCCGAAAAGGCCACCAAGGCGCTGTTCGACAATGCCGGCATGATGACCGGCCTGTTCCGCAAGCTGGAAACTTGCGGCAAGCCATGGGTGTCGGCGATCAACGGCACCTGCATGGGCGGTGCCTTCGAGATGTCGCTGGCCTGCCACGGACGCGTTGCCGCCGACAGCGACAAGGTCAAGATGGCGCTTCCCGAGGTGAAAATCGGCATCTTCCCGGGCGCCGGCGGCACCCAGCGCGTGCCGCGCCTGACCGATCAGCAGCAGGCGCTGCAGATGCTGACCTCCGGCCAGACGCTGTCGCCGCAGAAGGCCAAGTCGATGGGTCTGATCCATGAGATCGCCGAGCCCGCCAAGCTGGTCGATACCGCCAAGGCGATGATCAGGAATGGCTTGAAGCCGGTGGCGCCGTGGGACGAGAAGGGCTTCAAACTGCCCGGTGGCCAGATCTATTCGCCCGCCGGCTTCAATCTGTGGCCGCCGGCCATCGCCATCCTGCGTCGCGAGACCTATGGCAACTATCCGGCGGCTGCCGCGATCCTCAAATGCGTCTATGAAGGCCTGCTGGTGCCGTTCGACACCGCCTTGCGTATCGAGCAGCGCTATTTCACCGAGATCATGCAGACCAGGGAAGCGGCGGCGATGATTCGCTCGCTGTTCGTCTCGCTGCAGGAACTGAACAAGGGCGCCCGCCGCCCGGCCGGCGTGCCGGAAACCAAGTTCAAGAAGATCGGCATTCTCGGCGCCGGTTTCATGGGCGCCGGCATCGCCTACGTCACCGCCAAGGCCGGCATCCCGGTTGTGCTGCTCGACCGTGACATGGAGTCGGCCGCCAAGGGCAAGGCACATTCCGACAGTCTGATCTCGGATCAACTGAAGAAGGGCCGCGCCAAGCCCGAGGAGAAGGACAAGTTGCTGTCGCTGATCACGCCGACAGCCGACTATGCAGACCTTGCTGGCTGCGACCTGGTGGTCGAGGCGGTCTTCGAGGATTCAGGTGTCAAGAAGAGCGCCACCGAACAGGCGGAGGCCGTGTTGAAGCCATCGGCGATCTTCGCGTCGAACACCTCCACCATCCCGATCTCGGCGCTGGCCAAGAATTCGGCGCGGCCAAAGAATTTCATCGGCATCCACTTCTTCTCCCCTGTCGACAAGATGATGCTGGTCGAGATCATTTTGGGCAAGAAGACAGGCGACAAGGCGCTGGCCACGGCGATCGATTTCGTCCGTGCCATCAAGAAGACGCCGATCGTCGTCAACGACACGCGCGGCTTCTATGTCAACCGCTGCGTGCTGCGCTACATGTCGGAAGCCTACAAGATGCTGATCGAAGGCGTTCCGGCGCCGATGATCGAGAATGCCGCGAAGGCCGCCGGCATGCCGGTCGGACCCCTGGCGCTGACCGACGAGACGGCCATCGACCTTGCCCAGAAGATCATGAAGCAGACCATCAGGGATCTCGGCGACAAGGCGGTCGATCCGAAGCAGATGGCGCTGATCAACACCATGGTCGACGATCACGGCCGCTTTGGCCGCAAGAACGGCAAAGGTTTTTACGATTATCCCGCCAAGCCGGCCAAGAAGAAGCTGTGGCCGGGACTCAAGGAGCTCTATCCGCAGCTTGCGCCCGAGAAGGTCGATTATGAGGAACTGCAGCAGCGGCTGCTGGTCACCATAGCGCTGGAAGCGGCCCGGGTTATGGAAGAGGGTATCGTCACCGACCCGCGCGAGGCCGATGTCGGCTCGATCCTGGCCTTCGGTTTCGCGCCCTACACCGGCGGCGCGCTGTCATATATCGACGGCATCGGCGCCAAGGCATTCGTCAAGATCACCAAGGGCTTGCAGAAGAAATACGGCGCCGAGTTCAAGGCGCCCAAGCTGCTGCTCGACATGGCCGAGAAGGGCGAAAGCTTCTACGAGCGCTTCGATCCCTATACGAAGGGCGAGACCAGAAAGGCGGCGTGAGGCAGCCTTGCACTGTGGACAAGAGGATGGCTCCGGGTTAGAAGCGAAAAAGGTATTTTTTCCTGTTTGAAGGAGAGCAAGAATGCTCTCGCATGACCGTGTCTGGGCCGCCATCGATGCTCTTGCCGAGCGCTATTCGCTTTCGGCCTCGGGTTTGGCCAAGCGCGCGGGGCTCGATTCCACTGCGTTCAACAAGTCGAAGCGTCTGTCGTCGGACGGCCGGCCGCGCTGGCCTTCGACCGAATCGCTGGCCAAGATCATCGAGGCGACGGGCGCTTCGCTCGATGAATTCACCGGCCTGATCGAAGGCCGAGCCGCGACCAGCCATGCCGCCGCCCTTGCCCGCACACGCTCCGTGCCGTTGCTCGGTTTTGCCCAGGCGGGCGCCGGCGGCTACTTCGACGATGCCGGTTTTCCGGCCGGACAGGGCTGGGATCTGGTCGAACTGCCGGCGCAATCCACCGAGAACTCCTATGCGCTGCAGGTGCAGGGCGATTCCATGCTGCCGCTCTACCGCAATGGCGATGTCCTCATCGTCGAACCGGGCGCCATCACCCGCAAGGGCGATCGCGTCGTCGTCAAGACCACCGCCGGCGAGGTCATGGCCAAGGTGCTGGAGCGCCAGACCGTCAAGTCGATTGCGCTGGTCTCGCTCAATCCCGATCATCCCGACCGCGATATTCCCATGCGCGATGTCGAATGGGTGGCGCGGATCGTATGGGCAAGCCAGTAGGTCGGCTGGTGCGTCTCCTTCATGTTGCCCTTTCGGTTCTGATGGTCCCGGTGATGGTGACCATGGTCGTTACGGGCGGCCGCACGCTGAAAGGAAGCGACAGCGTTGTCGTGCTGGACCAGCTTGATGCGGGCGCCGACACGATTTCGCAGCAAGGCGCCGAGACGGTGCCCGACGAGCCGGCCACTTCGGCCATTTCAGATCCACAGCCGCCGAAGCTTGCGCCGCATTCGAGGGCGATCGATCCCGAGCTCGTTGCACCGCCTCAGCGTGCCGCCGAGGAACCGGAACGGGTCGAGCCGCGCGAGCCGCTGAGCAAGCTGGCCCTGGCCGTGCCGCCCAAACCGAAAATGCCCGACGACTGGAACGGCACAAAGCTGTTCCAGCCGGTCGCGCCGGCCGCCGGCCGGATCGAAGCGAAGGGTTACTCGATCGCGGTTTCCGGCATCGACATCGTCAGTCAGGACGAGGTTTGCAGTGATGACGGCAAATCCTGGCCATGCGGCGTCCGGGCGCGGACGGCGTTCCGTGCCTTCCTGCGCGGCCGTGCGGTGGTTTGCAGCGTACCGCCCGACGGTGGTCGCGACCTGATCGCCGCCGAATGCCGGATCGGCAAGCAGGATGTCGGTCGATGGCTGGTCGAAAACGGCTGGGCGCGCGCCGCCAACGGTGGACCCTATGTCGAGGCCGGCGACAAGGCACGCACGGCGAAGAAGGGCATTTTCGGATCGGCTCCCGATCTGTCCGGCATGCCGGCAATGCCGGCCGCGCCAAGCCCGGCGCCTCAGGCGCCGAGTTCGATCCTGGAAGAGGTGGACGGCGTTCTCAAGCCAGCTGACCAGCCAGCGCCCGCTCAATGAGCGCCCGCGTTTCGGCAATGCCATAGAGTGCTGCGAACGATCCGAAGCGCGGACCGCGCTCCTGGCCGATCAGCACCTGGTAGATCATCTGGAAAAAGGCACCAGAGACGCCGGGGCCGCCTTCCGGGCTTTGCTTGGAATGATCCTGATAGCGTTCGATCCTGCGTGCGACGTTGAGCGATGCGTTCTGGATCGCTTCGCCATTGGCGTCATCCGGCAGCGCGCCGAGCGCCGCGTCGAGAGCTTGCAATGCCTCGCGCTCGACTTCGTCGGCCGGACGGAAGGTTTTCGTCGGCTTCACGAAGTCGTCGAAATAGCGGATCGCGTGGCCGACCAACTGGTCGAGCTCGGGATGCGTCTCCGGCGTCACGCCTTGCGTGTGGCGTAAAATGAAGCCCCACAGCACATCCTTGTTCTGCGCGTTGGAGGCGCTGACCAGGTTGAGCAGCAGCGAGAACGGCACCGGCATGTCGATGGCGGGCGGGTTGCCGTCATGCATATGCCAGACAGGGTTGCCCAGCCGCTCCTTCCAGTCCTGCCGTGGATACGCGGCAAGGAAGGTGTAGTACTCGTCCACGGCGCGCGGGATGACATCGAAATACAGTTTCTTGGCCTGCCGCGGCCGCTGGTACATGTAGAGCCCGAGGCTTTCGGTCGGCGCATAGGTCAGCCAATCGTCGATGGTCAGCCCGTTGCCCTTCGACTTCGAGATCTTCTGGCCGTTCTCGTCGAGGAACAGTTCGTAGACGAAGTGCTCCGGAGCCCGTCCGCCCAGTATGTTGCAGATGCGGTCGTACACCACCGCATTGGTCTGGTGGTCCTTGCCGAACATCTCGAAATCGACGCCAAGCGCTGCCCAGCGCATGCCGAAATCCGGCTTCCACTGCAGCTTCACGCGGCCGCCGGTGATCGAAAGCGTGGTCTCGGTGCCTTCGTCGTCAAAGGTTATGGTGCCGGCCTTGGCGTCGACATGCTTCATCTGCACGTAAAGCACGCGGCCGCTCTTCGGTGAAATCGGCAGGAACGGGCTGTAGGTCGCCTGGCGCTCAGGGCCGAGCGTCGGCAGCATCACCGCCATGATCTGGTCATAGCGTTCGGCGGCGCGCAGCAGCATCGCGTCGAAACGCCCGGACTTGTAATATTGCGTCGCGCTGGCGAACTCGTAGTCGAAGCCGAACGTGTCGAGGAAGCGGCAAAGCATCGCGTTGTTGTTGTCGGCGAAGCTCGCATAGTCGCCGCCGAACGGATTGGGAACCGACGACAGCGGCTTGTGCAGATGCGGCTCGAGTGCGGCGCGGTCCGGCACGCTGTCGGGTATCTTGCGCATGCCGTCCATATCGTCGGAAAAGCACAGCAACTTGGTCGCAACCTTGTCCTGCGTCAGGACGCGGAAGGCATGGCGCACCATCGACGTGCGCGCCACCTCGCCGAATGTGCCGATATGCGGCAGGCCGGACGGTCCGTAGCCTGTCTCAAACAGGATCGTTTGGGGAAAGTCGGCGCCTTTGTAGCGTTCGATTATCTTTTTGGCTTCCTCGAACGGCCACGCCTTGCTCTCGGTCGCGGCGGCCAGCACCTCGGGATTGAGATCGATGATGTTTGATCCCGCCATGTCACTTTATCCAAATTGTCCACCGGCCCAAGTCATTTAAGGCGGGGGCCGGAGCAGGGGTTGTTCAATCCGGTCTCTAGGCGTGCATTGCCGGAGCGTCAACGCGTGCGGCGCTTTTTCCTTGCGATGCAGATTGTGCATTCCTACGTTCGAGTCCCGGTTGAAGGAGAAAAAATTGCCGACGCCGCATGAAGCCCTGATCTACCTGATGGTCATCACCTCGGCCTCCGATCGTGACATGACCGATGTCGAACTGGCCAGGATCGGCGACGTTGTCCGCTCCTGGCCGGTATTCGAGGATTTCAATCACGACCGGCTGGTCAGTGTCGCCCAGGCCTGCCAGAAGCGCCTGCACGAAAAGGATGGGCTGGAAGGCGTTCTGGCAGAAGTCGCCGAGGCCCTGCCCGAGCGCTTGCGCGACACTGCCTATGCTGCCGCCTTCGAGGTTGCCGCCGTCGATCTTGAAATGCGCATGGAAGAGGTGCGGGTGCTGCAGCTGATCCGGCGTGAGCTCGATCTCGACACACTGACGGTGGCTGCCATCGGCCGCGCGGCCAAGGCGCGGCTGCGCACGCTGACCTGAATATCAGCTGCGCCCTAGCAAAATCTGACGGGGACCGGATTAGAAAAAACTGACCGGGAAATAGCGCAAATAAAATTCCGCGAACGTGCCTTTCATCGAAATCTCCTGCAGCGCGTAGTCGAGCGCGGCGGCCAGCGCTGGATCGTCCGCCCGGGTGGCGATGGCCATGCCCGAGCCCAGATATTCGGGCGCCAGGTAGGGGCCGCCGGCAAAGCGGCAGCAGCCCGCCGCATCCGAGCCGCCCAGCCAGAAAGCCAGGCGCATGCCGTCGCCGAAGGCTGCGTCGAGTTTGCCGGTCTTGAGGTCGGCATAGAGGTCTTCCGGCCTGTCGAAGGGGACGATCTGAACGGTGTTGAAATAGTCGCGCAGCATGCGCTCATGCGCTGAGCCGGCGACCACGCCGACACGCTTGTCGCGCAATTTGGCAAAGATAGGTTCGGCCAGCGCCTTGCTCTTCGGCATGATGAATCGCGCCGGAAACTGTAGATAGGAGCGCGAGAAGGCATAGGTCGCGCGCGATTCCGGCGTTGCGGCGATGCCGGCGATGATCGCCTCGCCTTCACCCTTCTGCAGTGCGCCTTCCAGCTCGGCCCAGGGCAAGGCCTGGATCTGGCATTTCTCGACAATGCCAAGCTCGGCGCAGATGGCGCGTGCCAGATCGATATGGAACCCGGACAGCTTTCCCGAGCCATCGAGGAAATTGAAGGGCGGGAAATCCGTGGTCGTCAGGAATCTCAGCCGGGGCAGCGCCGAAAGGTCTGGCTTGGGCAGTCGCTCCTTGGCATCCCATAGAACCGGAACTTGAGGCGCCGCGGCGCGCGCGCCAACGGCGAACGACAGCAATCCGATCATCATCGCAAGGGCGAAGGACCTCCACTGGAACGCCAAGATAAAACTCCGCCACGGTCGTGCTCGCACCGGTTTTCGTATGAAAATGGGACAGGCACAATGGTTTTTGATTTTGAACACGCCGATTTCAGGATATGAATTAGCCGGTTTGCAAATCAGCTTTGGCCGCCTTGGTGGGAAGATCAGGGTCGAAGCCACAGAATAAGCATGCGGTTGCAATCCGTGGTCGGTGGCAAAGTGTAAATCAGGCACGCATCATCGGCTGCAATGCATGAGGCAACATGGGGTTGATGTTGCGATGAGTCAGTTCGATCGCACGCTGGAATTCATAGACCAACTGCAGCACGCCGCAACGGCGGCAGCAGTCTGCGAAACGCTGCTGGGTATAGCGTCGGATTTCGGTCTCACCGCACTGATGGCGGGAACCGTCCCGCAGCCGGGCACGCCGGCCGGCCAGCAAAAGCAGCATGTGCTTCTCTGCGATTGGCCTGGCGAGTGGCTGGAGCGCTACGTCGCGCGCAACTATGTCGATCACGACCCGGTCGTCAGCCATATGAAACAGTTGCAGGCGCCCTTCCAGTGGCGCGACGCCTCGCAGAGCATTCAGATAAACAAGAGCAGCGGCGAGGTGATGGGCGATGCCGGTGCCTTCAAACTGCGCGATGGACTGGCCTTCCCGCTGATCACGCTCGACGGCCAGATCGTCATGGTGTCGCTGGGCGGCGAGGCCGTGGAATTGTCCGCTGCCGAGTTTGGCCAGGTGTCGCTGGTATCGACCTACGCGGTTGGCCGCGCCATGCAACTCCACACCATGGCGAGCAAGACCGTCGATCATATCGTGCTGACGCCGCGCGAGCGCGAATGCCTGCAATGGGCCGCCGTCGGCAAGTCCGAATGGGAGATTTCGCAAATCCTCGGCATCTCCGAACACACCTCGGAGAAACACCTTCTTAACGCCAAAAGCAAACTCGGTGCCGTCAACCGGGTCCAGGCCGTCGCGGAAGCGATAAGGCGCGGCTATATTAGCTAGGTCGGCCGTGCCGGCCTGGAAATTCTTGCCTACGCGATCACGCAATTTTCTCATCGAAGCACGGCCGTATCTTCCTCTGAACACAGGAGACGGCGGAAATGCTTTTTTCCCTTACAACCCAGGAATTGATGGAACGTCCCGAACTTTGGGAGGCCGTTCATCGGCTGCGCTACAAGATATTCGTCGAAGAGATGGGGTGGGATGATCTCAGGCGCCCCGACGGACTCGAACGCGACCAGTTCGATCATGACGAGGCCGTCCATCAGATCGTCGTCAGAGGTAACGAAGTCGCAGGCTATCAAAGGATGTTGCCAACCACGCGGCCACATCTGTTGACCGAGGTTTTGACCGACCTTTCCGAGGGAACGCCGCCATCGGGCCCAAACATCTGGGAATTGACCCGCTATGCGGTGGCTCCCGGTTTCCGCGATGGCCGCCGCGGCGTTTCAACCGTCGGCACCGAATTGATCGCCGGCTTCGTCGAGTGGGGGCTGAAGCGCGGCGTCGACAAGGTGATCATCGAGTTCGAGCCGATGTGGGTGCTGCGCGCATTGCAACTGCATTTCCTGGCAACCCCGCTGGGCTATCAGCGCACTTATGGCAACCAGCAGGTCGTAGCCACCTTGCTGACCTTCAACGCGCACACGCTCGATGTGGTGCGTTCGCGCCGCAATCATTTTGCTCCGGTGTTGACCAGGGGGTACCCCGACATGGTTGGGCAAAGGCGTGCGTCATGAGATCGGAGACAGTCATGAGCACACATCCGCAACCTGAACTTCGCAACCACACGCTGGTGGTCACCGTGTCGTCGAGTGACAGCCGGCCGGTGCTGGACAGGAGAGCCTATGAGAGCCTGGCAAAGACTTTCCATGAAGCCGCCGACAATGAGGAGGTGCGCGTCGTCGTACTGCGTGGCTTGGCAGGCTGCTTCTGTCTCGGCGGCGACTTCTCCGAATTCCTCGACGCCAGCAAACACCGGAAACTGATCGCCGCCGTCACCGATCTGTTCCGCACGCTGGCGACATTTCCAAAGCCCCTCCTTGCCTGCGTCGACGGCGATGCCGTCGGGGTCGGCTGCACCATCCTGTTTCATTGCGACATGGTGATCGCGTCTGATGAAAGCACGTTCCGGGTGCCATTCGTCGATTTTGGCCTGGTGCCGGATGCGGCGACCAGCATTCTGGCGCCGCAGAAGCTTGGCTACGCCGGTGCTTTCCGCTTCTTTTGCCTCGGCGACACGCTTCGCGCTGCAGATGCCAGGGCGCTCGGCCTCGTCGCGGAGATCGTGCCGGGCGGCAGCGTCGAGGAAGCGGCGCTCGGCCGGGCAAGGCAGCTTGTCAAGAAGCCGGTCGCCGCCCTGCTGCAGACGCGCGGCCTGCTGAAGGGGAACACGCAGCTACTATGCGACCGTATCGACCAGGAGATTTCGCTTTTCCAGCAGGCGCTGCAGGACGGCACCACGCTGCGGCGATTGCAGCGCATCGCCCGGCTTGCGGCTTAATGCATGTCGCTCAAAAGTGCCCCAGGTTTTGAGACAACGACGTGCAGGGAAACAAAGATCTAAAGCGCGGCGCATGAATCCGCTTCGACGCGATGCGCTTTAAGAGAAACGAGGGAAAAGCATCGCCGCGCGGCCTTGGCTGCGCGGCGCAAGGGCATCAGTCCTGTTTGCCCAGGAACGACGGCCCTTCGCCGATGAGCTTCTTGTCCTCCTTGCCGATCACGTCGAGATCGCGTCCGTCATAGGGCAGCGACATCAGGATGCGCCGCATGACCGCCAGCCGCGCGCGCCGCTTGTCATTGGCCCGCACGATGATCCACGGCGCGAACTCCTTGTGGGTACGCTCGAACATGGTATCGCGCACCTCGGTGTAATCGTCCCACTTGGTAATGCCGGCAACGTCGATCGGCGAAAACTTCCAGCTCTTCAGCGGGCTGTAGCGGCGATCGTGGAAGCGCTCCAGCTGCGTTTCCCGGCCGATGTTGAGCCAGAATTTGAAGAAGTGGATGCCCTCGTTGGAGATCATTCGTTCGAAATGCGGCGTCTCGTCAAGAAACTGCTCGTGCTGCTGCGGCGTGCAGAAACCCATCACCGGCTCGACGCCGGCGCGGTTGTACCAGGATCGGTCGAAGGTGACGAATTCGCCAGATGTCGGGAAATGGTCGACATAGCGCTGAAAGTACCATTGCCCCATCTCGGTCGGGGTAGGTTTGGTCAGCGCCACGTTGCGTGCCGTGCGCGGGTTGAGGTACTGGCGCACCACGAAGATCGTGCCGCCTTTGCCTGCGGCGTCGCGGCCCTCGAACAGCGCCATCACCCGTTTGCCGGTCGATTGCAGCCACGCCTGGGCCTTGACCAGTTCGATCTGCAACTTCTCGAGCGTCTCGTCATACTCCTCGCTGTTCATCTTCTTGTCGTAGGGATAGCCGCCGGCGGTCAGCTTGTTGTCTTCAACCCAGTCGGGAAGCGTGGGGTTTTCGATGTCGAACTCCCGTTCCTTGCCATCGACCCTGATCTTCAGCGGCCCCGAAGTCGGTGCAGCTGAAACTTCCTTGGCTTTTTTCATCGAGACGAACCCTTTCCAGCTTCCGGACTCATGCTATTGGGAGTGCTGCAGCGCCGCGCCCGCTTTGGACGGGCAAAGGACGCTGTAGCACTTTTGATTTGCGCATGATCCTTTCAGAAAATCGATCTCCGATTTTGGGTCATGCGCTGGACCGGTCCAGCGGAAGGTTCCGTCGCCCTACAACCGAGGGCGAAGGCATGGGGTGCGGGCGCGCGAGAAATGGCTGACCTGGACGCAGAGCAGAGAAGCATCGCGCAAACCCTAGCCACCCGGCTGTGGAACGGCCGTTGGCCGCTTGCGGCCGGTGTCGTTGCGGTTGTCGCTGTTTATGCCTTGGCCGCGATTTCAGCCTATGTCGTCCTCGCGGCACTGCTGATGCTGCTTGCTGCGGCAATGCTGCCGCCCGCCGGCACGCGCCAGTCCACCGAGAGCGGCTCCGCCATCGAGGCCACCGGCTTGCAGCGGCTCTCCGGTGAATATCTGGCGGCCGCCGTCGCCGATCCGCTGATCATCTTCGACCGGACCGCCACCATCGTCCATGCCAATGCCGCCGCCTTCGACGCCTTCGGCGGGATCGCGCCGGGCATGTCGCTGTCGTTGAAGTTCCGGGCGCCGGAAATGCAGGCTCTGCTGGACGGCGTGCTGTCGGGTGATGTCGCCTCCGATGTCGTCGATTACACGGAGAAGCTGCCGGTCGAACGGGCTTACCGGGTGAGCGCATCCTCGGTCGGTCACGCCACCGACCTGTATGTGCTGGTGTTCAAAGACCAGAGCGAAACGCGCAGGATAGACCGCATGCGCGCCGACTTCATCGCCAACGCCAGCCACGAACTGCGCACGCCGCTCGCCTCCATCGCCGGCTTCATCGAAACGCTGCGCGGACCGGCCCGCAACGACCCGGCGGCGCGCGATCAGTTCCTGCAGATCATGCAGAGCCAGACCGGTCGCATGGCGCGTCTGATCGACGATTTGTTGTCGCTGTCGCGGCTCGAAATGAAGCCCTATCTGAAGCCTGGAACCGAGGTCGATCTGCGCGAGACAGTCGACAGCGTCATCGATTCACTCGGACCGCTGGCCAAGGAAAACGGCGTTGCCATCGAGCGGGACTATGCCGATGGGCCGCTGGATGTACCCGGCGATCGCGACGAGATCTTCCAGGTTTTCGAGAACCTCCTGGAAAACGCCTGCAAATACGGGCAGTCGGGCGGGCGCGTGACGGTGTCGATCGCGCACAGCGATGCCGGCTCGGAGCCCGGCATCGACGTGACCATCAGGGATTTTGGCCCCGGCATTCCCGAGGAGCACATTCCGCGCATCACCGAACGCTTCTATCGCGTCGATGTCGAGACCAGCCGGACCCAGAAGGGCACCGGCCTCGGCCTATCGATCGTCAAGCATATCCTGACGCGCCACAACGCCAGGCTTTCGATCAAGTCCGAGGTCGGCAAGGGCGCCGCCTTCACGGTTCATTTGCCGACGCATTGATATCGCCCTAGTTTTCGAGGGGACGGTTTCTTTTTTCTGTCATCCGGCTAGCGTATCAGCGGGGATTCGAGGAAACGACTCAAAAAGCACCCCGTGGGAAGGCATATTGCCATGCAGTCCGTGCACATCGTCAGCGCCTATGACGACGAGCTGAAATATCTGTCGAAGCGCATCGCTGCGATGGGCGGCCATGCCGAGCGCATGGTCGAGCAAGCGATCGCCGCGTTGGTCAATGCCGATCCTAGCCTGGCCGAGAAGGTTATCCGCGACGATGCCGTGCTGGATGAAGGGCAACGCGAAATCGACGATAAGGCGATCATCATCATTGCCAGGCGTCAGCCGATGGCGACGGATTTGCGCGAGATCGTCGGGACCATTCGCATCTCCGCCGACCTCGAACGGGTTGGCGACCTCGCCAAGAACGTCGCCAAGCGGGTGGTCGCCGTCACCGACGGACGCCAGCCGACCAGCCTGTTCCGCGGCCTTGAGGCCCTGGCCAACCTTGCGCTGGCCCAGCTCAAGGAAGTGCTCGATGTCTACGCATCGCGGTCCGTGGAGAAAATTGGCTTCGTTCGCGACCGCGACGACCAGATCGACGCTATGTACACGTCGCTGTTTCGTGAGTTGCTCACCTACATGATGGAAGACCCGCGCAACATCACGCCCTGCACGCATCTGCTGTTCTGCGCCAAGAACATCGAGCGTATCGGTGATCACGCCACCAACATCGCCGAGACCATCTACTATACCGTCACAGGCGAGCAGTTGCCGGCTGAGCGGCCCAAGGGCGACAAGACCGACAAGATAGGCCTTTCCGAGACGCTGCCGGGGAAGTGAACGGCCGCCTCTCGAACCGGCGCACGAATTAAGCTAAGCTTTCCGGGCTTTGCCTCTATCCTCGTCCGCGGATTTGCTTCGGGAGGTCGTGATGGAAAACGTTCGGAACCTGATCCCGGAGGCTGCGTCGGCTTCCGGCATCATCGCTTGCGGCGTCTACACGGCCGGACGTCGCATTGCCGACATCCCCATCGAGGAAGCCGGCGAATGGGCAAAGAAATCCGGTCATGTCGTCTGGATTGGCCTGCTCGAGCCCGACCGCAACCTGCTGCTGCGCGTCCAGGCGCAATTTCACCTGCATGAGCTGGCGATCGAGGATGCCGAGCACCCGCACCAGCGGCCGAAGATCGAGCAATATGGCGATGCCTTGTTCATCGTCGCCCGCACCGCGCAGCTGATCGACGGTCGGGTCACCTTCGGCGAGACCCATTTGTTCGTCGGCAGCGGCTATATTGTCAGCGTCAGGCACGGCCCCTCGACGTCCTATGCCGCCGTTCGTCAGCACTGGGAAAGCTGCCCGCATTCGCTGGCCAAGGGGGAGGATTTCGTCCTCTACGCCATTCTCGATTTCATCGTCGACAATTACATGCCGGTGCTCGAGCAGATCGAGGACGAGGTCGAGGTGATCGAGGACAGGGTTTTGCTGAAGCCGATGACCGGTCCCGACATCGAGCGGCTCTATATGCTGCGCCGCGACCTTTTGCGCCTGCGCAACGCAGCGCTGCCGCTGGTCGAAGTCTGCCGTCGGTTGACCAGTGCCGAGCTGCCACAGATTCATACAGCCATGCACCCGCTGTTTCGCGACGTCACCGATCACATTCGCACCGTTCAAGAGAAGATCGACAGCCTGCGCGAGGTGCTGGCGTTCGCCTTCGAAGCCAGCCTGCTGGTCGGCCAGAGCCAGGAAACGGCGATCTCCAAGAAGCTCGCCTCCTGGGCAGCCATCCTGGCGGTGCCGACGGCATTCGCCGGCATCTACGGCATGAATTTCAGCGATATGCCGGAACTGAAGATGGAATACGGCTACCCGATGGTGCTGGCCACGATCGCGCTGATCTGCACGTTCCTCTACTGGCGATTTCGCAAGAATGGGTGGCTGTGAAAGAGGGCGAATAGAGAGCGAATTATAGCGAGTAGCGAATAGCGAGTAGCGAATAGCGAGTAGCGAGTAGGGAGTAGCAAAAGACGGCTTGCTTCCTGTCACAGAAAACCAGCCGTTTCTATTCGCTATTCGCTATTCGCTATTCGCTATTCGCTATTCGCTATTCGCTATTCGCTATTCGCTCAGCGGCTCCGCCGCCGCTCCGATGCCGGCTGGAACGCCACGCGGGCGTGGTACTTGCAGTAGGGACCGGTTTCGGCGGCCTCGTTGCCGCAGAAATGGAAGTCCTCCGAAAGCGGATCGCCGTTCGGCCATTTGCAGGTCCGCTCGGTCAACTCGACGAGTTGTAGATGCCGCGAGATCGGCAACACGACATTCTCGACCGGGCGGATGTAGTGGCGTGCCACCGGTTCGGCGTCGAACTGCGTCTGCAGGGCCGTCGCGCCGATCGACGTCGTGACGTGACGCACAGCAGTTGCTGCGCGCGATACCGATTTCTGAACGGTCGCCCCTTGCGTCGCCTTCTTTTGGCGTGCCGGCGTGGCGGTCGAACGGCCGCGGCCCGACAGTTTCAGCCGGTGCACCTTGCCGATGACCGCGTTGCGGCTGACCCCTCCAAGCTGCGCGGCAATCTGGCTTGCGCTCAGACCCTCCGACCACAATTTCCTGAGAAGTTCTACCCGCTCGTCAGTCCAGTTCATGAGACCGCGCTCCTGCTAAGCGTGCGGCAATCGGAATCCACTCCCGACCCGGCAACATTTACCGGGGCAGACACCACATATATCTGGTGATTAGGTCCGCCGCACGAAATCTAGTTATTTCTCAACTACAATTACCTTATGCGCTGACTCGGTGACAAGAGTCCCAAGTGCAACACGAATCGGTTTTTTCGGTTTTCCCCAACTTGCCCGGTCGCTTATGAGCTGGCGTCTCGTCGGAGGGCTTGCCGCGCGCCACTACGCGACGTTTTCGTTGACTTCATGGCCGAAAAACACGATAAGCCGCACAAGCCGCCGCTTTGGCGGCTTTTTTGATTTTCCGGTACCGGAGACGCATATAATGAGCGGTTCGGCGCTTTACGAGACCTTTGCTCGAGCACCCCTGGCCTTCGACCATGGGGAAGGCACTTGGCTGGTTACCGACAAGGGCGAGCGATATCTCGATTTCGCGGGCGGCATCGCCGTCAATTCGCTGGGCCACAGCCACCCGCATCTGGTCGCCGCACTCACCGCACAAGCAGCCAAGCTGTGGCATGTCTCCAACCTCTACGAGATTCCGGGGCAGAGCCGGCTGGGCGAGCGGCTGGTCGACGCCACCTTCGCCGACAAGGTGTTCTTCACCAATTCCGGCGCCGAGGCGCTCGAATGCGCGATCAAGACGGCGCGACGCTACCATTTCGTCAACGGACATCCCGAGCGCTTTCGCGTCATCACCTTCGAAGGCGCCTTCCACGGCCGCACCCTGGCGACCATCGCGGCGGGCGGTCAATACAAGTACCTCGAGGGTTTCGGGCCCAAGGTCGAAGGCTTCGACCAGGTCGGCTTCGATGACATCGACGCCGCCGAAAAGGCGATCACGCCAGAGACGGCGGCGATCCTGATCGAACCGGTGCAGGGCGAGGGCGGCATCAGGCAGGTGCCGACGCAATCGCTGAAGCGGCTGCGGCAATTGTGCGAGCAGCACGGCCTGCTCTTGATCTTCGACGAGGTCCAGTGCGGCATTGGCCGTACCGGCAAGCTGTTCGCGCATGAATGGGCCGGTGTCACCCCCGACATCATGGCGATCGCCAAGGGCATTGGCGGTGGCTTCCCGATGGGCGCCTGCCTTGCAACCGACGAAGCGGCCGTCGGCATGACCGCTGGCGTGCATGGCACCACGTTCGGCGGCAATCCACTGGCCATGGCGGTCGGCAACGCCGTGCTCGACGTGGTGCTGGAAGAGGGCTTCCTCGAGGACGTCCAACGCAAGGCGCTGCTGATGAAGCAGGGGCTCGCGTCGGTCGCCGACGAGTTTCCCGAGGTCATCGAGGACATCAGGGGTACCGGGCTGATGCTCGGCCTCAAATGCGCCATGCCCAACACCAAGGTGAACATGGCATTGCGTGACCAGCACCTGCTGGCGGTTCCGGCCGGTGACAACGTCATTCGCCTGTTGCCGCCGCTAACCGTCACCGACGCCGAGATTCACGACGCGCTCAACCGCATCCGCGCCGGCGCCAAGGGCCTGGCGGAGGCGATCGCCTCCGCCGCCGCGAAGTAATCCCGGAACCATTGCTGATGTCAGTTCGCCATTTCACCGATCTTTCCGCTGTCTCCGAAGGCGATCTGCGCCTGATGCTGGACGATGCGGTGGTGCGAAAGGCCCGCCTCAAGGCTGGCGAGCGCACCAAGCCGCTCGAAGGCAAGGTGCTGGCGATGATCTTCGACAAGCCGTCGACGCGCACGCGTGTGTCCTTCGACGTCGGTATGCGCCAGCTTGGCGGCGAGACCATCATGCTGACCGGCACCGAGATGCAGCTCGGCCGTTCCGAGACCATCGCCGACACCGCCAAGGTGCTGTCGCGCTATGTCGACGCGATCATGATCCGCACCACCTCGCATGAGCGGCTGCTGGAGCTGACCGAGAACGCAACCGTGCCGGTGATCAACGGACTGACTGACGACACCCATCCCTGCCAGCTGATGGCCGATATCATGACGTTCGAGGAGCATCGAGGTCCGGTCGCCGGCAAAACCATCGCCTGGACCGGCGACGGCAACAATGTGCTGCATTCGCTGCTCGAGGCCTCTGCGCGCTTCCGCTTCAATCTCAACGTCGCCGTCCCCGAGGGAAGCGAACCGGCACAAAAGCATATCGACTGGTCGCAGGCGCATGGCGGCAAGCTGCATTTCACCCGTTCGCCCGAGGAAGCTGTCGACCAGGCCGACTGCATCGTCACCGATTGCTGGGTGTCGATGGGCCAGGAGCATCGCGCCCGCGGCCACAACGTGTTCTCGCCCTACCAGGTCAATGCCAAGCTCATGGCCAGGGCCAAGCCGGACGCGCTGTTCATGCACTGCCTGCCGGCGCATCGCGGCGAAGAGGTGACCGACGAAGTCATCGACGGGCCGCACTCGGTGGTCTTCGACGAGGCCGAGAACCGGCTCCATGCCCAGAAGGCCGTGCTCGCCTGGTGCCTCGGCGCTTGATCTCTGGGAGCTTGATCTCTGGGAGCTTGATCTCCGGGCGCGTGATGCCTATTTGCGCCGCATCACGCAAATCAAGCGCGTTTCGACGCATGCTCCCGAGAGGGCGGCATGGCCGCGCCCTGGAGCTTTGTTATGTTGGAAACCTATCGAGTGACTGAACATCACCCCAAACTCGGCGAATTCGGCTACGCCGGCGACGATCATGTCGTGCCCTTCGAAGTCGGCCCGCTCGACGTGCGCGGCCGCACCGTCCAACTCGGGCCGATGCTCGATGCCATCCTCAGCCGCCACGATTATCCCGAGCCGGTCGCCCGGCTGCTGGCGGAGGCGTGCGTGCTGACGGTGCTGCTCGGCACCTCGCTCAAATTCGAGGGCAAGTTCATCCTGCAGACCCGCACCGACGGGCCTGTCGACATGCTGGTCGCGGATTTTTCCACGCCCTCGGCGCTGCGCGCCTATGCACGTTTCGATGCCGACCGGCTGGAGGCGCTGGTCGCGGCGGGCGAAACGTCCCAGCAGACCCTGCTCGGCACGGGCGTGCTGGCGCTGACCATCGATCAGGGCGCCCACACGCAGCGCTATCAGGGTATCGTCCAACTCGACGGCGAGACGCTGGAAGATGCGGCGCGTACCTATTTCCGTCAGTCGGAGCAGATTCCGACCGATCTCAGGCTGTCGGTGGCCAAGCTCTTGACGCCCGGCCCGGGCGGCACCCGTGAGCAGTGGCGCGCCGGTGGCATCCTGGCGCAGTTCCTGCCACAGTCGCCCGAGCGCATGCGCGTGCCGGATCTGCCGGGCGGCGATGGCGATCCGCGCGAGGAGATCCACGATCCGGCCGACAATTCCTGGCAGGAGTTGCTGGCGCTGCTCGGCACCACCGAGCCGACTGAACTGATCGATCCGACCATCGGCGCCGAGCGGCTGCTCTACAGGCTGTTCCACGAGCATGGCGTGCGCGTTTTCGGCGGCGTTCCGGTCGCCGACCTGTGCTCGTGCTCCCGGGACAAGATCCGCGGCATCCTCGAGGGTTTTTCCGCCCAGGAGATCAAGGACAGCACCGAGGACGGCGGCATCCACGTCGCCTGCGAATTCTGCTCGAAGCAATATGACTTCGACCCGGCGGAGTTTGCGGCGCAGTAGAGTGTCCCTTCCTTCTCCCGTATAGCGACGGGAGAAGGACGCTAATTCACGGTCCGACGCGTCCCCGGCAGGTCGAGTGAAAATGCGGGGATGGCGATGTCGAACGTCTCGCCCCGCTTGTTGCGCATCGTGTAGTGCCCGACCATGATGCCGGACGGTGTCGAGAGCGGGCAACCGGACGTGTACTGGTAGCTGTCGCCGGGATTGAGTTCGGGCTGGTCGCCGACGACGCCGGGGCCGCGTACCTCTTCGACCCGCCCAGTGCCATCGGTGATGTGCCAATAGCGCGACAACAGCTGGACGGAATCGTCCGACTGATTGTCGATCGTTATCTGATAGCCCCAGACATAGCGGTTCTCGGACGGATCCGAGCGATCCTCCAGATAGAACGGCCTGACCTGCACTTCGATGTTGCGCGTGACGGCGCTGTACATAAGCGGCTCCAATACAATCCGGCAACTTTCGGCGCTCCGTGGTGGCCGGTCAACGGTGCGCGTCCTATCGTCGCGGTCTGCAGGGCAGGTGCCGGCAAAGAATGTCATTTAAGTGACACGTGACAATGATCAATGATGGTGTGCGCCAATCAATGCCGCGCGACTCGGGCGCTCTGTCGAACTGTTGAGATCAGTCGTCATGCCGGCTAGATTGTTCTGGCGGGCCGGTTTTTCTGGAGTTACCGGATCTCGATGGAACTCACTCTCGTAGTCGCCACGCTTTCAATTGCTCTCATCCTCTCAAATCTCGCCAGCATCGTGCTTGCGGCTTCGCGTCTGAAACGGCGCCGCGCTATGGCGCCGCCGGCCGGCAAGCCGCGGCCGGTGTCGATCGTCGTGCCGTCGCGTGGCGTTGAGCCGTTCACCCTCGAGACGTTGGAGCGCGCCTTCTCGCTCAACTGGCCGCGTTACGAGCTGATCTTCTGTGTTGCCCATGCCGACGATCCAGTGGTCAGGCTGATAAACAGGGCGATTGCCCGGTTTCCCAAGGTGCCGGCCCGGCTGCTGGTCGGCGACGACCGTATCAGCGCCAATCCGAAGCTCAACAATTGCGTCAAGGGCTGGGAAGCGGCGCGGCACGACTGGGTTGTCCTGGCCGATTCCAACGTGCTGATGCCGAGAGACTACGTCCAGCACCTGATGGCTGCATGGCGACCCAATACCGGCCTTGTCTGCTCGACGCCAATCGGCTCGCGACCGGCCGGCTTCTGGGCTGAAGTCGAATGCGCTTTCCTCAACACGCTGCAGGCGCGCTGGCAATATGCGGGCGAGGCGCTTGGGCTTGGCTTTGCCCAAGGCAAGAGCATGCTCTGGAACAAGCCGATTCTCGATGCCAATGGCGGCATTCGCGCGCTGGCCGCCGAGATCGCCGAGGACGCCGCAGCGACCAAGCTGGTCAATGGCCTCGGCCTGCGCGTCAATCTCGTCGCCGCGCCCTTCGAGCAGCCGCTCGGCCGGCGCACATTTGGCGAGATCTGGTCGCGCCAGGCCCGTTGGGCGCGCCTGCGCCGCGTCACCTTTCCGCTGTTCTTCACGCCTGAAATCCTGACCGGCGCAGTGGTGCCGCTGGTGCTGGCGCTGATCGCGGCGGCAAGCGGAGGCATCAGCCCCTGGGCAACCGCCATTGCCGTACTGGCAGCCTTCTACCTTCCCGAGTGCGTCCTGGCCCGGTCAAAGGGCTGGTGCCTGTCGCCACGCATGGTCGCGGCGATGGCCACGCGCGACCTGATCCTGCCTGCGATGTGGGCGCGCGGCTGGCTCGGCGGTGCCGTCGAGTGGCGCGGCAACGCGATGACCATCGGCACCAAGGCGGCCAAGCTGGAAGAGACGCCATCCGGCGCCTGAAAGCCAAAGGCTTGCTATTTGGCCTTTAGCGCCTGCGCGATATCCTCAAGCAGATCTTCGGTGTCTTCCAGGCCAACCGACAGTCTGAGCGTGCCCGGCCCGATGCCGAGTTCGGCGCGCGCCTCATCGCTCAGGTTCTTGTGAGTTGTCGTCGCCGGATGGGTGATCAGGCTCTTGGCATCGCCGAGATTGTTGGAGATCAGCACGATGTCGAGCGCGTTCTGCAAGGCGAAGGCCGCCTGCTTGCCGCCTTTGACATCCAGGCAGATCAGCGTCGAGCCGCCCGACATCTGCTTCTCTACGACATCAGCCTGCGGGTGGTCGGCGCGGCCGGGATAGATGACGCGGGCGATTTCCGGCCGCTCGGCCAGGAAATCCGCGATCTTGCCGGCGCTTTCCGTCTGCTGGCGCACGCGCAGCGGCAGCGTCTCCAGGCCCTTCAGCAGCGTCCAGGCGTTGAAGGGCGACAGGCTGGGCCCGGTGTGGCGGAAATAGTCATGCAGGTTCTCGTCGATCCACTTCTTGTCCGACAGGATGACGCCGCCGAGACAGCGCCCCTGGCCGTCAATGTGCTTGGTCGCCGAATAGACGACGATGTGGGCGCCGAGTTGCAAGGGCTTCTGTTGCAAGGGCGTGGCAAAGACATTGTCGACGATCAGCCTGGCGCCGATGGAATTGGCGAGCGAGGCAACCGCGGCGATATCGATCACCTCCAGCGTCGGGTTGGTCGGGCTTTCCAGAAAGAACAGCTTGGTGTTCGGCTTGACCGCCTTTTCCCAATTGGCGATGTCGGTGCCGTCGACCAGCGTCGCCTCGATGCCGTATCTTGGCGCCAGCGTCTCGACCACCCACCGGCAGGAGCCGAACAGTGCACGGGCCGCCACGATATGGTCGCCGGCCTTGGCGCTGCACAGAAGCGCTGCCGTTACCGCAGCCATACCGGAGGCAGTAGCGCGGGCGTCCTCGGCGCCCTCGAGCGCGCACATGCGCTTTTCGAACATGTCGACGGTCGGATTGGCGTAGCGCGAATAGATGAAGCCCGGCTCCTCACCCTTGAAACGGGCTTCGGCGGCCTGCGCCGTTTCGTAGACGTAGCCCTGGGTGAGGTAAATCGCTTCCGACGTTTCGCCGAAACCGGAACGCAGCGTTCCGCTGTGCACGAGTGCCGTCTGAGGCTTCCAGTTGCGCTTGTTGGTGCTCATCGCTCTTCTTCCAGACACAAAAAAACCGGCCGCGAAAGTCGCAACCGGTCCATACGGCCTTGCGGCCCGACGGTCCTTTAGCGACTTGTTTAACGTGGCTGCAAGCCGACCGGCCAAATCACCACGGGATAACGACCCTTTAGACCCGCGCCACGCTTGCGTCAATTGCCGGCTTGATTAAGAGGTTTGTACCAGCGGCGTTGCAGCGGAGTCAGCTTTGCGGCAAACAGGCATTCTTCCCGATCAGGACATTTCGGCGCTCTTCCAGTCCGGCGCGCTGAAGTCGGCGCGTGCGCTCGATGCCGACCAGATCCAGCCGGCCAGTCTTGATCTCCGGCTCGGCGACAAGGCCTGGCGGGTGCGTGCCTCCTTCCTGCCGGGTCCCAACCACAAGGTTTCGGAAAAGCTTGACCGGCTGAAGCTGCATGAGATCAATCTGACCGAGGGCGCGGTGCTGGAGACCGGCTGCGTCTATATCGTGCCCTTGCTCGAAAGCCTGGCATTGCCAGCCAAGATTTCGGCCTCTGCCAATCCCAAGAGCTCGACCGGGCGGCTCGACATCTTTACCCGCGTCATGACTGATCGCGGCCACGAGTTCGACAAGATCGCCGCCGGCTATCAAGGCCCGCTCTTTCTGGAGGTCAGCCCGCGCACTTTCCCGATCGTCGCGCGCACCGGTTCGCGACTGTCGCAGATCCGTTTCCGCACCGGCAATGCGCTGCTGTCGGAAGCCGAACTGCACCAGTTGCATCGCGCGCAGATATTGGTCGCGACGGATCCGCCCAACATTTCCGGCGGCGGCATCGCGCTGTCGATCGACCTGAACGGCGATCAAAGCGGTCTGGTCGGCTACCGCGGCAAGCATCACACCGGTCTCGTCGATGTCGACAAGCGCGCCGCGCAGGAGGTCGTCGACTTCTGGGAGCCGATCCACAAGAGCGGCGCTGGCGAACTGGTGCTCGACCCCGATGAATTCTACATTCTTGTGAGCCAGGAAGCGGTGCATGTGCCACCGCTCTACGCCGCCGAGATGACGCCCTTCGATCCGCTGGTCGGCGAATTCCGCGTCCACTATGCTGGCTTCTTCGATCCGGGCTTCGGCCATTCGGCGTCCGGTGGCACCGGCAGCCGGGCGGTGCTCGAAGTGCGCAGCCACGAAGTGCCGTTCATCCTCGACCATGGCCAGATCGTCGGCCGGCTGGTCTACGAGCACATGCTGAAGCGGCCGCAGGCGCTCTATGGCACCGATCTCGGCTCCAACTACCAGGCGCAGGGTTTGAAGCTGTCAAAGCATTTCCGCCCCGCGCGCTGAACCCATTACCCACAGGCAAAATACTTGCCTGGGCTGGCTCGCCATGCTTGGTTGCCTTCCTGGTCGTCAAGCTGGCGGCGTTCAAGGGGAACCAAGAAAATGCAGATTTCGAAATGGATCATATCGGCAGCAGGCGCTGCCATGCTGGCGATGGCGGCTGGCTCTCTGTCGGTGCAGGCAGCTGAGAAAATCAAGATCGGCACCGAGGGCGCCTATCCGCCGTTCAACACCATCACCTCGGACGGCAAAGTCGAAGGCTTCGATATCGATATCGCCAACGCGCTCTGTGCGCAGATGAAGGTCGAGTGCGAAATCGTCACACAGGACTGGGATGGCATCATTCCGGCCCTGCAAGCGAAGAAGTTCGACGCCATCATCGCCTCGATGAGCATCACCGAGGAGCGCAAGAAGCAGGTCTCCTTCACCAACAAATACTACACGACACCGCTCGCTCTGGTGGCGCCGAAGGACAGCGACCTCACCTCGACCGAACCGGCGGCGCTTGCAGGCAAGACAGTCGGCGCCCAGGCCTCGACCACTCAGGCCGACTATGCCCAGAATACCTATGGCAAAGCGGGCGCCGAGGCCAAACTCTACCCGACCCAGGAAGAAGCGATCACCGACCTGACCAACGGCCGGCTTGACGCCGTGATCTCGGACAAGTTCGTGCTGATGGACTGGCTGAAGAAGGCAAGCGAGGGCTGCTGCAAGCTGGTCGGCGACGTCAAGGGCACGGAGACACAAGCCGGCATTGCCGTCCGCCTGGAAGACACGGCACTGCGCGACAAGCTCAATGCGGCCATCGACGCGATTGTCGCCGATGGCACCTACAAGAAGATCCAGGCTAAGTATTTCGACTTCGATATCTATTGAAGCAGAAATCTCCCCCCTTGAGGGGGAGATGGCCGGCAGGCCAGAGGGGGTCGGCTCGACCGGATGCAACCTTCTTGCGACAGATGGAGGTTGGCGCTTCACGCGAGGCACCCCCTCTGTCGCCTTTGGTGACATCCCCCCCGGGGGAGATCACCCTTTCAAAGCGCCTTCACCGCCACCTTCACCGGCTGTTCGATCTCGAGCGGATTGCGCAGCGGCAGGCCGAAATCCTTGGCCTCGATCTCGAACACGTCGCCCGCTTCAGTACTGATGCCGTCGGCGAAGGACAGCGTCGCCGTGCCGAACATGTGCACATGCACGTCGCCCGGCTGGCGGAAAGCCGCATATTTGAAGTGGTGATGTTCGAGATTGGCGATCGTGTGCGACATGTTCGCTTCGCCGGACAGGAACGGCTTTTCCCACAGCACGTCGTTGTCGCGCACGATGCGCGAGGTGCCTCTGATATCGGACGGCAGGTCGCCGATCAGGATCTCCGGGCCGAACGAAGCGTTGCGCAGCTTGGAATGGGCGAGAAAGAGATAGTTCACGCGCTCGGTGACGTGGTCGGAAAACTCGTTCGACAGCGTGAAGCCGACGCGGAAGGGCGCGCCATCATCGCCGATGACGTAGATGCCGGCCACCTCAGGCTCTTCGCCGGCGTCGTTGGCGAAGGCCGGTGACAGGAGCGCCGCGCCTGGCGCCACCGCCATCGTGCCGTTGCCCTTGTAGAACCATTCCGGCTGCACGCCGATCTGGCCTTTCGCGGGCTTGCCGCCGTCCAGCCCCATGCGAAACATCTTCATGGAATCGGTCAGCTGCTCCTCGCCGTCGGCGCTGAGCTTCTTGTGCATGGAATCGCGTGTCGCGGCCGAACCCAGATGCGTTAGCCCGGTGCCGGTCAGGTGCAGATGCGCCGGGTCTGGATGGTTGATCGGCGACAGCAGCCGGCCCTTCTTATAGGCGGCCTCGAGATCGACCGTTTCGCCAAGCCCCTTGCGCTCGATCAGCGCGACGAGGCCGACGCCGGTGCGGGCGGCCTCCATCGCCAGCGAGTACACGCTGCGGGCGCCATTGATGATCCGGGTCTTGCCGCCGTTGCGGGCAACGACACGGATGGTCTCGGCGTCATCGAGAATCTGGGAGATCAGCATGATGGATCCTCTCTCATTTGTCTTGGCCCGGTTGCCATTTGGCAAACCTTAACCTGCGCGGCTCGGATCTCGCCGCGCCACGGGTTGAACTCTTCGTCCGGATTGCGCTCGCGGGCCTGGTCCTTGAAGGACTTCTTTACGCCGGCAGGTTTACCAGCAGCGCCGCGATCGTTTGCCTCCTGCTTGCCTCGCCTAAAACCTGTTCAAGCCTTGTTCTTGTTGTAGACGTCGAAGATCACGGCGCCGAGCAGCACCAGGCCTTTGACCACCTGCTGCCAGTCGACATTGACGCCCATGATCGACATGCCGTTGTTCATCACGCCCATGATGAAACCGCCGACAACCGCGCCGATGACCTGACCGACACCGCCCATCGCCGAGGCGCCGCCGATGAACACGGCCGCAATCACGTCGAGCTCGCTGCCGAGGCCGGCCGCCGGCACAGCTTGTCCCAGCCGCGCCGCTATGATCAGGCCGCCAAGCGCAGACAGCACGCCCATATTGACGAACACCATCAGCGTGAGCCGCTCTGTCTTGATACCCGACAGCTGCGCCGCCTTGGCGTTGCCGCCCATTGCATAGATGCGGCGGCCGATGGTCATGCGCTTGGTGACGAAGACGAACAGCGAGATCAGCACGCCCATGACGAGCAGCACCACCGGCAGGCCCCTGTAGCTGGCGAACTGGTAGACCAGGAACAGTGCCAGCGCGCTGCCAACCAGCGTCTTGATGACGAACAGGGGAAAAGGCTCGGCCTCATAGCCATGGCGTTCGCGTTTGCGTCGTGTGCTCAGCCCGAAATAGGCGTAGGCCAGCACAGCGATCAGCCCTAGCACGATCGTCGTCATGTGCAGCGTCAGTCCGCTGCCTATGATGGTCTTGCCGGCCGCGTTCACCGTCGGCGGGATAAGCGTCAGTGGCCCGATGACATCCGGGATAAAGCCGGAGCTGAGCGCCTTGAAGCCGTCGGGAAGCGGTCCCACCGAGGATCCGCCGCCCAGCAGCGCCTGGCAGATGCCGCGGAAGATCAGCATGCCGGCCAGCGTGACGATAAAGCTCGGTATTCGGTGATAGGCGATCCAGTAGCCTTGCGCCGCGCCGATCGCGCCACCCACGATGAGGCAGATGATCGACACCACCAGCGGATTGCTCAATGGGCCGAGCGGCCAGATGACCATCATCATCGCTGCCAGTGCGCCGATGAAGCCGGCGACGGAGCCGACGCTGAGATCGATGTGGCCGGAGACGATCACCAGCAGCATGCCCAGCGCCATCACGATGATGAACGAGTTCTGCTGCACCAGATTGCTGAGGTTCACCGGCTTGAACAGCGTTCCGGAGGTGGTGAACTGGAAGAACACCATGATGGCGATCAGCGCCAGTATCAGGCCGTATTCGCGCAGGTTCGTCGTCAGCGCCGAGACGGCGATACGGGGGCGCTGCTGCACGTCTTCGGCAACGCTGCTCTGCGGGGCGGGGGCGCTTTCTGTACTCATGCTGCTTTTCCTTCTCCCCGAACGATGGCGCGCATTATTTTTTCTTGGCTGGCGTCCACCGCGGGCATTTCGCCGACGATGCGGCCTTCGTTCATGACGTAGATGCGGTCGGTGATGCCGAGCAGTTCTGGCATTTCCGACGAGATGACCACGATCGCCTTACCTTCGGCGGCGAGGCGGGCGATGATCGTGTAGATTTCATATTTGGCGCCGACATCGATACCGCGCGTCGGCTCGTCGAGAATCAGCACTTCCGGGTCGGCGAACAGCCATTTCGACAGGACCACCTTCTGCTGGTTGCCGCCGGAAAGATTGCCGGTCATCTGATAGACGCTGGAAGCGCGGATATTGGTCTTCCCGCGATAGTCGTTGGCGACGGAGAGCTCGCCCAGGTCATCGATCACGCCATGGCGCGACACGCCGCCGAGATTGGCCAGAGTGATGTTGTGCTTGATATGGTCGATGAGGTTGAGACCGAAGGTCTTGCGGTCCTCGGTGACGTAGGCAATGCCGTGTTCGACTGCCCTGCTCACCGAGGAAACATCGATCGGCTTGCCCTTGAGCAGAACTTCGCCAGTGATATGGCGGCCATAGGAGCGGCCGAACAAGCTCATCGCGAATTCAGTGCGGCCGGCGCCCATCAATCCGGCAATGCCGACCACTTCGCCCTTGCGCACATTGATGTCGATGCCCTTGATCACCTGCCGCTCGGCGTGGAGCGGGTGATAGACCGACCAGTTTTTCACTTCGAACACGACCTCGCCGATGTCAGGCTCGCGCGGCGGATAGCGGTCGTCGAGCGAGCGGCCGACCATCGAGGTGATGATGCGGTCTTCCGAGATGTCCTTCTTGGCCAGCGTCTCGATGGTACGCCCGTCGCGGATGACGGTGACCTTGTCGGCGACCCGGTTCACCTCGTTGAGCTTGTGCGAGATCAGGATCGAGGTCATGCCTTGCCGTTTGAATTCGAGCAGAAGGTCAAGCAGCGCCTGGCTATCCTTTTCGCTGAGCGATGCCGTCGGCTCGTCGAGGATCAGCAGCTTGACTTCCTTGCTCAGCGCCTTGGCGATCTCGACCAGCTGCTGCTTGCCGACACCGATATTGGTGATCAGCGTCTTGGGGTCCTCCTTGAGGCCCACTTTCTTCAACAGGGCGCTGGTGCGCGCCTCGTTGGCATTCCAGTCGATGACGCCGTATCTGGCGTGCTCGTTGCCGAGGAAAATGTTTTCGGCGATCGACAGCATCGGCACCAGGGCAAGCTCCTGGTGGATGATGACGATGCCCTTGTGTTCACTGTCGTGGATGCCTTTGAAGTGGCATTCCTGGGCGTTGAAGATGATCTGGCCGTCATAGGTGCCTGTGGGATAGACGCCCGACAGCACCTTCATCAGCGTCGACTTGCCGGCGCCGTTCTCGCCGACCACGGCGTGGATTTCGCCTTCCTCGACGCTGAGGTTGACATTCGACAACGCCTTCACGCCGGGGAACGTCTTGGTGATGTCGCGCATCTCCAAAATCGTCGAGACCATGGGGACTACCGCTCCTTGAGAGGTCGGCAAACACTGCCGGCGAGGTCGGTGAACAATACCGGGCTCGCTGGTTAACGAAAAGGGGCCCTGCGTTGCGCAGGACCCCTGACTTTGTAACCGGGGTTACTTCAGTTCGTCGGCCTTGATGTAGCCGGAGTCGACGACCAGTGCCTGGTAGTTCGACTTGTCGACGTCATGTGGCGTCAAGAGGATCGAGGGGACGACCTTGACGTCGTTGTTGTAGGTCTTTTCATCAAGCCCGTCCGGCTTGCCGCCCGAGAGCACCTTGTCGACGAGCTGGACGGTCGCCTTGGCCAGTTCACGGGTGTCCTTGAACACGGTCGAGTACTGCTCGCCCGAGATGATCAGCTTGACCGAGGCGGTCTCGGCATCCTGGCCGGTCACAACAGGCCAGGGCTGTGCGTCCGTGCCGTAGCCGACAGCGCGCAGCGAGGCGGTGATGCCGCGCGACAGGCCGTCATAGGGCGACAGAACGCCATCGACGCGGCTGCCGTCCGAATAGTTGGCCGACAGCAGATTGTCCATGCGCGCCTGGGCGGTGGCGGCGAGCCAGCGCAGCGTGCCGACCTTGTCCATGCCGGTCTGGCCGGACTTGATCTTGACCGAACCGTCGTCGATCAGCGGCTGCAGGACGGATATCGCACCGTTGTAGAAGAAGAAGGCATTGTTATCGTCCGGCGAGCCGCCGAACAGTTCGACGTTCCACGGCTTGGTATTCGGGAAACGCTCCTTGAGGCCCTTGACCAGCGAATTCGCCTGGATGACGCCGACGCCAAAATTGTCGAAGGTGGTGTAGTAGTCGACATTGCCGGTCTTCTTGATCAGGCGGTCGTAGGCAACGACGACGACGCCCGCATCAGCGGCCTTTTGCAGCGCATCCGACAGGGTGGTGCCGTCGATCGAGGCGATGATCAGCGCCTTCGGCCCCTTGGTGATCTCGTTTTCCAACTGGCTGAGCTGGTTGGGAATGTCGTCCTGTGCGTACTGCAGGTCGACAGTGTAGCCGAGAGCCTCGAGCTGGGACTTGACGGCGTCGCCGTCATTGATCCAGCGCTGCGAGGTCTTGGTCGGCATCAGCACGCCGACGAGACCCTTGTCGGCTGCATGCGCCGAGTAGGTCATGGCAGCGATGCCAAGGGCCGCGACTGCGGCCAGTGTCTTGATGATTTTCACTATAACTCTCCCTGGTTGATGGACGCGGCACCCCGGGGGTCGCGGGCCGCGCAATCGTGCAGAAGTGCCAAAGCACTGCTGCCGTCATTTGGATCTCCGGTATCCTCCCATGGCCCCGAGGCGCTGATTTCAATCGATACGATTTTTCTCGTCATCGACCGTCACGTCTCGGAACGCGCGAAGGGTGTGATCCTTTGCCATAACTGTCAAATGCGATCTTTGATGGTTGCTATATCACATTTGGTATGCACTAAGAGGCGAGATCGACCGGCGCGTTCTCCGGCGACGGTAAGGGCAAGTAGGGGAAACGCAATGCCTGCGCTGCGGAATTCTGGTTCAGGTTCAAACCGTTACAAAGAAAAACCGGGCGATGGCGAAACCCTTCTGCGCAGCGGTCTCAGTCTACGTCACATGCGAATGATCGTCGCGCTCGACGACCATGGCCGGGTCAGCGCGGCGGCCCAGGTGATGAACATTTCGCAGCCGGCGGCCTCGCGCATGATCGGCGAGATGGAGGCGGTGCTGGAGGTCAAGCTGTGCGAGAGACTGCCGCGCGGCATAACCTTGACGCCCTACGGCAAAGCTTTGGCCAGGCGCGCGCGGTCGATCCTGCAGGAGATGCGCGAGGTCGATCGTGAGATTTCCGAGCTCAAGGCAGGCAAGGGAGGGGCGGTGTTCCTGGGTGCCGTAACGGCGCCGGCGATCGAGCTGGCGGTGCCGGCAATCCGCGAAATCCGCCGCATCTATCCGCGCATCGAGATCACCATGCAGGTCGAAACCTCCAACGTGCTGGCGCGCGAGCTGATCGCCACGCGCCATGATTTCATCATCGCGCGCATCCCCGATGATCTCAACCCGCGGCTGTTCGAGTCGCGCGTCATCGGCGTCGAGAAGGCCTGCCTGATCGTGCGCCGCGGCCATCCGCTCACCAAGGGCGAGCCGGTGCGGCTGGAAGACACCGCCGCCTATGATTGGGTTTTCCAGTCGGGCGGCTCGCCCTTGCGCCAGGCGATGGAGAGCAATTTCCTCAACCGCAACATCGCCTTGCCGGATCGCATCCTCAACACCAGCTCACTGCTCTTGACCCTGGTCATGGTTGCGCAGTCCGATGCCATTGCGCCGGTATCGATCCAGGTGGCGAAGTTCATCCAGAATCCCGACGGGCTGGCCGGCGCCATCGATGTCGTCCAAACCGAATTCGACATTGAGGTCAGGCCCTACAGTCTGATCACTGTGAGGAACCGCGCGCTGTCGCCAGCCGCCAAGATGCTGCACGATTTCATTCTGAGAGAGGTGGGATGACAGCAGCTGGAGCGGGTAGCGGGAATCGAACCCGCGCGTTCAGCTTGGGAAGCTGACAAGCTACCATTACATCATACCCGCGCGCGTTCTGGTTATCATGACGGCACAGGCTCGGGCAACCGCAAAGCCGCCCGAACCCAAGCCAGTCGCGTCAGACTGGGTGCCAGCATCGGCAAGGTGACAAATTAACCCGAAGCGATTGCCGTGCGCTCGAACCCAACATCTGAATATCTCTGCCGATCCGGTAGCCGGCAGGCTGGCGGATTACTCGTCGTCACCGCTATCGTCGCCACCGCCGTCATCCCCACCGCCGTCATCCCCGCCGCCGGAATCATCGTCGCCGGAACTGTCGTCGGCGGCATCGCCATCGTCGCCGCCGTCGGAATTGTCTTCCGCGGCGGGAGCATCGGTGTCGTCGGTTCCGGAAGCCTCTGCCTGATCGCTCGGCTCCGTCGCCGAATCGCTCGCGCCGTCAGCTGTTGCGTCCGCTTTGCTGTCCGAGCTCTCGTCGGTAGCCTCGCTGTTGGCCTCGGAGGTGAATTCCTCGGAAGAGGCGGTCGCCTCCACCGTCGTCTCGGATGATTCGTAGGTGGCAGTCATCTCCTGGCTATATTCGCTGTAGAACTCCGAATAGCTGAAGGCAGTTGCGACAGACCAGCTTGTCCACGTCGCGACAGTGACGACATCGACGGCGGTTTCGTAGCTGCTAAGCGTGATCGTGCCATTGGAGTTGTAGGACTTGCCATCGCGATAGCAGTCGAATCGGAAGTCGGATTTGCCTGCTTTGGCCCAATGGTAGACCACCGTATCGACATCGATCGGCTTGTAGATCTTGTGGCCGTGGACCTTGGCAATCACGTCGCCAGGCTTGATGCCTTGCTTTTCGCCGGTGCCACCAGGCTTCACCGACAGCACAAGGACGCCGTGGGCGTGTGGCTTGAGTTTGAACTCCTTGCGTACAGTGCCATTGATCGGCAGCAGGACCGCTTCGATCGCCCTGGAAATATAAGGCTTGGGCAGCTTGACATCGCCGTTGAGCGCGTATGCGTTTGTCGAATAGGAAATCGGAATTGCTGCCAGATGCAGCGCCCAGGCCAGACTGAAAACGGCCTTGGAAAATTTTCCGGCCCGTCGCTTTAACATGAACATAATTGACGTCATCCCCTGTGGGATGCCAGCCCTCCAGCATCACCAGCCGGCAGCGTTAGCATGAATTAGCTAGGCATGAAGTTAACGTCGACGACTTTCCGGGACTATTTCTCTGATTTTTCTGACGATCAGTGCATGCCGCATGCCAAGGTTCGAATGCTGGCGAAGCCGGTTCGCGCCGGCACGCGGCACGATCAGGCGCCGGGCAGGTAAATCACCGCGTAATCATCCGCATAGGCCCGGTTCCAGCCAAGCTGGTCGAAGAAGGGGATGCGGCTGTCGCCGGTCGACAGCAATGCCCAGCCTATTGCGTATTTCTTCAGCCGGGCTTCGAGGAGCGGCTTGCCGTCGCTGTGTCCCGTCTCGTCATCGGTTTTTGTGAAACCGCCCAGAAACAGCTGGTCCGTCCGCCCGTCGATATAGGTCTTGATCCCGTGGAAAATCAGCGTGCCGCCGAAATTGTAGGAATTCAGCACGTTGCCGGACAGATGATGACTTTCGGCGAATGCCAGCGCCCCGCTGGCCGACGTCTTCGGGCTCGGCGTGACCTGGTAGGCGCTGCCGAGCACGGCGACCGCGACGATCAGCAAAACGGCTGCCGCGCCGCAGATCGCGTAGAAGCGCCTGGCAAGGAATTTTTCCAATCCGTCGCGCTTGTCCACCAGCCACGTGGTGGCCGAAAGCCGGGGAAATTGCTGTGCGACCTCGACTGCGATCACCAGGGGAATCAGCAGGAAGAACAGATACATGAAACGCACATGGGCGAGATAGACATGCAAGGTGAAGACGACGAACAACGCCTTGACCCAGCCAATCCGCAACCGTGACACCAGAAGCCCGAAAAGCGCCAGCAATATCGCAGCTTCCTGGACGGGGCTGTCCGGCTGGCTGAACGGTTTCCATTCCGTGATCAGCGACACCGCCTCGTTGCCGTAGGCCACGCCAAGCGTCGCCAGGATGGCCTGGACGCCATAGGGGTGGATCAGGCTGACCAGCGGGCAAAGCAGGCCGAAGGCGATCCATTTCGCCAGGAGGGCGGGTTTTGACATGCCCGTGCGCGCCAGCAGATCGAGACCGGCGAACGCTGCGATGACGAAGCTCAAGGTGAAGGTGGCGTGCAGGTTCGCCCACAGCACAACCAGCACAAGCGACCACCAGGGCGGCGCCCGTTCTTCCCTTGCCGCACCAAATAGCACCGCAGTCCAGATGACGATGATCGGGAAGGTGAGGACATGCGGACGCGCCGTAAAGATCGGGTTGATCAGGAACATTGCGGCGAAGGCGAGCGTAATCGCCAGGATCGGCTTCAGCCACGCGCTGAGAAACCACCCCATCAGGAAAACCGTCAGCGAAATCGAGGCGATGATCAGGGTGACCACCCCGTTCCAGCCTGCTGCCCGGTAGGCAAGGGCCAACAGGACCTGGCCCAGCCATTCCTTGGCAATCCATGGCTGGCCGGCAAAAGTGTGGGAATAGGGATCGACTGTCGGGAATGTCCGGTTTGCCAGGAAATCCAGCCCGACCTTCACTTGCCACCAACTGTCGGGATCCTGCAGGGTGGAAGCCGCCTGCGCAGCCAGTGCTCCCGCCATCGCCCAGGCTGCGAGCAGGCAGAAGATCAGCCTGTTCCGATCGTTGTATGTGGCGGCCGCCATGCTGGCCTGAGCGTCGTTCATGGTGCGCCGCCTCTAATCGTTTCCGATGACAGTTTGGTTCAAGGTGTTCGACTGGCCGGCTGCCGCCGGGGGCCATCGGCCACCCTAACCGTCCGGTCGGCGCTGTCGTCTCCGCCACCCACGAACACGAAGCGGGCCGAACCGAGGTAGAAGACAACCGAATAGACGCAAATGCCCGCGAGGTGGACCAATGGGTTTTCGAAGATGCCAGCCGAACGGGCGGCGATCACGACGGCCAGGTTGATGCTGTAGGCGACCAGAAAGACGCTTCCATAGCGCAGCGCAGTTCCGGGCCGGAAGCCATCGGCTCTGCGGAAGGTCCATTGGCGGTTGAGGAAGAAGCCGAGGACAAGGCCTGCGGCATAGCCCGAGGCGTTGGCAACGATATCGCCCAGACCCAGCGCAAGCCCGGCCAGAATGACCGCGTATCCCAGCGCCGTGTTGAACAGGCCGACGGCGCCAAATCGCAGCATCCTCGGGACGTCAAACGGCAGGCTTGACCACATGCGCAAAATATTGGGCTCCGACAGGTACCTTGGTGAGGAAACGTTCGAATGGCCTCAGCCTCGCAAGCAGTCGAGGGAAGAAAATCCGGTAGATGATCCTTGTATTGGCAAGGCCTGCCTGGGCAATACGCCTGCGCATCTCGCGGGAGGTTATCAAGACCGCGTTTTCGTCGAAGGTGCAGTTTCTCACCGCGTGCGTGGTCAGCGGGTTCCACGGATTGTGCTCGAAAACAAAGAAGCTGCCGCCATCGGCCAGCACCCTGCCGATCTCCGCGAGCAGCCCGATCTGCAGGTCCTCGGGAATGTGATGGAAGACGCAAGCCGCGAAGGCGAGGTCGAAGCTGCCGTCGGCAAAAGGAATTGTCGTGCCATTGAAATGCGTGAAGGCGGCCAGGCCGGGAAAGCGCTTGCTGGCGATGTCGAGCGATTCCCGCGAAGGATCGAGCAAGGTGATCTCCGCGTCGGGAAACGCGTTGCGCATATGGCCGAGCGAATTGCCGACACCGGCGCCGAAGTCAAGGATGCGCCGGGGTTTCACACCAGTCCGCCGCAGCGTCGCGGCAACGTCGTCGATCTTGTACTTGGCGAAGAAATCCGGCGTTTCGCCGCTCAGCCTTATGCTGGCGGCATGCTGCTCCTGATATTCCCGCGCAAACTGGTCGAACTCCGCCTCAAGCACGTGCGGCCCTCTTTGCCATCTCCTGCAGGCGATGGACGGGCAGTTCCTCGTCCTCGGCTGCCTGGCTGCGCGAAACGACCTCGTTGACGAAGTAGAGCGGCCTCCGCTTTGTCTCCATGTACATGCGCCCGAGATACTCGCCGAAGATGCCAAGCACCATGAGCTGGATGCTGCCGAGGATCAGCATGATCGCGGCAAGGCTGGTCCAGCCGGGCAGCACGTTTCCGACCGACCATTCCAACAGCGTGTAGCCGAGCACGAACAGACCCAGAAGCCCGAACATCATTCCGAGCAGCGAGGCGAACCGCAGGGGCGCGATGGAAAAGCTGGTCATCGCGTCGATCGCCAGAAGAACCATCCTTTTCAGGGGATAATGGGTGGTGCCGGCAAAGCGCCGGTGCCGCTCATAGGGGAAGGCCACCTGTTTCAGCCCGATCCAGCTCACCATGCCGCGAATGAACCTGTAGCGCTCGGGCATCGCGTTCAGATGGTCGAGCGCGCGGCGGCTCATCAGCCGGAAATCCCCGGAATTCGGCGCGATCTCGACGTCGACCATGCGGCGCAGCAAGCGATAGAACATCGAAGCGGAGGTGAGCTTGAACCAGCTTTCCCCGTCGCGGCTCAGCCTCTGGCCGTAAACGACATCGAAGCCTTCGTTCATCTTCGCCATCATCGCGCCGAGCAATTCAGGCGGATCCTGTAGGTCGGCATCGAGAATGAGAATGCGCTGGCCGCGGCAGAATTCGAGCCCCGCGCTCAACGCGATCTGGTGGCCGTAGTTCCGGGCAAGGTCGATGGCGACGACGTGATCGTCCTTTTCGGCCAGCTTGAAAATAGCATCTCGCGAGCCGTCGGTGGCGCCATCGATGACAAGGACGATCTCATACGAGGAGCCCTGTTCCAGACATGCCGCCGTCACCCGTCGATGCAGTTCGGCCACCCCGTCCAGCTCATTGTAGCATGGGACGACCACCGACAGCATGACGCCGCGTCGCGCGGTGTTTTTCTGCGTCTCCACCAAAGGCCTTGCTCCCGCTATTCGATTGGCAATAGCGGCAATTGGTTAGAAAACAGATAAGCCAGCGGGATCGGACGTGTCCATTGGCCGGCTGCCACGTCTTGGCGCTGCTTGCGGCCACGCCAATGCCTCGCTCGAGGTGTTCGCCATCCGCAAAACTGCCGGCTTGAAGCCGGCAAGCCAAGTGCGTATGTCAGGCTGACGCCCTCGAGTCTGGGTGCTTCTATCTGGAGACGGGCCTTGTCCGCACTGACACGCTTTCTCGGCGACTCGCCGCTCAAGGTGATCCTGAAACTGCTGGTCGCGTCGTTCCTCGTCGGCCTGGTCATGAATGCCTTCGGCTGGTCGCCGATGGATGTGTTCTACGGCATCCGGAAGTTCTTCATCGACCTGTGGAATCTTGGCTTCCACGCCATCGACCGCTTCTTCGGCTACATCCTGCTCGGTGCGGCGGTCGTCGTGCCGGCCTTCATCCTGCTGAGGCTTGCCAACTATCGGAAGTAGCTACCGGGCATAGTCCGACGCCACCTCGAACAGCATGGCGTGCCTCGCCGCCAGGGCGGGCACGTCCATGGAATAGCCGCCGCCGATGACGCCGCAGACGGGAATGCCCTGCGCGCGAAAATGGCGGATGACCATATCGTCGCGCCTGCGTAGCCCGTCATCCGATAGCGACAGCCTGCCAAGCCGGTCTTCGGCATGGACGTCGACGCCAGCATTGTAGAAGACGATGTCCCAATGCGCTTTGGCGGACAGTTCCGGCAGGGTGGCGGCGAGCCTTTCCATGTAAGCGGCGTCACCCGTGCCGTCGGGCAGCGCGACATCGAGGTCGGAGGCGACCTTGCGCACAGGGTAGTTGCGGTCGCCATGCATGGAAAAGGTGAACACGCGCGGATCGTCCGCGAGAATATCCGCCGTGCCGTCGCCCTGATGCACGTCGAGGTCGACCACCAGGATGTTTGTGGCGGCGCCTTCGGCGAGCAAGACCAGCGATGCGACGGCAACATCGTTGAAGGTGCAAAAGCCCGCACCTTGCGCACGCCTCGCATGATGACTGCCACCGGCGGTGTTGCAGGCGATGCCGTGGCGCAGGGCGAGCCGCGCCGCCAGCACCGTGCCGCCGGTGGCAAGCTGCGCGCGCAGCGAGACACGCGGGGTCACCGGGAAACCGATCTCGCGCTCGATCTTCTCGGGCACGGAGCAACTGATGACCTGGTCGACATAGTCGGCCGCATGAGCAAGCTTCAGCCATGACGCCGGCGCGGGTTCCGCGGAGTTGAGCGCGTCGGGCCCGGCCAGTCCGCGTGCGCGCAAGGTATCCATCAGCAGCGGGTATTTGCTCATCGGAAAGCGATGGTTGACCGCGAAGCCGGCGTCGTAGTCGGGGTGATGGACGATCTGCAAAGGCATGAACTGGATCCGGCGGGCTCGCGCCAGACCGGGTAATTCGGTTGGCCTTCGCGGGAAGAGTGATTGCGCGATGCCGGGAAAATGGGGCACACCGGCGGTTCGATCAAGCCGCAATCAGCAAAGCAGCAATCCTTGGACAAGGGTGTAATCCCAGCCGACGCCAGATACTTTGTCGTCACCAACCGTTCCGTGCTGGCCATCGCGGTGCCGATGACGCTCGCCTATCTGACGACGCCGATGCTCGGCCTGGTCGACACGGCTGTCGTCGGACAGTTCGGCGACGCCGCCTTGCTCGGCGGCCTGGCGGCCGGCGCGCTTATCTTCGACGTTGTCTTCACCACATTCAATTTCCTGCGCTCGGGCACCACTGGCCTTGTCGCCCAGGCTTTCGGCCGCGGCGATGCCCTGGAGGAACAGGCGGTGTTCTGGCGCGCCGTGCTGATCGCGGTTGTCGCCGGCATAGTGCTCGCGGCACTTGCGCCCCTGGTCGCCATTGCCGGGCAGAAATTCATGGGCGCCGAACCGCGCGTCAGCGAGGCGATGGGCGTCTACATCAGGATCAGGCTGCTCGCCGCACCGTTCTCGCTGATCAACTACGCCATCCTTGGCTATGTGCTGGGGCGCGGCGAGGGTGGGCTCGGGCTGATGTTGCAACTGGTGCTGAACGGCATCAACATCGCGCTCTGCTTCCTGCTCGGCCTGGAACTCGGCTGGGGCGTCGTCGGCGTCGCCTGGGCGACCGTGACCGGTGAGTTCCTTGCCATGCTGCTCGGCCTGGCGATCGTCATCCGCCGGTTCCGGGCGGCCCCGCCCTTGCCGCGCCATCGCCTGCTCGACATGGCTGCCTTTGTGCGCATGCTGTCGCTCAACCGCGACATCATGATCCGTTCGTTCTCGCTGCTCGCCGCCTTCGCACTGTTCACCCGCCAAGGCGCGCAGTTCGGTACGGTGACGCTGGCCGCCAACGCCGTGCTGATGAATTTCTTTCTCGTTGCCGGCTACTTTCTCGATGGCTTTGCCACCGCCGCCGAACAGCTGGCCGGTCGTGCCGTCGGCGCGCGTGCCGCCGCGCCCTTCCGCCAGGCGGTGCGGCTGACCCTGTTCTGGGGGTTTGGGCTGGCGGGTGCCGCGACCCTGGTGCTGCTGTTTGGCGGCGCCGGTCTGGTTGCTCTTGTGACGACATCGGAGGAAGTCCGTTCGATGGCCGACATCTACCTGCCGTGGGCGGCATTCACCGCGCTGAGCGGTGTGCTGGCGTTCCAGATGGATGGCGTGTTCATTGGCGCGACCTGGTCGCGCGACATGCGCAACATGATGCTGCTGTCGTTCCTCGTTTTCGCGGCCGCGCTGCTGACGCTCGCGCCTACCTTCGGCAACAATGGACTTTGGGCGGCGTTGCACGTTTTCCTGCTCGCACGCGGCTTCAGCCTGCTGACGATCCTGCGGCTCAGGGTGCGAACCGCGTTTTAGACAGTGTCCCCGGAAGGGCCTGCGCCGTCCAGAGCTCCGAACCCCAGGTCAGCAATGGCCTGGCGGCAGCCAGTTCGGCGGTGTCGGCAACTTTTGTGCCGGTAGCTTTTTGCGATAGGAATTTTTTCTTGATTTCGTGCCCTCAGCTATGGTACATATTCGTCCATGGTGCTGATTTGCGCCAGTGACCCGCCGCTCAGGCGGGTTTTTCGTTTAATGCTCCGTC
This sequence comes from Mesorhizobium sp. LNHC252B00, assembly GCF_000502955.1. Classification (GTDB taxonomy): domain Bacteria; phylum Pseudomonadota; class Alphaproteobacteria; order Rhizobiales; family Rhizobiaceae; genus Mesorhizobium. The sequence goes on along the minus strand of NZ_AYWO01000004.1, from coordinate 41,859 downwards.
AGCCTACGCGCCGGCGAAGGCTCCGAAGGAACCCGTTAACCCGAATTCGTTGCCCTGCTGCGCCGTCGGGTGAACTTGCATTTCCAGTCGACTTCCAACAGACTTGATGCACCAATTGTTCCAGGGTGAGCTTATGCGAAGCTACCTGCCATATGTCTTGGGCGCGGCGCTGGGATTGCTCTCTGCGTTCATTCTCTCCGCGGTTTCTGGCATCGGAGGAACCGCACAGTTGCTTCTCTTCGGGGTTTTGCCTGCCATCGGCGGCACCATCTGCGAGCGGGCCGTCAGTCGCAATCTACGCTCCTGAGAGCAGTTCAGAGTTGCTTGGACGCCCAGAAGTCGAGGCGGCTGTCGCGCAACTCGCAAATCGACTTCAGCCGTTCCGTCTCGGCAAATCGCACCATTCCGGCGACGATCCGGCCCGGCAGTGCCGACCCGGCGTAGATCATGCTGGTGTAGAGCTGGACGAGATCGGCGCCAGCCCGGATCTTTTCCAGTGCCGTGTCGGTGGAATCGACGCCGCCGACACCGATGATGGCAAGCTCCGGCCCGAGCAGTTTGCGCATCCTGGCCAGAACGATGGTCGAGCGATCGAACAAGGGCTTGCCCGAGAGCCCGCCGGTCTCACGCGCGGCGTTGCCGCTGCGCAGCGCCGGCCGGGAGATTGTGGTGTTGGAGACGATGACACCGTCGATCCGTTTCTCGGTGACCTCGGCGGCGATGTCCTCCAACTCCGCCTCGAGCAGATCCGGGGCGATCTTGAGGAACACCGGCGGCTGGGCTGTTGCCGCGGCGCGCGCTGCCATGACCCGCGACAAGAGCTCACCAAGCTGCTCGCGCGCCTGCATATTGCGCAGGCCCGGCGTGTTGGGCGAGGAGATGTTGACGGTGAGATAGCTGGCGTATCGCGCGAAACGGGCAACACCGCGCTCATAGTCACTGACGCGGTCGGTGCTGTCCTTGTTGGCACCGATGTTGACGCCGACGATGCCGCCACGCCCCTTGCGTGCGGCAAGGCGTTTTTCAGCCGCTGCATGGCCTTCATTGTTGAAGCCCAGCCGGTTGATCACCGCTTCGTCCGCCGTCAGCCGGAAAATGCGCGGCTTCGAATTGCCGGCCTGCGGCAGCGGCGTGATCGTGCCGACCTCGACAAAGCCGAAGCCCAGGCCAAGCAGCGCGTCGGGCACCTCGGCATTCTTGTCGTAGCCGGCGGCCATGCCAAGCGGGTTGGGGAAATCGAGGCCGCAAAGGCTGACCTTCAGCTGGGCATCACGCGTAGCCGATGCCCCAACCGGCAGACCGCATCGCAGCGCCGCGATCGACAGGCCATGCGCGGTTTCCGGATCGAAGGCGAACAGCAGCTTCTGGCCAAGCCGGTCGAGCACGCTCATTGCCCCTCCAGTGCCGGGAACTGGTGCACGCCATCGGCACCAAGCGGCAGCGGTCGCACCCAAAGCACGGCTTTCAGGTCCAGCACGCCATAGAGATGCGGAAACAGCGCGCCGCCGCGCGAGACCTCGTATTTCAAAGCAGCACCCAGGCTAGCGCCGTCGATGGCGACCAGCAGAAGGTCGGTCTGGCCGGCAAAGTGCTTTGCAGCCGTTTCCTTGACCTGCGCTGCCGTGGAGAAATGGATGAAGCCGTCGGCGACATCGATCGGCGCGCCGGTGAAGCGGCCATTTGTTTCGGCCTCGCGCCAAGGCGCTCGCGGGGTTATCTTGTAGATAATCTGAGACATGGTTGCGCTATAGTCCGAACCAGCCACGCGGGAAAGGCCACGCCAAGGGTCTTCCCCATTTCCGGCGCAAACATGCGATATTTCAGGCCTTGGCCATGGAGGACAACATGCGTCTGCAGCACATCTTGATCCCCGCCGCGCTCGTTTCGCTGGTCGCGGCTTCAGCTTATTCGGAAGAAACCGACCGCTATCGACTGGAAAAGTCTGATAACGGCTATGTCCGGATGGATACGCAGACCGGCGCCATGTCGATCTGCGAGGAACGGTCCGGCCAGCTCGTCTGCAAGATGGCGGCCGACGAACGCGCCGCTTTCCAGGACGAGGTCGACCGCTTGCAGACCTCGATGAAGGCGATGGACGAGCGCGTCACCAAGCTCGAGAATTCGCTCTCCGCCCGCCTCGAATCGAAACTGCCGAGCGAGGAGGATTTCAACAAGACGATGAGCTACATGGAACGCTTCCTGCGCGGCTTCATGGGCATCGTCAAGGATATGGACAAGGACAACGGCACCCAGCTCAATTCGCAGAAGACCTGAGCATCGCTGTAGCATTTTGATTTCAGCAGGGGAAACGCGACGCGCTGGCTTTGCCGCTTGAAAACAGCGCGCCGCCCCTCATAATCGTTCAACTGATCCCGAAAAAGGCCAAAAAATCATCGTGGGATTCGGGGAGGGACATTTGCCGGCAGGCTATTCTTTCGTCATCGCCGACGATCATCCACTGTTTCGCGGTGCGCTGCGCGAAGCGCTCGCCGGCATCGGCAATGTCGCCGCCATCCACGAGGCCGGCGATTTCGAGAGCGCCAAGGCGCTGGTCGTGGCCAACGAGGATGTCGATCTGGTGCTGCTCGACCTGTCGATGCCGGGCGCCAGCGGCCTCTCCGGCCTCATCTCGCTGCGTGGTATCCATCCGGCGGTGCCACTCGTCGTGGTGTCGGCGCACGACGATCCGGCGACCATCAGGCGGGCGCTCGATCTCGGCGCTTCCGGCTTCATCTCCAAATCGGCCAGCATGGAAGAGATTCGTAGCGCCGTACAGTCGGTGCTTGCCGGCGATATTGCAGCACCCGTCGGGGTCGATCTCGGCGTCGAGCGGGATCCCGAAATATCAGACCTGATCAAGCGGCTGCAGGCGCTGACGCCGCAGCAGACCCGCGTGCTCGGCATGCTGGCCGAGGGCCTGCTCAACAAGCAGATCGCCTACGAACTCGGCGTCTCCGAGGCCACCATCAAGGCGCATGTCTCGGCCATCCTGCAGAAGCTCGGCGTCGACAGCCGCACCCAGGCGGTGATCCTCCTGTCAAAGATCGGCAGCGACCCGCTGCAGCCGACGAGCTGATCGCCAGGGCGCCCTGTTCGATCAGAATACTATTCAATCAGAGTACTGAACCTCGGTCCGCCCGATCGGTCGCGCGTTGGAACTCGCGGAACTGATGGCCGCCCGCCTTTTGACGCTATTCGGCCGCCGATGCCAGCCGCCTGACCCTAGCCATCATCGAGCGCAGCACCGCAGGTTTCAGCGGCTTGTTGATCACCGGAATCTCAAGCCCGCCCGCGGCAGTGCGCACCTCGTTGGAACGGTCGGCGGTGACCAGCACGGCCGTCAGGTCATCGCCATGGATCGCGCGCAGTCTGGCGATGATATCGAGACCGGTTTCGCCGTCGAGATGGTAGTCGGCAAGGACGATGTCCGGGCGGGGCATCGCAGAACTCTCCAGATCCTTTGAGCCGGACACCGTATCGACATTGCAGCCCCAGCCTTCGAGCAGGAGCCGCATGCCGTCGAGGATGCGGGCGTCGTTATCGATGCACAGCACGTGCAACCCGGCCAGCGAAGCCGTCGCGCGGGCAGGAGCCCTGGTTTCGATTTCGCGTCGCGGCTCCTGCACGGCCGCCACCGGCAGGATGACGGAAAAGCGCGTGCCCTTGCCGGGATTGGAAAAGATCCGGATCTCCAGGCGCAATACCCGGGCGATGCGGTCGACGATGGAGAGGCCGAGGCCGAGGCCCTCGGCTTCGCGCGCGCCTTCGTCGAGCCGGGTGAATTCGCGAAAGACGGTGTTCAGCTTGTCGCCGGCGATGCCGATGCCGGTGTCGACCACCTGGATCTCGGCCAGTTCGCCGCGCCGCCTGACGCCGACCAGCACACGGCCGTGGCGCGTGTATTTGATGGCGTTGGAGACGAGGTTCTGGATCAGGCGGCGCAAAAGGTTACGGTCCGTGGTCACGGTCAGCGATGACGGCATGATCGTCAGCTCGAGCTTCTTTTCGGCGGCGAGCGGCCGAAAGTCGTTGCCGATCTGGCGCAGCAATCCATCGAGGTTGAAGGCGCTATCGTCCGGCTTCATCGCGCCGGCGTCGAGGCGGGAGATGTCGAGCACGGCGCCAAGGATGGTCTCGACCGATTCCAGCGAGGATTCGATGTTGACCGCCGCCTTGCCGGCAGGCCCCTTGCCGGCTTTCTCGATCAGCGATGAGCAATAGAGCCGTGCGGCGTTCAATGGCTGCAGGATGTCGTGGCCAGCGGCGGCGAGGAAGCGCGTCTTGCCGAGATTGGCCTCCTCGGCCAGCATCTGCGCCTGCGCCAGCTCCTCGTTGACCCGAGTCAACTCCTCGTTGACCCGCGTCAGCTCCATGGTGCGGGTCTTGACGCGCTGCTCCAGCGATTCATTGGCCCGCTTCAGCGCCAGATCCTGTTCGACGCGTCCGGAAATGTCGGCATAGGTCGCGACTATGCCGCCGTCCGGCATTGGGTTGGAGCGCAGCTCCAGGATGCGGCCGCTGGTCTTCAGCTCCATCTGCCAGGGGCTGACGAAACTGGTCAGCCGGTTGAGCATGGCCACGCGCTGGTCGGCAGGGATGTCGCCGCGCTCGGCAAGATGGCGCAGGATGCGGTCGAGCGAGACGCCGACCTGGCCCATCTCGTCGGGCAGGTCGAAAAGCGCCCGGTACTGCCGGTTCCAGCAGATCAGGCGGAAGTCCCGATCGAAGACTGTGATGCCTTGCTCCATCTGGTCGAGCGCAATCTGAAGCAGGTCGCGATTGTGCTGCAGCGCCTCGGTGGCGTCGTCGAGCAAGCGAAAGGCATCCTTGGATTCGCGGTCGTGGCGTCGAAACAGCAGCGACAGGATCAGCCGTGCCGAGGAGGAACCGACGGCGCTGGCCAGCAGTTGCTCGGAAAAGCGGATGACGTCCATGCTCGCCTGCTCGTTGCCGTGCAGCGAAGTGCCGTTGGTCCTTTCGAACGACTGGAAGGAGCGCTCGGTGCGCTCGACGCCGAGATAGCGCCCGATCGTATCCTTGAGGTCGTTGACGGTGATGGCGGTGCGGAAGCGGCGCAGGCTGGGCATCGGACCGGCATCGCGAGGCACGAAGATCGACGCCTGGATGCGTTCCAGCGGAACCGATGCGCGCGAGAGGGAACCCAGCACGAAGAACACCGCGTTGATCGACAGGCTCCACAATACGCCGTGGTTCAGCGGTTCGGCGACGGTGCCGAACAGGGCCTGCGGCCGTAACGCCTCGAAGCCAAACAGCCCGTGCACGATGATGCCGGTATCGGATGCGGCAAGCGATGGAAACAGCAGCGTGTAGCCCCAGGCGAGGATGCCGGCGACCATGCCCAGCGCCGCACCCCGGCCATTGGCGCCGCGCCAGATCAGCCCGCCGATCAGCGCCGGCGCGAACTGGGCGATGGCCGCGAACGACATCAGGCCGATCGACGACAGGCGCACGCTGTTGGTGCTCTCGCGATAGTAGAGGAAGGCGATGAACAGCAGGATGAAGATCGCCCCGCGCCGCACGTTGAGGATGAGCGTCGACCAATCCTCGTTCTCGGAAGTGGTCGTCCGCAACAGCCGGCGCACGAACAGCGGGATGATCAGGTCGTTGGAGATCATGATCGACAGCGCCACGCTCTCGACGATCACCATAGCGGTTGCCGCCGACAGCCCGCCGATAAAGGCCGCCATCGCCAGCACGTCATGGCCGCTGAACAAGGGCAGCGACAGCACGTAGAGATCGCTGCTGGTCCCCGTGCCGACCAGCGACAGGCCAGCAAAGGCGATCGGCAGCACGAACAGATTGATCGCTACGAGGTAGAGCGGAAACACCCATGTCGCGGTGCGCAATTCGGCCTCGCCACGGTTCTCGACGATGGTGACGTAGAACTGCCGCGGCAGCATGACGATGGCAAAGCCGCTCAGGCAAGTCAGCACCAGCCAGGTGGCCAGCGAGGTGTTGTAGCTCATCGCCTGCCGAACCTGCACATTCTGGGCAAGCTTGGCGAACATATCGCCCGGGCCGCCGAAGATCAGGAAGGTGACCATCAGGCCGATCGCCAGGAAAGCGGCAAGCTTGACCACGGTTTCCACCGCAACCGCCAGCACCAGCCCGTCCTGGTGTTCAGTGGCGTCGGCGTGGCGTGTGCCGAACAGCACCGCAAACAGCGCCAGCAGCATGGCGACGACCAGCGAGATGTCGCTGACGAAGGGATCGAAGGAGGGCGGCGATCCCGTATAGTGCTCGACCATCAGGCTGACCGAACCGGAGATCGCCTTCAACTGCAGCGCGATATAGGGCACCGCGCCGATGGTGGCGATCAGCGTGGCGATCGCAGCGACAGTAAAACTCTTGCCGTAGCGGGCGCCGAGGAAGTCGGCGATCGAGGTGATCTTCTCGGTCTTGGCCAGCCGGACGATGCGGTTGAGCAGCGGAAAGCCGAACACGAACACCAGCACCGGGCCGGTATAGATGCCGAGGAATTCGAGGCCGCGTTCGGAGGAGAGGCCGACCGAGCCGAAGAATGTCCACGACGTGCAGTAGATCGCCAGACTGAGCGCATAGATGAAGGGCCGGGCCCGGCTTGGCTCGGAAATGGCCGAGCGGCGGTCGCCCAGGCTGGCGATGGCGAACAGCAGCGTCACATAGGCGATCGCGATGATGACGATGAACAAGCCCTGCACGCCGGCAATATCCTCCTTGTGCCGAATTTCAACCCGGCTTGCCCAGACGCAATCACAGCTTGGCTTCCGAGTCCATCACGGCTTTGGATGCATGAAGGCTGTGATTTCCGATGCATGTCGACCAAGAAGCGCAGCAGTTTTGGGCAACGGCATGCGCAAGAACAAGAGGCCCAAAGCGCGGCGTGACGCGCTTTACCGGACGGCCGTCGGGGAAGGAGAAACCGGTTGCTTCCTGCTTTTTGCCGATGTTGCAACCGGAGGTTTTTGTTATGTTCGTCCTCGGGTCGATGCCTGAGGACGGGAAACGGCAGCTCGGCCGGTCATGACAAGGAGGGTCGAATGCTGAAAGAGTTCCAGGAATTCATTTCCAAGGGCAATGTGATGGACCTTGCGGTCGGCGTCATCATCGGCGCGGCCTTTGGCAAGATCGTCGATTCCCTCGTCAACGACATCATCATGCCGATCGTCGGCGCGATTTTCGGCGGCCTGGACTTCAACAACTATTTCCTGGGGCTCTCCTCGGCCGTCAACGCCACCTCGCTGGCAGACGCTAAAAAGCAAGGCGCTGTTTTCGCGTATGGCAGCTTCATAACCGTAGCGTTGAACTTCCTTATCCTCGCCTTCATCATCTTCCTGATGGTCAAGGCGGTGAACAACATGCGCAAGCGGCTTGAGCGCGAGAAGCCCGCTGCGCCGGCCGCTGCGCCGCCCGCCGATGTCGCGCTGCTCACCGAAATTCGCGACTTGCTCGCCAGGAGATAGACGGATCAGGCTCTTCTGGACCAAAACCCCGGTCGTTCGCGGCCGGGGTTTTCTGTTTTCGCATCTGCTAAGGAGCGCCGATCAACGCCCGAGATCGGAACGGACCCGCCCATGACCCTGATCGACAGCCTTCACGCCGAAGCCCGCGCCGCGCCCGAAAGCGGCATTGTCGCCGTGGTCAATTACGGCCGCTTGCGCGAGGGCATGATCCCGCTCTGGGCCGGTGAGGGCGACCTGCCGACGCCTCCGTTCATCACCGATGCCGCGTCGAAGGCGCTAGCCGGCGGCGAAACGTTCTACACCTGGCAGAAAGGCATCCCCGATCTCAGGCAGGCGCTTTCCCGCTACTACGCCAGGCATTTCGGCAAAACCTTCCCGGAGGAACAATTCATCGTCACCGGATCCGGCATGCATGCCATCCAGCTGGCGCTCGACGCGCTCGCCGGCGCCGGCGACGAGGTGGTTTATCTGTCACCGGCTTGGCCGAATTTCGACGCCGCCGCGGCGATAGCGGGAGCCATTCCTGTTGCGGTCACGCTGGACCATTCCGGCAATGGCTGGTCCTGCGACGTCGAGAAGATCGCAGCGGCGATCACGCCGCGCACAAAGGCACTGTTCATCAACACGCCGTCCAATCCCACCGGCTGGACCGCCGATCACGAGACCTTGCAGGCAATCCTCGATCTCGCGCGCGCCAAAAATATCTGGATCATCGCCGACGAGATCTATTCGCTGTTCCACTATGGCCCTGGCCGCGCGCCGTCTTTCCTCGACATCGCGACGGCGGAGGATCGCATCCTCTACGTCAACAGTTTTTCCAAGAACTGGGCGATGACCGGCTGGCGTGTCGGCTGGATCAAGACACATCCGTCCCTGCAGCAGGTGTTCGAGAACTTGATCCAGTATTCGAATTCCGGCGTTGCCCAGTTCATGCAGCGCGGCGCGGTTGCGGCCCTTGATGAAGGCGATGCCTTCGTTGCCGAACAGGTAGAGCGGGCGCGCAAGGCGCGCGATCTGGTCTGCGGCATTCTCGGCGCCGCCGGCCGTGCCCGGTTCACCGTGCCGCAAGGTGCGTTCTATCTTTTCTTCACGGTCGACGGCATCACAGATTCACGCACTGCTGCCTTCGACATCGTCGACAAAGCCAATGTCGGCCTGGCTCCCGGCACGGCTTTCGGCCCCGGCGGCGAAGCCTTCCTCAGGCTGTGCTTCCACCGCCGCCTCGACCAGATCGAGGAAGCGGCGCATCGTCTGGCGAATTGGATGAAGACTGTTTGAGCCGTTGACGCAGAAACCCGCGTCAGATGGCCGCCGGAGGAGAGTTTTTCAGCCGCCTGACTTGGGCACCAGCAGCGGAATGATCCGGTCGCTCTTGGCCACGGACGGCCGACCGGCGGAGCCGTAGGGAATGCCGAGCGCGTCCCAGGTCTCGACCAGCGCGTCCTGCAGTTCGGCGATCAGTGCATCGGAGTGGAACGGCGTCGGCGTGATGCGCAGCCGCTCCGTGCCGCGCGGCACGGTCGGGTAGTTGATCGGCTGGATGTAAAGGCCGTGAACGCCGAGCAGGCGGTCGCTGGCCATCTTGCAAAGTTCCGGATCGCCAACCAAGACTGGCACGATGTGGGTCGGCGAGTCCATCACCGGCAGGCCGGCGGCAGAGAGTATCTGCTTGGTCCTCGCGGCCTGCTGCTGCTGGGCGTCGCGCTCGGCCTGCGAGCGCTTGAGATGGCGGATCGACGCGGTCGCGGCAGCCGCGATCGCCGGCGGCAGCGCGGTGGTGAAGATGAAGCCCGGCGCATAGGAGCGTACGGCGTCGATCACTGCACTGGTGCCGGCGATGTAGCCGCCTAGCGTGCCGAATGCCTTGGCCAGCGTGCCTTCGATGATGTCGATGCGGTCGGCCAGGCCTTCGCGCTCGGTGATGCCGCCGCCGCGTGGTCCGTACATGCCGACGGCATGCACTTCGTCGATATAGGTCATGGCGTTGTAGCGCTCGGCGAGCTCGACGATCTGCTTGATTGGCGCGATGTCGCCATCCATCGAATAGACGCTTTCGAAGATAATCAGCTTGGCGCGTTCGCGGCCCGCCGCCTGCAACAGGCTTTCCAGGTGCGCGACGTCATTGTGACGGAAGATCTTCTTCTCGGCGCCCGAGCGCCGTACGCCTTCGATCATCGAGGCGTGGTTCAGTTCGTCCGAGATGATCAGGCAATTGGGCAAAAGCCGCGCGATGGTCGAGATCGAGGCTTCGTTGGAAACGAAGCCGGAGGTGAAGACGAGTGCCGCTTCCTTTTCGTGCAGGTCGGCAAGCTCCAGTTCGAGCTCTACCAGCGGGTTGCTGGTGCCGGAAATGTTGCGGGTGCCGCCGGCGCCCGAGCCCATCCTGCCGGCTGCATCCTGGAACGCGGCGATGACATCGGGATGCTGGCCCATGCCGAGATAATCGTTGGAGCACCAGACGGTGATTTCCTCGGCGCGGCCGTTGGAACGCCAGATGGCGCGCGGAAACTTGCCCGCGATTCGCTCGAGGTCGGCGAAAACGCGGTAGCGACGCTCAGCATGGAGCTGGTCGATCGCTTCCTCGAAGAACCGCTGGTAGTTCATGTCGGCTTCCCAATTTTTGCGCGGGATCATAATCATTGCCCTATTGGTCGTCCACCAGGCCTTTCTGGTCAAAATGCCACGCCCCGGACCTGTTCCTATCGACCACGGATCGTGGCCTATTCCCTTGATGTGGATCAATTTTGTTTCAGGACGATGCCACGTGCAGACAATGCTGGTTACCATGAGTTCTAATGGCCACCAGGCAGGCTTTCCAGTAGGGCGGGGGTTGAGACAGTTTCCGATAAATCTTGAGATGCGAGGTCGCGGATGACAGTTTTGGTAACAGGCGGCGCCGGCTATATCGGCAGCCATATGGTCTGGGAGCTGCTGGATGCCGGCGAGAGCGTGGTCGTTCTCGACCGTCTTTCGACCGGCTTCGAATGGGCGGTAGCGCCGGAGGCAAAGCTGGTGGTTGGCGATGTCGCCGACAGGGAATTGGTCGGCTCGATCATCAGGGAAAACAAGGTCGAAGCGATCATCCATTTCGCCGGTTCCATCGTGGTCCCGGAATCGGTCGCCGATCCGCTTGGCTATTACGAGAACAACACCTGCAAGACGCGCACGCTGATCGAAACCGCGGTGCGCGAGGGCGTGCCCAATTTCATCTTTTCCTCGACCGCGGCCGTCTATGGCGGCGCCGGACTGGAGCCGGTGCGCGAGGATGCCCGCCTGGCGCCGGAATCGCCCTATGGCCTGTCCAAGCTGATGAGCGAATGGATGCTGCGCGACGCGGCGATCGCGCACGGCCTGCGCTATACCGCGCTGCGCTATTTCAACGTCGCCGGCGCCGACCCGAAGGGCCGCACCGGGCAGTCGACGCCGGGCGCCACTCATCTGATCAAGGTCGCCTGCGAGACGGCGCTCGGCAAGCGGCCGTTCATGCAGGTGTTCGGCACCGATTATCCGACGCCGGATGGCACCTGCATGCGCGACTACATCCATGTCAGCGATCTGGCGGCGGCGCACCGCCTGGCCCTTCAGCGGCTGCGCGCCGGCGGACAAAGCCTCGTCGCCAATTGCGGCTATAGCCATGGCTACTCGGTGCTCGAGGTCATCGACAGCGTGCGGCGTGCCTTCGGCCATGATTTCGAGGTGAAGATGGGCGATCGCCGTCCCGGCGACGCCGCGGCGGTGGTTGCCAATTCGGATCTCGCCCGCGCCGAACTCGGCTGGGAGCCGCAACGCGACGACCTCGACCAGATCGTTGCCGACGCGCTCGCCTGGGAGCGCATCCTGACCGGCAAGAACTCCGCTCGGGGCTGAGCCGGGTTCTCGCAAGGGCTCGCAAGGCGGGCAGTGAAGCGCTATTGAAGGCATTCGCGGCACGGCATGGAGGCGCCGCGCCGCGAGGCGCTTTGGGGGGATGGCATGAAAATAACGGTGATCGGGGCCGGTGTCGTCGGTACGGCGGCCGCCTTCTATCTGGCCAGCGACGGCCACGAGGTCACCGTGATCGAGCGCCATGCGGCGCCGGCGCGCGGCACCAGCCAGTCGAACGCCGGCCTGGTGTCTCCGGGGGATGCTACCGCCTGGGCTTCGCCGGCGGCGTTGAAGACATTCCTGCGCGCGCTCTACAACCATGATCTCGGCATCAAGGTCCGACTGCGCTTCGATCCCTATTTCCTCGCCTGGAGCCTGCGCTTCCTGCGCCAGTGCACGAAAGAGCGCCTGCGCGCCAACAGCCGGGTCAAGTTGCGCCTGGCGNTCATGATCTCGGCATCAAGGTGCGGCTGCGCTTCGATCCCTATTTCCTCGCCTGGAGCCTGCGCTTCCTGCGCCAGTGCACGAAAGAGCGCCTGCGCGCCAACAGCCGGGTCAAGTTGCGCCTGGCGCTCTATTCGCGCGATTGCATCAACGCCATCTCGGCCGAGACTGGCATCGCCTATGACGAGCGCAAGAAGGGCATCCTCTATTTCTTCCGCTCGCAGCACAGCCTCGACACCGGCACCGACAATTATCGCTATCTGGCCGAGCATGGCCTGCCGATCGAGATCGTCGGCCGCGAGCGGCTGGTCGAGCTTGAACCCGGTCTTGCCGGCGTGAAGGAGAAGATCGCCGGCGGCGTCTATTCGCCGATCGACCAGACCGGCGATTCCCGGCAGTTCGTGGAAAAACTCGCGGCCTATTCAGCCGAAAAACTCGGCGTGAACTTTCTCTACGGAACGACGGTCGAGGGCCTCGCCATCGAGGGCGACCGGGTGAGTGCGGTGATGACTTCGGCCGGACCGGTCACCGGGGATGCCGTGGTCATCTCGATGGGACCGGAAAGTGGCCTGCTCGGCCGCCGCTACGGCATCGACCTGCCTGTCTATCCGGTGAAGGGTTATACTGCGACCATTCCGCTGGAAGACGAGAGCAAAGGGCCGACCATGGGCGGCGCCGACGAGGACCAGTTGATCGCCTATTCCAGGCTTGGCAACCGGCTGCGGCTCGCCTCGACCGCCGAATTCACCGGCTTTGACCGCAGCCATAAGCCCAGCGACTTCGCTGCCATGTTCAGGACCGGCAAGGACCTGTTTCCCGGTGCCTTCGACGAGAAGAAGGCGGAGCTGTGGGCAGGCCTGCGGCCGATGATGCCGAACTCCGTGCCGGTCATCGGCCGGGCGCGCTATAGGAATCTTTATCTCGACACCGGCCACGGCCATGTCGGCTGGACCATGGCCTGCGGTTCGGGAAAATTCCTTGCCGACCTCGTCGCCGGCCGTAAGCCGGAGATCGACCCGCAAGGGCTGGTCTACGGGGGCTAGGATGTCGGGACCGCAAGTCGCCATCGACCTTGGTCGCATCGAGCGCAATGCGCGCACTATCGTCGAGCGCTGCGCGCTCTCGGGCGTCAAGGTCTTCGGCGTCACCAAGGGCACCTGCGGCATGCCGCAGGTGGCGCGCGCCATGCTGCGCGGTGGCGTTGCCGGCATCGCAGAATCCCGCTTCGAAAACATCCGCCGGCTGCGCGACAGCGGCATCAACGCGCCGATCATGCTGCTACGCAGCCCACCGATGGCGCGTGTCGAGGAGGTGGTGCGCACCGTCGACATCAGCCTGCAGTCGGAACTCGCCACCATCCGCGAGATTTCGCGCATCGCCGAGCGCATGGGCCGCGTCCACGACATCATGCTGATGATCGATCTCGGCGATCTCCGCGAAGGCATCTGGCCGAATGATCTGATCCCGACGGTCGAGCAGATCCTGCAGTACAGAGGGGTGCGCATCGCCGGCATCGGCACCAATCTCGGCTGCTTCGGCGCCATCATGCCGACGCCGGAAAATCTCGGCCAGCTCGTCGCCCACGCCTACAAGACCGAACGCCTGTCCGGCAAAAGCCTCGACGTGATTTCCGGCGGCGCCTCGTCGTCGCTGCCATTGCTGCTCGAAGGCAGACTGCCGGCCGGCATCAACAATCTGCGTGTCGGCGAGGCGATCCTGCAAGGCGGCGTCGAGACCTTTCGCGACACGCCTTGGGCCGAACTCGAACCTGATGCCTGCCGGCTGACCAGCGATATCATCGAGGTCAAGCTCAAGCCGTCACGGCCGATCGGCCAATCCGGCTTCGATGCCTTCGGCAACCAGCCGGTCTTCCCCGACGAGGGCGACAGGCTGCGCGCCATTGCCAATATCGGCCGCGAGGATGTGCTGGTCGAGGGCCTGACGCCGATTGCCAAGGGGATAAGAGTGCTCGGCGCCTCCAGCGACCACCTGTTGCTGGATGTTGCCGATGCCGATCCGCCGCCGACCGTTGGCGACCGCGTCGCCTTCCGCATGAGCTATGGCGCCATGCTGCTGGCGATGACCTCGGAATATGTCGAGAAGGCCCCGATGCACGATGTCGAGGACTTCTCCGGCCGCAAGATGGTGCAGATCACCGCCGAGCAAGGGGCTGCCGGCATCCTGGCCCGTGAAGGCACCGGTGCGCGGCTGGAAGCGATGAATTTCGACGTGGTGGAACTGGCCGATGTCGAGCGGCCGCCATCGGGACTGATCCGGCTGACTGCCGGCGCCGACCGTCGCATCGCTCACAAGGCGCTGACCGCAACGGCGCGCGCGACGCATTCCTTCGGCCTGATCTGGATCGATTCCATTGCCGCCCTGATGCCCGAGGAAGAGGACGGCATCGACCTGCCGGAAGGCTCGGTGCTGGCGCGCACACTCGGTCTCGACCACAAGGCCGGTGCGCTGCAGCCGCAGCTGTCGCCGGAGAATGTCGTCATCGTCGGCTTGCGCCATGCCGATCCGGCCGAAGCGCGGGTGCTAAAGGATTCGCGCGTGTCGGCCTTCACCATGACCGACATCGACGCCATGGGCATGCGCGACCTCATGCACGAAGCGATCCGAATCGCCACCTCCGGCACGCAAGGCTTCCATGTCAGCTACTCGCCGACAGCAACCGAATTCGCAGGCTGGGCTGCGGGCTCCGGCGGCCTCACCGTGCGCGAAACGCATCAGGCGATGGAGGCGATCGCGCTCTCCGGCGGACTGCTGTCGATGGACGTTTCCGGACTGACCTCGGATCTGGAGCCTCGGATCGGCACCGACGTGGTCAACTTCGTCATGTCGGCTTTCGGCAAGCGGATTTTGTAGTCAGCTTTGCGCTTCGACCGCCGCGCGCCAGGCGCTGACGTAGTCGGCCCAGACCGGGTCGGTCGGCCGTTCTATTCGTTCGCCCTTGCCGTGCGCTGTTACCGGACCCGACGCCAGCAGTGCGGCGCCGATGCTGGTGCCGGTGGCAGCCTCGGATGCGACGACGGTGCGCCCCGTCGCTGCTGCCAGCATGTCGACAAAGAGCCGGTTGCGGGCAAAGGGGCCTTCGACGATGGTCGGGCCGTCGGCGCCGATCAGGTCGAGGCAGGTCGCCGTCATCAGCGCCAGATAGAATGAGATGGCGGCAAAGCGCTGGCCATTGTTCATGTCGTCGGCGTTGAGCCATGTCGCGGCCTGATGCGGGAACGGCCCCGATCCTTGCTGGGTCGATGGCAGCAGCAGCACTTTTCGCGCCAACACGGCGCTGACATCATCTTCGCTCCACTGCTCCGGCCGGTCCTTCGTCAGCACGGAAAACTCGCGACCGCCCATGAAGCGCGCCGAGGGAACGGGATTGCCGAGTGCGTTGACATTGACCAGCGTATCGCGTGCCGCATCCAGCGCAATCTGTTTGCCGCCGACCGCCATCGACACCACCCAGGTGCCGGTCGAGACGACGGAGAAGGGCGGCTTGTCGGAGAGAAGATGCGGCAGCAGCGAGGCGTTGGAATCATGCAGGCCGCAGAAGACCGGCGTTTGCGGGTCAAGGCTGGTTCGCACCGCGACACTGGGCAGGATCGGGCCGAGGCGGTCCCTGGCTGGCCTCACCGGCGCCATCAAGCCGCGCCATTCCACGCTGTCGACCAATGACGAAAAATCGGCCGTCCACGGGTTCCAAAGGTCCGTGTGGCAGCCGAGCGACGTCACCTCGTTGGCTGCGACACCGGTCAAGCGCAAGGCCCAATATTGCGGGTACATCAGCATCGCGGCGGCCTTGGCGAATTGCGTCGGGAAGCTTTTCTGCTGCCAGAAGAATTGCGCGCCCAGATTGAGGCCGAGCGGCAGGCGCGGCGTGCCGGTCTCGGCGAAAGGTGGGCGGATCGCGTCATAGTCCGCTGCCAGCCTGTCGGGGCCATCGAATTCGTAATCGAGCACCGGCAGCACCAGTTCGCCCGAGGCGTCGACCAGCGCGGCCGTCGCGCCATGTGTGGTGATCGATACGGCGTCGATGCGCTGTTCGCGGTTGAGGCCGGCAAGGCTGTCGAGGATGAATGTCCACAAGGCCTCGACATCATGATGCGGGTAGGGCGCCTGCCGCACCGGCGCATTGGCTATGCGGCGCAATGCTATCTCGCTCAGCGTCGCGAGGTCGACCAGTGCCACCTTGGCGTTGGTCTTGCCGATATCGATGACGGCGATGTGGCGTATCGTGCTCATTCCATGTGGAACACGGTTTCCAGCGGCACGGCCACCGGTTCGTTGTCCGGCCTCGTCTCCATGATGTCGGCCATGTGTGCCCACCAGCGCTGCATCTCCGGATGCCTAGGCAGGTCGTCCATGCCGTGGTCGTCTCGGCGCCACAGCACGCCGAACAGGATGTTGGTCTCATCATCGAGATGGATGGAATAATCGGAAACGCCGGCCTGCTTCAGGAGCGCGACCAGCGACGGCCAGATCTCGTCGTGGCGCTTCTTGTATTCGGCCTTCATGCCGGGTTTCAGCTTCATCTTGAACGCGTATTTCTGCGGCATCAACGTCCTCCGCGTAGCCGCCGCCAGACGATCGGCAGCGCGATGACAATGATCAGCAGCAGGCCGATGAAGATCGACATGACGATGCCGGGCACGTTGAGCAGGCCAAGCCCGAAGGTCACCAACCCCATGATGAAGGCGGCCAGCACGACGCCCAGAATACTGCCGGCGCCGCCGAGGATGCTAACGCCGCCGAGCACCACCATGGTGATGACTTCCAACTCATAGCCCTGCGCGATCGAGGGTCGCGTCGAGCCGAGGCGCGAGGTGATCAGCACCGAGGCGATGCCCGACATCAGGCCGGTCAGGCAGAACAGGATGAACTTGGTGCGGCCGACGCGCACGCCGGAAAATTGTGCTGCGACCGGGTTGTTGCCGATGGCAAAGACACGACGGCCGAAACTCGTGCGGTGCAACAGGAACCAGTAAACGACGGCTGCGATGAGGAAGAGCACCAGTTCGAACGACACCACCCACCAGACATAGCCCTGGCCGAAGAAGGCGAAGCTATCGGGATAGCCCTTGTAAGCCTGGTCGCCGAGGATGATGAAGGCGATGCCGCGAAACAGGCTCATCGTGCCGATGGTGACGACGATGGAGGGCAGTCCGAGCCTTGTCACCAGCAGGCCGTTGAAGGCGCCGCAGCCGAGCCCGACGACGATGCCGATCAGCACCAGCACCGGCATGCCGGCCCCAGCCTGCACCGCCATGCCCATCATGGTCGACGCCAGCGCGATGATCGCGGCCACCGACAGGTCGATCTCGCCCGAAATGATCAGCAGTGCCATGGCGAAGGCGATCAGACCCTTCTCGGTGAAATTGAAGGTGAGATCGGACAGCGAGTACGGGTCGAGGAAATACGGCGAGGCAAGGCTGTTGATGGCGAAGATCGCCACCGCCACCACGACCAGCAGCGCTTCCCAGGAAAAGATCGCCGAACGCAGCGGCTTGTCGAGCCGGTCGGGAATGTGGCGCGGGGCAGGGATGTCGGTCATGCCGCCTCCACCTTTCTCAGGATGATGCGGCCCTGCCGGCGTTCGCCGCGCGCGTTGAGCACGACGGCCAGAATGATGGCGCTGCCCGAGATCGCCATCTGCCAGAAGGGCGAGATGTTGATGACCGGCAGTGCGTTGGAGATGATGCCGAGGAACAGCGCGCCGAGCACTGCGCCGCCGACCGAGCCGATGCCGCCGGCGATCGAGATGCCGCCGATGACGCAGGCGGCGATGATGTTGAGTTCATAGCCGTTGGCGACCTCGACCGAGGCAATCACATAGCGGGAGATCCAGAGATATCCCGAGAGGCCGCCGATCATGCCGGAGATGCAGAAGACGATGAATTTCGTCCGGCCGACATCGATGCCGGCATAGACCGAAGCCGTCGGGTTGACGCCGATGGCATAGATCGAGCGGCCGAGCGCGGTGCGCGTCATCAGGACGAAGAATAGCACGATGACCAGGATGGCGATCCAGGACAGCACCGGAATGCCGAGGAACGCCGCCCGCTGAAAGCCGATGAAGTCCGAGCTCATCTTGTCGGCATTGACCCAGGCGCCGCCTGACTGGACGAAGGTGGCACCGCGATAGATGGTGAGCGTGCCCAATGTCACCACGATCGAAGGGATGTTCAGCCGCCAGACCAAAAGGCCGTTGATGGCGCCGAGCACCAGGCCGACGACCAGGGCGATGCCAATCAGCAGCGGGATCGGGATTGCCGGATGCGCGGCGTTCAGCATTGCCACTACCATGCCGGTGAAGCAGAGATTGGACGCCATCGACAGGTCGATCGACCGGGTCAGGATCACAACCATCTGGCCAAGCGCCAGGATCATCAGGATCGAGGTGTCGTTGAACACCTGGCGCAAATTGCCGGGATCGGCAAAGGCGGGGAAGCGCGTCGATATCAGCCCGATCAGCACGACGATGGCGGCAAGCAACCAGATTTCACGATATTTGAAAAATGCTTTCATGCGACGATCCCTGCTGCCGTCCTGACCAGCGTCTCGGCGTCCAGGCCCTTGTTGTCGAAGACAGCAGCAACGAGACCCTCGCGCATGACCACGATGCGGTCGGACATGCCAAGGATTTCCGGCAGTTCCGACGATACCATGATCACCGACAGGCCCTGCGCCACCAACTCGGCCATGAAGCCGTGCACGGCGGCCTTGGAGCCGATGTCGATGCCCTTGGTCGGCTCGTCCAGGATGATCACCTTGGGCGCCGTCGCCAGCCATTTGGCGATGACGATCTTCTGCTGGTTGCCGCCCGAAAGGCTTGACGCCAGCGCCCCGCGCGTCGGCGTCTTGATCCTGAGGCCGGCGATCTGACGGTCGGCCTCGGCCTTTTCTTTCGCGTTCGAGATCAACAGATTGCTGGAGATGCGCTTGTAGATCGGCAAANCGCCAGCCGGAAGATGAGGTCGTAGATCTCGCGTTTGGCGCCGACATCGATGCCGCGCGTCGGCTCGTCGAGCAACAGCACCCTAGGCCTGGTCGCCAGCCACTTGCCGATGACGACCTTCTGCTGGTTGCCGCCCGACAGCGTGCCGACATCCTGGCTGAGCGAGGAGGCACGCAGGTCGAGCCGCTCCGTAAAGGAGCGGGCGAGCGCGAATTCTTCCGACAGTCGCAGCAGGCCGGATCTGGAGGTGCGCTTGAGCGAAGGCAGCGAGACGTTCTGGAAGATCGGCAGGCCGATCACCACGCCCTGCTTGCCGCGCTCTTCCGGCACGTAGACGATGCCGGCTTCTATCGAATCCGCCGCCGATTTCGGCGCGATCTTGTTGCCTTCGAGCGTGATCGTGCCGCCTGAGGTGCGGGTGATGCCCGATATCGCCTGCATCACCTCGCTGCGACCAGCGCCGACAAGGCCGTAGAAACCGAGGATTTCGCCCTTGTGCAGTTCGAAACCGATATCGTTGAACTCGGTCGGATGCGACAGTCCGGAAACGGAAAGCACCGGCGCGCCGATCTCAGCCTTGCGCTGCGGAAAGATATGGTCGACGGCGCGGCCGACCATCAGGCGCACGATCTGGCTTTGGCCCGCATCCTTGATCAGGCCTTCGCCGACCATTTCGCCATCGCGGAACACCGTGTAGCGGTCGGCTATGCGGTAGATCTCGTCGAACTTGTGGCTGATGAACAGGATCGCCTTGCCTTCGCTCTTGAGGAACTCGATCAGCAAGAACAGCTCCTCGATCTCCTTCATCGAAAGGGCGGCGGTCGGCTCGTCCATGATGACGATCTGAGCGTCGATCGACATGGCCCGGGCCACGGCGACCAAATGCTTGTTGGCGATGCCGAGATCCTTCAGCCGGGCATCGGCGTGGATATGACCCGCATGCATGGTGTCGAGCACTTCGCGCGCGTTCTTGCGCATCGTGCGCCAGTCGATGGTGCCGAACCGCGTGCGCGGGGCGTGACCGAGAAAGATGTTCTCGGCAACCGTCAAATCGTCGAACAGCACGGTTTCCTGGTGGATGGCGGTGACGCCGTGTCCGAAAGCCGCGTGCGCGCTGGGCAGGGTGACGGCTTGGCCGTCGATGCTGATTGTGCCCGTGTCGGGCTGGTAGATGCCGGTCATGATCTTGACCAGGGTCGACTTGCCGGCACCGTTCTCACCGATCAGCGCGGTCACCTGGCCCGGATAGAGCGACAGGCTGACATTATGCAGCGCGCGCACGCCGGGAAAGCTCTTGGAGATACCGGACAGCGTCAGGCGTGGAGCCAAGGCCGGAGGCCGCTCGGTTGCCGCGCTGTGTTGGGCTGTCGTGTCCATAGTCGTATCAAGCCCTGAAACAAGGTTCGTTTGAAGTCGCGGCGGGATTTGAGGTCCCGCCGCGCCAGTTTGAAGAGCGTCCGGGATCAATAGATCTTGGAGAACTTCTCGATGTTCGACTTGTCGAACTGGAAGGGCGGAGCCATCGCAGCCGAGTTGGTGTCGTCGAGCGTGACCTTGCCGACGCGGCCGATCGACAGCGTGGCACCAGGCTTCGCCTCTTCCTTCTTCACCGCCAGATCATGGGCGAGGTAGACGGCCGAATAGCCGAGGTCGATCGGGTTCCACAGCGCAACCGCCTGGCTGGCGCCGTTGTCGATGAACTTCTTGAACTCGGACGGCAGCGCCAGACCGGTGACATTGACCTTGCCGATCAGGTTTGCATCGGTGACGACCTGGGCGGCGGCGACGACGCCGACGGTGGTCGGCGCAATGATCGCCTTGAGGTTCGGATAGGACTTCAACAGGCCCTTGGCCTCGTCCGTGCTCTTGGCCGAATCGTCATCGCCATAGACGGTGGCGACGAGTTTGATCTTGGGGAACTTCTCCGGCAGGATTTTCTTGGCCGCATCGATCCAGGCGTTCTGGTTGGTGGCGGTCGAGGAGGCCGACAGGATGGCGACTTCGCCGCCTTCCGGCAGGTAATCGGCGGCAAGCTTGATGATGGTCTCGCCGATCAGTCCGGTGTCGGACGGATTGAGATGCAGTTGGCGACCTTCCTTGGCGACGCCCGAATCCCAGGAGATGACGGTGATGCCGCGTTCCATCGCCTTCTTCAGCACCGGCACCAGCGCGTCGGCGTCATTGGCCGAAATGGCGATGGCGTTGACCTTCTGGGCGATCAGCGAATTGACCACTTCGATCTGCGCTTCGGCGGTCGCCTTGGTCGGGCCGGTGTAGATGATGTCGACGTCGCCAAGTTCCTTGGCCGCCTCTTCGGCGCCCTTGTTGGCGGCATCGAAGAACCCGTTGCCGAGCGACTTCACCACCAGCGCGATCTTGACGTTCTCGGCATAGGCTGCATTCACGAACATGGCGGCTGAAAAAGCCGCGGTCACCATCAATTTCTTCAAGAAGCTCATCGAATATCCTCCCTTGAGCGTTGCATTCCATCGCCGCTGCTGGCGTGAGAGTGTCTCAGGCCTGCAGCGAAGATTCTTCCTTTGCCGACTTGCGGGCGACGATCAGCGTCACGCCGGCGGTCTCTAACATCTTGGCTTCGCGATCCTCGATGCCGTCATCGGTGATGACGGTGGCGATGCGCGACAGGCCGCACAGGATCAGGCTGGAGCGTTTGCGGAATTTCGAGGAATCGACCAGCACCACCAGTTCGTCGGCCTGGTCGATCAGTTTCTGCTCCGCCTGGATCAGCAGCGGGTCGCCCTCCATCAAACCGAGCGGCCCAAGCCCTTGCGCGCCCATGAACATGAGGCGCGCATAGAAATTGCGCGTCACGTCATTGTCGAAGGGCGACAGGATGATGTTCTGCTCGCGATAAATGGTACCTCCAGACAGCATCACCGTATTCTTGGAGTGCTTGAGCAGGTGCTCTGCGATCGGGAACGAATTTGTGAAGATCGGCATGCGGCGGCCGGTCAGGAAATGCACCATCTGGAAGGTGGTGGTGCCGCCATTGATGATGATCGGCTCACCGTCCTTGCACAGCTCGACCGCTTCACGCGCGATTGCCCGCTTCTGCGAGGCGTTGATCGTTTCATTGACGGAAAAGGGCCGGCCGGCCAGCCCAATGAACTGCGGCGGCGAGATTGCTTCAGCGCCGCCACGCACACGGCGCAGGCGCTTCTGGACATGGAGTGCCGCGATGTCACGCCGGATCGTCGCCTCGGAGGACTCCGTCAGGTCGACCATCTCCTGCACCGTCACCACAGGTTTTTCCTGGACGGCGGACAGAATGATCCTGTGGCGCTCTTTTTCGTGCATGGTTCCTCCCTGCCTCGGCATCTAGGCACCCAAAACGCGCAGTGTCAATCATTTCCGATCATATAATTTCATTGTGCAGTGCAATATGATCGATCTTGATCGTTTGTGATTGACAAACGGGCTGCTTCCGTGGAAATTTGGGCAAAATTGGCCGCACCGTCTGCGTGCCTTCGGGAGGATTACATATGCTCGACAAGCGCACCGGCGCGCGGCTCGCCAATCTGTGGGACGAGGCCAAGGCTCAAGCGATGAGCGAGCCGGAACTTCTGGTCTATCGCTCGAACACGCTTGGCTCCGACAAGCGCGTCACCAATTATGGCGGCGGCAACACCTCCTCGAAGATATGGCAGAAAGACCCGCTCACCGGCGAGGATGTCGAGGTGCTTTGGGTCAAGGGCTCGGGCGGCGACAGCGCCTCGATCAAGCTTGACGGCTTTGCCACCCTCTACATGCACAAGCTGCGCGCGCTCAAAGGCCTCTATCGCGGCGTTGAGCACGAAGACGAAATGGTCGGCTTCCTCCCGCACTGCACCTTCAACCTTAATCCGCGCGCCGCCTCGATCGACACGCCGCTGCATGCTTATGTGCCGAAGCCTTTTGTCGATCACATGCATCCGGACGCCATCATCGCCATTGCCGCGGCCAAGGATTCCAAGGCGCTGACCGGGGAGATCTTCGGCGACGCCATCGGCTGGCTGCCGTGGAAGCGTCCCGGCTTCGAACTCGGCCTGTGGCTGGAGAAATTCTGCCTCGAACATCCCGCGGCCAAGGGCGTCATCCTGGAAAGCCACGGCCTGTTCACCTGGGGCGACACTCCTCGGGAATGCTATGAGACGACGATCTCGGTGATCAATCAGGCGATCGAATGGTTCGAGCGCCGCTCCGAAGGCGTCGCCATCTTCGGCGGCGAAGCGGTCAAGTCGCTCGATTCCGCTTCACGCCGCGCCATTGCCGCGAAACTGATGCCGAAAATCCGCGGCCTGATCTCGGAAAAGAGCCACAAGACAGGTCATTTCGACGATTCGCCCGCCGTTCTCGAATTCGTCAACTCCAGGAATCTGCGCCCGCTGGCGGCGCTCGGCACGTCGTGCCCTGACCACTTCCTGCGCACCAAGATCCGTCCGCTGGTCATCGAGTTCGATCCGGCAAAGCCCGATGTCGATGCCGTCATCGCGCGCCTCGCCGACGACGTCGCGGCCTATCGTGTTGGCTATCAGGCCTATTACGACAGCTGCAAGCACGCCGACTCGCCAGCCATCCGCGATCCCAACGCCGTTGTCTATCTGATGCCCGGCGTCGGCATGTTCACTTTCGCCGGCGATAAGGCGACGGCGCGCATCTCGGGCGAATTCTATGTCAACGCCATCAACGTCATGCGCGGCGCCTCGACCGTCTCATGCTATGTCGGCCTGCCTGCGCAGGAAGCCTTCGACATCGAGTACTGGCTGCTCGAGGATCTGAAGCTGCAGCGCATGCCGAAACCAAAAGCTCTTGCCGGCCAGATCGCGCTGGTCACCGGTGGCGCCGGCGGTATCGGTCGCGCGACCGCCAACCGGCTGCTGAGCGAAGGCGCCTGCGTCGTGCTGGCCGACATCGACGAGACAGCGCTCGCCAGCGCCAACGACGAATTGTCCAAAGCCTATGGCAAGGATTTCGTCCGGCCGGTGCCGATCAACGTCACCTCGGAGGAGCAGGTTATCTCCGGCTTTGCCGAGATGGCGGTCGAGTTCGGCGGCATCGACATTCTGGTGTCGAACGCTGGCCTCGCCTCCTCGGCGCCGATCGAGGAGACGACGCTGGCGCTGTGGAACAAGAATATGGATATCCTGTCGACCGGGTATTTCCTGGTCTCCAGGGAGGCGTTCCGGCTGTTTCGCGTGCAGAACATCGGCGGCAACGTCGTCTTCGTCGCCTCCAAGAACGGACTTGCCGCCTCGCCCAACGCCGCCGCCTACTGCACCGCCAAGGCCGCCGAGATTCATCTCGCTCGATGCCTCGCACTGGAGGGAGCGGAAGCCCAGATCAGGGTCAATGTCGTCAACCCGGACGCGGTGCTGCGCGGCTCGAAGATCTGGAGCGGCGAATGGAAGGAACAGCGCGCCGCGGCGTACAAGATGTCGACCGACGATCTGGAGGAGCACTATCGCTCGCGTTCGATGCTGAAGCGCTCGGTCTTCCCGGAAGACATCGCCGAAGCGATCTATTTCTTCGCCTCCGACATGTCGGCCAAGTCGACCGGCAACATCATCAATGTCGACGCGGGCAATGCGCAGAGTTTTACGCGCTAATGATCTGAAGGCGGCGCCGCCGACGCCGAAGCGCTTCCGGCAGGCGGATGACGGGCAGCGCCGGCCGAAAGCATTTTGGGAGGAATAGCAGTGTCCGAAACCATCATCTCCGCCGACGTCGTCGGCAAAGACAACGCCGCGCGCAAAGCCAACCTCGAGCGCGACTACGCCTCGCTCGGCGAGCGCCTCGACCGTCGCGGCATCGCCATCGATGCCATCCGCGACAAGGTCGAGAAATTCGCGGTGGCGATTCCGTCCTGGGGCGTCGGCACCGGCGGCACCCGCTTTGCCCGCTTTCCCGGCGCCGGCGAGCCCCGCGACATCTTCGACAAGATCGAGGACTGCGCCGTTATCAGGCAATTGACGCAGGCGACGCCGACCGTGTCGCTGCACATTCCGTGGGACAAGGCCGACCCGAACCGGCTGAAGCAGGCAGCCTCGCGCTTTGGCCTCGGCTTCGATGCCATGAACTCCAACACTTTCTCGGATGCGAAGGACCAGAAACTCTCCTACAAATTCGGCTCGCTGTCGCATGCCGACGCCGGCACGCGCCGGCAAGCGGTCGAGCACAATCTCGAATGCATCGAGATCNAGACGTGTGCTCTTCCGATCTGTTCGAAGGCGCTGACGGTATGGATCGGC
The DNA here is from genome assembly GCF_000502955.1 of Mesorhizobium sp. LNHC252B00. Lineage (GTDB taxonomy): Bacteria > Pseudomonadota > Alphaproteobacteria > Rhizobiales > Rhizobiaceae > Mesorhizobium. The sequence continues at coordinate 16,879 of NZ_AYWO01000004.1, read as the reverse complement.
GACGGCTCGAATTTTCCCGGTCAGGTGAATTTCGCCAAGGCCTTCGAGCGCTATCTAGACGCCATGAAGGAGATCTATGCTGGGCTGCCCGCTGACTGGAGGCTGTTCAGCGAGCACAAGATGTACGAGCCGGCCTTCTATTCCACCGTCGTGCAGGATTGGGGCACCAACTACATCATCGCTAGGGAACTGGGCGACAAGGCGTTCTGCCTGGTCGATCTCGGCCACCACGCCCCCAACGTCAACATCGAGATGATCGTCTCGCGGCTTATCCAGTTCAAAAAACTTGGCGGCTTCCACTTCAACGATTCGAAATATGGCGACGACGATCTCGATGCCGGCTCGATCGACCCCTACCGGCTGTTCCTTGTCTTCAACGAACTGGTCGATGCGGAGCTTTCGGGCGCCGAGGGTTTTGATCCCGCGCATATGCTTGACCAAAGCCACAATGTCACCGACCCGATCGAAAGCCTGATGCTGTCGGCGGTCGAGGTGCAGCGCGCCTATGCGCAGGCGCTGCTGGTCGACCGCAAGGCGCTCGAAGGGTACCAGGACAGCAACGATGCGTTGATGGCGACGCAGACGCTAAAACTGGCCTATCGCACCGATGTCGAGCCGATTCTCGCCATGGCTAGGCTGAAGACCGGCGGCGCCATCGACCCGGTTGCGGCCTATCGGGCGGCGGGTTACCGGGCCAAGGTCGCGGCGGAACGGCCGGCGGTCGCCGGCGGTTCGGGCGGCATTGTCTGAGGCGAACTCCCAGCCGATATTGCCCCTCACCGGTTTGCTTCGTGAGGGACCGTTTTGTGAATGGACTCGATTGATCCGAGAGGCTCTTCTAGGCGCACCCCCCGCCCGGAGAACCGCCATGCCTCTCAACCGTCGAACCCTGATCGCCGTTAGTCTCTCCGTCGCCTTTGCGCTTGCGCCACTACAGTTGACTTTTGCTGCATCGCCGGCGCCGGCCAAAGGCGAGCACGGCATGGTGGTGACGGCCCAGCATCTGGCCTCCGAAGTCGGCATCGAAGTCTTGAAGAAGGGCGGCAATGCTGTCGATGCGGCGGTTGCCGTCGGCTATGCACTCGCCGTCGTCTACCCCAATGCCGGCAATATCGGCGGCGGCGGCTTCATGACCATCCGCTTCAAGGATGGCAAATCGACCTTCCTCGATTTCCGCGAGCGGGCGCCGCTGTCGGCGACCAAGACCATGTATCTCGACAAGGACGGCAACCCGGTAAAGGGTGCCAGCCTCGACGGCTATCTCGCCGTCGGCGTGCCGGGCTCGGTGGCTGGTTTCGAGATGGCACGCGAAAAATACGGCAAATTGTCCCGCCAGGATCTGATGGCGCCGGCAATCAGCTTTGCCAAGGATGGCTTCATCCTCAATCAGGGCGACGCCGCCTCTTTTGCCGGCAGCGCCGACAGGCTGGCGAAGGACCCCGCCGCCGCCGCCATTTTCCTGAAACCCGGCGGCAAGCCCTACGGCATCGGCGAGCGGCTGATCCAGCCTGATCTTGCGGCCTCGCTCACCGCCATTTCGGAAAAAGGTCCTGATGCCTTCTATAAAGGCGCTATCGCCGACGCCATCGTCAAGGCGAGTGGCGCCAAGGGCGGCATCCTGGCCAGGCCGGATTTCGAACAATATGCCGTCCGCGAACTGAAGCCCGTGACCTGCTCCTATCGCGGCTATGAGATCACCTCCTCGCCGCCGCCAAGCTCAGGCGGCGTCATCATCTGCGAAATTCTCAACGTGCTGGAAGGGTATCCGCTGTCCTATCTCGGCCCAGGTTCGGCCGAGACGGTCCATGTCATGGTCGAGGCGATGCGCTTCGCCTATGTCGACCGCAATTCGGCCCTCGGCGATCCCGATTTCGTCGACAACCCGGTCACGAAACTGCTTGATAAGGCCTACGCCAAGGATATCCGCGACAAGATCGACCCGTTCCGGGCCGGCGTGTCGCAGGACCTGATGCCGAAGGGTTTTGGCGAGAGCAAGGAGACAACCCATTATTCGATTATCGACAGTGACGGCAACGCGGTTGCGGTCACCTACACGTTGAACGGCTCCTTCGGCGCCGGCGTCGTCGCCGATGGCACCGGCATCCTGCTCAACAACGAGATGGACGATTTCACCCAGAAGCCCGGCGTGCCCAACCTCTATGGTCTGGTCCAGGGCGAGGCCAATGCCATCCAGCCCAAGAAGACGCCGCTTTCGTCGATGAGTCCAACCGTGGTGGCCAAGGACGGCAAGCCGTTCATGGTCATAGGCAGCCCCGGCGGCTCGCGCATCATCACCATCACACTGGAAGCCATCGTCAATGTCATCGACCATGGCATGAACATCCAGGAGGCGATCGACGCGCCGCGTATCCATCACCAGTGGCTGCCGGATAAGGTCTATATCGAGCCGTTCGGTCTGTCGCCGGATACCGAGAAGCTGCTGGCCGGCATGGGTTATCACCTCGATCTCGCTGACCAGACCTGGGGCCAGGCGGCAGGCATCCTGATCGGCGGCAAAAGTCTGGCGGAAATCGAGAAGGGCGGCGGCGCGCGCTACAATGGCGCCATCGACAGCCGCGCGGCCTCTGGCGAGGCGCTTGGATACTGAGCTTGGCAAGGCTGGAGATGGGCTTGGAGCAGCGTAGCGATTCGGGTTGATCGCCCGCTGCTCAAGCGGGTTGGCGCATAGAAGCAATGGTCGTCACAAGACCAGCGTGATGGTGGAGGCAATCAGCATCACGGCGGCAATGCCGACGAACAGCGCGTAGATGCGCGGTCGGTCGAGCAGCAGCGCGTTGCCGGATATCCAGGCGGACGTGGCGCCGCCAAGCGCGAAGAGGAAGCCGTTGCGGTGCCCGAAGACCATCGATGCGGCCATCAGTCCGCCAATGATCAGCGCGCCGAATACGATGATCACGGCAACGGCGTATTTCTCGAAATCGTTGCCGCTCCCCATGCTCGGACCGATCGCGTTCAACGTCGGCAGGTCGTCCGGATCGAAGGGGTTGGTCGACCCATACTCGTCTTGACCGACAGGCTCTCGCATCATTCGTTCTCCGTATAGCGGCAACAAATCATCAAGCCTTGCCGAGCGCAACCCGATCGCACTGCCTTGATGCGTTCGACCGGTCTTTTGACGCCTTCTGGCGGCGGTTCGCAGCCGCCTTTTTGATTCGCGCCCTGGCCGTCTTCGGGTCTCTGGCTATCCGGGACCCGGCGATTGCCGTCCCTCTATCATGGAATGCAGTCGTGGAGGAAAAATGATTCGGCACGTGGATTGCGTTTCGCGGACTGCGATTTTCGCGTGATGCGCACGGGGCTCCCGCAGGCCGAATCGCCTGCGGCCGGCGGACGGGTTGCGCCTGACAATCCGTCTGGCAAAAAAGCAGGCCTGTCGGAGCGCGTAAATGTTGACTATTAAGTTCATGTTTCATAGTCAATCGGGAGTCCAAATCGAAAAGCAGGCGCGCCGCAGTGCAGAGAGACCGAGAGCTCCAGCCGAGAGCCATGCCCGATCATCCGTGTCGAATGACCCGGCGCCAGGCACTGGGGCTTTTCACGCTGCCGTTCGCGGGTATGGCGTCGGCGACGGCCGAACCCCGCAGGCCGCGCATAGTCTGCCTCGATGACGGGCTGGCCGAGACCTTGCTTATGCTGGGTGTGACGCCGGTTGCCATTGCCGACCGTCAAGTGTGGGAGACCTGGGTCGTCGAGCCGCCGCTGCCGGCCGATATCGCCGATGTCGGCACGCTGCTCGAGCCCAATCTCGAATTGCTGCAGCAGCTCAAGCCCGACATCATCCTGTCCGTGCCGTATATCGACGGCATCAAGCCGCTGCTCGAACGCGTGGCGCCGGTGACGACGATCGGGCTCTATACCGAAGCCGGGCAGCCCTATCGGCGCGCCGTCGAGGCGACGCGCCAACTCGCCAGGCTTGTCGGCAAGGAAAGCGAAGGCGAAGCGCTGATCGCGGCAACGGATGCTTATTTTTCAGAAGTTCGCCAGCAGCTGGCGCCGCTTTCGGCGCAGCCGATCTATGTCGTCAGCTTCATGGACCCGCGCAATGTGCGCGTCTACGGCAAGAAAAGTCTGTTTCAGGAGGTGTTCGACCGTATCGGGCTCAGCAACGCCTGGACGGGCGAGACCAATTATTGGGGGTTTTCGACCGTCGGCATCGAAGGTTTGGCGACAGCCAGCGACGCACGCCTGGCCTATCTCGAACCCTTGCCCGAGGGCGCCGGCGGCACGCTGACCGAAAGCCCGGTCTGGAACGCCATGCCCTTCGTGCGCAACCGCTCGATCATGCGTCTTCCCGCCGTCCTGATGTTCGGCGCGCTTCCGTCCGCGACCCGTTTTGCCCGGGTCCTGGCGTCGGCACTGAGCGCGGAAGCTGCTCATGGCTGACGGTGCTGCGACCATCGCTCAAGAGGGAAAGCCTGCGTCGGCCGGCCGAGCCTTGCCAGGGGGCCTTCTCGGCAACCAGCCGGTAGGCGCGATCCTGCTTTGCGCCATGCTGGTCGCGGCAGCGTTAGCGGCAACCGTCTCAAACCTCACGGTGCAGCTGCCATCGGCGCTCTGGCTCCAATCGCTCGCCGCCCCCGACATCGCCGACATGCGACAGGTGCTCGTCCACTACGCCTTCCTGCCCAGGCTTGCGGTCAGCCTTTTGTGCGGCGCCGCACTCGGGCTTGCCGGAACGGTCCTGCAACAGGTTCTACGCAATCCGCTCGCCTCGCCCGAAACGGTCGGCGTCTCGGCGGGCGCCTATCTGGCGCTGGCACTGGCGACGCTTCTGTCACCGTCCCTGCTTGCGTTCGGCCGCGAATGGGTGGCGCTGGCTGGCGCCTTCACGGCGCTGGCCGCCGTCTTCGCTCTGTCCTGGCACAAGGGCCTGTCGCCGCTTTCGGTCGTGCTGGCGGGGCTTGTGATCAGCCTCTATGCCGGCGCCATCGGTGCCGCGCTCATTGTGCTGCGGCATGAATGGCTGGCCAGCCTGTTCATCTGGGGCGCCGGTTCGCTCGGCCAGCAGGACTGGTCGACGACGCTGTGGCTTTTGCCACGCATCGGCACTGCTGCGCTGGCGATCTTCCTCATGGTGCGGCCGCTGACCTTGCTAGGCCTCGACGATGAAGGCGCGCGCAGCCTTGGCGTGCCGCTCGGCGCCTATCGCTTCGCCGGACTGGCAGCCGCCGTCGCGCTGATCGCCTTCGTCGTTGCCGCTGTAGGCGTCATCGGCTTCGTCGGCCTGGCCGCAGCCACCCTTGCGCGCATCGGCGGTGCACGACGGCTGGGCCAGCAGCTGGTGATGGCGCCGCTCGTCGGCGGCGCGCTGCTGTGGGCCGCCGATCAGGCCGTGCAGATCGCCACCGGACCGCAAGGCGACCTGCTGCCGACCGGCGCGATCACCGCACTTCTCGGCGCGCCGCTGCTGCTCTGGCTGCTGCCGCGGCTTGCGCTTGGGTTGGAAACCCCGGCCTTGACGGCCGCCCGCCTGCCTCGCGTAAACCGGCCCGACCTCCTGCTGGCGGCGATCGGCTTGGCTCTGCTTTTGCTGCTGGGGTTGGCTTTGCTCTATGGCCCGGGGCCGCATGGCTGGACCTTTGCTTTCGGCGACGAGCTACGGCCAATGCTATCGTGGCGGTGGCCTCGCGTGCTTGCCGCGGCGAGCGCCGGCGCCATGCTGGCGCTCGCCGGGCTGATGATGCAGCGGCTGACCGGCAATCCGATGGCCAGTCCCGAAGTGCTGGGCATCAGCGCCGGCGCCGCGCTCGGCATGATGGTGGCGCTGTTTGCGCTCTCCGATGCCGGACGCCCTGTTCAGACGGCAGCGGCAACCATCGGCGCCTTCAGCGCTCTTCTGGTGACGCTGTCGATCGGCCGCCGTGCCGCCTATGCGTCGGAGCGGTTGCTGCTTGCTGGCATTGCACTGACGGCCTTGTTCGATGCGCTGATCCTTGTGCTCACCGCCACCGGCGATCCTCGCGCAATGCTGCTGCTCAACTGGCTCACTGGTTCGACCTATGGCGTCGATATTGGCGCCGCCCTGCTGACCGGTGGCATCGCCGTCTGCCTCTTCGCGCTCGCGCCGCTCTTCATACGCTGGCTCGACATCCTGCCGCTCGGCTCCGCCGCCGTGCAAGCCCTTGGCATCAACCTGAAGAGGACGCGGCTTCTCGTGCTGCTGATGGTCGCGGCGCTCACCGCCGCCTCGACGCTGATCGTTGGCCCGCTGACCTTCATCGGCCTGATGGCGCCGCACCTTGCCCGTCGCCTTGGCCTTTCCCGTGCGCTGCCGCAGGCCATTGGCGCGGTGCTCGTCGGCGCGCTGATCATGGTCGTCGCCGACTGGATCGGTCGCACAGCCATCTTCCCACGCCAGATTCCCGCCGGCCTCGTCGCGACGCTGATCGGCGGCCCGGTGCTGATGTGGCTGCTGCGAAGGTGAGACGCACAGACGAATTCGAGCGGACGATGGCGAAGCATCTTGATGCTTTTCCCTGCGTGCACCCCAGCTTCGAGCTGCATGCCTGCGAGAACCACATGTCGATCCTGCCGGTCACCGTCAATCGCGCGGTGAGGGGCGCCAGCTACCGGCCGTTACCCTTCAACGCTGCAATGACCTGTTCTCGTTGTGTGGCCTCCTCCGCGTTCATAGCGCCAAAGCGCAGGGCGCAGCGGAATGTTTCCCCCGGCGCGACGCGAACCAGGCGACCTCTTTCCTTCGCCGCAAGATAGCCGTCGGGTTCGGCGGTCGCCGGCAGCACGAGGCCAAGCGCGTCCTGATCGGCACCGCGCGTGATCCAGCGCACGGCATAATTGAGCTCTTCGGGGCGAAAGCTGACGAAATCCGCTGTCCGGTCCGGATGGACCTGTAGGGCGTGCGCCCAGCCCTCGTCGTCTGCCTTCGCCTTCATCGTCAGCACGAGTTCGGGATCGATCGGCTCGCCCTTGGTCAATATGCGATGCCGCGAAGGGTCGGCTACGACGGCGTCGCGATAGGCAAGGTAGCTTTCGCTCGGTTCAAAAAAGGGTGGAAGCACTTGGCGCACGACAATGTCGGCGTGATCATTGGCGACGGTGTCGATCAGGCGCCCGCCATCGGCCGGCCTGAAGTTGATGTGCGCCAGGTACATCAGCTCCATGGGCGAGCGTTTCAGGTTCTCGATGGCAATGTCGACGGCCACGCTTGTGGCGTCGTGCTGCAGCCGCACGGTAGGCTTCATCAGATAGTCGTGGCTGAAGGCGACGGTCTGTCGGCAGTGCCCGGTCAACGCCATGAAGGGCCTTTCGGAATTGCTGCCGGCGATCAGTTGCACATGCCCATAGGGCGCATTTGGCAGGTCGCCGTGAAGCGGGTGGCGGTCATCCGGGCCAGGATTGCCCATCGCTGTGGCGCCGCAGTGAATGAAGAACGCGCCATAGTTCGAGAGGTAGTCCCGGGTCGCGACGGGCTCGTCGAACATCGAGCGCATGGTCAGGGAGCGGTTGAGGAACGTTGCGTCCCAAATCTGCTGTCCCTGGAAGGGCAGCACGACGATTTCGCCCTTTGCGTTGCTGATCCGAAGACCGGCAACACCGGATCGATAGCGAAAGGCGGTGGCGAGAAGTCCCCGATAGCGGGCCACGATTGTTTCCGACGGGCCGAACAGCTCGGGCACGAGATCGACGAAAACGTCATCGGAGTACTCGGGATACATTGTTTCGACCTCGATCTGTCGCAGGCGCATGCCGATAGTCGCAGGAAACCTCTGGAAATCAACGGCAGCGCGTCAGGCTCAACCAGGACGGCTGATGGCGGAGCGTCTCGGCGCCCCGGGAGAGCGCTTCGTCGGCTCTATCGCTCGCTGCGCTTTGCAACAAGCGCCGATTTCTATTTGGCTGAGGCCGGGGGCAGCTCGTACAGAGTGGCGCCGCTCTCCTGGCCACGCTCGACATAGCCGATGATATGAAACCATCTGGCGACGTCAGGTCCCTGGAGCCAGCTGCGCGAGTGGATGGGGAGGTTGCCGGCGAGCGCCTGGATGTGCCTGATATGCCGCTTGCAGAAGCGAACGGTCGCGGCACGGAAGAAATCCTCCTGCGCTGCAAACAGCGTATCGGCGGCGTCGCTGTTCTCATGCCAGGCGATGATCGCCACGGCCTTGTCGCCCTCAACGAGTGCGTGAGCACGGCCTTCTTTCAAATTCATCATCAGATTGTCGTAGGCGATCTTGCTGTCCTTGCCGGCCGCCACGTATTCATCCGACATCCGCTTGGAGAGGCCGTGAAACACATCCTCCAGATCCCCAAGCGTTGCTGCGCGTGCTCTCATTTCTCCTCCTAGCGCCCCGGCAGGCAGTTTGCCCTAAGGTTGGGGGATCACCAAGCAAATCAAATCCGCCAGCAGCCTGATGTGAGCAAAGTGATTTCGCCGTCACTACTGACGTCACCAAATCCCTTGAAACCAAGCCATTGAAAAAGGCTCTCGTGCCTCCTTGCGCACCTGGATGCGGACGGCCCGGCTGTGCACTTGACGTTGCGCAGACCATCACCATCTCGAAGGGCGTGCCGCGATGGCGCACCGATTGCTTGCTCGCAAAAGGCGTCGAAAAAGATGGAGGAAGTGATGAACGACGTTCGCTTTTCCGAACCCGTATTCCTTAAGTTCCGCACCGCATCGCGCAAGGTCGCAAGCAGCTTCGAGGCGTTGGAGTGCCTGGACCAACAGTGGCCCGAATGGGCGCGCGGACGCAACTGGCGCGCAGCCTCGCGCGCCTGTCGCGACGCGCTGGACGGCTGGCGCAGCGCGCGCGACGCGCAAAAGGCCTTGCTGAAAGCGGCAAGGAGTGCAGGGGTCATCGCTGCGGAAGCGCACTCTCGCGGCACCTCCCGCTCGGTCCGAATAAACGAAGGCCTGCGACCCGACGCGCTATTCAGTGAACGACAATGACGCCGTCGACGGCGTGCCATTCCGACGGTGCGGCAAGGCGATGGTGAGCGCACGGAGTGTAGCGTGTCCCTTCCAACTCTCGCTCCGGTTACGAGGAAATCCTTAGCTCGGGAAATTCCGGGCAAGGTCATACTCCTGGCGGATATAGTTTGCGGGCCGGCAAGAAATTTCGGCGGGAACAAAGCTTCCTCATCATCGTTCATTCGCCGCCCGGACGTACTCGTCGCTCACCCGTCCGGTCGTGTCGTCCGCTGCTCGATCTTTGGCGCAGGCGCCTGCTGTTGAAAGACGAAAAATGGAGGAAGCTATGAAACGAACCCTTGTAATCGCCGCCGCACTGATGGGCTTGTTGGGTGCTCCCGCAATTGCTGCGACTCACTATTGGGTCGCCAAGGACACGAGCACGAAGACATGCACGGTGGTCTCTTNGCTTGTTGGGTGCTCCCGCAATTGCTGCGACTCACTATTGGGTCGCCAAGGACACGAGCACGAAGACATGCACGGTGGTCTCTTCGAAGCCCGACGGAGTAAAGATGACGGCCATCGGCAAAAAAATATACTCGAGCTATTCGAGTGCAGACAAGGCTCTGAGGGTTTTGGCCGCCTGCAAGAGCTGACAAGCATGCTTTAGCCCGCCCGGGCATGCCCAGGCGGGCTTTGCGTCAACTCGAATGGCTCTCCTCTCGACGAACATCTCGTCTTCAAGCGAGCCACCTCGCTCTCGAACGCTAATATCGTCATCCTGCGGTTTTCGGAGGACGTCGGTCTCGCCCATGACATCCGGACGACCGCGCCCGAACTGGTGGGCGACGATGGCGAGGCCTTGCCGAAGACGAGGTGAAGCGCTGGTCGAGTGAGGTGCGCAAGCATTAGCCGGACTGGGTGGCTGGGACTGTTCAGCCGATCCTTGCCGACGCGTTATCCGCTATGCGTGGTGTGCCCGCGTTCTGGCGGCCTTCTGCGCTGCCTGCTTCCTTCCGCGAGCGCCTTTCGTTTCGGCGGCCTTCTTCGCGGCGGCCGAGCGCTCCTCAGCCGTCCGGCGCGAGGCCGCACGCTTGGCCTGCTGCGAGAGCGCCTCGTGCGACGCCGTGCTCTTCGGCTCGTGCTCCAGCGCCTTGGAGACGGCTTTCGAGACCTGCGGGCGGCGTTTCGGCCTGCGTTCGCCCTGGCCGGCCTCGTAGGCGTATTCGGCGCTCTTGCGCGTGCTCTCCTTCACCTTGCCCTTTTTGGGCGGGGGCAGGTCTACGCCTGCGCGTCTTGCCTCGGAAAGTCCGATGGCGATGGCCTGCTGGGTCGATCGCGCGCCGTGTTCGCCCTGGCGGATTTTGTCAATCTCCTCGTGCACGAATTCGCCGGCCTGGGTGCTCGGCGACTTGCCCTCACGTTTGTCCTTTTGGGCCTTCTCGATGGTTTTCTTATCCGGCATTGTCTTTCTCCCACATAAGGGTTGCGACAGCCATTCGGGTGGCAGTGCTCGCTGTCTCTGTCCTACATGAGGTCCTAACGCGTTGAGGACGCAAATGATCCCGGGCCGGGTGATCCAAGGCGCGGCAATCAGGATGTCGATCTCTCCGAACTCAGATGGCGCGAGAACCAACGGCTCGCGAGGTCCGCGACTTCGTCCAGGGCGCCTGGCTCTTCGAACAGATGCGTCGCGCCAGGGACGATGGCGAGTTCCTTTTCGCAGTGGAGCGCCGACAGCGCCGAGCGGTTGAGCGCGATCACCTGCGTGTCCGCGCCTCCGACGACGAGCAAGGTCGGCGCCCGGACTTGCGGCGGGGCGAGCGCTGCAAGATCGGGCCGGCCACCACGCGAAACCACGGCCGCGGCCTGGTCGGGCCGCTCGGCCGCCGCTACCAGGGCGGCACCGGCGCCCGTACTTGCGCCGAAATAGCCAAGCGGCAGGAGCGACGTGTTCGGCGAGGCGCCGAGCCAGTCCGTGACGCTGATCAGCCGGTCGGCGAGCAGCCCGATATCGAAGCGCAACTCGGCAGTGACTTGGTCGATCCGCTCCTCTTCGGCCGTCAACAGGTCGACGAGGAACGTGGCGAGGCTCGCCTCGTTCAGCCGTCCGGCCACGTAGCGGTTGCGCGGGCTGTGGCGGCTGCTTCCGCTGCCATGGGCGAAAAGCACAAGGCCGCGAGCATCCGGGGGCATCGACAGATTGCCCTCAAGCGTGACGCGATCCGCGGCAACCCGCACGACCTGCTCGCTGACTGAAACCCCGTCCATACCCACCTCCGCTACGTTGATCTTTTGCCGCGCGCCGAGCCGGCGGCCGCGTGCCCAGCCGATGCCTCTTCGGATAGCGAGACCTCTTTGGAAGCGGCAGGCTTGGGCACGGATTTGGCGAGGAGCGCGCGGACCTCTTGATCGCTCGTCTGTGAGAAATCCACGTACCACCGGCCGACACCAAGGAGCGGCTCTGGCGTCGTCGCGCAAACCACCTCGTCGGCGTCTGCCCGCATCGCGTCGCAAGTGTCGGGGCTGCCGACGGGAACGGCCGCGACGATATGGGCGGCGTGGCTTTTTCGGAGCGCCTTGATCCCCGCCCGCATCGTTGAACCGGTCGCAAGCCCGTCATCCACGAGGATAATGGTTCGTCCGTTCAACCGCGGCGGGGGCCGCCCGCCCCTATAAAGGTGCTCGCGGCGCAGAAGCTCTTTTTCCTCCTTTGCGGCGACCGCGTCGATGACATCTGGCGGGATCGCGAGACCGCCGACAATTTCGTCGTTCAGGACCCGTACGCCGGAGGGCGCGATCGCCCCCATGGCCAGTTCCTCGTGGCCGGGAACGCCGAGCTTGCGCACGACGAGGACGTCGAGCGGTGCCTTGAGTGCCTGCGCGACCTCGTAGCCAACCGGCACGCCGCCTCGGGGCAGCGCCAACACGATCACGTCGTCGCGCCCGGCAAAGCGAACGAGCTCTTCGGCTAGTTGCCGCCCGGCCTCGCGGCGATCTGAAAAGACGATAGCCATGATTTTTCGATCCGCGTGCATCTGTTTTCCCAGAGTATGTCTTCCCCAACCTGCTTGAGCCTTAGGCCTCAACGGCTAGTCTGCGGCTACTCCCGTGAACAAGCCTGCGGCGCCGACACTCTTTTGGAACTCGCTCGCTGCTTGGACGTTCCAAGAATAGTTTCGATCGCGAGGTGCCATCACGCGCATTAGCGCGGATCGAGAACACTGCAGATGGCGATCTGTACGAGCCTCGTCCGAACCGGCAACCTCGCGATCCTCAGCAACGGCCGCGTTTTGGCGACTTGTTGCCTCGGCAATCAGAGAGAGGAATATCCCATGCAAGTTCAGGAGATCATGAGTCATCGGACCGAACTGGTCGGCCGCGTCGCCGAGGAGCGCTCAGCCGGCAACACCACCGTTCGCGAGGTCATGTCCGAGCATGTCTATTGGTGCTTCGACGATGCCGACATCAGTGATGCGGCGAAGATCATGGCCAAGCATCAGGTGCGGCGCCTTCCGGTGATCAACCACGATAAGCGCCTCGTCGGCGTCATTGCCCTGGCCGACCTCGGTCGCACCGACGAGGAAGCCGCCAAGATCGCCCTCGAAGGCGTTTCCGAGGCGACGGACGATCCCCGCCGCTAGGCGACTGTCCGGCTGCTCCTTTTCGAGTTCGCCGGTCCTGCTCTTGTCGTCGAGACGAAAGACCAGCTCGAATCCGGTCAAGACGGAGCCGCCGACGACGCTGAATGCCGACCGGGGAACGCGCACCGGGAACAACAGGCAGGCACGGCTGTTTGGTCACATCAGCCGTAATCGGATTTGATTGGAAGGAGGATTTCGATGAGTGCCACCGGACTCGACGTATTCGACAAGACACTGCAGACGACGAATATCTGGCTCGACGAGATCATGGACGAGATCGGGCCGGATCGGCAGATCGCCTGGCATGTTCTCGGCGCGGTACTGCACGCGCTGCGGGACCGCATGCAGCCGGATCTTGCAGCCCACCTCGGCTCGCAGCTTCCGATTCTGGTGCGCGGCGCCTTCTACGACCAATATCAGCCTTCCAAAGCTCCCGAGAAGATGCGGTCGCTCGACGAGTTTCTCGCCAAAATCGAGGCGGAGCTGGAATTGACCCGTCCGGTCGATTCCAAGGATGCATTCAGGGTCGTGTCCAAGGTGCTTGCCCATCATGTCGGAGAAGGACAGATGCACAAGGTCTGGGAATCCCTGCCAGGGGAGATCAGACACGTCGCCGAAGCTCAGCAAGCGGCGCCAACGGTGCCGACGCGGCCTTCTCGGTCGCAATCCTCCCTGGGAAAATAGCAAATGCCACTCACTCTTGTCAGACGGGCGCTCCCGACAGGGCCGGCTTGGCACCGCCTTGCAAAGCGGGGCTCGAATACCATTCGATCAGGAACGGTGATCGCTCGATCCGGCCGGGATCCCGCAGCGCCTTTGCCAGCTGGTCTACAGCTTCCGGCTCATTGCTGCTTTGAATGAATTACTATGCTCCGGGACCAGCGACTCGCGGAGGCATTGCACGCGGGGTTTCGGCCGCTCGCAGCGCCGCAGTCCCACGACGACCGTCCTCCCGAAAGGCGCGATGCCCTGGCTGAACCTTTCCGACCAGCGACGCGAGCTCGTTCTCGTCGAGCGTCTCGGTATCGAGCAGCCTGCGTGCCGCCTTTTCGAGGAGATCGCGCCGTTCGGTGAGCAGGCCCACCGTTCGTTCGAAAGCCGCCTCGACAATGCCGCGCACTTCGGTGTCGATGGCGTCGGCGGCGGCCTCCCCGTAATCGTGCTCGCGCGGCCCGCCGGCGAGCGGGTTGGGGGCCAGGAAGGAACGTGGGTCCTTTTCCAGAACCACGTGGCCGAGTCTTGCCGACATGCCGTAACGCGTCACCATGGCGCGCGCTATGTCGGTTACCTTGGCGAGATCATCAGCGGCTCCGGTGGACAGGTGGTCGAATACGATCCACTCCGCCGCCCTGCCGCCGAGCAGCACCGCCATCTTGTTGTCCAGCTCCTCGCGCGTCATGAGGAAGCGGTCTTCGGTCGGGCGCTGGATGGTGTAGCCGAGCGCGCCGACGCCACGTGGTATGATCGATACCTTGTGCACCGGATCGACGCCAGGCAGCGCCATGGCGACCAGTGCGTGGCCCATTTCGTGATAAGCGACGATCTCGCGCTCTTTCGGGTTCAACAGCCTGTTGCGCTTTTCGAGCCCGGCGACGATGCGCTCCACCGCGTTGTTGAAATCCTCCATTGTTACGGCATCCGCCTTGCGGCGCGTGGCAAGCAATGTCGCCTCGTTCACGAGATTGGCCAGGTCGGCGCCGGTAAAGCCGGGCGTCAGTGCGGCCACTTTTTCCGCATTGACATCCGTCGCCAGCTTCGACGTGGCCATATGCACCTGCAGGATCTTGATGCGACCCTGCTTGTCCGGCCTGTCGACCAGCACTTGTCGATCGAAGCGGCCAGCCCGCAGAAGTGCCGGATCGAGGATCTCGGGGCGGTTCGTCGCGGCCAGCAGCACGACGCCGATCTGTGGATCGAAACCGTCGAGTTCGACCAGAAGCTGGTTGAGCGTTTGTTCCTTTTCATCGTGGCCGCCGACCGTGGTTCCTCGGGCGCGGCCAAGTGCGTCGAGTTCGTCTATGAAGATGATCGCAGGAGCCCTGGACCGAGCCTGCTCGAAGAGGTCGCGCACGCGCGCGGCCCCGACCCCGACGAACATCTCGACGAACTCGGAGCCGGAGATCGAGAAGAACGGCACCTTGGCCTCGCCCGCGACAGCCTTGGCGAGCAGGGTCTTGCCGGTGCCTGGCGGCCCGACCAGCAACACGCCTTTGGGCATGCGTCCGCCGAGGCGGCCGTATTCGCCCGGGTTCTTCAGAAAATCCACGATCTCCTGCAACTCGGCCTTGGCCTCGTCCACTCCCGCCACGTCGTCGAACGTCACCCCGGTATTGGCTTCGACGTAGATTCTGGCCTTGCTCCTGCCGATCTGCATCAAGCCACCGACGCCGCCGTCCATGCGTCTTAGAAGCAGCATCCACAGGCCAAAGAAGACGAGCACCGGCACAACCCAGGAAAGCAGGTCGCTCAGGAAAGTGCTTTCGACCTGGCCGGTGACCGTGACACCGTGTTCCTGCAGGTCACGGGCGAGGTTAGGCTCGACCCGCGTGGTGATGAATAGCGGCTTGCCACCCTGTGGCTCCTTGAAGCGGCCTTGGATGAAACGATCGGAAACCTGCACCTCGGCGATTTTGCCGCCGTTCAGCAGGGTCTCGAACTCGCTGTACGGGATCTGCGCGACGTGCTGCGTCGTGGCATAGAAATATTGGAAGACCATCACGCCCGAGAAGGCGGCGATCCAGTACCAAATATTGAACCGCGTCTTTCTGTTGTTCATGTCCATGGCAGCCTCCAGCATGAAAACTGATATAGGTCGCTGCGCGCGCGCGGCATCGCTATCGGCCCGGTCCGCCGCAAAAAAGTAGGATGTCCTGACCCGCCGCCGACGATCCCTGGGATCGGTCATTGTCCTCGGCCGACCGGCACGCCCAGTGAACCTGCCAGGCCGTTTTCATTGCGCTCGCTCAACCGAACAGGCGCACCTCAAATTGACCAAAGCCTATCCAAAGCCAACCGCCAAACAGCCATGATCCCTGTCCAGAGGCGTCGCGGCCTTGATCTCCACATTGGAGACTGTGCCGCTCCAAACAAAGCACTGAGCCCACGGTGCGATTTTGGCGCCGCCGCCGGCCTGCCAAAACCTTGCGAATTTGGACTTCGGACAGCGGCATTCTGAGGGTATCTCCTTGTCGACCTGGCCCAACACCCTCAAAAGTACCCCTCAAAACCTACGCATGAAATGAGACTACGTGGGACGACTTGAGAAGCCCAGCACGTCGAGCGGCAGAAAACACAGCGAAATTCGCGCTGTGTGAGACTGTCTGAGACGGCTTGAGAAGAATAGATGGTGCCCAGAGGCGGAATCCAAGCAAATGAAATCGGGCTTTGCTTTCAATTCGTTGTGGTTCGCTCAGTCACGACACCGACCAACAGCAATACCAACAAAATATTTCTGTGGATTGGTTCGGTTCCCCAAACTTCGCTCTGCTCGCTACGACGCCGGCATACCGCATCTTATCTCAAAAGCCGATAGCGGTTGCTACTTCTAGGCGGTCCTCTCGATGACATTCCCATGATGCGGGGGCGAGTCGAGAGAGCGCTACATCGCGAGTCCCACTATCGAAGAGGCTTCGGGCTGGAATCAGAAATCACTTTTACGGTCTCGACCGAGCGCCATTCTATTCAGATGCTATGGGCACGACGCGGTTTTTTTTACAATATCGATCAGAATCGTATTGGCTCACGACAGCTTCTGCCCCTTGCGGTCCTGATTGATGGCGAATTTTTGGCTGGAGGTGTAGTGCAACCGAGGCGAGACGGTAAGAACTTGCCCCGGAGGCAGCTTTCGGGTGAGCTTCCTCAAGCTGCCGGCTGTGTGGCCGCTCGTAGCAGCATGCCAAAAAGGTCGCGCGGCTCGTCGGGATCGGCAAGCAGATCGAGTTCCTCGTAGAGGCCGGTCGTTTGCAGTTGGTCGCGCACATAGCGCAGGGCCGAAAAATCCTCGATGGCGAAGCCGACTGAATCGAACAGCGTGATCTGCTTGGCGTCGCGGCGGCCTTGAACCTTGGTGGTGATGACTTGCCAGAGCTCGGTCACGGGATGGTTGGGATCCAGCTGCTGGATCTCGCCCTCGATGCGTGTCTGCGGCGGAAACTCGACGAAAATCTCGGAGCGCAGCAGGATGTCCTTGTGCAGTTCGGTCTTGCCGGGGCAATCGCCGCCGACGGCGTTGATGTGGACGCCGGAGCCGATCATGTTGTCGGTGAGGATCGTGGCGCACTGTTTGTCGGCGGTGACGGTCGTGATGATCCCGGCACCTTCAACCGCTTCCTGCCCGGATGCGCAG
>NZ_AYWO01000003.1 GCF_000502955.1 Mesorhizobium sp. LNHC252B00 | reverse complement strand
GTAAGGACGACCTTAAGAGCGCAGCCTCGCTACCGTGCCATGCTCGCGCAAGGCGGCCCTCGCCGGAGGCGTACAAAGCTGCGACAAAAAACAAACCAATTTGGGCCTGGTGCGAGAGAGACCAACCAAAAAGATACGAAACGGCGAGCACAAAGGCTGTCGCGACTATTACTCTTGGCGAGTGCTGTATGAGCGTTACGGGGAGCCTCAATAGGTCGATGACCAAATATGCTGCCCGAAAGACAAAGATCAAGAGGCTGGTGGTCGCCCCCGATCTTTCGCGTTGCCCTTGCGCCCACAGGGCAAACATCACTGCCTCAATGGCCGCCTTCTCGTCTGGCGTCTGCCTAGCGATGCCACTTGCCTGGAGGGCACCAATCAAGTTGCCGGACCGCATCTTTTCCGCGAATTCACTCATTCGACCACAAGCGACCCTTTGGGTGAGCCCCGGTTTCGAGCGGCTCAATCGCCCATTTTGTTCAGTATATCGAGGTGTATATTTTGATCAACTGGGTTCGTTTCCCGCATGGACCTGCGGGAAGTTCTTGCTGCAAATTTGCGCCGTCTTAGACATGCGAAAGGGCTGTCTCAGGACGATCTCGCCTATGAAGCGGAAGTTAGCCGGAGCTACCTGAGTCAGATCGAAAAAGGTAAGTACTACGCGAGCCTCAAGATCATTGAAAAGCTTGCATCGGTGCTCCAGGTCGAGGCCTGGGAACTTCTAAAAGCGCCAGTCAGAGAAAAATAGACGGGCCGAGTCGGCCGTGGCTGCGCGCGACGAAAGCTCTTAGGGCCGGAACTACTGCCGCCAAGGTGAGCGAGTCGGGCACTGTGCCGGATAGAGGCAGCTCCTTTCATGCTGGAGGAGTCGGGATAGTCCAGCGTCCCGCCGAGTCAGCTGTCGTCCAAATGGACTTTCTGTCTCCCGGCGAGTGCAGTATTGGTAGGCCACCTCACCTGAAGTTTGGACCCAATGCGCTTTATTGAAAATGGACCTAGTATCCCAGATTTGCTCCTTGAACGTCGTGATCAAGGACGAGTCGTATTCCTTTGTGGCGCCGGTGTTTCTTTTAATGCGGGGATGCCCACATTTGTCGGGTTAACTAAGCACGTAATCGATACGTTTGATCCGCCAAAAGGCTCCACTATTGCAAGTTCTTTCGAGCCTTGGGAGAATCTCGAATACCACGGCTCGAAGACCCCGCTCGATCAAATATTCCATCTCCTCCATCAAGAATATGGGCGGGAGGACGTCAATGCTTTGGTGGCCAAACGTCTTGCACAGGAGGCGCTTGGGGAGATTGAAAGTGTAGAACACAAGCTGATTGCTAGGATTTCATCCGATCAGGAAGGCAATCCTCAGATAGTGACAACCAATTTTGACCGGCTCTTCGAACGTGCAGCGGGCGTCGAAGTTAGAAAAATCTACGAACCGCCGGCCTTCCCTGACATCCGTATGGGCGTCCCGATCACAGGTGTGACCTACCTCCATGGGCGCCTTCAAGAACCAGGCGCTACGCACCATCCCTACGTGTTGAGTAGCGCCGATTTCGGGAGAGCATATCTATCGGAAGGGTGGGCGACGAGCTTTGTGCGTTCCCTGCTCGAAAGCTACACCGTCGTCCTCGTTGGTTACCAAGCCGAGGATCCGCCGGTTAAGTATCTACTTCAAGGACTGAACCACGATGGAATGTCCGACCGCTCCAACCTGTACGCGTTCGATAAAGGTTTAGCTGAAGAGATCGAAGCGAAATGGCGGGACCGGGGCGTTACTGCGATTGCTTACAACGATCACTCCGACCTCTGGAAATGCCTTGGGGCCTGGGCCGACCGGGCCAATGACCCCAGAGTGTGGCGTTCCAAGGTAGTTGATCTGGCAAGAAGAGGACCGAGAGAGGTTGCGTCCTACGAACGCGGTCAAGTTGCCCATCTGGTCCGAACCACGCCAGGTGCCCGCCTATTCGCCAGTGCAGACCCCTCTCCGCCAGCAGAGTGGCTCTGCGTTTTCGACGCCTTCCGTCGAACAGCGAGGAAAAGCAGCGGCTACGGTGATAGTGCAGAGACCTTTGACCCACTCGAAACGTATGGACTAGATGATGATCCGCCGCGACCGCCTGAGTCAGATCGGCAAGCTCATCAGTTGCATGATCACCTTCTGGAATGGCGTCGTGGCGATACCAATCCGCCAACCTTTCATCGACTTGCGGGCCGACAGATAGAAGGGTTCGAGGACATTCCTCCTCGGCTACTCCATCTTATGCGATGGATCATAAAACACTTGGACAGTCCCGTTACGGCTTGGTGGGCCGTGCGCCAGAACGGCCTACACCCCCGCTTTGCGGAGCAAATTCGCCGAGAGTTGCGACAACGAACGAATCTTCATCACGATGCCAGGAACAGCTGGAACCTCATAGTGGAATTTCAATCCGATCATCGAAACTTCGGGTGGGATGACGCCTGGTTTGAGCTGAAAGATCGCATCAACAATGAGGGTTGGAGCCCAAGCGTATTGCGGCAATTCGAAACATTAAGCGCACCTGTCCTTTCACGCGACTTGCCTTTTGGCATCGCTTTATCGAAGCCTCCGTTTGGCAATTGGGATGAAATTGGATCAACAGAGCTGACGAACTGGGCAGTCAAGTTTGCCGACACCCACGGAGAGCAGATCAAAATGCCGGACGAGGTGCTGTATCCAGTATTCCGGATTGCAGAAGGCCACCTCTTTCGAGCTTCGAGACTGTTGGAAGAGCTCGCCCGGACCTATTTCACCACTCCAACGTGTTACCCAAACCGAGAGATCGATGGCGAAGACCGGGACCGAGACGGTGACGCAAACTTCCGCCAGTTTCTTAGCTTGTTTGCTCGAATGCTTGAACATAGTCCGGGCTTGCTCCGAGCTCACGCCTTAAGCTGGCCAGTTAGCGACAAATCTCACTTCCGAAAGCTGAAGCTGTTCGCGTTGAATAATGTTGGTCTTTTCGGTGCAGACGAGGCTGCGGACGTCGTGCTCGGGCTCGAACAGGACCAGTTCTGGGACTTCGAAGTTCGTCGGGAACTCTTGTTTCTGATCCATGACCGATGGAAGGAATTCTCTTCAGTGAGCCGGCTAGCGTTGGCCGACCGCCTGCTTGAAGGACCGAACAAGGCGGCTCACTGGTCTGATAAAGAGTACCCAGAGATCAGAGATGAAATTGCTGCCCGCTACGCCAGGTGGTTGACTCTTCAAGGGCGGCAACTGTCCGTGCGACAGAACGAACGCCTTGACGAAATCATCTTGGCATTGCCTGATTGGCGCGAAGGGTCTGCATCGAGCATCGTAGCCGAAAACGGGGTCCATGCCGGCTTGGTTGGTACTGATGAGTCGCCCGATGCCGTGATCGACCTGCCGCTCAGCGAAATTGTGGAAAAGGCCGAGGCCGCTGTTCGACGCGATTTCGGGAGCTTTACGGAGAAACGCCCATTTACCGGTCTCGTAAAAACCAAGCCTAGAAAAGCGTTGGCGTCACTGTCCTTTACGGCGCGAAATGGTGTCTACCCAGAGACCTTGTGGTCCGCTCTGATCGGCGACTGGCCCGAAGATATCAGGCCTCGGCTCTATCGTATGTTCTTGAACCGACTAGGCCGGTTGCCGGAGGTGAGTATACGAGAGCTTCGGCACACTCTTGGCAGATGGCTTGAAGATAAGTTCATTAAGGCGTTTGAGTTTGATGCCGATCTCGCCTGGAAGATTTTTGATCATATCGTTGATGGCCTTGTTTCTGACGGAGGCCTAGCCACAGCGAGCGGGATGGGAGCGACGCGTGTTGGAAACGAAATCATCCACAATTCCCGACGGACATACAGCCATGCCTTAAACGGGCCGATTGGCAAGGCATCTCAAGGGCTGTTTCGCGCCTTAAACTCGCTGAAGCGTTTGCAAGGACAAGGATTGCCGGACGAGTTCAAGTCGCGGATCGAACGCTTGCTTGTCGCACCTAGAGAGGGAAGTGATCATGCTGTTGCCATGGTGGCTTACCGGATAGGCTGGCTTCACTATCTCGACCCGGCTTGGGTCATGGGCCGGATAATACCCTGGTTCAAGCTCGAACATCCTTCAGCGGAGCCAGCGTGGAATGCGTTTCTGTCTGCGGCACGATTTCCACCCTCGGAAATTGGGGTGCAGTTGAAACCAATGCTCCTTCAACTATTTCCGACCATCTATCAATGGAGTTGGGATACGCATCTTGCCGAAATCGCTGCGCAGATGGTGGTAGAACTAGGTGTATTCCAACGTCACGAGCCCTATGGACTGGATCAACGCGAAGCTCGCCATTGCATACGAAACATGGACGACCGTAGTCGTCAGCATTCAGTTTTCCGACTTAGACAAATCGGCAAGCGGGACGAGGGAGGATGGCAAAACCACGTCATACCGTTTGTCGAAGAAGTTTGGCCACGTGAGCGAAAATTCCGGACTTCATCGTTGGTTTCGTCATGGATAAGTTTACTCGATGGCTCTGGAGATGATTTCCCAAAGATCTTGAAATCGGTGAGGCGCTTTTTGGTGCCTGTGGAGAACGATTTTCACCGGCTGTATCAATTTGCAAAGAAGGTAGGGGGCGAAGAGCCTCTGACGGTTAAGCATCCCGAGGCCGTTCTGGAGATGCTCGACGCCATCATTCCAAACAGCCCGGAAGCCGCTCCCAACGAGCTATCGCAGATACTTGATCTAATAGAGGACAAGGACTCTGCCCTTACCCGCGATCGCAGGTTCATGCGCCTGCTCGATCTGGTTGAAATGAAATAGCACCCCAAAAACAGCCGCAAGAAATATACGCCGTCGAGCGCTAGATATGCAGGAAATGACGCAATGGGTGTTCCCCTATCGCCTCCCGAACGCACGGGCTTCACCCAAGAATCAACGAATGTGCCTTCTAAATTATTGATTTTGCTGGTGCCCCCGGACGGAATCGAACCGCCGACCTTCGGTTTACAAAACCGCTGCTCTACCAGCTGAGCTACAAGGGCACGGCGCTCCGGTTAACATATTTGTTGCGCCAGTAAAGACAAAACTCCGTTTGCCCGGCATGTGATGTGGGCCGTCGGGGAGGGCATCGTGAAAACCGCCGGATTGTTTCCTACATATGGAAACGTTGCAATCGCTTCGAGCAGGGGTGTGGCATGATCAGATTTGTCATCATTCTCCCGATCATCTTCGTAGCCTGGATGCTGCTGGTGAAGATCATCAACGATGTGAAGAAGGCCAATGTCGACTGGGTTGGCGTCACCACCATCATCGGCTTCATCGCGCTCGCCTTCTGGCTTCGCCACGTCACGGGCATGGGGTGAGTAGGGATTAGCCACGAATAGGCACCGCCGGCGAAGCTACCGATCTCCCTAGCAAAGAGCACCATCGTCAACGTCCTCGCCGATCTCTGCGGGCCGAACTGGCTGCCAGCACGACCACGGCCCAAGCGAACCAAGCCGTTCCAGAAAAATCGAAAAAAGATTCGAACCTTTTTCCTTGCCGCAGCGACAGATGATCAAGAGGCGGATGGATCGCCTCGGTCAACGAAGCAAGGAGATCGTCATGTTCACGCGCACACTCGTTTCCGGCGTCATCGCCACCGCCGTCGCCGCCAGCACGCTGCTCGGCACCGTTCAGCCCTCGGCGGCCCACAACCATCACAACCGCGACATCGGTATCGGCATCGCCGCAGGCGTTGGCGGTTTCGTGCTGGGCAGCCTGCTCTCCCAGCAGCCCCGTACCGTTTATGTCGACGAAGACGGCGGCTCATGGCATGTCCGCCGCTGCTACGATCGTTACGCAAGCTACGACGTCGACTCCGACACCTATATCGGCCACGACGGCTATCGTCACTACTGCCGGCTCTGAGAGGAGGTGGCGTTCCAATCAGCTGAAAAGAGGGGCGCCCCACCGCCTCTCTTTTCGCTGTTCGTATGATCTCAGGCCGAGCTGACGCCGCCGATCATCCTGGTCACCTCGGCCGCGGCATCGCGCACCAGCGGGCCGATTTCGGCCAGCCGCTCCGGCGTCACCCGCACGGTCGGCCCGGAGACCGAAACGCCGCCGATCGGCTCGCCGAATTCGTTGAAGATGGCGGCCGCCACGCAGCGCATGCCGGGGTGCCGCTCCTCGTCGTCGACCGACCAGCCGCGCAGCTTGATTCGTGCCAGATCGTGGGCGAGGGCGGAGATGTCGGACAGCGTCTTGTCGGTGAAGCGCTGCAGCCCTGCCTTGCGCAGGATAGTTCCGACGCGCTCCGGCTCGAGATGCGCCAGCACCGCNTCCTCGGCGACGCCGAGATTGGCGGTCTCGCCGGTTCTCTCCATCAGCTCCTGCATGACGATACGGGCGCGGTCGACCAGCTTGCGACGGCGCAGGAAGGCCGCGCCCATGCGATAGGTCTCGACGCCGATCGACCACAACTGGTCGCTTGTATCGAATTCGACCATGCCGTGGTTTTGCAGCGTCGTCAGCATGCGGTAGGCGGTCGACGCGGCCAAGCCGCTCTGCGCCGATATCTCGCTCAACGACAGGCCGCTGCCCTCCGCGACGATGGCCAGGATACGCAACGCCCGATCGAGCGACTGCACCGAAGCCTCCGATGGTCCGTTGAAAGCGCGCGGGCGGCCGCGCTGGCGTTTCTCTGTTGTTTCCATGTCGCCATTCTCGCCGATTTCGCCAAACACACAATGAAAAACTTTTTCACTCGGTCGGATGGATGCGTTTCTGGAAAACAGAAAATCCAATAAAATCAAGATATAGTCGCAGTTTTCTAGAAATGAAAAAATATTCTGAAAAAATTGAAAAATAGCTGGCTTGCTGGCATCCTTGGCCAATCCAACAATGACAAACCCTGTGGAGGGCTGGAAATGGCCAGGATGCGCGCTGTCGATGCCGCGGTTCTCGTTCTCGAAAAGGAAGGTATTTCCTGCGCTTTCGGCGTGCCGGGCGCGGCGATCAATCCGTTCTATTCGGCGATGAAGGCGAGGGGCACCATCCGCCATGTGCTTGCCCGTCACGTCGAGGCCGCCTCGCACATGGCGGAGGGCTATACCCGCGCCAAGGCTGGCAATATCGGCCTGTGCATTGGCACCTCGGGCCCGGCCGGCACCGACATGATCACCGGGCTCTATTCGGCCGCGGCTGATTCCATTCCGATCCTGTGTATTACCGGTCAGGCGCCACGCGCGCGCCTGAACAAGGAGGATTTCCAGGCAGTCGACATATCAGCCATCGCCGCACCGGTCGCGAAATGGGCGGTCACCGTCATGGAGCCCTATCTGGTGCCCATGGTGCTGCAGAAGGCCTTCCACCTGATGCGCTCGTCGCGACCGGGCCCGGTGCTGATCGACCTGCCGGTCGATGTTCAGCTGGCCGAGATAGAGTTCGACATCGATGCCTATGAGCCGTTGACGCCGTTCAAACCGGTCATGACGCGCGCGCAGGCCGAAAAGGCGCTGACGATGCTCAACGCGGCCGAGAGGCCGCTGATCGTCGCCGGCGGTGGGATCATCAACGCCGATGCGTCTGATCTGCTCATCGAATTCGCCGAAATCTCGGGCGTTCCGGTCATCCCGACGCTGATGGGCTGGGGCGCGATCCCGGACGACCACCGGCTGATGGCCGGCATGTGCGGCCTGCAGACCTCGCACCGTTATGGCAATGCGACGATGCTGGAGGCCGACTTCGTCTTCGGCATCGGCAACCGCTGGGCCAACCGTCACACCGGCTCGGTCGATGTCTACACCAAGGGAAAAAAGTTCATCCATGTCGATATCGAGCCGACGCAGATCGGCCGAGTCTTCGCGCCGGACCTCGGCGTCGTGTCGGATGCAGGTGCGGCTCTGAAGATGCTGCTTGACGTTGCCACCGAGTGGAAGACGGCAGGCAGACTGCGCGACTGGTCCGGCTGGGCCAAGGAATGCCAGGCCCGNCCAGGCCCGCAAGAAGACGATGAAGCGCAAGACGCATTTCGACCAAGTGCCGCTGAAGCCGCAGCGCGTCTACGAGGAGATGAACAAGGCGTTTGGCCGCGACGTCACCTATGTCACCACGATCGGCCTGTCGCAGATCGCCGGCGCGCAGTTCCTGCATGTCTACAAGCCGCGCAACTGGATCAATTGCGGCCAGGCCGGCCCGCTCGGCTGGACCTTGCCGGCAGCCCTTGGCGTTCGCGCCGCCGATCCCGACCGCACCATCGTCGCGCTGTCTGGCGACTATGATTTCCAGTTCATGATCGAGGAACTGGCGGTCGGCGCGCAGCACAAATTGCCCTATCTCCATGTCGTCGTGAACAACGCCTATCTCGGCTTGATCCGCCAGGCGCAGCGCGGTTTTTCGATGGATTTCGAGGTCAGTCTCGCCTTCGAGAACATCAACCGATCAGGTGATCCGGAAGCTGGCTATGGCGTCGACCACGTTGCGGTTGCAGAGGCGATGGGCTGCAAGGCGGTCAGGGTGCGCAAGCCCGAGGAATTTGCCGCCGCCTTCAAGGAGGCGCAGCGGCTGATGAAAGAACACCAGGTTCCGGTCGTGCTCGAATTCATCCTCGAACGCGTCACGAACGTCTCCATGGGCACCGAGATCGACAAGATCACCGAATTCGAGGACCTTGCCGAGCATCAGGAAGATGCGCCCACGGCGATCGTGATGTTGGATTGAGAAGAAGGACAAGACGAATGCCACGGTTTTCAGCCAATCTGTCGATGCTCTTTGGCGAACATGACTTCCTCGACCGTTTCGATGCGGCCGCCCGCGCCGGCTTCAAGGGCGTCGAATATATCGGCCCGTATGACCATGCGCCCGAAATCGTCGCTGCCCGGCTGAAGAAGAACGGCCTGACCCAGGTGCTGTTCAACCTGCCGGCGGGCGACTGGGGCAAGGGCGAGCGCGGCATTGCCGCATTGCCGGACCGCGTGCCGGAATTCCGCCAGGGCATCGCCAAGGCGGTCGCCTATGCGCAAGCGCTTGGCTGCCAGCAGGTCAACTGCCTGGCAGGCATCGCGCCGGCGGGCGCCGACCGCAAGGTGCTGGAGGATGTCTTTGCCGAAAATCTCGCCTTCGCGGCGGAGAAGCTGGAACAGGCTGGCATCAGGCTGCTGATCGAGCCGATCAACACGCGCGACATTCCGGGTTTCTTCCTCACACACTCGGAACAGGCGCTGGCGCTGATCGATCGTATCGGGTCGAAGAACCTGTTCCTGCAATACGACATCTATCACATGCAGATCATGGAGGGGGATCTCGCCCGTACAATCGAGGCTAATCTCAGCCGCATCGCGCATATCCAGCTTGCGGACAATCCCGGCCGTCACGAGCCGGGGACGGGCGAGATCAACTATCCCTTCCTCTACGAGCACATCGACCGCATCGGCTATTCCGGCTGGATCGGGGCGGAATACAAGCCGAAGGCCGGCACGGAAGCTGGGTTGGGATGGTTCAGGGAATTGAGCGGGAAGGGGAGCGCGGCGGCGTAAGCACTAGAGGCCCCCTCATCCGGCCGCTGCGCGGCCACCTTCTCCCCGGTGGGGAGAAGAGACAGGCACCGCCGTTGGCGACCTCTTCTCCCCTCGGGGAGAAGGTGGCCCGAAGGGCCGGATGAGGGGGCGTTTCACACAGTCATTTGGAGAACCACAATGGAAACCATCGGTTTCATCGGCCTCGGCATCATGGGCGCGCCGATGGCTGGGCATCTGCTGGACGCCGGCTACGAGGTGATCGCCAGCGACCATCGCTCCAAGCCGCCTGCCGATCTCGTCGCCAAGGGCCTGAAGTCGGTCTCCGGCCATGCGGCCGTGGCCAAGGCTGCCGACATCATTATCCTGATGGTGCCCGACACCCCGCAGGTGGCCGACGTGCTGTTCGGCGACAATGGCGTCGCGTCGGGCCTGACGAAGGGCAAGCTGGTCATCGACATGAGCTCGATCTCGCCGATCGAGACCAAGGTTTTTGCCAAGAAGATCAACGGGCTGGGTTGCGACTATCTCGACGCGCCGGTCTCGGGCGGCGAGGTCGGGGCCAAGGCTGCGTCGCTGACCATTATGGTTGGTGGCGAGGAAAAGCCGTTCGAGCGCGCCAAACCAATCTTCGAGAAGATGGGCAAGAACATCACTTTGGTCGGCCCCAACGGCGTTGGCCAGACCACCAAGGTCGCCAACCAGATCGTCGTCGCGCTGACCATTGAAGCCGTCGCCGAAGCGCTTGTTTTTGCTTCAAAAGCCGGCGCCGATCCGGCCAAGGTCAGGCAGGCGCTGATGGGCGGGCTGGCGGCTTCGCGCATTCTGGAAGTGCATGGCGAGCGCATGGTCAAGCGCACCTTCGCGCCGGGCTTCCGCATCGAACTGCACCAGAAGGATTTGAACCTGGCGCTGGAGGGTGCGAAAGCGCTCGGCGTGTCGCTGCCCAACACCTCGACCACGCAGCAGCTGTTCAATTCCTGCGCGGCCAATGGCGGCGCCAGGGAAGATCATTCGGCCCTGGTCAGGGCGCTGGAGCGGATGGCGAATTTCGAGGTCGGCAGCGGAGCAGCCGAAACCAAGGGCAAAGCGGCATAGGTCAGGCGAGGGGCGGCGTAACGTTCCCAAGCCGCCAACTCTTTCCCGTCGAAGAGCGGGTTCCGGCGTCTGTCGCGAAAACCCGTTTCTTCGTTTCGAGATGTTTCTGCTGTTCTGGCTCAGGCGCGCTTCAAGAATGTCCGCGCCACGTAAAGGCTGATCGCCGCGGCATTGGATACGTTGAGCGAATGGATCGCGCCGGGCATGTCGAGCCGCGCCAGCGTCGTCACCGTCTCGCGCGTCTTCTGGCGCAGGCCCTTGCCCTCCGCACCCAGCACCAACGCTATCTTGTCACCGGCAAAGCTGGTTTCGAGTTCCGCCGGCCCGTCCGAATCGAGGCCGATGGTCTGAAAGCCGGCCTCGTGCAGTTGGCCGAGCGCGTCGGCGAGATTCTTCACCTCGATCTGGTCGATATGCTCCAGCGCGCCGGAGGCGGATTTCGCCAGCACGCCGGATTCCTGCGGGCTGTGACGAGCCGTGGTGATCAGCGCGCCGGCGCCGAAGGCGACTGCCGAGCGCATGATGGCGCCGACATTGTGCGGATCGGTGATCTGGTCGAGCACCAGCACCAGCTTGGCATCGCCAAGTGCATCAAGCCGCTTCGGTTTCAGCGGCTCGGCCTCGATCACCACGCCCTGGTGCACGGCGTCCGAGCCGGTGACCTTGTCGATGTCCCTGGGTTCGACCAGTTCCGTCTTGAAGGGCAGGGCGGCGAGATCGGCGATTTCGAGGCGCTCGGCCGCATTGCGCGTCACCAGCATCTTCCTGATCTTGCGGCGCGGGTTGTCGAGTGCCGCCCGCACCGTATGCAGGCCATAGAGCCGCACCAGGCCGTCCGCGGCATTTTCGCCCGGCGGAACCGGCTGTTTGGGCCTGAATGCCGGCGCGCCGCCGCTTTTCTCGTCGCGATAGGCGCGGCGCAGCTTGGCGTAATGGGTGTCTTTCGGGGTGTTGGTTTTATCGCTCATGGCTGGCTTCTATAGCGGTCTCCTCCGGTCAAGGATATGGCCCGTCGCCGCAGCCGGCGAACAGAAACGAAAAACCCTGGTTGCGCGGTTGACACCCAATGGGCTTGCCGCCATAAGGCGCTGCGCTGGTTTCGGAGAAGACATATCTCGGGTCCGGATTGGCGTGAATGCCTCGTTGCATGGCTCCGGCGGCAGACTGGAGAGGTGCCCGAGTGGTTAAAGGGGACGGACTGTAAATCCGTTAGCTTAGCTTACGTTGGTTCGAATCCAACCCTCTCCACCACTGCCGGCCCGGAAGCCCTGAAACGCGAAAGAATCGGACTGAAAAGTGCATGGCGCTTTTCGAGTGAATCCGGTACTTCAGGTAAGGCGCGGGTATAGCTCAGTGGTAGAGCAGCAGCCTTCCAAGCTGAATATGCGGGTTCGATTCCCGCTACCCGCTCCAGCTAGATTCCTGATGCCAACAACATCACGGCGGTTCCTACTTTGTAGAAGCCGTGCCAAAGCCCCACCACGCCGCCCCCAACGATCAGAATGAAGCCGAAATAGGCGTGCCATCTGTTAACTCGCTTCGGCGTCGCGATGGGTGGGTACTTTGCCCGTATCTCCAGGATTTCTTCCCGCAATTGCGGATCTAAGGGTAGATCATCGTATTGAATACGAAACTTCAGTCTCTTCATGCTACCAAGGATCACAGCCAGGGCTATCCAGGTCAGCACGGCAAGCCAGAGGCTGATGACGTAAAGCTGCGGATAAAGAACGTAAGGGCTGTTCAGGCAGGCTTCCGGAAAAGGCGTGCGGCGAATGAATGATCGTCTGCCCAAGCTTGCCAGCCACCATCCGTGATCAGTCGTTGCAAGGCCAACGAGGAATCCGGCCAAGAGCAACGAACCTCCGGCGATCCATAAGAATGATTTTCGGTTTTCATCATCCGTAATCGCCGCGAATGCGCACTTCCCTGCGATAGGCATCAGCAGCAGGGTAAAGACGATGGAATAAACCATCTGAGACATCACAATAGCGGAAAATGACGCCGAGCATCTTCCGAGATCTGCTGTAAGGCCGAATGATCGAGAAAACAACGTTGCGAATACGGGATCCGCCTGGGATAAAAATGCGTAGATGAAGGCGTGCAACATCAGGACCGTGGTGCCGGAAATGACAGAAGCCCGATGATTATCTCTAAACCTTAGTTCCCACACCGATTTCACGATTCATCACCACCTAAGTTGCCTTAAAGTGATGACATAAAACGGGTTAATCTAGTATTGCGCGACCAACGGTTGTCTTGCGCAACCAAGATTGCCGTTGCAAAGTGGATCTTGTGCGAGGCCGATCCCCCCATAGGAATAGGACGCATAAAAGTTGTCCCCCTATAGGTCAGGCGTCACCGGCCTCAACATCTACAGCCTGATCGTCGCAGTGATCGGAGCTGTGGTCGTTCTGTGGGCCTATCACCAGTTCAGCGCAAGGCGGACGCTTTAGGCGTCAGCCTACGCGACGACGGCCAGCCGGCGCTGGCGCTGATCCAGCGAGACGATGGTCAGTCCGCTGCCGACAACCAGCAGGATGCCGCAGATCGCCAGCGCGTTGGGGAATTGCCCGAACACCAGCAGGCCTGAAATCACCGCCCAGACGGTGAAGCAATAGTAGAACGGCGCCACGGCACTGGTCGGTCCGACGCGATAGGCCATGAAGATGAAGAAGTGGCCGAAGATCAGGAAAAATCCAGCACCTGCCATCAGCAGCAGGTGGTGCATCCCGGGCATCACCCAGCGCTCGGAAACCAGATGCGCGGCACCGGCGCCGATCAGCACCACCACGACGGCGGAAATCGCCACGATCATGCCCGGCACCTCGGCCGAGACCCGCCTGCCGGCAAGGT
Source organism: Mesorhizobium sp. LNHC252B00 (assembly GCF_000502955.1). Classification (GTDB taxonomy): domain Bacteria; phylum Pseudomonadota; class Alphaproteobacteria; order Rhizobiales; family Rhizobiaceae; genus Mesorhizobium. The sequence goes on along the minus strand of NZ_AYWO01000003.1, from coordinate 551,957 downwards.
CGCGCGCGGCTGCCAACGCGGCGTTGCCGAGCGCCAGCAGGGCGTAGACCGAAATGCCTTGCATTGTCGGCTGCGCCACCATCAGCGCGCCGATGAAGCCGAGCCCGATCAGCGCCATGCGCCGGCCGCCGATCCGCTCGCCAAACAGGATCGAGGAGCCGACCAGCATCAAGAGCGGCGTGATCTGTCCAAGCGCGGTGGAATCGGCGATCTGCATGTTGGCGAGCGCCACGACATAGCAGAGGATCGCCGCCAGCTCGAGCAGGTTCCTGCGCAGCACATGGCCGTCGAAGATCAGCGGAATCTGCTTGCCGTAGCCCAGCGCGAACAACAGCGGGAAGCCCCAGAGCGCTGCCGCCGCACCGCGCAGAAACAGCACTTCATAGGACGGCAGGCCTGCCGTCGCGAGCTTCATCATCGTGTCGTTGACGAGATAAGATCCCGTCGAAACGATCATGAACAGCGGGCCACGGATGGAGGGCGGGATGAAATGCATCCGGTCAGGAGATCAGACCTCGATGACTTCAGCAATGGTCCATGGCCTGGCCATGAATCAGACAGGGATTGGGCAGGCAAGACAACGCTATCGCGGCATCGATCGATCGGCCCGCCACCCATTTCATTTCGCGGTGCGCCTTCCTATATCAGCGCCACATCCCCGCAATCGGATCGATGGTTCGGACTGAGTGAGACGGCACCCAGCCAAAAGACGCTTGTGTTTTTTGGCCTTTGTCGCTAATCGCCCCGCATTCGACTGAACTGAAGGTCTTCGACCGAACTGAAGATCCGGGCCGTCCAAGGAAAGAGACTATGGCAAAAGGTAAATTCGAGCGTAACAAGCCTCACGTGAACATCGGCACGATTGGCCACGTCGACCATGGCAAGACGTCGCTGACGGCNTTCGAGCGTAACAAGCCTCACGTGAACATCGGCACGATTGGCCACGTCGACCATGGCAAGACGTCGCTGACGGCTGCGATCACCAAGTATTTTGGTGAATACAAGCGCTACGACCAGATCGACGCTGCCCCTGAAGAAAAGGCGCGCGGCATCACGATCTCGACGGCGCACGTCGAATACGAGACGGCCAACCGCCACTATGCTCACGTCGACTGCCCCGGCCACGCCGACTATGTGAAGAACATGATCACCGGTGCCGCGCAGATGGACGGCGCGATCCTGGTCGTGTCGGCTGCCGACGGCCCGATGCCGCAGACCCGCGAGCACATCCTGCTCGCCCGTCAGGTCGGCGTGCCGTCGATCGTGGTGTTTTTGAACAAGGTCGACCAGGTCGACGACGCCGAGCTGCTCGAACTGGTCGAGCTCGAGGTTCGCGAGCTTCTGACCAAGAACGAGTTCCCCGGCGACGACATTCCGATCGTCAAGGGTTCGGCGCTTGCTGCTTTGGAAGATTCGGACAAGAAGATCGGCGAGGACGCGATCCGCGAGCTGATGGCTGCGGTCGATGCCTACATCCCGACCCCGGTTCGTCCGCTCGACAAGCCGTTCCTGATGCCGATCGAAGACGTGTTCTCGATCTCGGGCCGTGGCACGGTTGTCACCGGCCGCGTCGAGCGCGGCGTGGTCAAGGTCGGCGAGGAGCTCGAGATCATCGGCATCCGTCCGACGACCAAGACGACCTGCACGGGCGTCGAAATGTTCCGCAAGCTGCTCGATCAGGGCCAGGCTGGCGACAACATCGGCGCGCTGCTGCGCGGCGTTGATCGTGAAGGTGTCGAGCGCGGCCAGGTCCTGGCCAAGCCGGGTACGGTCAAGCCGCACAAGAAGTTCGTGGCCGAAGCCTACATCCTGACCAAGGACGAAGGTGGCCGTCACACGCCGTTCTTCACCAACTACCGTCCGCAGTTCTACTTCCGCACGACCGACGTGACCGGCATCGTGTCGCTGCCGGAAGGCACCGAGATGGTGATGCCGGGCGACAACATCACCGTCGATGTCGAGCTGATCGTGCCGATCGCCATGGAAGAGAAGCTGCGCTTCGCCATCCGTGAAGGCGGCCGCACCGTCGGTGCCGGCATCGTCGTCACCATCAANGTCGATGTCGAGCTGATCGTGCCGATCGCCATGGAAGAGAAGCTGCGCTTCGCCATCCGTGAAGGCGGCCGCACCGTCGGTGCCGGCATCGTCGTCACCATCAAAGAGTAATTTGGACTTAAACCGATCTGTCGCGGGCGCTGCCCGCGCCGCGCCAGAACAAGGAAGTGACGCATGAACGGACAGAATATCCGCATCCGCCTGAAGGCGTTTGACCACCGCGTGCTCGACGCCTCGACGAAGGAAATCGTGTCGACGGCCAAGCGCACCGGTGCCAACGTCCGCGGCCCCATTCCGCTGCCGACGCGGATCGAAAAGTTTACGGTCAACCGGTCGCCTCACGTCGACAAGAAGAGCCGCGAGCAGTTCGAGATGCGCACGCACAAGCGTCTGCTCGACATCGTCGATCCGACCCCGCAGACGGTCGATGCTTTGATGAAGCTCGATCTGGCCGCCGGTGTCGACGTCGAGATCAAGCTCTAAGGGAATGAGAGCGCGGTAAGGGGCGGTGCCCCTGGCCCGGAACTCTAAAGGAATTGAACCGATGCGTTCAGGTGTGATTGCAAAGAAGGTGGGAATGACCCGCATCTACAACGATGCCGGGGAACATGTTCCCGTCACCGTTCTCCAGATGGAGAACTGCCAGGTCGTGGCCCAGCGCACGCAAGAGAAGAATGGCTACACCGCCGTTCAGCTCGGCGTTGGCCTTGCCAAGGTGAAGAACACGTCGAAGGCGATGCGCGGCCATTTCGCGACCGCTTCCGTCGAGCCGAAGGCGAAGGTCGCCGAGTTCCGCGTCTCCGCCGACAACATGATCGACGTCGGGGCCGAGATCACCGTCGAGCACTTCGTCGCCGGCCAGAAGGTCGATGTGACGGGCACGACGATCGGCAAGGGTTTCCAGGGCGTCATCAAGCGCCACCACATGGGTGGTGGCCGCGCGACGCACGGTAACTCGGTCTCGCACCGTACGCACGGTTCGACCGGCCAGCGCCAGGACCCGGGCAAGGTGTTCAAGGGCAAGCATATGGCTGGCCACATGGGCGACACCCGCGTCACCACGCAGAATGTCGAGATCGTCTCGACCGACGCCGACCGCGGCCTGATCCTGATCCGCGGTGCGGTTCCCGGATCGAAGGGCGCCTGGATCCTGGTCCGCGATGCGGCCAAGGTGGCACTGCCGGCCAATGCGCCGAAGCCTGCCGCGATCCGCGCCGTTGCGGCAGCTGCTAAGAACGAGGCTCCGGCCACAGAGGGAGCGGAATAATGGATCTCAAGATCACAACGCTTGGCGGCAAGGACGCCGGCAAGGTGAAACTCTCCGAGGAGATTTTCGGCCTTGATCCGCGCGAGGACATCCTGCAGCGCGTCGTGCGCTGGCAGCTCGCCAAGAAGCAGCAGGGCACGCACAAGGCCAAGGGCCGCGCCGAGATCGCGCGTACCGGCGCCAAGATGTACAAGCAGAAGGGTACGGGCCGCGCCCGCCACCATTCGGCACGCGCTCCGCAATTCCGCGGCGGCGGCAAGGCCCACGGCCCGGTCGTTCGCAGCCACGAGCACGAACTGCCGAAGAAGGTTCGCGCTCTCGGGCTGAAGCATGCCCTCTCGGCCAAGGCCAAGAGCGCGTCGATCATCATCATCGACGAGCTGAAGCTGACCGAGGCCAAGACGAAGGCGCTGATCGCGAATTTCGCGACGCTGGGCCTGACCAACGCCCTGCTGATCGGCGGTGCCGAGCTTGACAAGAATTTCAAGCTCGCAGCGACGAACATCCCCAACATCGACGTGCTGCCCATCCAGGGCATCAACGTCTACGACATTCTGCGCCGCGGCACGCTGGTCCTTTCGAAGGCCGCCGTCGAGGCTCTCGAGGAGCGCTTTAAATGACCGACCTTCGTCATTATGACGTGATCGTCTCGCCGGCGATCACCGAAAAGTCGACCATGGCCTCCGAGCAGAACCAGGTCGTCTTCAACGTCGCCAAGAAGGCGTCGAAGCCGGAAATCAAGGCCGCCGTCGAAGCGCTGTTCGGCGTCAAGGTGATGGCCGTGAACACGCTTGTCCGCAAGGGCAAGATCAAGCGCTTCCGTGGCACGGTTGGCCGCCAGAGCGACGTCAAGAAGGCGATCGTGACGCTGGCAGATGGCCAGTCGATCGACGTCGCGACGGGTCTCTGAGCAAGGCGGCGAGGACAACAAACATGGCACTGAAAAAATTCAACCCGGTAACGCCCAGCACCCGTCAGCTGGTCATCGTCGACCGCTCCGGCCTCTACAAGGGCAAGCCCGTCAAGGGTCTGACCGAAGGCCTGACCAAGTCGGGCGGCCGCAACAACCACGGCCGCATCACCGCCCGCTTCATCGGCGGTGGCCACAAGCGTTCGTACCGCATCATCGACTTCAAGCGCCGCAAGTTCGACGTTGTCGGCACGGTCGAGCGCATTGAATACGATCCGAACCGCACCGCCTTCATCGCGCTGATCAAGTATGACGATGGCGAGCTGTCCTACATCATCGCTCCGCAGCGTCTGGCTCCCGGCGACAAGATCGTCTCCGGCGAAGCGGTCGACGTGAAGCCGGGCAATGCGATGCCGCTGGCCTCGATGCCGGTCGGCACCATTGTCCACAACATCGAGTTGAAGCCGGGCAAGGGCGCTCAGGTCGCCCGTTCGGCCGGTGGTTATGGTCAGCTGGTCGGTCGTGACCAGGGCATGGCGATCCTGCGCCTCAACTCGGGCGAGCAGCGTGTCGTTCACGGCTCTTGCATGGCTACTGTCGGCGCCGTGTCCAATCCGGACCACGGCAACATCAATGACGGCAAGGCCGGTCGCACGGTCTGGCGTGGCAAGCGTCCGCACAATCGCGGCGTGACCATGAACCCGGTCGACCANGACGGCTACCTTCTCAAGAAGGTGGACAAGGTTCGTGAAGGTGGTCGCAATGAGGTGATCAAGATGTGGAGCCGTCGCTCCACCATCCTGCCGCAGTTCGTCGGCTTCACCTTCGGTGTCTACAACGGCCAGAAGCATGTTCCCGTCTCGGTGAACGAGGACATGGTCGGTCACAAGTTCGGTGAATTCGCTCCGACCCGGACCTATTACGGTCACGGCGCGGATAAGAAGGCGAAGAGGAAATAATCATGGGCAAGGCCAAAGCTCCGCGCAGGCTTGCTGATAACGAAGCGCGCGCCGTGTTGCGCACGATCCGTATCAGCCCGCAGAAGCTGAACCTGGTTGCCGCGCTGATCCGCGGCAAGAAGGTCGCGACAGCGCTTTCCGATCTCGAATTTTCGGCCAAGCGGATTTCCGGCACGGTCAAGAAGACGCTGGAATCGGCAATCGCCAACGCGGAAAACAACCACGACTTGGATGTCGATGCACTGATCGTGGCGGAAGCCTATGTCGGCAAGTCGATCGTCATGAAGCGGTTCCATGCCCGTGGCCGTGGTCGCGCCAGCCGTATCGAGAAGCCGTTCTCGCACCTCACGATCGTCGTTCGTGAAGTCGAAGAAAAAGGGGAGGCCGCATAATGGGCCAGAAAGTCAATCCGATCGGTCTTCGCCTCGGCATCAACCGCACCTGGGACTCGCGCTGGTTCGCGAACACCGGCGAGTACGGCAAGCTGCTGCATGAGGACATCAAGATCCGCAAGTATCTCGAGAAGGAGCTCAAGCAGGCTGCCATCTCGAAGGTCGTGATCGAGCGTCCGCACAAGAAGTGCCGCGTCACCATCCACGCCGCGCGCCCGGGTCTGATCATCGGCAAGAAGGGCGCCGACATCGAGAAGCTTCGCAAGAAGTTGATGGAGATGACGAAGTCCGAAACGCACCTCAACATCGTTGAAGTGCGCAAGCCGGAAATCGACGCGACCCTGGTCGCCCAGTCGATCGCTCAGCAGCTTGAGCGTCGTATCGCGTTCCGCCGCGCCATGAAGCGCGCCGTTCAGTCGGCCATGCGCCTCGGTGCCGAAGGCATTCGCATCAACTGTGCCGGCCGTCTCGGCGGCGCCGAGATTGCGCGCATGGAATGGTATCGCGAAGGCCGCGTGCCGCTGCATACGCTGCGTGCTGACGTCGACTACGGCACTGCCGAAGCGCACACCGCTTATGGCATCTGCGGCGTCAAGGTCTGGGTGTTCAAGGGCGAGATCCTCGAGCACGACCCGATGGCTTCGGAGCGTCGTGCGACCGAGGGCGATGCTGCGCATGGCGGTGGTGGTGATCGCGAACGCGGTCGTCGTCGCGAAAACGCCTGAGACATTTAGGAATTTGGAGTTAGAACGATGCTGCAGCCAAAGCGCACAAAGTTCCGCAAGCAGTTCAAGGGCCGTATCCATGGTACCGCAAAGGGCGGCACCAATCTGGATTTCGGTGGTTTCGGGCTGAAGGCGCTTGAGCCGAACCGCGTTACCGCGCGCGAGATCGAGGCGGCACGCCGCGCGATCACGCGTGAAATGAAGCGCGCTGGTCGCGTCTGGATCCGTATTTTCCCGGACGTGCCGGTCACTTCGAAGCCGACCGAAGTCCGCATGGGTAAGGGCAAGGGCGCGGTCGACTACTGGGCGGCGCGCGTCAAGCCGGGCCGCATCATGTTCGAGATCGACGGCGTCAATGAAGAAACCGCCCGTGAGGCACTGCGTCTCGGCGCGGCCAAGCTCTCGGTCAAGACGCGCTTCGTGCAGCGCATCGCAGAATAAGGACGGGCTGATCATGAAAGCCGAAGACATCCGGACCAAGACCCAGGACCAGCTGACCGACGACCTGGCCAGCCTGAAGAAGGAGCAGTTCAACCTGCGCTTCCAGAAGGCCACCGGCCAGCTTGAGAAGACCGCGCGCGTGAGACAGGTCCGTAAGGACATTGCGCGTATCAAGACCATCGCTGCGGAAAAGTCCGCGGCTAAGAAGGCTTAAGGACGAAAACCATGCCAAAGCGCATTCTGCAGGGCACCGTCGTCAGCGACAAGAACGAGAAGACGGTTGTCGTCAAGGTCGAACGGCGCTTCACGCATCCCGTGATGAAGAAGACCGTGCGCATGACCAAGAAGTACAAGGCGCACGACGAGAACAACGCCCACAAGGTTGGCGATCAGGTGTTCATCCAGGAATCGAAGCCGATTTCCAAGGACAAGCGCTGGATCGTCGTGTCTTCGGACCAAGCCTGACCTCGGGCGTAAACAACGAATTTTGGACAGACCGGGGAGGGGCTTTGAGCCCATCCCGTTAGAAAAGAAGAAGGCGGCCAGTCATGATTCAGATGCAAACAAACCTCGACGTCGCGGATAATTCCGGCGCCCGTCGTGTCATGTGCATCAAGGTGCTGGGCGGCTCGAAGCGGAAATACGCTTCCGTGGGCGACATCATCGTGGTGTCGATCAAGGAAGCCATCCCGCGCGGCCGCGTGAAGAAGGGCGATGTGATGAAGGCGGTCGTGGTTCGCACGGCCAAGGACATCCGCCGCCCGGACGGCAGCGTGATCCGTTTCGACAAGAACGCGGCCGTTCTCGTCGACAACAAGAAAGAGCCGATCGGCACGCGTATCTTCGGACCGGTTCCGCGCGAACTCCGCGCCAAGAACCACATGAAGATCATCTCGCTCGCGCCTGAAGTGCTGTAAGGAGCCGGACCAATGCAAAAGATTAGAAAAGGCGACAAGGTCGTCGTGCTGGCCGGCAAGGACAAGGGCCGTTCGGGCGAAGTCCTCTCGGTACAGCCGAAGGAAGACACCGCGCTGGTGCGCGGCGTCAACATGATCCGTCGTCACCAGAAGCAGTCCCAGTCCCAAGAGGGCGGGATCATCACCAAGGAAGCGCCGATCCAGCTGTCGAACATCGCGCTGGCCGACCCCAAGGATGGCAAGCCGACCCGCGTCGGTTTCATCTTCCAGAAGGACGGCAAGAAGGTGCGCGTCGCCAAGCGCTCGGGAGAAGTCATCAATGGCTAAGGCTCAAACCACGAAGCCCAAGGCTGAAAGCAAACAGTCCAAGGCCCAGAACACGCCGCGCCTCAAGCAGGTCTACAACGAGACCATCCGCAAGGCGCTGCAGGAACAGTTCGGCTACGACAACGAGATGCAGGTTCCGCGCATCGACAAGATCGTGCTGAACATGGGCGTTGGCGAAGCGACCGCCGATTCGAAGAAGCCTTCGATCGCGGCCGAAGACCTGGCGATGATCGCCGGCCAGAAGGCCGTCGTCACCCGCGCCCGCAATTCGATCGCCGGCTTCAAGGTCCGCGAGAAGATGCCGATCGGCGCCAAGGTCACGCTGCGCAAGGAACGCATGTACGAGTTCCTCGACCGCCTCGTGAACATCGCACTGCCGCGCGTCCGCGACTTCCGCGGACTGAATCCGAAGAGCTTCGATGGCCGTGGCAACTACGCCATGGGTATCAAGGAACACATCGTGTTCCCGGAGATCAACTACGACAAGGTTGATCAGATCTGGGGCATGGACGTCATCGTTTGTACGACTGCGAAGACGGACGACGAAGCCAGGGCATTGCTCAAGGCCTTCAACTTCCCCTTCCGCCAGTAACGGCAGCGAGAAAAGGAAAAATCTGAAATGGCAAAGACCAGCTCAGTCGAGAAGAACAACAGGCGCCGCAAGCTTGCCGACCAGTACGGTCCCAAGCGGGCTGCCCTCAAGGCGATCATCATGGATCAGTCCAAGCCGATGGAGGAGCGCTTCCGCGCTCAGCTGAAGCTTGCTGCCCTGCCGCGCAACTCGGCCAAGATCCGCATCCGCAACCGCTGCGAAGTCACCGGTCGTCCGCGTGCCTACTATCGCAAGCTCAAAGTATCGCGCATCGCGCTTCGTGATCTCGGCAACAACGGCCAGATCCCGGGCCTGGTCAAGTCGAGCTGGTAAGGAGGACATAACATGTCATTGAGCGATCCTCTCGGCGATATGCTGACCCGCATCCGCAACGCGTATGGCCGCAAGAAGTCGAGCGTTTCGACGCCGGCTTCGCGCCTGCGCACCCGCGTCCTCGACGTGCTGAAGGCTGAAGGCTATATCCGCGATTACAGCCAGACCGACTTCGACAACGGCAAGTCCGAAATCGAGATCGAGCTGAAGTATTTCGACGGCGCGCCGGTCGTGCGCGAAATCGCCCGCGTCTCGAAGCCAGGCCGCCGCGTCTATGTTTCGGCCAAGTCGATTCCGCAGGTCGCCAACGGCCTCGGCATCGCCATCCTTTCGACACCGAAGGGCGTGATGGCCGACCACGAAGCGCGTGAACAGAACGTCGGCGGTGAAATCCTCTGCCAGATCTTCTGATCTGGCGTGTGATCGGAAAAAGTGGAATCCGGTCTTCGGGATCATCCCCGAAGACCGAGACCTGAAACAAGAGAAGTGACGAGGACAACAAAATGTCTCGTATTGGAAAGAAACCCGTTTCGCTGCCGCAGGGCGTGACCGCGACCGTCAACGGCCAGACCGTGACGGCGAAGGGCCCCAAGGGTGAGCTGAAGTTCGTGGTGAACGACGAAGTTCTGGTCAAGATGGAAGGCAGCGAGATCTCTGTCCAGCCGCGCGACCAGACCAAGACCGCCCGCTCCAAGTGGGGCATGTCGCGCACGCAGATCGTCAACATCCTGCAGGGCGTCAAGGACGGTTTCGAGAAGAAGCTCGAGATCACCGGCGTCGGCTATCGCGCGGCACTTCAGGGCAAGAACCTGCAGCTGGCACTTGGCTTCAGCCATGACGTCGTCTACGAGACGCCGCAGGGCATCACGATCACCGTGCCGAAGCCGACCGAAATCACCGTGGCAGGCATCGACAAGCAGCAGGTCGGCCAGGTTGCGGCCGAAATTCGCGAATACCGCGGCCCCGAGCCTTACAAGGGCAAGGGCGTCCGTTACGCTGGCGAGAAGATCGTCCGCAAGGAAGGCAAGAAGAAATAGTCGTGAATGGTGAATGGTGAATGGTGAAATGGCAGTAGGGTAGAGCAGGGGCCGGGTGGCACTCCGCTTCTACCGTTCACCATTTTTCCATTCACCATTCACTGCAAATCAACGCCGCGGGGAGCGGTCGCGGGAGGCGCTTTCGCCTACCGCACATGACGGCCCCCGTTTTTTGAAGGCAAGGAAGACTATCATGGGTACTAAGGAATCCACGCAGCGCCGTGCGCAGCGCGTCCGCCGCCAGATCAAGAAGGTCGCCGGCGAGCGTCCGCGTCTGTCTGTTCACCGCACGTCGAAGAACATCTATGTGCAGGTCATCGACGACGCCAAGGGCCACACCATCGTCGCTGCTTCGACGCTCGAGAAGGACCTCAAGGGTTCGCTCAAGACCGGCGCCGACACCGCCGCCGCCGCCGCGATCGGCAAGCTGATCGCCGAGCGCGCCACCAAGGCTGGCGTCAAGGAAGTCGTCTTCGACCGCGGTGCTTACATCTATCACGGCCGCGTCAAGGCGCTCGCCGAGGCTGCCCGCGAAGGTGGTCTGAGCTTCTAAAATTTCGCCCCCGGTGACCCACAGAGGCACCGGATCTTATCAGCAACCGTGCTTCCGGAAAAAAACAAGGAACAGGATATGGCACAGGAACGTAGGGATGGCGGCCGTGGCCGCGATCGTGAAGAACGCGATGACGGCATGGTGGACAAGCTTGTCCACATCAACCGCGTCGCCAAGGTCGTCAAGGGCGGCCGTCGCTTCGGTTTTGCAGCACTCGTCGTCGTCGGCGACCAGAAGGGCCGCGTCGGCTTTGGTCACGGCAAGGCGCGCGAAGTGCCGGAAGCTATCCGCAAGGCAACTGAATCGGCCAAGCGCGACATGATCTTCGTGCCGCTGCGCTCGGGCCGTACGCTGCACCACGACGTCGAAGGACGCTGGGGCGCCGGACGCGTGCTGCTGCGCGCTGCCAAGCAGGGTACCGGCATCATCGCCGGTGGCCCGATGCGCGCTGTCTTCGAGACGCTCGGCATGCATGACGTGGTCGCCAAGTCGATGGGTTCGTCGAACCCTTACAACATGGTTCGCGCCACTTTCGACGCGCTGAAGAGCCAGATGCATCCCAAGGATGTGGCTGCTGCTCGCGGCATCAAGTATTCGACCCTTCAGGCCCGCCGCGGCACCGCCGTTGCGGCTGAAGAATAGTCGATCTGACCAGGGATTTTGACCATGGCCAAGAAAGCAACCAAGACCATCACCGTTGAGCAGATCGGTTCGCCGATCCGCCGTCCGAAGGAACAGCGCGCGACGCTGGTCGGCCTCGGCCTCAACAAGATGCACAAGCAGCGCACGCTGGAAGATACGCCCTCCGTGCGCGGCATGATCGCTGCCGTCCAGCATCTCGTCCGCGTTGTGGACGAGGGCTGAGCCAGAGCGCAGGAGAACTCAGATGAAACTCACCGATCTGCGTGACAATGACGGCGCGACGCACTCCAAGAAGCGTCTCGGCCGTGGTATCGGCTCAGGCTCCGGCAAGACCGGCGGTCGCGGCGTCAAGGGCCAGAAGGCGCGCTCCGGCGTCGCCATCAACGGCTTCGAGGGTGGCCAGATGCCACTCTACCGGCGCCTGCCGAAGCGTGGCTTCAACAACATCTTCGCCAAGAGCTTCACCGTCGTCTCGCTAGCCCGCATCCAGGTGGCCATCGACGCCAAGAAGCTCGACGCCAAGGCAACCGTGACGGCCGAATCGCTGGTTGCCGCCGGCGTCATCCGCCGCGTCAAGGACGGCGTGCGCATCCTCTCGGACGGCGAGATCAAGGCGAAGCTCGCCTTTGACGTTGCCGGCGCCTCCAAGGCCGCGATCGAGAAGATCGAAAAGGCCGGCGGCTCGGTCAAACTGCCGGAAAAGGCAGCTGCCGAATAACGGCAATTTGATGCGCGATCGGCAGGAGTGGGATCGGTTTTTGCTCACGATTGCGCTTTGATCTGCCTAATCAAGCGGCCGCATCCACGCGGCCGCTTGCATGTTTAGAGCCCGGAGCTTATCTCGTGAGCTTCGGTGAAACGCACCGCCTGACCTCAAGGGCCATCAAGCGTTACCAAGCGGAGAATCAGGCATGGCTTCGGCTGCTGAACAATTAGCCTCGAATCTGAATTTCTCGGCCTTCGCCAAAGCGGAGGATCTGAAGAAACGCATCTGGTTCACGATCGGCGCGCTGCTGGTCTATCGCCTCGGCACCTATATTCCGCTTCCCGGCATCAACCCCGACGCCTTCGCCCAGGCCTTCTCCTCGCAGAGCAAGGGCGTGCTGGGCATGTTCAACATGTTCGCCGGCGGCGCCGTACAGCGCATGGCGATCTTTGCACTCGGCATCATGCCTTACATCTCCGCCTCCATCATCATGCAGCTGATGACCTCGGTCATCCCTTCGCTGGAATCGCTGAAGAAGGAAGGCGAACAGGGCCGCAAGGTCATCAACCAATACACGCGCTACGGCACCGTGCTGCTTGCGCTGGTTCAGGCCTATGGCATTTCGGTGGGCCTGGAGAACGGCAACGGCATCGTCAGCGATCCCGGCATGTTCTTCCGCATCTCGACCGTCGTCACGCTGGTCGGCGGCACCATGTTCCTGATGTGGCTCGGCGAGCAGATCACCGCTCGCGGCATCGGTAACGGCATTTCGCTCATCATTTTCTCCGGCATCGTCGCCGGCCTGCCGCATGCCATCTCCGGCACGCTTGAGCTTGGCCGCACCGGCGCGCTGTCGACCGGCCTGATCCTGGCGATCATCGTGCTCGCCATCGTCGTCATCGCCTTGATCGTGTTCTTCGAGCGCGCCCAGCGCCGCTTGCTGATCCAGTATCCGAAGCGCCAGGTCGGCAACCGGATGTTCCAGGGCGATACCTCGCACTTGCCGCTGAAGCTCAACACGTCGGGCGTCATTCCGCCGATTTTCGCCTCGTCGCTGCTGCTGCTGCCGGCCACGGTCGCCGGCTTCTCGCAGACGACGAACATGCCGGCCTGGGCAAGCACGATTCTGGCCTCGCTCGGCCACGGCCAGCCGCTCTACATGGCGTTCTACGCGGCGATGATCGTGTTCTTCGCCTTCTTCTACACTGCGATTGTCTTCAACCCGAAGGACACCGCCGACCAGCTCAAGAAGCATTCCGGCTTCATCCCGGGCTATCGTCCGGGCGAGCGCACCGCCGATTATATCGACTACGTTCTCACCCGCATCACCGTCGTCGGCGCCATCTATCTGGTGCTGGTGTGCCTGCTGCCGGAGTTCCTTATCTCGGCGACTGGCGTACCATTCTACCTTGGTGGCACATCGCTTCTGATCGTGGTCAGTGTCACGCTCGATACGGTTGCGCAGATTCAGGGTCACCTGATTGCGCATCAGTATGAAGGCCTGATCAAGAAGTCGAAGCTGCGCGGGGGGAAGAAAGCCAGATGAGGTTGATATTGCTTGGGCCGCCAGGGGCGGGCAAGGGGACACAAGCACAAAGACTGGTAGAAAAACACGGCATACCCCAGCTTTCGACGGGCGACATGCTGCGTGCTGCCGTCCAGGCTGGCACCGAAGTCGGCAAGCGCGCCAAGGCGGTAATGGATGCCGGTGAGCTGGTGTCCGACGCCATCGTCAACGCGATCGTCGCCGAGCGTATCGATCAGGCCGACTGTGCCAATGGGTTCATCCTCGACGGATATCCGCGGACGCTGGTGCAAGCGGACGCGGTCGAGCAGATGCTTTCGAATCGCTCCCAGGGGCTCGATGCCGTCATTGAGCTTGTCGTTGACGATAAGGCGCTGATCGGCCGCATCGTCAAGCGCGCCGACGAGGCACAGGCAGCTGGTCTGCCTGTTCGCAAGGACGACAATCCGGCCGTGTTCGAGGAGCGTCTGCGAGAGTACTACAAGAAGACGTCGCCTCTGATTGGCTACTACTATGCCAAGGGCAAGCTCCGGAGCGTCGACGGCATGGCCGATATCGATGCGGTGACGGAGCAGATCCAAGCGGTGCTCAGGAACGCAACGCGGGGAAATTAACGATTGCACTTGACGGAGGCGGTTCGCTGCGGTATGGCGGCCCGTCTTCCTATCAGGCATGGACTTTGCTTGTCCGCAAGGGCAAGGCAGTCGCTTTGAACTGGAAACTCCCGCATGGGCCGGCCTCCACCGGACGCGGGGCAACTTAAGATAGCGCCGGACCCGCCTTTCTGAAGGTTGGCCGGCCCAAATGGAGAAGAGAAGAACATGGCTCGTATAGCCGGCGTCAACATTCCGACCAACAAGCGCGTCGTCATCGCGCTTCAGTACATTCACGGCATTGGCAAGAAGTTCGCCCAGGAGATCGTCGACAAGGTCGGCATCCCGGCCGAACGTCGCGTCAACCAGCTCACCGACGCGGAAGTGCTGCAGATCCGCGAAGCCATCGACCGTGATTATCAGGTCGAGGGCGACCTGCGTCGCGAAGTCTCGATGAACATCAAGCGGCTCATGGACCTCGGCTGCTACCGTGGCCTGCGTCACCGCCGCTCGCTGCCGGTCCGCGGCCAGCGCACGCATACCAATGCGCGCACCCGCAAGGGCCCGGCCAAGTCGATCGCCGGCAAGAAGAAGTAAGCGAGCGAATAGCGAGTAGCCAATAGCGAGTAGGAATCCCTATTCGCTATTCCCTACTCACTACTCACTACTCGCTCTCCAGGTGGAGCCGCTGGCATTACGGCGGTGTAGAGATCAACTGAAAGGACCATCATGGCCAAGGAAGCCGCCCGTGTTCGCCGTCGCGAACGCAAGAACATTTCGTCGGGCGTTGCCCACGTCAATTCGACCTTCAACAACACGATGATCACCATCACCGACGCGCAGGGCAATTCGATCGCCTGGTCGTCGGCCGGTGCCCAGGGCTTCAAGGGTTCGCGCAAGTCGACCCCGTTCGCTGCCCAGATGGCTGCGGAAGATGTTGCCAAGAAGGCCCAGGAACACGGCATGCGCATGCTCGAGGTCGAGGTCTGCGGACCTGGCTCGGGTCGTGAATCGGCACTGCGCGCCCTGCAAGCGGCCGGCTTCACCATCACCTCGATCCGTGATGTGACGCCGATCCCGCACAATGGCTGCCGCCCGCGCAAGAAGCGCCGCGTCTAAGCAATTTACCGAACGTCGCGCGAGCGCCCTTGGGGCGCTCCTCCACGGCATTCCAGGTCGCCCGCCACGATTGGATGGTGGCGGGTCAACGGAAGGAAAGCATCATGATCCAGAAAAATTGGCAGGAACTGATCAAGCCGAACAAGATCGAGTTCTCGTCGAAGAAGAAGACNGGTCGCCGAGCCGCTCGAGCGTGGCTTTGGCCTGACGCTGGGCAACGCGCTGCGTCGCGTGCTTTTGTCTTCGCTGCGCGGTGCGGCCGTTACCGCCGTGCAGATCGACGGCGTTCTGCATGAATTCTCGTCCATCGCCGGCGTGCGCGAGGACGTGACCGACATCGTCTTGAATATCAAGGAAATCGCTATCCGCATGGAAGGCGATGGCCCCAAGCGCATGGTCGTTCGCAAGCAGGGACCGGGTGCGGTTCTCGCCGGCGACATCCAGACGGTTGGCGACGTCGAGATCCTCAACCCCGACCACGTCATCTGCACGCTGGACGAGGGCGCTGAAATCCGCATGGAATTCACCGTCGACACCGGCAAGGGTTACGTGCCGGCCGACCGCAACCGTGCCGAAGACGCGCCGATCGGCCTGATCCCGGTCGACAGCCTCTATTCGCCGGTCAAGAAGGTCTCCTACAAGGTCGAGAACACCCGTGAGGGCCAGGTTCTCGACTATGACAAGCTCACCATGACCATCGAGACCGACGGTTCGATTACCGGCGAGGACGCGGTGGCTTTCGCCGCCCGCATCCTGCAGGACCAGCTTGGCCTGTTCGTCAACTTCGACGAGCCGCAGAAGGAAGTCGCCACCGAGGCCGTCACCGAGCTCGCCTTCAACCCGGCGCTGCTCAAGAAGGTCGACGAGCTCGAGCTTTCGGTGCGTTCGGCCAACTGCCTGAAGAACGACAACATCGTCTATATCGGCGACCTGATCCAGAAGACCGAAGCCGAGATGCTGCGCACCCCGAACTTCGGCCGCAAGTCGCTGAACGAGATCAAGGAAGTCCTGGCAGCGATGGGCCTGCACCTCGGCATGGAAGTGCCGGACTGGCCGCCGGAAAACATCGAAGACCTCGCCAAGCGTTACGAAGATCAATATTGAGCATGAATTCCAAGGATCGGCGGCGTGGGCCGCTCGATCCGACGGTCATGCGGAAAACCATCAGGGGCCTCGGCCTCTTGAACAACTGAAGAAGGAAAAGAGCCATGCGCCACGGTTTCAAAGGCCGTCGCTTCGCCCGAAGCATTAGCCATCGCAAGTCGATGTTCGCCAACCTCGCCGTGTCGCTGCTCGAGCATGAGCAGATCGTCACCACCCTGCCGAAGGCGAAGGATTTGCGTCCGATCGTCGAGAAGCTGGTGACGCTCGGCAAGCGCGGCGACCTGCACGCCCGCCGCCAGGTGATCGCGCAGATCGGCAATGAAGGCGTCGTCAAGCGCCTGTTCGACACCATCGCACCGCGCTACGCCACCCGCAACGGCGGCTATTTGCGCATCATGAAGGCGGGCTTCCGCCACGGCGACAACGCCGCCATGGCCGTCATCGAGTTCGTCGATCGCGACAGCTCGGCCAAGGGCGCTGGCGACCGCGCCCGCATCGAAGCCGAAGGCACCGAAGCGGACGCCGCAGCCGCATAAGGCTCGGTCTATCCTGGAATTCAAAGGGGCCTGCGGGCCCCTTTTTGTTTCTGAAAGCAGAAACTTGCGGCCAGAGCCGATTTCTGGCCGGAACCAAGGGTCTTTGGCCGAAATAATCGGATTTCGGCGGCTTAGCCTTTCATTTTGCACAATCGTCGGGACAATGGCCCCGAACTCGCCTTGGAGGATTCGTGAATGCGCGCCACCCGACTGTCCCTTGTCCTGCTCTTCGCCATGACGGCGTTTGCGGCCGCACCGGTGGTCAGGCAGGCATTGGCCGAGGAGACCAAGACCGATCCCGGCCTGTCGGACGTGCTGACCGATCTGCTGCACGGCGTCGAAGGCGAAAACGCTACCTCTGGTCCGGACAAGCGCGTGCCGTTCGGTCGTGAGGAGGTGCAGCTGTCGTTCGCTCCGCTGGTCAAGCAGACGGCGCCGGCCGTGGTCAATGTCTATGCCTCGCAGACCGCCAAGGTGACATCGCCCTTCGATGGCGATCCGTTCTTCGAGGAATTCTTCGGCCGCTCGCAGCCGCGCGCCCAGTCGTCGCTCGGCTCCGGCGTGCTGGTCGACACAACCGGCGTCGTGGTCACCAATTACCACGTCATCAAGGATGCCGATCAGGTCAAGGTGGCGACCGCGGACGGGCGTGAATTCGACAGCAAGGTGCTGCTCAAGGACGAGACGTTCGATCTTGCCGTGCTCAAGATCGCCTCCGACAAGCCGTTTCCGGTGATTGCGATCGGCGATTCCGACGCGCTTGAGGTCGGCGATCTGCTGCTGGCCATCGGCAACCCCTTCGGTGTCGGCCAGACCACCACCAGCGGCATCGTCTCGGCACTTGCCCGCAGCCATATCGGCGTGTCGGATTCCAGCTTCTTCATCCAGACCGATGCCGCCATCAACCCCGGCAATTCCGGCGGCGCGCTGATCAACATGGGCGGCCAACTGGTCGGCATCAACACGGCCATCTATAGCCGCGGCGGTGGTTCGATCGGCATTGGTTTCGCCATTCCCTCGAACATGGTTCGCGCCTTCGCCGACGCCGCCAAGGCCGGGCTCGACTTCTTCGAGCGGCCCTATATCGGCGCCGAGTTCGAAGCGGTGACGCCGCAGATCGCCGAATCGCTCGGCATGGAAAAGCCGACCGGTGCATTGGTCTCGTCGGTCGAGGCGACCGGACCGGCCGCCAAGGCGGGGCTCAAGCCCGGCGACGTCGTGCTGCAGCTCAATGGCAAACCGGTCGAGAGCATCGAAGCGCTGGACTACCGGATGGCGACGTTGTCGATCGGCACCACCGCCAATTTCGCGGTTCTGACCAAGGGCCAGCAGGCGGCGATGGACATCGCGCTGGAGCGCGCTCCGGAGGGCATGAAGGCTGCCGAAGTGACCCTGCATGGTCGCAGCCCTTTTTCGGGCGCCAAGGTCGCGGAACTGTCGCCCCGGCTCGCCCAGCGGCTCGGCCTGCGCACTGATATCAAAGGTGTCACTGTGGTGGATATCAACCGCGATTCGCCGGCCGCCGATTTCGGCTTCCAGCCGGGCGATATCGTGCGCGAGGTGAATGGCACCACCATCGACACCGCGGCGACCCTGGAACTGGCGGCCAAGACTGATACGCGCTGGTGGCGCTTTACGGTCGAACGCGGCGGGCAGATACTGCGTCAGGTGTTGCGTTATTAGGGCACAGCCCCGAGCATCAGGGTTCATGCTCCAACGAAAAGAAGTGCATGGCCGATCTGTTCAGCGTCGATGAACCGGAAAAAGCGTCGCCCGGGCGGCCGCTGGCCGACAGGCTGCGGCCAAGAAACCTTGGTGAGGTCGTCGGCCAGGAGCATCTGACCGGCCCTGACGGCGCGCTGACCCGGCTGATCGGTTCCGGCTCGCTTGGCTCGATGATCTTCTGGGGACCGCCCGGCACCGGCAAGACGACGGTGGCGCGGTTGCTGGCCGGCGAAACCAGCCTGGCCTTCGAGCAGATATCGGCGGTGTTTTCCGGCGTCGCCGATCTGAAAAAAGTGTTCGAGGCAGCCAAGCTGCGCCGCGCCAAGGGCCGCCAGACCTTGCTGTTCGTCGACGAGATACATCGCTTCAACCGCGCCCAGCAGGACAGTTTTCTCCCTGTCATGGAGGACGGAACCGTCGTGCTGGTTGGCGCCACGACCGAGAATCCGTCCTTCGAGCTGAATGCCGCTCTGCTGTCGCGCGCGCGCGTCCTGGTCTTCCATTCGCTTGGCGAGGAGAGCATCGCCAAGCTGATGGCGCGGGCCGAGGAGGCCGAGGGCAGGGCGCTGCCGCTCAACGACGAGGCGCGGACCATGCTGATCCGTATGAGTGATGGCGACGGCCGTGCCTCGCTGACGCTCGCCGAAGAAGTCTGGCGGGCAGCCAAACACGGCGAGGTCTTCGATCCCGAAGGATTGCAGCGCATCGTTCAGCGCCGTGCACCGATCTACGACAAGGGCCAGGACGGCCACTACAATCTGATCTCGGCGCTGCACAAATCGGTGCGTGGTTCGGACCCTGACGCGGCCCTCTATTATCTTGCTCGCATGTTCGATGCCGGAGAGGATCCGCTCTATCTTGGCCGCCGGCTGGTGCGCATGGCCATGGAAGATATCGGCCTTGCCGATCCGCAGGCGCTGGCCGTCGCCAACGCCGCCAAGGACGCCTACGACTATCTAGGCTCGCCCGAGGGCGAACTGGCTTTTGCCGAGGCCGCCGTCTATCTCGCAACCGCGCCCAAATCCAACGCCGTCTACAACGCGTTCAAGGCAGCCACGCGGGCCGCGAAGGAACACGGCTCGCTGCTGCCGCCCAAGCACATCCTCAACGCACCGACGAAGCTGATGAAGGAGGAGGACTACGGTGCCGGCTACCGGTATGATCATGACGAGCCGGACGCCTTTTCGGGCCAGGACTATTTTCCGGAGAAGATGGGCCGCCAGACCTTTTATGATCCGCCCGAGCGCGGCTTCGAGCGCGACATCAGGAAGCGGCTCGATTATTGGGCGAAGCTGCGCAAGGAGCGGGGATAGCAGGCTTGCGTGCCCGGTCTCGTCACGCGTCGAAACGAGGTCTCGCCATGGGGCGTTTCCGCGGCGGTCGTTCTCGCCGCGACGCTGGCTTGATGCCGTTGCCGAAGCGGCCATGGACCAGCTACGCCGCTGGCGGGCGGATAATCAGCCGGAGCGGATCGTGCCCGACGCAATCTGGTCCCCGGGGAAATGGCACGAGCTTGGCCTGCCGGTGGTGCATTGACCGAAACTGGTGGGCTTCACCAGGCAGCCAGCCGGCCGCGATAGCAGGGGCCGTTGTGTGGTAACCCAAAAAACCTTATCAAGGCGCACGACCGGGCGGTGGTCGTTGCCGTGATTTGGGCACCTCATTCGCAACAGGATCGCGCGTCGCGCGTGGAAAAATGACAAAAACCCTTCGCAAAACCCTTCGCAAATTCGCCATTGCCATCCCGCTTCTCGCCCTTGGCTTCTATTTCATTCCCATCCTGACGACCATCTTCATCGTTTGCGGCCTGATCGACGTGCTGCGCAACGATCGCAAGGATCTATCGCTGTTCAGCGGCTACTTCCTCGGCAACGGCCTGTTCACTTGGCTGCTTTCGCCGTTCAATCTGCTGGTCGACCTTGTGTGCTACAGAAATCCGGGCGTCTGGAAGCTCGAGCAGTTTCCCGCCGACTATCAGCGCGAGGTCAATGAGGTCCTGGACATCTTCAAGGCGCGCAAGGACGAGATCATCGCCGACATCGACGCCAATTTCGGCGCCGGCCGGCGCGGCATGTATGTCTACCAGTGGTACGGCAAGCACAAAATCGACAACGTCGCCGAGTTCAATAAGGATTTCAAATACATCAAGACCATCGCCGTTTCCGTCTTCAGCAAGCGCGAATCGACCTCCTGGCACTTCGGCCCGCTGCGGCTCAGCTTGCGCATCCTATACAATCTGGTCCCGGTGAAATCGGAGATCTTCGTCGAGTGCGGCAACGTCAAGAATTATTGGTACGACAATCCGCTGTTCATCTTCGACGACACGCTGCTGCATCGCTCGGTCAATGAGTATGACGGCCGCCGCTACTGCGTGTTCATGGACATCATCCGTCCGTCCCCTGTTCCCGGCCTGATCGCGGCCATGCTCGCCATCGTCTCGGTGAGCGTCGAGCGCATCAATTCCATGTTCTACAAGAACTGGAAGATGATCGGTTCGACCAAGGCGAAGAAGACCGAGACGACCTGAGCTTAAATTTGTGAATACTCCACCGCCTAAAGGCGGTGGCTTCAAGTTACGGCTTAAAGCCGGATCGGTCCGCCGTCCGGCGGACAGGGCGCGAACTCACGTCACGTTGAAGTTGTCGTCGGGCTCGGGCGGCTCCTGGTTCATGATGTATTCGGCCCACATCTCGTCGGTCACATTCCCGCTGCTCACCACCCAGTAGCCTCTCGCCCACAGGTGCTGGCCCCAGTAGCGCTTGCGCAGTATTGCGAATTCGCTCAGCAGCTTGTGCGAGCTGCGCCCCTTCAGGTGCTGCACCGCGCGCGACACCGACAGCCGCGGCGGGATCGACACCAGCATATGCACATGGTCGCGGTTGATCGAGCCGGCATGCACAACCATCTCATGCGCGCGCCGTCTCGCGCAGCAACTCCCGGCACCGGTTTCCAACGTCGCCGCCAAGCACCGCGTAACGGTACTTCGTCACCCAAACCAGGTGATACTTGCAGTCCCAAACCGTGTGGCTGCCACGCTTGTACGCTTCCATCCAGCCAGTCTACACGGCAAGCGCCGCGATCCCAGCCGCCTAAAGGCGTGGGGTTTCCTGATCCCCTATCGGGACTCTAAATGCTGCTGGCTTCGCTGGCGGCATTTAGGCACATTTATAATATAATCGATTGCTACTTTAGTGTGATCGTAAGTATTGCTATTATTTGCGCTTGCGACGGCCGCCGGTTCAAGTGTACATCCCCCCTCAACTTGATGATTATTGTTCCGAATCGCGTGGGGCTCCGTTCCTGTCTGTATCGGTAGGAGTCCCGGTTTGACCTCGACAATCCTGCACTTGTTTTCTTTGGCGGCCCCAAGTGACGAAGAACGAGACTTTCCGATTCTGGATAAAGACCTACCTATGTACAATCTTGCTTGGTGTTGCTTTTGTAGCCATATACGTAGCGCTTGAAGAGCCAATATATTATTGGGATTTCGCTGCCTATTTCGATATATTCAACCAGCAGGGCGTGTTGTTGGTCGAAGATCCTGTTCGGTGGCTGCGCCTGCTGAGGGGCTCTATCGCCACGGACGATTACAGCACGGCAATTTTGGCGCCCCTGATGCCGTTTTACTTACTATTTGGCGGATCGAGGCTTTCATATGTCGCCGGAGTGGTCGCGGTCTACCTGGTCCCGACCGCTCTTTTCATGGGCAGAATGAGCTACATGGAGGCGGTCTCCGAGACGTCTCCATCCTGGGGCTGGCCTGCCGTATGGATTGCGGCCTTTCTTTACACGCCGTTCTGGGCGGCAACGCTTCGCGGATGGCCGGATATCGGCGGTTGCCTGGCGCTTTCTGCAGCGACCTATTTTCTCTGGAAATCGAACTTTCTGACCCGTGAACCGGTGATCAGCGGAATACGTGTCGGTGGGTACCTGTGGTTGGCGTTCATGCTGCGCCGCTGGTATGCCTATGCCGGTATAGGCGGCGGAATTTCGGCGGCCTTTTTCTGTTTGTTTCAGGCGGCAAAAGACCGGGACTTTCCGGTTCTCCTGAAAGCCGCGTTAGGCGGCGTGTGCGCGCTTCTCGTCGTCGCCGGAGCCGCACTGGCCTTCCAGCAACCTCTGATCCTCAGGATTCTGTGGACCAACTATGGTGATATCTACAGCGGATACAAGACGACCTTGGCATCCCAGCTCGATCAGGTAGTGTCCCGGCTCAGCTATGTGAACTGGCTGTTGATAATATTTGGCCTTTACATCTCTTTTTTACGTCGCAATCGCTTTTCTTTATTCTGTGCCGTCGCTTCGATAACCACCTTTTTTCTATTCACTCGGACACAAGATCCGGACCTTCATCATTCGATGCCAATGTTTCTTTGGCTCTTTCCCGCATACGCCCAGGCAATCGTTGCGATCGTTTCTATGCCGGCGCTGAGATCGCGATTGTCGGCCGCCATCATAGTCGTTGTCGCCGGACTTGCTTTTTTGGGAACCTTTTTCCCGATCGGCCGCCAGTTGCTGTCGCCGATCAATTATGTTTATGCCAGCCAAGGTATTCTCCCTCTTCATCTTGACAGTATGTCTGAATACAAACGCCTTACTGATGACCTTACCAGGGAAATGCGTCCTGAGGACCGTTTTGCGGTATTTGCTTCAGGCTCTGTCATGAACAGCTGGCTGTTGTTCGCCCTGAAAAGAAGCCTATATCCTCACATTGAATGGCCTTGCCAAGTGGACAGTCGCGATGGATTCGTACCTGACACATTGAAGTCAAGATATGCTGTCGTAACCGACCCGCCCGTTACCCATTTGCAATCGGGTGCGCAGCTCTGCGTTACGCTTTCCAACCAGTATATTCTCGACGGGAAGGGCATCGGTACCGCCTACAGACGCCTCGCGGAATACAAGTTGTCCGGTGGCGTTACCGGTTATCTCTACGAACAGACGCGCCCGGTCAGCAAAGCTGAAGTGGACGCCCTCTACACCGACTTCAGGAAGAAATATCCAAGCTGGATAACACCTGAGTGGTGACCAGTTCGACTGGTCTGCGCAGTTCTGCCCAACGCAGGGATTGACCAGGCTGCCCCTGTAGGGGCAGTAAAACGGTCATGTTGAATCTGCTTCTCGTTGTGGTCGGTGGCGGCATCGGTGCCGGCATTCGTCATCTCACCAGCATGGGCGCGCTGCGCCTTGTCGGCCCCAACTATCCCTGGGGCACGATGGCCATCAACATCGTCGGCTCCTTCGCCATGGGCCTGTTCATCGCCATCCTGGCGCGTCGCGGCGGATCGAACGAACTTAGGCTGTTCGTTGCCACCGGCATGCTCGGCGGCTTCACCACTTTCTCAGCCTTTTCGCTCGATTTCGCGACGCTGTGGGAGCGGGGAGCGACGCTGCCGGCGTTCGGATATGCGCTTGCCAGCGTCATTGGCGCCATTATCGCCCTGTTTCTGGGACTTTGGCTCGCAAGAACCGTTTCATAATGCTATTGCCGCGCCGAGAGCAGGGCCGAGCCCTGCCGGGAAACGGATAAGCGAAGAAGAATATGGCAGGCGTTGAACAGATCACGGTGGAGGCCGGCGAGGCGGGCATGCGGCTCGATCGCTGGTTCAAGACCCATTTCCCGGGCCTTGGTTTCGGCCATCTGCAAAAGCTGCTTCGCTCCGGCCAAATTCGTGTCGATGGCGGTCGGGTCAAGGCCGACACGCGTGTCGAGCCTGGCCAGATGGTGCGTGTCCCGCCGCTCGAGGTCGACAAGAAGGGCGAGAGCGCGCTGACCGGCCATTCGATCCGCAACCAGGGCGATGCCGATGTTCTCGCCAAGATGCTGATCCATGAGGATCCCAAGGTTTTCGTTTTCAACAAACCGGCAGGCCTTGCCGTGCAGGGTGGCTCCGGCGTCACCCGCAATGTCGACGACATGCTGGAAGCCTGGCGCAACCAGAAGGGCGAGAAGCCGCGCCTAGTGCACAGGCTCGACCGTGACACATCGGGTGTGCTGGTCGTCGCCCGAACGCGCCTTGCCGCCATGAAGCTCGCCGAAGCGTTTCGCGCCCGCGAGACCAAGAAGACGTATTGGGCGCTGGTCAAGGGCGTGCCGCCAAAGCGCGAGGACAAGATCTCGACCTGGCTGATCAAGGAGCCGACGCCGGATGGTGACCGCGTCCGCGTCGCCGCGCACGGCGAAAAGGGCGCCGACCACGCCGTGTCCTACTATCGCATCATCGAGCAGGCGGCGCAGACGATGACCTGGCTGGAGATGGAGCCCTATACGGGCCGCACCCACCAGCTTCGTGTCCATGCCGCTTACATCGGCTGCCCGATCCTGGGCGATCCGAAATATTTCGAGGCCGACACCAATTGGGATTTTCCGGGCGGCATTCAAAACCGCCTGCACCTGCATGCGCGGCGCATCATCATTCCGCATCCGGACAAGGGCGTCATCGATGTCACCGCGCCGATGCCGCCGCACATGCGCCAGAGCTGGAACCTGATCGGCTTCGACGACGCCAGCGCTGAGGACTGATCGTGAGCGGGGCCACCGACGCGCTCGCCACCGATACGCTTGATCGCCGCGATACGGTCGACATGGCCGCCGCCGCCATCATGGTCGGCCTGACTTTTTCCTGGGGGCTGAACTACGTCGCCGCCAAGATTTCCTATGCCGGTTACGACCCGGTCTTCCTGTCGATCGCGCGCTCGATCATCGGCGGCTTCTGCGTCTTCCTCTGGTGCCGTTGGCGCGGCATAGCGCTTTTCACGCGCGACGGGACATTGCGCGCCGGCATAGCCGTGGGCGCGCTGTTCGGCATCGAGTTCCTCTGCCTCTATGTCGGCCTGGAGCACACGACCGTCGCCCGCAACACGCTGCTGGTCAACACAATGCCGTTCTGGATGCTGCTCGGCGGCCATTTCCTGCTTGGCGAACAGATCACCTTGAGGAAATTCCTCGGTCTGTTGCTGGCCTTTGCCGGCCTTGCCGCAGTGTTTTCCGACAAGCTTGGCGGTGGCGGAGACATGCTGTTCGGCGATCTCCTGAGCCTCGGCTCCGGATTTTTCTGGGCCCTGACCAACATCCTCATCAAGCGGTCGAAGCTGGTCGAGGCGACTGCCGAAAAGCTTCTGCTTTACCAGCTCGCCGGTGCTGCAATCGTCGGCATATTGGTGCTGCCTCTCGCCGGTCCGCCCGTTCGCGATCCGACCGTGCTGCCGACTTTGGCGCTGCTTTTCCAGGCTGTCTACATCGTCGCCTTCACCTATGTGCTGTGGTTCTGGCTGCTGCGGCGCTATCCGGCATCTGGCCTGTCCAGTTTTACCGTCCTGTCGCCGGTTTTCGGCGTTTTGTGCGGCGCCGTGTTCTTGAATGAGCCGCTGACCATGCGCATTTTCCTGGCACTTGGCCTGATTGCCGCCGGACTGATCATCGTCAACCGGCCTACGCGCAAGATCGTGCCGGTGTGAGAGAGACCTCTATGCGTGATATCCTCAACGACCTCGAAGCGGGCAAGCATCTTTCCGACCCCGATCCGGTGCGCCGCGCCCAGATCCAGATGAAGACGCATCTGCCGAAGCGCTTCTACAAGACCGTCTCGGTCGCGCCGGTGGAAGACGGCTTTGCCGTGCATCTCGACGGCAAGCCGGTGCGGACGCCGGGCAAGGCGCTCCTGGCGCTGCCGACCGAGGCGGCGGCTGCGCTCGTCGCCAACGAGTTCGCCGCCCAGGGCGAGACCATCGATCCGGTGACCATGCCGGTGATGCGCCTCGTCAACACCGCCATCGACGGCGTTGCCAGCGATCCACAGGCGGTGCTGGAGGACATCCTGCGCTTTGCCTCGTCCGATCTGCTTTGCTATCGCGCCGACGCGCCGCAGGGGCTGGTGGAGCGGCAGAACCAACATTGGGATCCGGTTCTGGATTGGGCGAGGGAGACGCTCGGGGCAAGGTTCAACCTCGCCGAAGGAATCATCCATGTCGAGCAGCCGCGCGAAGCCATCGCCGTGCTGGGCAGCCATCTTGCCCGGCGCACCGATCCGCTGCGGCTCGCCGCCATCCATGTGATGACGTCGCTGACCGGCTCGGCGCTGCTGGCGCTGGCCGTCGATTTCGGCGAACTCGACGCCGAGGGCGCCTGGGCTGCCGGGCATGTCGACGAGGACTGGCAGATCGAGCATTGGGGGCAGGATGCGGAGGCCGTCGCGCGCCGCTCGGCCCGCAAGCGCGACATGTTGGCTGCCACCGGACTGCTCGAGGCGCTCAGGGGCTGACGGGTTCCGCCGCTCGCTCGGATTCATCCCGCAGCGCACCTAATACCAAAGTCATAATCCCAAAGACGCGCTGCCTTTGGCCAGCGCTTTCTGTCATTTTTCCCGTTGATGGCTGCCCTGAGTCCGCGTTCGGAGGAGAACACGGATGTTGCCGCGCAGCTTCGAGGTCAACGAGTCTCACGGGAGGAAAACACAATGGCAATGGCATCGACCGCCGGTGGAACGAGCCGCGGCATGACGCGGGAAGAGAAGAAGGTCATCTTCGCTTCCTCGCTCGGCACCGTTTTCGAATGGTACGATTTCTATCTCTACGGCTCGCTCGCAGTGTTCATCGGCTCGACGTTTTTCAGTCCGACCATTCCGGAAGCGACGCGTAATATCTTCGCGCTGTTGGCTTTCGCGGCCGGCTTCCTGGTGCGCCCGTTCGGCGCTCTGCTGTTCGGCCGCATCGGCGACCTTGTAGGCCGTAAATATACGTTCCTTGTCACCATGACGATCATGGGCCTGTCGACCTTCCTGGTCGGTCTGCTGCCTGGTTATGCGACCTTGGGTATCGCCGCCCCGATGATCCTGATCATCCTGCGCATGCTGCAGGGCCTGGCGCTGGGCGGCGAGTATGGCGGCGCGGCCACTTACGTCGCTGAGCACGCCCCGGACAATCGGCGAGGCTACTACACTTCCTGGATCCAGACGACGGCGACGCTCGGCCTGTTCCTGTCGCTGATTGTGATCCTGATCGTACAGGCTTCATTGAGCAAGGAAAGCTATGCCGCCTGGGGCTGGCGTATTCCGTTCATCGTATCCTTTCTGCTGCTGGGCATCTCGATCTGGATCCGGCTTTCGCTTTCCGAATCGCCGACCTTCCAGCGCATGAAGGATGAGGGCAAGGGCTCCAAGGCGCCGCTGACGGAAGCCTTCGGTCAATGGAAGAATGCCAAGATTGCCCTGCTGGCGCTGCTCGGTCTCACCGCCGGCCAGGCCGTGGTGTGGTACAATGGCCAGTTCTACGCGCTGTTCTTCCTGACCAACGTGCTCAAGGTCGACGCGCAGTCGGTTAACATCATGATCGCCATCGCATTGGCGATCGGCTCGATCTTCTTCGTCGTCTTCGGCTGGCTCTCTGACAAGATCGGCCGCAAGCCGATCATCATGGCGGGCCTTGCCTTGGCGATTGTCTGTACCTTCCCGCTGTTCAAGGCACTGACCTGGGCTGCCAATCCGGCGCTTGCCACGGCTCAGCAGAACACGCGGGCGACGGTGACGGCTGCACCCGGCGACTGCAGGTTCCAGTTCAATCCGGTTGGCAATGCGAAGTTCACAACGTCCTGCGATATCGCGACAGCCTTCTTGACCAGAAACTCGGTTCCTTATGACGTGGTGTCGACAGCTGCGGCCGGAACAGCCGCGTCGGTCAAGATCGGCAACGAAACGGTGGCTTCCTTTGACGCTGTCGCCGCTGGCGATCAGGCCAAGGCCAAGGAGGCGGCCTTCGTGAAAGCCGTCAACATGGCTCTGAAAGACGGAGGCTATCCGCTGAAGCGCGCGGCGATCAAGGTTGCGGACCAGAAGCTCGACGCGTTTGTCGCCGCCAACCCGGAACTGAAGCTGGACGGTGCCGCGATCCGCGCCGGTGAAAAGGCTACTGTGCCGGTCGACCAGGCGGTGAAGGACAAGTTGCTGACCACCGATGAAGCAGCGGGTGCGCCTGAAGTCACCGTCTACAACATCCCGGCTGGCGGCGCCTTCGCCATGTTTGCCGACCCGGCGGCCGTCAACTGGCCAATGACCATCGGTATCCTGTTCATCCTGGTCCTGTTCGTGACCATGGTCTACGGGCCGATCGCGGCGATCCTGGTCGAGATGTTCCCGACTCGCATTCGCTACACCGGTATGTCGCTGCCCTACCACATCGGCAATGGCTGGTTCGGAGGCCTGCTGCCGGCAACGGTGTTCGCGCTGAGCGCTTACAAGGGCGACATATATTATGGCCTCTGGTATCCGGTGGTGATCGCGGCGATGTCGCTGGTCATCGGCATGATCTTCGTGAAGGATACGCTCGGCACCGATCTGCACGCCAAGGAGTAGGCGGGCTGAAGCGGCTAAAGAAAAACCCGGCGTGAGCAATCGCGCCGGGTTTTTCTGTTGTATGGTCTGGAGACGTCTAGCTAGCTCTTGCGAGGTAGTTCGGCTTCCGCGATGGCAGCCTCATGGTACCAGGCCTCGCCATGATCGAGCGGGTGATCGCGCAAAGAGGCAAGCTCTGCCGCGAACTTAGCCTTTACGCCTAAATTTGAGGCAGTCATGCGCGATGCCACCGGGAACATCAGGATTTTTGCCGACGGACGGGCTGACGTGATCTCCATTGGCTGTCTCCTTCCTTCTGCGGACCCTTGTCGATTCATCTTTGCATGAAGGTAAGTCCTGCGAACCATTTAGGCAAGATGCCTAAGGAAAGATCAATAGTTGCCTGTTATTGATGCAGATTTTGTCTTTGGTCGATCTTGGCGCATTGCTTAGGCGGCTTGGTTGCATCTCAGATGTGAACTGGCATTTTTGACGCACCCAGCGCAGCGGAAATGGCACACGAATTGCATTTTATCGACTTGGCAGCTGGGCTGCTGGATGGCTCGGCGCGCCTGCGTCATCCAGGTTCGGTGATTAAGCAACGAGAGGCTAGAATGACGAAATACAAGCTCGAGTACATTTGGCTCGATGGATACACGCCGGTTCCCAACCTTCGCGGCAAAACGCAGATCAAGGAATTTGCCGAATTCCCGACGCTTGAGCAGCTGCCGCTATGGGGCTTTGATGGTTCCTCGACCCAGCAGGCCGAGGGGCACAGCTCCGACTGTGTGCTGAAGCCCGTCGCCGTCTATCCGGACCCCGCCCGCACCAACGGCGTGCTGGTTATGTGCGAAGTCATGATGCCCGATGGCGTCACGCCGCACGCTTCCAACAAGCGCGCCACCATCCTCGACGACGAGGGCGCCTGGTTCGGCTTCGAGCAGGAGTATTTCTTCTACAAGGATGGCCGCCCGCTCGGCTTCCCCGAGAGCGGCTATCCCGCACCGCAGGGCCCGTACTACACCGGCGTCGGTTATTCCAATGTCGGCTCCGTCGCGCGCCAGATCGTCGAGGAACATCTCGACCTCTGCCTCGCCGCCGGCATCAACCATGAAGGCATCAACGCCGAAGTGGCCAAGGGCCAGTGGGAATTCCAGATTTTCGGCAAGGGCTCCAAGAAAGCCGCCGATCAGATGTGGATGGCTCGCTATTTGATGCAGCGCCTGACCGAGAAATACGGCATCGACATCGAATACCATTGCAAGCCGCTCGGCGACACCGACTGGAACGGCTCGGGCATGCACGCCAACTTCTCGACGGCCTATATGCGCGAAGTCGGCGGCAAGGCCTATTTCGAAGCGCTGATGGCGGCTTTCGACAAGAACCTGATGGACCACATCGCCGTTTACGGACCGGACAACGACAAGCGCTTGACCGGCAAGCATGAGACCGCGCCGTGGAACAGATTCAGCTATGGCATAGCCGATCGCGGCGCCTCGATCCGCGTGCCGCATTCCTTCATCAACAACGACTACAAGGGCTATCTGGAAGACCGCCGCCCGAACTCCCAGGGCGACCCCTACCAGATCGCCTCGCAGATCCTGAAGACGATCGCCTCGGTGCCGGCAAGCGCCCAGGTCTCGGCCGCGGCTTGAGCCTTCGTCACGGCGGAAACCTGCCGTGACCGTCTCAGGCCCATCCTACGGTCTTCCCAAGCAAGAACCCCGGCGAAAGCTGGGGTTCTTTTTGTAATGGAACTTTGGCGCGCCGCTCGCTCTACCGAAAGGCCTGAAGCGCGGCCTTCACATTGTCACAGAAATCGAAGCACCATTTTCTGGCGTAGTCCGGATCTATTCCCACCAGGCTGGCCTGCTCGAATGCATTCCTCTGGGGCGGATCGTTGTGCCCGCCGGCTGAGCCGCGCAGTATTGCTTGCCATGAGGTTTGCTGTCCGGGCGGCGGCTTGCCGCTGCGATCCAGAATGCAGCGTGCGTCCGGCCCGCACGCAAGAACCCCAGCCAAGGACCCGGGTTCTTTTCCCATTAACCGGCAGATCGCATCCCGGCCGGAACATACCCAGAAAAAGTCAGGCAATTCGGGCGATCGCAATCCCTGCGACGTTCCGGTCGCCGACTTGGCAGTTCCGGCGATTACCTGTCAAAAAAGCCCGGAAAACAGCGCTTTCCAGCACTTATTTGTGGCAAAGACCCTCCCATAAGCACCTGTTCACGTTGCGAAATCGGCTATCCGCAGCCCTCATGGCGGCGTTGACAGGTTGCAGCGCAGCATGCGAATTCGCAGTTCTTGGGGTTACGTCACGCAATGCTGTTCGGACGGGCGGGGTTTTCTTGAACGGCGGCATTGGCGGGGGGCGCCGGACGAGCGGTCACTGTAGCCTGAGACAGTGCGCCGCTCGCTCCTGGCTCCATGTTCGGGCTCGAACAGTGATCCGCTTGTCACTCACCAGATCTTGCTGACCTGAGACGGCGTCACCGGATTGACGTGCCGTGCTTGCCGATGGATCCAGCGCCCGTGGACCACGGCACACACACGATCGTCAAAAAACAAAACGCAAAAAGCGTTGCCCATCTGCAGCGGGCGACAGCGAGAGCGGGCCGACGGCAGGCACGACTATCGGAGTGCAGCAAAGAGCCCTTGAAAGAGAAAATCTTTCAAGGGCTTGAACATTACGCTGAACCTTTAGTCTGAGAGTCAATCTCAGACGGAGTAGTACATGTCGTATTCGACCGGATGCGGGGTCATTTCGAAGCGCATCACCTCGGCCATCTTCAGCTCGATGTAGCTGTCGATCTGGTCGTCGTCGAAGACGCCGCCGGCCTTCAGGAAGCCGCGGTCCTTGTCGAGGCTCTGCAGCGCTTCACGCAGCGAACCGCAGACGGTCGGGATCTTCTTCAACTCCTTCGGCGGCAGGTCGTAAAGGTCCTTGTCCATCGGTTGGCCGGGATGGATCTTGTTCTTGATGCCATCGAGCCCGGCCATCAGCATGGCGGCGAAAGCGAGGTAGGGGTTCGCGCCTGGATCGGGGAAACGGACCTCGACGCGCTTGGACTTGGGCGACGAGCCGAACGGGATGCGGCAGGAGGCCGAGCGATTGCGCGCCGAATAGGCGAGCAGCACCGGCGCTTCATAACCCGGAACCAGGCGCTTGTAGGAGTTGGTCAGCGGATTGGTGAAGGCGTTGATCGCCTTGGCGTGCTTGATGATGCCGCCGATGTAGAACAGGCAGCTCTCCGAAAGGCCGGCATATTCGTTGCCGGCGAAGGTCGGCTTGCCGCCCTTCCAGATCGACTGGTGGACGTGCATGCCCGAGCCGTTGTCGCCGAAGATCGGCTTCGGCATGAAGGTGGCCGTCTTGCCATAGGCGTTGGCGACCTGGTGCACGACATATTTGTAGATCAGCATCTTGTCGGCGTTGCGGACCAGCGTGTCGAACTTGATGCCGAGTTCGTGTTGCGCAGCCGCCACCTCATGGTGGTGCTTTTCGACGCGAACGCCCATCTCGGCCAGCACGGTCAGCATCTCGGAACGCATGTCCTGCGCGCTGTCGATCGGCGGCACCGGGAAATAACCGCCCTTGATGCGCGGACGGTGGCCGAGATTGCCGGTCTCGTAGTCGGTGTCGTCATTCGACGGCAGTTCGGTCGAGTCGAGCTTGAAACCGGTGTTGTACGGGTCGGCCTTGTACTTCACGTCGTCGAACACGAAGAACTCGGCTTCCGGGCCGACATAAATGGTGTCGCCGATGCCTTCCGATTTCATGTAGGCCTCGGCCTTCTTGGCCGTACCGCGCGGATCGCGGTTGTAGGATTCACCCGAAACCGGATCGAGGATGTCACACAGGATGACCATGGTCGACTGGGCGAAGAACGGGTCCATGTGGACGGTGTCCGGATCAGGCATCAGCACCATGTCGGACTCGTTGATGGCCTTCCAGCCGGCAATCGACGATCCGTCGAACATGACGCCATCGGCGAACATGTCTTCCTCGACCTCGATGACATCCATCGTCACGTGTTGCAGCTTGCCCTTCGGGTCTGTGAAGCGCAGGTCGACGAATTTTACGTCGTTGTCCTTGATCTGCTTCATGATGTCTTTGGCTGTCGTCATGTCATGTATCCCTGTGTGATGACGTTTTTTTATGATGACGTTAGGAGAATGCCGGGTCGGGTCAGACCGCGTCCATGCCTGTTTCGCCGGTACGGATTCGCACGACTTCCTCGATATTGGAAACGAAGATTTTGCCGTCGCCAATACGGCCGGTCTGGGCGGCCTTGCGGATGGCCTCGATCGCGCCTTCGACCGCATCGTCGCCAAGCACCACCTCGATTTTCACCTTGGGCAGGAAATCGACGACATATTCGGCGCCGCGGTAGAGCTCGGTATGACCCTTCTGACGACCGAAGCCCTTTGCCTCGGTAACAGTAATGCCCTGCAGTCCGGCCTCCTGAAGCGCTTCCTTCACTTCGTCCAGCTTGAATGGCTTGATGATCGCTTCGATCTTTTTCATGTAAAAAGTGGCCTCCACTGCCAAAAAAAACGGGTTGTGAACCCCCCGCTTGCGCTTCGATCTAGCACGAACTGTGCCAATTGGACGGATTCGAAGCAGTATCACACGATTTCAAAGTCGCACCGCACCTGGATACAAATTCACGTCATTCCCTGTACCGGAAGCGGCACGGGCTGCCGGAGACTACACGGCAACGCCAACTGCATCTGCCCAAAAACTAGGCATATCGCCTATCCTTCAGGCAATCCTGTGCCTTCGTGCCAACAATGTGGCCGCAGATCTCGGCAACTCCCCCTTGTTTGCTTCGGATCGAAAATTGGACAATGCTTGATCGAATGCGGATCGGCAATCCATGAGCAACGAACTTCTTGTTCCTTCAGAAATGAACGAGGCAGATCGGCTGACGGTTGCCGCTGGTCCCGCCGACGGTATCGGCCTGATGCGCAGAGCCGGCCAGGCGGTCGCGGCCGAGGTTCTCAAGCGCTATCCCTCGGCGACGCATGTCCATGTGCTGTGCGGCCCAGGCAACAATGGCGGTGATGGCTACGTCGTCGCGCGTATCCTGGCCGGCAGCGGTGTGCGCACCACAATCTGGGCATCCGGAGCGCCGAGGCCGGAAAGCGATGCGGCGCAAGCCGCCGCGCAATGCCCGATCAAGCCGCGGCCGCTCTCTGGATTTGATGCCGAGACCGGCTCGATCGTGGTCGACGCGCTCTTTGGGGCAGGGCTGTCCAAGCCGCCGTCCGGCGACGCAGCGAAGGCCATCGACACCGCTACCGCCCTGGGCTTGCCTGTGATCGCAGTCGATCTGCCGTCTGGCGTCTCGGGAGCCAGCGGCGAAATATTGGGCACGGCGTTTCGCGCCGAGATCACAGTCACCTTCGCGCGGAAAAAGCCTGGCCACCTGCTGCTCCCGGGACGCGGACAATGCGGTGAAATCGTGCTTGCCGATATCGGCATCGGCGACGACATCATCGCCCAACTCGCTGTCTCGACTTTCGAGAATGTGCCAAACCTGTGGTTGCAGGAATTTCCCGTGCCGGCGGTCGACGCCCACAAATACAAGCGCGGCCATGTCGGCGTCTTTTCCGGTGGCCCCAGCGCCACGGGCGCCGCGCGGCTGTCGGCGCTCGCCGCGGCGAGAAGCGGAGCAGGGGCGGTCACCGTGCTGTCGCCAGCCAATGCCATGCAGGTCAATGCGACACACCTGACCTCCATCATGCTGCGGCAAGCGGGCTCGCTCGGAGAGGTGCAGGAATTCCTGATGGCGCGCCATCCCGAAGCACTGGTGTTCGGACCGGGGCTCGGCCCAAAACCCAAGGTCGGCGATTTTGCCCTGCAACTGATCAAGGCTTTGGCGGATGGTGCGCGCGCATCGGCGACCGCAAGCCACGCAGATGCGATCGTCCTGGATGCCGACGCCATCACGTCGCTGGCTCACCAGCCCCAGGCACTGTTCGAAGTCGCCCGTCAGCCGAACGCGCCGGCATTGGTGATAACGCCGCATGAGGGTGAATTCGGCCGATTGTTTCCTGACATCGCCGGCGTCATGACCCTGTCGAAACTGGCCAAGGCGCGAGCGGCCGCAGCACGGGCCAATGCCGTCATCGTCTACAAGGGCGCTGACACGGTGATTGCTGCTCCCGATGGCAGGGCAGCGATCAATTCCAACGGCGCTCCATGGCTGGCCACTGCCGGGTCAGGCGACGTGTTGTCCGGCATCATTGCCGGTCTCCTGGCGCAAGCCATGCCGCCCTTCGAGGGGACTTGCGCTGCGGTGTGGCTGCATGCCGAAGCCGGCAGCCGTTTCGGACCCGGTCTGATCGCCGAGGATCTGCCGCTAGCGCTGGTGCCGGTGCTGCGCGAACTCTTCGAAGCGCGGTAGTTACTCACAGCGGAATGTTGTCGTGCTTCTTCCAGGGGTTCTGCATGTCCTTGTTGCGCAGCATGCGCAGCGCCCGTGCGATGCGGCGGCGGGTCGAGTGCGGCATGATCACCTCGTCGACATAGCCGCGCTCGGCGGCGACGAAAGGCGACAGGAAGCGATCCTCGTAAGTCTTTGTATGCGCTGCGATCTTTTCGGCATCGCCGATGTCCTTGCGATAGATGATCTCGACCGCGCCCCGTGCACCCATCACCGCGATCTGCGCCGTCGGCCAGGCATAGTTCATGTCGCCGCGCAGATGCTTTGACGCCATCACGTCATAGGCGCCACCATAGGCTTTTCTGGTGATGACGGTGATCTTCGGCACGGTGGCCTCGGCATAGGCGAAGAGAAGCTTGGCGCCATGCTTGATTAGCCCGCCATACTCCTGCGCCGTGCCGGGCAGGAAGCCGGGCACGTCGACGAAGGTGACGATCGGGATCGAAAAACAATCGCAGAAGCGCACGAAGCGCGCGGCCTTGCGGCTGGCATCGGAATCGAGCACGCCGGCCAGCACCATCGGCTGGTTGGCGACGAAGCCGACCGTGCGGCCCTCGATACGGCCGAGACCGGTGACGATGTTTTTCGCGAAATTCTGCTGGATCTCGAAGAAGTCGCCTTCATCGGCGACTTTCAGGATCAGTTCCTTGATGTCGTAGGGCTTGTTGGTGTTGTCGGGGATCAGCCGGTCGAGCGACAAATCATGGTCGGTCACCGACTGATAGCATTCGATTTCGGGAAGCTCCGATGTGTTGGAGGCCGGCAGCAGGTCGATCAGCCGGCGCATCTGCAGCAGCGCCTCGACGTCATTGTCGTAGGCGCCGTCGGCGATCGAGGATTTCGTCGTGTGGACAGAGGCGCCGCCGAGACTCTCGGCCGTCACCGTCTCGTTGGTGACGGTCTTCACCACATCCGGCCCGGTGACGAACATGTAGGAGGTGTCGCGCACCATGAAGATGAAGTCGGTCATGGCAGGCGAATAGACGTCGCCACCGGCGCATGGGCCCATGATGACGGAGATCTGCGGAATGACGCCGGAAGCGAGCACATTGCGTTGAAAGATCTCGGCATAGCCGCCGAGTGCCGCCACGCCTTCCTGGATGCGCGCGCCGCCGGCATCGTATAGCCCGATGATCGGCGCGCGGTTGCGCAGCGCCATCTCCTGCACCTTGATGACTTTCTCGGCATGGGCTTCCGACAGCGAGCCGCCGAACACGGTAAAATCCTTGGCGAAGAGGTAAACCGGGCGGCCGTTGACGGTGCCCCAGCCGGTGACCACGCCGTCGCCGGCGATCTTGGTCTTTTCCATGCCGAAATCGGTCGAACGATGCTCGACATACATGTCGAATTCCTCGAACGAGCCCTCGTCGAGAAAAACCTCGATGCGTTCGCGCGCGGTGAGCTTGCCCTTCTTGTGCTGGGCATCGATGCGCGCCTGGCCGCCACCCATGCGAGCGATCTCGCGCCGGCGCTCGAGTTCCTTCAGCACGTCCTTCATCGATCACCTCCCAGGCCAGCGGCATTTCGTGGTAATCGTGCCTGCAGGCGAGCGCAAGCGCCGCTTGCGCCGTGGGTTTTGTTGCACTGCAGCATGACGCCCCTTGCATTTGACAGCGAACTGGGCCATATGCGCCGACATAGGCGCTTGGGCCGGGACAATCCGGCCTTCTCGACGAATGAGACTGGTTGCGTCTGTTTTCCCTCTTTCCGGTATATCGGCCCCTCTTTCCGGTACATCACAAAGTGGCGAAAAAGCCCCGTGGCATGATGCCTGCGGGCACGACAGCGCAGCCGCGCGGACGGAAACGTCCGCCGCCTTGTCGTTCCATGACAATTTGTTCGACGGCAGGTTGCGCCCTGCCGCCATCGATGTTTGCGGCCAGAGCCGCGTGAAAGAAGATTATTTTGACCAACGAAAACACTTTGCCCGGTAGCAACACTGCGGAACTTACCGGTTTCGCCGCACTGGGTATTTCGGGTGCGCTGCTCAAGGCCACCCATAACGCCGGTTTCACCGAACCGAAGCCGATCCAGGCGCAG
Organism: Mesorhizobium sp. LNHC252B00; assembly: GCF_000502955.1. Taxonomy (GTDB): domain Bacteria; phylum Pseudomonadota; class Alphaproteobacteria; order Rhizobiales; family Rhizobiaceae; genus Mesorhizobium. The sequence continues at coordinate 514,682 of NZ_AYWO01000003.1, read as the reverse complement.
GCGATCCCGCCGCAGATGGAAGGCCGCGACATTTTCGGCATCGCCCAGACCGGCTCCGGCAAGACCGCAGCCTTCGCGCTGCCGATCCTGTCGAAGATCATTGCACTTGGCACCAAGCGCCGGCCTAAGACGGCGCGTGCGCTGATTCTGGCACCAACGCGCGAACTCGCCGTGCAGATCGAGGATACGATCAAGATCCTCGCCAAGGGCGCGCATGTCTCGACCGCGCTCGTGCTGGGCGGCGTCTCCCGCTTCAGCCAGGTGAAGAAGGTTGCGCCCGGCGTCGACATCCTGATCGCAACGCCCGGCCGGTTGACCGATCTGGTGCGTGAAGGCGACCTCATGCTTGCCGACACCAAATGGCTGGTGCTCGACGAAGGCGACCGCATGCTCGACATGGGCTTCATCAATGACGTCAAGCGCATCGCCAAGGCGACCGCGCCCGACCGTCAGACGGTGCTGTTCTCGGCGACCATGCCCAATGAGATCGCCGAACTGGCGAAGGGCCTGCTGAAAAACCCGATCCGTGTCGAAGTCGCGCCGCAAAGCACGGCAGCGGCCGAAATCGTGCAAGGCGTCGTCTTTGCCCGTACCAAGCAGAAGCGCCAGGTGCTGTCGACGATGCTCGCCGACGAGGCGATGAAGTCCGTCATTATCTTTTCGCGCACCAAGCATGGTGCCGACAGGGTGACGAAGGACCTCGAGCGCGACGGCTTCAAGGCCGCCGTCATCCACGGCAACAAGTCGCAGAATGCCCGCCAGAAGGCGCTCAACGATTTCCGCGAGGGTTCGGTGCGCATTCTGGTGGCGACCGACATCGCTGCGCGCGGCATCGACGTGCCCGGCATCAGCCATGTCGTGAATTTCGACCTGCCGGACGAAGCGGAAAGCTATGTCCACCGCATCGGCCGTACCGGCCGCAACGGCATGGACGGCATTGCGATTACGCTTTGCGATCCTTCCGAGAACAGCAAGCTGCGCCAGGTCGAGCGCATCATCCGCACCAAACTGCCGATCGTTGCCGACCATCTCGGCAGCCCCGATCCGCTGCGCAATCCGGCTGAAAAGAACGAACGATTCGAGCCGGCCAACGACCGCAATGGTCGTCGCGACGGCAGGCGGCCCGGTGGCGAGAACAAAGGCAACGGTTTTGGCAAAAAGCGCTTCGGCGACAAGCCGGCCTTCGCCGGCGAGCGCAAGCCGGAAGGCGCCAAGCCGGCCTTTAAAGGCAACAACAAGCGCCGCTTCGGCGGCAAGCGTCCGGCGGCGCGGGCTGCGTAAGCCAGGCCGCGTTTTAATCAGTCAAGCGTAGCCTGGCTGATTGCCGAGACCGACCGGGAAAGGGCGGCTGAAGCGATGCTTCGGTCGCCCTTTTTCGTAAGCTTACTTCACCACCGCCTCGATCCAGACGGCGATCCTTTGCGCCAGAAAGGTCGTGGTCGATGGCGAAAGCGCGTCGCCGGCGATAACGTGATTGTTTATGTCGCCCGTATCATCGACCGGGACCAGTTCACACGGAGCGCCCCAGCGCCCGGCGATCTCGCGGGTGCGGTCGGGCCGCACCACTTTGTCCGAATCCGAAAAGATGAACAAAGCGGGGATGGTCGCCTTTTCCACCGGGGCGCCATAGGCAAGCTCGGTCAGCGCCTGCATCGGCAAGGTCGCTTCGATCGGGTAGCGGGTGGTCCAGAATTTTTCATGCAGCGCGTTGCGCGGCAAAAAGCTGTGTTCCTTGCCGGCGACCAGCCTGGCGATCTGTTTTCCCCATGGCATGGTCAGTATCTCGGCGCCGGACGCCTTCACGCCGAAGTTTGGCGAGATGAACGCGATCGCGGCAACCCCGTCCGATGCGCCCGGCTGCGTTGCCGCCCATGTCGCCAGCGAGCCGCCGGTCGAGGTCGAGATGACGATCACCTTGTCGCCGATCGCCCGGCCGATGGCGAGCGCCTCCTCATAATCGTTGACCCAGGCATTGATGCTGCCTTGCGTCATCGCCGCGCCATCCTGCCCGTGTCCGGTAAGGCGGGTGTAGAACAGGTTGGCGTCGAGCTGGTCGGCCACTTCATCGGGCAGCGGGCGGACCTCGCCCTTCGATGCGGAAAAGCCGTGGATATAGACGATCGACAGCGGCGTCCTGGCATGCACCATCGGATTGGCCCAGACGATCTCTTTCTCCAGCCCGTCGCGGATTCCCGGTGTGGCGGCTTCCACCTTTGCCACATAGGCCTGCGGATCGTCGCCGATGACCAAGGGATCGAAACGAATCGTGGTGTCGACGGGAACGCGCGGACCGAGCACGAAGGCCAGTGCGAGAATGGCGACAAGGCCCAGCACAGCAAGCACGATCCGTCGCCCCATCTCTGGCTCCACGCAACAATCTCTCAACCCATGGCTGTCACCCGCCCGAAGCGGGTGCTTGCCAACTTCGAACGGCTTACCTATTCGATTGGCGGCTTGCGGTCGTAATGCAGCGGCCGCGCCTTCCAACTGGTCATCAGGCTGATAAACCCTCTGCAAAGCGGCCTCGGCAACACGCTAAGCAGTTTCAGGGGCCAGCTTGTCCGGCGCGGGAAGGTGACTTCGAAACCGCCGGACTTGATGCCCCGCGCCATGCGGCGCGACGCGCGGCTGACCGGCATCAGTCCCGGCATCGGCAGCATGTTCTTCTCGGTCAGCGGGGTATCGATGAAGCCAGGATTGAACACCTGGATGCGCACGTTCATCTTGTCGAAATCATACTTCAGCGATTCGGCCAGGATGTTGATTGCCGCCTTGGTGCCGCCATAGGCGGCCGTTGTCGGCCAACCGAAATAGGACGTGACGGAGCCGACCAGTACGACATGGCCGCGCGCCCGCACGCGCATGCGTTCGATGACAGGCACCAGGCCATTGATGATGCCGAAATAGTTGACCTCAAAGGACCGGCGAAAGTCGTTGACGACAAGATTTTCACCCGGCGTCGAAATGTAGTTTCCGGCATTGAAGATGGCGAGCACGATGGGACCGAGCTCCTTCTCGATCGCGGCGACGGTTCTTGCCATGCGCGGTTCGTCGGTGACGTCGCAGGGAAAGGCGGTCACACTGCCCGGCATCTGCGCCGTCTCGACGACAAGCGTGTCGATCGGATCGTCGTCGAGCGCCGTCACCGCCACGGCATAACCCTGGGAAGCAAGATCCCTGGCCAGCGAACGGCCGATACCGCTGCTGCCGCCCGTGATCCAGGCGACGCCGTGCTTCGGGTTGGCCCGGTAAAGTGTCATGCTGCGCCCTGTCGACTTGTTGGTGCTTTGCTCTAGCGATGAAGAAATCGAATGAAAAGCTGCTTTTCAACGTCAACCGGAAAATGAACAGTGGCGATAGAGGCTGGTCTTGGAAAGCGTCGACGCAACAACAGTACCGCAATTGCGACTGGACCAGACACATTCTTGCCTTGAAACCGAGGCCTCGGGTTTCTAGGGTTTCGGCGCACCTACACAAGGAATCCTGAATGCTCCGTTCTGTGATCGACGCGATCGGCAACACGCCTCTGATCCGCCTCAACAAGGCTTCTGAACAAACAGGCTGCGAGATCCTGGGCAAGGCCGAATTCATGAATCCGGGCCAGTCGGTCAAGGATCGCGCGGGCCTGTTCATCATCCGCGACGCCGAGCAGCGCGGGCTGCTGAAGCCCGGCGGCGTCATCGTCGAGGGAACGGCCGGCAACACCGGCATCGGACTGACGCTGGTTGCCAAGGCGCTCGGCTACCGCACCGTCATCGTCATTCCCGACACGCAGAGCCAGGAAAAGAAAGACACGATCAAACTGCTCGGCGCCGAGCTGATCGAAGTGCCCGCGGTGCCGTACAAGAACCCCAACAACTATGTGAAGCTGTCCGGCCGCTTGGCAGAGCAGATGGCGCGGACGGAACCGAATGGCGCCATCTGGGCAAACCAGTTCGACAATGTGGCGAATCGCGACGGCCATATCCGCACCACGGCCGAGGAAATCTGGAACCAGACCGGCGGCAAGGTCGACGGCTTTGTCTCGGCGGTCGGCTCGGGCGGAACGCTGGCCGGCGTCGCCTTCGGGCTAAGGGCGAAAAGCAAGGACGTGAAGATCGCGCTCGCCGATCCGCTGGGCGCCGCGCTCTACTCCTTTTATACCAGCGGCGAGCTGAAGGCCGAAGGCAGCTCGATCACCGAAGGCATCGGGCAGGGGCGCATCACCGCCAATCTCGAAGGGTTCACGCCGGATTTTTCCTTCCAGATCCCTGACGAGGATGCGCTGCCGATCGTCTTCGACCTGATCCAGGAAGAAGGTCTCTGCGTCGGCGGCTCGACCGGCATCAACATTGCCGGCGCGATCCGTCTGGCGCGCGAACTTGGCCCCGGCCACACGATCGTGACCATTCTTTGCGACTACGGCTCACGCTACCAGTCGAAGCTGTTCAACCCGGAATTCCTGCGCGAGAAGCAGCTGCCGGTGCCGGGCTGGATGGAGCTGAAGAGCAAGATTTCGGTGCCGTTCGAAAAGGTCGCGTGATGGCGCACAAGACGGACGCGCTGTTTCGCGACGACGCCTATCTGCGCAGGGCGGATGCAACGGTCGTTGCCGTCAACGATCGCGGCGCGATCATTCTCGATCGCTCGATCTTCTACGCCACATCGGGCGGCCAACCGGGCGATACCGGTCATATCGAGCGCGGCGACGGCAGCCGCATCGCCATCGCCGCCGCAATTACCGGCGAGACCAAGGACGAGATCATCCATGTGCCGGCGCCGGAGCAAGTGGCGCCACGGATCGGCGAGAAGGTGAGGCTGGCGATCGACTGGGACCGGCGGCATCTTTTGATGCGTATGCATTCGGCCTGCCATCTGCTCTCGGTCGTCTGTCCGTTTCCGATTACGGGTGCCGCGGTTTCCGAGGATGACAGCCGTGTCGACTTCGACATGCCGGATGCCAGCTTCTCCAAGGAGGAGGTGACAGCGAGCCTGATGGACCTGGTGCGGGCCGACCACCCGATCTTCACCAGGTTGATCAGCGACGAGGACCTGGCCGCAAATCCTGGCCTGGTCAAATCCAAGAACGTCCGGCCCCCGGTCGGCACCGGCAATATCCGTCTCGTGTGCATCGGCGATAACGCTTCGGTGGACAGCCAACCCTGCGGCGGCACCCATGTGAAGAGCACGGGCGAAGTCGGTGAAATCCACATCGGCAAGATCGAGAAGAAAGGCCGCGAAAACAGGCGTTTCCGCATCCGCTTCGGTCCGATGCCGGCGAACTGATATGCTAGCCGTTCGCGAGGCGAAACAAGGAGGATAAAGATGGCCGAGGACAGCCCTTTCACCGTCGATGCGGACTGGCTGCAACAACGTCTCGGCGAGCCGGGCCTGACGATTGTCGATGCGTCCTGGTATCTACCAGCGCAAAAGCGCGATGCGCGCCGCGAATACGATGCGGCGCACATTCCGGGCGCGCGGTTCCTGGATCAGGACGCGGTTTCCGACCCGGACTCGCCACTGCCGCACATGTTGCCGTCGCCGCAGGACTTCGCCCAGTATGTCGGCGCCATGGGCGTTTCGGCGGACGACACCATCGTCGTCTATGACGGCCCGGGTTTCTTCTCCGCGCCTCGGGCATGGTGGATGTTCCGGGTAATGGGCGTCTTCCAGACCTATATTCTGGACGGCGGCTTCGATGGGTGGAAGGCGGCCGGCCGACCGGTGACGGCCGAACCGACGAAGATCGCGCCATGCGTGTTCCATGCCGATTTCGACGCCGGTCGCGTCGCCAGCCTCGCCGACATGCGCCGGATCGTCGACACTGGAGAAAGCCAAATCGCCGACGCCCGTGGGGCGGGCCGCTTCACTGGTGCGGAGCCTGAACCGCGCGCTGGCATCCGCTCCGGTCATATGCCTGGCGCGCGAAATTTGCCCTATTCGGCGCTGTCGGAAAATGGCGAGCTGTTGTCGAAGGACCGGCTGCGCAAGGTGATAGAGCAGGCCGGCATCGATCTGTCGAAACCTGTCGTCACCTCATGCGGCTCCGGTATTACAGCAGCGGTGGTGACGCTGGCGCTGGAAACACTTGGCCATACCGACAACAGGCTTTACGACGGCTCATGGACGGAGTGGGGTGGGCTTTCCGACACGCCCGTCGTGACCGGCAAGGAATGACGACGATGGAAAACGGCGTGCTGGAAGACATCGAGGTCACAGTGACGTTCCTCGAAATGCATGTGCCTCCGGCCTATACGCCGCCTGTGCCCTATAATCGTCAGGTTGCGCTGCTGAAGACCAAAGACATCCCGCTGCATTTCTACCGCTATTTGATGGACCGGGTCGGGCGCAAATGGCACTGGGTCAATGTTCTCAGGCTCGATGATGACGAGCTTTCCGCCGGCATCCACCGCGAGGATCGCGACATCAGAGTGCNACGGCGTGCTGCAGGACATTGAGGTCACTGTGACTTTTCTCGAAATGCATGCCCCACCGCCCGTCTCGCCACCGGTACCCTACAACCGCCAGGTAGCGCTGCTGAAGACCAGGGACATTCCCTTGCATTTTTATCGCTACCTCATGGACCGGGTGGGACGCAAATGGCAGTGGGTGAATGTTCTGAGGCTGAATGACGATGAGTTGTCGGCCGGAATCCACCGCGAGGATCGCGATATCAGGGTGCTCTATCTCGACGGTGCGCCAGCCGGCTTCTTCGATCTCAAGCCGCATCTGCCGGAAGAAGTCGAGCTCGCTTATTTCGGCATGATGGAACACGCAACCGGGCAAGGCATCGGTCGCTGGTTCCTGGGCTCCGCGATCGCAGCCGCATGGTCGTATGGGCCGAAGCGAGTGACGGTGCAGACCTGCACGCTCGATCATCCGGCGGCGCTGCCACTTTATCAGAAGCTCGGCTTTGCACCTGTGGCGCAGAAGAAGGAGACGGTGCATCCGATGCCTTTCGCCGAGCGTTCGGCCAGCGTCATGCGGCCGTGACGCCAGCCGCAATCTGACCCGTCGTTCGTCGGCGCTTCGGGCCGGTTTTAGCATGTTGTCCGCACCATCAATGCGGCCGAGGCCGAAGAGACGAAGATATGCTGACCCGGCGATTTTATTTAGCCGGCGCAATATGCCGGATGGACGAAACCCGGATCCGAACAGAACTGGTCGCAGGACTGATTGCTGAGAATCGATCGGTCCCGCACCTTGTCAGGAATCGGGTGGGAAGCGCGGAGTTGGCGGCATAATTTCCGGTCAACGACACCGGAGAGTTTCACCATGACCATCCAGTTCAAAGCCTTGCCGACCGACGATGTCAGGGGCCTGCAGCGCGGCGGTCCCGATGCTTACGGCAACACGCCCGAGCGAAAGATCTCCGACGGCGACGGCGTGCCTTGCCGGCACTGTCTGAAGAACATCGCTGCTGGAGACGCTTACCTCGTCCTGGCGTACCGGCCATTCGCGGAGCTTCAGCCCTATGCCGAAACCGGGCCGATCTTCCTGCATGCCGAAGAATGCGACCGCGCCACCGAGACCGAAGCGCTGCCCGAGGTTCTCGAGAGCCCCGACGCATCGAGCGCGCATGAGGCGCTGAGATTGCAGACAGGAGACACCGTCGTACTCCCGTCGCAAAGTCGCGATAAAAAGCGATTGTCGATCGATTTGCCGACCGCGGATGAACCGGCGGCAAATCTCGATATCGAGGAAGCGGGGCTTTGGCTCCGCTTTTTTGTTGCCTGCGTGTATCTCCAAAGAAAAACCCGCCGGTATGAACCGGCGGGCGAGACTGGAGGAAGCAGTCTTTTTGTGAAATCAGGCGGCCAGAACGGCTTTCGGCTCGACCAGTTCGTAGCCGAGAGCCTCGGCGACAGCGCGGTTTGTGATCTTGCCCTTGTGGACATTGAGCCCGTTGCGCAAATGGTGATCGTCGACCAGCGCCTTCAGGCCCTTGTCGGCAAGCTGCAGGCCATAGTGCAGCGTCGCGTTGTTGAGCGCATGGGCCGAGGTGACCGGCACCGCGCCGGGCATGTTGGCGACGCAATAGTGGATGACGCCGTCAACCTCATAGGTCGGCTCGGCATGGGTGGTGGCGTGCGAGGTCTCGAAGCAGCCGCCCTGATCGATGGCGACGTCGACCAGCACCGAGCCCTTCTTCATGCCTGACAGCATTTCGCGCGAAACCAGCTTCGGCGCCGCGGCACCGGGGATCAGCACGGCGCCGACGACGATATCGGCTGAAAAGCATTCTTCTTCGAGCGCTTCGACGGTCGAGTAACGGGTGTGGACGCGGCCGGCGAAGAGGTCGTCAAGCTGGCGCAGGCGCGGGATCGAGCGGTCGATGATGGTGACATCGGCGCCAAGCCCCGCCGCCATCCTGGCAGCGTGCAGGCCGACGACGCCGCCGCCGAGCACGGCAACCTTGCCGGGCAGCACGCCGGGCACGCCGCCGAGCAGCACGCCGCGGCCGCCATTGGCCTTCTGCAGCGCCGTGGCGCCGGCCTGGATCGACAGGCGTCCGGCGACTTCAGACATCGGCGCCAGCAGCGGCAGGCCGCCACGATCATCGGTCACGGTTTCGTAGGCGATCGCGGTGACGCCCGAGGCGAGCAGGCCCTTGGTCTGCTCCGGATCCGGAGCAAGATGAAGATAGGTGTACAGGATCTGGCCTTCGCGAAGCTGCGCCCATTCGGTGGGCTGCGGCTCCTTGACCTTGACGATCATGTCCGACTTGGCAAACACGTCGGCAGCCGTCTTGGCAATCGTGGCACCGGCGGCGCGATAGGCGTTGTCATCGGCCCCGATGCCGGCTCCGGCGCCGGTCTCGACCAGCACTTCGTGGCCATGGGCGACATACTCGCGGACCGAGCCGGGTGTGAGGCCGACGCGATATTCGTGGTTCTTGATTTCCTTGGGGCAGCCGACGCGCATTTTTCTTCTCCCTGATCCGGCCCTATTGGGCTCCTTCCCTGTGTTGGTGGAGTGAACCACGAATCGGTGCGCAGGTGTTTGCGAATGCGCTTGCGTCAGCGGGCGCGTTTCGATAATTGTTGCGCCAAACAGCCATATTTTCGCAGGATTCACGAAAAAATGCCGCTCGACAGGATTGATATCGCCATTCTCGAGGCTTTGCAGAAGGATGGCCGGATACCCAATGCTGCGCTCGCCGAGAAGGTTGGCCTGTCGCAGTCGGCTTGTTCGCGCCGGCTCGACAACCTGGAGAAATCCGGAACCATCCGCGGCTACCATGCCCGGCTTTCCAATGCGGCGCTTGGCCACCAGATGACGGCGATCGTGCACATATCCTTGTCGGGACAATTCGAGAAGACGCTGTCGGATTTCGAGGCGGCGATCAAGCGCTGCCCGAACGTGCTGTCCTGCCATCTGATGTCTGGCGAATACGATTATATTCTCAGGATCGCGGCAAAGGATCTCGTCGACTATGAGCGCATCCACAAGGAATGGCTGTCGGCGATGCCGCATGTGACCAAGATCAACTCGTCATTTGCGCTACGCGAAATCGTTGACCGGACGGCGATGGGCATGAAGCCGGAAATGGCCTGAGCTGTGTCGATATTCAGGTGATGCCGGCCTGCGAACGGCAGTTTCCTGTGCTTCCGGTACTCACGGACTCAAACGCCCGCTCCGTTCCGGTTCTCGGAACCCGCCATTCTCGACTCGGCCTGACCTGAATCTCAACGCAGCTAACCGATCTTGAATGCCTCGATCACGATCCGATCCATCGGGATATCGTGCGGCTGCGGGTAGATGGTGGCGATGCGCTGCAACTCGTAGCCGACGCCGATGACCAGCGGCTTGAACGGCATCGCGGCCAGCGTGCGGTCGAAGAAGCCGCCGCCATAGCCCAGGCGGTAGTTTTGGGGATCGATGCCGACGATCGGCGAGATGACGATGTCCGGCAGCACCGGATTGCCCTCGGCTGGGATCGGGATGTTCCAGACGCCTTTCTCCAGCCGGTCGCCCGGCTTGTAGGCGCGAAAGATCAGGGGATGCGCTTTCTCGACAACGATGGGCAGGGCGGTGCGGCCGCCGCGCGCATTGATGGACGCCATCCATGGCCGTAAATCCGGCTCGCCGCGAAACGGCCAGTAGAGACTGACCATGCGGCCGGCGATCTCGCCGATGATCGCGTCAAGACCTTCGGCGATGCGCTGCGACATTGCCGTTCGCGCGTCGGCCGAAACGGCAAGGCGGGCCGCGATCAGGCGTTCGCGCTCGGTCTTGCGCCAGCGTCTCACATCAGTCCAGTCGTTCAGAGGCACACGGAATTCCGGATCGAGTTCATGCATGAAGCAGGGCGACGAAGAATACAGCGTCGGAGCGTCGTCGTCTTGATCATTGGCCATGCCTCAGCTCGTGGTGCTTTTTGAAGAACGCTATACCGGGCCACGATCGTCGACATGTGCATTCACGACATTCGAAGGCGACTCCCAGGCAATCATCAAAGGACGGAGCGTTGTTGCGGTGCACAAAAATACCTACATCGGGTTGGATGCATTGGGGTGAATTGAGATGAATCAAGCCAGCCATCATGTCGTCGTCGTTGGCGCGGGTTTCGGCGGTCTCGAATTCACACGTGCGCTTGGCGGTGCACCGGTGCGCATCACCATGATCGACAAACGCAACCATCACCTCTTCCAGCCGCTGCTGTACCAAGTGGCGACCACGGCGCTGGCGACGTCCGAGATTGCCTGGCCGGTCCGCCACCTGCTGCACAAGCGCAAGAACGTGACGACGTTGTTAGCCAATGTCGTCGGCGTCGATCGCGCCGGCAAACGCGTGCTGCTCGAAGATGGCAGCGCGGTCGCCTACGACACGCTGCTGCTCGCCACCGGTGCCCGCCATGCCTATTTCGGCCATGACGAATGGGAGCCTTTCGCGCCTGGCCTGAAGACACTGGAGGACGCCACCACTGTTCGACGGCGCATTCTTCTGGCTTTCGAGCAGGCCGAGCGGGAGGCCGATCCCGCCCAACGCCAGGCTCTGCTGACCATTGCGATCGTCGGCGGCGGGCCGACCGGCGTTGAGCTTGCCGGCACCATCGTCGAACTGGCGCATGACACGCTGCACGGCGAGTTCCGCAACATCGACACACGGCAGACGCGCGTGGTGCTGATCGAGGCCGGCGACCGGATTCTGGCCAATTTCGCACCAAAGCTTTCCGACTATGCATCGAAGGCGCTCGAGCGGCTCGGCGTGACGGTCGAACTCGGTCGGGCTGTTACGCGTTGCGACGCCGAGGGCGTCGTTTTCGGCGACAAACGTCTGGCTGCGAAGACAATCCTGTGGGCTGCAGGTGTTGCCGCTTCACCGGCCGCCGAATGGCTCGGCGCGGCGGCGGACCGGGCGGGCAGGGTGCTGGTCGAGCCTGACTTGAGCGTGCCTGGCAGTCCGGAGATTTTCGTCATCGGCGATGCCGCGCATGTCCTGCGGTCGGACGGGCGGCCCGTTCCCGGCGTGGCGCCCGCCGCCAAACAGCAGGGTCGGCATGTTGCCGCCACGCTGAAGGCACGGCTTGCCGGCGACATCAGCCCGCGGCCGTTCCGCTACCGGCATGACGGCGATCTCGCCACGATCGGCAAGCGTGCCGCCGTGATCGACTTCGGCTGGATCAAGCTGACCGGCTGGGCGGCTTGGTGGCTGTGGGGGATCGCGCACATCTATTTCCTGATCGGCTTTCGCAACCGGCTTGCGGTTTCGTTGAGCTGGCTATGGATCTACGCGACGGGCCAGCGCAGCGCGCGACTGATCACGCAAGGCGACGACGACAAGAGCTGATTTCTTCACCCGGACCATTCATCCGCTCGTCATCTGTTGCTGATCGACTGATGTTCGATCCGCGCGACTTCTTGAATGGACTCGCATGAGTTTCAGGGCGAAGTTCGCTTCGGGGCAAGGCAGGCATGATCCCGAAAAGAGGGGACCGGTTTCGGAGAAAAGATCATGCTGCAACAAACGGACTCTCGTCCCGTCGTCGAAGGAAAAAACATGTCGCAACTGCTCCATCCCGTCTCCCGCCGTGATCTGCTTGTGGGTGCCGCCGCCACAGGCGCGTTGATCGTGCTGCATCCGTTCTCGGCTCGCGCTCAAGGCAATCAGGCGCATCTGCGGATCATGGAGACCACCGATATCCATGTGAACGTGCTGCCTTACGACTACTACGCCGACAAGGCGAACGATACGCTGGGCCTGTCGCGTACGGCTTCCCTGATCGATGCGGTGCGCAAGCAAGCCAGCAATTCGATGCTGATCGACAATGGCGACCTGCTGCAGGGCAATCCGATGGGCGACTACATCGCCTATGAGAAGGGGCTGAAGGACGGCGACCTGCACCCGATCATGAAAGGCATGAACCTGCTCGGCTACGAGTGCTCGACGCTGGGCAATCACGAGTTCAACTATGGCTTGTCGTTCCTGGACAAGGTTCTGGCCGGTGCCAACTTCCCATTCGTCTGCGCCAATTTGATCCGCGGCACCGAGCTTGCCGCGAACCCGCGCGACGACAAGCTCTATCTGAAGCCCTATGTCATCCTCGACAAGAAGATCAAGGACGGCTCAGGTGCCGAACAGCCGATCAGGATCGGCATCATCGGCTTCGTGCCGCCGCAGATCATGGTCTGGGATCTCAAGAACCTGGAGGGCAGCGTCAAGACGCGCGACATCGTCGAGGCGGCCAAGGCCTGGGTGCCGCAGATGAAGGAAGAGGGCGCCGACATCGTCATTGCGCTCTCGCATTCCGGCATCGACGTTAAGCACGGCGACATGATGGAGAACGCCTCGTTCTTCGTCGCCGGTGTCGACGGCATCGATGCGGTGTTCACCGGTCACCAGCATCTGGTGTTCCCCGGCAAGAAGGACTTCCAGTCGCTTGAGGGCGTCGACACGCAGAAAGGCACGCTGCAGGGCAAGCCCGCCGTCATGGGTGGCTTCTGGGGTTCGCATATGGGACTGATCGACCTGATGCTGGAGCGCGACGGGTCGAAATGGAAGGTCGTTTCAGCCACCTCGGAGGCGCGGCCGATCTTCGAACGCGTCGACAACAAGAACAAGCCGACTGTCCCGGACGACAACCGCATCATCGCGGCACTCGAACAGGACCACCAGGCGACGCTGGCCTATGTGCGTCGGCCGGTCGGCAAGACCTCCGCGCCGCTCTATTCCTATTTCGCGCTGGTCGCCGACGATCCGTCGGTGCAGGTCGTCAGCCAGGCGCAGACCTGGTATCTCAGGGATATTCTCAAGAACACGCAATGGAAGGACCTGCCGCTGCTGTCGGCCGCAGCTCCCTTCAAGGCCGGCGGACGCAACGGCGCCGACTACTATACCGACGTGCCTGCAGGCGACATCGCCATCAAGAACGTTGCCGACCTCTATCTCTATCCCAACACCGTGCGCGCGGTCGAAATCACCGGGGCTGAGGTCAAGGAATGGCTGGAAATGTCGGCCGGCATCTTCAACCGGATCGAGCCAGGGAGAGCCGACCAGGCCCTCATCAACACCGACTTCCCGTCCTACAACTTCGACGTCATCGATGGCGTCACCTACAGGATAGACCTGTCGCAGCCGCCGAAATATGATGCCAAGGGCGGGCTGGCGAATGCTGGCGCCAATCGTATCGTCGACTTGATGTTCGACAGAAAACCAATTGATCCCAAACAGAAATTCGTCGTCGCGACCAACAATTATCGTGCCGGCGGCGGTGGCAATTTCCCTGACATCGATGCTTCGAAGATCATCTACGAAGCGCCGGACACCAATCGCGACGTCATCGTTCGTTACATCGTCAGCGAGGGCACGATCAACCCGTCTGCGGACGATAACTGGTCGTTCGTGCCGATGCCTGGAACCAGCGTGGTGTTCGAAACCGGCGCCAAGGCGAAGGATTTCATTGCGCAGGTGAAATCGCTGAAGATCGAAGCGGCGGGCGAGGGCGAGGCAGGCTTCGCGAAATACCGCATCCTGCTCTGACCACTGCTGTTCGAAGCTCGATTCCATGCCGTCACGGCGGCGTCGACCTACGCCTTGTAGACCACCTGGCGCACGTCGATGTAGCTGGCGCGGAATCCGGCCTCGCAATAATGCAAGTAGAACTCCCAGAGCTTCTTGAAGCGATCGTCGAAGCCGAGCGGGACGATCTTCTCCCATGAGGCCCAGAACCTGAGACGCCATTCGGCGAGCGTGCGCGCGTAGTCGTCCGGAAAGATGCGCTCGCGCAGATGGGCAAGACCGTGATCTTTGCCGAGTGATTTCAGGATCGATGGCGTAGGCAGCATGCCACCTGGGAACACGTAGCGCTGGATGAAATCCGGCCTGGCGCGATAGGTGTCGTAGGAAGCTTCGTTGATGGTGATGATCTGCAGGCCTGCCGTGCCGCCGGGCTTCAGGCATGCCTTCATCTTGCTGAAGAACACCGGCCAGTATTTCTCGCCGACGGCCTCGAACATCTCGATCGAGGCAATGCGGTCATAGGTGCCGGTTTCGTCGCGATAATCCTGCAGCTTGATGTCGACCTTATCGTCAAGCCCGGCCTTGGCGATGCGCGCCGTAGCGAAGTCATGCTGCTCGCGGCTGATCGTCAGCCCGGTCACCCGACAACCGATCTCGCGCGCCGCGAATTCGGCGAAGCCACCCCAACCGCAGCCGATTTCCAGCACGTGGTCCTTCGGGCCGATGCCTATGTCCTTCGCCAGCGCGCGATATTTGGCGGCCTGGGCGCCTTCGAGGTCGTTGGCACCGGTCGTGTAGAGTGCTGAGGAATAGGTCATGCTCGGATCGAGCCATTGCTTATAGAAGGCGTTGCCAAGGTCGTAATGCGCCGAGATGTTGCGCGCCGAGCCGGTGCGTGTGTTCTGGTTGAACCAGTGGCGAATGCGCTGGACGGTGTTGATCAGCCAGTTGGCGCCACCCGCGATACGCTCGCCGATGGTCGAATTGATCACGAACAGCTCCAGGAAACTGGTCACATCGGGGCTATCCCAATCACCATCCATGTAGGATTCGGCCACGCCGATCGTGCCGCCGGAAAAGGCGCGGCCGGGCAGTCGCCAATTCTTGAGCACCAGTTCGGCGTCCGGGCCGGGTCCCTTGCCGCCGACGAGGACGGCGCGACCGTCGGGCATTCTGACCTTTAGCGAACCGCGCGGCAGGTTCATCGCCGCCGACAGCACCATGCGCGCCTTGGCCGGTAGACCCTTGACGATCTCGGCGAAATTGAATTCGTCGAGCCTGACCGCGTCGCTCAACGCAATGCCATGATGTTCTTGGTGTGCCATCTCACGCGTCCCTGACCTCCGCGGTATCGGCGCAAATTGCCGAGCACCGGTTCTCGCGGTTCATTCGCCAGGTTCGAACGCTGTTGCCTGATCCCGGTAGCTGACCGGTTCCGCGATCGGCGGTTTCGAACGAAAGCGCGCGCCCTTTTTTCGCCTGAGCTTCAGCGCTTCCCAGTGAACCCCTGCGGCAATCTTCCACGTCATGAGGGAGAACTTCAAGAGGCAGGCTGCAAGCCGGGCTGTGCCAAGTGATTGGCGCTTGTCGGCGGTGTATCTGACTTTTTGCGCAGCAAAGGCCGAACGCGCCAAAAACACTATGGCTGCGGCATGACCTATGCGATAGATTTAGCCATGCGTTATGTAGCCGTCATTGCCGCCGTCGCGTTTTTCCTGATCTGGGATGGCATATACAATCAGGGCCGGTATCTCGACTCCACGGTGAGGGGTGCCACGCACGTCGTGCGGTCCGTCACCAGCAATATCTAGCGTCCATGCGAATCACCGGCAGCCGCGACATCCTTGTCGATTGACGCCACCGTCATGCCGTCACAAAAGACCTCCGGCATTTAGATCGAGGAGGCGGCGTTGATCCGGCATATCGTTTTCTTCAGCGCGCGGCGCAAAGAGGATGTGGAGGCGGTGCGCGCGGGCCTGCTTGCGCTCGGCGACATTCCTCATTCCAGCCTCTTTGAAGTGACGCTGAACACCAAGGTGGATCCACTGTCGGACGAGGTCGATGTGGTCGTTTATGCGGAATTCGCCGATGCCGCCGCGCTGGCCGCCTACAAGGCGCACCCGCTCTATGCGCGGACCACCAGCAAGGTCAAACCAATGCGAGAACTTCGTTATTCGGCCGATGTCATCGCCGGGAGCTGATCGAGACTACGCTCCGGCCGCGATTGCGATCAAGCCTTGAACCGCCTTGCAGAATGATGCACATCGCGCCTGCATGACCCGAAACACAGCTGCCGGCACCCATCCGCTCGATCACCTGGTGCTGCCCACGCAGAAGCTTGATGTGGCGCGCGCCCGGCTTACCTCGCTCGGCTTCGTTGTTGCTCCGACCGGGATACATCCCTTCGGGACCGAAAACTGTTGTGTGTTCCTCGCCGACGGCACCTATCTCGAACCGCTCGCAATTGGCGATGGACAAGTGGCGACGACAGCCATTGCCGATGGCAATGTGTTCGTCGCGCGCGACCGGCTCTATCGCAACAACCATGGCGGCGAGGGATTTTCCGCCGTGGTCCTGGGTACCGGCAACGCGGATGAAGACCATGCGCGCTACCTCGCGGCCGGCATCTCGGCGGGACACATGCTGAGCTTTTCGCGCGCCTTCATGGACTCGGCGGGGAAAAGCGACATCGCATCGTTCAAGCTCGCCTTTGCAGCGGGAGCCAAGGCCACGGACGCCTTCCTGTTTGCCTGCGAGCGGGTCAACGCGCCTGATGTGGACCGTTCAGCTTCGCAGGCGCACGCCAACGGCGCCACTGGAATTGTCGAGATCGTGGCGGTCAGCGATCAACCTGCCGAACAGCATGGATTGATTTCGGTGGCGGTGGGCGATCCGACCGCCGATGGCCAGGGCGGCGCATTTCACTTGCCGAATGCAGGTTTGAGCGTGCTCGACCCAGCATCTTTCACCGCGCGTTACGGCCTGCCTGCCGGCCGGCCGACGAACCTTCGCTTCGCCGCGGTCGTCTTTTCGGTCCGGAGCGCCGATGTGACATCGAGGCTGCTTGCAGCCAATTCCATCCAACACGATATAGCCGGCCATGATATCGTCGTGCAGCCTGCACCCGGACAGGGCGCGGCCTTCGTCTTCCGGGAGATCCCATGAGCAAACCCCTGGCGCCCAATTCGTCGGTAACCGTCGGCAATGTCGTGTTCGACAACAACGCGGCTTTGTCGCTGATAGCCGGCCCTTGCCAGTTTGAATCGCGCCAGCATGCCTTCGACATGGCCGGCGCGCTGAAGGAGCTGACCGGCAAGCTCGGCATAGGCCTCGTCTACAAGACCAGCTACGACAAGGCCAACCGCACCTCGCTGTCGGCGACGCGGGGTGCCGGCATGGATGCAGCCCTTCCCGTTTTCGACGAACTGCGCAAGGAATTTTCGCTTTCCGTGCTGACCGATGTCCACACAGAGGAGCAGTGCGCCATCGTCGCGCCGCATGTCGACGTCCTGCAAATTCCGGCTTTCCTGTCACGCCAGACCGACATGCTGGTCGCCGCCGCCAGGACCGGCAAGGTCATCAACGTGAAGAAGGGACAGTTCCTAGCCCCTTGGGACATGAAGAACGTCGTCGCCAAGATCACCGGTTCCGGCAATGCCAATGTGCTGACCACCGAGCGCGGCGCTTCCTTCGGCTACAATACGCTGGTGTCCGACATGCGCGCTTTGCCTGTCATGGCCGAGATCGGCGCGCCGGTGATCTTCGACGCCACGCATTCGGTACAGCAGCCGGGCGGGCAGGGTGGTTCCTCGGGCGGCGAGCGCCGCTTTGTCGAGACTCTGGCCCGCGCCGCCGTCGCTGTCGGCGTTGCCGGCGTGTTCATCGAAACCCACCAGGATCCGGACAATTCGACCTCATCCGACGGCCCGAACATGCTGCCGCTGAAGGACATGCCGGCCCTGCTCGAACGGCTGATGGCATTCGATCGCATCGCCAAGGGTCACTAAGCCAGACGCATCCTCTCCGACTGCCGGCGCTTGTGGAAGGCATGGGCCGGCTGTACGCTTTGCCTGGCAAATGAGCGCTTTGGCAGGAGGAAGCCATGTCCGTCGCCCGCGTCACCGAAATCACGTCGTCGTCGAAGAAGAGCTTTCAAGACGCCATCGAACAGGGGATTGCGCGAGCATCGAAAACCCTGAAGAACGTCGAAGGTGCTTGGATCCAGGATCAGAAGATCGTCGTCCAGGACGGCAAGATCACCGCCTATCGCGTTAACATGAAGGTCACTTTCATCCTCGCGGAGTGACCGGCGGCCGCCGAAAAAGTCGGGAACCTTCGCCCGCAGCCCTCATTGTCCAAGCAGAGTTCAACGACAATGAGGAGCAAGACCATGACAACCCAGACTGGCCACACCGAAGCTATCGCGGCTTCGCGAGTCATCGGCACGTCGGTCTACAACACCGAAGGCAGAAGTATCGGCACCATTCAGGACGTCATGCTCGACAAGATGTCGAACGGCATCATGTTCGCGGTGATCGGTTTTGGCGGCTTCCTCGGCATCGGCGAGAAGTATCACGCGATACCGTGGGCGAGCCTCGACTATGACGAGGACAAGGGCGGCTATGTCGTACCGTTCTCCAAGGAGCAGTTGAAGGCCGCACCTGCCTATTCGATCAATGAACTGGCCGGCGCGGATGGCGAGATCGCTCGCGACGCATCCTACGACTACTACAAGGTCACGCCCTACTGGCATTGACGGCTCAAACAAAATGGCCCCGTCTCGACGGGGCCATTTTGTTTGATGCAGCAGCTATTTGCTGATCTGCAAGGGGGCCATCGCCTTGGGCGGCGACTGCTGGTTGTCGCACGACGTCAGGAACGCAGCCGCGATCAGGAACAGACACACGATACCACTCAACTGAGACATGGCGAAACTCCTCCTGTTTCGCCCCGCGCACCCGCACCATAGCCGGAAGCGGCCCTGCCGCACATGACTTATGATGACAGCGATTTGCGCTTCGTGAATCGTGGTGCATGTCGCCCAAAAATTGCGCGCCGGCCGATTGCCTTTTGCAGCACTTTGGCTAAGACGGGCGCGACGCTTCTTCAGATCAATCGAGGACATTGCAATGACCGCCATCGTCGACATTGTCGGGCGTGAAATCCTGGACAGCCGTGGAAATCCGACCGTCGAGGTCGATGTCATTCTCGAAGACGGCTCGATGGGCCGCGCGGCGGTGCCATCGGGCGCTTCGACCGGCGCTCACGAGGCCGTCGAACTGCGTGACGGCGGCGCCCGCTATCTCGGCAAGGGCGTGCTCAAGGCCGTTGAAGCGGTCAACGGCGAGCTGTTCGAGGCGATCGGCGGCATGGAAGCCGAAAACCAGATCCATATCGACCAGACCATGATCGAGCTTGACGGCACGCCCAACAAGAGCCGCCTCGGCGCCAATGCCATTCTCGGCGTGTCGCTGGCGGTGGCCAAGGCAGCGGCCGAAGCCGCTGGCCTGCCGCTCTACCGCTATGTCGGCGGCACCAAGGCGCATGTCCTGCCGGTGCCGATGATGAACATCATCAATGGTGGCGCCCATGCCGACAATCCGATCGACTTTCAGGAATTCATGATCCTGCCGATCGGCGCGCCGACGCTGCGCGAAGGTGTTCGCTGGGGATCGGAGATATTCCACACGCTGCGCAAGAAGCTGAAGGACGCCGGTCACAACACCAATGTCGGCGACGAGGGCGGCTTTGCCCCGAACCTGAAGAGTGCGCCAGTGGCGCTCGATTTCATCATGGAATCGATCGAGCAGGCCGGCTTCAAGCCAGGCGAAGAGATTGCGCTCGGTCTCGATTGCGCCGCGACCGAGTTCTTCAAGGACAGCAATTATGTCTATGAAGGCGAGAAGAAGACGCGCGACCCCAAGGCCCAGGCCAAATACCTGGCCAAGCTCGCCGCCGACTATCCTATCATCTCGATCGAGGATGGCCTGGCCGAGGACGACTGGGAAGGCTGGAAGTACCTCACCGACCTGATCGGCAAGAAGACCCAGCTGGTCGGCGACGATTTGTTCGTCACCAACACCGCACGGCTGCGCGACGGCATCCGCATGGGTGTTGCCAATTCGATCCTGGTCAAGGTCAATCAGATCGGCTCGCTGACGGAAACGCTCGACGCCGTCGAGACCGCGCACAAGGCCGGCTACACCGCCGTCATGTCGCACCGTTCGGGCGAAACCGAGGATTCGACGATCGCCGATCTCGCCGTTGCCACCAATTGCGGACAGATCAAGACCGGCTCGCTGTCGCGCTCGGACCGCATGGCCAAATACAACCAGCTGATCCGCATCGAGGAACAGCTTGGCAAGCAGGCAAGCTATGCCGGCAAGTCGGTAGTCAAGGGCTGATCCCGAACACCTGGAATCCCTGTATATTGGATGAAAGGGCGGGGCATTCCTGCCCTTTTTCATTTCGGCGGTCGCTAAGCCCGTCATCCGTAACCGTCCGTTAAGCACAATCGGGCGAAAAGATCCTGAGCCGCCTGAGTTCGCGGCTGCGAGGATTCGAGCGATGTGGACGCGTCAGCACAAGCAGAGAAACACCGGCCGGCTGATCATCCCCTCGCTCTGCGCGGCGTTCCTGGCCTATTTCGGCTTTCATGCCTATCATGGCGAATTCGGCATCAACTCGAAATACCAGCTGGAAGCCCAAACGGTTGCGCTGCAAAGCCAGCTCGATGCGATCAAAGCGCGTCGGATGGAACTCGAGCGGCGTGTTCGGCTCATGCATGAAGGCACGCTTGAGAAGGACATGCTCGACGAGCAGGCGCGCAAGGCGCTCAATTTGTCCCAGGCTGATGAAATCACCATCATGTTGCCGGCCTCAGGGAAATAACCGATATTGAGTTAATCGCCAATATTTTCAATGATTTTAATCGCTTAGGCGCATGCCAGCTATGCAATTTCGGCATGGCGCAACGCGCTGACGCGTGTTAGCCTCCCGCAAATCGGTGGGGAGGAGCTGATCTCCCCGGGGCAGATTTCATCTTGCTCAAATGTCCACAAAGAGACGCCAATAGGGAGTGATGCATGGCTACCGCCGCCAGAAAAGCGCCTGCCAAATCCAAATCCGACGGTAAATCGGGGCTTTCGGCTCCCAAGCCTTCCGAATTCACCAAGGACGAAGAGCTCGCCGCCTACCGACACATGCTGCTCATCCGTCGTTTCGAGGAAAAGGCCGGCCAGCTTTACGGCATGGGTTTCATTGGCGGCTTCTGCCACCTCTACATCGGCCAGGAAGCGGTCGTGACCGGCATGAAGATGGCGCTTATCGACGGCGATCAGATGATCACCGCCTATCGCGACCATGGCCACATGCTGGCTATGGAACTGTCGCCACGCGGCGTCATGGCCGAGCTGACCGGACGTCGCGGCGGCCTGTCACGGGGCAAGGGCGGCTCCATGCACATGTTCTCCAAGGAAAAGCATTTTTACGGTGGCCACGGCATCGTCGGCGCGCAGGTGTCGCTCGGCACCGGGCTGGCCTTCGCCAACCGCTACCGCGACAACAACAATGTCTCGCTGACCTATTTCGGCGACGGTGCGGCCAATCAGGGCCAGGTCTATGAAAGCTTCAACATGGCCTCGCTGTGGAAGCTGCCGGTGATCTACATCATCGAGAACAATCGCTACGCCATGGGCACCTCGGTTTCGCGCTCCTCGGCGGAAACCAATTTTTCGCATCGCGGCGCCTCCTTCAAGATTCCAGGCATCCAGGTCGACGGCATGGATGTGCGCGCCGTGAAGGCAGCGGGCGATCAGGCGACGGAATGGTGTCGCGCCGGCAACGGGCCGATCATTCTCGAAATGCAGACCTACCGCTACCGCGGTCACTCGATGTCCGACCCGGCGAAATACCGCTCCAAGGAAGAGGTGCAGAAGATGCGCTCGGACCATGACCCGATCGAGCAGGTCAAGGCGCGGTTGACCGAGAAGAAGTGGGCGACCGAGGATGAGCTGAAGGCCATCGACAAGGAGGTTCGCGACATCGTTGCGGATGCCGCCGAATTTGCCCAGCACGACGCGGAGCCGGATCCGTCCGAGCTCTGGACCGACATTGTATTGTAACGGGAGGGCAAGGACATGCCGATAGAAATTCTCATGCCCGCTCTCTCGCCGACCATGGAAGAGGGCAATCTTTCCAAGTGGTTGAAGAACGAGGGCGACAAGGTCGTCGCCGGCGACGTCATCGCCGAGATCGAGACTGACAAGGCGACGATGGAAGTCGAAGCCGTTGACGAAGGCACGCTGGGCAAGATCCTGATTGCCGCCGGCACCGAAGGCGTCAAGGTCAACACCCCGATCGCAGTGCTGCTGCAGGATGGCGAAAGCGCCGGAGATATCGGCAAGTCCGCGGCTCCCGCCAAGGCGGAAGCGCCTGATAAAGCCGAGGCTCCAGTCGCCAAGGACAAGGCGGAGGCCGCAAAGCCCGCCGCCGCACCGGTCGCTGCCGCTCCGAAGACCGAGATCGCCGCCGATCCGGATATTCCCGCCGGCACGGAAATGGTCTCCACCACGGTGCGCGAAGCACTGCGCGATGCGATGGCCGAGGAAATGCGCCGCGACGCCGATGTTTTTGTCATGGGCGAGGAGGTCGCCGAGTACCAAGGCGCCTACAAGATCACGCAAGGCCTGCTGCAGGAATTCGGACCACGCCGTGTCGTCGACACACCGATCACCGAGCACGGCTTTGCCGGCGTCGGCGTCGGTGCGGCGATGGCCGGCCTGAAGCCGATCGTCGAGTTCATGACCTTCAACTTCGCCATGCAGGCGATCGACCAGATCATCAACTCCGCCGCCAAGACGCTCTATATGTCGGGCGGCCAGATGGGCGCGCCGATCGTGTTCCGTGGACCGAACGGCGCTGCTGCCAGGGTCGCTGCCCAGCACTCGCAGTGCTACGCCGCTTGGTACAGCCACATTCCAGGCCTGAAAGTGGTGATGCCTTACACCGCCGCCGACGCCAAGGGCTTGCTCAAGGCGGCGATCCGCGACCCGAACCCGATTATCTTCCTCGAGAACGAAATCCTTTACGGGCAGTCCTTCGACGTCCCTAAGCTGGACGATTTCGTGTTGCCGATCGGCAAGGCGCGCATCCACAAGACTGGCAAGGACGTCACTATCGTCTCTTTCGGCATCGGCATGACCTATGCGTTGAAGGCAGAGGCCGAACTGCGCGGCCTGGGCATCGACGTCGAGATCATCGATCTCAGGACCATCCGGCCGCTCGACCTCGACACCATCATCGCCTCGGTCAAGAAGACCAACCGGTTGGTTGTGGTGGAGGAAGGCTACCCGCAGAGTTCGGTCGGCGACCATATCGCCAACCAGGTGTCGCAGCGCGCCTTCGACTTCCTCGACGCTCCGGTGATCACCATTGCCGGCAAGGATGTGCCGATGCCCTATGCGGCCAACCTCGAAAAGCTGGCTTTGCCGAATGTCGGCGAGGTCATCGAGGCGGTCAAAGCCGTCACGTATCGCTGAATCGGGCGGGAGGACAAAATGCCAATCAACATCACCATGCCGGCCCTGTCGCCCACGATGGAAGAGGGCAATCTCTCCAAATGGCTCGTCAAGGAAGGCGACAAGGTTTCGCCGGGCGATGTCATAGCCGAGATCGAGACCGACAAGGCGACGATGGAAGTCGAGGCCGTCGATGAAGGCACCGTTGCAAAGCTCGTCGTTCCCGCCGGCACCGAAGGCGTGAAAGTCAATGCGCTGATTGCCGTCCTCGCCGCCGAAGGCGAGGACGCAGCGGCTGCTGCGAAGAACGGTGGAGCTGCCGAACCAGCGAAAGCGGAGGCGCCGAAAGCAGAGGCTCCCAAGGCTGAAGCACCGAAGGCCGGGACACCAAAGGCCGAGCCTGCTGCAACCGCCCCCAAGGCAGAGTCGGCTCCGGTTGCCAACGGCCATGCAACTGGCGAGCGTACCTTCGCCTCGCCGCTCGCACGCCGCATCGCCAGGGATGCCGGCGTCGACGTGTCTGCCGTGACGGGCACCGGCCCCCATGGCCGCGTGGTCAAGGCCGATGTCGACGCGGCGATTGCCGGTGGCGGTGCCAAGGCGCCTGCCGCCAAGGCCGCGCCCGCCGGCGCGCCGGCTGCTGCCCCTGCGGTGAAAGCGATGTCGGACGATCAGGTGCTGAAGCTGTTCGAGCAGGGCTCCTACGAACTCGTCCCGCATGACAACATGCGCAAGACCATCGCCCGGCGTCTGGTCGAGGCCAAGACCACCATCCCGCATTTCTACCTGACGCTCGACTGCGAACTCGATGCACTGCTGGCTCTGCGTACGCAGATCAATGCGGCAGCGCCGGTGAAGAAGACCGACAAGGGTGACGCTCCTGCCTACAAGCTGTCGGTCAACGACATGGTCATCAAGGCGATGGCGATGGCGCTGAAGGCGGTGCCGGATGCCAATGCCTCNCGGAAGAGTACCAGGGCGGCACCACGGCGGTGTCCAATCTCGGCATGTTCGGCATCAAGGACTTTGCCGCCGTCATCAACCCGCCGCACGCAACCATCCTGGCGGTCGGCGCCGGCGAGGAGCGGGCAGTGGTCAAGAACGGCGAGATCAAAATCGCCACCGTGATGTCGGTGACGCTATCGACCGACCATCGTGCCGTCGACGGTGCGCTGGGTGCCGAATTGCTGGTCGCGTTCAAGCGATTGATCGAGAACCCGATGGGCATGCTTGTCTAGGAAGGGAGAGGGCGGTGCGGATAGTCTTCACCGGCCTTTCCGCCTTCGTGATTGGCTGTTCGTGCGCTGGCGGTTGAGACGCGGTTTGATTAACGCACAGGTGAGCGCATGAAGACGGTTCTTTGCTACGGCGACTCGCTGACCTGGGGCTACAACGCCGAAGGTGGCCGCCACCCGCTTGAAGACCGCTGGCCAAGCGTGCTGCAGGCGGGGCTCGGCGATGCCGCCGAAGTCGTTGCCGAAGGCCTCAATGGCCGCACCACGGCTTTCGACGATCATCTGGCCGGTGCCGATCGCAACGGCGCCAGGCTGCTGCCAACGGTCCTGACAACGCATGCGCCGATTGATCTTATCGTCTTCATGCTCGGCGCCAACGACATGAAGCCATGGATCCATGGCAACCCGGTAGCGGCCAAGCAAGGCATCCAGCGGCTGATCGACATCGTGCGCGGCCACGACTATCCATTCGACTGGTCGGCGCCGCAGATCCTGATCGTTTCGCCGCCTGTGGTCAGCCGCACCGACAATGCCGAATTCAAGGAAATGTTTGCCGGCGGTGACGACGCTTCGACCCGGCTGGCGCCGCTCTACGCTGCCCTTGCCGATGAGGCCGGTTGCGGCTTCTTCGACGCTGGCACCGTGGCGCAAACCACCCCGCTCGACGGCGTCCACCTCGATGCAGAAAACACGCGGAACATCGGCAAGGCACTGACGCCGCTCGTGCGCGTCATGCTGGAACTGTGAATCAAGGAGAAAACCGTGGCTGAGAACTATGACGTCATCATCATCGGCTCCGGCCCCGGCGGCTATGTCACGGCGGTGCGTTCCGCCCAGCTCGGTTTCAAGACGGCGATCATCGAGCGCGAGCATCTCGGCGGCATCTGCCTAAATTGGGGCTGCATACCGACCAAGGCGCTCCTGCGCTCGGCCGAGATCATGCATTATTCGGATCATCTGAAGGATTACGGACTGAAGCTAGACGGCAAGGTCAGCGTCGACACGTCGGCCGTGGTCGACCGATCGCGGAAAGTGTCGCTGCGGCTCAATGGCGGCGTAGCCTTCCTGATGAAGAAGAACAAGGTCGACGTCATCTGGGGCGAGGCCAAGCTGTCCAAGGCTCCTTCAGGCGACAAATTGGGTGAGATCGTCGTGTCCAAGACGGCCAAGAAGCCGATGGAGCCGCAGCCGCCGATGCCGAAAGGCGTCAAGGCTGAGGGCACCTATGGCGCCAAGCACATCATCCTGGCCACCGGCGCCCGGCCACGTGCGCTGCCCGGCATCGAGCCCGACGGCAAGCTGATCTGGACCTATTTTGAGGCCATGGTGCCGAAGGAGATGCCGAAGTCGCTGCTGGTCATGGGCTCCGGCGCCATCGGCATTGAATTCGCCTCGTTCTACCGCACCATGGGTGCCGATGTGACAGTCGTCGAACTGTTGCCTGCAGTGATGCCGGTCGAGGACGCCGAAGTCTCGAAATTCGCGCAAAAGCAGTTCGAGAAGCAAGGCATGAAGATCATCCTAGAAGCCAAGGTGACCAAGGTCGAGAAGGGTGCCAACTCGGTCACCGCGCATGTCGAGATGAAGGACGGCAAGGTCGAGAAGATCACCGCCGACCGCATGATCTCGGCGGTTGGCGTGCAGGGCAACATCGAGAATCTTGGCCTTGAGGCGCTCGGCGTGAAGACCGAGCGCGGCTGCATCGTCATCGACGGTTACGGCAACACCAATGTGCCCGGCATCTATGCCATCGGCGATGTCGCCGGCCCGCCGATGCTTGCCCACAAGGCCGAGCATGAGGGCGTGGTGTGCGTTGAAAAGATTGCCAATTTCCCTGGCGTGCATGCCACCGACAAGCTCAAGATTCCAGGCTGCACCTATTGCAATCCGCAGGTCGCCTCCGTCGGCCTGACGGAAGCGAAGGCCAAGGCCGAGGGCAAGGACATCCGCGTCGGACGCTTTCAGTTCGCCGCCAATGGCAAGGCCATCGCGCTCGGCGAGGACCAGGGGTTCATCAAGACCATCTTCGACAAGAAGACCGGTCAGTTGCTTGGTGCGCATATGGTCGGCGCCGAAGTGACCGAGCTGATCCAGGGCTTTGTCGTGGCGATGAACCTCGAAACGACCGAGGAAGAGTTGATGCACACCATCTTCCCCCACCCGACGCTGTCGGAAATGATGAAGGAAAGCGTGCTCGACGCCTATGGTCGCGCGCTGAACGCATGATAGATTGGCCGCACGAGACTCAATCGCTCAAGCTGCGGGATCTCGACGGCAAAGCAGTTCGTTTCCGGATGCATTTTCACTCGTGCAAGGAGAGGACGTATGGACGTGAATGGCGTGGGCTGGATCGCAGCCATCATCATCGGCGGGCTGGCGGGTTGGTTTGCCGAGATGGTCATGAAGAGCAACACCGGCATCTTCATGAACATTATTTTGGGTATCGTCGGCGCGATCGTACTGAACGCCATTCTGCAGGCACTCAATCTCGGTCCGTTCGGCGTCGGCTGGACTGCCTACCTGATCACCGGCTTTATCGGTGCCTGCCTGCTGATCTGGGCAGGGCGCCTGGTGCGCCGTTAACCCCGCTGAATATCTGCTATGCGAAAAAGGCTGTTGCGGCATGCACCGCCGCGGCCTTTTTCTTTGGGCTGAAAAGTCTTAGATGACGTCATGACAGCGAACGCCCGACAGGCGATCGCGAACGAACCAGGTTTCCCGATGGTCACTGTCCTCGATACGATTGCCAACGCTCCGCGCTTGCGGCATCCGGAAAAGGCGCACAAGCCGGACCAGGACGTGCTGCGCAAGCCGGACTGGATCCGCGTCAAGGCGCCGATGTCGAAGGGCTATGCCGAAACGCGCGAAATCGTGAAGTCGAACAAGCTGGTGACAGTCTGCGAAGAAGCCGGCTGCCCCAACATCGGCGAGTGCTGGGAGAAGAAGCACGCCACCTTCATGATCATGGGCGAAATCTGCACGCGCGCCTGTGCCTTCTGCAACGTCGCCACCGGAATTCCGACAGCACTCGATCCCGATGAGCCGGCCCGCGTCGCGCACGCCGTCAAGCAGATGGGGCTGACGCATGTCGTGATCACCTCGGTCGACCGTGACGATCTCGCCGATGGCGGTGCGCGGCATTTCGCCGAGGTCATCCGCGCCATCAGGGCCGCGACGCCGTCGACGACGATCGAAATCCTGACGCCCGACTTCCTGCGCAAGGATGGCGCGCTGGAGATCGTCGTGGCGGCCAAGCCCGACGTCTTCAACCACAATCTCGAAACCGTGCCGTCGAACTACCTGACGGTTCGTCCGGGCGCCCGCTACTTCCATTCGATCAGGCTGTTGCAGCGGGTCAAGGAACTCGACCCGTCGATCTTCACCAAGTCCGGCATCATGGTGGGTCTCGGCGAGGAGCGGAACGAAATCCTGCAACTGATGGACGATCTGCGTTCGGCCAATGTCGACTTCATGACCATTGGCCAGTATCTGCAGCCGTCGAAGAAGCATCATCCGGTGATCCGCTTCGTCACGCCGGAGGAGTTCAAATCGTTCGAGACGATCGGCCGGACCAAGGGTTTCCTGCTGGTGGCGTCAAGCCCGCTGACGCGCTCGTCGCATCATGCCGGCGACGATTTCGCCCGGCTGCGCGCCGCCCGGGAAGCGGCTCTCAGGAAATCGCTTTAGTGCATGTCGCCCAAAGTGACCTCGGTTTTGGGAGAACGACATGCATAAAAACAACGAATCCAAAGCGCGTCGCATGAATCTGCGTCGCCGCGACGGGCTTTGGAGCCGGTTTCGTGCCAAAGTTTGAAGCCACCCGCCGCGTATCCCATACGCCGGACCAGATGTTCGCGCTGGTCGCCGATGTAGAATCCTATCCGCAATTCCTGCCGCTTTGCGAGGCGCTGACGGTTCGCTCGCGCAAGGAGCGTGACGGGCGCACGGTTCTCCTCGCCGACATGACCATCGGCTACAAGGCGATCCGCGAAACCTTCACGACGCAGGTGCTGTTGAAGCCCGACGAGAACACCATCGACGTGAAATACATCGATGGCCCGTTCAAATATCTGAGCAATGTCTGGCGTTTCGAGCCCGACGGCGGCGCCGGCTGCACGGTCCGCTTCTTCATCGACTACGAGTTCAAGAGCCGCATTCTGGGCGCCGTGATGGGAACCATGTTCGACCGTGCTTTCCGCATGTTCGCCGAGGCTTTCGAGAAGCGCGCCGACGTCATCTACGGTGCAGCACCTTCGGCCTGACTCTGGCCAAGCGCGCGCAGACCCAGTTCCAACGCGTGCCGGACCGTTTCGCGGCGGATGAAATCGCGACCTTTGTCGGCAAATATCTTGCGTTCGACGGTCACGGCCTGACCGCCCAGCCCGACACAGAACCAGACCAGGCCGACCGGTTTTTCCGTGGAACCGCCGCCGGGCCCGGCAATGCCGGTGACCGCCAGAGTAAGCCCGGCGCGCGAACGGTCTAGCGCGCCTTTCGCCATTTCAATCGCCGTCTCGCGCGAAACCGCGCCGTACGTCTCAAGCGTGGTGGCGGAGACGCCGAGCATGTCGATCTTGGCTTCGTTGGAATAGGTGATGAAGCCGCGCTCGACGACGGCGGAGGAGCCGGCGATGTCGGTCAACGCGGCGATGATCATGCCGCCGGTGCAGCTTTCCGCCGTTGCCAGCATGATGCCGCGCTTCTGGCAGGCTTGCAGCAAGGCATTTGCCAGCTCGCTGCTACTCATTCCGGCACCTCGCCTGGAAACACCACGCTGGCGGTTGCGATCGCCGCTATGCCTTCCTCGCGCCCGATAAAGCCGAGCTTCTCGTTGGTTGTCGCCTTGATCGAGATGCGGTCCGGTGAAATTGCCAGCATCCGCGACAGGGCTGCGGTCATCGCATCACGATGCGGGCCGACACGCGGCGCCTCGCAGATCAGCGTGATGTCGGCATTGGCGATGCGTCCGCCGCGCTCGCGCACCAGCCTTGCCGCGTGCTCGACGAATATCCGGGACGCAGCGCCTTTCCACTGCGGGTCGGTCGGCGGAAAATGCGTGCCGATGTCGCCGGCGCCGCAGGTCGCCAGCAGCGCATCGGTCAACGCGTGCAGGCCGACATCGGCGTCGGAATGGCCGGACAGTTTCTTGTCGTGCGCAATGGCGACGCCGCACAGGGTGACATGGTCGCCGGGTTCGAACGCATGCACGTCGTAACCATTGCCGGTACGGATGTCGGGAAAGCGCACGCGTTCGCCGGAGAGCCGCTGGTCCGCCATCGCAATATCCCTTGCCCAGGTGAGTTTGACGTTATCAGGGGAGCCTGGAACGATGTTGACCGGAATATTCGCCCATTCGGCGATCGCGGCGTCGTCGGTGAAATCCAGTCTTCCAAGATGATGGGCTTTCTCGTGCGCGGCAAGAATCGGCCAGAATGGAAAGCCCTGTGGCG
Source organism: Mesorhizobium sp. LNHC252B00 (assembly GCF_000502955.1). GTDB lineage: Bacteria > Pseudomonadota > Alphaproteobacteria > Rhizobiales > Rhizobiaceae > Mesorhizobium. The sequence goes on along the minus strand of NZ_AYWO01000003.1, from coordinate 484,538 downwards.
TTTGCGCCGTGTGAAGTCCGCTGCGGGAAACGGTTTCGCCAACCACGCCAGAGGCCGACTCACGCTTCAGCGTGTCGGCAACGGGCAGGGCAGGCAACGCCCCCTCGCGCTCGCCAATGGCAGCGATCGTGCGATCGATCAGGTCCGCGTCGACGAATGGACGGACGGCATCGTGGATCAGGACTCGCCCCGGCGCGTGGCTTCTCAGCGCAAGCAGTCCCAGTCGGACCGATGCCTGCCTTGTCGCCCCGCCCATGACGAGGATGACCCGTTCGGCGTTGGCACCCGCCGCCTCCCGGAACAGCTCGTGGTCGTCGGCATGGATGGCGACGACGACCTCGCTGGTTCTCGGGTGGGACAGAAAAATTTCCAGCGTGTGTGCGATGACGGCATAGCCGCCAATATGTTGATATTGCTTCGGCCCATTGGCCTGTCCGGCGCGCGCGCCGCGGCCAGCCGCAACGATCACCACGGCGACCTTGCCATCCTCACTTGAAACGCGATTTTCACTTGCGTCAGTCATGCCGACTGGTCCTAGCGCACGATCCCGAAAAGTGTAATCGGTTTTAGGAAAGATCGTGCGCTAAGTATGAAATTCCCAAGCGTGCCATTGCCCGTGCTGAGGGACGCACGGCGCCTTGGTCGCCAGCCAAAGCCGAAGCCCGGCATTTTCCCAATTGCGCCTTAATGTGGCGTCATTCCGCGTTGCACTTTGCTGCAGTTCTGGCTAGAGAATGTGCAACGAATGAACATGCTTGGTTTTTGTGCATGGTTAACTTGACCAAATTGGCAACGTCGCTTGACGTTGGCGGCGTGAGAATCCGCAATCGCGTGTTTCTCGCGCCAATGTCGGGAATATCAGACGAGCCGTTCCGGCAACGCGCCCACGCGCATGGCGCCGGCCTGGTCGTGTCCGAAATGGTGGCGAGCGGCGAGCTGGCCAAGGGCAGGGCCGGTTTTAACCTGCGCATACGCCACTCCGGCCTGCCGGTCCATATGGTCCAGCTTGCCGGCCGCGAGGCGGCGCACATGGCCGAAGGTGCCAGAATCGCTGCCGGCGAGGGCGCCGACATCATCGACATCAACATGGGCTGCCCGGCCAAGAAGGTCACCGGGGGTTACGCCGGCTCGGCATTGATGCTGGATCTCGACCATGCGCTGTCGCTGATCGACGCCGTTGTCGGCGCGGTCGACGTGCCGGTGACGGTCAAGATGCGGCTCGGCTGGGACGAAGGCGCGCTCAACGCGCCGATGCTGGCGCGTCGCGCCGAACAGGCCGGCGTCAAGATGGTGACCGTACATGGCCGCACGCGCTGCCAATTCTATCAAGGCAAGGCCGATTGGCGCGCTATCGCCCGCGTCAAGGAAGCCGTGTCTATTCCTGTCGTCGCCAATGGCGATGTCTGCTCCCCGGCAGAAGCTGCCGACATTCTCGATCAATCCGGCGCTGACGCCGTCATGGTTGGGCGTGCGCACTATGGCGCGCCCTGGATCGCAGGCGGCATTGCTGCGGCCGCACGGAACGAGACTGTGCCCGGCATGCCCGACAGTCGGCAAGCCTTGGCCGCTTACATCGTCTCGCATTATGAGGACATACTGGCGCTCTATGGCATCGAAAGCGGCCTGCGCCAGGCGCGCAAGCATCTTGGATGGTATCTTGATCGTCATGCCAACGGTGTCGCTGACGACGACAGCCGAAAAGCTATTTTGACCGCATTGGAGCCCGCGCGCGTCATTGCCTTGCTGCGCGATGTGTTTTCGCGCGATCCGCAACCCCTGAACCTGCGGAGCGCCGCATGAATGCCGCCGCTGCCCAAAGCGCTGAAATGGCGGATGCCGCCCAGATCGTGCTCAACACCATCCGTCGCCCGGTGATCATGATCAGCGAGGAAGGGTTCATCACCTTCGCCAACGCCGACGCGGAAGACTTCTTTCGCTCCAGCGCAACCATGCTGGCGCGCAACACACTGTCTAAACTCATTCCATTCGGCAGCCCGCTGCTGACGCTGGTCGATCAGGTGCGCGAGCGCCGGGCTCCCGTCAACGAGTACCGGGTCGACGTGTCGTCGCCGCGCCTCGGAATCGAGAAGGTCGTCGATCTCTACGTCGCGCCGGTGTCGGAATATCCTGGCTCCGTCGTGGTGATGTTCCAGGAACGGTCGATGGCCGACAAGATCGACCGGCAGATGACGCATCGCGGCGCGGCCCGCTCGGTCACCGGCCTGGCGGCGATGCTTGCCCATGAGATCAAGAACCCGCTTTCCGGCATCCGCGGCGCTGCCCAGTTGCTCGAACTGTCGGCTTCCGACGAGGATCGCGCGCTCACGCGGCTGATCACCGACGAGACCGACCGCATCGTGTCGCTGGTCGATCGCATGGAAGTGTTTTCCGATGAGCGGCCGATCGATCGCTATCCCGTCAACATCCATGTCGTGCTCGATCATGTGAAGGCAATTGCCAAGAACGGTTTTGCCAAGAGAATCAAGATAATGGAGGATTACGATCCTTCATTGCCTCCGGTGTTTGCCAACCGTGACCAACTCATCCAGGTGTTCCTCAACCTGGTCAAGAATGCTGCTGAGGCGATCGGCAGCGATCCTCAGGGCGAGATCGTGCTGTCGACCGCCTTCCGGCCGGGCATCCGCGTTTCCGTTCCGGGCACGCAGGACCGCGTATCGCTGCCGCTGGAATTCTGCGTGCGCGACAATGGCTCCGGCGTCTCGGAAGATATTTTGCCGATCCTGTTCGACCCGTTCATCACCACCAAGCCGAACGGCTCGGGGTTGGGGCTGGCGCTGGTCGCCAAGATCGTCGGCGAGCATGGCGGCATCATCGAATGCGAATCGACGCCGCGCGGGACCACATTCCGCATCCTGATGCCAGCTTGGAAAGAAACGTCATACGGCGCCGATGAAGACGGTGAAGGAGACCGCAAATGACCGTTCGCGGCAATATTCTCGTCGCCGACGACGATGCGGCGATCCGCACCGTCCTCAACCAGGCGCTTTCACGCGTCGGTCACGAGGTGCGCGTCACGTCCAACGCCTCGACATTGTGGCGCTGGGTGGCGGCTGGCGAAGGCGATCTGGTCATCACCGATGTGGTGATGCCGGACGAAAACGCGTTCGACATGTTGCCGCGCATCAAGAAGGCGCGGCCGGAACTGCCGGTTATCGTCATGAGCGCCCAGAACACGTTCATGACGGCGATCCGCGCATCCGAAACCGGCGCCTATGAATATCTGCCGAAGCCGTTCGACCTGACCGAACTGCTCAACATCGTCAACCGGGCGCTTTCCGAGCCGCGGCGGCCGAAGATCGATGCGCGGCCGGAAGAACAGCCAGACGCCATGCCGCTGGTCGGCCGCTCGGCCGCCATGCAGGACATCTACCGCATGCTGGCGCGCATGATGCAGACCGACCTGACGGTGATGATTTCGGGCGAGTCCGGCACCGGCAAGGAACTGGTGGCGCGCGCGCTGCATGAATATGGCCGCCGTCGCGGCGGCCCATTCGTTGCCATCAACATGGCCGCGATCCCGCGCGATCTGATCGAATCGGAACTGTTCGGTCACGAGAAGGGCGCTTTCACCGGCGCGCAGAACCGCTCCACCGGTCGCTTCGAGCAGGCCGAGGGCGGCACGCTGTTTCTCGACGAGATCGGCGACATGCCGATGGAAGCGCAGACGCGCCTGCTGCGCGTCCTGCAGCAGGGCGAATACACGACGGTTGGCGGACGCACACCGATCAAGACCGACGTGCGCATCGTTGCCGCCACCAACAAGGATCTGCGCACGCTGATCAACCAGGGGCTTTTCCGCGAGGATCTCTTCTATCGCCTCAACGTCGTGCCGCTCAGGTTGCCGGCGCTGCGCGAGCGCTCCGAGGATGTGCCGGATCTTGTCCGCCACTTCTTCAAGCTCGGCGAGATGGAAGGTCTGCAGACCAAGCGCATCTCCTCGGGCGGCATCGAACTGATGAAGCGCTATCCCTGGCCTGGCAATGTGCGCGAACTGGAAAACCTCGTTCGCAGGCTCGCCGCGCTCTATTCGCAGGACGAGATTTCCGCCGAGATCATCGAGGCCGAGCTCAAGACCGGCGAACGTCCGGTCGTACCGGGCGGCGGCAACCTCATTCCCGACGACCTGTCGATCGGCCAGGCGGCCGAGCATTTCCTGCAGCGCTATTTCGCCTCCTTTGCCGGCGATTTGCCACCCGCCGGCCTCTACCAGCGCATTCTGGCCGAGGTCGAGTACCCGCTGGTCCTGGCCTCTATGACGGCCACCCGCGGCAATCAGATCAAGGCCGCCGAATTGCTGGGCTTGAACCGCAACACGCTGCGCAAGAAGATCCGCGAGCTCGGCGTCAACGTCTACAAATCGTCGCGGCAGGGCTGAGCCCATCCGAGCCCGCTCTCTTTTCAGGGGACCGGCTCGCGAAAGATTTCCGTCTCGGTCACACTTGTTGCATAATCGCCACAATGCGTTGCATACATCCGACGCAATCATGGCTCTAGACGGCGACATGGCTTCGCAGGCACCGACAAAGAAACAACCGCTGTTCAGCGAACCCGGCACGCGTGACGGTCGCCGGCTGCTGGCATTGCCCGGCGTCGTCGCGGTCGTCGGCGCGCTGGTGACGGCGGCGATCTCGTTCACCATCCTCGTCGGCGCCACGCCGATCACGCCGAACGAATCGACGACGCTGGCGCTGATTGCCCTCAATGCCGCTTTCGTCCTGTTCCTCATTGCGCTGGTCGGGCGTGAAGTCCACCGCATCCTGATGGCGCGCCGGCATGGCAANCGCTTTCGTCCTGTTCCTCATTGCGCTGGTCGGGCGTGAAGTCCACCGCATCCTGATGGCGCGCCGGCATGGCAAGGCCGCCTCGCGGCTGCATGTGCGCATCGTCGCCATGTTTGCTCTGGTCGCCGCCATTCCCGCAATCATGGTTGCCATCATCGCATCGATCACGCTCGATATCGGCCTCGACCGCTGGTTCGAGATCCGCACCAAGACGATCGTCAATTCGTCGCTGTCGATCGCCGACGCCTATGTCCAGGAGAATGCCCGCAACCTGCAGGGAACGACGTTGTCGATGGCCTACGATCTCGATTCGTCGCGCTCGCTCTACGGTCTCGATCGCACTGGTTTTCTCGATCTGATGAACAAGGAAGCAGTGGGCCGGTCACTGGCCCATGCGGCACTGATCAAGCCCGACGGCTCGTTTGTCATGAGCGCCAAGACCGATACGGATTTCGCGATGCCCGAGCCGCCCGAAGGGGCGGTTGCCAGCGCTTCCGACGGCAAGCCGGTGCTGATCGAGCCCAAAACGCGCAACATCATGGGCGCCATCGTCAAGCTGCGCGAGATCGAAGGGCTCTATCTCTACACCATTCGCCTCGTCGATCCGGAAGTGATCAAGGCGCGGCAGATCGTCAGGTCAAACACCGACGAATATCGCGGGCTGGAAGACAACCGTCGCACCTCGCAGGTGGCCTTCGCGCTGCCCTATCTGTCGCTGACGTTGATCATCATCCTGTCCGCCATCTGGACCGGTATCGCTGTCGCCGACCGTCTGGTGCGCCCCATTCGCCAGCTTATCGGAGCCGCCGACGAGGTGGCGACCGGCAATCTCGATGTCGCGGTTCCGGTCAGGCCGTCGGATGGCGATGTCGCCTCGCTCGGCGATACGTTCAACAAGATGCTGCTCGAGCTGAAATCGCAGCGCAACGAGATCCTGTCCGCAAAGGACCTGATCGACGAGCGCCGCCGCTTCTCGGAAGCCGTGCTTGCCGGCGTCACCGCCGGCGTCATCGGCGTCGATCCCTACGGCATCGTCACCATCGTCAACCGCTCGGCCGAGGCGATGCTGGCCATTTCAGCCAGCGCCGCCCTTGGGCAGAACCTGTCCGCCGTGCTGCCGCATGTTGGCCGCGTCTTCGAGATCGGCCGCAAGTCTGGCAAGCCTGTTTACCGCGAGCAGGTGACCTTCTACCGCGCCGGCGCCGAACGGACCTTCAACGTGCAGATCACCATCGAAGCCGGCGACGACGGCTCGGAGGAAAAATCCTATGTCGTGACGGTCGACGACATCACCGACCTGGTTCAGGCGCAGCGTTCCTCCGCTTGGGCCGATGTGGCGCGGCGCATCGCACACGAGATCAAGAATCCGCTGACGCCGATCCAGCTCTCGGCCGAACGCATAAAACGCCGCTACGGCAAGGTGATTACCGAGGACCGCGAGGTTTTCGACCAGTGCACCGACACCATCATCCGTCAGGTTGAGGATATCGGCCGTATGGTCGACGAATTCTCGGCTTTCGCCCGCATGCCAAAGCCCGAGATGAAGGCTATCGACCTGCGCGAATCGTTGCGCGAGGCCTCGTTCCTGGTCGAGGTCAGCCGCGCCGACATCACTTTCGAGCGGATATTCGGCACCGAGCCGCTCAAGGGCACCTTCGACAGCCGCCTGATGGCGCAGGCTTTCGGCAATGTGATCAAGAACGCCGCCGAGGCGATCGACGGATTGGAACAGAAGAATGGTTCGCACGGCATAATCCGGATTCAAGCCGGGCGCCAGAATGGTGCGATTCGCATCGACGTTATCGACAATGGCAAAGGCCTGCCCCGCGAAAATCGCCAGCGGTTGCTCGAGCCCTATACGACAACCCGCGAGAAGGGCACCGGGCTCGGCCTCGCTATCGTCAAGAAGATCGTGGAGGACCATGGTGGCAGGCTGGAACTTCACGATGCGCCCCCAGATTTCCACGACGGACGCGGCGCGATGATCAGCATCATCCTGCCGCCTGCGGCTGCCGGGTCTCCGCGCGGCGATAGCAGGACGGAAAACGAACGAGAAACTGAAAAGGTCGGTAATGGCGTCTGATATTCTCATCGTCGATGACGAGGAAGACATCCGTGAACTGGTCGCGGGCATCCTGAGCGACGAAGGTCACGAAACCCGCACCGCATTCGATGCCGACAGCGCGCTGGCGGCGATCGCCGATCGGGCACCGCGGCTGATTTTCCTCGACATCTGGCTGCAGGGCTCGCGTTTGGACGGGCTGGCACTGCTCGACGAGATCAAGACGATGCACCCGACCTTGCCGGTGGTGATGATCTCAGGCCACGGCAACATCGAAACGGCGGTCTCCGCCATCCGCCGCGGTGCCTATGATTTCATCGAAAAACCATTCAAGGCCGACAGGCTGATCCTGATTGCCGAGCGTGCGCTCGAGACCTCGAAACTGCGGCGCGAGGTTTCCGACCTCAAGCTGCGCAGTGGCGAAACCTTCGATCTGATCGGCATGTCGTCGGCGATGAGCCAACTGCGCCAGACTATCGAGCGCGTTGCCCCGACCAACAGCCGCGTGATGATCATCGGCCCGTCAGGGTCGGGCAAGGAACTGGCCGCGCGCGCCATCCACACGCTGTCGGCGCGTAAGGGCGCGCCGTTCGTAACGCTGAGCGCCGCCAACATTACGCCCGAGCGCATGGAGATCGAGCTGTTCGGCACCGAATCGAACGGCGTCGAGCGCAAGGTCGGCGCGCTCGAGGAGGCCCATCGCGGCATCCTCTACATCGATGAAGTTGCCGACATGCCGCGCGAGACGCAGAACAAGATCCTGCGCGTGCTGGTGGAGCAGCAGTTCGAGCGGGTAGGGGGCACCAAGCGGGTCAAGGTCGATGTCCGCATCATCTCCTCGACCTCGCAGAATCTCGAAGCGATGATCGCCGACGGGCGTTTCCGCGAAGATCTCTATCACCGCCTGGCGGTGGTTCCGGTCATGGTGCCGGGACTGGCCGAGCGGCGCGAGGATATTCCCTATCTCGTCGACAATTTCATGAAGCAGATCGCGCGTCAGGCCGGCATTAAGCCGCGCCGTATTGGCGATGACGCGCTGGCGGTGCTTCAAGCGCATAACTGGCCTGGCAACGTCCGCCAGCTGCGCAACAATGTCGAGCGCCTCATGATCCTGGCGCGCGGCGACAACATCGATGCGCCGATCACCGCGGACCTGTTGCCGGCCGAGATCGGCGATGTCATGCCGCGTACGCCGAATCAATCCGACCAGCACATCATGGCGCTGCCGCTGCGCGAGGCGCGTGAACAGTTCGAGAAGGACTATCTGATCGCCCAGATCAACCGGTTCGGCGGCAACATCTCGAAAACCGCCGAGTTCATCGGCATGGAGCGCTCCGCCCTGCACCGCAAGCTGAAGTCGCTGGGCGTCTGAACGCGACGTCCGGCCAGCCGCGCCTGGGCCAACCATTTGCCGGTTACGGCGGCGGCGGAATCGCATAAGAAAGCGGGAAAATTCCTGAGGGGTTGCCAATGCCGCGTATTGCCTATGTCAACGGCCGCTACGTCACTCACGCGGATGCTGCCGTGCATATCGAGGATCGCGGTTATCAGTTCGCCGACGGCGTCTATGAGGTCTGCGAGGTGGCGCGCGGCTTCATCGTCGACATGCCGCGCCATCTGGCCCGGCTGAACCGCTCCTTGACCGAATTGTCGATCGCCTGGCCGGTCACCTCTCACGTGCTGCCGCTGATCCTGCGCGAGGTGGTTAACCGCAACCATGTCGCCAACGGCCTGGTCTATGTCCAGGTGACGCGCGGCGTTGCCAGCCGCGACTTTGTCTTCCCGTCCGCCGACACCAAGCCGTCCCTGGTGGTCACCGCTAGGAAGGCCGATCCCGCCTCTGGTGCAAAACGCGCTGAAACCGGCATTGCGGTCATCACAGTGCCGGAGAACCGTTGGGACCGCGTCGACATCAAGAGCGTCGGGTTGCTGCCCAATGTATTGGCCAAGCAGAAGGCCAAGGAAGCCGGCGCCCAGGAAGCGTGGTTCGTCGACACCGACGGCAACGTCAAGGAAGGCGGCTCGTCCAATGCCTGGATCGTCACCCGGGATGGCGTCCTGGTTACCAGGCCGGCCGAGCATGGCATCCTGCGCGGCATCACCCGCACGACCATGTTTGAAGTGGCGGCCAAGCTCGGCGTGAAGATAGAGGAGCGCGGCTTTTCTGTCGCCGAGGCCAAGGCGGCACGCGAGGCGTTCATCAGCTCCGCAACGACAATCGCCATGCCGGTTGTGGCCATCGACGGCGATACAATCGCCAATGGGCACCCCGGCTCGATAACACTTTCGTTGCGACAAGCCTTTTTTGACATTGCGGAAAAAAGTCCAGCCTGATAACCGCACAGGTGGAATGAACATCAATTTATCTCGTTCTGCTTGTCGTTGCTGACGACAAGACGGTGTTTGTGAGCTTGACATGCGCCTGTTAATTTGGCGCATTGGCTTGCAAACCGAAGGGGATCGGCGAAAGACAAGAACAATGGCGGAACGATCGCAAAACCTTCAGGACCTGTTCCTGAATTCAGTTCGCAAGAGCAAGAATCCGCTCACCATCTTCCTCATCAACGGCGTGAAGCTGACCGGCGTGGTCACTTCGTTCGACAATTTCTGTGTCCTATTGCGCCGTGATGGTCACTCCCAGCTCGTCTACAAGCACGCCATTTCCACGATCATGCCGAGCCAGCCGGTTCAAATGTTCGATGGCGAGGAAAGCCAGGGCGCCTGATTGGCACGTGAGAAAGACGCGGACGATACCGTTCGCGGAAAACCAGCGCATCATCCAGGGACGGAAGCCGAGGGCCCGACCCGGGCCGTTGTCATTGTGCCCGTCCTTACCCGCCACCAGCGCAACGAGGACGAGACCAACCGTCCACGGCTGATGCGTTCGGCCGACGCTCGCCACGACGAGGCCGTAGGCCTTGCCCGCGCCATCGACCTTGATCTGATCCATACCGCGGTGGTGACCGTCAACGATCCGCGCCCCGCGACGTTGCTCGGCAGCGGCAAGGTCGCCGAATTCGCAGAAATCGTCAAAGAGGGACATGCGGAAGTGGTCGTCGTCGACCATCCGCTGACTCCGGTGCAGCAGCGCAATCTGGAGAAAGAGTTGAACGCCAAGGTGCTGGATCGCACCGGGCTGATCCTCGAGATATTCGGCGAGCGCGCGCGCACCAAGGAAGGCACCTTGCAGGTCGAGCTCGCCCATCTCAACTACCAGAAGGGTCGCCTCGTGCGCAGCTGGACCCACCTCGAACGCCAGCGCGGCGGTGCCGGCTTCCTCGGCGGCCCCGGCGAAACGCAGATCGAATCCGACCGGCGGCAGCTGCAGGAAAAGATCATCAAGCTGAAGCAGGAGCTGGAAACGGTGCGCCGCACGCGCGACCTTCACCGCGCCAAGCGCAAGAAGGTGCCGTTCCCGGTGGTGGCGATCGTCGGCTATACCAATGCCGGGAAGTCGACGCTGTTCAATCGGCTGACCGGAGCAGACGTGTTGGCGCAGGACATGCTGTTCGCCACGCTCGATCCAACGCTTCGGCGTGTGCGCCTCCCGCACGGCACGCCGATCATCCTTTCGGACACGGTCGGCTTCATTTCGGACCTGCCGACGCATCTGATCGCGGCTTTCCGCGCTACCCTGGAAGAGGTTGTCGAGGCCGATCTCGTCATCCATCTGCGCGACATTTCCGATCCGGACACGGCGGCCCAAGCCGAGGATGTCGAGCGCATCCTCGCCGACCTCGGCGTCGACGCCGGTGATGCCAAGCGGATCATCGAGGTCTGGAACAAGATCGACCTGCTTGACGAGGGCAACCGCAGCCGGCTGCTTGCCGACAGCGCCGACGCCAGCAAAGCCCCGCCGATCGCCATTTCGGCGGTGACCGGCGAGGGTATCGATGCGCTGAAGGCGATCATCGAAACGCGGATGGCGGGCGAGCTCGAAGACCTGACGGTGACGATCGAGCCGGCGCAGTTCGGCCTTGTCGACTGGATCTATCGCAATGGCGATATCGTTTCGCGAAGCGACAATGACGACGGCAGCGCCACCATCTCGCTCAGGGCCACGCAAAGCGCCCGCGAAGAGATCGAAAGCAAATTGCGTCGCAAAAATAACGGGTAAGGGAACCTACTTCGCGGTTTTTGCTTCCTGCCAGAGCGCTTCCATTTCGGGCAAGGTCGCCTTCTCCAGCGTGCTACCGGATTTCTCAAGGGCCTGTTCGACATAATGGAAGCGCGAGCGGAATTTTTCGTTGGTGCCGCTCAGCGCCGCTTCGGAATCGACCTTCAAATGGCGGCCGAGATTGACGACGGCAAACAGCATGTCGCCGAACTCGTCCTTGATCGGGGCCGTTTCGCCCTTGGCCAGCGCCTCGCGCAATTCGCCGATCTCTTCCTCGATCTTGTCGAGGATGGGCGCTGCCTCGCTCCAGTCGAAGCCGACGCGGGCGGCCTTCTCCTGAAGTTTCAACGCCCGCGTCAGCGCGGGCAAGGCGACCGGCACGCTGTCCAGAAACCCCTTGCCGTTATCGTCCGGGTCGAGGCCGCGGGCGAGGCGGGCTTGTCGTTTCTCGGCCTTCTCCTCGGCCTTGATCTTTTCCCACATGCCCTTCGCCATGCCGGCGCTGCGGGCCTTTTCGTCCCCGAAGACGTGCGGGTGGCGGCGGATCATCTTGGCGGTGATTGCCTTGACCACATCGCCGAAGGCGAATTCACCCGCCTCTTCAGCCATTTGCGCGTGGTAGACGACCTGCAGCAGGAGGTCGCCGAGTTCGTCGCGCAGGTCATCGAGGTCGCCGCGCGCGATGGCGTCCGCCACCTCATAGGCCTCCTCGATCGTATAGGGGGCGATAGTCGAGAAATCCTGTTCGATGTCCCAGGGACACCCGGTCTTTGGGGCTCGCAGCGCCGCCATGATCTCGATCAGGCGCGAAATGTCTTTCGATGGCGTCATCTAGAGCTATTCCAGGAAAAGTGTGAAACGGTTTTCTGTCCGGAATTGCGTCAGTCTATCGAATGCTATCCCGCGGCCGGCCGCGCGGCCAACGCTGTCAGCCGGCGCGGGAACCTTGTCCACAGGTGAGCCGCCTCAGTCGAGGACAGAGACGATCGCCTTGGCGAGTTCGTCCATTCCATCCTCGGGCAGGCCGGCAACATTGATGCGGCTGTCGCCGACCATGTAGATGCCGTGCTCGGAACGCAGCCGTTCGACCTGCGCTTCCGTGAGGCCAAGGCGGGAGAACATGCCGCGATGATTGGCGATGAAATCGAAACGGTCGGAGTTGGACTGACGCCGTAGTGCCTCGGCGAACTGGACACGAAGTCTGAGCATGCGCAGGCGCATCTCTTCGAGTTCAGCCTCCCAGTCCGCACGCAAGGTGGCGTCTTCGAGCACGATGCGTACGGCGGCGGCACCGTGGTCCGGTGGCATCGAATACATGGCGCGCGCCGCCGACAGCATCTGGCTCATCGCCACATCGGCCTGGGCGCCGTCCCTGGCCAGGATCATCGCCGCGCCGACGCGGTCGCGGTAGACAGCAAAATTCTTCGAGCAGCTCGAGGCGACGACCATTTCGGGAACTTTCGTGGCCAGCAGGCGCAAACCGAGGGCATCGGCCTCGAGGCCATCGCCAAAGCCCTGATAGGCGATGTCGACAAATGGCAGCAACTCGCACTCGACGACCAGCTCGGTTACGGCCGCCCACTGTGCCGCGTCCAGATTGGCGCCGGTCGGGTTGTGGCAGCAGCCGTGCAGCAACACCACGTCACCCTTTCTTGCCGTTCGCAACGCCGCCAGCATGTCGTCGAAGCGCACTGTGCCCGAGGCGGCATCGAAATAGGGGTATTCACGGATCTGCAGGCCGGCAGCACGCATCACCGGCATGTGGTTCGGCCAGGTCGGGTCCGACAGCCAGATGGTCGCGTCCGAGCGTGTCCGCTTGAGCAATTCCGCCGCCAGCCGCAGCGCGCCGGAGCCGCCGGGCGCCTGTGCCGCGCGGATGCGCGTCATGTCGGCGCCGGGGCCGAAGGCGAGCTTGGCCATTACCGTGTTGAAACCGATATCGCCGGCAAGGCCGAGATAGGTCTTGGTGTCCTGCCCCTGCAGCAGCCGCTTTTCGGCTTCGCGCACCGCCCGCATGACCGGCGTCTTGCCGTCGCGATCCTTGTAGACGCCGACACCGAGGTCGACCTTGTCGGGCCGCGGGTCGGCGCGATAAAGGCCGATCAGGGCCAGGATCTTGTCGGCGGGGGCGGGCTGCAGGGCTTCAAACATCGATACGGCTCCAATGGGCGGCGGATTGATACGCAAATCGGTTGCGTTTCGCCAGCGCTTTTCCCGCCGCTTCAGGCTGCACAAGCTTTCTGGGGCGAACGATGTCCTCAAGCCAACCCGGTAAAAAATTGGCGGGGCAGGGATTAAATTCCCCACATGCTCCGTAAACAGGACATGAAACCGTCGATGCCACGCTTTGACGTCTTAGGACAGCTCGGTTCGCTACGCCGTTACGCGCGCTCGCTGACGCGCGACAGCACGGATGCCGAGGATCTCGTCCACGACGCGCTGGTGCGTGCCTATGAGCGGCGCGGCACCTTCCGCTCCGGTGGAAACCTGCGCGCTTGGCTGCTGTCGATCGTCCACAACACTTTCATCGACAGAATGCGATCGCGCGGGTCGGAAGCCACGCGCCTCCAACAGGCCGGATATCTTGTCGATGGCAGCACGCCGGCGCCGCAGGAACATTCGGTGCGCCTGGCTCAAGTGCGCGAAGCCTTTTTCAGCCTGCCGGAAGAACAGCGCTCAGCGCTGCATCTCGTCGCCATCGAGGGGCTGTCCTACCAGCAGGCCGCCGATGCCAGCAGCGTGCCGCTGGGAACGTTGATGTCACGCATCGGCAGGGCGCGCGCCGCATTGCGCGAGATGGAGGCGGCGGCACCCGCGAAGGCGAAAAACCACCTTAGGATCGTTGGAGGCCCGTCATGACAGCAGCTGTCGATCCCGTGACCGATATCGACCTCGACGCCTATGTCGACGACCAGATCGATGTCACCCGCCGCATCGAGGTCGAGGCATTTCTGTCGGCCCGGCCGGAAGCAGCGGCGCGCGTGATGTCCGATCTCCGCACCCGCGATGAACTGCGCGTGGCGCTTGCCGGCCCCAAGGGCATGGCGCGGCCAGCGACCGCCGATGCCGCGCGGCGGCTGGAGAGGGGGCTTGCCCGCGGCCGCATCTTCGGTGTGTTGCAGCGCGCGGCGGTGGTTGCCGTCTTCGTCGCCGCCGGCTGGCTGGCGAATGGCATCATCGGGCCGATGTCGGTGACCAAGGTCGTCGCCTCGCCACAGCCGCCTGCCTACGTCGATGAGGCGGTGCGGGCCCATAGAACGACGCTGGTGCGCGAAAGCATGCCGTCGCAGCCGGAAGCGCCCGATTACGACGCTGGCGAGATCCGTGCCGCGACCGCCATCGTCATGCCGTCGCTGCCGACGGACTGGAAGGTCCGCGACGTGCAGATCTACCCGTCGCGCTTTGGGCCGAGCGTCGAGATGGCGGTCGAGACGAAAGACATGGGGCTGGTGTCGCTGTTCGCGATCCGGCCTGGAACCTTCGACGTCGTCAAGCCGACCATCGCGCCCTTGGGCGACATTTCGTCGGCCTACTTCCAGATCGGCGAGGTCGCCTATGCGGTGGTCGGACAAAGCGAGGTCCGCGACCTCGACCGCGCCGCCGAGACGCTCGCCAAGACGCTTTACTGATCGATCCACCCTTACCGACCGATCTTGAAAGGAGAATGCAAATGAACACGCCCAACCTGGGATACCGCGTCGGCACCGGCGCCCAAACCAGAGCCATTTTTGACGAGGGGCTGCGTCAGCATATGCTGCGCGTCTATAACTACATGGGCGTCGGCCTTGTGGTCACCGGCCTCGTTGCCTTGATGATCTCGTCGACGCCGGCGCTCTATGTGCCGATCTTCTCCAGCCCGCTGAAATGGGTGGTGATGCTGGCTCCGCTGGCCTTCGTCTTGCTGTTCTCGTTCAAGATGCAGACAATGTCGGCGGCCAGCGCCCAGGCGATGTTCTGGGCCTTCTGCGCGGTCATGGGCCTGTCGCTCGCTTCCGTATTCCTGGTCTTCACCGGAACCAGCATCGCGCGCACTTTTTTCATCGCCGCGACCATGTTCGGCGCCACCAGCCTCTACGGCTACACGACCAGGCGCGACCTGACCCAGTTCTCGTCGTTCCTGATCATGGGCCTGATCGGCGTGGTGATCGCCAGCATCGTCAACATCTTCCTTGGCTCGACCGCGCTGCAGTTCGCCATCTCGGTTATCGGCATTGCCGTGTTCATCGGCCTGACCGCCTGGGACACCCAGACGATCAAGGAGCAGTATGCCGAGAATTTCGACGGCGAATCGCGCCAGAAGCTGGCCGTCTTCGGCGCCTTGTCGCTCTATCTGAATTTCATCAACATCTTCCAGCTGCTGTTGAATTTCACCGGCGAGCGCGAGTAATCCCGTTCCAACGGGCCTGCCCGGTCGGCCAGATCGGGCAGGCCTGGGCTTCCGTGCTGATCATCTTCCCATCGGAAGCCAGGCGAATAATCCCAAACCGAGCGTTCTGTTGCTCAAAAGTGGATCAGTAAAATATCGCGATGTCATTCAGACCCTTGCTTGGTCACGGACGGATTCGGAGCCGGGAGGAGAAGTCGGAAGCCCTGCAAACGGCAGCCTGGGTCGACTCTTCGGTCGTTTTCGACAATCGGCGCTGGGTGTGCCGGGACGCAGAGCTCCGCTGGACAGCTCCCCACCATCTGATCGTACTGACTGAGGAAGGGGGGACGTCGCATACATCGATCCGCTCCGGGGAAAAGTCCGTCTACGACGGGATGGATCGTCCGGGAGACCTCACCTTCGTCCCCGCCGGCGCGGAGCGGCTCGGCGTCTACCGGGACGTCAATCTTTCCTATTCGGCCCTGTGGATCGATCCCGAATTTCCAGGAAGCGAAAGGCTTGCGGATACGCCGATCCTGGTGAACAGGAGCGATAATGTCATCGCAACGCTTTTGAGTTCGCTCCGGGTCGAGATGGCGCTCGGTCACAGGCCGGACACCGGCTATGTCGAGCATCTGGCTGCGCTCGTGAGCATGCGCGTGGCGATGCTGGCCGGCAAGCAGCTCCCGGCCCCGCGTTACGGCCGTCTCAGCCGCCGCACGTTTGCCCGCATCCGGGAATACATCGAGGCACGCATCAACTCCGACATTTCGCTGCGCGAGCTGGCGGCTGTCGCAGAGATGGGAGTCGACACGTTTGCGCGCCGCTTCAAGGCGACGACCGGTCTTGCACCCTACGCCTACGTGATCGAGGAACGGGTCCGGCGGGCGGAAGTCGTGTTGCGTGAAACCGGGTCGTCCATCGGCACCATTGCCTTTCGCTTCGGCTTCTCTAGCCAGAGCCACTTCACCGCGACGTTCAGGCGCCTCAGGGGCATGACTCCTCGGGCCTACCGGGTGCAGTTTTCTCCGGAATCCTGATAGTGCCGCCGATTTCCTGAAAGAAATGCCGAGCCTGCCGGACCACGTCCATAAGCGTCAATGAGCGCACCCGACGCGCCCGCTGTCGGGCCGGGGTCGCTGTCGAGCCCTTATCACTGCGCCCCGGGAGATCACGCATGGCTGAGACAGACAACAGGAACGGACCTACGCGTCGAGCGGTGCTGGAGGGAGGGGCCGCGACCGGTCTGCTGCTGGCAACCGGGCTATCGGTAGAAGCCCAGCAAATGGAGCCCGCCGTCGCAGCGTCCACCACGCCGGGACCAACGATGCCGGTGTCGCTGCGCATCAACGCCAGGGACTTTGCCGTCGAGCTCGATCCGCGGACAACGCTGCTCGACACGTTCCGCAATCATCTCGGCCTTACCGGTTCGAAAAAAGGCTGTGATCACGGCCAGTGCGGCGCCTGCACCGTCCTCGTCAACGGGCGTCGGATCAATTCTTGCCTGACGCTCGCTGTCATGCATGAGGGCGACGAGATCACCACAGTCGAAGGGCTCGCCGACGGCGACCGGCTTCATCCCGTTCAGGCCGCCTTCATTGCACGCGATGGCTTCCAGTGCGGATATTGCACGCCCGGCCAGATCTGCTCCGCGGTTGGCATGCTGGGCGAGGCCAGGGAGGGTTGGCCGAGCCATGCCAGCGACGAAGTGGCGGCAGCCTCGGTCGCGCTCGACGATGCCGAGATCCGCGAGCGGATGAGCGGCAATATCTGCCGTTGTGCTGCCTATCCGAACATCGTCGCCGCCATCCGCGACGCGGCAGGGGAGGCGTGAGCGATGCGGGCTTTCACCTATGAGCGCGCCGGGAGTGCGGAAGAGGCGGCCGCCGCGGTTGCCAATCGGCCGGATGCCAAATTCATCAGCGGCGGCACCAATCTCCTCGACCTGATGAAGCTCGATATCGAGCAGCCGGCGCATCTCGTCGACGTCAGCCGCCTGCCGCTCGACCGGATCGAGGAAACGGAGGAGGGCGGCCTGCGCATCGGCGCGCAGGTCCGCAATAGCGATCTTGCCGCCGAGCCGCGGGTGAGGTCGCAATACCCGATGCTCTCACAAGCGCTGCTGGCGGGGGCTTCCGGTCAGATCCGCAACAAGGCCTCGACCGCCGGCAATCTCCTGCAGCGCACGCGCTGCTTCTATTTCTACGACCGCAACATGCCGTGCAACAAGCGCGAGCCGGGTTCCGGTTGTGCCGCGCTGCAAGGCTTCAACCGCATGCATGCGATCCTCGGTGCAAACGACGCCTGCATTGCTGTTCATCCCTCCGACATGGCGGTTGCCATGGCCGGGCTCGACGCCAGGATCGAGACCTTGTCGCCAGGTGGCGAAGCTCGCACCATTCCGATCGGCGATCTCCATCGCCTGCCCGGGACAACGCCCGACGTGGAGACCACGCTCGGTCATGGGGAGATGATCACCGCGGTCACCTTGCCGCCCCCTCCGCCCGGTCGGCAACTCTACCGCAAGGTGCGCGACCGCGCCTCCTATGCTTTCGCGATGGTGTCGGTGGCGGCGATCGTCGAGAAAAGTGGCGATCGCATACGCAGCGCCCGCATCGCCATGGGCGGGGTCGCGGCCAAGCCCTGGCGCGCGACCGCGGCTGAGCAAACGCTCGCCGGCTCGGTGGCGTCCGATGGCGCTTTTACCGAAGCCGCCGAAGCCGCGCTGGCCGAGGCAGTCGGGCATGGCGACAATGATTTCAAGATCCCGCTGGCCAAACGGACGCTGCGGCACACGCTTGCCGCAGCCGCGGTCGAGCGCGCGTAAGGTCATGCAGAGACGATGGCCCCGAACGGCCGTCCCTAGATGTTTGTCCCGCAGTCGACGGGCCGGTGGCAAGGAGATAGACATGAAACTCACGCGACGCGCCGTTACAGCCGCCAGTGGCGGCCTTCTCG
Organism: Mesorhizobium sp. LNHC252B00; assembly: GCF_000502955.1. Classification (GTDB taxonomy): domain Bacteria; phylum Pseudomonadota; class Alphaproteobacteria; order Rhizobiales; family Rhizobiaceae; genus Mesorhizobium. Next base: position 466,233 of record NZ_AYWO01000003.1, on the reverse strand, counting down.
TCGCGCCCGCCACCGCTTGGGGCGCCGCGTCAGATACTGAGCTTCGTCGCGAACTTGAAGCGGCCGTGGAAGCCTTCTTTGCCGGCTGGGCTTCCGGCGACTGGTCGGCTTTCCTCGATCGTTGCGACGAGACGATGACCTTCCAATTTCCGGTTGGTGAGCAACGGGGTAGACACGAACCGCCGAACGGCAAGCGCGCGCTCGCAGCGTGGACCGCCGCACATAAAGCGCAGGGTAACAGGATCACGGAATCGATCGTTGATCTTAAGCTCTTCGCCTCCGATTGGATCATCATTTGCGATCGCGGGAGTGGGACGATCGGCGGCGGGCCCTATACGGGCCTGCACGCGCTTTTCATGCGGGCCGGCCCGACGGGGCGGCTGATCGAGTTTCGAGAGTATTTCGGCGATATTGCTACGTGAACAGCAGCTGCGCGGCGATCACAAAGAGCCGTGCTGCGGCTATGTGAGTTTCCGAGAACTAAACATTCCAGGTGAGCCCATGCACAAGACCACGACGCTTCGCGGACAGTCCGCCGATTCGACCGGCTTTGTTTCCCGTTCAACGGTGAAATCTTCCCCTCATGTCGAATTCATCGGTCGTCCCGTCGACCGCATCGACGGGCCGTTCAAGGTGACGGGCCGCGCGACATACGCCTATGAACATCCAATCGACGGCGTAGCTTATGGCTATGTCCTCGGCGCTGCCATCGCCAAAGGTCGCATCGCGGAGATCGATATCTCGGACGCCGAAAGGGCACCGGGCGTAGTCGGCGTCATGACGCACCGAAATGCTCCGCCACAACCGGATTTTGGCCCGGCGGTGACACCGACCGTACCGGAGGTTTTCACGCGCGCCCGACCGGCGCTCAACAGTGACCGCGTACGCTACTATGACGAGCCGGTGGCGCTGGTCGTCGCGGAGACGTTCGAGGCGGCGCGCGCCGCCGCGGGACTCATCAAGGTGCGCTACGATGAGGAGGTGGGCACCTACGATCTACAAGCGCATCTCAGCGATGCCTATGCACCCAGGCGAACAAATGCCGGCCTGGCGACGGACAGCGTTGTCGGCGACTTCGAGAGCGCCTTCGCACAAGCTCCGGTCAAGGTCGATGCCACGTATCGGACGCCCTTCGAGCACCATAACCCAATGGAACCGCATGCGACGATCGCCGTCTGGTCAGGAGACGAGTTGACGATCCATACATCGGCGCAAACGCTTGCGAATTACAGGGCAGGCATTGCCACCACGCTCGGCATGCCGCCGGAGCGCGTGCGCATCGTCAGCCCCTTCGTCGGCGGAGGCTTCGGTTCCAAGTTGATTATCCATGCCGACACGGTGCTGGCAGCGCTTGCAGCGCGGGTCTTGCAGCGTCCGGTAAAGATCGCGCTTACGCGCCAGCAGATGTTCGCTAACACCGGCCATCGCGCCGAGATGATCCACCAGCTGCGTTTCGGTGCGGATAGTGACGGACGGCTCACCGGGATCTCGCATGACGTCTGGTCGGCGACGTCGAGCTTCGAGGAGTATTGCGAGCAGACGGCAGCCTTTGCCCGCTCGCTCTACGCGGCGCCGAACCGCCTCACCCGCCATCGCCTGGTTCGACTCGATATCAACCGCGGCGAATGGATGCGCTCGCCTGGCGAAGCGCCGGGCATGCTAGCCTTCGAATGCGCCATGGACGAACTCGCCGAGCGTCTCGGGCTGGATCCGATCGAGCTCAGGATCCGCAACGAGCCGACACAGGATCCGGAGCGCGGTGTGCCGTTTTCGACCCGCAACCTCGTGGCCTGCATGGAGGAGGGTGCGCGTCGCTTCGGCTGGCAGGGGCGGGATCCGGTGCCCGGCCGTACCCGGGAGGGCCGCAAGCTCATTGGCTACGGCATGGCGGCGGCGATCCGTCCGAACTACATCGGCGCGACGACGGCGCGGGTCGCGATCGACCGGGACGGCCAGGTCACGGCACGGCTCGACATGACAGATATCGGCACCGGCACCTATACGATCTTGACTCAGATCGTCGCGCAAAACCTTGGCTTGCCGCTCTCATCTGTCAAGGTGGAGCTCGGCGACAGCCTTTTCCCGCGCACTGCCGGCTCCGGCGGCTCCTGGGGCGCGACGAGTTCGGGTTCCGCGCTGCATCAGGCGTGCAGCATCCTCAAGCAGCGGATCCTGGAAGTGGCACGGTCGAGCGAAGCTTCGCCGTTCCGTGGCGTCAATGTCAGCGAGGCGAACTTCGCCCACGGCGAAGTCAGGATCGGCGAGCGTTCGGCAAGGCTGAGCGATCTCATTCGCGATATTGCCCCGGACGGGTTCGAGGCCGAAGGCTCGGTTGCCGCCGCCAATGCCACCGAAACCTACAAGGCTTATTCCCAGCACTCGCACGGCGCACATTTCGCCGAGGTCGCGGTCGATTGCGATACCGGCGAGATCCGGATGCGTCGCTTTCTGGCAGTGATTGGCGCCGGCCGCATCCTCAACCCGAAAACCGCGCGCTCGCAAATCATCGGCGGCATGAGCTGGGGCATCGGCGCCGCGCTGATGGAGGAGACAGTGCTCGATCGGCGCTACGGCCACTTCGTCAACCACGACCTTGCCGAGTATCACGTCCCGGTCAATGCCGACATCGGCGCGATGGAGGTCGTCTTCCTCGAGGAACACGATGACAAGGCCAATCCACTCGGCGCCAAGGGATTAGGCGAACTTGGTGTCTGCGGGGCGGGGGCTGCTGTCGCAAACGCCGTCTACAACGCCACCGGCGTCAGGGTGCGCGAATTTCCGATCACCCTTGACAAGGTGCTGCCTGGCTTGCCCTTGACCGCCATCTGATCAGGCAAGCACCAGAACGAAGGCGCCGACACGCTCGCCCTTGAGTCCGCGAAGGCTTTTGCTAACCTGGCTGTCCCGCCAGCAAACCGCGAGGACATATGGAACAGGACAGCCAGACGCTTCACGGCGACGGCATCTCGGCGACTGTCGTCGGGCAGGGCGCCGAACTGGTCTCTCTGCGCGATGCCGACAGCACGGAGCTTCTGTGGCAGGCCGGCCCGGAATGGCGGCGTCACTCGCCGGTGCTGTTCCCGATCGTCGGGCGGCTCAAGGGCGACCAGTTGCGCCATCGCGGCCGAACCTATCCGATGACGCAGCATGGGTTCGCGCGCGACAAGCCGTTTGCCTGGGCGCAGAGGCGGCCAGGGTCCTGCACGCTGGTTCTCACCGACGACGCCGATACCCGCGCGCACTACCCATTCGCCTTTCGCCTGGCGGTGACCTACACGTTGGACCGCCGGCAGCTCGGCGTGACCTTCGACATCACCAACACCGGCGACGAGCCGCTTCCGGCGTCGGTTGGGGCGCACCCGGCATTCAATTGGCCATTGCTGCCAGGGCTGGCCAAGACGGATTACCGGCTGACCTTTGCCGAGGACGAGACTGCGCCGATCCGCCGCCTGAAGGACGGTTTGCTGTTGCCGACGCCGCAGCCGACGCCTGTCGAGGGCAATATCCTGGCGCTCTCCGAGCGGCTGTTCGACAAGGACGCGGTCATTCTCGATCGACCTGCCAGCACCAGCGTGCGCTACGCCGCCGAGCGCGGTCCGGCGATCGAGATGTCGTGGCAAGGGGTTCAGGAGTTGGGCATCTGGTCAAAGCCGAGCGGCGCGCCGTTCCTGTGCATCGAACCCTGGCACGGTATCGCCAGCCCGGCGGACTTCGACGGCGACTTCGTCGACAAGCCGGGCCTGATGCTGATCGCGCCCGGTGGGAAGCGCGTGCTGAGCTATCAGATACGGCTGCTGTGACGTGCCGGCAGATCCAGCCACACCGGCGGTGCCCAATGCCTGACGACAGCCCCAGTTCGGCGGTGTTGGCAGCTTTTGTGCCGGCAACTTTTCACCGATAGGAATTTTTTCTTGATTCCGTGACCTCAGCTATGGTACATATTTACCTATGGTGCCGATTCGCGCCAGTGACCCGCCTTACAGGCGGGTTTTTCGTTTGATGCTCCGTCGGCCAACGCACCGGCGAAGGCTGCGAAGGAACCCGGTCACATTGAGGAGAAGGCGCGCGGCGGTCAGCGCCGACAGGACGAGAACGAATCCACTCGACTGCCCCGCCGGCGGAACCGGGTGCGGTTCACGTTGTTACTCCAGCGGGCGGTCGTTGGCCGTCGGATTGGAGTCATCATATCATGACCAATGGTCGTTCACCTGAAAACGTTCTGGTTACGCTTCCCACGATTGATGCAAAGGCCGCGCCGACACTCAACAACACCGAGGCCGAGGTGTTCTATTCGGAGGCGATCCGCGAACTCACCGGCACGGACATTCCTTTTCTTGTCGCTGGAACATACGCCTTAAGCGCCTACACGGGAGTCACCCGCCAGACCAAGGATCTCGATATCTTCTGTAAGGCGGGCGACTATGCGCGCATCCTCGCCCATTTCAAACAGCTTGGATACGCGGTCGAAATCGAAGACGATCGGTGGCTTGGAAAAGTGTTCAAGGGCACGCATTTCTTCGATGTCATATTCGGCTCCGCCAATGGCATGATGCCTGTTGGCGATCTGTGGCTGGAACACGCCCGGCAGACCGAGCTGCTGGGCAACCGGGTGAGAATTATCGGGCCGACCGAGCTCGTCTGGTCCAAATGCTTCATCCAGGACAGGGGGCGTCACGACGGAGCCGATATCGCTCATACGATTCTCAAGGCGCATGACCAGATCGACTGGCACAGGCTGCTTTCCTATCTGGAGGTTCACTGGGAGGTGCTGCTGATGCATCTGCTCAATTTCAGGTGGATCTATCCGAGCGAGCGCGATCATGTTCCGGCTTGGCTGCTCGATGAATTGCTGGACCGTCTCGCCAAGCAGCGACAATTGCCGTCTCCCAGAATGAAGATCTGCCGCGGGCGCCTGCTTTCGCAAGTCGACTACGAAATCGATGTCAAGGAATGGGGCTTTGCCGGCGTCGGCGGCGCGGGAGAATTTCGCGATGGCTGATCGCAACAGGAAGGCCACGCCGGCGGACGGCAAACGCATGCTCAAGATTGCCGCGCTAGGCGACCTGCATGTCAGGGAAGATGGCCATGCCTCTTATCGCGATCTTTTCGGCGAGATATCGCGCGAAGCCGATGTCCTCGTACTCGCGGGCGATCTCACCAATCTCGGTAAGCCTAGTGAAGCGGAGCTCCTCGCCGAGGATCTGCGCAACTGCTCGATCCCGGTGGTGGCCGTGCTCGGTAATCATGACTATGAGTCCGATGCGGCAGAAGATGTCACCAAGATCCTGCGCCAGGCGGACGTTCACCTCCTCGACGGGCAGGCGATCGAAATTGGGGATGTCGGTTTTGTCGGTGTGAAGGGGTTCGTAGGCGGTTTCGGGTCGCGCATGCTTGGCTCCTTCGGCGAACCGGCGATCAAAGCGATGGTCGCGGAAAGCGTCAGCGAAGCAATGCGGCTCGAAAATGCGATGCGGCAGGTCCGCGCGAAACGCACGATCGTGGTCCTTCACTACGCGCCGGTCGTGGAGACCGTTGCAGGAGAGCCGCCGGAGATATTCCCGTTTCTAGGCTCCTCACGTCTGGCGGAAACGATCGATCGGTTCCAGGTCAGCGCCGTCGTGCATGGCCATGCTCATCGCGGCTCCTACAAAGGTCAAACGCCTGGCGGAGCCAAGGTCTACAACGTCGCCATGCATGTGGCCAAGCCGAGCGGCCGTCCCTATGCCTTGCTCGACATCTAATGCGCGTCGGCATGTAGCCTGACCAGGTTCAATCGACCTGGTTCAATTCGCTGCGTTGATCGACTTCGCCAGCTCTTCCAGCTTCTTGGGGTCGTTGCCGTGGCGACGCACCAGTTCGCGGGCTTGCTTGGAGGGCAAATCGGTTGCGACGGCAAGCTGCCGCACCTGGAGATCGTCGATGGCAACCTGCGGCAAGGTGTTTTCGAAATCTGCTGCCTTGTCCTTCATGGCGGTTCTCCTCGCTGTCTTTCCAAGACAACGGCTTGAGAATCGGACCGGTTCCGAAAGATATGCAAAACCCGAAGGCCAAGGCCTCGTCGCGACCACCAGCATGTGCGATTCCACTGCGCAATGATCAGAGCGGTAAGGGGTTTAGCCAGGAACCATGGCGTGGTGGATGAGTTGTCCAGGCTGAACGGAGATGACCTCGATGCCCCAGCCAAGAGAACCCGATCCAAATCGCGATGTACCCATGCCGGCTCCGACGTGGAAGCCTGAGCCGATCGAGGAGCCTGAACCCGAAGGGCTGCCGGACGAAACTCCGCTGCCCAATCCGGACGAGAATGAAGAGCCTCCAGTCCAGGCGACATCTGTTCGCAAGCGCGAGACCGCAAGTCGAAGCAAGCGGACAATTGACGACAACCGCGTTCGTCTCGTACTCGGCGTCTAGGAGCCCGAAAAGAAGCAAGACCAGGCACGCAGCCGTGGTGACGCTTCAAAGCTCGGCTGATTCTTCCAAGGGGAAATTCAATGCCTGAGATCCGTTCTCCTCGTCTCGCTGTTCTTATTGATGCCGACAACGCGTCGTCCAAGATCGCTGATGGCCTGTTCGAAGAGATCGCCAAGCTCGGCGAGGCAAGTGTCCGCCGCATTTACGGCGACTTCTCCGGCGTCCGCTCCAAAGGCTGGGCCGACATCCTCTCGAAGCATGCCATCATCCCACAACAACAGTTTGCCTACACGACGGGGAAGAATGCGTCGGACATCACCCTGGTGATCGATGCAATGGACCTGCTTCACAGCGGCCGCTTCGACGGTTTCTGCCTGGTTTCGTCGGACAGCGATTTCACTCGTCTCGCGGCACGTATCCGCGAGCAGGGGATCGATGTATTTGGCTTCGGCGAACAGAAGACCCCGGAGAGTTTTCGCCAGGCTTGCCGCAAATTCGTCTACACGGAGAACCTGCTTGCAACGACGCAGACAAATAGTGAGGACACAAGCCGGGCCACAAACCCGCTTCAGTCTCCCAGCGCCGCCACGCCAATCATTTCGAAAGTCATCGCGCAGATGGAGAGCGAGGACGGTTGGGTCCCACTCGGTGCTGTCGGCACTCAACTCGCCAATTTGGCGTCGGACTTTGATCCGCGGACCTTTGGGTTCCGGAAACTAAGTGATCTCGTGCGGAAAACGAATTCTTTCGAGATCGACCATCCCGAAGGTGGATCGTTGCGAATCCGCATTAAGCCGGCGGCAGCCAGGCAGGCAAGGTCGAAAGCTCGCCGATGAGCGGGTGTCGACGTAAAGGCCTCTCGATCATGCTGGGAGCGCTTTCGCCTTCAGTCCCTGTCGGACAGCACCGCGACGCCGAAGAGCGCCGCCTTCTTGGTGATCAGTCCTTCCAGGTCCGCGTCCGACCGCTCCGTCCCCGTGCGTTCCCGCAGCGCGGCGATTGCTGCCTTCATCGATAGCAACGCGTTGCATCGCTCGTTCAGCAGTTCGTCGACAGCGGCGGCCACATCGCACGTCTCAACATGCGGCAACATTGAACTGGCTCCTTTCCTATCGGACGGCACGCCTGCTGTCGCTTGGAACGGCGGGCTTGCCGTCAGTCAATAACCTTCACAATCTTGCGTGTGCCCGGGTCGACCAGCACTGTGTGATTGCCGACGACGACATATTTGTATTTGACATCGGGAACATCGATCGACCGAAGTTCGACCGTGTCGGGCAAAGCGGAACCGACACTGAGTTCCACCCCAAGAAGATTGATCGATGCCAGCGGATGCTTATGCACATATTCGCGGATGACCGTCTGCTGTTCGGGCGTGACAATCACCTCGTCCGCGGTGGCCACGCCGATGCCGGCGAGCAGAATAAGCCCGGTGGCGGCAGGAATCAGATGACTTCTCATCGTCTTCTCCTATTCCTGGAAGGGGAGATCCGCCTTTCACTGCTTCGCAAACGGCGAACCCGTCTTTCTAACGTTCACCGAGACCCCTTGTTCCGTGAGCGACGACTAATTGATCGTGCTGTTGAGGTACCGTAGCGGCCCCTCAGCAGCCGCCATGAATCGCTCTGTGACGCGTGAAATTCGCGTGACCAAACGGCGCGGCGGCGTCGGATTCGCACAATGGGATTCTGGGGCGGGATTCTGGGGCGGTATTCAGGCTAGCCGTCGGCGAGCCAATCTTGGAGGCTGCGGGCGAAGCTTCGCGGCGCGACGAGATCGCACGAGGTCTCACTGGTGCGAATCAGGAGTACCGGCACATGGTGGAAGGAAGTCTGCACGGCCCGGCCCGGAGCGGTGGTCGGCGCGTGCCAGTCGACGGCTATGCAGGTTGAGAGAATGCTCGCGATGTCGGCCCCCGCCAGGCTGAAACGCATGCGGCCTTCGCCAAGGCAAACCGAACAGCCGAGATCGGGATCGATGGCAAGGGACGACCCTTGCGTCCCGTCGTCGAGGGCCAGCCAGAGACGGCGCGGTGCAACGCGAATGATGACAAAGTTCTTGTGACGCACCGTCTCTCCGACCGAGGCGGGAAGTTTTGTGCCGAGCGCCGCCGAGAGGCTCGATTCGAATTGCCCCAGCATTCCATCCCACCCCTCGACCTGGATGAGCGGGCAATCGGCAACGGACAGGCTGAAATCTGGGCTAGCCATGCAGCCGTTCTCCTTGCGGATCGAGGAATACCGGCGAGACGATGCGGGCACGCACCGTTTCGGCTTTCATAGGATAGACGGCCACGACCTCGCTTCCCTCCGTCGCGACATCGCCGGCAAGCAGTGCCAGCCCGACATAGTGGCCGCGTTCGGGGCTGAAGGTGACGGAGGTGATGCGCCCGCGTCCGTGGCCGTGAGCTTTCTCGCCTGGCAGGAACAGGATGGCGCCACCGCGCAGGCGCTTTCCGTCCTCGATGCATTCCAGACCGACCAGGCGTTGCCGGTCAGGCGCCAGCAGGGCAGGGCGCCGCCGCAGCACATCGCCGACAAAGCTGCTGCGCTTGCCGACCATGCGGCCAAGGCCGAGATCGTCGAGCGTCGTGCGCCCATCGATTTCAGGCCCTGCGACATGGCCTTTCTCGACACGGAGCGCACCAAGCGCCTCGACGCCGTAGGGCTTCAGGTCGAACGGCCTGCCGGCTTCGAGCAAGCGGCTCCAGAGCTGTTCACCGGCAGTTGCGCCGACGTAGATTTCATAGGCACGCTCGCCGGAATAGCTGAGGCGCACGATGCGCAGCGCGCAGCCTTCCCATTGGCTTTCGTGCAACCCCATATGCGGCAGCGCTTCGTTGGAAACGTCGAGCGACGGAAATGCCGCCCCCAGGATCGCTCGGCTCTTCGGTCCGGCGACCGACATCGCCGCCCATTCATCGCTCACCGAGGTGATGGCGACGCGCAGTTCCGGCCATGCGGTGTCGAGCAGGAACTCCAGCCTCGACAGCACGTCGGCGGCCTTGGCGGTCGACGTGGTCATGAAGAACCGGTTTTCCGCCAGCCGCGTCGTGGTGCCGTCGTCGAAGACGATGCCGTCGTCGCGCAGCATGACGCCGTAGCGAGCACGGCCGACCGGCAGTTTGGCGAAGCCGTTGGCATAGACACGGTCCAGGAATGTGGCTGCGTCGGGACCCTGGACGTCGATCTTGCCGAGGGTGGAGATGTCCATCAGGCCAGCGGCCTGGCGCACATTTCGCATTTCGGCGACGTAGGCTTCGTTCACATCGGCTCCGGACTGCTTGTAGAACCAGGGTCGCATCCAGAGGCCGACTTCCAGCATGTCGGCGCCGTTCGCCAGATGCAAGTCGTGCATCGGTGTGCGGCGGAACGGCTTGAAATGATGGCCGGTGGCGCGGCCTGCAAGGGCACCGATGGCGACCGGCGTGAAGGGTGGGCGGAAGGTCGTGGTGCCGGTCTCGGGAACCGTTGCGCCACGCAGGGCGGCCATAGCCGAGAGGGCCAGGAAATTACTGGTCTTGCCCTGGTCGGTGCCCATGCCGAGCGTCGTGTAGCGTTTCAGGTGCTCAACCGCTTCATAGCCTTCGCGATGGGCGAGTTCGACGTCCTTTGTCGTCACGTCCATCTGGAAATCGACAAAGGCTTTTCCGCCTTGGGCGGACGGGATTTCGCGAAGCATGGTCGTAATGGTCTCGCCCAGATCGAGCTTTGAAGGAGCTGATACAGGCGCCGACTTGCCACAGAAGGATGCAGCTTCAACGCCGGCACGATGACCGCCCTCGATAGCATCGGCGGTCGCATAGTTTCCCATCATTGCGCCGGCGCCGAAACGGTCGGCTGGAAAGGCGCCTGGCACGAAGCCGTCGATGTCTTCGCGATATCGAGGCTTGACGCCCAGATGCGAAGTGAGGTGCACGGTCGGCGACCAGCCTCCGGACACGCAGACCAGATCGCAGGCGGCCTCGGACTGGCCGTACGGTCCGGCGAGTGTCGCGCCCCTGACGGCACGGCCGCCATGCAGGTCGACAATGCGCGTTGCGGTCCGCACCGTGACGCCGATGCGTGCGGCTTCCGCGACAAGCGCCGTTGGCGGTGCGGCGCGCAGATCGGCAACCGTTACCTCTGCGCCGGCTGCAGCATAGTCAAAGGCAGTGCGCCAGGCGCCGTCATTGACAGCAGTGACGATGACTTTCCTGCCCGGCAGAACGGCGAAGCGGTTGAGGTAGGTCCGGGCGGCCGAGGCAAGCATGACGCCGGGCCGGTCGTTGTTCGCAAACACCATTGGACGCTCGATGGCGCCGGTTGCGAAAACGATCGAGCGGGCGCGAAGCAACGTGACTGTTTGCCGAGCTTCGCCGGTTCGCGGCGGGCCGACTTGGTCGCGTTGTTCGACCAGGCCTATGACATTGCCGTCATAGACGCCGAAAGCGCTGGTCCGCTTCATCAGCGTGACGGTGTCGAAGCTTTTCAGTTCGGCTTCGATCTGGTTCAACCATGAAGCAGCCGCGCCGTCCGACCGTTCCGCCAGAAGCTGGCCGCCAAGCAGGAAATCCTGTTCGATCAGCGCTACTCGCGCGCCGGCGGCGGCCGCAGCCCGCGCCGCCGACAATCCGGCCGGACCACCACCGACAATTGCGACATCGGCAAAGGCATGACGAACCTCGTAGCGATCTGGATCCGGTTCGGTACCGGCTCTGCCGAGGCCGGCCGCCTTGCGGATGAAGTGTTCGTAGACCTTCCAGGCGCGCCGCGTCGGACCCATGAAGGTCTTGTAGTAGAAGCCGGCAGAAAGAAACGGCGCGAACAGGCCATTGACGCTTTGCACGTCGAAGGCCAGCGACGGCCAGCGATTCTGGCTTTCCGCAGCCATGCCTTCGCCTAGTTCCAGCGTCGTTGCCGGCAGGTTCGGCTCGCGCCTGCCCGCTGTCCCGAGCGTGACCAGTGCGTTCGGCTCCTCCGGCCCGGCGGAAAGAATGCCGCGCGGACGATGATATTTGAAGCTGCGTCCAACCAGGGTGACGCCGTTGGCAAGCAGCGCGGATGCGAGCGTGTCACCACGATATCCGGCCATCTTTTGGCCGTCGAAGCTGAATTCGACGGGATAAGAGCGGTCGATGCGACCACCGCCAGGTAACCGCTTGTTTTGGGCGTTCATGCTCGCGATGTCCTGGCGAAGGTAACGGAAGAAACGACGTGGTTGCGCGTGTCGCGCTCGACCACCAGCCACTGGCGGCAGCCGATCACGTGCTGCCAGAACTCGCGGTGGAGGCCTGCGGGGTTTTTCCGGACATAGACATAGGCGTACCAGGCTTCCGGATCGGGATCGTCATGGGTCGGACGGCTGACGGAAGCGTCGCCGCCATAGCGGAACTCGTCATGGTCACGCGGACCGCAGCAGGGGCATTCAATGCGCAGCATTTTCTTCCCGCCTCCTATTGCAGCCACGCGGAGGGGCCGGCGCCGGCCTCGTCCAGCGTGCGGCCGGTCCGGAAACGGTCGAGCCCGTAGGCCGCGATCAACGGATGCGGCTTGCCGGTTGCGATCGTGTGGGCGAAGCACCAGCCGGAAGCCGGCGTCGCCTTGAAGCCACCATAGCACCAGCCGCCGTTGAGATAGAGGCCGTCGATCGGCGTCGGGCAGATGATCGGGCTGGCATCCGGCGTCATATCCATGGCGCCGCCCCAATGCCGCAGCAGACGGATGCGCGAGATGCACGGCATCAAGGCGATCGCCGCCTCCGCCACTTCGCGCACGACGCCGAGATTGCCGCGCTGGGCGTAGGAATTGTAGCCGTCGAGATTGCCGCCAAAGACCAGCCCGCCCTTATCCGACTGGCTGACATAGAAATGATCGGCGCCGTAGGCGACGACATGGTCGACCAGCGGCTTCAGCGGTCCGGTGACGAAGGCCTGCAAGACATGGCTTTCGATCGGCAGTTCAAGGCCGGCCTTGGCGCCGAGCACGGACGTATGGCCGGCGACGGCAAGCCCGACCTTGGCGGCGCCGATCCGGCCTTTCGTCGTTTCGACGCCGACGATCCGTTCGCCATCGCGAATGAAGCCCGTCACCTCGCAGTTCTGGATGATGTCTACGCCATGGCCATCGGCGGCGCGCGCATAGCCCCAGGCGACGGCGTCGTGCCGCGCCGTGCCCGCGCGACCCTGGAAGATGGCGCCATGGATCGGAAAGCGGGCTGTGTCGGAAAAATCGAGATAAGGCACCAGGCGGCGCACTTCGTCTCGATCGAGGATGTCGGCGTCGATGCCATTCAGCCGCATGACGTTGGCGCGGTGGCCGAAGCCGTCGAGCTGATCGGCCGAATGCGCGGTGACGAGTTGGCCGCGCTGCGAAAACATGACGTTGAAGTTCAGCGCCCGCGACATGCCTTCCCAGAGCTTCATCGAGAATTCGTAGAACTGGGTGTTGCCGTCGAGCAGGTAGTTGGAGCGGATGACGGTGGTGTTGCGGCCGACATTGCCACCGCCGATGTAGCCTTTCTCAAGCACGGCGACATTGCGAATACCGTGGTTCTCGGCGAGGTAGAATGCCGTGGCGAGGCCGTGACCGCCGCCGCCGATGACGATCACATCGTAGGACGGTTTGGGCTCCGCCGCCCGCCAGGCGCGCTGCCAGTTCTTCTGGCCGGACAGCGCATTGCGGAAAATCTGGAATGCCGAGTAAGGCGCCATCCGTGCGGGCCTATTGAACGATCGGGCCGGTCGGCGTGCGGGTCAGCACTTCGGCACCCGCATCGGTCAACAGCACGGTGTTGGAGACGAAGTCATCGCCACGACCGGTGCCCATCAGCCAGGACAGGATGTGGAAGCTCATCCCGGTCTCGATATCGAGATCGGAATCGTGCCGCAGCCCGGTCACCGAATTGCCACCGGTCCATGATGGCGGCTGGCCGGCGCCGACGAGATAGCCGCAGTGATGGCGGCGATAGTGGGCAAGGCCGGCCTCGTCGGCGACGGCCTGCCAGGCGGCGTAGACATCGCGCGCCTTGGCCCCGGGCCGCAGCGCCTTGACGACCGCGTCGAATGCCTTGGCGGTCACTTCGGCCATAGCGGCGTCTTCGTCGCTGATATGGCCGATGCGAACGAGCCGGCCGAGCGGCGCGTGGTAGCGCGAGATGCAGCCGGACAGTTCGACGAAGACCGGCTCACCCTTGCGATAAATGCCGTCGCCCCAGGTCGTATGCTCCTCGCCAAGCCGCGCGGCCGGGCGGATGAACGGGCCGAAGCCCGGCGCATGGCCACCGGCGCGGATCATCGCCGAAACACATTGGGCGGCGACCTCTTGCTCGGTGGCGCCGTCCGAGATCGCCGCGATCGCGGCCCCGGCGGCAGCGTCGGTCACCCTGGCAGCCTGCCGCATCAGGGCCTGTTCCTCGGCGCTCTTCACCCGCCGCATCCTGTCGACCAGACCGGAGACGTCGCTCCATCTGGCATCCACCTGCGTCTGCAGCGCCACCGCAAGCCCGTGGCTGAGGCCTGCCGTCCAGTATTCGAGACCGATCCGCTTACCGGACAAGCCGAGTTCCGCCAGCACCCGCGCGGCAAGATCCGCCGCCGTTTCGCTGTCGGAATGGCCGCGAAACTCCGCTGCCGCCACCTGTTTTTCGATCGTCACTCTCTCCATCGCACGGGTGACCAGAACGGGCTTGCCTGCGAGCGGGACGATCAGCAGGTGAGGGGCAAAATAGCCCCAGTGATCGAGGCCGGTGAGATAGAAGACGTTCTCCGGCGAGGCGAAGACCGCCGCGTCAAGTTCGCGCTCGCCCAGTGCCGCCCGGATCCTTGCCAGACGGCCCTCGATTTCGGCTTCGGAAAAGGGATTGCGGTCCATCAGGCATCCTCGTGCTTGCTGCTGCCGGCTTCGTTGTGGGCAGGGTCTCTCAAAAGGTCCGGCTTCCCGCGCGCCATAGTCAGTCGATAACGATGAGTTCGCGCGCCACGTCGCAGAGGCGTTCCCCGCCGCGATCCGTGACGACGAAGGATTCCGAGATGGCGATGCCGAAATCGTCGAGCCAAACGCCAGCCATGAAATGGAAGCACATTCCGGATTGCATTTCGGTGGTGTCGCCAGGACGAAGGCTTGCGGTGCGTTCACCCCAATCGGGCGGGTATGCCAGCCCGACCGGATAGCCGACGCGGCTTTCCTTCTTCAGTCCGTTCTTGCGCAAGACAGCCTGCCACGCCGCTTCCACTTCTTCTGCGGTGTTGCCAGGTCGGGCCTTTTCGAGACCGGCGTCGACGCCCTCGACGATTGCCCTGGCGATATCGAGGATAGCCGCCGGCGGCTTGCCGAAATGCACGGTGCGCGTTAGCGCCGCGTGATAGCGGCGGCGCACGCCGGCAATCTCCAGGATCGCAAGTCCACTGTCCGGCAGCGGCGCGTCGGACCAGGTTAGATGCGGCGTGCTGGTGCCCTCGCCAACGGGCATCAGCGGACAGATCGCGGCATAGTCGCCGCCCGCTCCGGGCACGCCCATGATCTGCGCATGATAGATTTCGGCGATGACGTGGTTCTGGGGGACGCCGGGCCGCATCTTGTCGATGGCGCGGTTCATGGCATGGGTGCAGATCGCACCGGCCTTGCGGATCAGCGCCAGTTCGGCTTCGGATTTGACCAGCCGCGCCCAATTGACGAGGTCGTGGTTGTTGGCGAAGTGCGCGTCGGGCAATCCTTGGGTGAGATGGGCGTGGCAGCGCGCGGTGTAGTAATGCGCGTCCATCTCGACACCGACGCGAGCGGTTCCCCAGCCGCGCGAGCGGATCAGCTGGGCGAGCTCGTCATAGGGATGTTCGACGGGCTGCTGCACCAGCCGTTCCGAGAACGGCACGATGTTTTTCTCCGGTAGGCCAGTGGTCAGGCGCGCGCTGCGGGCATCTTGAGTCCTGCCGAACCAGATCGGCCGGTCCTCCTCCAGATGGACGAGCACGCACTGCGGAACATAAAACGACCATCCGTCATAGCCGGTCAGCCAGCACATGTTGGCGGGATCCTGACAGACGATGAGGTCGAAGCCGGCCTGTTCCATGCGTGCCTTCACGCCAGCCAGGCGCTGCGCATATTCCGCCTGCGTAAATGCCCCGAAATGGTTCGCGCTCGTCACTGGATGTCCAGCCTTCTGGATATGATCCGCCCTTGGACGGGAAAATCGCTTAAATTGTGCACAACTGGATGGCTACGTGTCGTTCTGCTGTCTAATTTTCAAAGGTTTCTGCGTCTTGGCTTGCACAATGTCTAGGGCAGTTGTATACGTCTGGTCAAGCGCGTTTCAACCTCGAAGAAGGCCGCGACGCTGGGAACCATCATCAGTTGTTCAATGGGAGAAAAGCATGTTCAAATCATCGATCTCGCGCCGTATCGTCGTGAAAGCGGCGGCCTGCCTGGCGCTCGCAGCGACTTCATTGACATCGCTGCCCGCTCATGCGGAAACCACCCTGGAGCGGGCCAAGAAGGACGGCTATATCCGCGTCGGCTTCGCCAATGAGGCGCCGTTCGGCTATGCCACGCCAGATGGTAAGCTGACTGGCGAGGCGCCCGAAGTCGCCAAGGCGGTGCTCGCCAAGATGGGCATCAAGCAGGTCGACGGCGTGCTGACCGAGTTCGGCTCGCTCATCCCTGGTCTCAAGGCCGGGCGCTTCGACATCATCGCCGCCGGCATGTTCATCACTCCCAAGCGCTGCGCCGAGATCAACTACTCCGAGCCTTCTTACGGCATCGGCGAGGCCTTGCTGGTGGCAAAGGGCAATCCGAAGGCCGTGAAGGACTTTTCGAGCTTCAAGGACAATCCCGATCTCAAGCTCGCCGTGATGGCCGGCGCGGTCGAGGGCGGCTTTGCCAAGGATGCCGGTGTCGCGGCAGGGCAGATCGTTTCCCTGCCTGACCAGTCCAGCCTCGTCGCCGCCGTCCAGTCGGGCCGTGCCGACGCCGCTGCGCTAACCGCCCTGTCTATCGCCGACATGGCCAAGAAGGCCGACGGCGTGGAATCGACGAAACCATTCGGCGAAGTTGCCGGCAAGTCGGTAAAGGGCCACGGTGGCTTCGGCTTCCGCAAGGAAGACACCGATCTGCAAGAGGCATTCAACGCCGAGCTGAAGAAATTCCTTGGCTCGCCGGAGCATATCGCACTCGTCGAGCCGCTCGGCTTCGGCAAGGACTACCTGCCGAACAAGACCACCGCCGAGCTTTGCGCCGGCAAATAAGGTCCCAACTGCTGGGCGGCGCGAAGGCGCCGCCTCTTTTTCGGAGAGGCAGATGGGAATTGGCACGCTTGTAGCGATGCTGGCGATTGCACTCGCGGTCATCGGCATCCTGGCGACACAGCAGGCCTACAGCCTGTTTCTACCCGGCTTGCTGCAGGGCGCGGTCTTGACGATCGAGATCGCCATCCTTGGCAGCCTGCTCGCGGTCATCATGGGTGTGCTTGCAGCACTCGCCCGGCTTTATGGTCCGGCGCCGCTCAGATGGCTGGCCACGGTCTATGTCGAGATATTCCGCGGCACTTCGGCGCTGGTGCAACTGTTCTGGCTGTTTTTCGTACTGCCGCAATTCGGCGTTTCGCTCGACCCATTCCCGGTCGCCGTCCTGGCGCTCGGGCTGAACGTCGGCGCCTACGGATCAGAGGTCGTACGCGGCGCGATCCTGTCTGTCGCTCGCGGCCAGTGGGAGGGATGCACGGCGTTGAATATGAGCCGTGCCCAGATGCTGCGGCGCGTGATCCTGCCGCAGGCCTTTGTGGCAATGATACCTCCCTGGGGCAATCTATTCATCGAGCTTCTCAAATCGACCTCGCTGGTCTCGCTGATCACGCTCTCCGACCTTGCCTTCAAGGCGCAGCAGATGAACCAGAATACGTTCAAGACCCTTCCAATCTTCACCCTCGTCCTGCTGATGTATCTCGTTATGTCGCTGGTCCTCACCATCGGCATGCGGCTGCTCGAAAGGCGGGCGTCGGCTGGTCTGGCGCGGGGGAAGGCAGCATGATCTGGGACTGGAATTTCACCCTCGAAATCCTGCCGGTGCTTGCGCACGCGGCGATCGTCTCGGTCGAAGCGACGCTGATCGGCTTCGTGCTTGCCGCCACACTGGGCCTGGTGCTGGCGGTCGTGCGCATCGCCATACCGCGGACCGGCTGGACGATCTCGGTTCTGGTTGAACTGATCCGCTCGACCCCACTGCTCATCCAGATATTTTTTATCTACTTCGTCTTCCCGAAATTCGGCCTCGTGCTCGACGCATTCACCGCCGGCGTGCTTGCCATCGGCATTCACTACGCCGCCTATTGTTCCGAGGTCTATCGCGCCGGTTTCGACAACATCCATCGCGGTCAGTGGGAAGCCTCGATCGCGCTCAATCTGTCGGCCTGGACGACGTTTCGCGACATCATCATCCCGCAGGCGGTTCCACCGATCGTTCCGGCACTCGGCAACTATCTCGTCGCCTTGTTCAAGGAGACGCCCTTGCTTTCCGCGATCGCCGTGATGGAGCTGATGCAGACGGCCAAGATCATCGGCTCGGAAACATTTCGCTACACCGAGCCGATCACGCTGGTCGGCCTGTTCTTCCTTGCCATGAGCCTGGTTTCAGCCGCGCTGATCCGGACTCTCGAACGCATGCTCAACCAGAGGGCCACGCGATGACGGAACAACCGATGGTCTGTTTTGACAATGTGTCGAAACGCTATGGCTCACTGACCGTCCTCGACGGGCTCAATCTTGAAATCGCGCGCGGTGAAAAGGTTTCCATCATTGGCCCTTCCGGCTCCGGCAAGACGACGGTGCTGCGAATGCTGATGACGCTGGAAACGATCAACGACGGCGTCATCTGGGTCGAAGGCGAGCCGCTGACCCACATGAAGAAGAACGGCATGCTCGTTCCCGCCGACCTTGCGCATATTCGCCGCATCAGGGCGAAGATCGGCATGGTGTTCCAATCCTTCAACCTGTTCCCGCACATGACGGCGATGGCGAACTGCATCGAGGCGCCGATGACGGTGCTTGGCATGAAACGCGCGGATGCAGAGGCGCGAGCAGCCGAATTGCTGGAACTGGTGGGGCTGGCTCAGAAGAAGGATCATTACCCGTCGCAGCTGTCCGGTGGCCAGCAGCAACGCGTCGCTATCGCCAGGGCACTGGCCATGCGACCCAAGATCATGCTGTTCGACGAGGTGACGTCGGCGCTCGACCCGGAGCTTGTCGGCGAAGTGCTGCAGGTGATAAGGCAGATCGGGCGCGAGCATGATCTGACCATGCTGATGGTGACCCATCAGATGGGCTTCGCCAAGGAGTTTTCCGATCGCGTTTGCTTCTTCTACCAAGGCAAGATTTGTGAGCAGGGGCCGCCAAACGAACTGTTCGGGGCGCCCAAAAACGAGCGGACACGGCAGTTTCTGCATGCTGTCCTGGAGGCTGGATGACGCTTGAAACGGATGCCGCGCCCACAGCCGTGACCCCGCGCCCGCTCTCGGCCCGGGAGCGGTTCGAGCGCATCTACCGGATCTTGCGCGACCGCATCTGCCTGCTGGACTATGCTCCGGGAAGCCATCTCTCCGAGGAAGAACTCGCCCAGGAATTCGAGATCAGCCGGACGCCGGTTCGGCGCGTGCTGGCGCGCCTCGAATCCGAAGGTCTTGTTCAATCCGTCCATGGCGTCGGCACGATCGTCACGGACGTCGATATCGAGGAACTCCAGCAGGTCTATCATCTGAGGCTGGAGCTGGCGCTTCTGGTCGGCAAGCTGTCGCCGATCCCGCGCAAGCCGGAAGATCTCGATCGGATAAGGGCGCTTATCGCACGCTGTGACTCCGATATCCTCAACCCCGATCAGCGCGCTTTCTTGCGCCTTAACATGGATTTCTTCTACGAACTCACCGCGATGACCGGCAACCAGCCGCTGCGCGAGATCAGCGAGCGCCTGTATTTTCAAGTCGCGCGGGTCGTCCTGAAGATGATGCCGCAATTGGGCCTTGTCGAAGAATTCACCGCCTTCCGCCGGGAGATGGAGGAAGTCCTTGCCGCTGCGGAGATCGGAGACTGGGAGTCGATCGGCCACATCAGGCGCGCCCACATCTCAATGAGCTTTCGCCGCATGATGCGTCACGCCGATGAGGCCACCGATTTCGACAATGGCATGTGATCTGCGGGCATGTGATTTGCGCACCGGTCAGCGGTCGATCTCGCCGAACACGATATCAAGTGAGCCTATGATTGCGGCGACATCGGCGATCATGTGCCCTCGGGACAGGAAATCCATCGCCTGCAGATGGGCGAAGGAAGGCGCGCGTATCTTGCATCGATAGGGAACGTTACTTCCGTTCGAAACCAGATAGACGCCGAATTCGCCCTTCGGAGCCTCGACCGCCGCATAGACCTCGCCGGCGGGCACACGATGCCCTTCCGAATAGAGTTTGAAATGCTGGATGGTTGCTTCCATCGAACGCTTCATTTTGGCACGTGGCGGCGGCGTGATCTTGTGATTGGGGATCGCCACCGGCCCCTGGCCTTGCGGCGAGCGCAACTTTTCCAGGCATTGCCTCATGATCCGGACCGACTGGCGCATTTCCTCCATCCGAACCAGGTACCGATCATAACAGTCTCCATTTTTTCCGACCGGTATGTCGAAATCCATCTCGGGATAACATTCGTATGGCTGTGCCTTGCGCAGGTCCCATGCCGCTCCCGATCCGCGTACCATCACGCCGGAGAAGCCCCACGCCCAGGCGTCATCGAGCCCAATCGCGCCGACATCGACATTGCGTTGCTTGAAAATGCGGCTGTTGGTGAGCAGGTCGTCGAGATTGTCGCAGACCTTGAGGAAGGGGTCGCAGAAATCCCAGATGTCGTCGAGAAGCTCGGAAGGCAGGTCCTGGTGCACGCCGCCGATCCTGAAATAATTCGCATGCATACGGGCGCCCGAGGCGCGCTCGTAGAAGACCATCAACTTCTCACGCTCTGCGAAACCCCAAAGCGGCGGGGTCAGTGCGCCGATGTCCATGGCCTGGGTCGTGACATTGAGGAGATGCGACAGAAGCCGGCCGATTTCGCAAAAGAGGACACGGATAAGTTGCCCACGCCTTGGCACCGATATTTCGAGCAATTTCTCGGCGGCGAGGCAGAAGGCATGCTCCTGATTCATCGGTGCGACATAGTCTAGCCGGTCGAAATAGGGCAGGGCCTGCAGATAGTTCTTGTATTCTATGAGCTTTTCCGTGCCGCGATGGAGCAGGCCGATATGTGGATCGGCTCGGTCGACGATCTCACCATCCAGTTCGAGCACCAACCGCAGGACCCCGTGGGCCGACGGATGCTGCGGTCCGAAATTGATGGTGAAGTTGCGAACAGCGGCTTCGGCCATGGCGGCTCTCCGCGACATCTGCGTTTCGTTGCTTCACGGCGTAGCCGTATGTTCGGACGGCCGATCAAGTTGTCGTTTGGATGATCAGCGTCAAAGTGCCATCACCATCGATGTTGGCGGCCACGACCTGTGAAGAGTTGAGCCCGTTGGCCCTCAGCGCCAATGTTGCCTGAGGCGATGCATCGATGGAGCTCTGCAGACGCAGCAGATCTTGCGCACTGGTCTGGGTAATCACGGCTTCCGCCTGTGCCTTGATTTCCGCAGGTAGGTCCTCGACGGCGACGATGGCGACATCGGTGAAATTCTCACCAGGAGCCCCTTGCCGGGGCGGTATCGGCTCGGGCTGGGGTTCCATCGGTGTCAGCTGTGGACCCGGCGGGTCGATGGTTTGCCCATAGAGAGGCTGCATGATGACCGCTCCCGAAAGCGCGGCAACTATCGTCAACATTCGCATGGTCGTTCCCTTGCATTCTCCGCAGGACGATTGGAGACACAACCTTTATGCCGAATGATGGTTCCGTGGGTCGGCCGCATTGGGCCAACTTCAATTGTTGTCGCATATCGGCTCAGCGGGTTTTGTACGAATCATACCATCAATTGATCTCCATCTCGGACAGGCTCAAAATGAAAGCTAACGTGGCCATGGGGAGGAGCCGCATGAGTATCGCTAGGGGAGCAATAAGGCCCGTCGGTACCGCGAGGGAATTTCTGGCGTTGGAGCTCGGAAGCGCGCGATACGGCGATATCGTCTCGGTCAAAGCGGTGATCGAGGCAATTCGCAGGGACGCGCCTTACATGCGGGATACGGATAACGAATTGATGGAGGAGATCGTCGACCTGACGCGGAAGTTGGGGTTGGCCGTCCTTTTTGATTCCCGCGAATAGGGCCGACAATTTCACGCCCATAGCTGAATCGACTTCCTTCTCTCTGCGGGAGCAAGTCTGCGCTAGCTAGTGATGAACTCACAGGGCGGTCTGCGCCACTTCGTACGAAACCGACAATTGGCTCCTGATTGAAAATGCGCAATCATTGCGAAATGGGACGCCGATTGGACGACAAACTTGATTGCAAGGCTTGCGGGACGATCCAGATGGACATTCCCGACAACGCCAAGGAGTCGACGCCAATCTATTGCAGCAATTGCGGCGCCTTCCTCGGCGAATGGGGTGAATTGCAGGACGATTTCTATCGCCAGGCTCGCGGCACCGAAGCATTCGACTTGCGCGACGGAAATATTATCAAGAAGTAGGACGCGACAATAGCAGCGTCCGGACGGTTGCTGGAGCTGGAGGTTGCTGGGTCGGTATGGGATCGCTCCTCTGTCGGCCGAGCGCACCGGTTCGGCCGTGGCCTCGGTGCCGGTTAGCTGACATCGATGATGACCATCAGTCCGCCGCCGCCCTTTTCCTCGACATTGTTGTTTGTCGTGTGATGCGGAATGTGGCAGTGGATCAGCCATTTGCCGGGCCGCTGTGCCTTCCAGACGACGTCATAGCGCTGCCCCGGCCCAACATTGATCGTGTCGGCCAGGAAGCGAGCCGAAGGGGCAAGAGTCTCGCCGTCACGGGCGGCGACCTCGAACGGTCCGCCATGGATATGCATCGGATGGACAAAGCCATTGTTGGTGCCGATGAAACGCACCTTCAGCGTTTCGCCGACCTTCATATGGATCGTATCGGTTGAAGGATACGCTTTGCCGTTGATGGTGAAGAAGTTCGGCATGCCGCCTTCCATCGGCATCGCCGGGTAGGTCAGGCCGTCGCGCACCAGCCATTCCTGGAGCTCGATAACGTAATCGTGGTCGGCCTGGATCTCGTCGGCGGGATTGGCGGGGTCGATGATCAGCGCTCCGTAGAGCCCGAGTGCCTGGGTGCGGTCGGGCTTGGCGTGCGGATGATAGAAATAGGTCCCGTGCTGTGTGGCGGTGAATTCATAGGAGTAGGTTTGCCCGGGCTCGATCGGCGCTTGGGTAATCTCGGCGGGTCCGTCCATCTGGTTCGGCAGGATCATGCCGTGCCAATGCACCGTCGTTTCCTCCGGCAGGTCGTTGGTGACATTGATGCGGACCCTGTCACCTTGGCGAATGTGGATGCGCGGCCCGGGAATCTGTCCGTTATAGGCGTAGGCATCGACCGCGACGTTGGGCAGTATCTGCCAACGGATCACTGACGGCCTGAGTTCGAACACCTTGACGCCGTTCTCCAGGCGGAACGGCAATTCCTGGCCGCCCTTGGCGGACAGATCGTAGGATGCCGTCACCCGACGCGGATCGGCTGCCGCCATGTCACGCATCGCCTCGGCCGGGGTATCGCGGCCCATGATCATGCCTCGCGGCATGATTACCCCGCCGACATCACGGGCCGACAGCGTCAGGTTCAGCCAGTTAGCCGGTGCGGCCATGCCGATCGCCAGCGCAATTACGGATACAATGCCGAGTGCCGAAACCTGCGGCGTCGTGGCGTCCGTCTTCATCTGGTGGCCACTGCTTTTGCCGCTGTGGGAGGTCTCGTTGTGGCCTGTTCCGTGCGGTTGGTGAGCAGATTTCTCTCGACTGCTCGTTCCGGTGGTCTGCCGGCGCTGCGTCATCAATCCATGCTTCAGTCCGCGCGCCACCAGCCAGACATTGGCAGGGTAGGCGAGTGTGAAGCCGGCGATGACGCCGATCGACATCACGCCCCAGAACAGCAGTTCCGTCGGCTCCATCGCGCGCATGTCGCGCCCCATCATCAGGAAGCTCATGACAGGCGCCATACCCGCCATCATGAAGTTCATCGAAATGAATTCGGGCAGGAAGCTTTTGCGCACGTTTTCCCAATAGCTGCCGCCCATCATCGACTTCATGAACAGCGACTGAAAGATGAACAGACCGAAGGCGAAGCCGGAAACATATTCGACAATGAGGTCGAGCCACATAGGAAGGCCGAGCGTCGCCGTGACGACGGCGGCGAGGATGATGCCTGTAGCATCTCCGGCAACGCAGTGAATGGTCGAGCCGACGCCCTGCTTCCACAGCGGCCTCGTGAAGTCCTCGTGCTCGCCCGGTCGCGGCTCCTTGTCGGCCAACACATAGAGCAGCAGGCCGACGGGGCCCATATAGAGGGTGACCAGGATGAACCCCCATTTCATCACCGCCGGTTCGGGATTGTTGCGGTGCTGATCTATCCCGACATAGACCGTCGAGGCAGCAGCAAGAATGAACCAGGCAACAAGAAAATAGTCGATCGGCTGGACGAGCATGGGCAAACCGCGGGCAGTGATGACCCCATCTCTTCGATGAACGCGTCCGGCGCGTTTACGATCCAGCCGGTTGAACTTGGCGGTGACGAATTCTGTCAGGCTTTTGCTCTTGTCGCAGCATCGCTGCGCGATAATTCCTCTGAAGGCGTGGGTGCATCTCCCTTTGAAACAGGAGCCGACCATGAAACATCAGACACTCGACCAACTGCATGCCGTCGCCGCCATCGAGTCCTCGGCTGCATATTCGGCAATGACACGAAACCAGCGCATCGAGCGCTGGGCTGAACTTCTCGAGCAGAATCCCGAGCGGCTCCTCGCAGCGTTTTCCGGCACCGAGCATCTGCACCCGGAAGCTCGTGCCACGGTGCGTGGCGAGGGTTCGGCAATTGCCGTCGCGTTCGAAGACTCGGTGCTGCGCGCGTCGGGCCTAAGGAATGACACCTATGGCGAAGCCAAGCGCTTCTTCGAGCTGAATGACTGGCAACTGCATGACATCGTCTGCGACTGTCACGTAGGCGCTTCCATGAAGGCGCGGTGGGCGGCAGCCCGGGTCCGCGCAACGATCGGCGGCAACAGGTTTCTCGCTTGGTTGAGGCAAAGGATCATGCACTGATCAGGGTTGGGAATCGTCGCGTGCCCGTAGCCGTGCGATTCCCGCCCGCCCACCTTCCCAATCATCGCCTGTCCTGGCGATACAGCCGGTCGGTTGCGCGGTCACGCTCTTTGCTTTCGGCGGGGCCAAGGCGGCGGCGTGTCAGCAAGACATAGGCCATCAGTATGATCAGCAACAGTGGCCCGCCGGCCACGACAATCAACCACATGACGCTTTCAAACATGACGCGTCTCCTTTCCCGAACGACCGTTAAGGAGAAGAACTGTTCCGTTCACGCCGACATCGGCCACGCGATCCGGGTTCCTTCCGCCGGCTGCAAGCAACCCATCAAATCCGTTCGTATGTTCCGACGAGTTCTGCCTGCTCGATCAGATGTTTTTGTGCTTCCTGCCAGATACGCTGGACGCCGGCGCTTGCCGGAATAGCAAGGTTTGGCGTGTCGAGTGCGGCCAGCCGGAAATGATAATGATGGACGCCGTGTCCGACCGGCGGTTCAGGGCCGTCATAATAGGCGTTGCCGAAATCGTTCGTCGCCTGCCTGAGGGCCTGCGGACCCGGCTTGCCGCTTGCCGCCTCGGGAAGTTCCCGGGTGTCGGGGGATATGTTGAACACCGCCCAATGGCCGAACGTTCCGCTTGGTGCATCCGGATCCTGGACGACGAGGACAAGGCTCCTCGTATCATCAGGTACCCCCGACCACTTCAGCGGCGGAGACACGTTCTTGCCGTCCCGCGTGTATCTTTCAGGGATTTTTGCGCCTTCGGCAAAGGCGGAACTGCTGAGCGTGAGTGGCATGACTTGCTCCTGCGGAAGACAATTGCTGCGCGGATATCGGTGTATGGGGCCGACCTCAACGACCTCCCCGATGCTTGTTGTGAGAGCTTTCCTGGTTCTCTCCGCGGATGATGTTCCGATCATCGGGGTCGGCAATATCCCTCAGCTTGGGCCTGAGGTTGTCCTGCCGCGAGGCTGCGCGCTCAGCGTCGGACTTTCTCAGATCCGTCTTCGCGTCGAAGTCCTTGCCGGCATTCTTCGTATTCTCGCGCTTTTCGATTACGCGAAGGCTTTGCTCGTGGGTTTTGTTTCCGGCCATCGATAGCCTCCCTTCTCGTGCAATTCGGCACGCTACTTGTTCGTCCGCATTTTCTGCCTTGGATTGATCCCGCCGGCGGCCGTCGTGTCATTCTCGACGTCGCCTTCGATCGTGTTTTCGCCTTCAAGGTCGAGGTCATCGCCTTCCTTGATCGTGCCCTTGGAGGTTCCGATGCCCGGATTGTTCACCAGGTCGGCATCGCTCGGCTTTTTCCACTTTGGATGTCTGCTCGTGCTCATGAGACAACTCCTTCGAGGGATTCGGTTTCAAAACCCGAGGCCAGCCGAAATGTTCCGGGCCATTCGCCTTTCGCCGGCGGCTAAAGTCCGAACGGATAGGTGTCGGGAACACCAGCTCTTGCATGCTCCGGGCCAAGTGGAGTTACCGCGGTGGTTTTGTCGAACCACAAGAAGGCGTCGAATTGCTGAGGCAGCGAAACATCCGCATAGTGGCTTCGCAGTTCGGTTTCCGGCCGATAGATCACCCCGATGAAGCGCTCCAGCCTGCGCTCCAGGAGCCGCTCGCGCAGCGCCTCGTCGCGCTTCAGGTCGAGCAGAAAACGCGGAATGCGGCAGTCATGGCAAAGCCGCTCGTAGCTGTCTGCGTGTGAGGGCCGCACCTGCTTCACCTTCATTTCGCCGTCCCAGTCGGAGGCGGCGGCCACGGTGCCGGAATGCGTGCCCAGGCCGATCAGGGCTGCCCTGTCGCCGAACCGTTGCCGGCAAAGCTGGCCGATATTCAGTTCGTCCCGGACAACCCCCATTTCGGTATAACGGGCATCGCCGATATGCGAATTGTGCGCCCAGACAACCGCCTTGGAATTCGGTCCGTTGGCGTCCAGCAGATGTTCCAGCGTTTCGAACATATGCGTGTCGCGGAGGTTCCAGGATTCCGCGCCGCCATAGTACATGATCCGGTAATAGCGTTCGGCGGAGGCAATCAACCGGGCGTTCTGAGCGGCATCGAGAAAGTCGCTGCCGTCCCGTCGGGCATAGTCCAGTTGCCTGGCGAGCAGGTCTCGACATTGCTCAAGAACCGCCTGCTCGCATGCCCGGTAGCCCGAGGTCAGCGCCGCACGGCCGTAGGTGGACGGTTCATTTTGCCATGGGGTCAGGCATCCATAGCGCTCGCGCGCGATCTTTGCTGCCTGCGGATCAACCCGATCAAGATATTCGAGAACCGCAGCAATGGACCCGCTCATATTGTAGATGTCGAGACCGTAGAATCCCGCTTGCCTGGATGGCTCGAGCTTCTCGTTGTGGTCGCGCATCCAGCCGGTGAAGGCCGCGACGTCGGTGTTGCGCCACATCCAGGTCGGGAACCGCTGGAATGGCGCGCTGACACCGGCTCGTGGCTCGCGATGACGAACATAGCGGTCGATGGCCGCGGCATCGGGCCAATCAGCTTCAACCGCAACGATCGTGAAACCGTGCTTGTCGACGAGCCGGCGTGTGATCGCCGCGCGCGCCTTGTAAAACTCCGACGTGCCATGGCTTGCTTCGCCAAGCAGAACGACGCGCCGGTCGGCGAACCGATCGAACACCTCGCCAAAGGTGGGATCGTCGAAATCCGGAAGCGGTTCGGCGGCCATTGCGATCATATCGGGCAGACTGGCGGGATGCGGATGTCGGAGCGGACGACGGATCTCGGCGATCTCGCCACCTTCGGGCCAGCCTTGCTCGCCGATGAGAGGGACGAACCGCACGCCGCCAAAATCCTCCTCGCTGTAGCTTGCAGCGCCCGTTCGGGTGACCTTGAGCAGGCGTTGCGAATCCAGATCGTCACCGACCGGAATGACAAGCCTGCCGCCGACATCGAGTTGTTCCTGCAGGGCGAGCGGCGCGCCTGGTCCGCTGGCCGTCACCACGATGGCGTCGTAGGGCGCTGCTTCCGGCCAGCCCTTGGTGCCGTCGCCGGTCCTGACCTCGATGTTCTCGTAGCCAAGCCTCTCAAACCGACGCCTCGCGGTTTCAGCCAATCCGGGATGGCGCTCGATCGTGTAGACCTGTTCGACGATCCGGCTCATCACGGCCGCCGCATAGCCCGAGCCGGTGCCAATCTCCAGTACGTGGTCGCCAGCCTTGACGTCCGCCAGTTCAGTCATGAGCGCGACGATGTAGGGTTGCGAAATCGTCTGCCCGTCAGCGATGGGCAGTGGTCCGTCTTCATAAGCGAATTCTTCGAAGCCGGGATCGACGAAAGCCTCGCGCGGAACTTCCCGCATGGCCTGCAGGATCTCGCGATTGCGGATGCCACGCCGGGCGATATGCACATTGACCATCCGGTCGCGAGCACTGGGAAGATCGAGCATTTTCAGCTCCCTTGGCGGCCGCTTGTCCGCAATTGTTCAAGGATATCCTTCGACATTGGCGGGTGGGCCACTTCTTCTGCCTTCGGTGGCTCTCCCGGCTCATGCCTCTAACCGTTGAAGGGCCCCAAAGTTCCTTCTTTGTTGCAGGTGTGTTGCAGGACAAGTCCACTGACCCGGCTGGAGACGCCGACGGTTTCTTGCTTGCCCCAACGTCGCCTGGACATTCCTTCGAACGCCATCGCCAATTTGGGCTTGCTCAGGCGCGAAGTCGCTCCAGTTATCTCCAGCGAAACGATGCTGGAAAACCGATGCTGGAGACTGGGCGATGAACGACAAGGCTGCCGCGACGACGCAGGCGATCAGCCTCGAACGGATCGATCTCATGAACCGCTACTGGAGCGCCGCGAATTACATCTCGGTTGGCCAGATTTATCTGCTCGACAATCCGCTGCTGCGCCAACCCTTGAAAGCCGAGCATGTCAAGCCGCGGCTGCTCGGCCATTGGGGTACAACGCCGGGCCTCAATTTCCTCTACTTGCATCTCAACCGAATTATCCGTGAGCGTGATCTTGATGTGCTGTTTATCTGCGGTCCAGGACATGGCGGTCCGGCAATGGTCGCCAACACCTGGCTCGAGGGCACGTATAGCGAGATCTACCCCGATATCGGCCAAGGCGAAGACGGCCTGAGAAAACTGTTCCGGCAATTTTCCTTTCCAGGCGGGGTGCCAAGTCACGTGGCGCCCGAAACGCCCGGCTCCATTCATGAGGGCGGCGAACTCGGATATGCCCTGGTCCATGCTTTCGGCGCGGCCTTCGACAATCCGGATCTGGTGGTTGCCTGCGTCATTGGCGACGGCGAGGCCGAAACCGGTCCGCTCGCGGCAGCGTGGCATTCCAACAAATTCCTGAACCCGGCCTCGGACGGTGCAGTGCTGCCAATCCTTCATCTCAATGGCTACAAGATCGCCAACCCGACGATCCTCGGCCGCATGGATGACCAGGAGTTGCGCAACCTGTTCACCGGCTACGGCTACGAACCGTTCTTTGTCGAAGGCCATGAGCCGGTCGCCATGCACCAAGCGATGGCCAGGACGCTCGACAGTGTGCTCGATCGGATCCATTCCATTCAGGAACAGGCACGAGGTCCGGGACGGCCTGGCGAACGTCCGCAGTGGCCGATGATCGTCCTGCGCAGCCCCAAGGGCTGGACTGGACCGAAAGAGGTCGATGGCGAAAAAGTCGAGGGCTTCTGGCGTTCGCATCAAGTGCCGGTATCGAACGCCCGCGGCAATGACGAGCACCGCAAGATCCTCGAAACCTGGATGCGAAGCTACGAACCGGAAAAACTGTTCGATAAGGACGGACATCTGCTGCCGGAACTCGCGGCCCTTGCCCCGACAGGAACAAAGCGCATGGGCGCAACTCCGTATGCGAATGGCGGGTTGTTGAAGCGCGACCTGGCGCTGCCGGACTGGAAGAGCCTGGCGCTCGAAGTACCTCGGCCCGGAGGCGTCATTGCCGAGGCGACACGGATTTGTGGTGGCTATCTTCGCGAAGTCTTTCGCCTTAACGCCAAAGCGCGAAATTTCCGGCTTATGGGACCGGACGAGACGTCTTCCAATCGCCTTGACGATGTATTCGAGGTCACGGATCGGATCTGGATGGAGCGCATCGAACCCTACGACGTCCATCTTTCCCGCGACGGCCGGGTGATGGAAGTGCTGAGCGAGCATCTCTGCCAGGGCTGGCTGGAAGGTTATCTGCTTACAGGCCGCCACGGCTTATTCTCGTGCTACGAGGCGTTCATTCACATCGTCGACTCCATGGTCAACCAACATGCAAAATGGTTGAAGACCTCTGGCGAGCTTGCCTGGCGCAAGCCGATCGCCTCGCTCAATTACCTGCTGACCTCTCATGTCTGGCGCCAGGATCACAATGGCTTCAGTCATCAGGACCCGGGCTTTGCCGACCTTGTCGCCAACAAGAAGGCCGACACGGTCAGGCTCTATTTCCCGCCGGATGCCAACACGCTGCTGTGGATCACCGACCATTGCCTGAGAACCTACAACCGCATCAACGTCATCACCGCTGGCAAGCAGCCGACGCCGCAATGGCTGTCTATCGAAGATGCTGAAGCGCACTGCAAGGCCGGCGCGGGCATCTGGGAATGGGCCGGCACGGTTTCAAAAGGCGAGGAGCCAGATGTGGTGCTGGCCTGTGCCGGCGACGTTCCGACGCTGGAAACGCTGGCTGCGACGGACATTCTTCGCTCTGCAATCCCCGATCTGAAAATCCGCGTCGTCAACGTCGTCGACCTGATGACATTGCAGTCGAACACCGAACACCCGCATGGGCTCACCGACCAGGCTTTCGATGCGCTGTTCACCAAGACAAGGCCGGTCATCTTCGCCTATCACGGCTATCCCTATCTCATCCATCGCTTGACCTACCGTCGTGCCAATCATGACAACATGCATGTGCACGGCTTTCGTGAGGAGGGCACCACGACGACGCCGTTCGACATGGTGGTGCTCAACGAACTCGATCGCTACCATCTCGCACTTGCCGCGATCGCACGCGTGCCGGGCCTGGCCGAAAGAGCCGAAAGCCTCGCTAGCGAACTTCACGATCGACTGGTCAAGCACAAGGCCTATGTCCGCGAGCACGGCGAAGACATGCCCGAGATCCGGAAATGGAGTTGGCCGGCTGCCAACGGGGCAAAGGCTGGTCGATGAGTCAGTCGATCCTGGCGCTGAATGCCGGCTCGTCCAGCGTCAAGTTCGCGCTATACGATCTTGGCTCATCGGATGGCCAGCAGCTGGTTTCGCGCGGCACTCTGGATCTGGGCGACACGCCCAGGCTCACTGCAAAGGCGGCCGATGGGACAGTGCAGTGTGATAGGCAGTTTAACGCGGACGATCCTCATGGCGCGGGGATTGGCGAACTACTGAACCTGGTGCAGCGCGAACTTGGTGGAAGAAAACTGATCTGCACCGGCCATCGCATCGTGCATGGCGGTAACGAGTTCAGCAAACCAGTCCGCCTGACGCCCGCTACCATTGAGGCCCTGGACAGGCTGACCGCACTCGCGCCTTTGCATCAGCCTCGCAGTCTCGCGCCAGTTCGCGCGATAGCTGCATTGCAACCGGATCTGCCACAGATCGGATGTTTCGATACCGCGTTCCACCAGACGATCGATCCGCTCGTGCGGCGCTTTGCCCTGCCGCAAAAATATGAAGGGGAGGGACTGCGACGCTACGGATTTCATGGCCTCTCCTACGAATATATTGCTAGGCGGCTGAGCGAGATATCGCCCGCGCTCGCGGCAAAACGGACAATCGTTGCTCATCTCGGCAATGGGGCAAGCCTTTGCGCTCTGCACGACGGCAAGAGCGTCGATACGACGATGGGCTTTTCGGCACTGGATGGTCTTGTCATGGGTACGCGTTGCGGCGCCATCGATCCCGGCGTGCTGTTGTACTTCCTGCTGGAGAGGGGCATGGCAGCGGACGAGCTGCAGACAATGCTTTATGAGAAATCCGGACTGCTCGGCGTGTCCGGCGTTTCGGGCGACATGCGCACGTTGGAGGCAAGCAGCGACCCTCGTGCCCGCGAGGCGATCGAGCTCTTCGCCTTCCGCGCCGCGAGGGAAGCAGGAGCGCTCGCGAACACGATGGGTGGTCTCGAATGCCTCGTGTTCACCGCCGGCATCGGCGAGCGGTCATCGTCCATCCGCAAGGCGATATCCGAAAGATTGACCTGGCTCGGCGTGGCGCTCGACGAGCCGGCCAATGACGCCCACGCTGAGCTCATCAGTCGTCCGGACAGCAAGGTGGACGTGCGTGTGATTGCGACTGACGAGGAAAGCGTCATCGCGCGTCACAGCCGCGCGGTAGTAGAGGTTGGGTCCGCAACTTAGGGCGAGCAAGCTGGCTTCCACTCACTTGGCACTAGCCTTGCCGTGTCCTTCGCACGAGGTCCTTGGCAAGCAAGCCCGCCGTCATGCATCTGTCAGAAAGGGAACCAGATAGGGCGTGCCGCGTCATAGAAGTAGAGTTCTGTTGCTGTCCAGGGAGTGACATCGATGATCAGGCTCCTTCTTGTCGCCGCGGCGGCGCTCGTCCTCGCATGCGGCGGGACGGAGGCGGCCAAGCTGGACCCATCCGCTGTCAATCAGGCCCAATTCGCCGCCGGCGAGCCGACGGGCATCGATCCGACAGTTCTGAAGGCGCAGATTCTCCTGGATCGCGCCCGTTTCTCGCCGGGCCTGATCGACGGCCGGCTATCAGAGAATTTCGCCAAGGCCATTAGCGCCTTTCAGACGGCGAACGGATTCCGGGCCGACGGCAAGCTCACCCCGGAAACCTGGGACAAGCTCGTGGCAAATTCCGCCGGCCCGGTCCTGGTACCTTATGAGGTAACGCCCAAGGATATACGCGGACCCTTCACCAAGCGTATTCCGGCTCGCATGGAGAAGATGGCCCACCTGCGGCGGCTCGGCTATCACAACGCGGTGGAGAAGCTGGCGGAGCGCTTCCATATCAGCGAACAATTGCTCAGAGAGCTCAATCCGGGTGTCGGCTTCAAGAGGGCAGGCGCGACGTTGGCGGTACCGGATGTTGGCCGGGGCGATCGTCCTGACGCCGTTGCCGCTATCGAGGTCGACAAGGGCGCTCGCTTGGTGCGTGTGCTCGATCCGTCCGGCAAATGGCTCGCAGTCTATCCCGCGTCGATCGGCAGCGACGAAAAGCCGGCGCCGAGCGGCGCGGCGGAAGTCAAACGCGTGGTGCACAACCCCACCTATCACTACGATCCGGACTTCGCCTTCAAGGGAGTGAGGAGCAAGCGGCCCTTTACCATCGCTGCGGGGCCCAACAATCCCGTGGGATCGGTCTGGATCGACCTCTCAATCGAAAGCTACGGCATTCACGGCACGCCCGAACCCGGCAAGATCGGCACAACCTTCTCGCATGGCTGTATCCGGCTGACCAACTGGGATGCCGAAGACCTCGCCGCCATGGTGCAGATGGGCACGAAAGTTAACTTCAAGGACGAGATGGCGGACGCTGGCGATACGCGGCCGCAGTAGCGGTCGACAGCCGCGACACCCGTGGCAGTGCGGCCGCCCGGGATGAAATCGGCGCTATGAAGCGTTCATGGAACAACGCTCAAACCATGCGCCCTAATACTAGCGCCATTCAGCAAAGATCACTCGGGCATCCGCGCCATGCAGCGTGCGGCGCCCTGGGAGACGGAAATGCCCGCTAACGCCTATATCAACCGGATTGCGACAGCGGTTCCCGAATATGAGGTTCATAGGTTCTATCTCCGGTTCGCGGCCTCCATGATCGCCGTCCGTCACCGGAGAATTTTCGAACGGATGGCCGGCCTTGCCGGCATAGAGAGCCGCTATTCCTGCTTTGCACCTGCTCTCGACCCGGAAGGGCCATCCGCCGACCTTGGCGGAACATTCATTCGCGGCGCGTTCCCGGGAACTGCTGTGAGAATGGCGATGTTTGGCGAAGCCGCTCCTGTGCTGGCGCAAAAAGCCGTCGACGGGCTGCACCTTGGCGACGACGCGTCGCGTATCACCCATCTCATCGTCACCACCTGCACCGGATTCTCCGCGCCCGGCATCGACTTGGATCTGGTCAAACGCTGCGGCCTCCCGGATGGCATCGAACGCACGATAATCGGGTTCATGGGCTGTTACGCGGCGATCAACGGCCTCAAGCTTGCCCGCCACATCGTCAGGTCAGATCCGCGGGCCAGGATCCTGCTGGTCAATATCGAGCTCTGTACTTTGCATCTCAGGGAAAGCCCCGAACTGGAAAAGCTGCTGTCCTTCTGCCTCTGGGGCGATGGCTGCGCGGCAACTCTTGTCACCGCCGAACCGCCCGGCCTTGCACTCGACAGCT
This sequence comes from Mesorhizobium sp. LNHC252B00, assembly GCF_000502955.1. Taxonomy (GTDB): domain Bacteria; phylum Pseudomonadota; class Alphaproteobacteria; order Rhizobiales; family Rhizobiaceae; genus Mesorhizobium. Next base: position 432,281 of record NZ_AYWO01000003.1, on the reverse strand, counting down.
TTCATTGCATGGTAGCGGATGAGCGGCGCGACCTGATGAGATGGGATATTCGCGACCATGGCTTCGACATGGTTCTTTCCGGCCAGGTGCCGACGGCGATCCAAGAGGTATTGCGGAGCAACCATGATGCCTTTCTCGGCGACCGGCCACCGGAGGCGATCGACCTCTGGGCCGTGCACCCGGGCGGACGTTCGGTTCTCGATGCTGTCGAGAGAGCGCTGAAACTCGAGCCCGCCGCGCTGACGCCATCGCGCGAGGTGCTGCGCCGATATGGCAACATGTCGTCGGCGACGGTCATGTTCGTGATGGAAGAAATGCTGAAGGCCCCATCCGGACTGCTCGGTTGCGGTATGTCGTTCGGACCCGGACTGACGGCCGAAACCATGCTTTTTCGAACCGTGTCATGAACGCGCTCAGTCACCGCAGCCTCGTCCCGGAAATCCTCGACGGACTTGCGGCCGGCGATCCGCGGGCGCTCGCCTCGCGCCGCGACCTCCGGTGGATCAATGCGCTGATGTTTCAGGCCCCGATCATGGCGTCTTTGCTAAGGAAATTCGTGCCACGACCACCGCGCCGCATATTGGAGCTCGGCGCCGGCGACGGCACCTTCATGCTCAAGCTCGCGCAGCGAATGGCACGGCACTGGCCCGAGGTAGAGCTGACGCTGCTCGACCGCGTCAGTCTCGCCGGTGCCGGAATCCTCACCGAATTCAACAGGCTGGGATGGAGCACTGAAGTCGTCACCGCCGACGTCTTCGACTGGGCCGAAGGGAACGGGGGCGAATGGTTCGACGCGATCACCGTCAATCTCTTCCTGCATCATTTCGATGACGCCGAGCTCGTGCGTCTGTTTTCACTGCTGGCGTGGAAAGCCCCGCTGCTCCTGGCGACGGAACCGCTGAGGGCAAGGTTCCCTCTGGCCGCGACCCGTCTTCTCCCGGCGATCGGCGCCAACGACGTCACGCGACATGACGCGGCTCAGAGCGTGCGCGCTGGCTTTCGTGCTAACGAGCTTTCCGACCTCTGGCTTGCGGCCGGCGGCAGGCCACTCGAGGAGCGGCGTGCCGGTCCGTTCTCGCACGTCTTCGTCGGCGCCAGTGCGCGATCGAGATGATCATGAGACGACCATCCACCCACGATGCGATTGTCATCGGGGCCGGCCCGGCAGGCACTTCGCTGGCTTTGCTGCTGGCCCGGCGCGGGTGGTCCGTGGCGATCGTGGAAAAGAAAATGTTCCCGCGCCGCAAGGTGTGTGGCGAATACATCTCCGCAAGCAATCTGGCGCTTCTCGACCGACTGGAGGTCGGCGATGCCTGGCGCGCCAATGCCGGCCCCGAAATCCGACGCGTCGGCTTCTTTTCCGGCGCGACTTGCATCGAGGCGCCGATGCCGGGTGCAAAATATGGGCCTCCTGTAGAAGGCACCTTCGGCCGGGCGCTGGGCCGCGACATGCTGGACCATTTGCTGCTGCAGGCGGCGCGATCGGCAGGCGCGGAAATCTTCCAGCCTTGCCGCGCTGTCGCCATTGATCAGGATGGCGACATGCAAGCGGTGCGAATTCAGGCAAAAGACGAGAATTCCGGGGACGGAACGACAATCTTGCGGGCTCCGGTGGTCGTCGCCGCGCATGGTTCCTGGGAACCTGGACCGCTGCCAAGCCAGCTCGAAAAGGCCAGCCACCCGTCGGACCTGCTCGGCTTCAAGGCGCACTTCGCCGGGGCATCGCTCGCGTCTGATCTGATGCCTCTGCTGATATTTCCCGGCGGCTATGGCGGCATGGTCCTGGCGGATCATGGCCGCATGTCGATCTCTTGCTGCATAAGGCGTGACATGCTCGCGCGGCTGCGCATGAACCATGTCTCCGAACCTGATAGGCCCCGGCAGGACGGCCATCCGTCGGCGGCTGAGGCGGTCTTTCGCCATCTCATGGCTTCTTGCCGAGATGTGAGCGATGCTCTTGACCGGGCGTGCCTCGACGGTCCGTGGCTTGCAGCCGGCCCGATCCGGCCTGGCATCCGCGCCTGCTATGAAAAGGATATCTTTCGCGTCGGCAATGCCGCAGGCGAGTCTCATCCGATCATCGCCGAAGGCATCTCGATGGCACTCCAGTCCAGCTGGCTGCTGGCCGCCGAACTCGCCGGCGCGTCAAGCGGCCGGGCGGGCCGCGAAGCTGCCGGCAGACGCTACAAAGCGGCCTGGAAGAGACTGTTTTCGACTCGGGTCTACGCAGCTGCAGCCATTGCCCGAACGGCCCTCTGTCCCGGCGGCGCAGCATTGATGGGTGCGGCCGTCCGTAGTTTCCCGCAAGCGCTTACACTGGGCGCCCACATGAGCGGCAAGACCAGGGCGATCCCCGGTCTTGGATGATCCGCGCTGCGGCGCTTCGCTTGCGGTCGTGGCATTGAGCGAGCCGGGTTATGGAACATTCCGTAGCAGCCAGCGTTCTGCCTGTGGTTTCGGGTTAGGCCCCTAGCCCGCATAGACGGGCATCTTGGTCCTCTATGCGCGCCATCTTGGACATGCACTGCCGCCGGCGTGGACGCGTCGGCGCGACGTCTGTTGGAGGCATCATAATGACCCACAACCCGCACAGCACAGCCAGTGTCTCCGGCCATCCAATCCATCCCATGTTGATTCCTTTCCCGATCGCTTTTTTTGTTGCCACCTTGGTTTGCGACCTGATCTTCTGGCGAACCGCTAACCCGGGCTGGGTCACCGGTACGCTTTGGCTCCTTGGAGCGGGCCTGATAATGGCCGCCCTGGCAGCCCTTGCCGGCCTCACGGATGTCTTGGGCGATGTTCAAATTCGCAATCTTACAACGGCATGGCTTCATGCAGGCGGAAATGTACTTGTCGTCCTGATCGAACTTTACAACTGGTATTCACGATACGAGCATGGGGCGGCGGCTGTGGTGCCAACCGGCCTGATCCTCTCGCTGATAGTGGTTCTCATCCTGTTGTTTACAGGCTGGAAGGGATGGGAGATGGTCTATCGGCATCGCGTGGGCGTCGCTGACGGGTCGAACGAGTTGCGCTGAACCGGCGCGTAGCCAAGTGCCTGTTCGAACTCTCGAAGGCGCAGTTGGGAAATGTCCGCAGGCAGATGGAGGCGTTAGGACTGGACGGTGGGAGTGCGTTACTTCCTTCTGAGGCGGCTATCCTTCCGCCTTGAAGTTCTTGGCTTCCTTTTCAACCTTCGAACTGTCCTTGCCATGCTTTTGCATGAGGTCCTTGGCCTGTTTCGGCGAAACGTCGGTCGTCTCCGCCAGGCGCAATGCCTTCTTGTCCTTGCTTTCGGTCTTCGGTTTCTTGGTAGGCATAGATTCTTGAACTCCCATTGCTGATCGCGACTGCGTCAGATGCCAGGGCTGCACTCGCGATTCCCGCCCAATCGGCTTTGCCAGCATTCCGTTGGCCTCGATACGGGCACAACGGCGGGACGACGGGGAGGTTCCCCCGAGACTTCTCACAAGTCGGTTGCGGATTTGATTTCCACCGACCATTCACGCCGCCAACGGCGCTCGCAATGTCTCGAAGGTCAGTCGAACGTCAGCGAAGGTGCTCAGCGATTTCGCTGGAGACCGCCAATTCTACGTTAGCGTTGATGGTGATCTCAAACAGACGCAAACCGCCAACCGCAACGGCGCCGGTAAGCGCATCCGGCAAGGCTGCAATGTCGTTCACTGACGTGAAGCGCCGCCCTTTGCCGCCTACCGCATGCACGAGCCCAATGAAATCGGGCCTTGAGAACTGCCAACTCCGGCTGAAGTCCTTTGTTCGCCAAAGCTCCTGGAACCTCGATCTATCGATCGCGTTTCCGACCGGAGGTTCGAAAATGGTCCGGCGTCCGTCCTGGAAATCGATGATTGATCATAACGCGCCGCTGGTGTTGCCGTCGGCCGGTGACGCGCTGACGGCCCGGTTGATCGAGCGCGCCGGGTTCCCGGCCTATCAGATCGGTGGCTTCGCTATGGTCGCGGCCATGCACGCGGTGCCTGACATCGATCTCGAACAGTTCGGTGAAAAGCACGCCAGGGCGCGTGAAATCGTCGAAGCTTCCGACCTGCCGGTGCTGATCGACGGCGACGACGGCTATGGCGATGTCAAGAATGTGACGCGCACTGTCAGGAGCTACGAGGCGATCGGTGCCTCGGCCCTGTTCATCGAGGACCAGAAGCCACCAAAACGCTGCGGCCACATGCCAGGCAAGGAGGTCGTTGCGTCGGAATTCATGGAGCAAAAGATTCGCGCCGCCGTCGCGGCACGCGACGACCCGGATTTCTTCCTGCTTGCCCGTACCGATGCGCGGCAACCGCACGGGCCGGCGACGCGATAGAGCGCGGCAAGCGCTATCTCGACGCCGGCGCCGACGGTGTTTACGTCGAGGGGCCGACCAGCGTGGAGGAACTGACACAGGTGGGCGAGGCGTTTAGGGACGTTCCACTGGCCACAAGCATCCTGGAGCGCGGCGGCCAGACCCCTTGGCAATCGCCCACCGAGTTGCATGAAATGGGCTACGACATGATCCTTTATCCGACCACGCTTTTGTTCCGCGCAGTCCATGCCGTGCAGCAGGCGCTCGACGATTTGCGGCAAGGCAAGCCGCTGGCGCCGGAAGCAAGCGTCGACCTCGCCAGCTTTGAGGACATCGTTCGCATATCAGAATGGGCCGGCATCGAGAACCGTTTCATGGGTCAACCTCACGACGGCATGATAAAGAAGATCAAGCAAAAGCTGTCCGGACAGTGACCCCCGCAAAGCCCCTTAAAGCACTTCATTTCCCGCCTGCCTCCCGTTTCACAAACCGGTGATGTTTGTGCCGGTCGCGAATGAATTCATTGAAGAAGCGGCCTTTGGATGACGCCTTTCTGAAAGCGGCGTAGGTTGCCGGGGGCACGTCCTCGTAATCATAGCGAATACCACTCGGCACAAACCAGACGGAAAGGATCCTGGTCGCGGGGTCGTAGTTCGTGTCGCGGATCACAGTCGACGGCATGTCGGCACCCGTTGTCACTCGGACAAACCCCCTCAGGATTGTCCGGTTCCACGGCGGGAGATGATACTCTGCTATCTGTCACGCGGATTGCCGAATTCCGCATTGCGCTTTCTCGAATACTGATCGATGCGCGGCAGGTCGTCGTCAACATCGACCCAAGGCAGTCGCAGGTCCCAATAGGCATGTGCCTGGGGCCGGAAACGTTCGGGATTATCGAAGAAGCCGATTGTCAGATAAAGCTCATTCGGCAGGCCATCATCGCTGTACCCTATCGAGGTCCCGCAGTCCGGGCAGAATGTCCTTACGACGCCGCGAGTCCTGGAAAAGGTTTTCGGCGTTCCCTTGAGCAGCCGGAATTGCTCGGGCCGATAGCCAACCCAGACCGTAAGCGGACTTCCAATGGCCCGCCGGCAATCGTCATCATGATCGTAGCATATCCAGAAAGGCTCACCGTGCATGACGGCGACAACCCCTCCGCAGAAGCAGGCGCCGGTCTCAAGTCGCGGCATTGGGAGACCTGGTCGCTGCTGGAGTCCGATGGGAGGGCGGTGGTGATACTGCGAATCCTCGGGCGCCAGCGCTCAGCGCATCGATTGGGAGTTCTGTTGCATTGGGCATGGTCAAGGAAACTCCGATGGACGGTCTTCGAACCGGTGAACCCGAAGGTGGTTCCAAGCACGCCAACTCCAGGTTGGTAGAAACCCAACCGTCTTGCGGCCGCTCTGTTCCATTGGACAACACAGGTGACGGCGCTCGGAGTGCGCGCGCCGACGCCGCGGGAACCGCGAGGATCGGCCCGTAGTCCAAACCGCTGACTACTCGGATGAACAGTGTTGGAAACCTGGAGGTTGCGGGATGGATTCGTTTCACCATCTAAGGACCATGTCGTCGCTGAAAACCAGGACTGCCGCTTCCGCGCGCCAAACCGATCTCTTCGGTGCTGCCGACGATCTGCCGCAGGGATTTTTCTATCAGCCCGACTTGATCACGCCGGAAGAAGAAACCGAACTCGCCCGGCAACTGCAAATCCTGCCATTCCAGGCATTTGATTTTCATGGCCATCTGGCAAACCGGCGTGTCATCGGTTTCGGCTTGCGCTACGATTACGACCGGCGTGAAGTCTTGGAGGCGCCCGCGATACCTGATTTTCTACTGCCTCTGCGCAAGAAGGTCGCGGCCTTTGCAGGCCGACCTGCCGAATCTTTCGAGCAGGTGTTGATCAACGAGTACCAGCATGGCGCTGGCATCGGTTGGCATCGCGACAAGCCACATTTCGAAGATGTGGCCGGCGTTTCGCTGCTGGCGCCGTGCAGTTTCCGCCTCCGGCGAAAGAATGGCACCAGATGGGATCGACGGACCATCGTCGTCGAGCCAAGGTCGGCCTATCTAATGACCGGTCCATCGCGCTCGGAATGGGAGCACAGCATCCCACCGCTTGCGGAGCACCGTTATTCAATCACCTTGCGGACATTGCGCCCTCGAAATCCCTGATGCCTCGCGCACTGGCTTTTCAGAATCGCGGGGCCTTGCGACGCGGTCGGATCATCACGACTCCTTGAACGCGAGCCGCTCCTGGGAACATCCCAACCGAAGGTTTGTTTGAAGCAGAAGTCCAGCTGTCAGCAAGGTGAAGAATCCGATGGCCAGTTCACAGTCAATGATGGTGGTCGCCAGGCGCCCGATCCACCAGACGCCGATGGCAGTTGCTAACGCCTGTTTCATCGGACGCTGACCTATCCAGCCAACCAGGCAACGCGGAATTGGACCATCTTGCCCGAAAACTGGGAGCTGCTCCTGCGCCAGTGGGAATATTCGCATGCAATCGCCGCCGGGCTCAATGCCTTGGCGTTGCTGATGCTTTTCATGTCGGCGCTTCGCACCGTACCGCGCTAAAGCACCAAGTCATTCTGGTCTTGTGTTCCCTTACGAAAAGCCCCACCGGCGCTGGGCCGGTGGGGCATAGTCCGAAAAGCCGACGCGATGGCTTTCCCGTCGCTGGAGTAAGGCGACTGCGACCTCAACACTCAAGGAAAGCCTAAGTTCCATTGTTTGCTAATATATCATCGCGTGAAGCCCGATTGCTTCATCTAGCTCGGTGCAAAATCCGTCGGCGCTTTCACGAATGGCTCGGGCGCCTCGATAGGCAGAAACTCACCGCAATTGGCGATCAACTGGCCATGCAGGTTCTTCGCGCCTGACAGCGTCAAACCCTCGAGATAGTCGTCGATCGACCCGAAGTCCGCGTCACCCCGGATGGCGAAAAAAGAGGAATTCGCGCGACGGGAAAAGACATGGCTCCGCAGCCGGCCAACGGTCTGCATGCCGTGTCCGTCCGCGGAACAAGGATTTACCCTTGGCGTTAAATGCCAAGCGATCCCGCAACGAGTTGCATAAACGCGCCGCCGCGTGGCAGTCGCGGCGATTGCAGCTGGCTGGGACAATGCAGGAGATCTCACATGCCACTTACAGCCTTCGCCCTCAATTGCTCGCTTAAAGCTTCGAATGACAGAGAGAAATCCTCGACGGACCGGCTGCTTGCCGATGTTCTGGCGGCGCTGGTGCCATACGGCGTCAAAGGCGAAATCGTCCGTTCTGTCGACCAGGATATCAAGCCAGGTGTGCTTTCCGATCTGGGCAAGGGCGATGATTGGCCGGAACTCAGGAAGAAAATTATGGCGGCCGACATCTTCGTGCTCGGCCTGCCAATCTGGCTCGGCCAGCCCTCGAGCATCGCCAAGCGCGTTCTGGAGCGAATGGATGCGTTTTTGGAGGAGACCGATGACAAAGGGCGCATGCCGGCAGCAGGAAAGGTAGCTTTGGTGGCCATCGTCGGCAACGAGGATGGGGCGCACCACTGCCACGCGGAATGTTTTCAAGCATTGAACGACGTCGGCTTCACCATTCCCGCCAACAGCGGGGTCTATTGGGTCGGCGAAGCCATGGAAGATGTCAACTATGTCGACTTGCCGGAAACACCGGAAAAGGTCTCTGGCACTATCGAAATGGCTGCTTCCAACGCCGCCCACCTTGCTGGATTGTTGAAAGGCCAAGGCTATCCAGGCGTCGCGGGATGACCTTGGTCAAGGCATGTTGAAACTGCCGATGACCGACATGTCAGAGCCAGTGGACCCCCGCCCGGGAACTGGAAGGCTTGTGGCGAGTTCATATCCTCAGCAGGCGGCCGCCGGTGGCTTCGGACGGCGGGAAGCTGCAAAAAGGAGAGGGAGAGGAAACGTCATGAGTCTCGGCACCATCCTCATCATCATTCTAATTCTTGCATTGCTTGGCGGCTTTAGTGGACTTGGCGGCGGGCCATTCTATGGCACCGGCTATTATGGTGGCGGCGGCCTCGGTCTGGTGCTGCTTATTGTTATTATTCTGGTCGTGCTCGGGCGCATTTAGCGTCACCTGACCCGAATGTTCGGCTCGTCGCTTTTGAGCGGGCGGCGGGCTTTGTAATGCCTGACGTAAAACGACAGCGAAGGAGAGAGTGCTGAACGCCAATGCTTCCGGTGGAGTGAGGGCGCCAAAATCGCGGCTTCTCACCGTCTTCGGGCCGGGCTTGATAACCGGAGCCTCCGACGATGATCCGAGCGGCATTGCCACCTATTCACAGGCCGGCGGGCAACTTGGCTACGGACTGGCGTGGACGATGTTGTTCAGTTATCCGCTGATGTCCGTCGTTCAGGAAATCAGTGCGCGCATTGGCCGGACCACCGGCCGGGGCATTGCCGGCAACATGCGGGTCTACTATCCAGACTGGCTTCTGCAGGCGATTGTTTGTCTTCTTCTCATCGCCAACACCATCAACATCGGCGCCGACCTTGGTGCCATGGCCGATGCGTTGCGGCTTATCGTTGGCGGTCCGCAACTCCTCTACGTCGCGCTTTTTGCGGGCATATCCGTGGTTCTTGAGATATTTCTAAAGTACAGCAGCTACGTTTCGATCCTGAAATGGCTGACCGTTTCGCTTTTTGCCTATTTCGGTACGATCCTGTTCGTGCACGTGCCATGGGGAGAAGTCGCGCGCGGACTATTCGTCCCGACATTGTCGCCAGACCCGCAATTCTGGACCACGGTCGTGGCCATTTTCGGCACTACCATCAGCCCTTATCTGTTCTTCTGGCAAGCCTCGCAGGAGGTTGAAGAAGAAAAAGCCAGTCGACGCAAGCCTCTGAAAAAGGCACCGCGGCGGTTAACCCACGCCATCAAGCGCATCCGGCTGGATACTTATGTTGGAATGGCATTCTCGAATCTGGTGGCCCTTGCCATCATAATCACCGCAGGCGCCACACTGCATGTCAGGGGCATCACCGACATAACATCCTCGAGCCAGGCAGCGGAAGCGCTGAAGCCCGTCGCCGGCCAGTTCGCGTCGATGATTTTTGCCCTCGGCATCATCGGAACCGGGCTCCTGGCAATTCCGGTCCTTGCCGGGTCGGCTGGTTATGCGCTTGGCGAGGCGCGCAAATGGCCGATCGGGCTGGAGCGCAAGCCGCTGCAGGCGAAAGCGTTCTACGCGGCGATCGCCCTGGCGACGCTCCTTGGTGCGTGTCTCGACTTTACGCCTGTCAATCCGATCAAAGCCCTCTACTGGAGCGCGGTGGTCAATGGGGTGGTCGCGGTCCCGGTGATGGTGGTGATGATGCTGATGACGGCGCGACGCGATGTGATGGGGAATGCCGTTGTCCCATTGGCCATGCGCCTGGTGGGCTGGGCAGCGACAGGCATCATGGCGCTGGCGGCCGCGGTCATGATTTTCCAATTGTTCTATTAGCAGGCATTCATGTTAGGCAGGACAATCGCAATGTGTCAGTGCGCCGGCTCGCTGACGAGACTGAATTTCTTGACTTCGCAGTGCTGGTCTAAGAGCGAAAGCAAATCTGTCGGCGGGCCGCCACGGTCCGGTCGCGTCCAGGCGATTTCAAATGAGAAGACGGGATCCTGGTGATCCGGGCGCTCCATGCCAACCAAGCGTGCCCGGTAACCCAGCGGCTTGACGAGCTCGCCGAGATCGCTCGTCTTGCCCTCCCTCCAGGCGATATCGAGTTCGGCGTGATGGTCGCGGGGAATGCGCACGTCGATCCATTTCAGCACGAGAAGTGTCAACAAGGTCAGCGCCGTCCCAGCCAACCCCAAACCGTATTGGCCGCCGCCGAACGCCAGCCCGATCGCAGTCATCACCCACAATGTGGCGGCCGTCGTGACCCCGCTGACAAGATTGCCGCGGCGAAGAATGGCGCCGCCGCCGATAAAGCCGACACCGGTCAGCACGCCAAGCGGAAAGCGCAACACGTCCATGGAGGCAAAGGAACCGGGAGTTTTGCCGACGACTCCCAGCAGCAGATTTGCCTGAGACATTGTGAGAGCGGCGGCCAGACCGACCAGAATGGTTGTCCGCAGCCCTGCCGCGTGGCCGCGCGCTTCGCGATCCAATCCTATCAGCGCGCCGGCAAGCACAGTGAAAACCAACCGTGCCGCTATATCTTGCCAATCCGGACTAAGGGGCATCGCAATGACCTGCATTCGAACCCTCGTGGGCACTCAATCCGCGGTCGCACGTTAGGTTCCAGACGCCGTGTTGCCGGCGAGCCGCGCGATCAATTGGCAGATGGGATAACGGCGCCGGGTCAGCCCCAGCGAGCAATGGATTTACGGGCGCGGATGGCGAACCGGAATCTGCACCACATTTTCCGATCCAGGCAGGTCGAACGCCATGGCCAAGCGGCGGACGGAGGCCATTTCCACGATCAGTTCTTCGATCGAGAGGTCCGGCAAACCTGTCTTCACCTTCTGCCTTACCCTGGCTGCAAGTTCATGAACCCTGACGGGGACGAAAAGCGGACTGTCGTCCAGGAGGTGGCTGATTTCGATCACCACGTCGGCGTCGATGTCTTTCGGCAATTCCCGCATGGGCGTCACCTTGATCTCGAAATGACTGTCACGTCTTTCGATCCGCGGCGATCAGGGCACTGCCCATCAGCCGATGGCGGAGGCTAGGGTACAGAGCGCAGATCAACAGCCGGATACATAAAACCGTCAGCGCTGGCATGTCACGAAAAAACGTCGGTACGGCAATAACCAAGTGCTTGTGCACGCAATCCACATGCGTCTTGTTTGAAACGCAGCGCCCGCAGTGGCTCTCTCCCCGGCAGAGAGGAACAAAAAATATCGTCCCGAATTGAGATTGATAGATTGGAGGATCGAATGTCATGGACAACAGGGAAGAGCGCATCAAACGGCGCGCCTATGAAATCTGGGAGCGCGAGGGCCGTGTCCGACTGGGCGCGAGCAGGAGCACTGGGATCAAGCCGTACAGGAGATAGAGGGAGAAGGTCCGGAGACTGAACGCGGCCCCGCAGTGCCTGATCCGACAGTCGGCGCCGGCTCAAAAAGCTCGAAGGACTGAAGGCTGGCCCGAGCGCCCGCCAAGGCAACCAAATTCGCCGAGCCTCGTTTGTCGATAACAGCCAGAGGAGATTTCGATGAAGAAATCCTTGTCGCTTCTGGTGTTTGCTGCTGCTCTAGCGCTTGGCGCCTGTGATAACAGCACCGAACCGACGAAAGCCAACACCGACACTATCGACAAGAACCCGCAGGTTGACCAGGATGCCAGGTCGAAGTCGACGACTGGCGGCGACCAGCCGGTTAAAGCGCCGGAGAGTAAATGAACCCCGTCTTATCTTGCGATACGCCACTGCTGCGCATCGCCTATCTCGGTGGCGGGCCAGAAAATGGTGCGCCCGTTATCCTGTTGCACGGTTGGCCGGACGACGCGACCACTTACGCGCGCATTTCGCCGGTCCTTCATGAGGCTGGCTTTCGGACGTTTTCGCCTTGGCTGCGAGGCTTTGGACGGACATCGTTCCTGTCGAATGAAACCATGCGATCCGGCGAAATTGCCGCAATGGCGCGGGATGTACTCGACTTTGCCGACGCGCTTGGCCTCAGCCGTTTTGCGGTCGTAGGGCACGACTGGGGAGCTCGGATCTCTTACCTCCTGGCCTCGATTTTTCCCGATCGCATCAGGTGCTGTGCTGCGCTGTCGCTTGGCTGGCAACCCGGCAAGCCGGCAACGCCAGCGCCCGAACAGGCGAAAGCATTTTGGTATCAATGGTTCATGGCAACAGGGCGGGGCGCCGAGTTCGTGAGAAAGAACCGCAAGGAATTCGCCAGATTCCTATGGGACAGCTGGAGCCCATTGGGCTGGTTCGACGATGCTATTTTCGATGAAGTGGCTGTATCCTTCGAAAATCCGGATTGGCCCGATGTGACGTTGCATTCCTATCGGGTTCGCTGGGGTGAGGCGGAGCCCGATCCCCGCTACGCGGAACTGGCCCGCCGGCAAACATCGGTCAAGATCATCACTGTGCCGACCTTGACGCTTCATGGTGGCGACGACCGTGTTGTGCTGACCGCATCGTCGGAAGGCCTGGAGGAGCACTTCACTGCGCCCTACAAACGAGTGGTCCTGGATGCAGTCGGGCACTTTCCGACACGTGAGGCCCCACAAGAGGTTTCGCGACTGTTGACGAGCTTTCTCGACAGTTACGGCAGGCGATAAGCCTTTGGCTCGCCGGTCTCGGCTCATCGGACAGGCTGGAACCTGATGCATCGCCGCGCATTTCGTCTCCATGGATGGCGGACCGGAACGCCGTCGCGGTCAATGGCAGCCACGGAGAATTCGGATGCAAACCTCAGGCGCAACTTCAGAGCACCATCATCGCCCACTAACCATAGAACCGTTTGCCGGCACGGTAACAGTGCGATTCTCCGACGCGATAGTCGCAGCCACGGAGCGCGCGAAGGTACTCAGGGAAGAGGGACATGAACCGGTGTTCTATATCCCTTTCGAGGACATCTATTTCGACCTTTTCGAAAAGACAAACACGACAAGCAGCTCACCTTCGAAGGGAACCGCTAGTTATTGGCGTGTCCATGCAGTTGGTGGCGCGGCCGATGATTTCATGTGGGCATACGAGACGCCGGATCCCGCAGCGCGGGCCATTGCACGTCACGGCGCATTCGATCCGAAAAAGGCACGCATCGATATCGACCCGGTGGAGGACGAACGGCACACGCCACATGTCATGGAATAGTATCGTTGAACCTCTGGCAGGCATTTGCTAGCGCTCGGAGAATTCCTCGTCGAGGATGCGCAAGGCTTCTTCGTATTTGGCTGTCGAGGCCCCAATTTGCCGTGACTGCCAGATGTTGTCTTCGAGGTCAGCGCGTTTTACCGGCAGCGCCAGCGGATTCGATGCAGCCCGCCGCACGAACATGAAATAGTCCTCGCCGTCTCTGCGCGACATGGCATCGACCGCAGAAGCAATCGACGGTCCAAAGCCGGTCTCTTCCAGCTTGGCTCGAGACCAGCCTTCGCCTTTTTCCAGGACATCATGCAGATAGGCGACGACTTTCTGATCCATAGTCTCGACAGCGTCGACGACACGTCGGCAATGCTCGATATAGGGCCGACCGGTCTTGTCGCGCTGCGCGGCGTGAACCTCTTCCGCAATCTTGGCCGCTCGATAGAAAATGCTCATCGTCGCTGTCCCGGCCGCTTGTCGAAATGCTGATAAATGGCAGCCATCGGAATTTCTTGTGAGTTCATCTCCAAGTCGGATCCATGAGGCGAAAACGCCGATGGCTGATGTCGGTTCCTGTAGCGATTGGGAACGAGTGCCGGCACGGGACGTTCTGATCCATGCCTCCGACGGCAAGGGAAGCCTCATGAAAGAATCCGACCGGGTACGGATCGCCTGATGTCGATGCCGGGTTTGACCTATGGGCCTCTGGGCGACCGCTGCATGCATGTCTGCGTCGACATGCAGCGGCTGTTTGCCGAGCCGTCACAGTGGGCAACCCCATGGATCACTCGCGTCCTCCCTCGCATTGAGAGCCTGGTCGACAAGAAGGCGCAGCAGACGGTCTTTACGCGCTTCCTGCCTGCCCAAAAGCGGGGGCAGGGGGTCGGCACATGGAAGCGCTACTACGAGCGCTGGGCCTCGATGACGATCGAAAGCATCGGCGACGAAATGATCGAACTGTTGCCGGTGTTGGCCGCTCACTGTCCGCCGGCGGCCGTCATCGACAAGCACATTTACTCGCCCTGGTTCGAAGGTCGGCTCAGGCGTTTTCTGACGGAGCGCGATATCGATACGCTGGTCGTCACTGGCGGCGAAACCGATGTATGCGTCCTCGCCACGGTGCTCGGAGCAATCGATTATGGCTATCGCGTGGTTCTCGTCACGGACGCGCTTTGCAGCTCTTCCGATGCGACGCATGACGCGCTGCTGACCGTTTATCACCAACGATTTGCGCAGCAGGTCGAGACGGTAGAGATGGAGGTGGTTCTCTCGCACTGGACTTGATGTCGCCGGCGTTCAGCCGGACAGAAGCATCGGGTGCTTCTTCGTGCGATCTGGGATACCTATCTGTCGAGGAAACGGCAGGCATAGGAACGGACGTGGCGCAACGATCGGGAAGTGCTGATCTTCCACTTCATGGTGGACGCGTGCCGAAATGGCTTGGCGATCGCATGACGCGCCTGGGCGCCGTGATGTGCGAGGCCATCATCCATCAGTACGGCCGCAACGAGTTGCTGCGCCGGTTGGCGCATCCGTTCTGGTTTCAATCGTTTGGCGCCGTCATGGGCATGGACTGGCACTCGTCCGGCATCACGACCAGCGTCGTCGGCGCCTTGAAGCGCGGTCTGACGCCGCTCTCCGGCGAACTTGGCATTCATGTCTGCGGCGGCCGCGGCACCCATTCGCGCAAAACTCCGCATGAACTCGCAATTATTGGCGAGCGCGTCGGCTTCGACGGAGCAGGTTTGGCAACCGTGAGTCGGCTTGTTGCGAAAGTGGACAGCGCTGCCGTCCAGGACGGTTTCGACCTTTATCTGCACGGGTTCATCGTCACGGATGACGGCGATTGGGTCGTGGTCCAGCAAGGCATGAACGGCGACAGCAAGTTGGCGCGCCGCTATCATTGGCTGTCCGAAGGTTTGAAGAGTTTCGTCGATCAGCCGCACACGGCCATCGAAGGCGCCAACCAAGGCGAGATCGTCAATCTGACCGACCGGCGCGCCGAAGCTTCGCGCCGCGGACAGTTGGATCTGTTGCAGGATCTCGGTCCGGATCGCATCCTCAAGGAGTTCGCCGCATTGGAGCGCGGCACGGCACCGGCACCGCAACAGCTGTTGCTGCCGCATCTGATCATGCCAGCTCATCACGATGTGCGCGAAAGCGATGTCATCATGCGTCGGCTGCATGGAAACATGGCGGCCGCTGCCGAACGCGGCCCCGAGGATTTTTCCGAGCTCCTTTTGGTACCAGGTGTTGGTGCGCGCACGGTGCGCGCACTGGCCCTTGTCGCCGAAGTGGTGCATGGCGCGCCGTGCCGTTTTTCCGATCCTGGCCGGTTCTCTCTGGCGCATGGCGGCAAGGACAGGCATCCATTCCCGGTACCTCTGAAAGTGACGAGACCATCGGTGTGCTGAAGTCCGCCGTGCAAAAGGCGAAACTCGGTCATGAAGACGAAATCGGCGCCTTGAAGCGGTTGGACGACCAGTCGCGGCAGGTCGAGCGATACGTCACCGGCCCCAGCCTGAAGGAAATTGTCAGCGAAGAGTTCGACCGGTCGCATCTGCTCGGCGGTCGCAGCGTCTTTGGCTGGGAAGTTGCGCCAGACAAGATGCCCGCAGATACGAACAGGAAAGCGTGACAAGATCTCGCGAATTTGGGCGTCAGGCGTCCAGATCGATCAAAGCGACGCCGAGTTCAGGATGCTTGCGACGGCGAAGGTGGCCGGGCGCTTCCACAAGAGTAATTTCGAGCGTTGGCCGGACGATGCCGCCAAGCAGATGTCCACCCCGGGTGGTGCCGTCGCTCAATCCGAGCACTGCGTGGACGTGAAGGCTGGGCTTGCCATCGTCGCCGAGCGCTACGTCGCCGATCGCGCTCAGGACCTCGCATTGCTCGTCGATCGGGATTCTGCGATAGGTCCTCGCATTCGGATCAAACCAGCCCACGGTCGCGCTTTCGAAAGCCCCGATGGCGGTCAAGGACGCACTGCCGACTTTCTGGTCAACCGCAAAGGCGGTCAGCGCGGCGAACGCTTCTTCGCCGGGGTCGAGCACCACGACGAATGTCCTTTGTCCGCTGATCTCGTTGACGCGCTGCGATTTCATGCACGTACTCCCATCGCCTTGGGCCTTGTCAGCCTGAATGGGCTTCGTCCAGGTCAATGAACGTGGTGTTCGGCATTCCGCTTACGTGTTGCTGCAGCCGATTCCGATCGGCTTGCGGCCGATCGTGATGCGGATGCCGTGCCGCCGCTTTTGCCGCCCTTGTGCGCCGCAGGATGGCCGGTATGTTTGCCGCGTCCGGATCCGCCTTCTTTCTTGCCGCCGCCATCGTCCTTGTTGACGGTCGCCCATGCCCGCCTTTCGGCTTCATGCCCGGAAACCCCGCGCTTTTCATAACCTTCCGCAATATGATCGGCTTTGCGTTCCTGCTAGTCGGTGTATTTCGATTTGTCACCTCGTGGCATGACTGTTCTCCCTGTTCTGTAAAGTCTGAACGGAGAGCCACCGAGAGAGTTCCAATCGAAAGATCGCAACATGCAGGCAAGGCTATCGGCTGTCGGGTTTGGGGTTTGAAGACCGCAACAGCAAGGCGAGGGGAACAAACAGTGCCGTCACGATTGCGCAGTACCGAAACACGTCGATATAGGCGAGCAATGAAGCCTGACGCGCGATCAATTGTCCGAGCCAACCGATCGCCTGCTGCTTCGCTTCGACCATCGGTGAGCCCTGAGCGACGAAGTGCTCGGTTACGTGACGCAGCATCTGTTGATAGGTTGGTGAGGATTGCACGGTGTGGCCGACAAGATTTGCCTGATGCAGTTGCGCGTTCTGGGCGAGCACCGTGTTGGACAGCGACACGCCGATGCTGCCGCCGATGTTGCGGGCAACGTTGATCAGCGCCGACGCTTGGTTTGTTTGCTGCGGAGCGAGGCCGACGTAAGCCGCCGTCGAAATCGGGATGAACAGGAACGGCAGGCCGATCATCAGGAAGATGCGCGCAAAGGCAAAGAAGCGGAAGCTGGCATCCGGAGTGAGCGACGTCATGTGCCACAAGGCGATCACCACAACGGACATGCCCATCATAATCAAATATTTGGGCTGAACGATGCCTGCGGCAAATCCGGAAATCGGCATCAGCATCAGCATGGCAATGCCGCCGGGCATCATCGAGAGGCCCGACAGGGTCGCCGTATAGTCGAAAGCGGTCTGTTGCAGCTGTGGCATCAACTGCGTCGTGCTGAACAGCACGGCGCCGACTGCCATCATCACTAGGAATGACATACCGAACTGGCGGCTGAACAGCAGACGGATGTCGACGATTGGATCGCGGTGGCGGAATTCCCAGGGGATGAGCAGCAGGAACGAGATCGCTGAAATCACTGCAAAAATCGTGATGAAACCCGATGCGAACCAATCGTTGCGCTGACCTTCGTCGAGGAAGATTTCCAGGGAGCCAAGTGCGGTGGCGACCAGGAAGAACCCAACCCAATCTATCCTGAGGCCGCCCTTCAGCCGTTCCTGGCGTTCGCGCTCGATCACCTCCGGCTCGACGAGCAGCCACTGCACCAAAGCCAGCGACATGATGCCGAAGGGCACGTTGATAAAGAAAATCCAGTGCCAGGAGAAATGGTCGGTCAGCCAGCCGCCAATGGTCGGGCCGACCGTCGGTGCGACGATGACGGCTATGCCATAAAGGGCAAAAGCTTGGGAACGTTTTTCGGGCGGAAACGTGTCGGCAAGGATGGACTGTTCACTCGGCGCCATGCCGCCGCCGCCGAGGCCCTGCAAGATCCTAAACAGGATGAGCATTTCCAGATTGGGCGCGAGGCCGCATAGCAGCGATGCGATGGTGAAGGTCGCGACGCAAAGCATGTAGTAGCGCTTCCGTCCGATCACGCTGGCCAGCCAGCCGCTGATCGGTATGATCACAGAATTCGCGACCAGATAGGTGGTGATCACCCACGTGCTTTCGTCCATCCCGGCCGCCAGGCTGCCGGCGATGTTTCGTAGCGCTACGTTGGCGATCGAGGTATCGAGCACCAGCATGAAGGTCGCGATGGAGACGACGATAGCGATCAGCCATGGATTGCGCCCACCGGCGGCGGACCGGCTTTCGCTATGGTCGCTGACCATTTCGTCGCTCATCGCACCTTGACCGCCGGCACCACCGACAGGCCCGGGCCCAGCAGCACGCCAGGTGGTTTGTCGAAGACGATCTTCACCGGCACGCGTTGCACCACCTTGACGAAATTGCCGGTGGCGTTTTCTGCCGGCAGCAGGCTGAAGGCGGTGCCGCTGCCCGCCTGGATGCTGTCGACGCGGCCATGGAAGGATCTCTCCGGATAGGTGTCGATGTCGATGTCGACCGGCTGCCCCGGCCGCATCAGATCGAGCTGAGTTTCCTTGAAGTTGGCCTTCACCCAAACCTCGTCGGGTACAAACATCATCAGCACCTGGCCGGGTTGGGCATAGGAACCGTTGGCAACCGAGATGCTGGTTGCTCGTCCGGAAACCGGTGCCGTGATAGTGGTGCGGGACAGTGTTGTGCGCGCTTGGTCCTGGCTCGCCTTGGCCTGATCGAGTTTGGCTTCGGCGCTCTTGACCTGTGCCTGCAAGACAACGATCTGGCTCTTGGCAGCAGCCACATTGGCCACAGCACTATCGAGAGCAGCCTGATCCTGGCGCAGCGTCGACGCTGCCTGCTGTGCCTGCTGTTGGGTCGCTGTGCCCTTGGCCAGAAGGTCACGGTTGCGCTGGTCCTCGGCCTTGGCGAAATCGAGTGCCGCCTGGGCCTGCGCCATCTGCTTCTGCGCTGCATCGACCTTTGCGTTTTGGGCTTCAATCTGAGCCCTCATCTCGACAATGTCGGCTTGCGCCGAGGTTACGCCGGCATCGGCTTGCTTGAGGCCGGCCTGATAGTCGCTGTCATCGATGCGCAACAGGACGTCGCCCGCCTTGACCGGTTGGTTGTCGGTCACCGCCAGGTCGGTGATACGTCCCGATATTTCGGCGCCGATGGTTATCGTGCGGGCGTCGATGAAGGCATCGTCCGTCCATTCATATTGGCGTGCGTTCAGCCACCACATGGTCATTCCCCCGGCGGCCAGCGACAGCACGATCAGGATTGTAATGGATATGTAAGGGTGCCGCCGGGGGAAGCTTTGGAGGCTGGGCTTTTGGTTATCCGCCCCCTTGTCCCGCGCTTCGCGCTCCGGAGTGCCGGGCTGCGCCGCATCGCCCTTGCGTTTTGCCGACGCATCCGATCTGGCCCTGCTCGAAGCCCCGCGCGGATCTCTGGTTTTGTCTGGTTCTTTGGTTTCGGTTTTCGCGTCCACGGGAGAACTCTCAAGCAAAGGCGCCGACCGCTTTTTTCGGGTCAACGGCAGCTGTTCACAAAAGTTCCTGACGAACAGGCCAGCGTGACAGTTGGCATTTTTCGGGGATTGCAGCCGAAGCCATTCAGCCGACAGCGAATCTCACCACCGCTATGAGGATCACAATACCGACGAGGCCTGCGACGAAGATGATACGGCGTGTGCGGGTCCGCAAGATGATCTCGCCTTGCCGCGCCTGTTCAGCCGAAAAGACAGGGCCTTCTTTCTGATCGCTGCGTCGATCGCTCTGGTCACTGCTCATGCTCGTCTCCTTCGTTGGAGCCTGACGAAGACAACCACCGCGTTGCTGGTGAAGTTCCACGTGACCGCCCCGCAAAAGAAGCGATCACAGCGATGTGAGGACGGAACTTTGTTTCCCGCGAGCAGTTTGGTCCGCTTGAGACCTCAGCCAGTTGGGAACCAGCCATGTCTAATTCCACAAGTCCCGGCGGCCTGAGCAGACGCACCTTCATGACGGGCTCTGTTTCGGCAGCAGCGGCAATGCCCCTTGTAGCCACGTCGACGAAAGCCGCCGAGTCACCGACCGCCAAAGCGGCCGAGCCGCGCGATCTGTCGACGATTTCGATGCGGATCAACAAGCAGGCCTACACCCTCGCACTCGACAATCGCACGAGCCTACTCGACGCACTGCGTGATCATGTTGGCCTGACCGGAACAAAGAAAGGTTGCGACCACGGCCAATGCGGTGCCTGCACCGTTCTTGTCGATGGGAAGCGGGTGCTCTCCTGCCTGAGCTTCGCTGTCATGAACGAAGGCCGGGAGGTGACGACGGTGGAAGGCCTGGCTTCAGCTAACGGAGAACTGCATCCGATGCAGCAGGCCTTTGTCGACCATGATGCCTTTCAATGCGGCTACTGCACGCCGGGCCAGATCATGTCCGCCATCGGCTGTATCGACGAAGGCCATGCCGGGTCGGACAATGACATCCGCGAGTATATGAGCGGAAATCTCTGCCGGTGCGCGGCCTATCCCAACATCGTCGCGGCGATCGTCCAGGCGCGTGACGAGATCAGGAGGGCCTAGAAATGCGTCCTTTCGTCTATGAAAGACCAACGAGCGTTTCGGTGGCGATCGCCATGGCTTCCCACGTCGACGCCAGGCATGTTGCGCCAACACAGGCCAACACCCAATTCATCGCTGGCGGCACCAATCTGGCCGACCATATGAAGCTTGGCGTCGCGCAGCCTGTGCGACTGCTCGACCTCAACACTCTTGCCGAGCCTGCCCTGCGGCAGATCAGGGTAACCGATGACACCATCCGGTTCGGTGCGCTGGTCCGGATGGGAGAAGCAGCTGACAACAATGACGTCAAGCATAGGTGTCCGCTCCTTGCCGATAGCCTGAAATTTGCCGCCAGCGGCCAGCTTCGCAATATGGCGAGCCTTGCCGGCAATGTGCTGCAGCGCACTCGATGCGAGTATTTTCGTGAAACCTCCTGGGCTTGCAACAAGCGTGAGCCCGGTTCCGGCTGTGCCGCGATGGAAGGGTTCAACCGCCAGCATGCCGTGCTCGGCACCAGCGATGCCTGCATCGCTACCTATCATGGCGATTTCGCACAGGCCCTGATTGCTCTCGATGCGGTCGTAGAAGTGGAGGGACGGCATGGCCCGCGCAAGATCCCGTTCGCAAGACTGCATCGGCTTCCCGGCGACACGCCCGACATCGAGACGGATCTGGCCGCCGATGAAGTCATCGTCGCCATCGATGTTCCGCTCGAAGCATGGAGCCGCCGCTCGCGCTACCTGAAGATACGCGATCGCGAATCATATGCATTCGCGCTCGCCTCCGCGGCCGTTGCGTTGGACATGGACGGAGACACCGTCAGACAAGCGCGCATAGCGCTAGGCGGGGTCGCGACCGTGCCATGGCGGGCGAGGGCGGCGGAGGCCGCGCTTCAAGGCAAGGTGATGGAAGAAGACGTGGCCGAAAAGGCTGCCGACGCCGCTTTTGCCGATGCCAAACCGCGCGAACACAATGCGTTCAAGGTGCCGCTCGGAAAGCGCACCCTGGTGCGAGCGCTGTTCGAAACACGCGACATGAAGGTCTGAACCATGAACCAAGCCGCGCCAGTTCCAAAAGAAAACCAAGGCGAGCCGGTTGTCCGCATAGACGGCAGATTGAAAGTTACCGGGCAGGCCAACTATCCGGCCGACATCGCCACAGCCAATGTTGCATATGGTGCCCTTGCAACCAGCAGCATCGCTCGAGGCAAGGTTTCCAAACTCCACACGGATGACGCCAGGGCGGTCCCCGGAGTGCTGGATATCATAACCTATGGCGACATGGACAAGACCGATAAGCCGAAATTTGGCAACACCGGTGCAAGCTCCATAGCACCCTTGCATGACAGGACAATTTTCCACGACGGCCAGATCATCGCGATGGTTGTTGCCGAGACATTCGAGGCGGCGGAAGAAGCGGCGATGTTGATCCGCGCCGATTACGAAGACGACCCGCCCAGCGCCAGCTTCGATTCCAAAGGCGCGAAGGTGGAACCGGCGGCCGGCAAGAGCCCGATGTTGAAGGAGGATGTCAAAGTCGGCGACTTCGACACCGCCTATGCATCCGCTGCCGTCAAGATCGACCAAAAATATTCGACGCCGACCCAACATCACAATCCGATCGAACTGTTTTCGACCACGGCGATATGGCAAGGCGATCAACTCACCATCCAAGAGCCAAGCCAGAATGTCACCGGCTGGAAAATCGAACTCGCCCGGCAGTTGAAGATCGATCCCGCCAATGTGCGGATTGTCAGCCCTTATGTCGGCGGCGCCTTCGGCTCCAAGGGACCTATGACCGCTCGCACGGCAATTGTCGCGATTGCCGCGCGTCGCGTCGGACGGCCGGTGCGCTGCGTCGTCAGCCGCATGCAGGCATTCAACACCCAGACCTATCGCGCCGAGACGCGGCATCGAATCCGCATAGGCGCCGGCAAGGACGGCCGCATCACGGCGTTCGGACATGAGGGCTGGGAGGTGACATCGCGACCTGACTCTTATGTCGTCGGCGGCACGTCAGCCACCGGCCGCATGTACAACTATGGCTCGGTGCTCACTCACATCTCGCTCGTCCATGCCGATCGCAACACACCGGGCTACATGCGCTCGCCGCCCGAGACGCCCTATGTCTACGCGCTCGAAAACGCCATGGACGAAATGGCCGTGGCGCTCCGGATGGATCCCGTCGAGTTTCGGCGTGTCAACGAGCCTGAAAAAGAGCCGATCGGCGGCAAGCCGTTCTCCAGCCGGTCGCTGGTCAAATGCTACGACCAGGCTGCGCAAGCCTTTGGCTGGTCGAAGCGCGATGCCGCGGTTGGGTCGATGCGCGACGGCGACTGGCTGGTCGGCATGGGTTGCGCGACCGCCATCTATCCAACGGCCAGCGCGCCATGTGCGGCTCGTGTCCGCCTGACGGCCGATGGCCAGGTTCGCGTTCAGTGCGGCTCGCACGAGATCGGCACCGGTGTGCGCACCGTGGCAGGCCAGATGGCGGCTGAACGTCTTGGGATAGGGATGGACAAGGTCAGCGTCGAGATGGGCGACAGCGCCTTGCCGCCGGCGCCGGTCTCGGGCGGCTCGATTTCGACGGCCAGCGTCTGCTCGGCGGTTCTGAAGGCCTGTGACGCCGTGCGCGGAAAACTTTTCGCGGCAGCCGTTGCTGGAGACGGGCCATTGGCTGGTTCCGGCAATGCCAAGCTGGAAATGGAGCAGGAGAAGATCGTGGCCAGCGGCGGCAAATCCGCCAAGCTGTCGGATGTCTTCAAGGCGATGCAGATCGGTGCGATAGAAGAATATGCCGAATTTGCCCCAAACGGTTCGACGCCGGAAGCACTGAAGAAACTCTATGCCGGGCAGGCGGAATTCCACGGTGGCGATCAGGACGAGGACTCGGTGAAATATGCCTTTGGCGCCGAGTTCGTTGAAGTCCGCGTCAACAGTTACACACGCGAAATCCGCGTGCCGCGCATCGTCGGTGCCTTTGCCGCGGGGCGTATCATGAACACGCGCACCGCGCGCAGCCAACTGATGGGCGGCATGATCTGGGGTATTGGCCAGGCCCTTCACGAGGCGACGGAAATCGACCGGCGCAACGCCCGCTATGTCAATCGTGACCTGCAAGATTATCTGGTGCCGGTCAACGCGGACGTCAAACAGGTCGACGTCATCCTTGTTCCGGAGATAGATCTGGACGTCAATCCAGCCGGCGTCAAAGGATTGGGGGAACTCGGCAATGTCGGGACGGCGGCCGCTGTCGCGAGCGCCGTATATCATGCCACGGGCAAGCGCATTCGAGATCTGCCGATTAGAATAGATGATTTGATCGCCTGATGATCAGGGGCGCGACGGCGCCGAACAGGAACATGGAACTCGTAACCCATAAGAAATTCAAGAACGGCCGGTTGATGCCGTGGGGAAAAGGTACGGTCGTTACCGGAGCAAAGGGATTTGTCTACCTTTGCGGAAACACGGCAACCGCCGACGACTATGACCCAGCCGGCAAAAGGGGAGGTGGCTTCGCTGGCGATGCGGCGGCACAGTGGCGCGAAGTTTTGACGAACATCAAATCAGATCTGGAGGAACTCGGCAGCGCGCTCGACTATCTCATTCGGCTGACCTTCTTCATCAAAGGGCCATTTCCCGATGGCGGCGTCCTGAGTTCTCCGAATTTTCGCCTCGACGTGCTGGACCAGTTCTTTGCCGAGCATTGCCCGAAACACTGTAGTTATAACAATCCGCCACCCTCGGAGGTGATCGGGGTTGCGGCGCTTGCGCAAGCCGACATCGTTGTTGAAATAATCGCGGTCGCCGCGCTACCCGACTGAGGAGAAGTTCCGCGTACGGAACCAATGGCGCCGGCGTCGTTCCGCCTCATTCCGGCGCCGTGGCGGGCGCCGTATATCGCCGCCGAACCGCGTCGAGTACCCGCTTGCGGCTTTGCTCGGCTGAAAGCGTTTCGTCCTTTTCCGCCTCGGCTGTTTCGCGTGCCAGGTCCTTGTCTCTGATCTGTTGGCGGAACCATTTGGAATAGTCGCCGGCGCGCAGGTGAAACTCCCAGGTCTTGTCGTCTATGCCCTCGGCCATCTGGGCGAAAATCATCAGATTGTGGGCCCTGAGATTCATCGCATCGTCGGGGCCATGGAAATAGAAACTGCCCGCCTCATCGAGTTGTCCCTCGGCATATTTGCGGCTGTGCCGCTTGAGCGACTGGCGTGGCTCGATCACCTTGACCATGGCGAATTTCTTGCGTTTCTGCGGCCGCCAGAACAACACGCGCTCGCCCTTGGGCGAGGAGATCTCCTTAGGCGGCTCGATGCCGGTCACTTTGCAGAAGACCTTCACGACGTCCTTCGCCTTGGGGCCAAGCGCAATGATGGCTGTCACCAGGCGCAACGCGTCGGTCGAGATCGCTTCCGGGTGAACGGTGATCAAGATCGTGCCAGGCAATTCCAACGACAGGACTGCCCGCGTATCGTCGCGCCGCTTGGGCAGGAGATGGTGTGCTTCGTCGATAAGGAGCCAATGCGGTCTCGCTGTGCGACGGCGGAAACTGCCGAGGCCAGGCAGCAGGTCGGCAAAGAAATCCGGTCGCTCATTGACGCGCAGGGACAGCCCATTGACGACGATATTGCTTTCGGCCTTGGCGATAAGATCCAGCACTTGCGCCTTTGTCGGCGCGCTGGAGCCGTCTCCCAGCCGAACGGCGCCTTCGAGACCGTCATAGTCGCCCTCGGGATCGAAGACGCAGAACTGAAACCGGGTCTCGATGAAGCGTTCCGTCAGCGCGGTGGCCAAAGTGGATTTGCCGATGCCCGAACTGCCGGCAATGAGGACAGTATCGGTCGGCGACAAATAAATCTCGTTGCCGCCGGCCGATCCGAGAACGATGCCGTCATGGCGCCTCGGCACGATCTCATGATCACGCTTGATCAGTCTGTCGGTCAGTTCCTCCACGCCCTTCCCACGTGCGCCACGCATGACCAGATCGGCTGTGGCCTTGACAGCGGGAATTGCGTTATCGACGGCGACGCTGCAGCCGCACGCCTGCAGGAAGGCATGGTCATTCTCGGCGTCGCCGACGCCCACCACATTGTGTGGCGAAAGCCGAAGATCCTGTAGTGCCGCAGCCAGTCCGGTGGCTTTGTTGATGCCGCTCGGCAGGATCATCACCGCGCCCTTGTTGAAGATGATTTCCAGCTCCAGCCCCAGCTCCTTGATGACCTCGAGCACGGTGGCGTGATGGGGTTCCCAGGTTGCGACGATCGACCGCCCGACCGAAAGCGGCTTGACGCCCTGCTTCTTCAACCTGGCAACGAATTTGGGTTCCGGCGGCGGCGAAATCACCCGTTCTTCCTCACTGGCGGGCGTGTAGATCAGCGCTCCATTCTCGGCGACGACCTTGTCGAAAAGGCCGATTTCGGAAAAAACATGCTTCAAATCGGGCAGTTCGCGCCCGGTCACGAGAAGCAGCTTGCGGCCGCTTTTCTTGAACCGTTCAAGGGCAGCGAGGGTCTTCCTGGAGACTGTCCCGTCATGAGCCAGCGTGCCATCGTAGTCCGTCGCCAACGCAATGAAATACATTCTGCCGACCTTTCACCGTTCCGGTTTGCATTCCGGTTAGAACGTGTGATCGACACAAAGGCTCCCATCGGACGCGGATCGCGGCGTTTCGAAAAAGGAGTAACGGTTTCGCCCCGGAGACCAGGAACTCCTCCGGTACCGGCACGTTGACCAGCAAGCCGGGACGAGTCCCGGCTTTCGCAGGCGGCGGGCAAAAACCGCAGCCGAAATCAACCTTGATAACAATGAAAGGCGAGGCCATGGGCTTCTTTTCGAAGGACATCAAGACACTCGACGATCTCTTCGTACACACGCTGCGCGACATCTACTACGCCGAAAGGCAGATCGNAGTTCAGACGTGTGCTCTTCCGATCTCGCTGCCGAAGATGATCGACAAGGCAACCGACCCGCAATTGAAAGCCGGATTTGAAAAGCATCTCGACCAGACCAGGGGCCATATCGAGCGCGTCGAGCAGGTGTTCGAGTTGCATGGCGTTAAGGCCAAGGAGGTCAACTGCCCAGCAATCGACGGCATTCTCGAGGAAGCCGACG
This sequence comes from Mesorhizobium sp. LNHC252B00, assembly GCF_000502955.1. Classification (GTDB taxonomy): domain Bacteria; phylum Pseudomonadota; class Alphaproteobacteria; order Rhizobiales; family Rhizobiaceae; genus Mesorhizobium. Next base: position 405,686 of record NZ_AYWO01000003.1, on the reverse strand, counting down.
ACGTCAGCGGCGACGTCGACGACAGGGAGGTTCTCGATGCGGCGCTGATAGCCTCGGCGCAGGCCGTCGAGCACTATGAAATGACCCGCTATGGCACGCTCATCGCCTGGGCCAAGCAGCTTGGTCGCAGCGACTGCGCCAACGTGCTGGCCAAGAACCTGAAGGAAGAACAGGCGACCGATCGCAAGCTCACCGAAATCGCGGAAAGCAAGGTAAACCTGCAGGCAGCCGAGTGAGGCTACTCGGTTCGGCCAGTCGTCGCGACGGCTGGCCGGCCGATCCAACATGATCCAATCCTGCGGAGGACACCGCCTCGGCAACGCAGGGGAATAAGCGGATCTTCATCCGGCTCCGCGATTGTTCCCCGAAAAATTGAAGCAATCGTCAGCGCGCCGGGTCGACTCCCGGCACCATCGATTTGCTGCCTTAGCGTCTCGCTATCGTGCGGCGCGTGACGTGTAGATTTCGCTATTTCCCGGACTATCCGTCTCACTCTGTGGTCATCACACGTCAGTGTCTTTTGTCCTCATGTCAGTAACCGCCGACCACCGGCAAGATTTCGCCGGTAATGTAGCTCGAGCAATGTGGCGAGGCGAGGAACACATACGCGGGTGCGAGCTCTTCCGGCTGTGCAGGCCGTTTCATCGGCGTGTCCGCACCGAATTTCGAGACGTCGTCTGCTTCCTTGTCCGATGGATTGAGCGGTGTCCACACCGGGCCTGGCGCAACGGCGTTCACCCGAATTCCCTTGCCGATAAGGTTGCCCGAAAGCGCGCGCGTAAATGCGTGAATGCCGCCCTTGGTCATCGAATAGTCGACGAGCTGCCTTGAACCTTCAATGCCGGTCACGGAGCCGGTGTTGATTATAGCCGAGCCTGGCTTCATATGCGGCACCACTTCCTGCGCCATATGAAAATAGCCATAGAGATTGGTCTTCAGCGTCGTGTCGAAATGTGCCTCGGTCAGGTCGCTGAAATCGCTGGAATGTATCTGGAAAGCAGCGTTGTTGACCAGCACATCGATCCGGCCGAATTTCTGCACCGTGACCTCCACCGCGTTGTGGCAGTGTTTGCGTTCGCTGACATCGGCCCTTATCAGAATACAGCGCCGCCCCTCTTTTTCGACGGCCGCCTTGGTCTCTTCGGCGTCCTTGTCTTCGGCCAGATAGACGATCGCAATGTCCGCGCCCTCGCGGGCAAACAGCACGGCCACCGAACGGCCGATTCCGGAATCGCCACCTGTGATGAGCGCTACCTTGTCGTCGAGTTTTTTCGACCCCAGGTAATAGGGCGCATCGTAGAGAGGAGGGGGCTCAATCGCCCATTCATGCCCCGGCTTGGGCTGATGCTGCTCGGGAAAGGGCGGCTCAGGATATTTGCGGGCGCCGGCTTGCATTGCACGTTGAGCCTTGCCGTTGCCCTTGGCTTTGTCCTTGGCGTCAATGCCGCGTTGGATATGCCGTTGCTTGGCGGCTTCGCCTGATGTCTGCGACTTCATCTGCATGTTTGTCTCCTCGGTTTCGAGAAGGAACAACGCACGTCGGACAAAAAGGTTTGCGCAAAAGCCACAGCGCTCACCGCCACCTTATCCCGCGGTATTATCTGGCCGTATTATCTAAGGTCGTGCCGCCTTTCGATTTGACGCGCCGGAGCCCCACAAGGCGCGCCCGAGCAAGTTCCGTCTGCCCTTGCGCGGGACAAGATCGATATCGCTGACAAGCTTTGCGCCGCCCTCGCGCCGCTCCAATGTGATCTTGCGGCTATGGAAGGCTTCCAACTCGGCGCGATGTGCCACACTGATGATGGTGACGTCAGGCAATTCGTGGATGACCATCTCCATCATCTTGTCCTGGCTCTTCTCATCGAGTGCCGACGTTGCTTCATCGAGCACGATGATATCGGGTGTGTGCAGCAGTAGACGCGCGAAGGCGAGCCGCTGCTTTTCGCCGCCCGACAGGATCTGGTCCCATGGCGCGTCCTCCTCGATTCTGTCGGCGAGATAGTTTAGCCCCACCTTGTCGAGGGCAGCGTTGATCTTATCCAGCGTCCAATTGTCTGCGGCAGCGGGATAGGCAACCGCGCGGCGCAGCGTCCCGGAGGGGATGTAGGGGCGTTGCGGCAACATGAACAGGCGCCTGCCGGCACGGAAATTGACGCCGCCGCCACCCCACGGCCACAGGCCTGCGACGGCCCGCACCAGCGTGCTCTTGCCCGAACCGGATTCGCCGGCCACCAGCACCCGCTCGCCCGGTTCGATCGCGACCTCGGTTTCCTTGACCACTGCGGTGCCGTCGTCGAGCGTCACGGAGAGATCGTCCAGGCTCAGTATGGCACCACCTTCGGTTTCACCGCGGCTGATGCGTCCGAGCGCGTCGCTCTGCTCGGCGCGCTCGAGCCCGTCGAGCGACATCATCAGCGAGGCGATGCGCCGAGCACAGGCGTTCCAGTCGGCGAGACGGGGATAGTTGTCGACCAGCCACCCGAATGCGCCCTGCACGATGGCAAAGGCAGAGGCAGCCTGCATCACCTGTCCGAGCGTCATCGAGCCTTCGAGAAACTTCGGTGCACAAAGCAAAATCGGCACGACCGGCGCGAATAGGCTCGATCCCTGCGACACCGCCGCCGTGCGCATGTGCTGGCCGGTCAGCAGCGCCCATTGCCTCAGCACATGGCCGAAATTCCTGTCGATGCCGCTGCGCTCCTCCTCCTCGCCGCCGAGCAAGGCGATGCTCTCGCCGTTTTCGCGCACGCGAGTCAGCGTGTAGCGCAGTTCGGCCTCTGCCTGGTTCTTCCGCTCGGACAGCTGGACGAAGTTGCGGCCGATGACCACCATCGAGGTGGAGGTGATGGCGGCATAGATCATTGCGGTGATCACCAAGAAGCCGGGGATGGTGATGCTCTCGCCGCCGATCGGCAGGGTGAGCGCGCCGCCGATGGTCCACAGCACGACGATAAAGGTCGAGGCCGACAGGAACGCGTTGAGGACGCCGGCGGTGAAATCGACCGGGGATTCGGTGGCGATGCGCAGATCCTCGGTCATGCGGGCCTCTGGGTTCGGGTGGTCGCCGCTGACGAGGTTCAACTGGTAGTACCGGCCGTTGGCCAGCCAGCGCGCGATGACCGCGGTGGTTAGCCAGGAACGCCAACGGCGCTGGATCGTCATGCGCAGGTAGACCTGCGCGACGACAAGGCTCCCGCTTCCGAGCACGAGCGGCACGAAAACAGCGCTTAGAACATAAACGGTGTGGGCATCACGCTGCTCGAGGGCGTCGAAAATCGCGCGGTTCCAGCGATTGATCCCATACTGGAAGCCGACGTTGACGCATATCAATATCAACAGTCCGATCGTGAACGGCAAGGCGAGCCGATCGCCGCTGCGGCCCCAGTAGCCGCGCGCGCTGATCCAGAAGCGCCGCAGCAAATATCGCTTGCGCGCCTGCTCCGCCTCTTCGGGCGTCAGTTCTGGACTGGGTTCGACAACCTCTGGCGGCGGTGCGGACTGGCCGTTGACCTCGGGCGCGGCCTGGCCGTCGGGCTCGGGCACGGCTTCGACCGCCGAGGCCTTTTCCGGACGCGACTTTTCAGCACCGCGCGGTTTGGCACCCTCGACCGATTTCCGCTTGAATTTGGCCCCGGACATAACCGCGATAACGGGCCAAAAATTAAAAGGTTTCATGATGTCCGTCGACATGCCAGCTATCGCCGGCATCAAGGGCCGACAGCCTTGCGTGTGATTGTTCTCCACGATCTCCCATCTGTGAACCGAGCGCAGCTTGTCGAATGTCGATGCAGGGCAGGGATGTGCTGCCCTGCATGGAACTCGACGGCATAGGCCTTCGCTGCCATGATCGTGCTGATGCAAGCGAAGGCGCAACTCCTTCACACGCCGATCCTGCAGGGGCTGACCGGCCCGCTCAACGCGACCCTTGAACTGCGGGTGTGGCGACGGCTGCTACAACAGATGTTCCCGCAGTTTGAAAAGTCACCATCTGTGCAAAGTAGAAATGTCGCATCGAGCCATTTCAGGGCAGGGTGCCGGCAAGTTAGAATGCGACAGTAACGCGCTTCCTGTCACGGACCTGAGCGTCCGGCCGGTGCCCGGTCGGGTGCGGTCATTTTTGCCCGTTAGCCTGTTCTTCGGTTTCGCTCGAAGCCAAGCCGTCAATTTCACGACGCATTACAGTAGGTAGTGGCTCCGCGCGTTCTCCCTTCCGTCTACCGCGGCGGTATTTGCTCTGATACTCGCGTCGCTGTTTCGCGATTTCGTAGAGAACGATACCCGAACTAGTTCCGAGGTTTAGGCTCTCGATCATTCCGAACATTGGGATTGCTACGCACATTGTGCCGCGTATAGTCCCCCTCATGCAGAAAGACGCTGGTCTTTCCCTTTATATGCGGTGAGGTAACGACGGACACAAAGCCCTGCTTTTCCAGATGGTTGAGGCAGGCGTCGGTGCTGTCGAAGCGTTTCACAAACGTCCATTTGACAGCCGATACAGACGTTTCGGAAAGCGACCTCCGCTGGCGCATTTGCTGCCAGTCACTGGGAAGTGGCTTTGCGTGGATCGACGATGTAGACTTTTTCAACGCCGAGAGCGTTTGCGTTTCGAATTACCGTTCCGATGTTCCTGATGTCATTCGGATCTTCGACAACGGCTACTAAGTGCTTGCAGCGAAACGACTTGACCGCGGTCGCACGCCTGCGAACCGATACTCTGGGTCGCCTCAATAGCTGCCACAACAGATGTTGCAACCAAGTTCGAATGTCGCGCTCTCAGCAAAGTAGAAATGTCGCATCCACGTCGATGCGGCCCGGCCTAGCGCAGATCTGAGCGCCCGATCGGGCGTCAGCTGGTCGGGGTTGCGCAGCCCGATCGGGGGCGATCCAGTAGATCTCCGTCGGCTTTAGCTTTGAGATCCGCGTGGCCCTCTTCGAGCTAAAAGCCGGCTTCCGTTGTCGGTTGAGCCTTCCGGTTGATTGGAAACTCGTCCAGCACTGCGAGCACATCCGCAATACGATGCCTATCGCTTTCTGTGAGTGTCAGATCGACTTTGACGGCCTGGCTCTCGACCTTGGCTGCGGGCGTTCTGGCAAATGCCTGCTCACACCGCACGACGACTGCAGGGTCCTTTGTGAAATCCGCCTTCTTGCCGGGCTTGCGGCCACGCTTCACATAGCCATTGCTCTGGCTGCCATCGGGAATGCCGAACATGTGGNCCTTTGTGAAATCCGCCTTCTTGCCGGGCTTGCGGCCACGCTTCACATAGCCATTGCTCTGGCTGCCATCGGGAATGCCGAACATGTGGTTCGTCTGTCCGGTGCGCCGCGGCCCGCGCTGGCTGCGATGAAGCTCCCGGCCAGCCTGCATCTGGGCGACCAGGTCCAGGGCAGCATCAAGTCGCTTGTTCTCGACGATCTCTGATCTGTGAACTGAACGCAGCTTGTCGAAGGTTCTGTAGGGTAGGGCGATGCCGTCGTGCATGATCTCGAGGCGACCGTCGGGATAGTCGCAGACAACGACCTTTTTGCGGGCAAGCCGCTTCGCGGTATCGGTCGGATTGAGAATGAACAGCACCTTGTCGTAGCGCAGCGTCAAAGCCTGAGACAGCGTGCGAACCTCCTTTCGGCACATGGCGCCGTCCAGATTCTCATGCTCGGCGAGGGGCCGGTGCATGTTCTTCGGATTGCGGGGTTCCTTGCCGAAGCGTGCGTTGAAGTCCGCCATGAACTCGGGCGCATAGGCATTGGCCGCTTCGATCGTGCTGATGTCGCGCAGGCGCAGTTCCTTCACAAGCCGGTCCTGGAGCGTCTGGTTGGCGCGCTCGACGCGACCCTTGGCCTGTGGGGTGTTGGCACAGATGATATCGATGTTGAGCTCGTAGAGCGCACGGCCGAACTGCGTCAGGCCGGTACTTCTATCCTTCTCGGAATCATGGGTCGCTCGGAAGACCCCATGCTTGTCGCTATAAAACGCAAGCGGCTTGCCCCATTCCCGCAGATACGCCTTTGCCGCATGAAAGTAGTCGAACGTGTTCTCGGAGCCAGCAAAGCGCAGATGAAGCAGCTTGCCGGTCGCATCGTCGATGAAGACGAGCAGGGCGCATTTGGGACCGCGGTTCTCGAACCACCAGTGATGCGAGCCGTCGATCTGCACCATCTCGCCCAGGCAGTCTCGTCGCCCGCGGGGCTGATGCAGCCGCTGCTTGCGTTCACGGCGCGACGTCCAGATTCCAGCTTCTGTCATCCACTTGCGCAGCGTCTCCTTGCTGACCGCGAGCTGATGCCGTTCGATCAGCTTCTCGCGGGCAAGCGTTGGACCGAAGTCGATGTAGTGTTCGCGGATCAGCTCCAGCACGAAGTCGCGAACACCATCGACAATGCGATTGTTGGAACGCCGGCCACGCGCCTTGTGCCGGAGAGCCGCAGCACCATCCGCTTGGAACGTCTTCAACAGACGCTGGACCTGACGAACAGAAACATCGAGCAGGTTTGCCGCCGCAACGCTTGTCATTCGCCGCTCAACAATCTTCGACAGAACCTCGATACGCCGCAGTTCGCGTTCGCTCATCAGAACCAGTCCCAATCTGCAATCTCCCACGCTCTCGAACGCGGGCAGATTGGCAAGGCAGGAGCGACATTCCTACTTTGCCAGATCCGGACATTTTAACTTAGCTGCTACAACGGAAAGTCGCATAAGATAGATTATGGAACTTTCGCGTTGAGGTAAGGCTGGAAGAAATAATAGCCCGATGTTTTTCATACGCTGACGGACAGCCGCTTTTCGCCGTCGAAGCCGATCCAAGCCGACAAGATGATCTACCAGCCTTCGCCGCATACATTGCTGTCTGCACGGCATCGGTGTGAAGAGCCGTTCCTATTGCGCTGAGTCGTAAGGGATTTCGATCACCATTCCATCATAGGCCGGCTCGACATTGGCTGGGGTCTCAGCCATGACCGCGGCGTAGTCGAGCGGCACATGCATATGCGTCAGCACGGCGTTTTTTGGTGCCAGCCGCTCGACCCATTCAAGCGCCTCGCCAAGTGAGAAATGGCTTGGGTGCGTCCGGTACTGCAGCGCGTCGATGATCAGCACGTCGAGGTCGCTCAGCCGTTCGGCTGTGGCCTCCGGAAAGCCGCTGATATCAGGGCAATAAGCGAGCGCGCCGACGCGAAAGCCGAGCGATATGATGTCGCCATGGATCTGCGGCAACGGCTCGAGGGTGAGGGCACCCCCCTCTCCTTCGATGACCAATGCCCTGGCGTGATCGATGAGATGCGGCTTGACGATCGGCGGATAGGAACTGCCCTGCGGCGTCTCGAAACAGTAGCTAAACGCCTCCCGCAGCCGAAGCATTGTTGCGCTGTCGGCGTGGATATCGATCAACTGGCGCTGATCGAGCACGAAACCACGCAGGTCGTCGATACCGTGAATATGGTCGGCATGTGGGTGCGTATAGACGACCGCATCGATGCGCCTGACGCCGGCCAGCAGCATCTGCTGGCGGAAATCCGGCCCGGTGTCGATAACGACGGTTGTGCGGCTGCCATTGGCCGCGATCCGCTCGACCAGTGCGGCGGTGCGCATGCGGCGGTTCTTCGGATTGTCCGGATCGCAATTGCCCCAGTCGCCGGTGATGCGCGGCGTGCCTGGCGACGAGCCGCAGCCGAGAATGGTGAGGCGCAGCCGGTCGGTCATCGTTCAGGTGCTTTGCTCGGCCAAGCGGGAGGTCGCGGCATCTTGCCGAACAGGCGGAAGAAATTGTTCGTTGTCAGCGCGGCGATTTCAGCCTCGCTGACGCCGATCGTTTCGGCCAGCACCTTGGCGGTATGGGCGACATAGGCCGGCTCGTTGCGCTTGCCGCGAAACGGCACGGGCGCCAGATAGGGCGCGTCGGTTTCGACCAGCAGTCGGTCATGCGGCACATCGGCGGCAATGGCGCGCAACTCAGCCGAATTCTTGAAGGTCAGGATGCCTGAGAACGACACGTAACCACCGAGCGCAACACCGATTTCAGCAAGCCGGCGCCCTGAGGAAAAGCAATGCAGGATGAACGGGAAGGCGCCCTTCCCTGTTTCGTCTTCGAGGATGGCTGCCATGTCTTCATCGGCATCGCGCGAATGGATGACCAGCGGCAATCCTGTCTCACGCGCCGCGGCGATGTGATTGCGAAAGCCCCGTGCCTGCACATCGCGCGGCGCCTTGTCGTAGAAATAGTCGAGCCCGGCCTCGCCGATCGCCACCACTTTTGGATGAGCGGCCAGCCGTACGAGCTCGACCGACGTCACGTCCAATTCTTCCGCGACATTGTGCGGATGGGTGCCGACCGAACAGTAGACATCATCGAAAGTTTCGGCGATTTCAATGACTTGCTGGAATCGCTTCACACGGGTCGAGATCGTCACCATTCGGCCGATCCCGGCCGCCTTGGCGCGCGCGACAATGGCCTCCCGCTCCTCGGCGAAATCCGGAAAATCCAGATGGCAATGGCTGTCGACGAGCATCAGATGTTCGCGTCCGGCTGTTCGACATAACGCGGAAACACGCCTTCCGGCGGGGGCAATGCGGTGCCAGGCACCAGCGCATGATCCGCGTGGACATGTGCGAAATCGCGGCGCTCCGCCGGCACTGCCAGCAGGTCGAGCAGCTTGTTGGCCGATCCCGGGACGAAGGGCTGACACAGCAGCGCCACGCGACGCACGACCTCTGCGGTCGTCCACAGCACGGTTTCCATGCGCGCCGGATTGGTTTTCTTCAACGCCCATGGTGCCTCGCCGGCGAAGTATCGGTCGGCCTCCGCCACCACGCCGAAGATTGTCGCCAGCGCCAGATGGATAACCTGCTCGGCCATCGCCTTGCGCGCACTGTCCAGGGCAGCGACGGTCCGATCCAGGATCCCGCTATCGGCATCCGTAAGGTCGCCGCGCTGCGGCACCACGCCGTCGCAGTTCTTGGCGATCATCGACAGCGAGCGCTGCGCCAGATTACCGAGGCCGTTGGCAAGGTCGGCGTTTGTGCGATTGACGATCGCGTCATGGCTGTAGCTGCCATCCTGGCCGAACGGCACCTCGCGCAGGAAGAAGTAGCGCACCTGGTCGAGACCATAGTGCTCGACCATTGCGAATGGATCGACGACGTTGCCAACCGATTTCGACATTTTCTCGCCGCGGTTGAACAGGAAGCCATGCGCGAAAACGCGGCTTGGCAACTCGATGCCGGCCGACATCAGAAAGGCCGGCCAGTAGACCGCATGGAAGCGGACAATGTCCTTGCCGATGATATGCGTGGCCGGCCAATACTGCCATTTCCCGGCCTTTGTGTCGGGATAGCCGGCGGCGGTGATGTAATTGGTCAAGGCGTCCACCCAGACATACATCACATGCTTGTCGTCGCCTGGCACTGGCACGCCCCATTTGAAGGTCGTACGGGAGATCGACAGATCCTTCAGCCCGGACTTGACGAAGCTCAGCACCTCGTTGCGGCGTTCGGTCGGCCCGACGAAATCAGGCTGGCTGTCATAAAGGGCCAGCAATTTGTCCTGATAGGCAGAAAGCCGGAAGAAGTAGCTCTCTTCTTCATTCCATTCGACGGGCGAGCCAAGCGGTTCGCGCCGCACGCCATCCTCGCCGAGCGTCGTCTCACCTTCGTCGAAATAGGCTTCCTGGCGAACCGAATACCAGCCGCTATAGCGGTCGAGATAGATGTCGCCATTGGCGGCCATCGCTTTCCAGATTGCCTGGCACGATTCATAGTGTCGCGGTTCTGTCGTGCGAATGTACTCGTCATTCGAGCCGCCCATCGCCTCGGTCATCTCGCGGAAAATCGCCGAATTGCGATCGGCGAGCGCCAGAGGCGTAATGCCTTCCTTCTCGGCCGTTTGCTGCATCTTGAGGCCATGTTCGTCGGTGCCGGTCAGGAAAAAGACGTCCCTGCCGTCCAGGCGCTGGAAGCGAGCCAGTGCGTCGGTTGCAATGACCGTATAGGCATGACCGATATGCGGCTTGCCGTTCGGATAAAAGATCGGGGTGGTGATGTAGAATTTGTCGCGTGACATGAATGAACCGTCATGAATGTCTGAAAGGAAAGGCGTGGCGGTGGATATCGCATCGGGGGGGCGATTGCCATCCCGCTGCCATGCATGCCGTCCAAAAGTGGCCCCGCTTCCAGGGGCAACGGCATGCATCAAAAAGGCCGTCACATTCGCATTGCAGAATTCAGGCGGTCGATCATGGTCAAGGCGTGTTGCTTCTTGTCGAGATTGTAGGTGTCGGTCTCAGATATAGCGTCCAGCGCCTCATGCCAAGTGTCCGACAGGGTTTTGGCCCGCGCGAGGTCGCCCGCCAGCGCCGCCTGGCTTGCCGCGTCCGACAAAAGGTCAAGCGCCCGGCGGTTGAAGATATCGAACTGGATCGCCTGGTCGCGGCCGGCGACGGCTTCGGCAAGGCGGAAGGCGCCGCCGACATCGCTCTTTCTTCCGGTAACGAGAGCGTCGAGCGTGGAAGCGATCTCCAGCCCGCCATACTGCGTCAACAGGATGGCATTGCGCGCGCTACCCCCTGCCCGGCCGACCAAAGCCGCCCGCGCAGCCGGATCGTCAGGCGGCAATGGCTCAGTCGTTTCCAGCACCGCCATCAGGTCGTCGGCGTCGAGTGGCGTCAATCGCACCACCTGACAGCGCGACCGGATCGTCGGCAGCAGGCTGCCCGGAGCATGGACGATCAGGATGAACAGCGTTCGTGCCGGCGGCTCTTCAAGGTTTTTCAGCAAGGCATTGGCGGCATTGGTGTTCATGTCATCGGCCGGATCGACGATGACGACCCTGTAGCTGCCGTCATGCGAGGTCAGCGACAGGAAGCGGCTCACCTTGCGGATTTCATCGACGGTGACGACTGTCTTGAAACTCTTGGTCTTGTCGTTAAGCGGCCGGGTCAGATGCAGGACGAGATCGGAAGAGCGTCGTGTNGTCGCCTTGCCGATGCCGATCGGTCCGGAGAAGATCAGCGCATGCGGCAGCTTTCCCGCGCGATAGGCGGCGGTGAGCATATCGGCGGCCTGCCGGTGTCCGACCAGGCGTGGCGTTTCGGATGGTTCGGGCACGCCGTCCAGTGTGTCGTGCTGCTCCGGCGCGATACGTTCGAAGATCATGCTGGCGTCGCCCGCATGTTGCGCGCCGGCGTTCTTGACGCCAGCGCCGCGAACACGGCAGCGGTGACGACATTCTCGACCGCATCCGGCTCGGCGGCCGCGTCGATCACGATACAGCGCTCTGGCTCGGCCGCGGCGATCGCCAGGAACGCTTCGCGGCGGGCCTGATGAATCGCCAGCGTCTCTTTTTCGAAGCGGTCGGCGTCTGCGTCGGCGCCGCGTCGCAGTGTTGCGCGTCTCAGGCCTTCGGCCGGATCGATGTCGAAGATCAGCGTCAGGTCGGGCATCATGCCATTGATGGCGACCTGCTCCAGCGCATTCATGAACGCTGGATCGATGCCACCGGTGACGCCCTGGTAGACGCGGGAGGAATCCAGGAAGCGGTCGCAAAGCACGATGGAGCCACGCTCGACCGCCGGTCGGATGACCTGTTCGACATGGTCGGACCGCGCCGCCGCAAAAAGCAGCGCTTCCATCTTCGGCCCAAACGGTTCGGCGGCCCCCGAAAGCAGCACGTGCCTGACCGCTTCGGCACCCGGCGAGCCGCCTGGCTCACGGGTAAGGAGGACATCGTATTTCTTGGCGCGCATCTTCCTGGCCAGCCGCTCGATCTGCGTCGACTTGCCTGCCCCTTCGCCGCCTTCGAAGGTGATGAAAAATCCGCGTGCCAACCGAGAGGCCTTCTTGTCCATGCTTGAATGGGCTTGTAGCGCTCTAGATAGTCCGCGTTCGACGAAACGTCCATGCCGTCGATTTTTTGCTTTTATGCATGTCGCTGCCCCAAAACCGGGGCGACTTTTGAGCGACATGCATTTAGCGCAGCCAGCCGACCGCCAGCTCCTTGACAGCATCGAGCGCGCGCTGCGGCAGCGTGCCGACGCCGATCGATTCGGCTGCGAAAAGCGGCGTCTCCTGACTGAGCGTATCGCCGATCCAGACCCGCAACGCCCCCACCGGCTGCCCCTCTTCCACGGGTGCGGCGACCGGGCCGTTGTAGACGATCCTGGCCGTCAGCTTGTCGCGGTTGGTGATCGGCAGGAAGATGTCGATCGGCCCCTTGGCCTTCAGCATCACCCCCGATTTGGCGCCGCCGAAAACCTGGGCTTCTCCAACGATCTCATCCTTTGCGAAGATTTCGGTCTTCTCGAAGGAGCGAACGCCCCAGTCGAGCAACTTTCGCGCCTCCTCGGCCCGCTCCTTGTCGCTGGCGAGCCCGCTCATCGCAGCGATCACCCGAGTGCCGTTATGGCTGACTGAACCGACGATGCCGAAGCCTGACGTCTCGCTGGCGCCGACCGCCAGGCCGTCGGCGCCGATATCCATCGCCAGCAGTGGATTGCGGTTCCTCTGTGAGATCTTGTTCCAGGTGAAATCCTTCTGGCCATAGTAGCGATAGAAATCCGGATAATCGCGCCACAGGTGCACGGCCAGCTGCGCCAGTTCACGCACAGTCGTCTGCTGGCCATCCGCCGGCAGGCCGGTCGAGTTGATGAAAGTCGATGTCTTGAGGCCGATCTGGCGGGCGCGCTCGGTCATCTGCGCGGCAAAACTGTCCTCGGACCCGGACATGCCTTCGGCGATGACGATGCAGCCATCATTGGCCGCCTGCACGACCACGCCCTGAATCAGGTCCTCGAGCCGGACCGCCGACTTGAGCTTGGCGAACATCGTCGATGTTCCCGAAGGCGCGCCACCCTTGCGCCAGGCGTTTTCGCTGACCACGAACGTATCGTCGAGCTTCAGGCGGCCCGACTTGATGGCGTTGAACACCACTTCCATGGTCATCAGCTTGGCCATCGAGGCCGGTGGTATCGGCTTGTCGGCATCCTTCGAAAACAGCACCGTCCCGGTCTCGGCATCGATCATGAAGACCTGCGTGGCCTTGGTCTCGAACAGCTGCGCACGCACTGGAGCCTGCGAAAACAGCAGCAGGCCAAAAACCAGAAGCCCGGCCAGAGGCTGGAGCAAGCGCAATTGCATGATATTCGACCCATTGGCCGGCCCGTCCGGCAAGCCCGCAAAAAGTATCAGGCCTTTTGCGGGCCGGATCAACCGCACAGCGGAAATCCGGCCTGGCCTCCGCTCAGTTGCGCACAGCCAGCGCATCCGGCGCGCCATGCGACCATGCTGCCTGCAGCAAATCATCCAGATTGCTGTGGCCGTCGGGATAGAGATTGACCGAATACCAATCCTCGCCATCGAGTTCCGAACGCTGGATCTCGATCTTGCCGAATGCGGCAAGCTGAGCGGCAATGCGCTTGGCCTCCGCTATACCCTCGAACGAACCGGCAGCGACGTAGTCGGTAGCCGAACCCTGCGGCTGTCGCTTCCATGATTGAAGGACATCGGCCGGCGACATACCATCGCCACCCAGTGCGGCGAACGCATTGGAGGCGCGTTCGACCCGCTCGTCCGCATAGGACAGCGAGGCCACGGCAAACGGAGATTGCCGCGGCAAATTGATTTCCGGGCGCTCCGGCACGATCGGGCCGAATTCGGGCAGCGTCAGATCGACGTAATCCGGCGCCTGCGCCGACATGTCCGGCTGGGCGACACCGGAATCGGTCAACTGACCCGGAAACGGCATGGCGGCAGCGCCGGCAGGCAGGCTTGGCGACGGTCCGTTCATGGCCACCATGACGCCGGTCGGCAATCCATCCGACGGATCCGGCGCCCTGTTGCCGGGGTGGTAGGAGGCCATCAGATACTGGTCGTCATCACCGTCGAGCGGTGCACGGCCGACATATTCGACCTTCACTTGAGCGGTGCCGGTGTTGGCGTAGTCAAGCATCTGGGCGGCGCGCTCCGACACATCGATGATGCGGCCTTCGTGATACGGGCCGCGATCGTTGACGCGAACGATGACCGAACTGCCGGTCGCGAGATTGGTGACGCGCGCATAGCTTGGCAGCGGCATGGTCGGATGCGCCGCCGTCAGGTGGGTCATGTCGTAGACTTCGCCGTTGGCGGTAAGCCGGCCGTGGAAGGCGTCGCCATACCAGGAAGCCAGGCCGACCTTGGCGTAGCGCTTGTCTTCCCGGGGGTAATACCACTTGCCGCGAACCTGATAGGGTTTGCCAAGCTGGTCACGGCCGCCGCCGCGTTGCATGCGCCCGTTCTTGGAGAACACGCGCGGGCTTGCCTTCACGCCATATTCGGATTCGGAAAAATATTCTTTGGAGCGGGTCTTCTTGTAGAGCATCGCTTTCGGCTCATGCTGCGACGCGCACGCCGCCAGCAAGGCGGCCGAAACGGCAAACAACGCAACTGTGGTAGCGCGACGAAGGCGCGGGTGCGTCGCAGCCTGCATTTTCCTGATGTCCCCTTCAGTCTCGACCTAGGACGCCGCGTTCAAGCATCAGAGGATGCCAAAACACTTACTCGACGAATATAAAAGACGCCTTGAACCCCGATCCCTTGTGCGCAGGAATTGTTTATCACGATATTAACCGATTGTGGCCAGAACCGGGCAAGATTGTGACGCTGCCGCCATGCCGACCACCCCGAAAAGTCACGGCTTTGCGTCGCTGCCTACGCGGCCCACATTGTCGACGCAATGAATGGCGAAGGCGCCGGCCTCATGGTTCGGACGTGGCCCAAAGTGACCACCTCCTTGCCCGACGGCGAGGCCGGCGTCATCGACAACAACAAGATGTAGCCGGGGCGGAGTTATATCGTTTTACACAACCCCTAATTGCTAGCTCGCGGGACACACCGGCTGTTAATTTAGCCTCAGGGCGAGGAGGGAAAGGTAGCGAACCGGGAGGATATAGCGCATGAATTACGATTTCGGCATCCATCGTTCTGAAGAGGATCAGCCTTACGAAGTTACCTCTTTCGCCAAAAAACATGGCTTGACGTTACGCGCTGCGGACGCCGTTCTTTTCGCCAAGGGCCCATCACGAACGGCCTGCGATGCGGCAGCATTGGCTTTCCTCTGTGCAGTCGCCGCACAAGCCAAGAAACAATCGACGCGCTAGCCTTCCGCGACCACGACTCGGCTCGATTTGTTTGGCCGGCGCCATCTCCAACCTGACTAGGTTGCCGGCCATTATCGTCTTGCTGAAGTCGCAAGCCGCTCCCTTTCCAGAAAGTGGCTTGTGGCTAACTGCGGCACGCGACCCTCGCGGCCGTAACAAGTCCAGGCCGCATCGACAGACCGCTTAATCGAAGGCCCGCCGCCTCATTTGCGAGGCGACGGGCCCTTCCCCACCCACAATCGCCTCGACGCAATTGCGGTGCCAAATTGATTGACCCATTATGGGTCACTAACCGCACCAGTGCTCGCCTCCCTTCCGCGATCACACCATAGGCTAACGCGATCTCGCAGTTCACAATACGACTACAAGCGGTCGATTCCTTAGGGATGTAGCCACTCCAAAAGCCCGCCGCAGGTCGCTCCCGTGGCGGGCTTTTCATCGATTAGGGGTTCGGGCCGGATTGCGGGCTTCCCATTGGATCGCCTATTGGGGCGGCCCCCTTAGCGCTTCTTCGGCTTCGGCGTAATTTCTTGAACTCGCACCTTGTCGCCGATCTCCTTGGCCATCGCCAGGGCTTTGGCCTTGTCCTTGGTGGTCAGCACGGTCCGCCAATGCGGTTTCTCGAACACGCTGACAACGTAGGTTGTTACCGGCGTGTCTTTCATCTTATGCCCTCCCCGGAACCCGCGCCATTTGCGGAGCCGATCGGACCTTGCGCATCCCGATCTTCAGCAGTGATGGGCTGAGCATCGCCTGCCGCAAGCACAACCGTTAGAGATCGCTAATGTTCCGTTAAGCCGTTTTGGCTCGCTCGAATGTTGGCTTCCAGTCCTGATTGCGCACCCTCTGTTGGCCTTCAGGAATGCATGTGAAGAACACCGGCCGGCCCGCGGCCTTACACGCCAAGCAGCCGAAGAGCCCGACCACGCAATCCGTCGGTACGCTGAATATTTATGCGCCCATGATGCCGGGCAGTTGGAAGGCACCGCAGCGGTGGTTGACGCAGCCCTCAATGCCGCACTACAGGAATGAAGCACGAACCAGTCGGCAACGCCTTCGGTGCCAATCCGGTGCCAACAGGTCAAAACCGGCCGGACGAGCAAGCCTAAGTGATGAAAAATCACGATGGAGGAATGGCCGAGCGGTTTAAGGCACCGGTCTTGAAAACCGGCGTGGGTGCAAGCTCACCGTGGGTTCGAATCCCACTTCCTCCGCCAGTCAACTTGTCCAGCCCGGAGACATGGGTAACAGTCTGTACCTAAGTGTGAGCTTTCAGAGGGTTGTCCATTCGGACCCTCCGGTGAGTGCTGCAGCTTGGTAACTCCAGTCTCCTCGGTCCGGTCCGAATGGACAACCCTTGAAAGCTCACAACTAGAGCGGCGGACTTTCATGTGAGTCCATACCCTGCGGCTGCGAAGTAATTTCTGCATTCTGTTGGAGAGAAGAGATTGCAGATATCGCCAATGGCCTGCCACAGGGCGTCGATGGTTCTGATGGCCTTTGCGCGCAGGTGCGCCTTGAGCTTGGCGAATGCCATTTCGATGGGATTGAGATCTGGGCTGTAGGGCGGCAGGAAGAGCAGCCATGCGCCTCTGGCCCGGATCGCTGCCTCGGCGGCCGGGCTCTTGTGGGCAGCGAGATTGTCGAGGATGACGACATCGCCCTTTGCCAGCGTCGGAGCGAGCTGCGTTTCGACATAGGTTTCGAAGATGCGCCGGTTCATCGGCATGTCGATACCAAAAGGGGCCGTGAGCCCATGACAGCGCAACCCGGCGATGAAGGTCTGCGTCTTCCAATGCCCGAACGGTGCCTTTGAGCGCAGCCGATGGCCCTTTAGGCAGCGGCCGCGCAGACGTGTCATCTTCGTAGTGGTCCCGGTTTCGTCGATGAACACCAGCCGATGTGGCTTAAGCCGCATCCGCGGCTGACGCCTGGTCTGCCACTCCTGCCGCGCCTTGCTGACGTCGGGACGATCTTGCTCGCTGGCCAGCAGCGTTTTTTTTTAAGCGATAGCCATTCCTGATGAGCCAGCGCGAGATCGAGGCAGGAGCGACCTGGACGTCTGTAGCAGCGGCCAGTTCGGCGGCAAGCTCCGGCATGGTGATGTCATCCTTCTCGGCCACAGGGCCAAGCAGGAACGCTCGATGCGGGTCGAGCTTGGAATGGCGGCGGCCACCGCTGGCCTTGGGCGCAAGGCTCTCGGTCTTTCGATAGTTCCTCATCAGGATCACGACAAACGAAACCGACACCCCAAAATGTGCCGCCGCCGCAGGCCGCGAGTGGCCAGCCTCGACAAACCGCACAACACGTTCACGCAAATCGAGCGAATAGGGCTTGGGCATGGCAAATCACCTCCTACAGGAAGTGAATCATGAACCACGCCTCACTGGAATCCCTCGCGATTCAAACTGAACGTCCGACGCTCTAGCTCAGATAAGATCATTTAAAGACAAATGCTTACGCGGATACTCCATGCGACGGCTTCCGCACCGTTTCGGTTCCTCCCCATGCCAGTTTCGTCGACCAGATAAGCCCAACTCGCAAATCCTGCCCGGAATAGATCTATCCCTGACCGGTCAAGAGAGACTGACGTCTGCCCTGCGGCCGTTTTTCAAAGACGACAATGCTGTCATAGACACAGATCGCGTCTGTTGTGTGGGTGAAAGCACTCGCCGCGAGGACGCCGCGTGCGTGATGTGCGTTGATCTCGTCGAGCTTTCCCTTGGCGAATTCCATGAACGAACCTACCTTGCGCAGTCCGCCACCGTAATCATCCCAATAGCTTGTGTGTGTGTCCTCGACGAAATAGACCCCGTTCGGCTGTACGTGATGGTAGAGATGCTCGAATGTCGCGATGACATGATCCATCATGTGGCTTCCGTCATCGATGACGATGTCGATAGGGCCATACTTTTCAACGATCCGATCGAGAAGTTGCGGATCATCTTGACTCCCAATGAAGACCTCTATTCCATCGGATTCGTGTACCTTGCATGTAGGATCGATATCGATGCCAACAATTCGCGCACCCTCGCCGAAATATGCGCGCCACATCTCAAGAGAACCTCCCTTATAGACGCCGATTTCAACAACGATTGGCCGTTGGTTCCGGAACCGTTCGAAATGACGTTCATAAACGTCGAAATAGTGCAGCCATTTGTACATCTCCTTGCCACTGTTGTTCAAAAAGTACTTGTGCAAGAACCCGCTCACCGCAGTCTTCTCCTCAGCCTCGCAACTTGCCGCCGCCAGCTGCTTTGATTGTGACTGTCACGCCCTTTGCCGACGAGGTTGGCTCTGAGCCGCGCAAACACGGGCTCCCATTCATTTGCGACCATGCAAAGGGATTCGTCGAGGCTTGGCTGGATCTCAACAAATTCCATATTTGCGAAGCGTTTGACCGCATCGACGATCCATGAACGATCGTATTTGTCCTTACCAAAGCCGGATATGACGCTGAGGCCGGTCCAGGGCGCGGCAATGGTGAACACGTCGAGATCCGGGCGAAGCGTCTTGAGCGCTGGAACCAATTTCCACACATCGCCGGTGTGGAATTGCGTTGTTGGCGGCACCCTTTGCGTCGCGTCGTCTAGCGGCGCTGTGTCATGTACGAGCAGAACCGAACTGGCGTCGCAGTAGCGTTCAAGGTTCGCAAAATCGCGCAGCACCTGGACGAAGGTGTGTAGCCCGTCGATGAACCCGACACCAACCCGGCGGCTGCCAAGCAGGAGGTCTGCAGCGCCACGATCAAAGAAGGCGTCGCTCGTCTCAGGAAAAATGTGCGTCTCCGCGCCGAGCGCCACTGTGGCACGTGGATTTGGATCGATGCCTATTGCAAGGGACGGAGCCTTGATCTTGGAAAGCGATACGCCGTCATAGACCCCTATCTCAACCACGACAGCGGGCTTCAGTTCTGCGTAGAGACGCTCCAGCCAATCGTAGTAAGAGGGTCCCGACATCCGTATGCTGGCCAACCCGATATGGGCGTCCACGCTATCAGCGGCAAGCGCTAGCGCGTTGCGGTATTGAACTTCAGCCGTCTCGTTCGCACCGATGGCGCGGTGTGCATCGCCGATCGCCATAAAGTAGGTGGCATCTCGTGCGTGGCTGCTCCGTGAAAGAACGCCGGCGGACAAAAGAAGTCGCGACGCTGCAAGATCGGCGGGTGCATGGCTGCTTGCCAGGCGAACGATGTCTGCCGCCGCCTTGTAGTTTCCGCGCTCGAATTGGACATTGGCCAACGTGACGAGTGCCGCCGAAGTCCGGTTCGTTGGAGCGGGCTCGTCCGATGGCTTTAATTGCGCCCTGAAGCCGGCGGCCGTGGCCGGTGCGACGCCGTGCGGAGACGCAATCATGGCACGGGCAAAGTGCGGAAGCAGCGACGCAGGCAAGGTTCCCACGAACGCCGAGGGGATGTGTAGGAGAAGATCCCCTGGCCCTCTCAATGCATCCCGTTCGGCTTTCCAGAGGGGCCAGTTTTTTGGTTGCATCTCGACGCTTGCATTGGTGGAGACACCGCCGTGCAATTGGTGAAATGTTGCCTCTCCCAGCGTGAGGATGAGCCTTGCCTGCGGCAGCTTCATTGCACGTTCCAGAGTGTCGAGGTTGACGAGGCCACCTCCCGGATAGCTGAAGCGTTCGTCCACGCCATGGATGGCATGCCAGCTCTCCCGGTGCATGAAAAGGGCATTCGCTTCGGCTATAGGCGAAAACCACGGATCCACCGACGATTCATCCATCGTCCCGATCTCGAACAGCCGATATCCATCATCCGGCCATCGGATTGATTGCAAAAGCGAATCCTCGATGGCCCTTGTATAACCGTTCCCAGGCGCATTCACCTGGACATCACTTCCAAGATACCAGCCGGGCGCTGCCACGACCGCCGTTGGGGCCATATCCACGCCGATGCGTGCGAAATGCACCAAACCGGGCGTCACGATGCGCGCGCCGTCAATCATCATGCCGATTTTGTCACCCCTGGCCGCCTTGATTCCGCGGTTGACGGCGGCCGCTGGCGAAGGTGATGCATCATCGATGCGCAGCAGGCGAAAGTTCGGCCCATATTCCGCGACCAGGCTCTCGCTGATGGCCGGTGACGATCCGTTGTCGACGACAATGACCTCGTAGTCATCCGATGTCACGCCTTGCTGGTAGGGCGACGCAAGCGAAAGTAAAGTTCGGGGCAGTTCTCGGGGAATGTTGTACGCGACAACAACGACGGACACGTGGTTCTGTTTCATCGCGCTTCCGTGCTTAATTGCCGGTGACTGGCTTTTGCCACCAACCGCCGGTCCAGTCTATCTCGTGTACCTCGGCTTCGATGGCGTTGCATGCGCGATAGTCATCGACCGCCTGCCGGCATGGTGGATGCGCAAGGTCGTCGATGATCGCGAACCCGCCGGGCGACAACCTCGGATAAAGCGCCTCAAGGCTATCCATTGTCGACTCGTACATGTCGCCGTCCAGACGGATGAGAGCTAATGGACCCGCCACCCGCTCAGGCAAGGTGTCACCAAACAGGCCTTTGACGAAGACCACCTGGTCATCCAAAAGGTCGTAGGCGGCAAAGTTGGATTCAACCTGCGCCTGATCGATCGCCAATTGGCGGTATTCGTGTAGCCGGTCACCACTGTCGGCTGGAAAATTCCCGGCATCCGGCGGTGGCAAACCGTCGAACGAGTCGGCAACATAGATCTTCCTGTTCTTGACCTCATTGGCAGCCAACACTCCCCTCATGAGGATACAGCAGCCACCTCGCCAGACGCCGGTTTCGATGAGATCTCCTGGCACATTCTCATCGATGACTCGCTGGACAAGGTCACGCACATTCGTCAAGCGTTTTATGCCCGCCATGGAATGGGCAACCGCCGGCCAATCGCGGCCCAGGAGACGATCTTCGCGATTGAAGGGGGTCGTCTCTCCCATTTTCGAGGGATCGATCACCTGCGAAGCGGAGCCGTAAATCGTATTGGCAATGACCTTGATAAGAAGATCTGTATAGAGGCGGTTCATAGTCGACCCTTCAAGGCGTCACGTTTTTCGAATTGAATATGCTGTTGCGGACTTCGAGCCAAAGTGCAACTGAGCTACAGTCATTTTTTGCGACGGTCTAACCAATTGCCCGTGCAAGCGAGCTGCAACCCAGTAATCCAGGGAGCTACCCAATGCCAACCGCAGATCAAGCGATAGGCATGATCGAGACGCTCGACATTGCTATTTTCCAAGTCAAAACCGAGAGCACCCTCTGTGACCGAACGAGTTTCCTGCGCGTGCAGAACTTTGCTCGTTCGGTGCTCGGCCATTATGTCTACCTTGAGGTTGGTTCACATATCGGCGGTAGCCTGTTCCCACACCTGCTCGATCCAGCCTGCGAGGCTGCGATATCGGTCGACCCGCGACCCGCGACGCAGCCTGACGAGCGTGCACAGGTCTTTCACTATCCTGAAAACTCGGCGGCTCGGATGATCGCCGTGCTTTCGGATTGGGTTCCCCCCACCGAAATGGCTAAACTTATCACAGTTGACCTAGATGTCTCCGATGTGCGGCCCGAGGTGATCGAGCCCAGGGCCACGCTCGCGCTGATCGACGGAGAACACACGAACACGGCCTGTTTTTCGGACTTTGTCGGTGTTTTACCGCTTATGAAATCGGAGTGCATTATTTCCTTCCACGACGCCAACCTGATCGCGGACGCTATTGTCAATGCGGAACGCTTCCTCGATCATCTAGGTATCACCCATGAGACGGTGTTCCTGCCGGACACGGTGGCCGTTATGGGTCTCGGGAAGCTCGCATCTGCAGTCCAGAATCAGCTTCAGCCTCACGCATTGGATCGGCAGAGTTACTTGGACCGATCACAACGGCAGCTATGGTCTCATATAGCCAGCGTGCACTCGCCCAAAATCCATGCTGAACTTGAGCGCCTGCGTTCTGAGAATTCGCAGCAGGCCGAGGAAATTGAACGTGCGCAAAAGGCGAGCCTGGACGCACAGACCCGCCTGGACGCCTTGATATCTAGCACGACCTGGCGCGCATCCGCCCCGGCAAGGGCGCTGGTCGATTGCATCAAGCGCGGCTTTGCGCCCTGACATGATGGTCACATAAATACAAATAAAATCAATAATTTAATAATGATTTCATGCTCACGGTTTGCGTTTGCGTTTTGCCTCTGCGCGAACACAGAACCTTTAGCCTTTGGAAAGGGGAGATGTGGTTCTTCTCAGAGGCGCAGGCGGCGCGCTGGGGCGAATGAATGGATATCTTTGGCATCAAGGCACTGTTGATCTGCGCGCTGATCTTCATTCCGTTCGAGAACCTGTTTGCCGAGCGGCCGCAGAAGGTTTTCCGCAAGGGCCTGATCGTCGATCTGATCTACATGCTGTTCAACGGCTTCTTCATAAAGATGGCCATGGCCATGATGGCGGCCGGTGTCCTCGGCTTCGCTGCGATCCTTGTCCCGCAATCGATAACCCAAGCCGTCAGTGGCCAGCGCGTCTGGCTGCAGGTTGCGGAAATCATCCTGATCACCGATATCGGCGTCTATTGGGCACATAGGGCTTTCCATAAAATCCCCGCGCTTTGGAAATTCCACGCAGTTCACCACGGCATCGAGGAACTGGACTGGCTTGGGGCTTTCCACAATCACCCGGTCGACATCATTGTCACCAAGGCGATATCGCTGACGCCGGTCTATTTCCTTGGGTTTTCCGATGCCTCGATCGCCGTTTTTTCGATGATCTACTTCGGCCACACAATGCTTGTTCATTCAAACGTGCGGATTCCTTTCGGCCCCTTGAAGTGGCTGATCGCCAGCCCGCAGTTCCATCGCTGGCACCATGCCAACCAGCGCGAAGCCTATGACAAGAATTTCGCCGGGCAGCTGCCTTTCCTCGACGTCATGTTCGGCACCTATAATGCCACCGGGGACAAAGTGCCGGAGAAGTACGGCGTCGACGATCCAATCCCCTCGACCTATATCGGTCAGACCGGCTATCCGTTCCTTCCCCGCAGGAAGCTGTCGAACCGACAAGCGCCGCGCACCGAAGCCTGACATCGATGGGTTGTCACGTCAGGGCGCTTGTCAACTCGGGAAGCACAGGTAAAACTCGCGAGAGCGCAATGCCGCGCCAGCGGTTATTGCGGGTTTTTCCCGTTTGCCTTGAGACCTTTCAGCATGGAATACCACGACGGCGACCTTCAGAAATTCGAAGCGTATGGCGCTGCCCCTCTTCCGGCCGCAAGTAACGAAGGCCAGGTGGAGCACGAAGGTGCGGAAATCTGGTACGCGACTTATGGGACAGGCTCTCCCGTGATTTTGTTGCATGGCGGCCTCGGCCACAGCGGCAATTGGGGATTCCAGGTTCCGGCATTGGTCGGGGCCGGCCACCGCGTCGTGGTGATCGACAGCCGGGGCCACGGGCGCAGCACGCGCGATGAGCGGCCGTACAAATACGAACTGATGGCCTCCGACGTTCTGGCCGTGATGGACCGTCTGGAGCTGAAGAAGGCGGCTGTGGTGGGCTGGAGCGACGGCGCATGCGTCGCTTTGATCCTAGGCATGATGGCCGCGGATCGCATCGCGGGTGTATTCTTCTTCGGCTGCAACATGGATCCCAGCGGCACGAAGGAAATCGAGCCAAGCCCGGTTCTCGACCGGTGTTTCGGCCGGCACGTCAAGGACTATGCCGCATTGTCGGCTACGCCGGACCGGTTCGCTGCATTTGTTGATGCCGTAGGCCTGATGATGAAGACCGAACCCAACTATTCCGCGGCCGACCTGGCACAAATACGCGTGCCTGTGGCGATCGTTCAAAGCGAGCATGACGAGTTCATCAAACACGAGCACGCCGATTATCTCGCCCGCTGCATCCCGGCGTCCGAGCTGATCATCCTGTCCGGCGTAAGCCATTTTGCCCCGTTGCAGCGGCCTGAGCAATTCAACAGCGTTCTGCTGGCTTTCCTCGAAAAAGTTCATTCTTGAGGACGCAGGACGCTGCATTTCCAGCCCGGGTGCTGGCGACGTGGCGTTGGACGATCGCACCGCGGGAGGCTTTTCGCGTCGAATCGGCTAGACCTTCGCGGCATGAACGAGACGTCACTCTATGCGCCGGTGAAGCTGTTCCTCGAAAGCCTCGACTTTGTCGTCAAAGGCGAGATCGGCGGCTGCGACATCGTCGCACTGCGCGAGGGTGAGCCGCCCGTCGTCGTCATCTGCGAACTGAAGCTGCAGTTCAATCTCGAGCTGGTGCTGCAAGGTGTCGATCGTGCTGCGGCCTGCGACGAGGTCTGGCTGGCCGCGCGCATGTCGGCCCGGGGCAAGGGCCGCGAAAGCGATGCACGGTTTCGCAATCTCTGCCGCCGCCTTGGCTTCGGCCTGCTTGGCGTGACCGCGACCGACCGCGTTGAAGTGCTTCTCAGTCCGATCGCGCAGGCGCCGCGCAAGAATGCGCGCCGGCGCTCCCGCCTGGTCGACGAGCACCAGCGCCGTCGCGGCGATCCCGTTGCGGGAGGGGGATCGCGCAATCCGATCATGACGGCCTACCGGCAAAGCGCCCTCGCCTGCGCTGCCGCCATGGTGGACGGACCCAAGCGGCCGCGCGACCTGAAGGCGCTGACGCCGATCGCGCCGAAAATCCTGCAGCACAATGTCTACGGCTGGTTCGCGCGCGTCGACCGCGGCCTCTACGATCTCACGGATGCCGGCCGTGCTTCGCTGGTCCGTTGGCCACAGGGCGCACGATGAATCCCGACACGCAATTTTGAACGCATCGAGCATTTGATTGATCATGCCTGCGGGGTCCAAGGTGGTCCCTTGGTTGATTCCTCCGACAAAATATGGTGCTTGTCCCGCCCATGAAGAAGCTCTGCATGATCGCCTTGGCGTCTGTGACATTGAGTTTTCCGGCCAGCGCAATGGACAGTGCATTGCGCGCAGGCCTGTTGAAACTCGATCTCCAGACCCGTCTTGAACAGCGTTGTGACGCCGAAGTGCTCGACCGGATCACCCACGATGACCGCAAGTTCAAAGCCGATCGCGTCGTCGCCTACGCCTTCGCGACACCCGAGATGGACGCTGATGCAATCAAAAGCCCGGGCGCTGCGTTTCGGAGCAACGGGCAATGGTACCGGCTGAAATTCAAGTGCGAGACGGCGCCCGACCATATGGAAGTTTTGCAACTGCGCTACCGGATCGGCGACGAGATACCGGAAGCCGATTGGGCCAAATATAATCTCTACGATTGATTTGTGATCGGCCATGGTTTTGCCCAGCTATCGACGAGTGCCGCGGAGCCTCTGATCCAGATTTGACGTAACGATGCTTCGGTGATGTCGCCACGAGCGATCCCTTGACGCCAAGGGACCGCCAAGTTAGGCCCTCGGGATAATCGAGGATCACTCGGCAAATCAGCAAGGGCTTCCGGTCGATGGACATTTTCAGCGCTGCCAGCCTGACGGCCCTGCTGCAGGTCATAGCCATCGACCTTGTGCTTGCCGGCGACAATGCGATCGTCATCGGCCTCGCCGCAGCCGGCCTGCCGGCCGAACAACGCAAGAATGCGATCCTCATCGGTGTGCTGGCGGCAACCGTGCTGCGCATCGGTTTTGCCGCGGTTACCGTCAAACTGCTGGCGATCGTAGGCCTGCTGCTGGCCGGCGGTATCCTGCTGCTGTGGGTCTGCTGGAAGATGTACCGCGAGCTGCGCACATCCCAAGCCGATGAGCTGGAAGCGACCGAGGCGCTGTCGAACCTCGATCTCAACAGCGACAAGGCGGTGGCCGGAAAGGCGAAGCGCAAGACGCTCGGCCAGGCAGCCTTGCAGATTGTCGTCGCCGACGTGTCGATGTCGCTCGACAATGTGCTGGCGGTCGCGGGTGCTGCGCGCGACCATTTCCCTGTGCTGGTCATAGGTCTCGTGCTGTCGATCGCGCTGATGGGCCTCGCCGCGACTTTCATTGCCAAGCTGCTGCATCGCCACCGCTGGATCGCCTATGTCGGCCTGTTGATCATCCTCTATGTGGCGGTGGACATGGTCTATCGCGGGGCGGTGGAAGTCTGGCCGCATATAAACGGCGCGGTCAGCTGAGGCGGCTGTCCGCCGCGTCTTCGACCGAAAGCTCCGCAGTGCAAACGCCGTGCGTTTTGCCGCATCGCAGGCGTGCCCATACCATTGCCGTAATAAGTGTGGTACTGCGCCGGCAATCCTGAAAGCCCGGAAAACCTATATGTCCGCTCCCCGCGTGAGTTTTGTCAGTCTTGGATGCCCGAAGGCGCTGGTGGATTCGGAGCGTATCATCACGCGCTTGCGCGCCGAAGGCTACGAGATCGCACGCAAGCATGACGGTGCCGACCTTGTCGTCGTCAACACTTGCGGGTTTCTCGATTCCGCCCGCGACGAGTCGCTCAATGCCATCGGCTCAGCGCTTTCGGAAAACGGCAGGGTCATCGTCACCGGCTGCCTCGGTGCCGAGCCCGACGTCATTCGCGAGAAGCACCCCAATGTGCTGGCGATAACCGGACCGCAGGCCTATGAGAGCGTCATGGCCGCTGTGCATGAGGCCTCGCCGCCTTCGCACGACCCCTACATCGATCTCTTGCCGCCGCAAGGCGTCAAGCTGACGCCGCGCCACTACGCCTATCTCAAGATTTCCGAAGGCTGCAACAACCGCTGCACCTTCTGCATCATTCCCGCGTTGCGTGGCGACCTCGTCTCGCGGCCGGCGGCCGATGTGCTGCGCGAAGCCGAGAAACTGGCCAAGGCCGGCGTCAAGGAACTCCTGGTCATCTCGCAGGACACCAGCGCCTACGGCATCGACATCAAGTACCAGGCCAGCATGTTCGGCGACCGCGAAGTGCGCGCTAAGTTCCTCGACCTTTCCGAGGAACTGGGCAAGCTCGGCATCTGGGTGCGCATGCACTATGTCTACCCCTACCCGCATGTCGCCGACGTCATCCCGCTGATGGCCGATGGCAAGATCCTCCCCTATCTCGATATTCCGTTCCAGCACGCTTCGCCGCAGGTGCTGAAGAACATGCGCCGGCCGGCACATGGCGAAAAGACGCTGGAGCGCATCCGCGGCTGGCGCGAGATCTGCCCGGATCTCGCCATCCGCTCGACCTTCATCGTCGGCTTTCCCGGCGAGACCGACGACGATTTCCAGATGCTGCTTGACTGGCTCGACGAGGCCAAGATCGATCGCGCCGGCTGCTTCAAATACGAGCCGGTCCGGGGCGCCCGCTCCAACGAGCTCGGCCTCGAACAGGTCCCGCAGGAAATCAAGGAGGCGCGCTGGCACCGCTTCATGCAGCGCCAGCAGAAGATTTCAGCGGCGCAGCTAGCCAAAAAGGTCGGCAAGCGCTTGCCGGTGCTGATCGACGAGGCGCACGGCACATCGGCAAAGGGCCGCACCAAATACGACGCGCCCGAGATCGACGGCTCCGTGCACATCCAGTCGCGCCGTCCGCTGCGTCAAGGTGACATCGTCACCGTCAAGATCGACCGCGCCGATGCTTATGACCTCTATGGTTCGGCGGTTTGACGGGCGCTATTTACTACATCCGGCGATAGTTGGGGCCCTTAACCCGTCCAACCGCGATCCGCAGTAGAGTTTCCGTACTATAAATACGGAACGCGGATGGACGCCAAACCTTCGGGGCAGGATTATATCGCGACGCTGGACCTGCTCAGGCTGGCGGCAGCACTTGCTGTCGTGCTCTTTCACTATTTCTTTCGCGGCGCGGCCGCCGAAGGCTTTCTTGCCGAGGGTTATCCGCTTGCAGCGCCGTTCGCCCTCTACGGCTATCTCGGCGTCAATCTGTTCTTTCTGATCAGCGGTTTCGTCATTGCCTGGTCGGCGGAAAACCGCAGATGGGGCGAGTTTGCGGTCGCACGTTTCGTTCGCCTTTATCCTGGCTTCCTGCTCTGCATGACGCTCACCTTCACGATGGTCATCCTTGCCGGCACACCACTGATTCCAGCCTCTTTCAGTCAGTATGCCGCCAATCTGTCGATGTTCGCACCGGCCCTCGGCCAACCCTTCATGGACGGCGTGTATTGGTCGATTGTGCTTGAGCTGGTTTTCTACGGTTGGGTGACGCTGGCGCTTTTCACCGGGCTCTTCCAGAAACGCAAGCTAGAGCTGATTTTCGTCTGGCTGGCGGTGTCGGCGTTGAACGAGTTTTTCGTAGGCAGCGGCGCGGCAAGGCTGCTGTTCATCACCGAGTTCGGACCGTTCTTCGCCGCTGGCGTGGTGTTTCATCACATCCACGCACACGGCCGTTCACTACCGGCTTTGCTGCTGCTTGTCGCATCATTCCTGATGTCCTGCGGCACACTGTCGGTGACGCAGCGCTGGATGCAGGGCCACTACGGCATCGCAGTTACATCGGCCAATCTCGTCCTCGCCAATGTCGTCATGCACGCGGCCTTGATCGGCGCGGTGCTGTTGCGCAACCGTGTCAGGCCGTCGGCGCTCACCCTGGCGCTGGGCGGCCTGACCTACCCACTCTATCTGCTGCATCAGAAGATCGGTTATCTCGCGATCAATGCCGCTGCACCCCTGATCGGCAAATGGTTTGCCGCCCTCGGCTGCATCGCGCTCATGCTGGTTGTTTCATGGCTGATCTGGCGAACGTGCGAACGACCGGCTCAGCGGCTGCTCAGGATCTGGCTCGGCCTCGCGGTCGATCGGTTACGACGTGGCCGCGATATTCAAAGAGACGGGCTCCGGGACGAAGCTAGATCGTGTTGAGCGCAAAAAACTTCATGGCTCTTGCACAAGCCAGACAGTCGGCAAATTCGATAAAGGAGTTACTCAATGATTTCGTTAAGGCCAATGCTAGACAGCGAGTTTTTAGCTTATCTCGAGTATTTTATTCCTGACTACGCATCCGAGATCGCCTCGAACTACCGGCTTTCCGATAATGAGTCTCTTGCACAAGCGAAACAGGAAATCGCATCTGACTTACCTGACGGCGTCGATACGACCGGGCACGTCTTGCTGTGCCTGGTCGATCCGACCGGAACCCCTGAAAGGCTTATTGGGTACCTATGGTACAAACAGGATCCGACGATGCGCGCGGCATTCATCAGTGATTTTCACATCTTTCCTGCCTATCAGGGTCAAGGCCTCGGTAAGCGGGCCTTAGAAGTTCTTGAAAACGACCTGAAACGCAAAGGTTTTCAACAAATAAAGCTCCGAGTGGCTGATGATAACAAACGCGCCAGGCATGTTTATGAAGCCACGGGCTTTCGGGTAACCGGAATCAACATGAGCAAACCGCTCGTGTCGAAGTGAACCCCATTTCGCCCCCTACCGGAACCGACCCCTTCTATGTCGGGCTCGCGAGATTTCGTCACACATAAGCCGGGGCACAACCTGCCGAATGAAAAAGGGCGCCTCGCGGCGCCCTCCTCATTTGTATCGCTCGCTGCTCACTGCGGCAGCTTGTCGTCGACACCCTTCACATAGAAGTTCATGCCGAGCAGCGTGCCGTCATCGGCGACTTCGCCATCCTTCAGCCACGGCGTGCCGTCCTGCTTGGCGATCGGTCCGGTGAAGGGATTCCAGCCGCCGGCGATCTTCTTTTCGGTGGCTTCCGCCATCGCCTTCACGTCGTCGGGCATGTTGGTGAAAGGCGCGAGCTTGACCGCGCCATCCTTGATGCCGAGCCAGACATTGTCGGGCTTCCAGGTGCCGTCGAGGGCTGCCTGGACCCGGCTGATATAGTACGGACCCCATTCGTCGGTCAGCGCGGTCAGCTGCGCGTTCGGCGCGAACTTGATCATGTCGGAGGATTGGCCGAACCCGTGCAGCTTGCGCTCCTCGGCCACCTGCAGGGCAGCGGTCGAATCGGTGTGTTGGACGATGATGTCGGCGCCTTGGTCGAACAGCGCCTTGGCGGCATCGGCTTCCTTGCCCGGATCGAACCACGAGTTCACCCAGACGATCTTGGCCTTGAAGTTCGGGTTGATCGACTGTGCGCCGAGCATGAAGGAGTTGATGCCCATCACCACTTCGGGGATCGGGAACGAAACGATGTAACCGGCGACGCCGGACTTGGATTCCTTGGCGGCAATCTGGCCAAGCACATAGCGGCCTTCGTAGAACCGCGCATTGTAAATGCCGAGATTGTCGCCGGTCTTGTAGCCGGTCGCGTGCTCGAACATCACCTTGGGGAATTTCTTGGCAACCTTCACTTCGGCGTCCATGAAGCCGAACGATGTGCCGAAGATCAGCTTGCAGCCTTCGCGCGCCAGACGCTCGAAAGCACGGTCGGCATCGGGGCCTTCGGAGACGTTTTCAAGATAAGCGGTCTCGACCTTGTCGCCCAGCGCCTTCTCCACCTCGAGACGGCCCTGATCATGCTGGTAGGAATAGCCGAAGTCGCCGATAGGACCGGTATAGACCCAGCACGCCTTCAGCTTGTCCGCAGCCTCGGCGGTTGCCGCCAGCGATAGGGCGGCGGTTGTTGTCATCAGGGCAATAAGCAGTTTTTTCATTGTGTTACCTCTCTGAGTTAAGCCTTGGAGCTTCCCGTTTGTTTTTGTTGTCAACGATCCGGAACGAATGGCTGCCCCAAGGAAGCCGGCGTGTTCATCATCGTCAGACGCTTGTTGCGCGAGATTAGAACGAGAACCACGACGGTTGCCAGATAGGGCAGAGAAGAAAGCAGTTGAGACGGAAATGATTTTAGGAAAGCGATGACCTTGTAGATCACCCAGGGAGCATCGACGAAGTCTTGGAGGTTGATTGCCTGCACGTGAAGCTGGCCAACCCAAATGGCGCCGAAGATATAGGCGCCGGCCAGCACCCGCCATGGCCGCCACGAGGCAAACACGACCAGTGCCAGCGCGATCCAGCCGCGGCCGGCAGTCATATTCTCAACCCATTGCGGCGTGTAGACCAACGACAGATGGCCGCCGGCAAGACCGGCGCAGGCGCCACCGAAGATGACGGAGAGATAGCGGTAGCGAATGACCTTGATGCCAAGCGCATGCGCCGACGTATGGCTGTCGCCGATGGAGCGCAGTGTCAGCCCGGTCCGGGTCTTGAACAAGAACCACGTGACGGCAGCTGTGAGCGCAATCGAAATGTAAAAGATCGGGTCCTGGCCGAACAGCAATCGGCCGATCACCGGGATCGAGGTCAGGCCGGGAATGTCGAGGTTGGGCAGCCGTTCGCCGGGCTGACCGACGAAGCTCGTCCCCATCATGCCGGAGAGGCCGAGCCCGAGCAGCGTCAGCGACAGGCCGGTCGCCACCTGGTTGGTGGCCAGGGACAGCGTCATGACGGCAAACAGCAGCGAGAACACGGCGCCCATGGCAATTGCCGCCAGCAGCCCGATCCAGGGTGATCCCGTGAGATAACTGACGCCAAACCCGCCAACGGCGCCCATGATCATCATGCCTTCGACGCCCAGGTTGAGCACGCCGGAGCGCTCGACCACCAGTTCACCGATCGCTGCGATCAGCAGCGGCGTTGCTGCCGTGGCGATGGTCAGAAGGATGTTTACGGTGATGTCCATCAACGGGCTTCCTTCAGCTTGGGCTCCGGATCGAGTTTCGCGGCACCCTCCGGTTTTGTCAGCGCCAGGCCGACCAGCCGGATGCGGTAGTGGATGAGCGTGTCGCAGCCGAGCACGAAGAACAAAAGCATGCCCTGGAAGACCCGCGCCACCTTGTCTGAGATGCCGAGTGCGCTCTGCACCGCTTCACCGCCGAGATAGGTCAGCGCCAGCACCAGGCCGGCGGCGACGATGCCGAGCGGGTTGAGGCGGCCGAGGAACGCCACGATGATGGCGGTGAAGCCGTAGCCGGGCGAAATGACAGGCTGCAGCTGGCCGATAGCGCCCGAGACTTCCGAGATGCCGGCAAGCCCTGCCAACGCGCCCGACAGCAGGAAGGCGAAGAACACCATGCGTTTGAGGCCGAAGCCGGCGAAACGCCCTGCCCGCGGGCTTGAGCCCAGCACGCGCACCTCGAAGCCCTTCAGCATGCGGCTCATCAGGATCCAGATCAGCACCGCAGCGACCAACGCGAAGACAAATCCCCAATTCGCCCGACCGGCGTCCGGCAGCAGTTCCGGCAATACGGCCGAGTCGCCGAACTGGATCGTCTGCGGGAAACCATGGCCTTGCGGATCGCGCCAAGGACCGCGCACCAGCCAGTCGAGGAAAAGCTGGGCGACATAGACCAGCATCAGGCTGGTCAGGATCTCGTTGGTATTGAACCGGGTCTTCAGGAAGGCGGGGATCGCCGCATAGACCGCACCGCCGACCATGCCGAGCAAAAGCATCAACGGCAGCACCAGCGGCCCTTCGAATTGCGGAAACAGCACCGGAATGATTGAGCCGAAGATGGCGCCGAAGATGAACTGTCCTTCGGCACCAATGTTCCAGACATTGGCCTTGTAGCAGACCGACAGGCCGACAGCGATCAGGATGAGCGGAGCTGCCTTGATCGCCAGCTCGTGCAATTGCCAGACCTGGCTGATCGGCTCGATGAAATAGATATTGAACGCGGTCAGCGGGTTGACGCCGAGCAGTGCGAACATGATGGCGCCGGCGATGATCGTCAGCGCGAAGGCGATGAACGGCGACAGGGCTGAAAACAGCGCCGAGCGTTGCGGGCGTTTGACGAGTTCGAGGCGCATCATGCCGTCTCCATCGTGTGTTCGGCGTGACCGGGTTCGGCGCCGCCCATCAGCAAGCCGACTTTCTCGAAGGTCGCTTCGGCGATCGGCATCGGCTCGGACAGCGCGCCATTGTGCATGACCGCGATCGCATCCGATATCTCGAACAGCTCGTCGAGATCCTGGCTGATCACCAGCACCGCCGATCCGCTGCGCGACAACTCGATCAAGGCTTGGCGGATGTGGGCGGCGGCACCTGCGTCGACGCCCCAGGTCGGCTGGTTCACGACCATGACGCTTGGCCGGCGGTCGAGTTCGCGGCCGACGATGAACTTCTGCAGATTGCCGCCCGAAAGTGCCGCCGCCTCCGGATCCGGCGCGCTCTTGCGCACGTCCATCGCCTCGATGATGCGTTGAGCGGCGGCGTAGATGGCCGCGCTGTCGACCATTCCGCCGCCGCCGACGAAGGCCTTGCCGTCGGTGGCATGGCGCGACAGCAGCAGGTTTTCCGAAAGCTTCATGCGCGGCGCGGCGCCATGGCCGAGGCGTTCTTCCGGGACGAAAGCGGCGCCCAGCAGGCGCCGTCCGGTGATGGAGAGATTGCCTGCATTCTTGCCGCGGATCCGCACCGAGCCGGCATCCTGCTGCAACACCTCGCCGGAGACGGATTCAAAGAACTCGCCCTGGCCGTTGCCGGCGACACCCGCGATGCCGATCACCTCGCCGGCCCGAACATTCAGGTCGATGCTCTTGAGCGGGATCGAGAACGGCGTCGCCGGCTTGCGGCTGAGGTTGCGGATTTCGAGAAGTGGCTGTGCCGTGGCGATGCCCTCGACGGGTGCGCGCACCACCGCCTGCACTTCGTTGCCGACCATCATGCGCGCCAGGGATGAGGCGGTTTCCGCACGTGGGTTGCAGTGGCCGACGACCTTGCCATGCCGCAGCACGGTGGCCCGGTCGCAGATGCGTTTGACCTCTTCGAGCCGGTGCGAAATGTAGAGGATGGATTTGCCTTCCGAACGCAGACGATCCAGCGTCTCGAACAGTTTGTCGGCTTCCTGCGGCGTCAGCACCGAAGTCGGCTCGTCAAGGATGATGAGCTGCGGCGTTTGCAGCAGGCAGCGGATGATCTCGATACGCTGGCGCTCGCCCACCGACAGGTCGCCGACCAGCGATTCAGGATCGAGCGGCAGGCCATAGCTGAAGGAAAGCGCCCTCGCCTTCGCCGCAATGCTGCTGATCGGCGAACCGTCGTCCAGCGATAGCGCAATGTTCTCGGCCGCAGTCAGCGCCTCGAACAGCGAAAAATGCTGGAACACCATGCCGATGCCGAGTTTTTTGGCCACGCCGGGGCTGGAAATCCTGACCGCCTGGCCGTTCCAGAAGATCTCGCCGGAATTGGGCTCCAGCGAACCGAACAGCATCTTGACCAGCGTCGATTTGCCGGCGCCGTTTTCGCCGAGCAAAGCGTGGATTTCACCCCTGGCGATGTCGAGATCGATATGATCGCACGCCGTCAGCGTGCCGAATATCTTGGTGAGGCCACGGACCTCGAGCAGGTTTGTGCCGTCCTGATTTGCACTCACAGTGCCTCCCATCTGGTTAGCCAGACATGTTCTGTGTTCCCGAAAGCATGGTAGGCGCGGCCGGCTCCCATCGGAAAGCGGCACGCGTCTTGAAAGAGCTTCAAGAATTTCAGCGGAAATTCAAGCAATAGCAAGGAAGAACGGACTAAGGGACTGTTTTGGCCGACAGAGTAGAGTTTGTAATCGGTCTCTAGGGAATGAGAATGGTCGTTCCCGTTGTCCTGCGGCCCTCGAGGTCGGAATGCGCCCTGCCCACGTCCTTGAGCGCGTAGCGCTGATTGATCTTGATCTTGACGGCGCCACTGAGCACGACCTCGAACAAGGCTGCGGCGGAGGCTTCGAGGTCCTCGCGCTTTGCATTGTAGACGAACAGCGTCGGCCGGGTTGCGAACAACGAGCCCTTCTGCGCCAGCAACGACATGCTGAATGGCGGGATCGGCCCCGAGGACTGGCCGAAGCTGACGAACATGCCAAGTGGCCTCAAACAGTCGAGCGAAGCCGGAAACGTGTCGTTGCCGACCGAATCGTAGACGACGTCGCACTTCCTGCCGTCGGTGATGGCGGCGACCCCGGCGACGAAATCCTGCTCCTTGTAGTTGATGACATGGTCGAAGCCGTGTTCCTTGGCGAGCTCGATCTTATCGGACGAACTGGCGGTGCCGATGACCGTCGCGCCGAGATATCTTGCCCATTGGCCGAGGATCAGCCCGACGCCGCCTGCAGCGGCATGGAATAGGATCGTGTCGCCCGCCTTCACCTTGAACGTCCGGCGCAGCAGATACTCAGCGGTCATGCCTTTCAGCATCATCGCGGCGGCCTGTTCGTCGCTGATGCCATCCGGCACCTTGACGACGCGGCTGGCGTCGATGACGCGCTCTTGCGCGTAGGCTCCAGTCGTCACGGCGTAGGCGATCCGGTCGCCGGGCTTCAGCCACTCGACGCCTTTGCCGACCCCCAGCACGACGCCGGCGGCTTCGCCGCCAGGAACAAGCGGGAACCCGCCGGGCGGCGGGTAAAGGCCCGAGCGATGATAGACATCGATGAAATTGAGGCCGATCGCCGTGTGCCGGATCAGGATCTGCCCTGCTCCGGGCTGGCCTGGATCGGCGTCCTCATAGGTCAGGACTTCCGGGCCACCATGGGCGTGAATGCGGATCGCTTTGGACATAGGCTGGGCTTCCTCTGGCTGATCAGGCCTTCTTGGCACCGAGATTGGGAAAGAACTGCATGATGCCACCAATGCTGGCGAGGTAAAGCCCCGTGATGGTGATGCCGATCTTGGTGAAGGTGCCGACTTGTTCTCCCAGCACGCCGATCTGATCGTAGAAGGCGGCGAGTGCCGCCTGTGCAAGGGCAAGCGCGCCGAAAGCACACCATAAGAGGGTCATCGCAAGGTTGATACGGCGCAGCCGCACCACCCGCACCGGATGGATGAAGTTGATCGGGACGAAAGTCAGAATGCCGGCCACCACCACCACCGCGAACGAAACCCATTGTCCGGGCTCGATGACGAACAGCGTGAACACCACCATGTTCCAGACCACGGGGAATCCCTTGAAGAAATTCTCCTTCGTCTTCATGCCGGTGTCGGCATAATAGATGGCGCTGGAGACGACGATGATCGCCGCCGACAGGAACGACAGGCCCTCGCCCATGAAGCCTCGCTGATACAGCGCGAAGGCCGGGATCAGGACATAGGTCACGTAGTCGATGATGTTGTCGAGCAGTTCGCCCGACCATGTAGGCAGGATTTCCTTGACCTCGAGCTTGCGCGCGATCGGCCCATCGATGCCGTCGACGAACAGCGCCAGCCCGAGCCACCAGAACATCGCGGTCCAGCGCTCTTCGCTTGCCGCCACCAGCGACAGGAAAGCCAGGAACGAGCCCGACGCGGTCAAGAGATGGACGGAGAACGCCCTCGCCTGCGGCCAGGTGACTTTCTTCTTCGGCCGCGGAATCCGGTCGGTGATCTTTTTGGCGGCTTTCCGGGCCGTTGTGTTCTTGCTCACGGGCCCCGCCAATCCAGCTTGCAGATTTCGGCCGAACGGCCGGCAAAATTCCAGTTGCGGCCGAAGGCCCGCATCTTGCTCTTGTCTGACCTGGCGACGATGATCTCGGGCGCGATCCAGTATTCCGAGTTGCTGATCACCGTATCCTTGTCACGATCCTTGCCGGGGACCGGTGTCACCGCACCGTCGATGATCTTCGGTATCTGGAAGATACGCGTCTTGTCACGCGTCTCATAGGTGATAGGCACTTGCTCGACGCCGAGGAATTTGCCGACGAGGATGGAGAGCAGCGATGTGGTTCCGCCTGCCTTGCCGGTGAAGATCTTCGTCAGCGCCTTGACCGCATAGACTGAGGCACGCTTGTCGATGAACAGGCCGGCGGTCCAGTTGCCGCGGCTCATGTAACCTGGGATTTCCATGACCAGCCCAAGATTGAGGCCGGATAGGTCGACGTCCCCGAAATGGCCGGCATCGATGCGAAACCCCGCCCAGGTCTGACAATAGCCTTCGGTCGGCGGATGATTGCCGAGCGACAATACGCAAGGGCAAAAAACCGTGCAATTACAGGAGAGTACTAGCTCTCCTTTCATCGCCCAGTCCTGATCTGCCATTGATTTTCCCCCACTCAGAGTGAGACTACTAGCAGCGCGGCTGCCCAGACAAGCAGTATCGCACCGGCCAGCCGGGTTGGAACCCTGCTCGCTGTTTGTTTTTCGATCAGGGTGAACAGCCCGATCAACGCCATCCAGAAGACGTTCATGACGCCGACAGCGAACATCACCATCATCAGCGCCCAGCAGCAGCCGAGGCACCAGAGGCCTTGCTTGACCCCAAGCCGGAAGATGCCGACCGGCCTTGCGCTCCAGTTCGCGAAAAGGATCGAGAACGGGTTCTTGCACTTTGTCAGGCAGGCTTCTTTCAAGCCGCTGAACTGGTAGAGGCCGGCAGTCAGAAGCGCCAGCGCACCGGCAATGCCGACGACCGGGTCCAGCATCCCGTCTGGCGAGCCGAATGCGTGGGCGGCCAAGGTCGGTGCGGCAAACGTCACAGAGGCGCCGAGCCAGACACTGAGGTAGCCGGCGACCAGCACCAGCGGATGGACGGCCGGCTCGCCCTTGATGCGTGCCGTATCGGCGATTTCGCAGTAAGTCCGGATCATCGGCGCGGCTGAAGGCAGCATCGTCGCGATCGCCATCAGGAACCACATCGAAACGAGCCCACCGGCCTGCAGGGCGAGGCTTGCATCCAGCGGCGCCGGCGACAGGCAAAGCGCAAAGAACCGTTCCAGGAAATCGGGCAGCGGCGGTTGCGGCAGCTTGCGCAGGATCGTGTCGCCGGGGGCGCTGACGCTTGCAATCCCGGCTTCGGCGCCGCGGATTGCCATCGCGGCAAGCAATAGCCAGGCGAGCAGGATACAAGCGCCGACAGCGACGTTTACCGTGACGCGAGGATTGCGCGCGATGGTGGCCGTTGCGCGGCCGGCGCGATCGAGGTGGCTGAAGTCGTCCTGCTGGCCGGTCATGTCATCCGATTGGGCCGAATCGCCGCGTTGATCAAGCGGCATGATCTGCCCTATATGCTCATCGACGGGCAGGCCGGGTGGCCGCCTCGCATTGCAAGCCGGAAGCCGATCTTGGAGCATGAGCGAACTGCGCGGATACTGGTTGCTGGCACGGGGCCGGCGGGACTGATCGCGGCGCTCGGTTTTGCCGCTGCCGGTTTCCCGGTGACGCTGGTCGGCCCCGAGGCCTCTGCCCCCGATGGTCGCACGACGGCGCTGATGAACCCTGCCGTGAAAATGCTTGAGCGGCTGGGCGTGCTCGAAGGGATCAAGTCCAAGGCGGCGCCCTTGAAGGTGATGCGCATCGTCGACGCGACCAGTCGGTTGATCCGCAGTCCGGTCGTCACCTTCCGCGCCAGCGAGATAGACGAGGACCAGTTCGGGCTAAACCTGCCCAACAGCGTCCTCAATCCGGCGCTCGCCAGTGCCGTCGCCACGGATGCCGGCATCGAATGGCACAGGGTTATGGTGGCGAACTGGCAGCTCGACGCCGCACACGCCCGTGCCGTCCTGGCCGATGGCAGCACGGTGGACGCATCGCTGGGGGTGGCAGCCGACGGCCGCTTGTCGCCGGCCCGCCAGGCTGCCGGCATCTCGACCTCGGCTCGCTCCTATCCGCAGGCAGCCCTTGTCCTCAATTTCGGTCACAGTGGCGACCATGCCTTCACATCGACGGAATTCCACACCGAGACCGGTCCGTTCACACAGGTCCCCCTGCCCGGCAATCGCTCGAGTCTGGTCTGGGTGGTGAAACCCGAGACCGCGGCCGAACTCGCGGCGTTGGACGATGCAACGCTTTCGATGCGGATCGAACAGCAGATGCAGTCGATGCTGGGTCGGGTGACGGTCGAGCCGGGCCGGCAGATCTACCCGCTTTCGGCTGTGACGCCGCTGCGTTTTGCGCGAAACCGGATGGCGTTGATCGGCGAAGCCGCCCACGTGTTTCCCCCGATCGGCGCGCAGGGCCTCAATCTCGGTATCAGGGATGTCGAAGATCTAATTGGAATCGCGTGTGAAAATCGTAGTGACCCGGGAGCTGCCAAGGCCCTGGCGGCATATGATTTCAAGCGTCGGCCCGATATTCTGGCGCGCAGCAGCGCGGTCAATCTGCTCAACATGTCGCTGCTTTCCGGCATGCTGCCGGCACAGATGGCCCGCGTTGCCGGGCTCGGCGCGCTTGGCGGCTTCGCGCCGCTCCGCGCTTTTTTCATGCGCGAGGGCCTTCGTCCCGGCAGCGGCTTCGCGGCGCTGGCCGGCGGTCGGCGAAGGCCGACACGCTGACAGCGATCTTCCCGTTTCCGACAAGCTGCGTCATCGACGATCATCGACATCGGCCGCATGCGGCAAAACCTTTGCGCCTCGTCTTGCGTAGCTTCGGAGCGCGCTGAAGCGCTTCGGGATTGAATTGAGGCCCAGTCTGCGCCAAATAAAGCCAAGGAATTCAGTGGTGAGTACGATGAAAACAGCCAAATTCGCAATCGGACAGGTGGTTCGCCACCGGCTGTTTCCATTCAGGGGCATCATTTTCGACGTCGATCCGCAATTCGCCAACACCGACGAATGGTACGAAGCCATTCCTGCCGACGTGCGGCCGCGCAAGGATCAGCCTTTCTACCATTTGCTCGCCGAGAATTCGGAGACTGAGTACGTCGCCTATGTCTCCGAACAGAATCTGCTCGAGGATCAGTCGGGGGAACCCGTCCGGCATCCACAGATCAAGGAGATGTTCGACAAGAAGCCGGATGGGGGCTACCAGCCGAAACGGCAGTCCAGGCATTAAGCGACGGTCATAAAAAAAGCGGGGCATGACCCCGCTTCTTTGTTTGGCCTGCGATATCGACCGGTCAGTTGGCGGTCTTCGCCTTGTCCTGCTCTTCCTTGAGCTTCTTGGCGAAATCCTGGTTGTTCTTGGCGACAAAATCCTGGAGCTTCTTCTGCCGGTCCTCGATATCCGACTGCTGCAGCGCCGGGCCGTCATAGGCGCCACTGAAGCCCTGCAGGGCGACCTTGATCGGGTTGGGCTGGTTCTGGAAATTGACGGAGG
The DNA here is from genome assembly GCF_000502955.1 of Mesorhizobium sp. LNHC252B00. GTDB lineage: Bacteria > Pseudomonadota > Alphaproteobacteria > Rhizobiales > Rhizobiaceae > Mesorhizobium. The sequence continues at coordinate 365,729 of NZ_AYWO01000003.1, read as the reverse complement.
TCAGCGTAATCGCCTGGCCTTTCTTGAACGCGGCGACGAGCTGATCGGTCAGCGGCACTTCCGCCACGCAACGATCAGGAAAGCAGATTACATAGTCGAGCTTCTGCGCCTTGCCGGTATCGATCTGCAGGCCGATGCCGGGAGGCACCAGACGACCGGTCGGGACCGTGACCTGGAACACCTTGCGGTTCACCTTGCCCTTCAGTTCGATCAGGCTGACGCCGGTGACCAACTGGCCGTTGCCGGCGGTGGTGATGTTCTGGACATTGCAGATGTCGACGTCTTCCTGCTTGGTGCAGGCCTTGAACCAGCCTTGCGGAATCTGCTGTTGCTGCTGTGCGGAAGCAGCGGAAAGTCCTGCGCAGAGAAAGCCGACCACGCCAGCGGCCATGACCGACAGGCGGTACGCGTTGCTGTTCAGGCTCGTCATGTCGTGCACTTCCTCTCAAATGATCCCGGAACCGGCTTCTTCGTGCCGTGTGGTCCAGCTACCTGTTGCCGAAATGAGGCAACAGAATGACTTCGGAGGGCGTGTTACACTGCAAGCGGTGTCGAATCCAGCCCGATGTCAGCAATTGTTGAAAGCACGATTGGCCGGCGCGCAGCTGCGTCATGCTAGGGTACGCACCGAATCATCAAGCCGACCCATTAAGGAGACGGTCATGGGCCGCGTTCTTGTTTGGCTGATCACCGCGATATCGTTTCTCGCACTTTCGCACCAGCCGGCCGCATCCGAGCCGAAGCACGCCATCGCCATGCAGGGCGAGCCGGCGCTGCCGCCCGACTACACGCATTTCAACTATGTCAATCCCGATGCGCCCAAAGGTGGCAACATCACCTATTGCGTCGTCGGCAGCTTCGACAATCTCAATCCTTTCATCCTCAAGAGCCTGCGCACGACGGCGCGCGGCATGATGGATACGATCTATGGCAATCTGGTCTTCGAGCCGCTGATGCAGCGCAACTACGACGAGCCGTTTAGCCTTTACGGCCTGCTGGCCGAGACCGCCGACATGGATCCCGAGCGCAAGAGCATCGAGTTCCACCTCAACCCGAAGGCCAAATGGTCCGATGGTGAGCCAGTGACGCCGGAAGATGTGCTGTTCAGCTATGACGTCTTTACGGAGAAAGGCCGCCCGCCTTACAGCGACCGCATGGCCAGGGTCGCCAAGCTCGAAAAGACCGGCGACCACAGCGTACGTTTCACCTTCAATGACAAGGCCGATCGCGAATTCCCGCTGATCATCGCGCTGACGCCGATTGTCCCGAAGCACGCATTCGACAAGGAAACCTTCGACAAGACGACGCTGAAGCCGGTGATCGGCAGTGGTCCCTATACGATCGCGCAGGTGCAGCCCGGCCAGCGCATCGTCTTCAAGCGCAACCCGGATTACTGGGCCAAGGATGTCCCTGCCAAGCGCGGTTTCGACAATTACGACCAGATCACCATAGAGTATTTCCTCAACGCCAACGCCAAGCTCGAAGCGTTCAAGAAAGGGCTTTGCGCCATCGACGACGACGGCGATCCGGTAAAGCGCGAGCGCGATCTCGATTTTCCCGCGTTCCACAAAGGCGACGTGGTTGCCGAAACCTTCGACACCGGCATTCCGCCCGTGGTGACCGGTTTCCTGTTCAACACGAGGCTGCAGAAATTCGCCAACCCGGTCGTGCGGCGCGCGCTCGGCATGCTCTACGACTTCGAATGGGCCAACAAGAACCTGTTCGGCGGCAAATACACGCGCACGATGAGTTACTGGCAGAATTCCGAGCTCTCCGCGCTCGGCCATCCGGCCGACGACAGGGAGAAGTCGCTTCTGGCGCCCTATCCCGGCCGCGTGCCGGCCGATGTGATGGACGGCTCTTACCGGCCGCCGGTGACTGACGGATCCGGCCAGGATCGCCGCGTGTTGAAGGCAGCTTTCGACCTGCTGAAAGGCGCCGGCTACCACGTGCAGAATGGAACGATGCTCGATCCTGACGACAAACCTTTCGGCTTCGAGATCCTGACCGCCTCGCAGGATGAGGAGCGCCTCGCCGGCATCTACCAACGCACGCTGGAGAAGATCGGCGTCAATGTCACCATTCGCGGCCTCGACGGCGATCAGATCCAGTCGCGCAAGCAGCGCTTCGATTTCGAGGTTCTGGTCGGTTCGAGCGGCTTCAACAATTCGCTGTCGCCCGGCATCGAACAGACCGGGCGTTGGAGTTCGGCCGCGGCCAGGACGGAAGGCTCGTTCAATCTTGCCGGCGTCGCCGATCCGGCGGTGGACGCGACAATCGAAGCGATGCTGCGCGCGCGCACGAAGGAGGATTATGTTGCCGCGGTTCGTGTTCTCGACCGGCTGCTGATATCCGGCAACTACATGGTACCGATGCAGCACAACACGCAGCAATGGATTGCCTACTGGAACTATCTGGAACATCCGCGAAAGACGCCCATATTTGGGTATCAACTGCCGACCTGGTGGCGCAAACCGAAGTGAAATTCAGGAGATCGAGATGAGCGAACCGAACGCCGTCACCGTCGATGTGGTGTCCGACGTCGTCTGCCCATGGTGCTTTATCGGTCAGAAGCGGCTGGACAAGGCAATTGCCGCTGTCGGCGATATCGACGTGCATATCCGGTGGCGCCCCTTCCAACTCGATCCGTCCATTCCGCCGCAGGGCAAGAATCGCCACGAATACATGCTGGCCAAGTTCGGCAGCGACACGCGTATCCGCGAGATTCATGACCGCATCGAGCCGCTGGGCGAGGCTGAGGGCATTTCCTTTGCCTTCGACGCCATCAAGGTGGCGGCCAACACGCTCGATGCGCACCGCCTGATCCGCTGGGCCGGTGCTGCCGGCGAAGCCGTGCAGAACAGGCTTGTGCGCCGGCTGTTCCAACTGAATTTCGAGGAAGGCGCCAACATCGGCGACCATGGCGTGTTGACCGAAGCCGCGCGCGAAGCCGGCATGGATGCGTCCGTGGTCGCCACGCTTTTGCCGACGGACGCCGATGTCGAGGCGGTTCGCACCGAGATCGCCACCGCGTCGCGCATGGGCATAACAGGCGTGCCGTGTTTTCTGCTCGAAGACAGGTACGCGGTCATGGGCGCGCAGGATGCCGATACCCTGGCTGATGCCATTCGTCAGGTGGCGGCTGCCAAGGCGCGTGGCGAATTGGAGAAGGTCGGCTGAGGCCGGCCATCCCTCGCCTTCCCGACAAGGCAAGCGTTACTTCACCGTCGCCTTGGCCTTGCTTATAAAAAATCCATGTCCGTTCGTGGCCGTGCAGGTCAGTCCCTTGGTTGACGACTGGCACGAGAACGGCCCCGCACTCCAGCTGTGGCCGTAGCCAAGCTTGTCGACGTCGCTGCAGCAACCCTGCTCGCCCGGGTTCTTGATCAGCGTGGCCGGCCCCTTGGGTCCGAGGATGATGGTGATATAGCTCGGTTCGATGCGCGAGCAGCTCAGCTCCGGGCCGCCGTCCCGCGGCTCATAGGTGCCGGTGCCGCCCTTCGGTGTGTAGATGCAGCCGATGTTGGCGGACGGCGTGTTGAACTCGATCTGGCCTTCGGCGCTTGACGGGATGCCCTGCGAGGCGGCATGCGCCGGAGGTACCCAGGCAAAGAGAGGCAGCCCGGCGAAGAGGGACAGGATTGCGGCCGCGCGTGCAAGCATTGGAAACTTCCTTGTTGGAGAACCGGACATGCATGGGTGTCGACAACGCCAGGCAAGGTTCAATTCCGAACGATGAATTGTCAAACGCAGTTCCCCCTCCTCCTCGACAGGAGGGGACGCACCGCTCAGATGATTCCGGTCACTTCCTCCTCAGGAAAGGATCGTGACGGCGTCCCCCGGCGAGATCACGAACGGAAAATTTTCGGGTGCTCAGGTCAACCCGCAGTGAGAAAATCGGTCGGTTCGTGTGATTTCGAGTTCACAAAACCGTGTGAGGACCTTCCCTTGGGGAAGCTGCCGTGACAGCTGGTCGCTGCAGGTCAATTCCTTGAAATCAATCACTATATCCTGATTTCTGCCGACCGTTGCCGTCGTATTTCAGCGTGCACTCTGTTGCCTCACGGCAACGGCTGCCGGGGTAATCCAGTCGGCCGGGTTTTAAATTAATGGAAAATGATCAATTGGTGTTACCATCCGTAACAAAAGAAAAAAGGTTTGGGCGGGATCGTGATTCGGGTCGGTAGACCATCGCAAGAGTCAGTACCGGAAAAAACACCTCGCGATGCCTCAGGGCGATCGCTTCTGACGCCGGTATCGTCGATGCGCAGCTTCTGGGGCCTGATGCGGGCCTACTGGGTCTCCGACCGCTGGAAGGAAGCCTGGACACTGACGCTGGTGATTGCGCTGCTCACGGCGCTGTCCAGCAAGGCCGGTGTCTGGTTCGCCGAGGCCTCCGGCGAACTGGTCAACTCGATCGCCTTCTTCCATGACGCCGCCAACACCACGCCGCTTCGCTCGCTGCTGGTCAATGCCGGCATCCTCGTGCTGCTGGTCTTGCTCAAGGACGCCGGCTTTACCGGCATCCGCAATCTTGTCTCGGCGACATTGCACCGCAAATGGCGCGGCTGGCTCGACAGTCGCTTCAATGAAGCGTTGCTGGATGGCAATCATACCCATTTCCATGCTCAGCATGCGGCGACCGGCAGCGGCGCACCGGCCCCCGACAACATCGACCAACGCGTCCAGGAATCCATCAAGGACATGACCGGCGGCGCCATCGGCCTCGCCATGGGCGTGCTTGGCGTCGCCACTTCGCTCTATTTCGTCGGCCAGAAGCTGCTCGAAAACTCCGTCGAGGTGAAAGGCCTGGAGTTCCTCGGCAACTATGGCAGCGCCATCCTCGCCTTCCTGGGCGTCGCCACCTACGTGCCGCTGAACACATGGATCGCGGTCAAGCTCGGCAGCCTGCTCGAGCGCCTCAACGTCAGGATGCAGCAGGCGGAAGGCAGCTATCGCGGCGAGCTGACGACGTTCCTGCGCCGCAGCTTCCATGTCGCGGCGTCTCAGGGCGAAGGCGTACAGAGGACTATGCATGGCCGGCTCTATGTCGATATCGACGGCACCTGGACGCGGCTGAACATCGTCAACACGGTCTACATGTCGTTCGAACTGATCTACAATTTCATCGGCGCCCGCATTGTCGCCTACGGACCTGGCCTGGTGCCGTTCATCCACAACGGCCTCGACCTCAAGGGCTACATAACCGGTTCCGAGCTGGTCAATTCGCTGATCGGCCAGTGTTCTTGGTTCATCCATGTCATGCCCGCCATCGCCACGCTGCGCGCCAACAGCCAGCGTGTCACCGAATTGGCCAACGCGATCGAGAATGTCCAGCATCCGCAGGAATTCTACAGCCAGACCGGCCGCTCCGACTTCCAGTATGCCAGCCAGAACGCGGTTTTCGGCCTGACCATCCAGAAATTGGAGCTGGCGCATCAGGGCGAGGATGCCACGCCGTTCCTTAGCGCCGCCAATCTGCGCTTCCGGCGCGGCGAATGGACCTTCCTGAAAGGCGAATCCGGTTGCGGCAAGACCTCGCTGATCAAGGCGATCAATGGCCTGTGGCCCTATGGCCGCGGCACCATCGTCTTCCCGGAAGGCGTCAAGAGTTTCTTTGCCGCCCAGGAGGTCAAGCTGCAGCCGGTGTCGCTGAAACAGCTGGCCTGCCTGCCCGGCTCCGACCACGACCATAGCGACGCGCAGGTCGCGTCGGCGCTGCACAAGGCCGGGCTTGGCGATTTCATCGAGCACATGGCCGACGAAAACCGCGAAGGCAAAAGCTGGGATCAGGTCCTGTCGGGCGGCCAGAAACAGAAGCTGGTGGTGGCCCGCATCGTGCTGCAGCAGCCGGGGCTGCTGTTCCTCGACGAGGCGACCGGAGCGCTCGACCCCGATGGCAAGGTTGCCTTCCACCAGGCCATCAAGGACAACTGCCCCGATGTCACGGTGATCAGCGTCATGCACGAGGCGGTGGCGCCGCGATCGATCACCGGCAGCGAATTCTATCACAGCATCGTCGCCATCGCCGACGGTGTCGCCACCAAGAAGCCGCTGGTTCCGACCTTGCCCGTCGAGCTCACAACCATTCTCGCACAGCCAAGGCCGGTCGAGGACAAGTGGCTACGCTTCTCGCGCCGGCTGAAGCAGAAATAGCGCCCCAGCGGTTTGAGTTGGCCGCAATGCGGCTGCCGACGATCACAGTCGCGCGATCTCGGCCGCTCGCCGGTATTATCCTTCCTCACCGCGATTGACACGGCAAGTTGCGCTCCTATGTTGCGCCCGCTTGCAGACAGTCAAACGCGAACCCGCAAGCAGAAAGGTCACCGCGCCATGCCTGGCGACAGTCACAGTCGAACGCAACCGCCGTCCGCCTGGACGTGACCTCCAATGGTTCATGTCCTGCCGGACGGCAAGGAGTGAGCCATGAACGAATTTACCACGGTGGCGAGCGACGAAGCCGTCGCCATCGCCCGCATCCTCGCCAATGATCACGTCGCCGACATCGTCGAGGCCCTGAACAGGGAGCCGCGGGAAACCGCGACGGAACTGCTTTGTGAAGTGACATTCGAGCGGCTTGTCGAGATCTTCGATCAGCCTGAACTCGACGGCGCGTCCGAACTCATGGAGGCGCTGCCGCGCGCCAAGGCGGGCAGACTTCTTACCGCCATGTCGGTTGACCGCGCCGCCGATATCCTGCGCGAGCTCGACGAGCCGGCCCGTTCCGAGCTGCTCGGCGGGCTTGCGCCGCCTCTGCGTGCCACGCTGCTTGCCATTCTCGGCTATCCTGAAGGCAGCGCCGCATCAATCATGACGACGGAGTTAGTCAGCGTGCCCGCGGACTGGACCGTCGGGCGCACGCTCGACTACATCCGCAAGGTCGAGCGGACGCGCGAGACCGTCTACGCGATCTATATCGTCGATCCGCAAACGCATCTCCTGGTGCGGTCGACCGGCCTGCGCCGGCTGATCACCGGACGATTCGATCATGACCGTGGCGCCGGATCGTGCGCCGGTGACGGTCACCCCGCTCACCGATCGCGAAACCCTGGCGCAGACGATCTCCAAATACGATTTGCTGGCCGTCCCGGTCGTCGACCACGGCAAAATCCTTGGCATCGTCACCATCGACGACATCATCGACACGATGATCGAGGAGACGACCGAGGACGCGCACCGCTTCGGCGGCATGGAAGCGCTCGACGAGCCGTACATGAAGATGAGCTTCCTCGCCATGATCAGGAAGCGCGGCGGCTGGCTGTGCGCGCTGTTCATCAGCGAGATGCTGACCGCCAACGCCATGCAGAGCTATGAGGGCGAGCTGGAGAAGGCGATCGTGCTGACGCTGTTCATCCCGCTGATCATGAGCTCGGGCGGCAATTCCGGCTCGCAGGCGACATCGCTCGTCATCCGGGCGCTGGCATTGCGCGAGATCGGTCTTGGCGACTGGTGGCGGGTGGCGCTGCGCGAGCTGCCCACCGGTCTCGTGCTCGGCGCCATGCTCGGCGTGGTCGGCATCTGCCGCATCGCGCTCTGGCAATATATGGGCTTCTACGATTACGGCCCGCATTGGCCGCTGATCGCGACCACAGTCGGCACGGCCCTGGTCGGCATCGTCACCTTCGGCTCGCTATCGGGATCGATGCTGCCATTCGCCTTGAAACGCATCGGCTTCGATCCGGCCAGCGCATCGGCACCGTTCGTCGCCACGCTGGTCGATGTCACCGGGCTGGTGATCTATTTCTCGGTGGCGCTAGTGATCCTGCGCGGGACATTGCTGTAGCGGCTTCCTGAACTCCGCCGTGACCGTGCCGCGGCGGAGTTCCTCAAGCCCGGGTTTTGCCCGTCAATCCACCCGCTCGCCGCCCTTCACGCGATAGGTCGGCTTGTACATGGTGACCAGTTCTTCCGCGGCTGTCGGATGCACCGCCATCGTGCGGTCGAAATCGTCCTTGGTCAGGCCGGCCTTCAGCGGAATGGCCAGAAGCTGCGCCATCTCGCCGGCGTCCGGCCCCAATATGTGGGCGCCAAGCACTTTCTTCGACGCGCCATCGACCACCAGCTTCATCAGCATCTTCTCGTCACGACCGGACAGCGTGTGCCGCATCGGCCGGAATGTCGCGCGGTAGATTTCGATCTCAGGGAACCGTTTGACCGCATCGTCCTCCGACAGGCCGACGGTGCCGATCTCGGGCTGCGAAAACACGGCCGTGGCGATCGTGTCGTGGTCGGGCGCGGTCGGATTTCCTTTGAAGGCAGTTTCGATGAAGCACATCGCCTCATGGATCGCCACCGGCGTCAGCTGCACGCGGTTGGTGACGTCGCCGATCGCCCAGATGTTGTCGAAATTGGTGCGCGAGTATTGGTCGACGGCGATCGCACCGGTCTTGGTCATCTCCAGGCCGATGCCTTCCAGCCCCATATTCTCGGTGTTGGGAATGCGGCCGATGGCCAGCATCACCTGGTCGACCGTCAGCACCTCGCCGCTGCTGAGAAGTGCGTCGAGCCGGCCGTCCGGCCGCTTGCGCACCCATTCGGACACGGAATGGCAGAGGATCCGTATTCCCTTCTTTTCCATCGTCTCGTGCAGCATGCGCCGCAGGTCCATGTCGAATCGGCTGAGGATCTCCTTGCCGCGATAGACAAGCGTGGTGTCGACGCCGAGACCGTGGAAGATGTTGGCGAACTCGACTGCGATGTAGCCGCCGCCTTCGATCATGATTGCCTTGGGCAGTTCCTTGAAGTCGAAGGCCTCGTTGGAAAAGATGCAATGTTCGTGGCCCGGCAAGGCCGGATGCGCCGCCGGGCGGCCACCAGTCGCGATCAGGATCTGATCGGCGGTGACGGTACGGTCTTCGCCGAGAAGATGCACGACATGCGGGTCGACGATCGTGGCCCGCGAATGGAAGGTCTCGCCGCCGGGGCCCTCGACATTACGCTTGTAGATCGCCTCCAGCCGGCTGATCTCGCGATCCTTGTTGGCGACCAGCGTCTGCCAGTCGAAACTGGCTTGCGGAACCGTCCAGCCATAGCCGGCGGCGTCAGCAAAATGCTCGGGAAATTGCGAGGCATAGACATAGAGTTTTTTCGGCACGCAGCCCCTGATGACACAGGTGCCGCCGAAACGGTATTCCTCGGCAATACCGACCCGCTTGCCGAGTGCCGCCGCCACGCGAGCCGCGCGCACTCCGCCGGAGCCGCCGCCGATGACGAAAAGATCGTAGTCGTAACCGGCCATGACGGCTCCTCGAGCTTCGGAAATTTGAGAGACAGGTAGGCTGCAAAACGCCAAAAGAAAAGCCCGGACAAGCCGGGCTTTGCTGATGGCCGCAAGGCCGTTTGAAATGCGGGGGGTCAGTTGTTGTCCGCGGGCGCCGCACCATCGGCGGGTGCGGCATCATCCGCAGGCGCGGCTCCGTCCGCGGGCGCGGCAGGCGCGGCAGGCGCCTTTGCCTTGGCGGCCGCGGCCAATGTTTCGCCGACCTGCTGGGCGAGGTCGCGGCCGACACCGTTCTGCCAGATGTCGGCTGCCTTAACCAGGTCGCGGGTCACCGTCGGGCCGCTATCGAGGAGCTTCTTGCCCGAATCGGAATTGTAGAAGTTGGCGATGTCGGTCAGTTCCTTTTCGGAGAACACTTTTGCGTAGGCGAGTGCTGCTTCCTTCTCGAGGTCGGCGCGGCGCGAAGCAAGCGCCAGAGCCTTCTCGCTGATCGTCTTGCCGATCAGTTCCTGCATGTCCGGGTTCTTCTGGATGAGCTGCGATTCAAGCGCGGCGGCTGCCTGCGGCAAGATGTTGTCGAACGGGTCGGTCGCGTGGATCGCGGCTACCGCGGCACGGGCGGCCTTCAGGTGCGATTCCGTCACATCCTGCGAAAACGCCGGCGACGAGAAGGCGAAAACGGCTGAGGCCGCCAGAAGGATGGAAAGGCTGCGAACCCGGTTATGCAACATCATGATCGGTAGAACTCCCTGGTTTTCGGGCGGCATGGACAGTTTCGATACCGTCGCCGCCGGCGATGATGGCCACTGACGCCAGCCCGATGAAAAGACCGTGCTCGACCACGCCCGGAATGGCGTGGAGAGCATTCGAAAGCGCTCTTGTATCCGGAATGCGGCCAAAAGATGCATCGAGGATAAAATGGCCGCCGTCTGTAACAAAAGCCTGCTCCCCCGTCATCCTCAATGTGACCGGACCGGAAAGACCGAGCTTTTCAGCCGCGGCGCCGATCGCGATTTCGGTTGCGCGAAGGCCGAACGGATTGACTTCGATCGGCAGGGGAAAACGGCCGAGTGTGGCGACCATCTTCGAGCGGTCGGCGATGACGATCATGCGCTGCGATGCCGCGGCGACGATCTTCTCGCGCAGCAGCGCGCCGCCGCCGCCCTTGATCAAGGTCAGTTCCGGGTCGACCTCGTCGGCGCCGTCGACGGTGAGATCGAGTTCGGGCGTTTCCTCCAGTGTCGACAGCGGCACGCCAAGCTCGCGGCAAAGCACGGCGGTGCGCTCCGAAGTCGGCACGCCGATGACAGTCATGCCGCCGGCGACCTTGTCGGCGAGCAGCCGCACGAACTCTTCGGCCGTGGTTCCGGTGCCGATGCCGAGCCGCATGCCGTCGCTCACATGGGCGAGTGCTGCCCGTGCGGCTTCGACCTTCAATTGCCTTGCATCCATGCCGCTTGCTGCCCCGAAACCCTGACGTTTGGGGCTCGTAGCATCTTTGCCGGTCCGGTCAAAGCCCCGGCCGCTGCGTGCCCCGGAGATGTGCAGCATCGCATCGATGTTGTGCATGCGCGGTCACCGGGCGACGCAGGGGCGACGGATATTAGGAATTATTTCCTTAAACGCGTTGACCGGTGACGGCAGCTGTGCTACATATTTGTCTATGGTGCTGATTTGCGCCAACAACCCGCCGCCATGGCGGGTTTTCCATTTCTGGCGGCTCGCCGCGAAATGCCCCGCCCGATATCTCCCTGACCAGGCTGGCCCCGTGCGCTTGCCCAGTGAGCTTGCCTTGACGCGCCGCAGCCGCTATCGCCTGCCCATTGCATAAACTTGGCCCAGGACAGACCATGACCCGCCCGATCATCGTGTTCGACCTTGACGGTACGCTGATCGATACGGCGCCGGACCTGCTCGACAGCCTGAACCACAGCCTTGNCCTTGCCGCCAGCCAGATCTCGGCGGTCGACGAGGCCGGCTTCAGACGCTTTGTCGGCCACGGCGGCCGCGTGATGATCGAACGGGCGCACGCCGCCCAGCGGCGATCGCTTGATGTCGAGGAGCACGACCGGCTGCTCAAGCTTTTCCTCGATCACTACACCCTCAACATCCCCGGCAAATCACGCCCCTACCCCGGCGTCGTCGAAGCCATCGCGCGCTTCGAGGAAGCCGGCTATATCCTGGCCATCTGCACCAACAAATACGAAGCCAACTCACTTGCACTGATCGAGGCGCTCGGCATGACCAGGCATTTCGCGGCCATCGCCGGACAGGATACGTTCGCCTTCCGCAAGCCCGACCCGCGCCACCTCACCGAGACCATCAAGCTGGCCGGCGGCGATCCCCACCGCGCACTGATGGTCGGCGATTCGCAGACCGACATCGACACCGCAAAAGCGGCCGGCATTCCGGTGGTTGCGGTCGATTTCGGCTACACCGACCGCCACGTGCGCGAATTCGAACCGTCGGCTGTGATCTCGCATTTCGACGCCCTGACACTCGATCTGGCGCAAAAGCTGATCGCCGCTGCCGGTCAGTGAGGGGGAAGCCGCCAAGGCAATCGCAAAGGGGCAAAGGCGTGCGCCCTACGAATACCCCCACCCCTAACCCCTCCCCACAAGGGGGAGGGAAATTCTCGCAGGCGCGGATACCGGCAAACTACCGAAAGTCGACGCCGAGTATGATGAACAAAAGGCGCGCGGCAGCATTCCCTCCCCCTTGTGGGCAGGGCTATCGCATATGAGTAAAGAGCTGGAAGAGGAAGTCTCTGTTCCATCTGGCTCTTCGCATCTTGCTGGCGATGGGTTTGTCGAGAGGATGGGCTTGCANGAAGAGGAAGTCTCTGTTCCATCTGGCTCTTCGCATCTTGCTGGCGATGGGTTTGTCGAGAGGATGGGCTTGCAAGATGTTTTGGGCGAGGCGTCTGATGATGGCCAGGTTTTGCGGCCCGTTATCCTTGCGGGTTCGGGCATCGTCCTCATGGAAGACNACATCGAGGCTCCAGTGCAACTGGTTCTCGATGGTCCAATGTGCTCTGACGGTCTCGGCCAGTCTTTTGGGCATGAGCACTTTGGAAAGCGCGACATAGCGGACCGAGGTGGTGGGTTTGCCGCCCGCCACGCTGCGCGAGGCCTCGATGCGGCCGATCGCCTTGAGGCCGGGAAAGGCCGGCGGATCCAGCAGCCGTTTGAGCGGCAGGACCGAGGCTCTTCGTGTTTCGGTGCGACCATGCGCGCTTTCGCTGGTCTCGAAGAAGGCGATCTCGGCAGCTGCGGCGAAGCTTCGCTCCGCCGCAGCGAACNCCATGCGCGCTTTCGCTGGTCTCGAAGAAGGCGATCTCGGCAGCTGCGGCGAAGCTTCGCTCCGCCGCAGCGAACAGCTTGGGACGATTGCCTTTCAGCCCCAGCGCATAATGCGCCTTCTTGCCGATCAGCGCCTTGGCGGTGTCGGGACGGCAGTGCAGCGCATCCGCCGTCACCGTGCAGCCCTTCAAATCCAAGCTCTTCAGAAGATCCAGCGTGGCTGTGACCTCGTCGCCCTCGGGCGCGCGGGCAGCGGCAATCGACAGCCTCGTCTCGGCGTCCCACACGCTCACCATCAAAGGCGGCATAAAGACCCGACCCTTAGTGTAGCCGCGCCGCAGCGATTTGCCGTCGACCGCCACCACGCCGCGCGGCGAAGGCCCGAGCGTTTGTCGCAGCGCTGCCATGAAAGCGGCAAAGCTGCGCGAAAGCTCATCGGCATCAAGAAGTCGAAACACCCGGCTGAACGTGTCGTGGCTCGGGCAACCATGCTCCAGCGCCACGATCTCTCTCAGCTCGTCTTCCCGACCCTCAACAAAATCGGCAATGTCAACACAGCTCTTGGCCCCACACAGGGTCGCAAGCAGAGCCAAGAACAGAAGCTCCGCCAGATCATGACGCGCGTTGATGTCACGCGGATCCCGAATTTCACGCAAAATCGAAAGCAGAAACGGCATTGGGTCTCCTCTTCAAAGAGAAGGCCCCTAAAGAATCAACCTTTCCACTCAACGCAAGACTTACTCTTACTCATATGCGATTCCCCTGCCCCTTGAGGGGNAAAGAATCAACCTTTCCACTCAACGCAAGACTTACTCTTACTCATATGCGATTCCCCTGCCCACAAGGGGGAGGGTGAAATAGGTCACGCCACAATGACGATGATCGAAATCAGCCCGAACAGCGCAATCAGCAGATAGTCGGCGACGCGATAGAGTTTCAGCGCCTGCCTTATATCGGTGCTGTCGGCTTCGCGGCGGCCGCCTCCGCCCATGAAGACGTCGTCGACCAGGACGCCGCCGTAGCTGCGCGGCCCGGCGAGTGCCAGGCCGAGCGCGCCAGCCATCGCCGCTTCCGGCCAGCCGGCATTCGGCGAGCGGTGCTTCTTCGCGTCGCGCCACACCGCGTGCCAGGCATTGCGCGGGTCGGCGTCCCTGACCAGGAAAGCCGCCAGCACGATCAGCAGCGCCGTCAGCCGTGACGCCGGCAAATTGATCCAATCGTCGAAGCGTGCCGCCGCCCAGCCGAACGCCTCATGGCGCGGGGTACGGTGACCGATCATCGAATCGGCGGTATTGGCGGCCTTGTAGGCGGCGCCGCCGGCGAGGCCGCCGATTCCGGTCCAGAAGGCGGGAGCGACGATGCCATCGGAAAAATTCTCGGCCAGGCTCTCGATCGCCGCGCGGCTGATACCGGCCCTGTCCAGCGTCTCGGGATCGCGGCCAACGATGCGCGAGACGGCCACGCGGCCCAGAGCGAGGCCGCCAGTGTCGAGCGCGTCCGCCACCGCCTCGACATGTTCGTAAAGGCTTTTCTGCGACAGGAGCGAGGTTGCCAGAAGGGCCGTGATGATGAGTCCCATGGGAACGAACCAGAGCAGGATCTGCATGCCGAGGCCGATCAGCGCCGGCACGAGCACGATGACCAGCAGCGCCTGGACACCGCGCTTGCGACGCAGTGCGTCGGGATCAGCAGCGTGGTTGAGCCTGCGGTCGAGAAAGGATATCAGCCTGCCGAACCATGTCACGGGATGGCCGATGGCGCGAAACAGCCAGTCGGGATAGCCGAGGGCGAATTCGACGGCCAATGACAGGAAAGCGATCAGAACTGACATGAAGCTTCTTGAAGGAGCGGTGGACCATGGTGGAAGTCTTGGCCGGGCGAGGGCGCTGTTCCCTCACGCTTCGCGGCCTTTCGTCGACCTCTCGACCGGTATCAATCCGCACTCCTACCCGCTTTTCGACCTGCCCGCCACCTCGCTGTCGCGATTGCCGGAGGCCGCGCGCACGCGTGACCTGTTAGAGATCGCGGCCAGCACCTACGGCGCGCCGTCGCCAGCCAACCTCGCGGCGGCACCGGGCACGCAGATCCTATTGCCGCGCGTTGCATCGCTGATCGCGCCCGGCAAGGCTTTGGTGCTGGGGCCGACCTATGCCGAACATGCCCGCGCTGCGGCGATCGCCGGACACCGAGTGTTGGAGGTCAACGATTTCGAAGCGCTGGCAGACGCCGACCTTGCCATTGTCGTCAATCCGAACAATCCGGATGGACGCATCGTCGAGCGGGACCGTTTGCTGGCGCTGGCCGCCCGACTGCGCGCCAAGGGCGGGCTGCTGGTCGTCGACGAGGCGTTCATGGATGTCGGCCCGCGTGAACATAGCCTTGCCGGCGATGTCGAGAGTGGCGGCATCGTCGTCCTGCGCTCGTTCGGCAAGTTCTTCGGTCTTGCCGGGCTGCGGCTCGGGTTCGCACTGTGCGATGTAGCGACGGTCGAACGGCTGGAAACGCAATTCGGGCCATGGGCTGTCGCCGGCCCGGCGCTTGAATACGGCATCCGCGCGCTTGCCGACATTGACTGGCAGGACGCGATGCGGGCATCCCTTGCGGAAGCATCGGCGCGGCTCGATACGCTGTTCGGCCGCTTCGGCATTCTCGTCGCGGGCGGCACGACCTTGTTTCGCTATCTCCGCCTGGCCGATGCCGATGGCCTGTTTGCAGCCCTTGGCGAGCGCGGCATCCTGCTTCGGCATTTTGCCGACCGGCCACATGTCCTGCGCGCCGGCCTGCCGGGGAGCGAGGAGGAATGGCAGCGGCTTGAATCCGCTCTTGCCGAATGGACGGCGCGGCGCGAGGATCGATCAAAGGGTTCGAAGCAATGATCTATGTCTGCTCGTTGGCAAAGATCGAGGAAACGGTGGCAAGGACCGGTGCCGAGCGCATGCTGTCGCTGCTTGCCGCTGGAACGGAGGTGGTACGTCCCGCCTCGATAGCGAGTGAAAACCATCTGCACCTGGTCATGCATGACATTGCGGTGGCGCAGGACGGCATGACCATGCCGGGCGAGGATCATGTCCGCAACCTGCTCGATTTCGCGCGCCGCTGGGACCGGGCAAGGCCGATGGTCGTGCATTGCTATGCCGGCATCAGCCGCTCGACCGCCTCGGCCTATATCATCGCTGCAGCACTGGCGCCGAAACGCGACGAGGCCGAACTGGCTCAAACGCTGCGAGCGCTGTCACCATCGGCGACACCCAATCCGCGACTGATTGCGGTGGCCGACACGCTGCTCGATCGCAACGGCCGCATGGTCGAGGCGATCGAAGCGATCGGGCGCGGTGCCGACGCTTTCGAAGGCACGCCTTTCGCGCTCAAGATTGACGGCTAGCTATTTCAGCCAGTCGACGAGTTTCGCCTTGCGCACATCCCGCAGCAGGCTGATGAAACCATCGGCCTGATATTCTGCCGTCAGCCGGCCTTTTTCCGATGTGGCGATGCTGGCGTCGCCGACCACGCCATTCGGGTTGAGATCGCTAGCGATCCAGGCAAAGGCGTGGGTGCCGGTGTGGCGCAGCAGCGAGAATTCCTTTTCGGCCTTGGCGACGTTGGAAACGAAATTGTCGGCCTTGCCCATGTCGACAAGGTCCGGCCGGAAATGCAGCATCAGCGAGGTCTCGACATCGCCGCCATGGATGCCGTGACGGTCCTCGAGCTCGGTGTACATGCCGGCCGGGCGGCCAAAACGCTGCCAGCTGGTCTTCACCGCCAGCATTTTTTCGCGCACGCGCAATTCGCGCGTGACGATGCCCATGATCTCCTCGTTGCCACCGTGCGAATTGACGACGACCAGTTTTCGCACGCCGGCGCGCGCGATCGACAGGCCTAGCTCGGTCCAAGCTTCGATCAGCGTGGTTGCCGGCAAGGTGAGGGTGCCCGGCGCGTGCAGATGCTCGTTCGACTTGCCCACTGCCTGGACCGGCAGGATTCGGATGTCGAGATCATCAGGCAGGCGCGAGATGACCGTGTCCAGCATGCCATTCATGATCGAGGTGTCGGTCGAAACAGGCAGGTGCGGTCCATGCTGCTCGATCGCAGCCACCGGCAGCACGGCGACCGTCGCCTCCGGATCGATCGAGGCGTATTCGGTGGTCCGGTAGTCGCCCCACCATACGCGTTTCTTGCCAGTAGTCATGTCGCGCCTCTTCAATGATCAGGTCAGACCTAGCGCGGTGCGGCCGGCCTGTCGATCACCCGGCCGCGATGGCCTCGACCTCNACGCGCTTCTTCGCAACCGTCATGTCATGCCTCTTCGATCAACCAGCCAGACCTAGCGCGGGAAGGACGGCCTGTCGATCACCCAGCCGCGATCGCCTCGACCTCGACCTTGAATTCGGGCCGCGCAAATCCGGAGACGATCATCAGCGTCGATGCCGGAGCGGGGCTGGAGAACAGGCGGTCGCGGACATCCATGTAAGGCCGCAGATGCGCGCGGTCGGTAACATAGGCGTTGATGCGCACGATATCCCCGAGGGCCAGCCCGGCCTCGCCGAGCACCGCGGCGATGTTGCGGAAACAGAGCTCGGCTTGTGCCCCCGCGTCTTCCGGGATCTCGTCGTCCGCCGTAATGGCAACCTGGCCCGAGCACAGTACCAGCCGCTTGCCGGCCGGCACTTCGACGCCATGGCTGTAGCGGGCAAAGGGCGGCTTGATCGACTTCGGGGTGAGGAATTTGAACATGGCAATCTCCTGGATGCCGCCAGCCTAAGGCCTGACCCGTCACGCATTCAAGATGGCGGTGCATGTTGCTGGTGCGATTGTGGACAGGCGTTCAAAAAATAGGCACGATGCCTCTCGTGCAGCACGACCTTGTCCGGCTTTCGCAGATGGCTGTGGTGCAAGCGGGCGGTCCCGGCGCAAGGCGCTGGTGGCATATGTCTTGCTTCTTGATTCTTTGGTGTCGAGCTTGGCGCGTGGCGCGCCGGAGCAAACAGAGGGTGGTGTCGATGTACGGAAAACAGAAGATTTCGGCGGCGGTGGTGGCGCTGCTTGCAGCCGGCACGCTGAGTGCCGCTGCGAATGAGAAAGTCACCTTCGGCACCAACTGGTTGGCCGAGCCGGAACATGGCGGATATTATCAATCCGTGGCCGATGGCACCTACGCTGCCTGCGGCCTCGATGTCACCATCATGCAGGGCGGCCCGCAGGTCAGCGGTCGGCCGATGCTGCTTGCCGGCAAGATCGATTTCTACATGGGCGGCAATCTCCTGTCGGCTTTCGATGCCGTCCAGCAAGGCATTCCGATGCGCGTGGTGGCGGCGGACTTCCAGAAGGATCCGCAGGTCATCATGTCCCACCCCGGCGAAGGGCTCGACAAGTGGGAAGACCTGAAGAACGCCGACCAATACATATTGGGCGACGAGGGCGTGCAGACCTTCTTCCAATGGATGGTCATCGAACTCGGTTTCGACGCCTCCAAGCGCGCGCCCTACACCTACAACACCGCTCCTTTCCTCGCCGACAAGAAGTCGATCCAGCAGGGCTACGTCACCTCCGAGCCGTTCGCGGTAAAGAAGGAAGGCGGCTTCGTGCCGAACCAGTTCCTGCTGGCCGACTATGGCTGGGACACCTACGCGACGACGATCGAGGTGATGCAGGACACGATCGACAAGAAGCCGGAGGTGGTCCAGTGCTTCGTCGATGGCTCGGCCAAGGGCTGGTACAAATATCTCTACGGCGACAACAAGGCCGCCAACGACATGATCAAGAAAGACAACCCCGACATGAACGACGAGCAGATCGCGTTCTCGATCGATCAGATGAAGAAGTTCGGCCTGGCCGATTCCGGCGACACGGAAAAGCTCGGAATCGGCGCAATGACCGATGCGCGGGTCCAGAGCTTCTACGACAAGATGGTCAAGGCCAAGGTCACGCCAGCCGGCATCGACGTCAAGAAGGCCTACACGCTGACCTTCGTCAACAAGGGCGTCGGGCTCGAGCTGAAGAAGTAGGCCGTCCCGGCATGATGCAGGAAAAAGTGGCGCCAGCGCCGTCTGCGTCGGGCACGTCCTCGACGCTTCTGGCGCTGCGTGGCGTCGGCAAGGTTTTTTCCAACGGTGTGACGGCGCTGAGCGATGTCGACCTGACGATCCGGGAAGGCGATTTCCTCAGCCTGCTCGGACCATCGGGTTGCGGCAAGTCGACGGCGCTGCGGCTGATCGCCGGCCTGTCGACGCCGACCTCCGGCGTGCTCGACTGGCGCGGCGGCGGCTCGCTTGACCGCTCGAACATCGGCTTCGTCTTCCAGGAGCCGACGCTTTTGCCCTGGGCAAATGTCTTCGACAATGTCTGGCTGCCGCTTCGGCTGAAAGGCATTTCGCGCGCCAAGGCGACACCGGCGATAACGGAAATGCTGGCGCGGGTGCATCTGACCGGTTTCGAAGACGCGGTGCCGCGCGAACTGTCCGGCGGCATGAAGATGCGCGTCTCGATTGCGCGGGCCATGGTGACCAAGCCACGTGTGCTTTTGATGGACGAGCCGTTCGCGGCACTCGACGAGATCACCCGCTTCAAGCTCAACAATGATCTGCTGGAGCTGTGGCAAGACGAACGCTTCACCGTCGTGTTCGTCACCCACAGCGTCTTCGAAAGCGTCTTTCTCTCCAACCGCGTCGTCATCATGGCGGCACGGCCGGGCAGGGTGTTCGACGAACTCGCGATCGAGGCCACCTATCCTCGCGACGAGGCGTTTCGCACCTCGCCCGACTATGCGGCACTGTGCCGCCAGGCCTCCGATGTGCTGGTCAAGGCCATCAACGCAACAGCAGGCACACACCATGACGGCCATTGACGAGAGGGTGCTCGAACTCGACCCCGAGGAAGCACGCCGGGTGCGCCAGGAACGCTTCGAGCGGATCGGCCGCTGGGTGCTGCCGCTGGCGATCATGATCCTGGCGATCTGGCTGTGGGACCGCATCTGCGTGTGGAACGAGATTCCGCAGTACATCCTGCCGCGCCCCGGTGTGGTTCTGTGGACGCTCTACAACGATGCCGGCCTGCTGTTTTCCTCCCTGCTGGTCACTTTGCGCATCACCTTCCTCAGCCTGGCTCTGGCCGTCATCGGCGGGGTCGGGTTAGCGGTGCTGTTCGCGCAATCGAAATGGGTCGAGATGTCGTTCTTCCCCTTCGCGATCGTGCTGCAGGTGACGCCGATCGTGGCGATCTTTCCGTTGATCAACATCTATGTGAATGACCAGACGACCAAGCTTCTGCTGTGCGCCTGGATCGTCGCCTTCTTTCCGATACTGTCCAACACCACGCTTGGCCTCAACTCCGTCGACCGCAATCTGCGCGACATGTTCAAGCTCAATGGTGCGACGCGCTGGCAGCAGTTGCGCTATCTCAGGCTGCCGGCGGCGATGCCTTATTTTCTCGGCGGGTTGAAGATCGCCGGCGGCCTGTCGCTGATCGGCGCCGTCGTGGCCGAATTCGTCGCCGGCACCACCGGCCAGTCGTCGGGGCTTGCCTCGCGTATCATCGAGGCTGGCTACCGGCTCAACGCGCCGCGGCTGTTCGCGGCGCTGTTCTTGATCTCGCTCACCGGCATTTTGATCTTCCTCGTGCTGTCGCTGATTTCGCATCTCATCTTGCGGCGCTGGCATGAAAGCGCACTGAAGCAGGAGCGCTAGGATGACTATAATGTTGGCGCGAAATACCCCCCTCTGTCCTGCCGGACATCTCCCCCTCAAGACAGATGGGGGCAGGCCTTGATACCAGCCTCCGGCTCTTATCAGCTCGCTAACGTCCGTGTTCATCAATCACTGACGTCGGGCCTTACTGCAACTTACGACAGTGACGGTTTCGCGCTGGGCGACATTGCCGTCGCCGACGGCAAAGTCGCCAGCATTGCAGCGCATGGCAAATCGAAGGCACGTGCCGATGCCGTCGACCTCGCCGGCCGTATAGTGCTGCCGTGCTTCGTCGACTGCCACACGCATATCGACAAGGGCCATATCTGGCCGCGAATGCCCAATCCCGACGGCACCTTCATGGGTGCGTTGAACGCCACCGGCGCCGACCGTGCCGCGCGCTGGAGCGCAGAGGACGTGGCGCGGCGTATGGATTTTTCGCTGCGTTCAGCCTACGCCCATGGCACAAGGGCGCTGCGCACGCATCTCGATAGCGTCGCACCGCAGGAGGAGATCTCCTGGCCGGTGTTCGAGACGATGCGCGAGGCATGGCACGGCCGCATCGAGTTGCAGGGCGCCTGCCTGCTCGGCATCGAGGGCGTGCGCGACAAGAAGTGGTTCGACAGGCTGGCCAAGCGGGTCGCGGCCGCGAAGGGCGTGCTCGGGGTCGTCACCTATATGGTGCCGGACCTCGAAGAGCTGCTTGACCATGTCTTCGCGCAGGCGATCAAGCATGGCCTCGATCTCGATTTCCATGCCGACGAGACCGGCGATGTTGCCGCCATATCGCTGAAGAAGATCGCGGAAGCCGCCCTTTGGAACGGCTTCGAGAGCAAGATCCTCATCGGCCATTGCTGTTCGCTGGCGCGCCAGCCGGACCTCGATGTGCTGGACACGCTGGACAAGGTGGCGAAGGCGGGGCTGGCCGTCGTGTCGCTGCCGATGTGCAATCTCTATCTGCAGGACCGGCGCGGCAACGGCACCACGCCGCGCTGGCGTGGCGTGACGCTGCTGCATGAGATGAAGGCGAGGGGCATTCCGGTGGCGGTCGCATCCGACAATACGCGCGACCCGTTCTATGCCTATGGCGATCTCGACATGCTGGAGGTCTACCGCATGGCGACGCGCATCCTGCATTTCGATCATCCGGTCGCCGACTGGCCGCAAGCAATCACCGCGACGCCGGCCAAAGTGATGCGGCTCGACGGCTTCGGTACGCTCGCCGCTGGTGGCGATGCCGATTTCATCGTGTTCAAAGGTCGAAGCTGGACGGAATTGCTGTCGCGGCCCGAATCGGATCGCGTTGTCGTGCGCGGCGGCAGGGCGATCGACCGGCAATTGCCCGACTATGCCGAACTCGACGAACTGATGGTGGAATGATGGACGTTTCGGCGCTCAAACGCGATCTCGAAGGCCTGAAGGTCGACGACAATCCGGCCATCGTCCAGCAGAAGAGCCGCGATTTCTATTGGTATAGCCCGGTGCTGAAGCAGCAGCTCGATCATGTCACCGGCGATTTGATCGTGACGCCGAAGACCGAGGCCGAACTGATCCGCGTGCTTGCGGCCTGCCATCGCCATGGCGTGCCGGTGACGCCGCGCGGCAGCGGCACCGGCAATTACGGGCAGGCGATGCCGCTCTCCGGCGGCGTAGTGCTCAACCTTGCCGAGATGAATGAAATCAAGTCGATCGCGCCAGGTCGCGTGGTGACCGGACCGGGAGCCATTCTGGCCGACATCGACAAGGCAACGCGGGCGCATTCCGGCCAGGAGCTTCGGCTGTCGCCGTCCACCTACAACACGGCCTCGATCGGCGGCTTCATCGCCGGCGGTTCGGGTGGCATCGGTTCGATCAATTTCGGCGGCCTGCGCGATTTCGGCAATGTGCTTCGGCTGCGCGTGGTGACGATGGAAGCGGAGCCAAAAGCGCTCGAACTCACCGGCGAGGACCTGCACAAGGTGACCCATGCCTATGGCACCAACGGCATCATCACCGAAGTCGAGATGCCGCTGACCGCTGCTTACGATTGGGTCGATGTCATCGTCGGCTTCGACACTTTCATGGATGCGGCCCGCTACGGCAATGCGCTTGCTTGCCAGGACGGCATCCTGACCAAGCTGATCACACCGATAGCGGCACCCGTGCCGCAGCTCTATTTCAAGCGCCACCAGAAATTCCTTCGGGAAGGGCAGAGCATTTGCGTGGTCATGGTGGCGTGGCATGGGCTGGATGCCTTCCTGGCCTTTACCCGCCGTGCCGGCGGCGAAGTGATCTTCAACGCGGCCACCGTAACGCCGGAGGAGAAAAAGGGCCTGCCGCCAGCCTATGAATTGGCGTGGAATCACACGACGCTGAGGGCGCTGCGCGTCGACCCTTCGATCACCTATCTGCAATCGCTTTATCCCTTTCCCAACCAGTTGGCGCTGGTCGAGAAAATGGACGCGATGTTTCCGGGCGAGGTTTTCTCGCATCTGGAGTTCGTGCGGCTGGACGGCAACATCACCTGCTTCGGCCTGCCGCTGGTCAAGTTCACCACCGAGGCGCGGCTCGACGAGATCGTGCGCCTGCATGAGGAGAATGGCTGCCCGATCTTCAACCCGCACCGCTACACGTTGGAAGAGGGCGGCATGAAGCAGACCGACGCGGTGCAGCTTGCCTTCAAGCGCGAAACCGATCCGCAAGGCCTGCTCAACCCCGGCAAGATGATCGCCTGGGAGAAGCCGGACTACGACTACCGATCGGGCCGGACTTTTTTGTTCAAGGGGCTGCAGAGGACGGGATGAGAGGTTCGCGCTTGAACACCCCCCTCTGTCCTGCCGGACATCTCCCCCGCAAGGGGGGAGATTGGCAGCCTCTCGGTCGCGACCATCCTGCGGCGTTGACAGTTGGCGAAAGCGATGCGGCAGTCCGATCTCCCCCCTTGCGGGGGAGATGCCCGGCAGGGCAGAGGGGGGTGCCTCGCGCTGACCTGCGAGACTTCATCCCATGAACATCCTCGTCCTCTACGCCCATCCGGTCGAGACCAGCTTCAATGCCGGCCTGCATCGGCTGACGCGCCGGGAAAGGCTGGACTATCACAACCAGCGCGGCTCCTCCGATGCGGTGGCTTCCTATGTCGAACGCCTGCTGCGGGCGGATGCGCTGGTGCTTTCCTATCCGGTCTGGAACTACGGCTTTCCGGCGATCCTGAAAGGCTTCTTCGATCGCGTCTTCCTGCCGGGCGTCTCGTTCAAGCTGGTCGACGGCAAGGTGCAGCCGTCGCTGCACAATATCCGTAAGGTCGCAGCGGTGACCACCTATGGCGGCAGCCGGTTCCGCGCCATGCTGATGGGCGATCCGCCCCGCAAATTGATCAAGCGTATGCTGCGCGCCACCGTAAAACCGGGCGCGCCGGTGAGCTATCTCGCTCACTATGCAATGAACCTGTCTACAGACGGCACGCGCAAGGCCTTCGCGGCAAGAGTCGCAGCCAGCATGGACGCCTTCTGATGCGCGCGCTGTTGGTCTACTGCCATCCGGTGCCGGAGAGTTTTTGCGCCGCAATCCGCGATACCGCCGTGGACGTGCTGAAGGCGAGGGGCTGGGAGGTGCGGCTGCTCGACCTCTATGCCGAGAAATTCGACCCGGTGATGACCTGCGACGAGCGGCGCTCCTACAACGACCAGGCGCCGCAGGACCCGGCGCTGAGGCCGCATTTCGAACTGCTCAACTGGGCCGAAGCGATCCTGTTCGTCTATCCGACCTGGTGGTATGGGCTGCCGGCGATGCTGAAGGGCTGGCTCGACCGGGTGTGGGCGACGGATGTCGCCTTCAAGCTGCCTGCTGGCAAGGGACGCATCAAGTCGCTGATGACGCATGTGACCAAGGTCGGCGTCATCACCACCTGCGGCGCGCCGACCTGGTGGAGCGTCGTCGTCGGCCAGCCCGGACGCAAGACCCTTTTGCGCGGCATGCGGGCGCTGTGCGCGACACGTTGCCGGACATTCTTCCTGGCGCACTATCTGATGGATTCCTCGACGCCACGGTCGCGCGCAGCGTTTCTGGCGAAAGTGCGGGCGAAGCTGGAGCGGTTTTGAGTGGCACGCCTTTCCCTTCTCCCCTTGTGGGAGAAGGTGTCGCCGAAGGCGACGGATGAGGGGTGTTCCAGGGAACGCCAACGTCTCACTCCGCTGGAACACCCCTCATCCGTCTCGGCGCTACGCGCCGATCCACCTTCTCCCACAAGGGGAGAAGGGTAGGGCTGCGCTATATCCTCACCCTCTCCGACTTCGGGTCGTACATCGGCTTCAGCGATGCTTCCGCCGCAAAACGCTCGCCGGCGATCTCGATCTCGTAGGATGAGGCCAGCACGTCCGCCTCGCTCTCGCCTTGGCATGGCACATAGCCGAGCCCGATGGCGCCGCCGAGATGATGGCCGTAATTGCCTGATGTGATCGGACCGGCGATCTTGCCGTCGCGCAGGATCGCCTCGTTGTGGAAGAGCAGGGGTTGCGGGTCCTTCAGGCGGAATTGCACCAACCGGCGTGACAGTCCGGCTTCCTTCTTGCGCAGCACGGCATCGCGGCCGATGAAGTCGCCCTTGGCCGCTTTAACCGCGAAGCCGAGGCCGGCTTCCAGCACGTCGTCCTCATCGGTAATGTCATGGCCGAAATGCCGAAAAGCCTTTTCGATGCGGCAGGAATCCAGCGTGTGCAGGCCGCAGAGTTTCAGCCCGACATCGGCCCCTGCCTCTTCGATTGCTTCGAAGACATGGGCTGCCTGGTCGGTCGAGACGTAGAGTTCCCAGCCGAGCTCGCCGACATAGGTGACGCGGTGGGCGCGGGCCAGGCCCATGCCGATCTCGATCTCCTGGAACGTGCCGAACGGATTGGCTTCGTTGGAGAAATCGTTCGGGCTCACCTTCTGGATCAGCTTTCGCGAGTCCGGTCCCATCAGGCAGAGCACGCTTTCGGCCGCCGTGACATCGGTGATGACGACGAATTCGTCGGTGAGGTGTTTTCTTAGCCAGGCGAGATCGCGCTGCAGCGTGGCGCCGGGAACGACCAGAAAGAACGCTGTCTCCGACAGGCGCGAGACGGTGAGGTCGCTCTCGATGCCGCCGCGCTGGTTGAGCATCTGGGTATAGACGATCTTGCCCGGCGCGACGTCCATGTCGTTGGCGCATAGTTTTTGCAGGAAGGCACAGGCGTCGCGGCCCTCGACGCGGATCTTGCCGAAGGAGGTCATGTCGAACAGGCCGACCTTGTTCCTGACCGCGAAATGTTCTTCGCGCTGGTTATCGAACCAGTTCTGCCGCTTCCAGGAATAGCGGTATTCGCGCTCCTGGCCTTCACGGGCGAACCAGTTTGCGCGCTCCCAGCCGGCGACCTCGCCGAAGACAGCACCACGCGCCTTCAGATGCGCATGCAGGGGTGAGCGGCGGACATTCCTCGATGTCGCCATCTGGCGATAAGGGAAATGGTCTGCATAGAGCAAGCCGAGCGTTTCGGAGACCCGCTCCTTGAGATAGCGGCGGTTCTTCTGGAACGGCTGGGCGCGGCGGATATCGACTTCCCAAAGGTCGAAAGGCGCTTCGCCATCGTTGATCCACTGCGCCAGCGCCATCCCGGCGCCGCCGGAGGAGACGATGCCGATCGAATTATAGCCGGTCGCCATCCAGTAGCCGGACAATTCTGGTGCCTCGCCGAGATAATAGCGGTCGTCCGGCGTGAAACTCTCGGGGCCGTTGAAGAAGGTGTGGATGCCGGCGGTCGCCAGCATCGGCATGCGGTTGACGCCCATTTCGAGGATGGGCTCGAAATGATCCATGTCCTCGGGCAGTTGGTCGAAGCAGAAATCCTCTGGGATGCCGTCCATGCCCCAGGGCTTTGCCACCGGCTCGAAAGCGCCGAGCATCATCTTGCCGGCGTCTTCCTTGTAATACGCGCACTCGTCGGGCACGCGCAGCACCGGCAGGCGGCCGAGACCGGGGATCGGCTCGGTGACGAGATAGAAATGCTCGCAGGCGTGCAGCGGGATGGTGACGCCGTTCTGCGCGCCAAGCTCGCGCGCCCACATGCCGGCGCAGTTGACGACGATGTCGGCTTCGATGGCGCCTTGGTCTTCGCCCTGTGCCCAGGACACGCCGGTGACGCGACCGGCCCTGGTGTGGATCTTGGTGACCTTCACATTCTCGACGATTGTGGCGCCGCGCTGGCGCGCGCCCTTGGCCAGCGCCATGGCGATGTTGGCGGGGTCGCACTGGCCGTCGAGCGGCAGATGCACGGCGCCGACGACATCGGAGACATTGAGATGAGGGTACATCTCTTTGACTTCATTGGGCGAAATCTCGCGGACATCGACATCGAAGGCGCGGGCGAGAGAGGCTTGTCGATAAATCTCGTGCTTGCGCTCCTCGGTCAGCGCCACGGTGATCGAGCCAACCTGGCGCATGCCGGTGCCGACCTCGGTCTCGGCTTCCAGCTTGACGTAGAGGTCGGCGGAATATTTCGCCAGCCGCGTCATGTTCTGCGAACCGCGCAACTGGCCGATCAGGCCGGCGGCATGCCATGTCGTGCCCGACGTCAGCTGCTTGCGTTCCAGGAGCACGATGTCGGTCCAGCCGAGCTTGGCAAGGTGATAGGCGACCGAACAGCCGGAGACGCCGCCGCCGATGATGACGGCTCTTGCTTTGGCGGGAACTGCCTTGCCCGTCATGCGGCCTCGCGACGGTAGCTGGAGGCAAAGCGGCGCAGCCGGAGCGCTGCTTCCTGCAGCACGAGTTCGGGCTGGCAGAGGCTGATGCGAATATGGCCGGCTGCGGCTTCGCCGAAGCTGGAGCCGGGCATCACGGCGACATTTTCCTTGTCGAGCAGAGCCCAGGCGAATTTCTCGTCGTCGGGTTCGAACGCACTGATGTCGAGCATGACAAACATGCCGCCCTCGGAACCGCGCACGTTGACATTGTTCATGCCGCGCACGGCGTCGAGCAGGACGGTACGGCGCGCCGCATAACGCTCGGCGATCTCCTTGACGCCATAGCGGTTCTCCAGCGCCTCGGCGCAGGCGATCGAGATGAAGGCCGGCAAGCCGTAAGTCGTCACCAGATTGAGATTGGTGAGCAGTGTGATCATCGCCTCCGGGCCTGTCAGCCAGCCCATGCGCCAGCCGGTCATGCCGTGGCTCTTCGACATCGAATTGATGACCAGCGTGCGCTCGGCCATCCCGGGCAGCGAGCGCGGCGAGACGTGCTCGCCGCCGCCCAGTGTCCAGTAGACCTCGTCGGATAGCAGCCAGAGGTCATGCTCCCTGCAGACCTCGGCGAGTTGTTCGAGCCGCTCTCGCGAATAGACCGCACCGGTCGGGTTGTTCGGCGTGTTGATCAGGATGGCGCGCGTGTTCGGCCGGAGTGCCGCCCGGATCATGTCGGCACGCGGTTGGAAGCCGTCTTCGGCGGGCGTCTCGACGACGGTGAAATCGGCGCCTGCAGCGCTGAACGTGTTTGGATAGGTGGCGTAGTAGGGCGCCACGACGATGGCGTGGTCACCCTGGTCGAGCACGGCCTGGATGGCCGCGTAGAGCGCGGCCTGGCCGCCGGGCGTGGCGATGACCTGATCTGGTGTCGTCTCGACGCCGGTGCAGGCGCTCGAGGCCGCCGCCATCGCCTTGCGCAGGCGCGGCAAGCCGGGAAGCGGGGTGTAGTGGTGGTTGCTGCCGCGAACCGCTGTCACGCAGGCTTCGATGGTTTGCGAGGACGTGTCGAAATCATGGTCGCCGACCGACAGCATGATGATGTCTTCGCCGGCCTCCTTGCGGGCCCAGGCGGCCGAATGGACTTCCCAGCCGTCCTTGCCCGAAGGCACGATGCCGGAGATGCGCGATGATGGCTTAGGCATGAAAAACTCCCGAAATTTCGTAGCCGGCCTGTTCGAGCCGGTCGCGCAGAGCTGCGATATGCGGCGGTCCAACCTCGCAGCAACCACCGACAATGTCCGCGCCGGCCTCCACCCAGCCGATCGCCTGGTCGGCATAGGCGTCCGGGCCGAGATCATGTCGGGCATGCAGCACGTCGACGGTGCCGCCGTGCTTGAGCGCTTCGGTGGAGGTGAAGCCGTTGGCATAGGCGCCGACCGGGCCGCCGAGGTCGATCAATTCAGGCAGTGCCGCGGCAATCGCTTCCGGCCGGCAGCAGTTGAGCAGCCGTGCAGTGACTGCCAAGCCGTCGAGCGCGCTTGCCGCGGCGGTTATTGCCTCGCCGCTGCGCAGCCGCGGTTTGCCGTGATCGGCCAGCGTCCACGAGACCCATACGGGCTTGCCGCTTTCCGATGCCGCGGTGACTGCCGCGCGCGCCTCCTCTGCGGACGCCATGGTTTCGCACAGGAACAGGTCGACGCCATCAGCCTGCTCGGCAACGACGCGCCGGTAGATGTCGAGCGTATCCTGATATGAAATGGTCAGTGCCGGTGCGTAACTGCCGAACAGCGGCGACAGGCAGCCGGCGATCGCCGCATCGCCGGCCTCGTCGCGGGCTTGCCTCGCCAATTCGATGCCGCGCTTCTGCAATGGCTTGAAGAGGTCCTCGGCGCCCTCACGCGCCAGGCGTTCGGGTGTCGCTGAATAGGTGTTGATGGTGATGACGCGAGCGCCGGCACGGATGAATTCCGCGTGCAGGCCGCGCACCAGATCCGGCTCATCGATCAGCACCCTGGCCGACCAGAGCGGTGTCGGCTCGGATTTGCTGCGGCGAACCAGTTCCTGTCCCATGCCGCCATCGGTGAGAATGATCCTCTTCATGCGCGCAGCCTCTCGTTCTTCGGATCCCATAGCGGCTCATCTTTCTGCACGACCGCCTGGAAACGGTCGCCGAAGATTTCGACCTCGATTGTGGTGCCGGGTTCGGTCAGGTCGGCGCGCAGCATGCCGAGCGCGATCGATTTATCGATTCGATGGCCCCAGCCGCCCGACGTCGTCTCGCCGACGATCCGGCCGTCATGCCACAGCGTCGACATGTAGGGAGCGTCGCAGTCGCCGGGATTTTCGACGATCAGCGTGACGAAACGCTTCTTCACACCCTGTTGTTTTTCGTTCAGCAACGCCGACTTGCCGCGGAACTCGGGCTTATCCCATTTGACGAAGCGCTCGAGCCCGCCTTGCAGGATCGAATAGTCGGTCGAAAGGTCGCCCTTCCAGGTGCGGTAGCCTTTTTCAAGCCTGAGCGAATCCAGCGCATACATGCCGAACGGCTTCAGTCCGTGCTGCTGTCCTGCCGCGCAGACCGCGTCGAAGATGGCGGCAGTGTCGTCGACCCTTGTGTGGATCTCCCAGCCGAGTTCGCCGGCGAAGGAGACGCGCACAAGTTTCGCCCAGCGGCCGGCGATCTTGGTCTCCTGATGCGTCAGCCATGGCAGAGCGAGGTCGGCTTCGCAGACATCGGCGAGAATTTTTCGCGAGTTGGGGCCGGCCAGGACCTGTGTCGAGAATTCCTCGGTCCGGTCGATCAACTTGAATGGTGCATCCTTGGGCATGCGCGACTTCAGCCATTCGAAATCATGCCATTGCGCGACCGCCGCGGTGATCAGCGTCATCAAATTCTCGTCGTGACGCACGACGGACATTTCGGTGACGATGCGGCCCTTGTCGTCGGCGAAATAGACGAGGCCGATGCGGCCGGGTTTCGGCACCAGCCCGGTAACCTGCAGGCTCAGCCATTCGGCGGCGCCCGGGCCGTCGAGGTTGAAGCGCGAGAAGCCTGGCAGGTCGAGGATGCCGGCTGCGTCGCGCACCGCCAGGCATTCTTCGCGCACGCGATGCTGCCATGGTCCGTCGCGGCGGAAGGTCAGTGTGGCTTCCTCGGAAACATCATCGCCGTCTTTCGCATACCAGGTGGCGCGCTCCCAACCATTGTAGGCGTCGAAGCGGGCTCCGAACGCCTTGATGCGATCGTGGATCGGCGACAGCTTGCGGTCGCGGCCTTCAGGCCAGACATGGCGCGGAAACTGGATGGCGTATTCGTTGCCATAGATCTCCATGCCCTTGGCGACGCAATAGTCTGGCGCCGAGGCAAAGGACGTGAAGCGGCGCGGATCGCACGACCACATGTCCCATTCGGTCTGGCCTTCGGTCACCCATTCGGCCAGCACCTTGCCGGCGCCGCCGCCCTGGGCGATGCCGAAGGTGAAGACGCAGGCCTCGAAGGCATTGGGAACGCCGGGCATCGGCCCGATCAACGGGTTGCCGTCCGGCGTGTAGGGGATCGGCCCATTGATGATCTTGGACAGGCCGGCCGTGCCCAGGATCGGCACGCGGGCGACGGCGTCGGCCAGATAATGTTCGAGCCGGTCGAGATCGTCGGGGAACAGCTGGAAGGAAAAATCCTCCGGCATCGGATCGTTGTGGGTGGCCCAATGCGCGCGGCAATTGCGCTCGTAGGGGCCGAGGTTCATGCCGTTCTTTTCCTGGCGCAAATAGTAGGAGGTGTCGACGTCGCGCAGCAGCGGCAATTTCTTGCCCTGTTCCTTCGACCACGCCGCCAGTTCCGCAATTTCCTCGAACAATATGTACTGATGGCTCATCACCATCATCGGTACCTCGCGGCCGAACATCTTGCCGACTTCGGCGGCGCGGTAACCGGCAGCATTGACGACGATCTCGCAGCGGATCTCGCCTTGCGCTGTCTCGACCACCCATTCGTCGTTCTCGCGGCGCACGCCTGTGACCGGGCAGAAACGGATGATTTTCGCGCCCATGTCGCGTGCGCCCTTGGCCAGCGCCTGCGTGAGCTGCGCCGGATCGATGTCGCCATCGCTCGGATCGTAGAGCGCGCCCTTCAAATCATGCGTCTCGATGAAGGGATAGCGGCGCTTGATCTCATCGACGCCGACAATGTCGATGTCCATGCCCTGATAGCGGCCCATGCCCTTGGCGCGCTGAAACTCCTGCATACGCTCTTTCGTATGAGCAAGGCGCAGCGAACCGGTAACGTGGTAGTTCATGGGATAGTCGACCGCTTCGGCCAGCCCGCGATAAAGCTCGGTCGAATAGCGCTGCATGTTCATCAGCGACCAGGACGAGGAGAAGGTCGGGACGTTGCCGGCAGCATGCCAGGTCGAGCCGGAGGTCAGCTCGTTCTTTTCCAGAAGCACGCACTCGGTCCAGCCCGCCTTAGCGAGATGATAGAGCGAGGAGGTGCCGACGGCACCGCCTCCGATGATCACCACGCGAGCCGTGCTCGGCAAACCCGCCATGTTCTTCTCCCAAACCTGAAGCGCGTCGCGCTTCTATTTTTGTTTTGATGCATGTCGTTCTCCCAAAACCGCTGCACACTTTTGGGCGACATGCATTCTTCAATAGACTGGTGGTGAAACCACCCAGATGACAATTGCCGGCTCGGAACCCGGATTGCGCCAACGGTAGGGCTTGCCTTCGAAGCGAAAGGAATCGCCCTCGCCAAGCCGATGCCAGACGCCGGCTATTTCGATGTCGAACAGTCCGGATGCGACGTACCCGGCTTCCTCGGTCGGCCGCTGTGCCTCGGCCTTCAGTTCGGCACCCGGCGCGAAGACCGAACGCACCATTTCGAAGCTACCGCCGAGATCGGGCGACAGAAGCTCCTCCACCAAGCCGGTTTCGCTTGTGCCAAGCGTGCGACGTCTGCCGGCGCGCACAACCACGCCGCGCTCGCTTTCGACAGGCACGTCATGGCTGAAGAACAGGCTGATCGGCACACCAAACAGTTCGGCGAAAGCTCTGAGGTCGCTGAGCGATGGCGTTGACAAGCCACGCTCCACCTGACTGACCCAACCGACCGAACGGCCAAGCTTCAGGCCGATCTCCGCCAGCGTCAGACCACGCAGTTTGCGCAAGGCCCTAATATCGCCGGCCAGCACGCGTTCGTCAGGTCCCTGCAATGTACTTGCTGTAGGCGAAGGCAAGGCGCTCACTTCATGAAAAAATCCGCATAAATTTCATGAGAAATCAAGCGCATGAAAAAATCAAGTGGATTTTCACGCTTGCTCAAGATTTGCTTGCACGATTTTGATGGTTCATGCAAAGGCTCGGGCACGAACGGCGAGTGGGGACGTCTGGTCGAGACGAGGGTTAAGGGACGGCCCATGCTGGAAAACAACACTCGAATCGCGAGCGAGGCCGAGATCGTCGACGAGGCGATTCTGTCGCGCCGCTCGGTGCGCGCTTTCCTGCCCGACATGGTCGACGACGATACGATCCGCGCCATTCTGGCAGTTGCAGCGCGGGCTCCGTCGGGCACCAACATGCAGCCGTGGAAGGTCTATGTCACCAAGGGCGAGACCAAGCAGCAGATTACCGACGCCATTCTCAATTCTGGCATTCGCGCCGAAAAAGCCGACTGGGACGAGTACCGCTACTATCCCACCCAGTTCTTCGAGCCGTACCTGACCCGGCGCCGCGCCAACGGCTTCGGCCTCTACGGCGCGCTCGGCATCGGCCGCCGCGAGGTCGACAAGATGCGCGCCCAGCACGACCGCAACTTCGTCTTCTTCGACGCGCCGGTCGGCATGATCTTCACCATCGACCGCCGGCTCAACCAAGGCTCATGGATCGACTACGGCATGTTCCTGCAGAACATCATGGTCGCGGCGCGCGGTAGGGGTTTGCACACTTGCCCACAGGCAGCGTTTGCACCCTACCATCGGCAGATAAGGCCGGTGCTCAACATTCCCGACGAGGAGATCGTCGTCTGCGGTATGGCGCTTGGCCATGAGGACCTATCCAAACCGGAAAACACCTTCCGCACCGACCGCGTGCCGCTGGAAGAGTGGGTGACGTTCAGCGAGTAAGCCGGTCCGGCTAGGAACCCAGGTGGTAGGTAGGCAAGCAGCGCACAGAGCGTGATGACGCCCTCAATCACGAACAGGAGGCGGAAGTCGTCGGCGAGAGGCCGGCCGCCTCTACTGCACCTCGTAGCCAACTTCCTCGCTTGCATGACAGAGCGCCTTCCAGAACGACCGGGCGAAGGAGCGGAAGACGTAGATGTCGAACTGGTCGGCGCCGGTGCGCTGGATCTGGGCGAAGACGTCGTGATGGGTGGTCGACCGGCCGGCGCCGACCGGGAAGGCCGGCAGCGAAAAGTCGATGGCGAAGAATTTCGCCAGCACCCATTCGGCCTTCGGCCCGGCGATGCGGATGGCGGTGCGGCCATGCGAGAGGTCGGTGACGGTACCGATGGCCGGGGTAACCACCTTGGCAAAGGCCGCGGCCAGCCCCTCGGCCTCGTCGGCAACGGTGAACTTTCCTGGCGCGAAGCCGAACACCGACTTCACGCCGTCGCTCACACCGCCGCCGGCGCCATCGGGCAGCGCAAGCCCAGTGACGGTGCGGATGGCTGCAATCAGCTTCTTCTCCTCGCCGGGCCAGGCGGCGAGCTGCACGATCGAGCCCGGCGTCGTTTCGGTCAGGATGATTTCGACGCCATGCTCGAAATTGCCGTGCGAGCCGACGTGAAATTCCGGCTCGAGTGGCGACAAGTGCTCTGGCGGCTTGCGCTCGGGTGATTGGCGCTCAACCATGCATGCGACTCCCATCCGGATCGAAGAAGTGGTTGGAGACGATCTCGACCGGTCCGAACCGCTTGCGCAAGGGATCGGAGACATGGGCGCGCGTGCCCTGCCTGGCCTTGCCGCCCTTGATCAGCGCAAGCGCGATATGCTTGCCGAGCGCCGGCGAATAGCAGCAGGCGGTGATGTGGCCGATGGAACCGTGCGGATTGGCCTCGTCCAGTTCTTCGACGATGTGCGCGCCGCCGTTGAGTGGCCGGTTGTCGAGCGAAATCAGGCCGACCAGTTCCAGGCGGTCAGCGGCGATCAGGCCTTCGCGGTCCATCATCGCCGAGCCGATGAACGGCTTCTTCTTCGACAGCATCCAGTCGAGATGCAAATCGCGCGCAGTGGTGCGGCCATCGATCTCGGCGCCGGTGACATGACCTTTCTCGATGCGCATCGTGCCGAGCGCCTCGAGCCCGTAGGTGACCAGCCCGAATGGCTTGCCGGCCTCGATCAAGGCTTCCCAGACATGGGTGCCGTAGCCGGCGCCGGAATAGACTTCGAAGGCCATTTCACCGGAGAAAGACAGCCGGCAAATCATCACCGGTACGCCTGATATCTCGCCACGAACGATGCCCATGAACGGCAAGGTAGCGTTGTCCACCGCTGTGCCAGTGACACATGTAGCAAGGATCTGCCTGGCCTTGGGCCCGCCGATCGCGGCGCCCGCCCATTCGTCGGTCACCGAGGTGACGTGGACTTTCAGGTCCGGCCAGATCACGTCGAGGAAATATTCGAGATGCTGCATCACCTTGCCAGCGTTGGCCGTGGTGGTGGTCATCAGGAAATCCTGCTCGCCGAGTCGCCAGGTGGTGCCGTCGTCGAAGGCGAGGCCGTCCTCGCGCAGCATCAGGCCGTAGCGGGCCTTGCCGACGGCGAGCGTCGAAAACATGTTGGTATAGACGCGGTCGAGGAACAGAGCGGCGTCGGGCCCTTGCACCGCAATCTTGCCCAGTGTCGAGACATCGACGATGCCGGCGCTCTCGCGCGTCGCCTTGGCTTCGCGGACATAGGCCTGCTCGACCGTCTCGCCGGCATGGCCATAGATCATCGGACGGTACCAGAGGCCGGCGGAATACATCGTTGCACCATTGGCTAGATGCCAGTCATGCATCGGCGTCAGCCGTTCGGGCTTCAGGTCGCCGAAGCGCTCGGCCGCCAGCGAACCAATGGAAACCGGCGCAAAGGGCGGCCGGAAACGCGTCGTGCCGACCTCTGGGATCGGCTTGCCCAGCGCTTCGGCCATGATGGCAAGGCCGGGCACGTTGGAGCTCTTGCCCTGGTCGGTCGCCATGCCGAGCGTGGTGTAGCGCTTTAGATGCTCGACCGAGACAAAGCCTTCGCGGTGCGCCAGCCGCACGTCCTCGGCGGTGACGTCGTGCTGGAAGTCGACAAAGCTCTTGCCCTTGGCCCTGATCTCGAACACCGGGGCAGGACGGGGGTCACAAGGCAAGGATTCGATAATCGGGTACGCCATCGGCGTGACTGTTGCGCCGACCGCCGAAAAACCCGCGTTGCGGCCGTCCAGTATTGCCTCGAGGGTCATGAAATGGCCGTTGAAGGCGCCGGCGCCGACCCATTTCTGCGTCGGCTTCGGCGGCAGGAAAGCTTGCAACGCCTCGTTCCATTCCGCTTTGGCGCCAGCCTGACTTGCGAGATGAATGGTCGGCGACCAGCCGCCTGACATCAGCAGGCAATCGGCATGGATGCTGCGCGCATCGCCGGTGAGCGTTCCGTTGGTCATGTCGAAGCGTTGCAACTTGAGACCGGACAGCGCCTTGCCACCTTCGGTGGCGATGACGGCGTGACCGGCGAAGATCTCGGCTTCGACTTCCGCGGCCAACTTGCGCATTTCTGGCGAAAGCTCCGGCCTGATATCGGCGATGGCGACGATCGCGGCGCCGGCCCTCTTCAAGGCGACAGCCGCGCCATAGGCGCTGTCATTGTTGGTGAACAGCGCGATCCGCTCCCCCGGCAGCACGCCGAACTCGTTGGCATAGCGCTCGGCGGCATGCGCCAGCATCACGCCTGGCCGGTCATTGCCGGGGAACACCAGCGGCCGTTCGAAAGCGCCGGTGGCCAGCACCACGGATTTGGCGCGGATCGCCCAGTAGCGATGGCGCGGCTCGCCTTTGCCTGGCTGCTCCTTGTGATCGTTGACCCGTTCGAGCGCGGCGAGCGTGTTGTTATCGTAGTAGCCCCACACCGTGGTGCGCGGCAAAAGCCGGACATTGTCGCGGCCTTCGAGCTGGGCGACGATGCGGCGAGCCCAATCGGCGGCCGATGCGCCATCGATGGTCTCGTCGGACCAGTTGGCCGAGCCGCCGAAACGCGGTTCGAGATCGGCCAGCATGACGCGGACGCCCAGATCGGCGGCGGTCTTGGCTGCCATCAGGCCGGCCGGGCCGGAGCCGACCACCAGCACATCGCAAAATGCGTTCATGCGCTCGTAGCGGGCCGGGTCCTTGGCCGATCCGGCGCTGCCGAGCCCGGCGGCACGACGGATGAAATGCTCGCAAAACATCCAGAAGCGCGTGCCCTTCAGCGGACCGAACACCGGTCCCATGAACGTCTTGTAGTAGAAGCCGGCCGACAGGATCTTGCCGCCGAGCTGGTTGACGGCGTTGATGTCCCAGGTAAGCGAGGGAAAGCGGTTCTGGCTGATGGCAACCAGCCCGTC
This sequence comes from Mesorhizobium sp. LNHC252B00, assembly GCF_000502955.1. Lineage (GTDB taxonomy): Bacteria > Pseudomonadota > Alphaproteobacteria > Rhizobiales > Rhizobiaceae > Mesorhizobium. The sequence goes on along the minus strand of NZ_AYWO01000003.1, from coordinate 329,292 downwards.
ATGGATCTCGACCATGGTCGCCGGAATATTAGGCTCGCGAACCTCGCCCCTCAGCACTGTCACCAGGGCGTTGGGCTCCTCGATGCCTGCGGTGACCAGGCCGCGCGGGCGGTGGTATTTGAACGAGCGACCGAAGAGGGTGATGCCCTTGGCCAGCAGGGCCGACGCCAGCGTGTCGCCGGCATGGCCGGTGTAGGTCGCGCCGTCGAAGGTGAAGCGGATCGTTTTCAGCCGGTCGATGCGGCCGCCGGTGTCGGTGCGGCGCGGGCTCATGCCTTGTCCTCCGCCTTGCGGCGCGCGGCCGAGCCATGATCGCCGCGCACAAAGGCGACGCTGGAAATCTCATGCGTCAGCGTGTTGCGCACGACCCTCAGATGCGCGCGGCAACCACCGGAATGCTGCCAGATCTCGTTGTGTTCGCCGGCCGGGTTCAGGCGGTCGTAGACATAGGCGTTCCACGCCTCGAAATTCTGCGAGGCAGGGTCGGGACGCTGACGGTTGCCGTCACCTTGATAGGTAAACTCGATGACGTCGCGCGGGCCGCAATAGGGGCAGGTGATCAGCATCGAATTTTATCTTCTTGGTTGACCATGAGCTTATCGGAAAACCGTTCTCCACTTTTCCGCATCATGGTTTAATGCAGCCGCGGGTTTGCACCCTGGCCCTTGTCGTCGATCATCAGGCCGCGATGGAAGCGGTCAAGCGTGAAGGGGGCGTTGAGGTCGTGCGGCTGATCCTTGGCGATGGTCCAGGCGAAGCACCAGCCGGAAGCCGGCGTCGCCTTGAAGCCGCCATAGCACCAGCCGCAGTTGAGATACATGCCGGGCAGGGGGCCGGTGGTGATGATCGGCGAGCCATCCATCGACATGTCGCAGACGCCGCCCCAGGAGCGCAGCATGCGCACGCGGGCAAGGCCCGGAAACAGCGCCAGCATCTCGCTCATCACCTCATCGACGATAGGCAAATTGCCGCGCTGGGCGTAACTGTTGTAGCCGTCGATGTCGCCGCCATAGATGAGGCCGCCCTTGTCCGACTGCGACATGTAGAAATGGCCCATGCCAAACGTGACGACGGTGTCGATGAAGGGCTTCAGCGATTCCGTCACGAAGGCCTGCAGCACATGGCTTTCGATCGGCATCGTCTCGATGCCGGCCAGCTGCATGACGCGTCCAGTGCTGCCGGCCACCGCGACAGCCACCTTCTTGGCGCGGATGTCGCCGCGCGACGTCGTGACGCCCGTGATGCTGTCGCCATCGCGAAGGAAGCCGGTGACCTCGCAATTCTCGATGATATCGACGCCACGGCGGTCGGCGCCACGCGCATAGCCCCAAGCCACCGCATCGTGGCGAGCAGTGCCGGCGCGCCGCTGCATCAAGCCGCCGACCACCGGAAAGCGTGCGTCGCCGGAAACGTCGAGCGCCGGGATCAGGCGCTTGATCTGCGCCGGTGTCATCAGCTCGGCGTCGACGCCGAGATGGCGCATGGCGTTGCCGCGCCTTGCATAGTCGTCGAACTGGGCCGGCGTGTGCGCCAGGTTCAGGCAGCCGCGCTGCGAAAACATGACGTTGTAGTTGAGCTCGTGCGAAAGGTTCTCCCACAACTTCATCGAGTGTTCGTAGAAGCGCGTGTTGGCCGGCAGCAGGTAGTTCGAGCGCACGGCTGTCGTGTTGCGGCCGACATTGCCGGAGCCGAGCCAGCCTTTCTCCAGCACGGCGACATTGGTGATGCCGTGCTCCTTGGCGAGATAATAAGCGGTCGCCAGCCCGTGGCCACCGCCGCCGATGATGACGACATCATAGGACGCTTTCGGGTCCGGCTTCCGCCAGGCCGGCTTCCAGTCCTTGTTTCCCTTGAGCGCGTTCGCGAGCAGCGAAAAGGCCGAGTACTCTGCCATCATGGTCATCCGGTTCAGGCGATGCGGCAGACTATAGAGCAGGCCGCATCGGCAAAGCCAATATTGCGCCATTGCCTTTCGACTGGCCGACGCACTGTGTGATCGGACGGGCCAGTGATGGTTGCGACGGCTTGCCCCATGATATGGCCGTCTCTATCAAGGACAGGCAATTTCAAATTGCCTTTGCCGCACGAGTCGCCATCAAAATCATGATTTTCCGATTGCATCGCCTCATTTTGATCCTCGCGCTCGTTTTCTCGGCGCTGCACCCGTTCGACGCTACTGCGCAGGCGCTCGGCCAGGGCGCCGCCGGACTGATCACCGATCAGCAGAAAGTCATTCAGGGCCTGACGGCCAAGACTGACGACCTCGAGAAGAAGATACAGCAGGACGGTGAGGACGATGCCTCGCTGGTGGATATACGTCTGCAACTGGAGGGTCTGTCGCGGGCGGCCCTCACCGGTGCGCTGGCGTTCCGTTCGCGCCTCAACGATATCAACAATCGGATCGAGACACTGGGTCCGCCGCCGGCGGCAGGCCAGCCGCAGGAGCCCGACATAGTGACCGGCGAACGCCAGGCGCTGGCGTCGGAGAAGGCCGAGATCAATGCGGTCGTCGCCAGCGCGCAGAACCTGTCGATCCGCATCAGCGGGCTGATCGACAGGATCGGCAGCATGCGCAGCGAGCTGTTCCGCAATCTTTTGACCAAGCGCTACGTGCTATCCGATGCACTGAGCCCGCAGGTCTTCTCCGACGCCAGGGACGAATTCGACAATTTCTACAAGGCGGTATCGTCCTGGCTGAGCTTCGCCTTCAAGTTCAAGTTCCAGGCCGTCCTTGCCGCGACCTTCGTGGCGCTCGGGCTGGCCCTGGTGCTGCTGGTCGGCGGCAGGCGCCTGTTCGGGCGGGTGTTCGAGGCTGACCCCACCAACGAAGATCCATCCTATCTCAGCCGTCTTTCGGTGGCCTTCTGGTCGACCTTGCTGCCGACGATGGCGGTCGGTGTATTCCTGGCCTCCACGGTATTCTTTTTCAACTATTACAATGTGCTGCGCGGCGATATCGGCCTCTTCCTGAATGCGCTCGCGGCGGTTATCGGAGTGGTGTTCTGCGTCAACAGGCTGACCAACGCGGCGCTTGAGCCGCGGCTGCCGAACTGGCGGCTTATCCCCGTCGAAACCGGCCCGGCGCGCTGGCTGGCGCGGCTGACGACCGCCATGGCGGTGGTCATCGGCGTCAACTATTTCCTGTCAGTGGTCAACGACAAGATGGGCTCGCCGCTGTCGCTGATCATCGCCCGCAGTTTCGGTGCCACCATCATCGTCGGCGTTATCCTGATCCTGATGGCGATGCTGAGGCCGTTCAAGGCGCATGACGGAAGCTGGCGGCCGTGGCCGGCATGGCTCCGCTATACATCGCTTGCGCTTGGTCTTTTCACTATCGTTGCCGCGCTGCTCGGCTATATCGGACTTGCCTTGTTCGTCTCTCAACAGGTGGTTGTTACCGGCACCGCGCTGGTCACAGCCTATATCGGCTTCCTGTCGGCACGCGCGATCGGCGAGGAGGGCGCTTTCACCAACACGTCCGTCGGGCGCTGGCTGTCAGCCAATTCAAGTTACGAGGATACCGCGCTCGACCAGCTGGGCCTCGTCGTCAGCGTCGCCATCAATGTGATGATCGTGCTGGTATTTCTGCCGCTGATCCTGCTGATGTGGGGCTTCCAGCCCGGCGATATCGAGGCCTGGGCCTACAAACTGGCAACCGGGATCAATATCGGTTCGGTGACGATTTCGGTCACCGGGATTCTTTCGGGCATCGTCGTCTTCATCATCGGTTATTTCCTGACGCGCTGGTTCCAGGGCTGGCTCGACGGTTCGGTGATGGCGCGCGGCAAGGTCGATACCGGAGTGCGCAATTCGATCCGGCTGGCGGTCGGCTACGCCGGTGTTGCGCTGGCGGCGCTCGTCGGCATATCGGCGGCGGGCATCGACCTCTCCAGTCTGGCGCTGGTTGCCGGCGCTCTTTCCCTCGGTATCGGTTTTGGTCTGCAGAACGTTGTGTCCAATTTCGTTTCCGGCCTGATCCTTCTGGCGGAACGGCCGTTCAAGGTCGGCGACTGGATCGTCGCCGGCGATGTCAGCGGCACCGTCAAGAAGATCAGCGTGCGCGCCACCGAGATCGAAACTTTCCAGCGGCAATCGGTCATCCTGCCCAATTCAAACCTGATCAACAATGCCGTCGGCAATTGGACGCATCGAAACAAGCTCGGCCGTATCGATATCAAGGTCGGCGTTGCCTATGGCAGCGACGTCAAGCAGGTACATGCCGTCCTGCTGGACATCGCCCGCAGCCATCCCTTGGTGCTGAAAAACCCCGAACCCTTCGTGCTGTTTTCCAACTTCGGGCCTGCCGCACTCGAATTCGACATCCGCGTGTTCCTGGCCGATGTGATGAACGGCAACATCGCGCAGAACGACATCCGATTTGCCGTGCTTGAGAAATTCAGCGGCGAGCACATCGAAATTCCATCGACCCCGCGCGCCGTCGTCGATGTCCACAAACCCAAGGCCTGGCCGACCGATGATGACAAGATCGAGGCCGACTTCGCCGAACAGGAGCAGGCCAAGATGGAGGCTGCCGCCGAAGCAAGACGGGCCGCCAAGACGGGACGCAAGGTGCGCAAGCCAGATCCCGACTAAGGTTGTGCCGATTTCAGCCAGCCCGCCAATTGACGCGCTCGGACGGCAAAGCCAATTACGGCATGAATGCGGCATTCAGTTGCGGTTCAGCTTCCATCTCATATAAGCTCCCATGCAAAGGCGAAAGTGCCTTGCGAAATGCAACAGAGGCGGTGGGAACACCGATATTGCACCATGTGGAAGTCTCTCGTCGCTGCCGTCGCTTTGCTCGCCGTGAGCGGCTCGACCCATGCCGCAAGCGCGGTCAACAAGGACGCCGAGACCCGCACGCTGATCGTGACCGAGGGTGGCAGCAAAAGCGACCTGGCGCTGGCCGCTGGCGAAACCGTCGAGTTCTGCCCGAATGGCTGTTTCGTCACCTTGCCCAACGGCGACCTCGAAGCCCTGACCGGCTCGGAAACGGTCGAAATCTCGGGTGGCGTCGCCCGCATCAAGTAATCTTGGCGGCATGATTGGAAAGGCCGGGCATTTGCTCGGCCTTTTGCCGTTCCGGTATCGAGTGTTTAACAATGACGCCGGAAATAGCGCCACGGCAGCCACAACCAAACGCAACCGGCCTGCCAGCGGTGCCTGAGTTAACCCCGCTTCGGAAGGCGACCCGCTCAAGTCCCCAATGTGAAGCATTTCACCCTGTGGTCGCTCGGCTTTTTGCCAATGTCGCAAACAGGCTTCATCAGCGCCACCGCTCCGCCCTATAGTCCGCCCGCTTTATCACTTTGGAGTCGCGGGCAATGGCAGAGTTTCCGAAAAAGGCGAAGGTCGTCATCGTCGGTATGGGCGGTATTGTCGGCGCATCGATCGCCCATCATCTGATCGAGCGGGGCTGGGACGATATTGTCGGCATCGACAAGTCAGGCATCCCGACCGATATCGGCTCGACCGCGCACGCCTCCGACTTCTGCTACACCACCAGCCACGATTTCCTGTCGTGCTGGACGACGCTCTACTCCATCGATTTCTACGAAAAGATGGGCCACTACGCGCGCATCGGCGGGCTCGAGGTCGCACGTGTCGGCGACGACAGCCGCATGGAAGAAATCAAGCGCAAGATCGCTTCGGCCAAGGCGTTTGGCACGCGCGCCCGGCTGATCGAACCGGCTGAGATCAAGGAAAAATTTCCGCTTATCGAAGAAGCGATGGTGCAGGGCGGCCTGTGGGACCCGGACGCCGGTCTCGTCATTCCGCGCTCGCAGACCGTCGCCGGCAAGCTGGTCGACCAGGCTGAAGCGTCGGGCAAGCTGAAATCCTTCGCCAACACGCCGGCCCGATCGCTTGTCGTCAAGGACGGGCGCATATCAGGCGTGGTGACCGATCGCGGCACCATCGAGGCAGACTATGTCGTTGTCTGCGCCGGCATCTGGGGCCGGCTCATCGCCGAAATGGTGGGCGAGGACCTGCCGGTCATGCCGATCGACCATCCGCTGACTTTCTTCGGCCCGTACAACGAGTTCGCCGGCACCGGCAAGGAGATCGGCTGGCCGCTGCTGCGCGACCAGGGCAACTCGGCCTATATGCGCGACACAGGCGACCCCAGGACCGCCGAGGGCGGGCAGATCGAATGGGGTTATTACGAAGAGACCAACCCGCGCCTTTGCCATCCGCGCGACCTGCTAGAGAAGGACCAGGCGCGGCTTTCGCCGTCGCAGCGCGATCTCGACATGGAACAGATACTGGCCCCGCTCGAACGCGCCATGGAGCTGACGCCGATCCTCGGCGAACTCGGCTATAACGAAAGCCATTCCTTCAACGGTCTCTTGCAGGTGACCGCGGATGGCGGCCCGTCGATGGGCGAAAGCCAGAAGGTGCGGGGCCTTTGGTATGCCGTCGCCATCTGGGTCAAGGACGGCCCCGGCATGGGCAAGCTCATCGCCGATTGGATGACCGACGGCCGCACCGCGATCGATCACCACGCCATCGACTATGCGCGCTTCTATCCGCACCAGACAAAGGAGCAGTTCATCTGGGATCGCTGCACCGAGACGGCGATGAAGGTCTACAATCCGGCGGTGCATCCGCGCGAGCCTTTCTCCAAGGCCCGCAACATCAGACGTTCGCCGTTCTGGGAGCGCGAGAAGGAACTCGGCGGCTATTTCATGGAGCTGGGCGGCTGGGAGCGCGCGCATGGTTATGCCGCCAACGAGCATCTGCTGGAAAAATACGGCAACCGGGTGCCGGTGCGCGAGAACGAGTGGGACAACCGCCATTTCTGGCGCGTCTCCAATGCCGAACACCTCGCCATGAGCGAGGATGTCGGCATCGTCAACCTGTCGCACTTCGCCATGTATGACATCGAAGGTTCCGACCATGTCGCGTTGCTGGAATGGCTTTGCGCGGCCAAGATCGGTGGCGACAACAACATCGGCAAGGGCATCTATACCCACTTCCTCGACGAGGAAGGCATGGTGCGCGCCGACTTCACCGTCATCCGCATGGCCGACCGCTGCCGTTTGATCGACGGCGCCGACGCCGGCCCGCGCGACTTCCAGTACATGCGCCGCACCGCACAGGACAAAGGCTTTAACGTCACCATCACCGATGTGACCGAGAAATTCGTTACCATCGGCATCTGGGGGCCGAACGCCCGGGCGACCCTGCAGAAAGTTGTCGAGAATCCGGACGGGCTTTCGCATGAGAATTTCCCGTTCGCGGCGATCAAGCCGGTCAGCATCGGTGGCAAGGATGTCACGGCTTTCCGCATCTCTTATGTCGGCGAGCAGGGCTGGGAACTGCATATGCGCTACGAGGATGGCTTGGCCGTCTGGGATGCGTTGCGCTCGACCGGCGTGATGCCGTTCGGCGTCGAGACCTATGCCAATACGCGCCGCATGGAGAAGAGCCTGCGCCTGCAGAACGCCGACCTTTTGACCGAGTACAATCTGCTCGAAGCGGACCTCGCTCGTCCGAAGGTCAAGGAGAACGATTTTTGCGGCAAGGCCAAGCATGTCGAATACCGCGCCCGCGAGCACCAGCCGGCCATGCTGTGCACGCTGGTGATGACCGAAAACGTCGATTCCAAAGGCGTTGCCCGTTATCCCGTCGGCACAATGCCGGTGATGGATCCGAAGACCGGCGAAACGCTGGTCGATGAGCTCGGCCGGCGGTCCTTCACCACCTCGATGGCCTATGGCCCGACCATCGGCAAGAATATCGGTCTCGCCTATCTGCCGTGGGCCTACGCCCAGGAAGGCCGCAAGCTCACCGTCGAGTATTTCGGCGAAACCTATCCGGTCGAAGTGGCCGCCGTCGGCTACAAGCCGCTCTACGACCCTGAGAACCTCAAGCCGCGCAGCTGATTGCCCGTGCAGAACGACATGATTGCAAAGCCCGGCTTCGGCCGGGTTTTTGTCTTTTTAACCGGGTGATTCTCGCTTACCGTCACGCCGGGCGGAGAAATGCACTTGCAACGGTTCGGCTGGGACAGGAAGAACGATGTGTTTGTGTTCAGGACGAGCTGGAATATTCCCGTTCGTATCAGCTGGACTTTTGCTGTTCCAATCATCCTGCCTTTTCTGCGTGAATGGTTGACGCGGCCCGCCGACGCCTTGATCCATACAGCCGTTTTTGCCGTGCTTTTCTTCGTGTCGGTGTTTTTGCATGAACTGGCGCATGCATGGGCCGCTCGCCGGCAAGGCATAGGCACCGAGAGGATAGAGCTCTATCTCTTTGGCGGGATAGCTTATTTCAAGCGGGGCGTAGCTTCGTCGCGGGGATGGGCATGGATCGCCTTTGCAGGCCCATTGGCGAACATCGTTTTGGCGGCAGGTTTCGTTGCTTCCTACTGCCTCATGGTGGCGCCGTTCCTGCCCGTTGAATCAGATAGTTTCTTCAATTCGCCGCCTCCAAGGCCGACCAGTCTTGTGGAGTGGACGCTTTGGCTTGGCGCTTTGCTGAATGGGGTGCTCTTTGTCGTCAACATCCTCCCGGCCTATCCCCTAGATGGCGGCACGATCGCACGGCATCTGCTTACAAGCCGCTTCGGACCCGGTAGGGCCGTGCGAATCGTTGGTTTCTGTGGCCTCGTCCTCTCGATCTTGCGTTTTGCCGTGATCCTCTCTGCTGCCGTCGCAGGCGTTCTGCTATGGCTTCCACCGTCGTTCAGGCCGAACTGGCGAGCGTTTCGCGGCACGGGCCGGAAAACCCCCAGTCCGCCGGGCTCAGCGGTCGAGGTTACCGATGAAGTGGAATGGCGCGGCAGAGGCGGATGGCCGATCAACAAGTGATCCCGGTCGAGCGCAGCCATCCTCTGGTCCTTTGAAGGGTAGATCCCCGAAGCCGCGCTCCCTGCTTTTTTCTTTGCCGCACAGCGATTCTCGCTTACCCTTGCGGCATGTCTGCTTACTCTTGCGCAAGACATTTCCTTTCAGGCTGCGCCGCGTTCGCGCTGACGCTCTGGCTGACGCCGGTGTCCCTCGCGGATGAGCCGGTCGATGTGGAATTGGTGCTGGCTGTCGATGTTTCGCTGTCCATGTCGCCCGACGAACTCGAGATCCAGCGTCACGGCTATGCAGCGGCGCTGACGCACGACAATGTGCTGCAGGCCATTGCCGATGGCGCCCACGGCAAAATCGCCGTCACCTATGTCGAGTGGGCCGGCACCAGCTGGCAGCGCGTCATCGTGCCGTGGACGGTGATTGCCAGCCGCACCGATGCGGAGCGAGTGGTTGCGCAATTGTCCGCCCAGCCTCCCAACAGTGCGCGACGAACCTCGATCTCCGGCGCGCTCGAATTCGGCAACGACCTGTTCGCCGAAAGCGGCTACCAGGGGACGAAGCGGGTCATCGATATTTCGGGCGACGGCCCCAACAACCAGGGCGCGCCTGTCAACCTCACTCGGGACGAGCTGATCAAGCAAGGCATCGTCATCAACGGCCTGCCGCTGATGACCCGAGGCGGTTTTTCCGGCGCCTACGACGTCAACAATCTCGATCGCTACTACAGCGACTGCGTCATCGGCGGCCCCGGGGCCTTCATGATCCCGGTCAACGACTGGACGCAGTTTCCCGAAGCCATCCGCCGCAAACTGGTGCTGGAACTCGCCGGCCCGGCCTCGCCGCAATGGGCGGTGGAAGAAGCCGCGCATCCGCCGGTGGTGTTGGCGCAGGACAGTCCCGCCACAGACTGCCTGGTCGGCGAGAAAATGTGGCGCAACCGCAGCTGGATGTTCGACAGCCGCTAGGCGGCAGGGCAACGAACTCGGGTTAACGGGTTCCTTCGGAGCCTTCGCCGGCGCGTTGGCTGACTGAGCATCAAACGAAAAACCCGCCTGTGCGGCGGGTCACTGGCGCAAATCAGCACCATGGACGAATATGTACCATAGCTGAGGGCACGGAGTCAAGAAAAAATTCCTATCCTGAAAAGCTGCCGGCACAAAAGCTGCCGACACCGCCGAACTGGCTGCCGTAAGGTCCTTTGTTAAGCTGAGTTCGGTGCCCTACGCTATGCGGCCGAAGCATTGGCAAAATGGCCGGACCGCGCTATCCAGCCGGAGGGGGCCGCGGTCGAAACGGAGGAAACATCAGATGAAACGTCTAGCCATCCTGACTGCTGTCGCGTCCGTGCTTTTTGCAGACGGCGCGAGCGCCCAATACAATGACGAGCCCGCCTGCATGATGTTCGAGCACGCGAATTTTCGCGGACGGTCCATCGGTATGGGCCCCGACGATTCCGTGAACTTTCGCGGCGGTCAGTTCTGGAACGACCGTGTCTCGTCGGTGATCGTTCGCCGCGGCTGCACGCTAGTTGCCTACGAGGACTCGCGCATGGGGGGCCGCTCGATCGAGATACGGCGCAGGATCCGCGATTTTGGTGGCAGCGACTGGAACGACCGCATCTCCTCGGCGGAGTGCTACTGCAACGACTACTGAAGGCCATGCTGGGTTTCTGGCCGCCCGCACCTGTTCGGGGACGGGCTGCCGATCGAGCTGCCTTCGCCACCGGGCCTGCCCGGTGCCTCACCAAGCTGTTCATTGACAAGCCGACTAGCGTCTGTGAGACAATTTCCTCAGCGAAAACAAAAGGGGAACTGACATGACTAGGATCGCCGCTCTTGCCGCAACATTGACAGTTGCCGCCGGTCTGTCCGCACCGGCGATGGCCGCTACCTCGGTTACCATCGGCATCAGCGGCTGGACCGGCTTCGCGCCGCTGACGCTTGCCAAGCAAGCGGGCATTTTTGAGAAGCACGGTCTGGATGTGACCTTGAAGAAAGTGCCGCAGGCGAGCAGGCCGCTTGCCATCGCCAGCGGCGACCTGCAATGCGCCGCTACCACGGTCGAGACCTGGCTGGTGTGGAACGCCAGCGGGGTTACTACCAAGCAGATATTCCAGCTCGACAAATCCTATGGCGCCGATGGCATCGTTGCCCGCAACGACATCAAGACCGTCGCCGACCTCAAGGGCAAGACCGTCGCATCCTCGGCCCCGGGCACGTCACCCTATTTCATGCTTGCCTGGGTGCTGAACAAGAACGGCATGTCGACCAAGGATGTGACCGTCGTCAACCTGGAGCCGGACGCGGCGGCGCAAGCCTTCCTCGCCGGGCAGAACGATGCGGCGGTGACCTATGAGCCGTTCATTTCGGCGGTGCGCGACAAGTCCGACCAGGGCCACATCCTGGCAACCACGCTCGACTACCCGATGGTGCTCGACACGGTTGGCTGTACGCCCGAATTCCTCAAGGCCAATCCGGATGCGGCCAAGGCGCTCGCCGATAGCTATTTCGACGCGCTCGACCTGATCAAGAAAGATCCGCAGAAATCCTACGAGACCATGGGCGCCGATGTGAAGCAGTCGGCCAAGGAGTTCGAGGATTCGGCGAAATACCTGAAATGGGCCGACAGGGCGGAGAACAAGCAGTTCTTCACCAAGGAATTCCAGGATTTTTCCAAGACCGCCGGCGAACTGCTGCTGCAGATGGGGCTGATCAAGGAAGCGCCCGACGTCACCACACTGGCCGACACCAGCGCGTTGTCGAAGTGACGGTGCTGCCTTTGACCGCAATGCGGCGGCGCTTGGCGCCGCCGCCTTCTCCTGGACAAGTGACGATTTGACGATGGGGACGATTTGACGATGCGCCCCTTGCATCCGGTCTCGCCGGGCACCCGAACCGTGCTCGGCATTTCCTTCTTCGTGCTGTTCGTGGTCTTCTGGGCGTGGATCACGCTTGGCGGCCACGTCAACCGCATCTTCCTTGCCGATCCGCTATCGATGCTGCGGGATGGCTGGCGGCTGCTGGTCGAGGATCGTTTCTGGCTCGACATACTGATCACGATCTGGCGGGTTTTCGGCGGCTTCCTGCTAGCGTCGGTTGTCGCGGTGCCGCTCGGCATCGCGATGGGCGCCTGGAAGCCGGTGGAAGCGTTTTTGGAGCCGTTCGTCTCCTTCGCACGCTACTTGCCGGCCTCGGCCTTCATTCCGCTGCTTATCCTGTGGGCCGGCATTGGCGAGCTGGAAAAATTGCTCGTCATCTTCGTCGGCTCGGTGTTCCAGATCGTCCTGATCATCGCGGTCAAGGTCGGCAGCACGAGACGCGACCTCGTCGAGGCGGCCTATACGCTCGGATCCACCAACGACGGCATCGTCAGACGGGTGATCATGCCGGCCAATGCGCCCGAGATCGCCGAGACCTTGCGCCTGGTGCTCGGTTGGGCCTGGACCTATGTCATCGTCGCCGAGCTTATCGGCTCGTCCTCCGGCATCGGCTACATGATCATCAACAGCCAGTCGCGGCTGGCAACGGGGCAGATCATCTTCGGCATCATCGTCATCGGGCTGATCGGGCTGTTGTCCGACTTCGCCTTCAAGGCATTCAACCGCTGGCTCTTTCCGTGGAGCCTGGCGTGAGCAAGCTTCTCATCGAAGGGGTCTCGCGCACTTTTGCTGGCGTGAGCGGCGGAGAGCCGGTCAAGGCATTGATGCCGATCGACGTGGCGGTCGCCGCCAACGACTTCATCACCATCCTCGGGCCATCCGGATGCGGGAAGTCGACATTGCTGCGGATCGTCGCCGGGCTCGAAGCACCGAGCGAGGGCCGCGTGCTGCTCGACGGCAAGGTGGTGACCCGGCCCGGGCCGGATCGCGGCATGGTCTTCCAATCCTACACGCTGTTTCCCTGGCTGACGGTTGCCGAAAACATCGCCTTCGGCCTGCGCGAACGCGGCATGCCTGAGAGGGAGCGGGACGGGATCGTCGCCTCCTATGTCGACCTTGTCGGCCTGAAGGGGTTCGAGAACCATTGGCCGAAGCAGCTCTCCGGCGGCATGCAGCAGCGCACGGCGATTGCACGGGCGCTGGCCAACGATCCCGAAATCCTCTTGCTGGATGAGCCGTTCGGCGCGCTCGACAACCAGACCCGCGGGCTGATGCAGGAGCTGCTGCTCGGCATCTGGGAACGCCGCAAGAAGACGGTGCTGTTCGTCACTCACGACATCGAGGAGGCGATCTTCATGGCCTCGCGGGTGATCGTGATGACGGCGCGGCCTGGCCGCATCAAGTCGGATGTCGCCATCGACCTGCCGCATCCGCGCCATTACACGCTGAAGACCAGCCTGGAATTCTCGGCGCTGAAGGCACGGCTGACGGAAGACATCCGTGTGGAGGCGATGCAGACAGCGCAGGCTCAGCCGGCGTAGCTCCCCAGATCTATCCGATCAGGCCGCCAGCAACTGCTTGCGGTCGACGCGCTCCTGCTGCGGCGAGCGGGCGTAGAGTTCGCGGTAGCATTTGGAGAAATGCGAGGCCGAGACGAAGCCGCAGGCGACCGCCACCTCGACCACCGGCATCGACGACTGGATCAACAGGTGTCGAGCGCGGTCGAGCCGGATTTCGAGATAATAGCGGGCGGGGGATCGGCCCATCTCGGTGCGGAACAGCCGTTCGATCTGTCGGCGCGACAGGTCGACATGGTCGGCGATCTCTATCAGCGACAGCGGCTCGGAAAGATTACCCTCCATCAGTTCGATGATGGTCAGCACTTTCGAGTTCTGGACGCCGAGGCGGGCGCGCAGCGGCAGACGCTGGCGGTCGGTAGGGCTGCGCACGCGATCGGTCAGCACCTGCTCGCAGACGCGGTTGACGAGGTTCTCGTCAAAGTCGTCGCCGATAAGTTTCAGCATCATGTCGAGCGCCGCGGTGCCGCCGGCGCAGGTGTAGACGTTCTGGTCGATTTCGAACAGGTCGGCAAAGACATTGGCCTTCGGGAACGCCTCGGAAAAGCCCGGCAGGTTCTCCCAATGGATGGCGCAGCGCTTGTTGGACAACAGGCCGGCTGCCGCGAGGATATGCGCGCCGGTGCACAGACCGCCGACGGCGACGCCGCGATTGTACTCCTCGCGTAGCCAGGCAAAGGCTGACTTGTTCTGATAGCGCTCGACATCGATGCCGCTGCAGACGATGGCCATGTTCGGCCGGTCGGGGCCCGCCATCTTCCTGCGCTCTTCCTCCAGCGAGGTGTTGACAGCGCATTCGACCCCGTTCGAGGCACGCACCGGCTTGCCATCAATGCTGGCCAGGCGCCAGCGGTAGGCTTCGTAGCCGAGCATGCGATTGGCGGAGCGTAGGGGATCGAGCGCGGTCGCAAAAGCGATCATGGTGAAATCGGGAACAAGGAAGAATACAAACGATCGCTTGATCGGATGCTTTACGGCGTTCAAGTGAACCTCACTCATCCATGGCGCGAACAGGATGTCGCGAATAGCATAGCGACATCAGGAAAAACCATGTCTGTCAATTGGCTACGTCGCCCGGAAAAGATTAAATTTGCGACATGGGTCGCAAATGGGCAATCTGCGTGCAGCGAGCCCCGGAAGTGGCACCCGCTGTTCAAAGGACAGGCAGCGTGCGTCCACCGGCAGAACAAAAACGCCGCTCTGGCTGGAGCCAGGCGGCGTTACAGTTCTAAAGCAGCGGCAGGGATGCGCTGCCTCTTAATCTTCAGGCGACGAAGCCCAGGCGCGCCGCATTCATGGCGCCGGTCTGGCCGGGCATGGTGTTGGCGAGGCGCTGGCGCTCGAGAGCGGTGGTCAGGTTCATTTCGCGGCGGGCGAAGAGGCGTGCAAAAAGCTTCATAATCATCTCCATTTGTTGCTCAGACGGGTCGCCTTCGCTTGATGGAGTGGGGCAGCTCGTTTGCTGGCGGTGATATAGGCTCGTGTAAGCAGAAACTAAATCGCAAAAGCGAAGCACTTGATATGAAAAGCGACATCCAATGCGACAAATTTGGGCAAGATGCCCGAAATTTATCATTGTTTACAACGAATTAATTGGAAACAGGAGCTGCTATGCGGCTTTCTCATATGCGTCATGCGCGAACCACATGGCTCCGAAACTCATTTGAATACAAATAAAATAGGGAAGGCCTGCCGGGCTGGTTCGCGCGGCAGGCCTTCAGCAAATGCTACACACGATCTACTTTGCTCCAGCCCAGGATCCGGCGCCATGGCGTGCATTGGTCTTGGCGTCGGAGGCTTCAGGCCAGCCGATATCCTTCTGCAGTTCGATCGGCAGGGAGCGGATAGCGCGTTCGGTCTGGTAGCGGGCGCGGGCCGCGCTGAATTCGGCCGCGATACGACCGATGGACGACAGAATAGACATTATGTTCTCCTTTGGCATCTGGCGCAGCCAGACTGCGCGTTGGCAAATCGGGTTCGTTTCAACTTCATTCGCGTCGAAGGTCCTGGTTCGCAGGTCATTTCATGGTGCCGATGGCAGCGACCTGCTTCGATGGAGTTGACTATCCTCCCGTTCTGATGTTCAATCAAACGAAATGGAATGATGTTTTGTATCAGAAAAATTGAAGGTCGGTCCCCATGAACGCCCCGCTCAATCATCCACTGCCGTTGCTCGATCTTGACGTTTTGCGCACTTTCGTGGCGATTGCCGAGACCGGCAGTTTCACCACCGCCGCCAATGCCGTCTTCCGCACGCCGTCGGCCGTCTCCATGCAGATCAAGAAGCTGGAGGACATCCTTGGCCGCTCGATGTTCGCGCGCGACGCCCGCTCGGTGTCGTTGACCACGGATGGCGAAATGCTGCTCGGCTATGCCCGCCGGCTGCTGTCGATCAACCGCGAGGTGGTGTCGAAGTTCATCATTCCCGAGATTGTCGGCGTGGTGCGGCTTGGTTCGCCGGATGATTACGGCGAGCGCGTGCTGCCGCATGTGCTGAAGCGTTTTGCGCAGTCGCATCCGTCGATCGCCGTCGACGTCACCATCGACCAGAGCAGCAATCTGCGCCGGCGCATGGACGACCGGGCGCTCGACATCACACTGCTGACCAATTCCTACAAGACCAGCGCGCTCGGCGCCGAGGTGCTGCTGACCGAGCCTATCGTCTGGGCCGGCGCCAAGGGCGGCTGCGCGCATCTGCGCGAGCCGTTGCCGGTATCGCTGTGGGAAGAGGGATGCGCCTGGCGGGCGGGAGCGCTCGATGCGCTTGGCCGCGAGGGCCGCAATTACCGCATTGCCTATATGAGCGCGCACACGGCCGGCCAGCGTGCCGCGATCATGTCCGATCTCGCCGTGGCGCCGCTGCCAAAGTCGTTTCTCGGCAACGACATGGTCGAGCTTTGCCCGAAGGACGGCATGCCCGACATCGGCACCTACAATCTGGCGATGGTGGTGGCGCCGGACGCCAGCGCGCCGGTCAAGGCAGTCGCCGACCACATCCGCGCGACCTTCGAAGTGTTCCGGGAAACCGGCAAGTTCTGATCCGCCAATAGGTTCGAACTGAAAGCAGAAGCACTACTCCGCCGCCGCGGCGGAGGGCGCTTCGAGGCCGGTTCTCATGTCTTGCCCGATCGGCAAGCGGTCCTCACTGAGAAATGCGACGATGTGCTGGCGGGCGCGGCGTGATTCCGGCATGTCGATCAACGGCCAGACGTGGAACATGCCTTCCTCGTAGACGACATCGACTTCGACGCCGGCGGCACGCGCCTTTTGCGCGAAGATCAGATTGTCAGGCGTCAACAAATCGCGTGAGCCAGTCAACAGCAGCGTTTTCGGCAGCACCGACAGATCGCCATAGAGCGGGCTGATGTGCCAGTCTGACGGATCTATTCCTGCACTATAAAGGCGGATTGCCTCCCGCCCGCCCGCAATGCCCAGCCATGGGTCGTCGCGTTCGGCCTCGAACACTTCGGGGTTAGCAAGCGACACGTCGAGGCCGGGTGAAATCAGCACATGGCGCGACGGCACCGGCAGGCGCTGTTCTGCGGCCATCATGGTCAGCACCACAGCCATGTTGCCGCCGGCGGAATCGCCCATGAAGACGATGTCTTCGGCCTCCGTCTCGTCGAGCACCTGGCGGTAGACGTCGCCGACCATGCCGAACATGGCGTGGAAATCGTGTTCGGGGGCGATGGGGTAGATCGGCACGGTGATGCCGTAGCCCAGCCGGTCGGCCATGTCGGCGATCAGGTGCCAATGATAGGGCGTGATTTCAAAGACATAGGCGCCACCGTGTAGATACAGTATCCGCTTCCGCTCGCCGGCCCTGGGGGCGATTTCATAGACGGGGAAGCCATCGATCGTATGCATCTCGACGTTAAGACGCTGACGCAGCGAGACAGGAGGCTGGTGATCCTCGGTCTTGCGCGCGGCGGCGATCCAGCGCTGCAGGTTCTCCGGGCTGGAAAACGCCTTCTTGCGGCTGTGCCTGAGCACGAAGGACACGACGTGGCTTTTCAGACTTGGCATGCTGATACACGAACTTCGGCCAAAGCCGACTAAGAGAACCCCTCTATTTCTGAAGATTGTGCCGTCGCTGAAAATGTCAAGATTTGTGTGTCTACACGGTGGTGTGATCCGCGCGCGGAGGTCAGCGATGCGGCAAAAGCGCGGCACGCAGCCGGTTGCTTGTGATTGTCGGGGCCATGCGAGGTCCGCGGCGGACGCCGAGCAATTTACATTTGTCGGCGAAGGTCATCAGCGCGATGTAGCCAGAAGCAGCGAGGCAAGCGCGGCTTGAGGATCGTTCGGCGGCGATGCTGGCCAACCAATATCCTTCTGGACATGAGCCGGCAGGCTATTCAGCGCGCGGATCGCCTTGTTGCTGGCGTGGGTCTGCCTGATGGTCACACCGAAGCGACCGAGATTTCCAAACATCGACATTTTCATCTCCCTTGACGAGCGGGGCCGAGGACTATCTTCGGCCGCCTTTCGATGCTCGGGTAAATGCACCTGCCATGTATCAGACGGATTTCGCTAAAACGGCGGTTTGGTTTCCAAGTCGTCGCGATTTGGAAACATTTGCATACAAATGAAATTATACCGAAGTCAGTGCTCCGGCGCCAACGCGCGTGAAAAAACGAGGCGTCCGATGACTCGAATAATTTCCTGTTGCGCCCTTACTGCTCCCGACCACGCCGCCGCCCCTCGTGGCCTTCGCGCGAACGCCGGCGCGGGGCGGCATCGCCGGCAACGCCATCCTCGCTGACCGTCTTGCGCGGCGGCAGTTTCACCGCCGCCGATAGTTTCGGGAATGGATCGACCTTGTTGGGCAGCGCCATGGCGTAGACGAAATGCTCCTGGAATTTCGGTTCGAGCGCCGTCTCGATCTTCTCGATCTTGCTGACCGTGTCCTCGATCTCGCGGCGATAGCCCCGATTGAGCAGCGCCATGCGGGCGCCGGCACCGGCGGCGTTGCCGACCGCTGAAACCTTGTCGAGGTCGCAATCCGGGATCAGACCCAACACCATGGCGTATTTCGGATCGATGAAGGAACCGAAGGCACCGGCGAAGTGGATGCGGTCGACATGCTCGGTGTTCTGCTTTTCCATCAACAGCTTGGTGCCGGCATAAAGCGCTGCCTTGGCGAGCTGAATGGCGCGCACGTCGGTCTGGGTGATGGTGATCTTCGGCCCATCTTCCTTCAATGCGGAGCCTTCCTTCAGCACGTAGGAGAAGGTGCGGCCGTTGGCGACGACACGCGGCGAGCGGGCCGCAAGCCCTCCATCGATGACGCCGTCCTCCGAGATGATGCCGGCGAGATACATCTCGGCTACCACCTCGATGATGCCGGAGCCGCAGATGCCGGTGACGCCGGTTGCCTGGACGCTGTCGACGAAGCCCGGCTCGTCGGACCACAGGTCCGAGCCGATGACGCGGTATTTTGGTTCCAGAGTGTCGGGATCGATGCGTACGCGCTCGATTGCGCCGGGCGCGGCTCGCTGGCCGCCGGAGATCTCAGCACCTTCGAAGGCTGGGCCCGTGGGTGAGGAGGCCGCGACGACGCGCGTGCGGTTGCCAAGCACGATCTCGGCATTGGTGCCGACGTCGACGATCAGCATCATCTCGTCCTGGCGATGCGGACCTTCCGACAGCGTCACCGCCGCCGCGTCGGCGCCGACATGGCCGGCGATGCAAGGCAGCATATAGAGCCTGGCGCCCGGGTTGAGCTTCAGGCCGATGTCCGATGACTTGATATGCACCGCGCCCGAAACGGCGAGCGCGAAGGGCGCGCCGCCAAGCTCGGTCGGATCAATGCCGAGGAACAGATGGTGCATGATCGGATTGCCGACGAAGACGGAATCCAGGATGTCGTTGCGCTGGACGTTGCCTTCGGCGCAGACCTTGTCGACAAGACTGGAAATCGCCTCGCGCACGGCGACCGTCATGCCTTCGCGGCCGTCCGGGTTCATCATCACATAGGAGACGCGGCTCATCAGATCCTCGCCGAAGCGGATCTGCGGGTTCGATGTGCCCGACGAAGCGGCGACGCGGCCCGACAGCAGCGACACCAGATGCATGGCGATGGTCGTCGAGCCGATGTCGCAGGCGAGCCCATAGGCCTCGTTCTTAAGACCGGGCCAAAGTGCCACGACACGCGCGGTCTCGCTGTCGGCATCCTTGTAGATCGCGGCGGTGGCGGTCCAATTGCCCTTGCGCAGGATGCCTTGCACCTGCGGCAGCAGATAAAAATCGAAATCGAGGCTTTTCAGGCCCCAGTCGTGCATCAGCGCGATCTTCAGGCGGTCGAGGTCGCCAAGCGGCTTATGCATGTCGGGTTCTTCGATCTCGACATAGCACATGCGGATCGCCGAATCGCGGGCGATCACCCTGGTGTCGGCATCCTTGCGGATCGTCTGCGCGTTGATGACCGTGTCCTGCGGCACGTCGATGACGAGGTCGCCCAGGATCTGCGCCGAGCAGGAGAGGCGGCGCCGTTCGGGCAGGCCACGGACGCGCTCATAGCGCTCTTCCTTGGCGCCCTTGGGCGTGATGTGATCGTTGGAGGAAACGATCTTGTGCTTGGCAAAATTGCCTTCCTGCACCTCGACCTGGCAGCGCCCGCAGGTGGCACGTCCACCGCACACACTTTCGACGTAGACGCCGAGCTGGCGCGCGGCATCGAGCACCGGCGTCCCGACAGGAAACCGCCCGCGCTTGCCCGACGGCATGAACAGCACGAGCGGATCGGTGATATTTGCAGGTGAGTTCACGATTGCGCGCTTATCCTCGACCCATCCGAGCTTCACGGCCGCCACGGCGGCGGCCGCCATTGTTGGCGCCTTCGCCCGGCGCGTTGACTTGCGTCGGCGCGGCGACCGCCTGGCCGCCCTCGGCCGGCTTGTAGTCCTTGTAGGTGCGGATCCAATTGGTGCAGTTCTCATCGGTGCCGTTGAGCACATTGGCGCCGCGCACGGCTTCCATCTCCTGCGGCCGCACCGGGTTCATGATCGCCGACGTCATGCCGGCGCCGATCACCATTGGGATGAAGGCGGCGTTGATGCCGTGGCGATGCGGCAGGCCGAACGAGATGTTGGACAGGCCGCAGGTGGTGTTGACCTTGAGCTCCTCGCGAAGACGGCGCAGCAGCGCGAAAACCTGGCGGCCGGCATCGCCCAGCGCGCCGATCGGCATGACCAGAGGATCGACGACGACGTCATGGGCGGGAATGCCGAAATCGGCGCAGCGCTGCACGATCTTCTTGGCAACGGCGAACCGCACATCCGGATCCATCGAAATGCCGGTCTCGTCGTTGGAGATGGCGACGACGGGCACATTGTATTTCTTGACCAGCGGCAGGATGGCTTCGAGCTTTTCTTCCTCGCCGGTGACGGAGTTGACCAGCGGCCGGCCCTTGGCGACCTTGAGCGCGGCTTCGATCGCGGCGGACACCGAGCTGTCGATCGACAGCGGCAGGTCGACCAGACCCTGGACGATTTCCAGCGTCTGCACCAAGAGGCCGGGTTCGGTCTCGTTCGGGTTGACCGAGGTTACGCCGGCATTGACGTCGAGCATGGTAGCGCCACAGGCTGCCTGCTCGAGCGCATCCCTGATGACGGTCTCGAAATTGCCCGCGATCATCTCGGCCGCCAGCTTTTTGCGGCCGGTCGGATTGATGCGTTCACCAATCACGCAGAACGGCTGGTCGAAGCCGATGATGATTTCTCGTGTCGCCGAGGCGACGATGGTACGGGTCATGAATTCTCTCCGCCATGATATAAAGATTTCTTTATATCGTTGTCTGTTTTCGTTCAAGCGAGCCGGTGGTCGTGCGCTATCAGTGCGCGGTCCTCACCATGTCCACCTGCGTTTCGGTAATGTCGTCGTGCAAGATGCTGTCGAGCCGGTCGGCGACAAGCTGGTCGTCGCGACGGATTTCGCGTTTCCACGGCTGGCGGCCCTTCAGCACGCCCGATTCATCAACGATCTCGGCGACATATTCCTCCTGCCGGTAGGCCATCACATGGACGCCGGAGACGCCTGATATTTCCTTCACCTCGTTGATGATGTCGATGCAGAGCTGCTTGCCTTCCTTCTTCTGGTCCTGGGCGCCTTCCAGCCGCTTGATGACCTGATCGGGAATATGGATGCCTGGCACGTTCGAGCGAATCCACTTGGCCGTCTTGGCCGAGGCGAGTGGGCCGACGCCAACCAGGATGAAGCATTTTTCGGTGTAGCCGAGGTCGCGCACCTTCTGCATGTAGGTGCGAAACATCGGCACGTCGAAGCAATACTGGCTCTGCACGAATTGCGCGCCGGCGGCGATCTTCTTGCCCAGGCGATGCGGGCGGAAATCGATCGGCGGCGCGAATGGATTGATCGCAGCACCGAGGAAAAGCTGGGGCGGCGTCGTCAGCTTGCGGCCGGACAGGAACTTGCCGTTATCGCGCATGATGCGGCAGGTCTCGAGCAATGACATGCAGTCGAGGTCGAACACCGGCTTGGCGCCGGGCTGGTCGCCGGCCTGCACGCCGTCGCCGGTCAGGCACAGCATGTTGGCGACGCCCATCGCGGCACCGCCCAGCACATCGCCCTGGATGGCGATGCGGTTCTTGTCGCGGCAGGCGATCTGCATGATCGGCGCATAGCCCATGCGGGTCAGCAGTGCGCAGATGCCTACCGACGACATATGGCAGTTGGCGCCGGATGCATCGACGGCATTGATGGCATCGACCCAGCCATCGAAAATCTTGGCGCGGTTATAGACGTCTTCCGGATCGGCGCTGTCGGGCGGATTGAGCTCTGTCGTCACCGCGAACTCGCCACGCCGAAGCACGCGCTCCAGCCGGCCGCGCGAGGTGTGGCCGGGCAGGGGGTCGAGCGGCAGGTGGATACCGGCCGGGTTCTCATCGCGCTGGCGTCCGATCATGCCGATGCCCCGGTGTTTGCCGCCTCATTCTTGGCGGCAGCGGCGGCTTCACGCGCGGCGGCGGCCTGCGCGGTCACCCGCAGCCACGCCGAGGTCTCACGCAGAGACTGGTCGACCGGCTTCTGCACCGTCAGGATCCTGTCGCCGTGAACCATGTTCTGCGAGCCTTCCCAGGCCTTGACCCAGACGCAGGGCATATCGGGCTCGACCTCGCAATTGCCGTTGGCGCGGACGCCGCCGCAAGGGCCGTTGCGCAGCTGCTTGGGGCAGTTCATTGGGCACGACATGCCGGTCGACGACAAGATGCACTGGCCACACATGCGGCAGTCGAACATGAAGCCCTTGACGCGCTTCTCGACGAATTTGATCGGTCCTTCGACGCGGCCGTAGCCGATGCCTTTCCACAGGGGATGGAGCGTCAGGAACATATCGGCGAATCTGGCGTAGAACCATTCGAGCAATCGCGAGTGCCGCACAGACCATAATCTGACCGCGAAGGAACGCTGCACGCGCCGCTGCGGCGACACGTCAGCCGGCTTGTAGTCGGATTTTGGCGCTGCCTTCTTGACCAAAATGGCCTGGGTAATCGCCGGGGTGGTTTCAGACATTTTCCTTGCCGCCCGCCTTGACCAGACCGACAAGCCGCTCGCGGTCATATTTCGTGTCGATATCGTTGAAGGCCTTCTCGACCTCGGCTTCAAGGTCATCGCTGACCGGAACGGGATCGGCCTTGCGCCATTCGGCCAGATAGTCGTCAGTGCCACCGGCGCCGGTGCGCATAGCGCACATGTCGATCGCCTCGGTGAAGCGCAGCGGCAGTTCGCGCTTGGCGTTCTGCCGACCCTTCTTGACGATCACCTGGGCAGGAATGTCGCGCCAGTAGACGACGATCAGATCGGCCATGAATTCTCGCTCCCGTAGAACGCCTCCCGTCCGCTTGGACGCACACAAGGACACTCTACCACTTCAATTTGCTGCATCAGGCTTTCCGAAGATCGATTCCTATTTTCGGGGCCGATGCAATATCCGAGCATTGCCGCAACCGCAGTTGGGTCGCTTGTTATGGGACGACGCGCGCGCATTCAAAAGCGACGCATTTGGATGTCGTAAAATGAAAGGTGTGCTTATTCGTCTGTGGCGCGTGCCGGCGGCAGATTAGACGCGTTGGAAAAGCCGGCGCGCGGCATGCGGATCCGGGAGAAGAACGCGCTACCAGATGCCCGTTCTCAGGCCAGTCCAGAGGTAGAACCAGATCGTTGGATGATACCATTGTTGCGACGGCAGGCCCGGGTCGATGGTGGTGAGTTTTCCGGCCAGCGCGTCGCTGATAGCCTCGACGCAGATGTCGCGCGAGAACGCGGCCTGACGAAGCGCGTAACTGGAGATGGTGTCGCCGCGTTTCGGCTGACCGTGCACCTGTTTCAGCACGCCGCCAGTGTCGACGCCGGCATCGACCAGATGCACGGTGGTACCGAAATTCTGCGGATCGCCTGAAGTCAGTGCCCAATAGCCGCCGTTCATGCCGCGGTATTTCGGCGTAATGCCAGCGTGATAGTTGAGCACCGGGCAAGGCATCCTGGCCAACATGCCCTTCGATAACAGCCTGCAGCCGTTCAGCAGGACAACGCCAGGCTGGAGCTTGTTGATCGCCTCGAGGCACTCCGGCCCGTTGGCCGAAGCAACATGGATGATTTCCTGGCCTCGCCGCGGCTCGACCTCCAACTTTTCTTCGGCAATTAGCCGCGCGGCATGGCTGGCGAGAAGCCGTTTGCCGAGTCTGCTGAGCACCATCGTGCCAAGTTGACCCACGGCGGAGATCCAACCCTGACGGCGAGCCCGACCACGAAGCAATTGCTTTTTGGATTCAGGCGTTTCGAGGACGACGCTGACAGGGCCGACGCGGTCGGTGATCGCGTTGACGATAGCCCAGACATGCTGGCCTCCTCCAGTGACGACCACGATCCGCGTACTGGATTCTGATGCTGCCATGGATCTTGCCCCCTCCAAGCAACCCGTTCTCGACAATGGGCGGGATGCTAGGGCGTTCGGGTTAATCCTTGGTGATCAGCTCTTCGATACATGGTCAGCGCTGGAACTCGATGATGTCGAGCTTCGATTCATAGTAGGGCGCCGGAAATTCGATGCGCCATTCCTTGGCGCTGTTGCGAAAGGCATAGCCGACCTGGTCGGTCTGCGGACCACTGCCATAGGGCTTTGCCGGATCGCTGTTGACATAGAAGGAGCCGAGATAGATCGCACGTTTTTCGCCATCGTCGAAGAAACGGCCCTTGGTGCGCTGCGAGCCGCTGATCTTTTCCAGCTGCCAGCCGGAACCGTCGTCGGTCACCTTACATTTGAACCAGCCATAGATGACGAGCGGCAAAGGGCCGCCGGCCTTGATCGTGCGGCACTGCCAGTTGCCGGTCAGGCCCTTGTCGGAGAAGGAAACCAGCGGCTTCGCCAGCAAGGTATCGAGTTGCTTGAGCTCGGCCGGGTCTCCCGCTTTCGCCTCGGCGAGCGCCGCCTTGCGCGTCTCGCCATACTTATCGAGCCGCGCCTTGTCTGCGGCGGTGATGAGTTTCTGCACCTCGCCATCGGCAAGGGCGGGAAGAGTGCAGCAGAGCAGGCCGACAAGGGCGAACAGCGGGCGAAGGGTCATAGGAGGCTCCCGGTTGAAGTCTGGTGCAGTGCCGGCTGGTGCATAATCTATCGGGTCGCTGGCGCCTGTCATCCGTGCTTAACAGCGTCACGGTCAAAAATCATGGTGTGACGAATGCGAATCTTGCTCACGGGATCGTCGGGTTAGTTGGGCAGCGCACTGGCACCGCGCCTGCGCGCGATTGGGCATGACGTCATCGGGCTCGATCCTGCGCCATCCGCGGAGAAGCGCCTTGTCGGCTCGATCGCTGATCGCGACCTTGTCATGCGGACGGTCAGGGAAAACCAGATCGACGCGATCATTCACAGCGGCGCGCTGCACAAGCCCAACATAGAGAGCCGCGCAAACAGCGATTTCGTCGCCACCAATGTGCAAGGCACGCTCAACCTGCTCGACGCGGCGGTGGCCGCCGGCGAGCAGCGCTCTGATCGCCGATGCTCCGTCGGTCGTAGTGCGCAATTTCCCGGATTTTCCGGGCCCCTACGCGCGAAAGGGCTGGACGATATTTTCCTCGATCGACCGGGTCTACGGCGCCGCGCGGGGCGGCCTAGCCGGTGCCGGCAGCGGCCTGCGCCACTCCGGCCGTCAGATCGCCATAGCCGGTGGCGCGGCGCTCATAGACCAGACCGAGCATTTTCGCAGCCTTTTCGGCTACCTTGTCGAGCTCCGGATCATCGGTCTGGGCGAGATAGATCAGCTTCTCGTAATTGCCGAAATAATCCTTGATCAGCTCCGGGTGCTTGTCGAGGCCGAGCGGCTTCATGAAGAAGGCGTCGAACTGACGGCACAGGAAGTCGGTCATGTAGAACGACATCATGTCGTCGTCGGCGACCTTCGTATAGGCGTCCATGCCTTGGTAGAAGGCGAAGCAGTGCGGCCCTGCCATGCGCTCGACGCCATGCTTCTCGCAGACGCGGTCGAGCATGCCGCCCGTGCCGCAATCGGCATAGCCAACGAAGATGTGCTGATAGCCGTCCGCCCTGGCCTTTTCGATCGCATTGTCCATGGCCGGCGCTATGCGGTCCGGATAGAAATGGAACTCCGCCGGCAGGCAAGTCAGGTCGAGATGATCGAGCTTGAGCTGCTCCTTGACGGCCAGAACCTCGCGCGCAATCATCCCACAGGCGATAACGAGCAGCCTGTCGTCTTGATTCGGTTTCGTTATTTGCGTCTTTGCCATGGGACCAGTCGGGTCGGCTTTCGTTGCTGTGGCGCTGATTTATCTATTGAGGGAGACACCGTTCATGAAACTGCTACGCATCGCGCCGATTGCCATATTGGCCTGCGCGCTAGCCCTTACGGCTTGCGCGAACACTGTCCGCGGCGTCGGCAAGGACGTCAAGTCGACGGCCAAGGCAGTCGAGGACACCGTCACCAAGCCTTGATCCACGCGCAGCCTTCCTCATCATCTGGGGACAAAAAAGCCGCGCTGCAAGGCGCGGCTTCTTTCATGGAGCATTTCGGGGCCGGCTCAGGCCGAAGCGCGAACGTTGTGCTTGCGCTTCATGTAATCCTTGGCGGTCTCGACCGCCACCGCCGCGTCGCGGCAGTAGGCATCGGCGCCNATTGTTGATGCCGAGGTCGATGACGTCGAAGCCGGCGCCCTCCATCATCATGCCGACAAGGTTCTTGCCAATGTCATGGATGTCGCCCTTGACGGTCCCGATCACCATCTTGCCCTGCTTCGGCGCACCAGTGGCGGCGAGCAGCGGACGCAGGATGAACATACCGGCCTTCATCGCATTGGCCGACAGCAGCACTTCGGGAACGAACAGGATGCCGTCGCGAAAATCCTCGCCGACGATGCGCATGCCTTNAGGATGTTGGTGCCTTCCTCGATCTCTTCCTTCAGCCCGTCATAGAGATCGTCGTGCATCTGCTGCACCAACTCGTCGTCGGAAAGTTCGGAAAGGATGATCTCGTCGTCGGACATTTGTATCGAACTCCTGCCGGCATCGCGACTGCGTCGCAAGGCACCAAATATTCACGGTCATTCCTAACCCGCTAGGGGCATGTATCCATAGCTGATTTGCGACTTCCCGCAAAAGGAAAGCGACCGCAAATCTCTTGCAATTCTTGTCGATTTTGCGACAGGCGTTGGCGCTGGCGGGCCGTTTCGAATAGGGTGCATGGCTACGATCTGGCAGGAAGCGGCGAGAGGCAGTCGCTACGGATTCCAGACAAGAACAAATTCAGGGAAGAACGACCATGAGCGAACACGCGGCAGTCGATCAGGAAGCGTCAAACGCGCGACGCGGGCGCGGCGCTAGCGGCGGTGCTGCTGCCCGGCGCGCAGCACGTTCGGGCGGTGGCCCCGGCACCCAGCTCACCTACATCAAGCGCAAGATCAACATCTATGAGGTGCTGGATGAGGAAGGCCTGGCGCTGATCGAGAAGAACACCGACACGGTGCTCGAGGAGATCGGCATCATCTTCCGCGATGACGCCGAAGCGCTGCAGCTCTGGAAAGAGGCGGGCGCCGACGTCAAGGGCGAGCGCGTGCACTTTCCGAAAGGGCTTTGCCGTTCGCTGCTCAGGACCGCACCGTCCGTCTACACCCAGCACGCCCGCAATTCCGAGCGCTCGGTGCAGATCGGCGGCAATGCCACGGTCTTCGCGCCGGTCTACGGTCCGCCCTTCGTGCGTGACCTCGATGGTGTCAGGCGTTACGCGACGATCGAGGATTTCCGGAATTTCGTGAAGCTCGCCTATATGGCGCCGTCGATCCACCATTCGGGCGGCACTGTGTGCGAGCCGGTCGACGTGCCGGTCAACAAACGCCATCTCGACATGATCTACAGCCACATCAAATATTCCGACAAGCCATTCATGGGTTCGGTGACCGCGCCGGAGCGCGCCGAAGACACCGTCGCCATGGCCAAGATCGTGTTCGGCGACGATTTCGTCGAGAACAACACGGTGCTGACCAGCCTGATCAACGCCAACTCGCCGATGGTGTTCGACGAGACCATGCTCGGCGCGCTGAAAGTCTATGCGCGCCACAACCAGGCCTGCATCGTCACGCCATTCATCCTTGCCGGCGCGATGAGCCCGGTGACGGTGGCCGGCACGCTGACGCAGGTTCTGGCCGAGGTGCTGGCCGGTGCATCGTTCACGCAGCTGATCCGGCCGGGCGCGCCGGTGCTGTTCGGCACCTTCGCGTCGTCCATCTCGATGCAGTCGGGCGCGCCGACCTTCGGCACGCCGGAGCCGTCGCTGGTTTCCTATGGCGCGGCACAGCTGGCGCGCCGTCTCGGCCTGCCGTTCCGCACCGGCGGCTCGCTCTGCGCGTCCAAGGTTCCGGATGCTCAGGCAGCCTATGAAAGCGCCAACACGTTGAACTCGACCATCCTGGCCGGCACCAATTTCGTGCTGCACTCTGCCGGCTGGCTCGAGGGCGGGCTCGCGTCCTGCTATGAAAAATTCATGATGGATATCGACCAACTCGGGATGACGCAGAAATTCTCGGAGGGCATCGATCTGTCGGAAAACGGCCAGGCGATGGATGCGATCCGCCAGGTCGGGCCGGGCAGCCACTATCTCGGCTGCGACCACACCCAGGCCAATTTCCAGACCGCCTTCTATCGCTCCAATATCGCCGACAACAATTCCTATGAGCAGTGGCTGGCCGAAGGCGAGAAGACAGCGCCGCAGCGAGCCAACGAGCTTGCCCGCCGCTGGCTGGAGAGCTACGAGGCGCCGCACCTCGATCCGAGCATCGACGAAGCCTTGAAGGACTTCATCGCCAAGAAGAAGGGATCGATGCCCGACGCCTTCACTTGAAAGGAGCCCGAGTCAGGCGGGGCTAAAGTCGCCAACATCATTCACAAGGAAGTCTGGCGGAGCGCTTTCTCCGATCCGGTCAAGAAGGAATGACTACGCCTGCCTGCAGCGTTGACAGCATCGCTGGGGCGTTTCTCGCCAACGGCCTCGTTCTTCGCGGCGGTTTCAATTTTGCGCCTGGCGAAGCCTCGCCAAGGGGACCATCGGGCGCGCCGGCCAGAGCTATTCTGCTGGTGGGGCAGGCGGGTGCCGCTCCCTGGCCGTATTTCATGCGTTGGCGCGAACAGCAACCACAGAAAATCGCCAATCCGCTCGACAGCTGGTCGCGCGAAGCGATCGGTGCCGTGGCGAAGACATTCGGGGCGCGCGCCGTTTCGCCTTCCGACAAGCCTTACCTGCCGTTCCAGCAATGGGCGATGCGAGCGGAGGGGCTGAAGCCTTCACCGCTCGGTATCCTCATGCATCCGCAATACGGGCTCTGGCACGCCTATCGCGGCGCGCTGCTGTTCGAGGACGAGCTTCCGGTTCGGGCCGCCGAGGCAGCGCCCCACCTTTGCGATACCTGTGTCGAAAAGCCCTGCCTAAAATCCTGTCCGGTCGCTGCTTATTCCCCGCAAGGATTCGCCTATCAGTCCTGCTTGGCGCATGTACGAGGGGCGGACGGCGAACCGTGCCGTGCCGGCGGCTGCCTCGATCGCAATGCCTGTCCCTATGCCACGGCCTATCGCTATCCCGCGGAAGTTCAAGTCTTCCACATGGCGGCATTCGCGGGGCTGTAGGCCGACACCCAATCCCGCACGATATGTTGACTACCAGGTTTAGAGAGCGCCTTGCCGTATCGGCTTGGCCGGATATGTATCGCACGACAACCGAACGGAGCCGGGCGATGACGAAACAACACCTTCACATCGAGACCAGGGATGGCGTTGCCAAGGCAGGGCTTTTCCGTTCGGCAAAGGCATCTTCGACCAAGGCCGGCGTCATTCTTTATCAGGACGCTTTCGGTCCGCGGCCGGCGCTCGTCAGCATGGCCGAGCGGCTGGCAATGAAGGTTATGCAGTGCTGGTGCCGGACCTGTTCTACCGAAATGCGCCTTACGGGCCGTTCGACGCCAAGACCGCCTTCGTCGAGGAAAACACCAAGGCAGCGCTGACGGCGCTGGTCAGTGGTACGACGCAGGAGATGACCATCCGCGACAGCGGTGCATTCCTCGACGCTCTGGCTGCTGAAGGCATCACTGGACGCATCGGCACCGTTGGCTATTTGCATGGGTGGCGGCCGGGCACTGAATGCCGCCGCGACCTATCCGGACAGGATAAGGGCCGCGGCGAGCTTCCACGGCGGCAATCTGGCCAGCGATGCCGCCGACAGCCCGCATCGCAAGGCAGCCTCCATCAAGGCGCGGGTCTATGTCGGCATGT
Source organism: Mesorhizobium sp. LNHC252B00 (assembly GCF_000502955.1). Classification (GTDB taxonomy): domain Bacteria; phylum Pseudomonadota; class Alphaproteobacteria; order Rhizobiales; family Rhizobiaceae; genus Mesorhizobium. The sequence continues at coordinate 299,244 of NZ_AYWO01000003.1, read as the reverse complement.
CGGGTACCGACAGAAGTTTCCCGCCGGAACAGTCGGCACGACTGGCCGAGGCGCTCAGGGTGGCGGACGTCGACTACCTCATCGAGAACTACGTCGGCGTGGCGCATGGCTGGTGTGTGCCCGACCATAGCGCTTTCAATGCCGTAGGTGCGGAGCGCCACTGGAAGCGATTGACGGAGTTCTTCGCCGAGACGCTCGTCTAATGTCGGGATTCACTGCCAGGTCAGAAGATGACTATCTGCGCGCACCGTCATAGCGACGTGGCCTATTCCATTGATCGCACAGATCGCCCTGCGCGGAGCGCCATGCGATTACGACCGCACGACCGATGGAACGAAGAATGAGCGGCGGCGGCAGATGATTTTCACCTTGCCGCCGCTCCCAGGCAGCGCCTACTAGCTCTGCTCTTCCGCGGCTGTTCTTGCCTGTTGGCTGCCCGTCTCGTTCGCTGTATCAGGCAGCACAAATGGCGCGGCCCCGGATGAGCGGGTCGAGCGGGAACGAATAGCTGATGCAATCCTATGATGTCGTGATCATCGGCGCGGGTGCCGCCGGAATGATGTGCGCCGTGGAGACGGCCAAACGCGGCCGTTCGGTGCTGATCCTCGATCACGCGGCAATGCCTGGCGAAAAGATCCGCATCTCCGGCGGCGGCCGGTGCAATTTCACCAACATCCATGCCAGCCCGAAAAATTTTCTCTCGGGCAATCCACATTTCTGCATTTCGGCGCTCAGCCGCTACACACAGCGCGATTTCATCGCGCTCGTCCAACGCCACCGCATTGCCTACCACGAGAAGACGCTTGGGCAGTTGTTCTGCGACGGCTCCGCACGCCAGATCATCGACATGCTGGTCTCGGAAATGCAGGGCAGGGGCGTGGAGCTGGCACTGTCGACCAAGGTTGAGGATGTCCGCAAAACCGCCGAGGGGTTTATGCTCACCCTCTCCACGGGCACGGTCACTTGCCAGTCCGTTGTTGTGGCCTGTGGCGGCAAGTCGATCCCCAAGATGGGGGCGACCGGTTTCGGCTATGAGCTTGCGGAACGGTTTGGCCTTGCTGTTGTCGAAACGCGGCCGGCGCTGGTACCGCTGACCTTCGACGCCAACACGCTCGAGCGGTTGGCGCCCCTGGCTGGCAACGCCGTCGACGCGGAAGTCGCCTGCGGCAGCACGCGGTTCGCTGAAGCGATGCTGTTCACGCATCGCGGCGTCAGCGGACCGTCCATCCTGCAGATATCGTCCTATTGGCGCGAGGGCGATGAAATCCGCGTCGCCATGCTGCCGGGGATGGATGTGGCGGACCTCATTCGCGCCGCCAAGCACGGCAATGGACGGCAAGCGGTGCAGACAGTGCTGGCAAATCATCTGCCGAAGCGGCTTGCACAATCGATCGCTGAGCGAACCGGGCTCGACGGTAACCTCGCCGATCTTTCTGACGCCCAGATCAAAACCGTCGCCGCCGCGGTCAATGAATGGCGCATCAAGCCGGCCGGTTCAGAAGGCTACCGCACCGCCGAAGTGACGCTGGGCGGGGTCGACACCAACGGACTCGACCAGAAGACGATGCAGGCGAAATCCGTGCCGGGCCTGTTCTTCATCGGCGAAGTCGTCGATGTCACGGGTTGGCTGGGCGGCTATAATTTCCAATGGGCATGGTCGTCGGGCTGGGTGGCGGGGCAGGCAGCTTAGCGCCGATCCACGACGGGCTTGGTAGTTTTACTTCTGTGGCTTTGCTCCAGTAACCACCGGCGCCTTCTTCTTCTTTTTGGCCTGATTGTAGTCGATAGCGGCACGGACGAGCTCTTTCAGGGCATCCTCATCGAGCTTATCGCCCTCAAAGATGTCGATTGCCCGCCACACCTTGCCGCCAAAACCGTTGTTGAACAGCTTGTCTGGATCGGGCAGGCTGGCGCCATGGGAAAAGGTGAGCTTCACCTTGTCCTTGTGCGCGTTGCCGACCACGATGTTTCCGTCGAGGCACCATACCGGGCTGCCCATCCACTTCCATTCCTCGACGATGTCCGGGTTGGCTGCAAGGATGGTCTTGCGGATGCCGGCGAGCGTCTCGCCGCGCCAGTCAGTGAGGCCGGCGATCAGCTGGTCGATCTGTTCGGATGGGCTCATTGTGTGCCTTCCTGCGCTTTGACGCGTTTTCAATTGCCGCCTTACCAGCGCGCCAGCTGGGTGATCTGAACGAGGTTACCACAGCCGTCGTTCAGCTGGGCGATCGTTGAACCCGTGACCTCGGTCGGCGCCATCGTGAATGCTGCGCCCTTCGCCTTGATGCGCTCATGGTCGCCCTTGACGTCGTCGGTGAAGAACATAACCGCGGGCTGGCTCTGTTTGAAGATGGCTTCCTGATAGGCCTTGGCGGCCGGGTTGTCATTGAGCGCGAGCTGCAGCTCGGTCCCGTCGGGTTCTTCGGCAGATGCAACGGTCAGCCAGCGATAGGGCCCATTGCTGAAATCGGCTTTCTTGATAAAGCCGAGCACGTCGGTATAGAAGCGCAGTGCATTTTCCTGGTTGTCCACGTAGACGCTGGTCAGCTTGATCTTCATCGCTCTTTCTCCTCTGTCGTATTCGGTCGCTGCGGGATCCAGCCGGGCAGGGCCGCGGCTTGTTTCACCCAGTCCGCCATCCGCGCCTCGTCGAACTGGTCTTCGCGGATGTCGATCCAGCGCACATCCTTGCTCTTTGCCGTGCCGCCGGGCGGGATCGGCCGCAATGACGTGCCGCTGAAGAAGGTCACCTTCACGTAATGGGTGAAGACATGGAACGACACGAACCAGCCCTGGCCCTCGATGCCGTAGAATGGCGAGTTCCATCGCACGGCCTTGCGCACGTCAGGCACGTTGCGCTGGATGAGTGCGTCGAGGCGCTCGCCTAGGCCGCGCTTCCAGCCCGGCATTGCGGCGATGTATGCCTGCACCGGGGCGTCGCCGTCGCCTTTGGCTATCTGCGGGTTGCCGCCCGACAGCAGGACCGGTGCGGCGCTGGCCTTGGTCGATTGTCCCGGCGTCTTGGCCATTCTGCCACTCCTATCCGCCCGCATGCTGCGCGCGGTTGGCGGCATAGGGCAGCACGAACATGTACAGACCGCTGAACAGCAGCAGGAAGAGCGGCAACAGTGGTGAGTAGACCACCCAAGCGGGAGGCTGCCCGAATGCCATGGTGACGAAGTTGGCGATGACGGTCAGCGTAAAGATGATCGACAGCCAGCGATGAATTTGCCGGATCCATTTGTTCCAGTCCAATGAGACCTCCCGTCAGGCGAGCCGAAGCGGACCAGCGATCCGCTTGCCGACAGTTTCAATCCAGCCGCGCCAGCACATCCTCCAGGGCAGTGAGGAACCTTTGCCAGCCTACCGTGGCGCCGCGGAAGTAAGGCTGCTGATCCGACCGGAAGCCCGTCTGCTCCATGCGCAGATGGGTCCCCTTGCTCGTAGCGGTAAGCGTCCAGGTGACCACGCTCTCGAGATCCTTGGTATCCCAGGTGTAGGATAGCGTCTTATTGGGCTCGACTGTCTGGACCTGACAGGTGACGCCGCCCCAGTCGGCGCTGAGATTGAACCGGTGGTCCACGACTGGCTTGAAGTTGTTCTTCATCAGCCACTCCTCGATCAGATGCGGTTGGGTGAGCGCGCGCCAGATCTTTTCCGCCGGATAAGGTATCTCGCGTTCGACGACGACGGAGCGCGTTTCGGTTGCAGTGTTGGTCATTGGTCCATTCTTTTGAGCAAATTTTCGAGGTCGTCGAACCGGCTCTGCCAGAACGCGTTCATCTGGTTCGTCCAATCGGTCAGTGGGGAAAGCGCTGCGAGCTGGGCGCTATAGTGGGTCTGCCGTCCCTCATGGCGATCGCGCACCAGCCCGGCCTGCCTGAGCAGACCGAGATGTTTCGACACCGCCGGCTGTGACACGCCGGATTGAGCCGTCAACGCCCCCACCGTCTGTTCACCCTCGCGGCACAGGCGCTCGAAGATCGCCCGACGCGTCGGATCGGAGAGCGTCCTGAAGAGGACATCATGAGCGTTGGTCATTGGATTGATAACTCACCAGCTATTGATTTGACGTATAACCGCCGAGATATAGATGTGTCAAGCGGGCGTTGATGGTCACGATCCGGCTGTTTCCAAAAAAATCTTTCCATTGCCCAAAGGAATCGCCATTAGCCTTCGTCCAACAGGCAAATGATGGCGATGATGCTGGATGAAAGCGAAGCCTCCGACGCCGAACTGATAGGGCGTGCGAAGGGCGGAGACAGGGGGGCCTTCGGCACATTGCTGGAAAGGCACTATGACTTCGTCTATCGCGCCGCCTATCGCTGGTGCGGCAAGAAGGCGGACGCCGAAGACATCGCCCAGGAAGTCTGCGTGCGGTTGGGCAAGGCGATCCGCGATTATCGCGGCGGCGGCGCCTTCACGACATGGCTCTATTCCGTGACGATGAACGCCGCGCGAGACATGATGCGCAAGACCGCGCGCGAGACTATCAAGACCGAGGCCTATGGCATCCATGCGCTGATCGCGGGCGAGGCTTCGGCGGAACCGGAAGACCCGGCCGATGCGCTTTGGGCAGCGGTGCGGCAATTGCCGGACAAGCAACGCGACGCGGTGCTGCTGGTCTATGGCGAAGGATTGAGCCACGCGGCCGCCGCCGAGGCGATGGCGATCTCGGAGACGACGGTTTCCTGGCACATCCATGAAGCGAAGAAACGGCTGAAGACGCTGATGCGCACGGCCGGGGAAGTGTGACCATGGTCGACGACAACGAACTCAAGAGACTGCGCGATATCGCGGCGCCGGCGCCGGGCGGGAGCGCGAAGGCCCGTGCCTTCGAAGCTGCTCTGCGCGCATACGATCAGGAAAATATTTCTGCTGTCACCCAAGGAACGGTTGGCGGGCTTCGTCTCACAGAGCGAGCACAAAAGCTCTGGAGCGAGATCATGCAAAAGAAACTCATCGCCACACCGGCCCTTGCAGGGCTCGTCGCCCTGCCGATCGCCGGATACGCCACCTTCCATCTGCTGAGGGAACAGCCGCCTAAGTTCGGCGGCGACGAGAAGATCAGCGAGACACTGGCCGACAAGCCGGCGATCGTGAAGCCGTTGGCCGAGCCGAAGCCGGCTCGCACCGAGTTGGAGAAAGACAAGAAGACCGACGCCGATGTGGAAAGCCGCGACGCCACCGATGCGCTCGTGGCGCCGACCTCGCCGCCGAAATCCGAATCGACCGTTACCGGCGGTGCGACACAGCAGGAATCGGCGACGGGCGCTCCCCGCCAGGACGCCGCTAACGCTGGAAAGATGAACATTGCACCTCCGGCGCCAGCCCCGACGGGCGAGTTCGCACTGGATAGCCGAGCCGCGCCGTCTGGCAGAGTGGTGACGGGCCTTATGCCATCTCCAAATGCCGATGGCACGTCGCGTGCCGCCCGTATCCAGGCCGAATCCAAGCTGGTGGCGCCGCAGCAACCCGCCACCATGCCGGCCGACCAGCTGGCGCCACAGGAAGAGAACCGCGACCGCATCGAGGATTTCAAGACCAATCCGGTGCATGCCGCGCTCGAGGATCCGGTCTCGACCTTCTCGATCGACGTCGACACAGCCTCCTATTCCTTCGTGCGCAGCTCGCTGAAGCAGGGCACCCTGCCGCAGGCCGATACGGTGCGCGTCGAGGAGATGATCAACTACTTCCCGTATGACTGGAAGGGACCGGAGTCTGCGTCGACGCCGTTCAACGCGACCGTCAGCGTGATGCCGACGCCGTGGAACACACACACCAGGCTGATGCATGTCGCCATCAAGGGGTTTGACGTCAAGCCGACCGAGCAGCCGAAGGCCAATCTGGTCTTCCTGATCGATGTCTCGGGCTCGATGGACGAGCCGGACAAGCTGCCGCTGCTCAAGTCGGCTTTCCAGCTGCTGGTCAGCAAGCTGAAGGCTGACGATACCATCTCAATCGTCACCTATGCCGGTGATGCGGGCACAGTCCTGGAGCCGACCAAGGCGTCCGAAAAGGACAAGATACTCAGTGCCATCGACAATTTGACGCCCGGTGGTAGCACGGCCGGCGAGGCGGGCATCAAGGAAGCTTACAGGCTGGCGCAAAAATCCTTCGTCAAGGATGGCGTCAACCGGGTGATGTTGGCCACCGACGGCGACTTCAATGTCGGCCAGAGCGACGACGATGATCTGAAGCGGCTGATCGAGAGCGAGCGCAAGACCGGTGTCTTCCTGTCGGTGTTCGGTTTCGGCCGCGGCAATCTGAACGACCAGATGATGCAGACCATCGCCCAGAACGGCAACGGCACCGCCGCCTATATCGACACACTGGCCGAGGCCGAGAAAGTGCTGGTCGAGGATGCCTCCTCGACGCTGTTCACCATCGCCAAGGATGTGAAGATCCAGGTCGAGTTCAACCCGAACAAGGTCTCGGAATATCGCCTGATCGGCTATGAGACCCGGGCGTTGAACCGCGAGGATTTCAACAATGACCGCGTGGATGCCGGCGATATCGGTTCGGGCCATTCCGTCACCGCGATCTACGAGATCACGCCGAATGGCAGCGGTGGCGAGCAGATCGATCCGCTGCGCTATGGCCAGGCGTCAGTGGACAATGGCGGCGTTGCCAATGCGGACGAATATGCCTTCGTCAAGATACGCTACAAGCTGCCCAATGAAGACGTCTCGAAGCTGATCACCACGCCGGTGACCTCGGCCAACGAGATTTCGTCCTTCGACCAGGCCAGCACCGACCAGCGCTTCTCTGTCGCCGTTGCCGCCTTCGGCCAGAAGCTGCGCGACGAGGATGCGACCGCGAAGTTCGGTTACGACAAGATCATGGAGATCGCCACTGCCGCTCGAGGAGCCGACCCGTTTGGGTACAGGTCCGAGTTCCTCTCGCTTGTGCGCCTTGCCTCGGCGCTGGGCGGTAACCGGTAGCGGTGATAACGGCCGGTTTCTTCAGACGGGATCGTTCCGACAGGGGAACCGACCAACGGGCGGGTGAGGCAGGCCGGTGAGGGGTTATTCCCTTGCCGGCCTTTTTTCGGATCTATTGATATTCAGGTGAGACCGGCCTGCAAATGGAGGTTCTCTGCGCTTCCGGTGCTCGCGTACTTTAAGTACGCTCCACTCCGGTTCTCGAAAACCACCATTTTCGGCTCGGTCTGACCTGAATCTCAACAGATCCGAAGCGCGGCGTTAACCTGCATGATCGTTAAATTGCTCGGCATTTCCGGTACCGGATCGCAACCTCCTCCTTGCTACACGGGATAGGTCTACGGGGCTTGAGGAGGCGAAATTGCAGATCAGGACTATCGCCAACTCGATGCCGCCGGCACGAGACGCTTCGGCGGTTCCATCTGCCCCGTCATCCGAATCCAGGCGCATCGGCGACGATGTCGCGCAGGCGCGCCACACCGCCATGTCGGCGCTGAACAACGACCGCTTCCGCATCATGCTGGAGCAGATCACTGATCCGACTTCATCCGGCGCGCTGATGACGATGCGCAGCGACAGTTTGGTCGATTTCAAGTCGGCGCAGTCGAGCTACGCCGACAACAGCGAGTAAAAGACCCACAGGATCAGGCGCGGCTGCGGCGGCGCTCGCGGCGGGCTTCACTGGTCTCGGCGGTGTTTTCCGTCGCCACCTTGTTGCGCATCGGACCGATGCGCTCGACGATCTTTTCGACGGTCGGACGATCCGCCTTGGTGTGGGCGTCGAGCGCCTTGCGCATCGCGGCAAGGTGCTGGAACGAGGTGCCGCAGCAGCCGCCTATGATTTTGGCGCCGCCATCGACGGCGAGCCTGACATAATCGGCCATCAGTTCGGGCGTGCCGGAATAATGGATTTCGGTGCCGCGGAATTCAGGAATACCGCAATTGCCCTTGACGATCACCGTCGCCTCCGGCTTCGCCTCGGTCATGTCGAGCAGCGAGGCCAGGATATCGGATGCTCCGACACCGCAATTGGCACCAACGCCGAGCGGCGCCTGCGACAACCCATCGGTGACGCCGTGGATATCCCTAGGCAGCAGACCCATCATAGTGCGGCCGGCGGTGTCGAAGGAGCCGGTGTAAGTGTAGGGCAGGCCGACGCGGATGGCAGCCTCGGCAGCGGCGCGGATCTCGTCGGGAGCCGACATCGTCTCGATCCAGGCAACTTCGGCGCCGCCGGCCTTGAGGCCCTCGATCTGCTCGGCGAAGGCGTCGACCGCCTCGTCATAGGTCATGGCGCCAAGCGGTACCAGCAATTCGCCGGTCGGGCCGACCGAGCCGGCGACGATCACCTTGCGACCGGCCTTGTCGGCGACGGCGCGCGCAAGTTCGGCCGCGCGCTTGTTCAGCGCATGCGCGCGGTCCTGCGCATGGTGCAGCTTCAAGCGATGACGAGTGCCGCCGAAAGAGTTGGTCAGGATGATGTCGGCGCCGGCATCGACGAAATTCTGGTGCAGGCTTGTGATGGTGTCGGGCGCCGTCTCGTTCAGCAGTTCGGGCGCCTCGCCGGCCTCGAGCCCCATGGCGAACAGATTGGTGCCGGTGGCGCCATCGGCGAGCAGCACACCCTTTTCAGCCAACAGCGCATCGATCGGGTTGGTGGTCGTCATCGGATTGGCTCTCATGTTTCGAATTCGAATAAGGATATAAAGAAGTCTTTATGTGCAGTCAATGAAATAGCAGTGACGGCAGGATCCAGTCCGCCCATGGAATCATAATCCCGAGGCTCAGACAGTGCCTGATGGGAACGACATGCCGGCCAGTCTGTGCGCGAAGCCTGCCGCCTCGTGCGCGTTGATGTCGGCGGCGCGGATCAGATTGTCGAAATGCTGGATCAGCGTCTGGATCGGCTGCGTGGCGTTGAGCACCAGATACATGTCGCCGACATAGATGGCGGCGCGATAGGGCCCGAAGATTGTGTAGGGGATCGAATAGCGCATCCGCCCGTCATAGAGAAACAGCCGGAATGCCGGATAGAGATCGTCGAGCAGGGTCGCCATGTGCAGCAGCTGGGCGCGCCGATCGGCTTCCGGGAAACGATCCCAGACGCCCAGCCCGCGCGCGAATATCTCCAGCGTATGGCGCGGCATGCAGACTTCCATGTCGGTTTCCGGCCGCCTGTTATAGTCGATGCGGTATTGCGTTTCGCCGGCCTGCGCCAGGCGGCTCTTGTTGGTGATGCCCGCTTCGTACTCGACCAGCGCTTCGGTGCGCAGGAGATCGGGAATGCCGGCCGGCACGTAGCGGATCTTGGTGCCGGCGGCCTCGGCATGCCATTTGGCCAGCAGCGTGCGATCGAAGCCATCGGGTGCCTCCTCGATCTCGAGGCTCTCGCGGATTTCGCCGGTGAGGCCCTCGTCCTGGCTGAGGCCGAGAAGCCAGTCGAGCGACACTTTGAACTCGGCAGCGATGTTGAGCAGCGTCTCGGCGCGAGGCAGGCGGGTCGAGGCGCCTGACAGCAACTGCGACAGCGCCGAGCGATCGATGCCGACCGCAGTCGCGAAAGCCGACTGATTGAGGTCGGAGCGTGTCAAGAGCATTTTCAGGCGTTCGCGAAAGATGGTCGACAGATCACGCTTGTCCATATCGGTGCTCCGGTCCGATTGAGGAAAAATTTGCGCCGAAGCGTCTTCGAGCGCTCCCTAGGCGTAAATGAATCCCTAAGTCTGTTTACAATGTATAACATGTGCGGTCAAAAATGCGCAATCGCAACAGCTTGTGCACTTTGTCGCGTTGAGTGGAATCATTTCTCCTGACACAATGCTGTCAGGAACCAGTTGGGGTTCCGGCGACTGAGGGGCAGTGGTCGATAGCATGACGGGCAAGAGCATCAGGCGACAAAGCATACCGGCTATCGAATGGCCGACAGTGGCTCTCGCTTTCTTCTGTTACGCAACATGGCTAGCCGCCGGTTTCCTGCTCTGGCCATCATACCCCATCCCCGCGCTCGCCGTCCTCGCCTTCACCGCCGCACTCCAATCCTCGATCATGCACGAAGTGCTGCACGGTCATCCGACGCGCAATGCGCGGGTCAACGAAGCCTTCGTCTTCCTGCCGATCGGCCTGGTCTGGCCGTTCCGACGCTTCAAGACCATACATCTGCGCCACCACGCCGACGAGCGGCTGACTGACCCGTTGGACGATCCGGAAAGCTATTATCAGGCGCTGTGGCAGCATGAAGAGCTGCCGCCGACGATGAAGTTTCTCCTCAGGATCAACAACACCATGACCGGCCGTCTGGTGCTCGGCCCCTGGCTGTCATGCATCGGTTTTTTCATCGACGACACCAGGCAAATGATCGCCGGCGAGAAGGTGGTCCGCAGAGCTTGGCTGCTGCACGCGATCGGGCTTGCCATCGTGGTGCCGATCGTCCAGTTCGGCTTCGGCATTCCGCTGTGGCTTTACATTCTCGTGCCGGTCTGGCTCGGCCAGTCGCTGATTTCGATCCGTACGTTTGCCGAGCATCAATGGTCGGAACACCCGGAGGGCCGCACGGTGATCGTCGAGCGCTCGCCGCTGTCGTTCCTGTTCCTCAACAACAATCTGCATTTCATCCACCACAAGAGCCCGACAGTAGCCTGGTACCAGCTTCCAAAGCTGTTTCGCGACCGTCGCGACGAGTGGCTGCGGATGAACAATGGCTATGCCTATCCAAACTATTTCGCGCTGATCAAGGCCTATGCCTTCAAGGCGAAGGAGCCGGTCGTGCACCCGGTACTGCGGCGCCAAGCGGAGCCCGGCAGGGCGTTCAAGCCGCGCGTAAGGGCGCGCAGCATCAGCGGGCTTGGCAGCGCGCCGGTTCCCGCCGAGCCGCCCAAGGAATGAGTTTTGCGGCAGGCAGGTGCTGCCTGATTGACTGGCTGGGATCGGTTCCCTTCAGTCCAGACATAGTGGTCAGATTCGGTCATGAGTGAATTGGTTGCGGCGTTGCCGATGTATGATTGGCCTGAAGTGCGCGCCCAGATCGACGCTCAATGGGCGGGATTGCGCGATGCATTCCGGCAAAAGGCCATCGACGCGCCGGAAACCATCGTGCGCCGCAATGGTGACCTGCCGCCGATGCCGGGCGGGATTCACGATGCCCAGGGAGCACTGATCGCGTCCGACCCGGCGACATTGCCGCCGGACGAACTCGATTTTCACAGACTGTGGCTGCACCCGGCGCTGCTGTTCGCGCAGACCTGCTGGGGGCCGATGGAGCTTGGCCTGTCCAGGCATGTGCAGGTGATCGGCCAGCCGAGCTACGACGGCTATGAAGGCGGGCAGGGCGAGCTCTACTCCAGCGCCATCGTCATGCTGGCGGATGGCGCGCCATCGGTTGCCTCGCCAGCTGACGGCGGCCCGCTGATCCCGCTCGATCGCATCCGCGGCAAGCGCTTCACCTTCAACAATCTCGATTCCATGTCCGGCCTGATCGGACTGACGCGCGACCTGGAGGCGATGGGCGAGAGCCTTGACCTCTTTGCCTCGCGCAGCAAAAGCGGCGGGCACCGTTCCTCGATCGTCGCAATTGCAGAGGGCAAGGCCGATGTCGCGGCCATCGACTGCGAGAGCTGGGTGCTGGCGCAGCGCTTCGAGCCAGCAGCTCGGAAAGTAAGGGTCGTTGGTTGGACGGGACGGCGCAAGGGCCTGCCTTACATCACCGCCGCAACGACACCGGAAAAGACGGTAACCTCACTGCGCGAGGCGCTTGCCGGCCTACCCGAGCAACCGCTGGTCAAGCGGATAGGTTGAAAGCTGCTCGTTGCCGGTCTCAGTGATGAGGATCTGCTCCTCGATCTTCACGCCTTCGCGCCCGCCAAGCCTGCCGATATAGCTTTCGGCGCACAGCACCATTCCCGGTTCCAGCGCGCCATCCGGCGTATCCGACGTCCAGTCGCCGGCATGCGGCAAGGTCGGGTATTCGTCGGCCAGACCGACCCCGTGATAGAGCACGCCGTAACGAGCCGGGTAGCTGTCTCCCGGTGGCACCGCCGAGTGCTCGACGAGGTCGCGGAACGACATGCCGGGCTGCAACAATCGCGTGTTGTGCTCAATCTGGCCGGCGGCGATGCGAAACAGCTCGCGCTGCTCGTCGGACGGCTTTGCATCGCCGCACAGCCATGTGCGCGATAGGTCAGCGCAAAAGCCGTAGGGACCGATCAGGTCGGTGTCGAAGGCGACGAGATCGCCTGATACAATTTTGCGTGACGAGCATTCCTGGAACCACGGATTGGTGCGCGGGCCTGACGTCAGCAGCCGCGTCTCGATCCATTCGCCGCCGCGGGCGATGTTGCCGCGATGCAGTTCGGCCCATAGCTCATTCTCGGAAATCCCTGGCTTCAGAGCCTGTTCCATCTCCCCCATCGCCGCCTCGCAGGCTGCGATAGCGCGGCGCATGGCAAGGATTTCGTCCGGCGACTTGATCAGCCGCGCATTCTCCATCACCGCCTCGCCATTGCCGATCGAAACGCCAAGGCGCGCCAGTTCCTCGACGCCTTCAGGGTTGATGTGGTCGACTGCGATGCGGCTGTTGGCGCCGCCATGTTCCCGAACCAGATCGGCGATGCCGGCGGCCCAGCGGCGGACCTTTTGCTCCGTAAGCTCGCCGCTATAGAGGTACATCCACGACACAGCGGGGCGAACCTCGTCAACGATGCCGGAATGGTCGGAGAGGTGTTCGCAGGAGAAATAGTCGAACAGCACCACCGGTCCGTCGGTGGCAACGAAGCAATGCCGCGTCGGATTGTGCGCCACCCACGACTGCATGTTGGTGGAGTCCGTCGCGTAGCGGATGTTGACGGGGTCGTAGAGCAGGGCGCCGGCATAGCCGCGGCGCCTCAACTCGGCGCGGATACGCTCCAGCCGGTATTGACGCATCGCAGGCAGATCGGGAGCGGCAATGCCTGCCGCGGCCCATTCAGCCTCCGCCTGCGCGCCATAGCCCAGCACATGCTGGTTGAGCGCCGCCGCCTTCTGCCGGGAGGCGTCGCGCAGCGCCTCGATCGAGCCCGGCTCGAACGGCATGATCTTGCGATGCCGGCCAAAGCTGCCCTTTGGCCCCGCGCTGTCCATGATCGAACCTCAGGTCCGCATCTTTTCGCCGCTCGGATCGAAGGGTGCTGCGACATTGATGCGGGCCGGGCGCCGATGTCCGAGGATTTCGATTTCGAACAGGCCCGCGCTTTCGTCCTCGGCAAGAGCCGCCGGCACGTAGCCCTGCGCCATCGACTTCCTGACATAGTGGGCATAGCCGCCCGACGTGACCCAGCCGACCACGCGCCAGTCGCCGTCGACGATGCCGCGCACGGCCGAAGCGCCTTCGGCCGCCTTGGAGCCGCGTATCTCCTTACCGCCCGTGTCGAAGCGCGGCGCGCCATAGCCATGCGGCTTCTCAACCGTGCCGTAATCCTTGCTGACCCTGGCCCAGATCGGCTCGTCGCCCATGACATCGGCATCCGCGGCATCGACGATGAAGGAAACGCGGCGCAGTTTCGGCCCCTCGGCGTGTTCCTTGGCGGCAGCCTCGCGGCCGATGAAATCGTTCTTCTCCAGCTTGATGAAGCGGTCCATCGCCCCTTCGAACGGTCCGTAGATCGGCCGCAGCTCGCGGAACCAGGTCGGAAAGTTCTTTTCAAGACGCATCGACAGCAGAGCCCGCATGCCGAAATCGACGAGGCCGAATTCCTCGCCGGCATCCTTGATCTGATGATAGACGAGGCGTTGGTAGGTTGGCGCCATCCAGATCTCATATCCGAGATCGCCGGTGTAGGTGATGCGGTTGACCAGGCACGGCGCGCCGCCGACCGCCATCTCGCGGAAATCCATGAAGCGGAAGGATTTGGTCGAGATGTCGATATCGACCAGCTTCTGTAGCAAATCCCGCGATTTCGGTCCGGCGATCGACAGGCCGACCAGCGTCTGGTCGAAGCGGTGGATGCGCACCGAACCGTCCTTCGGCAAATGCTTCTCGAACCAGCGCATGTGGTATTTCTGCGCCGCCGATGAGCCCCAGATCATGAAGCGGTCTTCAGCGGCCTTGGCGATGGTGAAGTCGCCGATCAGCTTGCCGAATTCGTTGAGCATCGGCGACAGCACGATGCGGCCGGTCTTCGGCATGCGGTTGGTCATCAGCCGGTTGAGGAAGTCCTCCGCCGCCGGTCCCGACACTTCGTATTTGGCGAAGTTGGCGATCTCGGTGACGCCGACACGCTCACGCGTGGCGCGCACTTCCTCGCCGATCGGCCCAAAATCGTTGGAGCGATGGAAGGAGACGATATCCCTGGGCTCCTGGCCTTTCGGTGCGAACCAGAGCGGTGTCTCGAGACCCCAGGAGTCACCCATGACGGCGTTGTTGGCCAGCATGGTGTCGTAGAGCGGCGTTGTCTGCGCCGGGCGTGCGGCCGGGAGTTCTTCATTGGGGAAGCGGATGGAGAAGCGGCGCGAATAATTTTCGCGCACCTTGGCGTTGGTGTAGCGCAGCCCGGCCCATTCGCCGAAGCGGGTGACATCCATGCCCCATACGTCGAAGCCGGGATCGCCATGAACCATCCAGTTCGACAGCGCCAAGCCGACGCCGCCCCCCTGGCTGAAACCGGCCATGACGGCGCAGGCGCACCAGAAATTGGTCAGGCCCTGCACTGGGCCGACCAGCGGGTTGCCGTCCAGCGCGAAGGTGAAGGGGCCGTTGATGATCTGCTTGATGCCGGCCTTCTCGATGCCGGGGAAATGCTTGAAGCCGATTTCCAGCGACGGCGCGATGCGGTCGAGGTCGGGCGGCAGCAATTCGTGGCCGAAATCCCACGGCGTGTTGACCGGCGACCACGGCTTGCAGGCCTTCTCATAGGTGCCGAGCAGGATACCGTTGCGCTCCTGGCGCGTGTAGATCTCGCCCTTGAAGTCGAGCACGCCGATCATCTCGCGGCCGGTCGATTTGTTGAATTCCTCGACCTCCGGCATCGGCTCGGTCAGGAGATACATGTGCTCCATGGCCAGCACGGGCAGTTCGACGCCGACCATGCGGCCGATCTCGCGCGCCCACAGGCCGCCGCAATTGACGACATGCTCGGCCTTCACCGTGCCCTGTTCGGTGACGACATTCCAGGTGCCGTCGACCTCCTGCGTCAGTTCGACGACGCGGTTGCGCAGCACGATCTCGGCGCCGAGTTTCTTGGCCGCCTTGGAATAGGCGATCGTCGTGCCGGACGGATCGAGATGGCCTTCGACCGGATCCCACATGGCGCCAACGAAATTGGTTTCGTCCATCAGCGGAAACATCGCCTTGGCTTCGGACGGGGTGATCAGTTCGGTGTCCATGCCGAGATAGCGGCCCTTGGCGTGGGCAAGGCGGAGGAAGTCCATGCGTTCGGGCGTATCGGCCAACATCACGCCACCGGTCAGATGCAGCGAGCAGGATTGGCCGGATATTTCCTCGATCTCCTTGTAGAGTTGCACCGTGTAGGCCTGCAGCTTGGCGACATTGGGGTCGCCGTTCAGCGTATGGAAGCCACCGGCCGCGTGCCAGGACGAGCCGGAGGTAAGCTCCGAGCGCTCGATCAGCATGATGTCGGTCCAGCCGGCCTTGGCCAGATGGTAGAGAACCGAGCAGCCCACGACGCCGCCGCCGATCACAACCGCTTTTACATGAGATTTCATCTAGATAGGTCCGTTTTTGAAGGGAATGAATCGATTGAGAGCGGCGTGCGCCCTTCCTCTACCCCGTCGATCGGGGGAGAGGTGTCGAGCGCAGCTCGACGGAGTGGGGGTCGACTGTTCATCAACAACACAGATGATCAAAAATCGGTCGGGGCGCCGCCCTCGGACCGGCGCTTGGCGACGAAGGCGTTGAGTTCCTCGCGGATGGCCGGGTCCATGTAGGGCTCTTCGTAGGACGTGAGCCGTTCCTTCCAGACCTTGTTGGCCTTTTCGAGTGCCGTCGGCGAGCCGGCTTCCGCCCAGGTCTCGTAATTGCGCCAGTCGGACAGGATCGGCGAGTAGAACGCGGTCTTGTAGCGGTCCTGCGTGTGCTGGGTGCCGAAGAAATGGCCGCCGGGACCGACCGACTGGATCGCGTCGAAGCCAAGCGCCTCGTCGGAAAGGTCGAGCGGGGTCAGGAATTCAGCCACCATCTGCAGCAGGTCTATGTCGAGAATGGTCTTCTCGTAGGAGCAGCGCAGGCCGCCCTCGAGCCAGCCTGCGGCATGCATCATCAGATTGCCGCCGCCCTGGATGGCACCCCACAGCGAGAACACGCTTTCATAAGCCGCCTGGGCGTCGACCGTGTTGGCGGCGCAGGTGTTGGAGGTGCGGTAGGGGATGTTGTAGCGGCGGGCAAGCTGGCCGCCGACGAGCTGCGCCTTCATGTATTCCGGCGTGCCGAAGGCCGGCGAGCCGGACTTCATGTCGACATTGGAGGTGAAGCCGCCGTAGCCGACCGGCGCGCCCTTGCGCACCATCTGGGCGAAGGCGATGCCGGACAGTGCTTCGGCGTTCTGCTGCACCAGCGCGCCGGCGATGGTGACCGGCGCCATGGCACCCGACAGGGTAAACGGCGTCACGACGACGACCTGGCCCTTGCTCGACATCTGGATGATGCCTTCCATCATCGGCACATCGAGCTTGAGCGGCGAATTGGTGTTGATGATGGTGAAGACGGACGGCTCTTCGAGCAGCTGCTCGTGGCTGATGCCGCGCGCGATCCTTGCGATCTCGATGCCGTCCACATTGCGCTCCTTGCCGAGCGAATAGATGTGGAACACCTTGTCAGTGAGCACGCTGAGATCGCGGATGCATTCGAGGTGGCGCACGGACGGATGGATATCCGTCGGCTCGACCGGATAGCCACCCGTGCAGTTCAGGATGTTGTGCATCTGTGCGAGTTTTAGAAAGTTGCGATAGTCCTGCTGATTGCCGGGCCGGCGGCCATGATCGAGGTCGGAGCAATTGGGCGCCGACGCCATCATCGAGATGATCACATTGTTGCCGCCGAAGCGCACATTGTGCGCCGGATTGCGGGCATGGATGGTGAATTCCGACGGGCAGTGCGACACCAGATCCAGGATCATGTCGCTGTCGAAGCGCACGCGCTCGCTGCCGTCGCGCACGTCGGCGCCATGTGCCTTCATGATGCGGCGGGCTTCGTCATGCAGAACGTCGACGCCGATTTCCCGCAGCACGCGCAACGAAGCGAGGTGGATCGACTCCAGCTCGTCGTCGGAGACCAGCCTGGTCGGCGCCAGCGGGTTTTTCAGTTGGCGGAAAGCCGGCTGCTCGAACGCGGCCGAGCCGCCGGCGCGCTTTCCGGCGCGGCCGCCGCGGCGGGCACGATCGGTGGCCAATGCCGGTTCTGCTGGTTGTAGGGCGGCGGTCATGGTGGTCCTCGTACGATGCGATAGCGGGCGGCATAATGGACCGGCGGCTGTCCAGCCATTGCGGAGGCGGCGACCACTAGGGCTAGGGAAGCGACATACCGGAACGGCAGTTGCGCGGCCAAATGCGTTGCCCCGTTGGCGCAAACGGATTTCGCCGGCCGGCCCTTCCTTTCCCCGGATCGAACCGGTAGCCAGTCGGGCTTGCCGGCCGGATGGCCAGCACATTTCACACGGATGACGGCATGGTCGCGACCACCACGTAGCTCAATCGATAATCCTGCAACCCCGATAGCGGTGCGCACAATGAACCTGGCGGAATCGAACGACGAGACGATGCAGTGGGCTGGTATCACCGGCGTGATCGCGACCGTATCTGTGTTCGCCATCGCGCAGGGCCTGTCCTATCCGCTGCTGAGTTTCATCCTGCAGCGCCAGGGCGTTTCTCCAGCGATGATCGGCCTTTCGGCGGCGATGACGCCGATCGGCTTCATCGTGTCGTCGCCATTGATCCCGTCGCTGGCGCGGCGGTTCGGGGCAGGGCGTACGGCGCTCATTTGTGCCGCGCTTTCTGCGGTTGTGCTGGCGCTGGTCGGCTGGACGCAGAATGTTTATCTCTGGTTTCCACTGCGCTTCCTGATCGGCGTCGTCACCAATCCGCTTTACGTGCTGAGCGAGATCTGGGTGATCGCGCTGGCGCCGCCGGCGCGACGCGGTCGCGTCATGGGCGTTTACTCGACGATCATCTCGGCCGGTTTCGCGGCTGGCCCGCTGTGCCTGCTTGCCGTCGGCACGGAGGGCTGGCCGCCATTCCTCGTCGGCATTTTCGCCTTCGTGCTATGCGGCATCTGCCTGGCCTCGGTGCTGCCGCGCTTGCCCAAGGTCGACGAGGCCGGGCATCAGGTTTCCGTCCTAGGTTTCGTGCCGCTGGCGTGGCTGCTTTTGTTTGCCGTCATCGTGGCCGCCGGTTTCGAACAGGGCGCGCTGGCCCTGCTGCCGGTCTATGGCACTCATCACGGCATCGCCGAAGCCCGCATGTCAGCGCTGTTGTCGTTGATGATCGCCGGCAACATCGCCATGCAGGTGCCGCTCGGATTGCTGGCGGAAAGGCTTTCCGCACACCTGGTGCGGCTTGCCTGTGTTGCGCTGACGGTGCTCGGCTGCGTGCTTCTGCCGCTGCTCATCGAGACGCCGCTGATCTGGCCGATGATTTTCGTCTGGGGTGCTGTTTCCTACGGCATCTACACGATGTCGATCATCGAGCTCGGCGAGCGCTTCACAGGCTCGACACTGGTCGCCGGCAACGCAGCATTCTCCTTGATGTGGGGCGTCGGCGGCATCGCCGTGCCGCCGCTGGCGGGCGGCGCCATGGATATTCTGGGCGCCGGCGGGCTGCCGATCACGCTCGGCCTGATGTGCCTGGCGCTGGCCATCGCGAGCCTGGCTGGCCGGCGGAAAGCCTCAATTGTGCGCCGAACATATTGAATATCGGACATAGCATATCGATGTTGGCAATCCCCAAAGCGACGCGTTTATCGGAGACCTCATGACCAAGCCCATCCAAAAACCAGGATCCGCCACCGAGACCAACGATCCGTTTCTCTGGCTGGAAGACAGGACAGCCGCGCAGTCGCTTGACTGGGTGCATCGCCAGAACGAGGTCACGGTTGGCGAGCTGCAGGGTGATCCTTCCTATCAGGCGTCGTTCCAGACCGCGCTCGATCTGATGACGGCCGAAGACAACATTGCAGTCGGCGCATCACTCAAAGGCCATGTCTATAATTTCTGGCAGGACAAGACTAATGTGCTCGGCCTCTGGCGCCGCACGACGGTTGCTTCCTACAAAACCGAAAAACCCGACTGGGAAACGATCATCGACTTCGACCAGCTTGCGGCGAAAGAGGGGATCAAATGGGTGTTCGGAGGCGCAAGCCGACTCTATCCGGACTTCAATCGCTGTCTGGTGAGTATGTCGCCGGATGGCGGCGACGCCAGCGAGATGCGTGAATTCGACATCGAAACGAAATCCTTCGTGGAAGGTGGGTTTCGCGCGCCCGCATCCAAGTCGGGTTTCAGCTGGCTGGACAAGGACACGGTCATCGTTTCGGCGGCGTTCGAGGAGGCCGACAAGACTGAGTCCGGGTATCCGCGCGTGATCAAGCTCTGGAAGCGCGGCACCAAGCTCGAAGACGTGACACCGATCTTCGAGGCGCAGAAAGAGGATCTCGCCGTTGGCGCAGCTGTCGAGTTCGACGGCGACAGGCGCTATTTGATCTTGGCCCGGACGCTGAATTTCTTCGCTTCGCACATCTTCCTGCGGCTGCCGTCCGGCGAAAACAAACAGCTGCCGGTGCCGGACGACATGACCGACACCGCGATCTTCAGGGATCAGCTCGTCTTCGGCCTGCGCAGCCCGTGGACGGCGCCCGATGGCACGTTGTGCAAGCCTGATGGCCTCTATTCGCTGGATCTGGCGCTCTGGGTCGAGACCGCTACGCTCGGTCCGGTGGAAACCGTGTTGGAGCCGGCATATCGGGTGTCCATCGCCGGCATTGCCCGCACGCAGGACCGGCTGTTCATCAACCTGATGGACAATGTGCGCGGCAAGGTCGTCGTCTGCGAGCGCAAGGAGGGCGGCTGGTCGCTGAAACCGGTCGCGTTGCCCGAAAACGGCAATGTAGGCATCAGCCATGCCGAGCAGTTCGGGTCGAGTGTGTCGTTCTCCTTCACCGATTTCCTGACGCCGAGCTCGATCATCTGGTCGGACGACAATGGCGAGACACTGGCAACCGTGAAGTCTCAGCCGGCGCGTTTCGATGCCTCGCCGCTGATCTCAGAACAGTTCGAGGCGCGCTCGAAGGACGGCACGATGATCCCCTATTTCGTCGTCAGGCGGCGCGACCAGAAGAGTCCGGTGCCGACGCTGCTCTATGGCTATGGGGGCTTCGAAGTGCCGTTGCTGCCTGGCTATGCCGGCGTGCGCGGCAGGCTGTGGCTGGAGAAGGGCAACGCCTATGTGCAGGCCTGCATCCGCGGCGGCGGCGAGTTTGGCCCGGCCTGGCATCAGGCGGCGCTCAAGGGCAATCGCCAGAACGGCTTCGACGATTTTGCGGCAGTAGCACAAGACGTCGTTAGACGCGGGATTGCGACAGCAGCCTCGCTCGGCATCCAGGGCGGCTCGAATGGCGGCCTGCTGACCGGCGTTTCCTTGACGCAGCGCCCCGAACTCTTCGGTGCCGTCATCATCGAGGTGCCGCTGCTCGACATGCTGCGCTACACTGAATTGCCGCCGGGTGCTTCCTGGATGGCCGAATATGGCGACCCGTCGAAACCGGAAGACGCGAAGTGGCTTTCCGCCTATTCGCCCTATCAGCATGTCGATGCCGGTGCTGCCTATCCGCCGGTTTTGCTGACCACCTCGACCGCCGACGACCGGGTCCATCCCGGACATGCGCGCAAGATGGCCGCCCGTCTGCAGGAAGCCGGTCATACCAAGACGATGTTCTTCGAGGAGACCGAGGGTGGGCATGGCGGCCGAGGCGACCGCCGGCCGCAGGCGGCGCAGACCGCGATGAAATATGTCTTCCTGCAAAGGGCGCTGGGTGGAACGGCATAGACGGCAGATTTTGATGCAATTCCCGAGGAAGAGCACTACGCACTTTCCTCCGGGAAAACCGTTTCACACTTTTCCCGAAATTGCTCTAAGGTGCCATCCATGGCTCTCGAAGGGACATTGGCTGGCGCATTCGGGCTTCGCGCATTGCGGGTCGCGGTGACACCGTCACCGCGCACGCTGCGCGCCGAGCTTTTGCGGCTGTGCGCCCGCATCGGTTATTCGCCACCTGTCTGCCTCTGACGCATTCGCCCCGGCTTGGGCCGGATAGAATCCAGAGGAAAGATCAGATCCATGACTTATCAGAATTATTCGCTGAAGCAGCTTCAGCAGATCGATGCCGCGCATCATCTGCATCCGTTCACCGATCACAGGGAACTGCGCGAAGTCGGCTCGCGTATCATCACCCGCGCCAATGGGCCGTTCATCTATGATTCCGAGGGGGCTGAAATCCTCGACGGCATGGCCGGGCTGTGGTGCGTGAACGTCGGCTATGGGCGCGACGAACTGGCCGAGGCAGCCTATGCCCAGATGAAGGAGCTGCCCTACTACAACTCCTTCTTCAAATGTTCGACGCCGACGCCGGTGCTGTTGTCACAAAAACTGGCGGAAATCGCACCGAAGAACGTCAGCCAGGTGTTCTACGGTTCGTCCGGTTCGGAAGCCAACGACACGGCGCTGCGCCTTGTGCGCCATTACTGGGTGTTGGAAGGCAAGCCGGAGAAGAACCGCATCATCTCGCGCAAGATGGCCTATCACGGCTCGACCGTTGCCGGCACCTCGCTCGGCGGGATGGATGCCATGCACAAGCAGCTCGGCGGTGCGGTGCCCAACATCGTCCATGTGATGATGCCCTATGCCTATGAGCTGGCGCTGCCGGGCGAGAGCGATCATGATTTCGGCTTGCGCGCGGCCGGGGCTGTCGAGGTCGCGATCCTCGAAGCCGGCGCCAACAAGGTTGCTGCCTTCATCGGCGAGCCGGTCATGGGAGCAGGCGGTGTGAAAATTCCGCCGGTCAGCTACTGGCCGGAGGTGCAGCGCATCTGCCGCAAATATGATGTCCTGCTGATGCTGGACGAGGTCATCACCGGCTATGGCCGCACCGGCGAGTGGTTCGCCGCGCAAACGCTCGGCATCGAGCCGGACACGATCACCACGGCCAAGGCCCTGACCTCCGGCTATCAGCCGCTGTCGGCATTGTTGGTCGGCGACCGCATAGCCTCTACGCTGGTCGAGAAGGGCGGCGAGTTCAATCACGGCTACACCTATTCCGGCCACCCGGTGGCCTGCGCCGTGGCGTTGAAGAACCTCGAGATCATCGAGCGAGAAGAGCTGGTCGACCGCGTCCGGAACGATACCGGCCCCTATTTCGCCAAGGCGTTGCAGGAGCGCATTGCCGGGCATGATCTGGTCGGCGAGGTGCGTTCGATCGGGCTGATGGGCGCGATCGAGATCGTCAAGGACAAGGCGACCAAGGAGCGGTTCCTGCCGGCGGGAAGCGCGGCGGTGACCGTGCGCGACCACGCCATCGCGCACGGCATGATGCTGCGCGCCACAGGCGACACGATGATCCTGTCGCCGCCGCTGATCTGGACCCGTGATACGATCGATATGGCTTGCGAGCGCATCTCGAAGGCGCTGGATTTGGCGCAAGCCGATCTGCGCAAGCGGTAGGGCTCGAGCCCCGACCGGGCGTTCCTCGGCAGGAGCGCCCGGTCTCGACAACATGATCAAGCGGCGAGTGAACGAAATGCATCCCCATCGCGTAGTGTGTGGGGCAGCGGCTGATTCGGCCGCGACAAGGGGTTTGTCTGGATGAGAAAGATCGGCAAGAGCCGACGGACGCAACAAGCGGCCAGCATCGGCGGTGATCTGATGCTGGCGCCGCTGGTGGCGATGATGCGGCTGCCGCTGATGGCCATGGATGGCGGGAGCAGCCAGCCATGGGGCACGGAGACGGCGCGTGCGGTAAACGAGAAGACCGCCGCCATGGCCGAAGGCGCGTTTGCGGCGCAAATGTCTTTCCTGCAGTCGGCATCGCGGTTCTGGCCCGAGGTCTTTTCCGGCCGCACGCCGTCGCTGTTCAACGGTGTTGCGGCGGAACGCTCGATCAGCGCTGCGCTGAAGCCGGCAAGCCGTGCCGTGAAGGCGAATTTTCGTCGACTGTCCAACAAGACCTGACCGAGTTGCAGACCTTTGATTTTGCGCATCGAGGAGTGCATGCGCTAGAACCAGTCGGTACAGTTACCGATGGGGGACACGATGGCCGGACAACCGCTCAACCAGCCGGCTGAAATTCCAGCCGAACTCGACCGCTGGAATTGGGGCGCCTTCTTCCTCAACTGGATCTGGGGCATCGGCAACAGCACCTTCATCGCGCTGCTGGCGCTGATCCCGTTCGTCAACATCATCATGATCATCGTGTTGGGTGCACGCGGCAGTCGCTGGGCCTGGCGGAACCGCGTCTGGCGCGACGCGGAACAGTTTCGCAGGACGCAACGCAACTGGGCAATCGCCGGCGTTGTCGTGTGGGTGGTCGGGATCGGCGGTTGTGCGACGATGGTCGGCAGCATCCCCTACGTCCTGAAAGGCAGCGATGCCTATCACATGACCATGGACAGACTTCGCGCCGACGATCGCGTGAAGGCCGCGCTCGGTGATGATGTGGCGGCCGACAGTTTCTGGGTCGGTGGCCATCTCAATATCAATGCGAATGGTTCTGGCGACGCCCTGTTCAGCATTCCGGTCCACGGCGCCAAGGGCAAGGGCACTGTCTACTCAACCGCAGTCCGCGCTGCCGGCACGTGGAGCCTGCGCCTGCTGGTCGTCAGGCTCGAGGGGGCCGATGCACCGATCGTGCTGATCAACGAAGATCATGTCCCGATCCCGAATGCGGCAATCGGAATATAAAAACCAGACAGTGCGGATAAACTGGCGGAAACGCAAAAACCGCGCTCCATCGGGAACGCGGCTTTGCCAGATACGCATGGCGCTTCGCTACTCAAATACTTTGCGAAACCAACGGCATTTGTCGAAACTTACAGGCTCCGGTACGCGAGACCTGATCCGGAGCGCCGGGCGGATGCGATATGTCCGCCTCGCAATCCGTTTTATAGGAACATCGTTACCGCAGAGTTATCGAGAGCTTAAGCAAATCTAAATTTGCATTTTTTCTGCCGAAGGAAATCGGAAAAAGCCCGCCAAGTCCGTTGGTTACGCTGGATTGCCGCGCAGAAAATTAATTATGCCGGAGAAATCGGCGCCGCCATGTCCCTGGGCGTTGAACAAGGCATAGAGCTGGGCTGCTTCGGCGCCAAGCGGCGTCACCGCACCCGCGCTTTGTGCTGCTTCCTGGGACAATTTCAGATCTTTCAGCATCAGTGCCGCTGCAAACCCTGGCTTGTAGTCCCTGTTGGCGGGTGAAGTCGGCACAGGGCCGGGCACCGGGCAATAGGCGGTCAAGGACCAGCATTGCCCCGACGAGGTCGAGGCAACATCGAACAGTGCTTGGTGCGAGAGGCCGAGCTTTTCCGCCAGAACGAAGGCTTCGGCGACACCGATCATCGAGATGCCGAGGATCATGTTGTTGCATATCTTTGCCGCCTGTCCGGCGCCGTCGCCGCCGCAATGGACGATGCGGCCGGCCATCGGCTTCAGGACCGGCTCGGCGGCGGCGAAGGCATTGCCGGAGCCTCCGGCCATGAAGGTGAGCGTGCCGGCCGCGGCACCGCCTGTGCCGCCCGAGACGGGCGCATCGATGGACAGCAGGCCGTGTTTGGCGGCAACGGCATGCGCCTTGCGCGCCGATTCGACGTCGATGGTCGAGGAATCGATGAACAACGCGCCTTTTTTCGCCTTGGGCGCGATGTCCTGATAGACCGACAGCACGTGCTTGCCGGCCGGCAGCATGGTGATCACCACGTCGGCGCCCTTCACCGCGGCTGGTGCGTTGGCCATGACGACCACGCCATGCTCGCGCGCGACGGTAAGGTTCTCCGGCACCAGGTCGAAGCCGTGCACGGCATGCCCCGCCTTGACCAGGTTGGCGGCCATCGGATTGCCCATGTTCCCGAGGCCGATGAAGGCAATCGTCGTCATTGTCTGTCTCCCAGAGTTGCTGGCTTCAGCGGCCAATCAGCGCGCGAGCGATGATGACGCGCATGATTTCGTTTGTGCCTTCGAGGATCTGGTGCACGCGCAGGTCCCGCACCAGCTTCTCGATGCCGTAGTCGTGCAGGTAGCCATAACCGCCGAGCAGTTGCAGTGCATCGTTGGCGACATTGAAGCCGGTGTCGGTGACGAAGCGCTTGGCCATCGCTGACCATTTGCCGGCATCCGGCGCCTTGCGGTCGAGCTTCGAAGCGGCGGCATAAAGGAAGATGCGCGCCGCCTGTAGCTCGGTCTCCATGTCGGCCAGCTTGAACTGCAAGGCCTGGAACTGATTGATCTTCGAGCCGAAGGCCTTGCGCTCGGCAGTGTAGGCAAGCGCCTTGTCGAGCGCCGACTGTGCGCCGCCAAGCGAACAGGCGGCGATGTTCAGCCGGCCGCCATCGAGGCCCGCCATGGCAATGCCGAAGCCGGCGCCTTCGCCCGACAGAAGGTTCTCCGCCGGCACCTTGCAATCCTCGAAGATGACCTGGCGGGTAGACTGCATGTGCCAGCCCATCTTGTGCTCGTTGGCGCCGAAGGAGAGCCCTGGTGCATCTTTCGGCACGACGATGGTGGAGATGCCTTTCGGCCCCTCAGTGCCGGTGCGCACCATGACGGCATAGACATCGCTGTCGCCGGCACCCGAGATGAACTGCTTGGTGCCGTTGAGGACATAGTCGCCGCCACTCTTGACCGCGCGCGTCTTGAGCGCCGCGGCATCGGAGCCCGAGCCCGGCTCGGTCAGGCAGTAGCTCGCCAGCCATTCCATCGAGGTAAGTTTCGGCAGGAAGCGCTGGCGCTGTTCCTCATTGCCGAAACGGTCGATCATCGAGGCCACCATGTTGTGGATCGAGATGAACGACGAAAAGGCCGGATCGGCGTGCGACAGCGCTTCGAAGATCAGCACGGCATCGAGCCGGCCCAGCGCCGAACCGCCGACATCGTCCCTGATATAGATGCCGCCGAGGCCAAGCGGCCCGGTCTCGCGGATCACATCGGCGGGAAAGTGTTTCCGTCGATCCCAGTCGAGCGCATTCGGCGCGACGCGGTCGGCGGCGAAGGCCTGCGCCATCTCCTGGATGGCGCGCTGTTCCTCATTGAGTTCGAACTGGCTGGTGCTCGCATCGACCGNGGCCTGCGCCATCTCCTGGATGGCGCGCTGTTCCTCATTGAGTTCGAACTGGCTGGTGCTCGCATCGACCGAGGCGTCCATTGGCGTGCTCCCTATGTGCTGGCCCAGCTAGCCCGCTGGCCCGTCGTTTTTGGCTTTGCGCGCGCCCCAATCTAGACCAATGATGCCGCCGCGCAACCCGACCCATCAACCGCCCATTTGGGGAGCGGCTGTGCATCAATGCCTGTCCGGAGCATGACGTGACGACAAAATTCGATGATTTGCTGGGGCAGTTCCACGCATACCTTGCGTCCGTCGATCACGCCCTGGTGCGCGATGCCGTGGCGCGGATCGGCTGGGACATGCCCGCCCGCACGCTGGAGCCGCATCCGCTTGCCTGCCTGCGCCATCTCGATCGCGTCGTGGAACTGGCGCCGCCGGATGCCAAGCCGCTGGTGCGGCTGCTTGCCGAGCATCGGAACGATTTCCGCTGCGGGCAGACCTACAGCGAGGCGGATTTCGGAAAAGAGTTCATCGACAATTACGGCTGGCTCGAAGTGTTCGGCACGCGAGGCCACTTCGCCAATGACGAGGTCGCCGCCGGCCTGCTGATCCTTGGGCCCGACATCGTCTATCCCGACCACCATCATGTTGCCGAGGAAATCTACATTCCGCTGACCGGTGGCACCGAATGGCGCATGGGCGAGAGCGCTTTTTGCCCGCGTATGGCCGGCGAGGTCGTCCACCACGCATCCAACGTCAATCACGCCATGCGCACCGGCAAAGAGCCGTTGCTGGCGCTCTACATCTGGCGCGGCGGGCCGNGACAACAACCATGGCGGCGGCGAGATCGGCCGTGCCCAATGGCTGCAGGCGATCGCTTGTGGCGTCGCGCCATCGGTCCACATGAACCCGGTGCTGCTCAAGCCGCAGACCGATGTCGGTGCGCAGGTCATCGTGCAGGGCAAGGTGTTCGGCGAAGCGCGGGCGCGCGACTACCAGGCGCTGAAGGGCCGGCTGATGGATGCCGTTCTGGACTCCTGGGGCAAGGTCGGCGAGGGCGCCGATCTGGTCATCGTCGAGGGCGCCGGCTCGCCGGCCGAGATCAATCTTCGCAGCCGCGACATCGCCAATATGGGCTTTGCCACGCGCGCCGACGTGCCGGTGGTGCTGGTCGGCGACATCGATCGCGGCGGCGTCATCGCTTCGGTTGTCGGTACGCATCTGATCCTGTCGGAAGAGGACCGGCGCATGATCGTCGGCTATCTCATCAACAAGTTCCGCGGCGACGTTTCACTGTTCGATGACGGCATCAGGTCGATCGAAAAATTCACGGGATGGCGCTGTTTCGGCGTCGTGCCGTGGCTGAAGGCAGCGTCACGCCTGCCTTCGGAGGATTCGGTGGTGCTGGAACGGCTGGCGTCCGGCGAAGCGCGCGCGTTGAAAGTCGCCGTGCCGATGCTTGGCCGCATCGCCAATTTCGACGATCTCGACCCGCTCAAGGCCGAGCCGCAGGTCGAGGTGGTGTTCGTGCCACCGGGAAGACCGCTGCCAGCCGATGCTGGGCTGGTGGTCATTCCAGGCTCGAAGTCGACGATCGGCGATCTCCTGAAGTTCCGCGAAAACGGCTGGGATCGCGACCTTCTCGCGCACGCCAAGCGCGGCGGCCATGTCGTCGGCATCTGCGGCGGCTTCCAGATGCTCGGCCGTATCGTGCGCGATCCCGACGGCATCGAAGGCAGCGTCACCGAGGCAGAAGGCCTCGGCCTGCTCGACATCGAAACGGTGATGGAACCAGAAAAGACGGTGCGCAACGTCAGCGCCCGTTCGGTCCTGTTCGACCTGCCGCTCGAAGGCTACGAGATCCATCTCGGCCGCACCACCGGACCGGATACGCTGCGACCGTCGGCAGTCATCAACGGCGTCGATGACGGGGCAGTCTCGGCCGATGGCAAGGTGATCGGCACCTATATGCACGGGCTGTTTGGTGCCGACGGCTTTCGCGGGAAATTCCTCGAAAGCCTCGGCATCAAGGGCGGTGGCATCGACTATCGGGCCGAGGTCGAGCGGGCCTTGGACGAGGTCGCAGCCGAGCTGGAGACCCATCTCGACTGCGACGCGATCTTTGGCTTGGCGCGCTAAGGTCCAATTCAGGCTTTTTCGCCTGCCTTCGGCCAGTAGGTGCCGAACGACCAGACATTGCCTTCCGGGTCGCGGCAGATGAATTCGCGGCTGCCATAGTCGCGGTTCGTCAATTCCTGGATGATCGTGGCGCCGGCCTTCCTGGCCTTCGCATAGGCGGCATCGGCGTCGTCGACGGCGATGTAGATAGACTTGCCGCCGCCTGAGCCGGGTTCGCCGACCATCTTCCCGTAGTCGTCGTCGCGCACCGTGCCGAGCATGATCATCGAGGAGCCGAAGACCAGTTCGGCATGGTGCACGACATCGCCTTCGCCATAGCGGGCCTGGACGCTGAAGCCGAAAGCCTCGCTCAGCCAGTCGATCATCTCTGCCGCGTTCTTGTAGCGCAAAGCGGGGTAGAGGCGGGGCGCTTCG
This sequence comes from Mesorhizobium sp. LNHC252B00, assembly GCF_000502955.1. Lineage (GTDB taxonomy): Bacteria > Pseudomonadota > Alphaproteobacteria > Rhizobiales > Rhizobiaceae > Mesorhizobium. Next base: position 270,468 of record NZ_AYWO01000003.1, on the reverse strand, counting down.
TTGCTGGTGGTCATGTCGATCTCCTTCAATGGGGTTGGTCGATGCCCCACTCTGGGCGAAGGCCGTTCCAGCGTCTTGAAGAAATGTTACCTGACTGAAAGCGAGGTCGGCGTCTCGCCGGCAAGGTCACGGAACTCGCGCACCAGATGCGCCTGGTCGGCATAACCGCAATCGGCGGCGATATCCGCCCAGTCGGCGGTCTGCTGCCTCGACAGGCCGAGCGCGCGGTTGAAGCGCACGATGCGCGACAGCGTCTTGGGGCCGATGCCGATGGCGTTGGAAAAACCGCTGGCGAGATGCTTGCGGCTCCAGCCCAGTCTTTCTGCAATCGATGAAATGCGGGTCCGGCCTCCGGATGTGATGATGCGGTCATACGCCCAGGCGATTTCGAGGGGTGTTTCCGCGGCATTCTTGAGACGAGCGGTGACGAAGGCTTCGGCCATGTCGAAACGTGCCGTCCAGTCCGGCGCGTTGCCGAGCCGTTCACGCAGCGCCATGCCCTGCGCGCCAAGCACGTCGTCGAGAACGACCATGCTGTCGGCTAACTCGCTCATTGGCAGGCGGAAGAAACGGCGCGCGCCAAGCGGCGTGAAGTTGACCTGGACGCAGCAGGCGCCGCCGAAGGATTCGATCACTACCGGTCCGGCATAGAGACCGGCGGCGAAACTCGCGAAGCGGTCATTGTCGCCGGGCGCCTTGCCGAGCCCGATGGCGAAAGCTTCGGCGAAGCTGATGACCAGGGGTACGGTGAGCGACGCGTATTCGACGTTACGCATATGGCCGGGCGCCATTTCGCGATAGCCGCAAATGTCCGACACAATGCCCTGAAGTCGAGGATCGGGCAGGCGCCGGCGCATCTCGAACCGCCCGGCGACGGATTGGTCCTGCTCTTGCTGGAGTTGCATCTCGACTGGCATCGGCCATCCTTGCGCCAAGTCAAATCTAGCAGATCCAGGGCCGGAAACAAAAGCGCCCGGCTTTTGGCCGGGCGCTCTTCATCCCCACTTCAAGGGAATTGGTCAGGCGCCGCGCATCAAGCAGCCGCCGGCAAGCACGATGAAAGCAATAAGAACAATCCACACCGATGCGAGTGGAATGAACGCAAGAATGCCAAGCGCGGCGAGAACGCCGATGATGGCGATAACAACGGAAATGATAAAAACGATCTGGGTGGGTGCGCTAAGATTCATGTTTGGCTCCTCGCAACATGATTCGAACAGCGGCAGTCTATCAGTGCACGTGATCACACACCAATCATGGCACGCAGCGGATTCGCCGGGTCGGCCAGAAGCTTCGCGGCCAGCGCCAGACAGACGATCACCAGTAACGGCTTGATCAGTCTTGCGCCGATGCGCATGGCCAGGCTGGCGCCGACGCGGGCGCCGAGGAACTGGGCAATGCCCATCATCAGGCCGATCTTCCAGTAGACGACGCCGACCGCGGCGAAGACGATGAAGCCGCCGATGTTGGAAGCGAAGTTGAGCAGCTTGGTGTGCGCCGTCGACTTGAGCACGCCGTAGCCGGCAAGTGCCACGAAACCCAGCATGTAGAAGGAGCCGGCGCCTGGCCCGAACAGGCCATCGTAGAAGCCGATGGCGGGCACTAGTGTCAGTCCGAACAGGAACGGCGACAGGCGCTCGGCGCGGTCGACATCGTTCATGTTGGGTTTGAATGCGAAGTAGACCGCGATGGCGATCAGCACGATGGGCAAGGCCGCCCGCAGAATGTCACCGGGCACGATCGTTGCCAGCAAGGCACCGATGGCGCTTCCGACAAGGGCCAAAAGCGCCGACGGCAATTGCCGGCGCAGGTCGACATGACCCTTCGACGCGTAGTGGATAGTCGCCGAGCCCGACCCGAACATACCTTGCAATTTATTGGTTCCAAGCGCCTCGACCGGCGAGAAACCGGCAAGCAGCAGTGCTGGAATGGTGATCAGTCCGCCGCCGCCGGCGATCGAGTCGACAAAGCCTGCAGCAAAGCCGGCGAAGGCGAGCATGGTGACGGTCTGGATGCTAAGGTCGATCATCTGATGTATGGAGGGATCCGGCTGGCTGAGATGTCGGGCGTTCGACCACGACCGCCCTGTTTGCGCAAGACCGATTCCGCGCTACCTCTATTCAAGAGGAATCGGAAAGGGACCCTGATGGCGTTCGCATTGCTGGACCAGATACGTCAGATCTTCGACGGCGACCCGGGCGTGCGCAAGGTGGCTGACGATCCAGTCCTGTCGGCGGAACTGCTGATGCTGTTTCGCATGATCCTGGCCGATGGGTCGGTCAGTGAGAGCGAGATGGTTGCCTTCCGGCGCATCTGCAGGGACGCCTTCGGAATTGCGGAAACCAGCGTCGACAGCGTCATCCAATATCTCAACGAGTTCGGCTACGAGACCAATGGCTCGCAAGCGATCGCGCTGTTCCGCGACCTCGACATCGAACGACGCAAGCAATTGGCCCGCCATATGGCTGACATCGCCAAGGCGGATTCGCAACTGGCCGAGAGCGAGGTGCGCCTGCTGCGCCGCACGCTCGACCTGCTCGATATCAACCCGGTCGATTTGGTGAAGCCGGAAGGCTAGGCATTGCCTGGGCAACGGTTCGCTGACGTCAAAGGGGGTATTCAAGTGGCCTTTGCCGACAGCTATCTGGGACAATTGCGGGCATTGATCGGAAGCCGTCTGGTGTTGATGCCGGGTGCGCGCATCGTCATCGAACGCGCCGACAGCCGCATCCTGTTGCAGAAACGGACCGATTTTGGCCTGTGGGGCCTGCCCGGCGCCAATGCCGAGGAAGGCGAGGGCCTGGAAGCGGTGGTCATCCGGGAGGTGCTCGAGGAAACCGGGTTGATCGTCAGTGATGTCGAACCATTCGGGTTCGGCTGCGACCCGCACTATGAAACCTTCCAGTTTCCGAATGGCGACCGCGCTCAGTTCTTCGCGCTGATGTTCTATACGCGCTCGTTTGAAGGCGAGCCGGCGGTCGCCGATGACGAGAGCACCGCTGTCGGCTGGTTCGCGCCTGACAGCTTGCCCGAGATGCTGCCCAACATGGCGCGCAGCATCGAGGCCTATCTCCGGTTCAAGGCCACCGGAAAATTCCAGATGATCTGAGAGACTGTTTGGAAATTCTACTCCGGCGGCCATCTGGAGGCGTTTTCTGCGCTTCTCACGGACCCAAATGTCCGCTGCGCTCGTCGCTCCGCGACCCCGAAACAACCACCACCTGGCTCGCCAGAGCGAATTTCGAAACAGTCTCTGAGACGCTTTAGTTAGCCCTGTTCCCGCATCCGCCGAGCGATCGCCCGGTACAAATCAGGGGCGGCGGTGACAAGCGCCTTGGCCGCCTCGGACTGCGGGTGATCGAGCACGTCGCTGGTCTTGCCGCGCTCGACGATCTTGCCATCATGCATGACCAGCACCTCGTCCGTGATGGCGCGGGCGACGGTCAGGTCGTGGGTGATGAAGAGATAGGCGATGCCGAGCTTCTGGTTCAGCTCTGCGAACAAATCAAGGATCTGGGCACGGATGGAGACATCGAGCGCCGAAACCGGCTCGTCGGCGACGACCAGTTTCGGGCGCGTGATGATGGCGCGGGCGATCGACAGACGCTGGCGCTGGCCGCCGGAAAATTCGTGCGGGTATTTGTCCATGTCGCGCTGGTCGAGGCCGACTTCGTGCAGTGCGTGCGCCACCATCTCGCGGCGCTCGGCGCGCGTCGGCTTTTTGTCCAGCACATGCAGGGGTTCGGCGACCAGTTTTTCGACCTTCTGGCGCGGATCGAAGGAACCATAAGGATCCTGAAAGACAACCTGCATGTCACGGCGCGCCGGCTTCAGCTCGGCTTCGCTCTTGCCGGTGATGGTTTCGCCGCGAAACCGGATGGTGCCCGAGCTTGGCCGGTCCAGCGCCAGGATCATGCGGGCGAGCGTTGACTTGCCGCAGCCGGAGCGGCCAACCAGCGCCAGCGACTGACCCGGCGCCATCGACAAGGACACCTGGTCGACGGCGCGGATATCAGGCGCCCGCCTGAACAGCGAGGTGCGCCGACCGGCATAGTCGCGGGTCACGCCCTCGACCTGGAGCAAAGATCGGCCCGTCTCGAGACCATGCGGCTTCGAGCGCGCCGGCACATGGATCGAGGCCTGCGCCAGCTGGCGCGTGAAGGGGTGGAGCTGTTCGGACAGCGTGCGCGCCGTGTCGCCGGTTTCCATTACCTCGCCGCGGCGCAGGATGGTGATACGGTCCGCCATCTCGGTAACCACGGCAAGGTCGTGCGAGATCAGCAGCAGCCCCATGCGGCTCTCGGCGACGAGGTCGCGCAGGAGGTCGAGGATCTGGGCCTGCAGCACCACGTCGAGAGCCGTGGTCGGCTCGTCGGCGATCAGGAGCTTCGGCTTCAGCGCACAAGCGATGGCGATGACGACGCGCTGGCGCTGGCCGCCCGACAGTTCGTGCGGATAGCGCGACATTGGGAATTTCGCCGAGGGCAAGCCGACCCGGTCGAGCATTTTTCGCGCCCGGTCTTCGGCTTCGGCGCGGCTTGCCTTGGTGTGCCAGCGAATGCCTTCGGCGACCTGTTCGCCGATGGTCTTGACCGGATTGAGCGCCGTCATCGGCTCCTGGAACACCATGCCGATGTCATCGCCGCGCAGTGCGCACATCTGGTCCTCGGTTGCCGCGAGGAGGTCGATGCCGTCGAATGTGACGCGTCCAGTAGCGCGCGCGGCATAGGGCAGAAGCTGCATCACCGTCAGCGCGGTCATCGACTTGCCCGAGCCGGATTCGCCGACCAGGCCCATCACTTCGCCGGGCGCGACGGAAAGTTCCATACCCTTGAGGATCGGCGTGTCGTCGATGGTCAGCGAAAGGTTCTTGATGTCGAGCAGGCTCATCGCTGCCGCCGCGATTTTGGATCGAGAATGTCGGCGATCCCATCGCCCAGGAGGTTCAGGCCGAGCACGGTGACGACGATCGCCATGCCGGGAAAGATTGCCATCCATGGCGCCACTACCATGCGGGTCTGCGCGTCGAACAGCATGCGGCCCCAGCTCGGCATTGGCGGCTGGGCGCCCAAGCCTAGATAGGAAAGCCCGGCCTCCGCCAGGATACCCAGCGCGAACTGGATGGTGCCTTGCACCAGGAGCAGCGTGGCAATGTTGGGCAGCACATGTTCGATGGATATCTGCGTGCTGCTCTTGCCGGCGGCGCGCGCGGCAAGAATGAACTCGCGTGGCCAGATCGCCAGCGCGCCGGCCCGGGCGACACGGGCAAAGACCGGTATGTTGAAGATGCCGATGGCGATGATGGCGTTGACGGCGCCCGGCCCGAAGATAGCGGTGATCATGATGGCCGACAGCAGCGCCGGAAAGGCGAAAACGAGGTCGTTCAGCCGCATCAGCGCCTCGTCGACGAGGCCGCCGCGTGCTGCGGCAAAGGCTCCGAGCGGCACGCCGACCCCCATGCCGATGCCCACAGCGACCAGCGCCACGGCAATCGAATTGCGGGCGCCGACCATGACCATCGACAGGATGTCGCGACCGAAATGGTCGGTGCCGAACCAGTGCGCCAGCGAGGGTACTTGGGTCTTGTCCGATATCATCAGTTTCGTGACGTCGTAGGGCGTCCAGGCATAGGAGACGATTGCCATTGCCAGGATCAGCACGGTGATGACGAAACCGGCAACGAAGGCGGTGTTCCTGAATGCCTTGGCCAGGATGGTGCCGAAGGTCTCTTCGGGAATGTCGATGTGCAGCGTCATTGCCGGGTTCTCAGGCGCGGATCGACGACCGCATAGGAAAGGTCGACCAGAAGGTTGACGGCGATGACGGCGGCGACCAGCAGCATGACGACGCTTTCGACGACGATCAGGTCGCGCTGGGTGATTGCCTGGAACACCAGCCGGCCGAGGCCGGGCAGGTAAAAGACATTCTCGATGATGATGGTGCCGGCAAGCAGGAAGGCGAATTGCAGGCCCAGGATGGTCAGCACGGGGATCATCGCGTTGCGCAGCGCGTGCCGCCACAGCACGGCGCGATAGGGCAGGCCCTTGGCGCGGGCGGTGCGGATATAGTCCTCGTTCAGCACCTCGATCAGCGCCGAGCGGGTGACGCGCGCCAGGATCGCGGCTTGCGGCAAGGCAAGTGCAACCGCCGGCAGCAACAGCGATTTCAGTGCCGGCCAGATGCCGGCACTCCAGCCGGGAAAGCCGCCGGCCGGAACCAGCTGCAGCCAGACGGCGAACACATAGATCAGCATCAGGGCGAACCAGAAATTGGGCACGGCGACGCCAAGCTGTGCGGCGCCCATGGAAATCGTGTCACCGGCGCGTCCACGCCGGCTGGCGGAAAACAGGCCAACGGGAATCGCGATCATTGTGGAGAGCGCAAGCGCAATCAGCGCCAGCGGCAGCGAAACGGCAAGCCGCTCGCGCACCAGGTCGATGACCGGCACCGAATAGGTATAGGAGCGGCCGAAATCGAGACTGAGCAGGCCGCCGGCCCAGTGAAGATAGCGCAGGGCCAGTGGTGCGTTGAGGCCCATCTGGTTGCGCAGCAGTTCGACCTGGTCGGCGCTGGCGTTCAAGCCCAGCATCAGCCGTGCCGGATCGCCGGGCAGGACTTCCAGCACGGCGAACACCACCATGGAGGCCAAGATCAGAGTGGCGATGGCGATGGCGAGGCGTTTTAGGAGATAGGCGGTCATGGAAGGTCGGGGACCGCTGTTTTGCCGGGGGCAGGCAAGAGGTGACTATAGCGTTCTACGGCGCCCCCCTCTGTCCTGCCGGACATCTCCCCCTCAAGGGGGGAGATTGGAAGTTTCAGCGCCGGTGGCACAAATACAGCGTTGATGATTGGCGAAAGCAGCAGCGAGAGCGCAATCTCCCCCCTAGAGGGGGAGATGCCCGGCAGGGCAGAGGGGGGCGCGAAGGAACGCAAGGGTCGCCTTTTGGCCAGCAACCTCACTCGCTCCACTTCACCTTGGTCAAATCATTGGCCTGGATGGGTGCGTTTTCCCACAGGCCTTGCAACTTGGCGTCCCAGACGCCGACCTTGGGCAGTTCGTAGAGGAAGCCGACCACGGCATCGTCGGCCAGGATCTTCTGCGCCTGCCCCAGCAATTCCTTGCGCTTGGCCTCGTCGGAGGTGACGCCGAGATCGGCGATCACCTTGTCGAAGGCCGGATTGTCGTAGTTGAAATAATAATCCTTGCGCGAATAGATATCGATGTCGTTGGGTTCGGTGTGGGAGACGATGGTCAGGTCGTAGTCTTTCTTGGTGAACACCTGATCCAGCCACTGTGCCCATTCGACCGGGATGATCTCGAGATCGATGCCGACGTCGCGAAGCTCGGAGGCGATGATCTCGCCGCCAAGCCTGGCATAGGTGGGCGGCGGCAATTTCAGCGTCGCCTTGAAGCCTTTCTCCAGCCCCGCCTCCTTCAGCAATTCCTTTGCCTTGGCGACATCATGCGGATAGCGGCCGGTGAGATCGACATAGTCCTTGTTGGCGGGCGACATGTGCGAGCCGATCGGCACGCCGAGGCCGGCCGAGGCGCCGTCGATGATCGCCTTGCGGTCGAGCGCATAGGAGATCGCCTGTCTCACCTGCAATTTGTCGAAGGGAGACTTCTTGTTGTTGATCGACAGGATGGTTTCGCCTTCGGTCGCGCCGATCACCACCTTGAAGCGCGGGTCGTCCTTGACCTGCGCGACGCTGTCGGGATCAAAGAAGGGAAAGGCCTGGATATCGCCGGAGAGCAGCGCCGGCACGGCGGCCGCGGCATCCGGAACGATGCGGAACTCAGCCTTGTCGAGAGACGCCGGCGTGCCCCAGTAATTGTCCGATTTGACCAGGGTGATCGAGGATCCCTTGGCCCAGCTCTGGAACTTGAACGGGCCGGTGCCGATCGGCTTCTCCTTGTTGGTGCCGGCAGTCTCAGGCGCCACGATCACCGCGTCGCCCCAGCCCATATTGTAGAGGAAGGAGCCCTGCGGGTTCTTGAGCGTGACCTTGACTGTTGCGGGGTCGACGATTTCGACCGTGTCGATGGCCGCGAACAGGCCCTTCTGCGCATTGACCGAATTGTCGGCGCGGGCGCGGTCGAGCGAGAATTTCACGTCACTGGCATCGAAGTCGGTGCCGTCGTGGAATTTCACGCCGGTGTGCAGCTTGAAGGTGTAGACCTTGCCGTCATCGGAAATGGTCCAGCTTTCGGCCAGATCCGGCAGCACCTCGCCATTCGGCCCGATGCGCGTCAGGCCCTCGAACACGTTGGCGTAAAGCACCTCGTCGATCGCCGCGGCGGCCCCGGCGGTCGGATCGAGATGCGGTGGTTCGAGCGCGATGCCGATGACCAGGTCGGTTCGCGCGGCAAACGCGGAGGTGCTGGCGGCCAGTGACAGCACTGCGGCGGCCAGGATGGTTTTCCACAATTTCATCGTGCAACTCCCCATGCGTTTCAGACAGGTGCTCAAACCCGGGCGATAGAAGCGTGATTTCGCCGCGGAGTAAATTGCGTTTCGTTCTGCCCGTTGGCATCGTCGGGAATGTTTTTGTCCTGGGGGCCTCATCGGCAGGTCGAAGCTTGTCGCCGTGCGCGCCTTATCCCGTGGCTGTGCCACGCAACAGCACGTTGAGCCCGATCGCCATCACCTTGGCCGCTTCCACCATGTCCGATATCCCGACCCATTCGTCCGGCCGGTGGGCAAGGTCGAGAATGCCTGGACCATAGGCGATGCAATCGTAGATGTGGCCGATACGGGCAATGTGCTTCTGGTCGTAGGTGCCTGGCGAGATGACGTAGTCGGGTTCGCGGTCGAACACCGCCATGATGCCTTGCGCCACCGCCTTGACCACCGGCGCGTCGCGCTCCGTCATCAGCGGCAGCACTTCCATCAGGTCGCGGATTTCATAGTCGAATTTTTTCCGCTCGCGCTTCAGGCGCTCGAGAATGCCGGTCACTTCACCTTTGACGGTATCGAGATCTTCCTCGAGCAGGAAGCGACGATCGATGGTCAGCCGGCAGGAATCGGGCACGTTGGGCGAGGGCAGGCCTGGCCGGAAATCCTCGGTCTGGCCGCCGTGGATCGAATTGATGTTCATGGTCGAGCGTTTTGCGCCTTCGGGCACGACCGGCATGCGCGTCATCTTGCGGTCGAGTGCGGGGAACAATTCGTCCTCGAATGCCCTTAGCACGGCACCCATGTGGCGCACCGCATTGTCGCCGAGGAACGGCATGGAGCCGTGCGCGATCTCGCCCTTGGTCTCGATCTCCGCCCACCAGACGCCACGATGACCCAGACAGATGCGGTCCTTGTTCAGCGGCTCGGGAATGATGACGTGGTCGACCCTGGGTTTCGAGAAATAGCCGAGGCTGGCCAGATGGGCCACGCCGCCGAAGCCACCGGACTCCTCGTCGACCGTGCCGGAGATTTCGATAGCGCCGGGAAAGTCGGGGAAGACTTCCAGGAAGGCCTCGGCGGCGATGATCGAAGCGGCCAGGCCGCCCTTCATGTCGCAGGCGCCGCGACCATAGACCTTGCCGTCCTTGACGACACCGGCAAAGGGATCGACCGTCCAGCCGTCGCCGGCTTCGACCACATCGATGTGCGAGTTGAAGTGGACGCAGGCACCGGGCGACCTTCCGTCGAAACGGGCAACGACATTGACGCGCGGGTAGCGGTCGGTGTCGCCGGGCGTGCCTTCGGCGCGAATGAATTCGGTCTCGAAACCGCTCTTCTTCAGCCGCGCGCCGAGATATTCGGCGCATGGCCGGTAGGCATCGCCGGGCGGGTTGATGGTCGGAAAACGGATCAGATCGGCGGTCAGCGCGACGACATCGTCGCGCCTGATATCGATTGCCTGGAGGAGTCGCTCGTTCATGCGCAGAGTTGAGCAACGATCGTCTTGATTTTGCAAGCCCACCGGTGACCAAGCCCGAGCGGCGTGTCGTTGCGGCAACTATTGCGGGAAATCGTTCAAATTGGCTGCTTTGGATTGGCGAATTGGTCAAGGAGTGTGTGTTACCCGGTTCACCTGCCATTAAAAAGGTGAAAACAACGTGATGGCAGGCAAGTAAGGGGCAATCAAAGGGGTTTGATCGCATGAAAAAGACAGTTCTCATGGCGGCCATTTTTGTCGCGATGCTGTTCGGTGCTTCGGGGCAGGGCTGGGCAGCCAGCCTCGTTGCAAACATAGACGTGTCGTCGCAGACGATGACGGTCAGATATGGCTTGTCGGTTTACCGGTGGAGCGTGTCCACCGCGCGTCCCGGTTATTTCACGCCGCGCGGCAGCTATAAGCCGCAGCGTACGGCACGGATGTGGTATTCGCGCAAATACCATATGTCGCCAATGCCATACTCCGTCTTCTTCCATGGCGGCTATGCCATCCACGGGACCGGTGCCGTCAGGCAACTCGGCCGCCCGGCGTCGCACGGCTGCGTGCGGCTGCACACGGCCAATGCCGCAACTTTCTATGCGATGGTGCGCGAAGTGGGTTTCGGCAACACGCGGATTGTCGTGACGAACTGAGGCGATCCAGAGTCGCTGAAGTCGGCATTATCGGCTGGTGTAGGACTAATCTCCCCGCCAGCGGCGAGGCTTAAGCGTTTGCGGCCGGAGCGGGCTTCGGCCGGCGCTTTCGTCGTCCGCCGCCGATCTCCCACCTTTTGTGGAACCACATCCACTGGCCGGGATCTTCGCGTACCCAGCGTTCGACCACGTCGTTGAGACGCTGGGTGGTGGCGCGGACATCAACGCTGCCGTCAGCGGTGCGCGGCAAGGTCAACTTGTCCTCGATCTCGAGCCGGAAGCGGTTGCCTGGCAGCCTGACGCAGCGCGCCGGATAGACGTCGCAGTCGTAGTGACGGGCAAGGGTGGCCAGCACCCGATTGCTTTGGCAGGGGCGGCCGAAGAATGTCGTATCCAGGCCGTTGGAGAATTTCTGATCGACAAGGATGCCGATGTTGCCGCCATTCTCCAGGACCCCAGCCAGCGCGAATGAGGCGCCGGCCATCGATGGCAGCAATGAGCCCATGGTCGAGCGGCGCGTTGAGAGGATGTAGTCGGCGAGATAGGGATTGTTGGGCGGCCGAAACAGCGCCGTGATGTTCATGCCGAAGGTCGCCGCCGCCACCGGCAGCAACTCGAAATTGCCGAGATGGCCGGTGAAAACGATATGCGGCTTCCGTTCACCTGCGATCTCGACGAAATGCTCTGTTCCCTTGACCTCGACGCGGCCGGGCTTGCTGGCCGCAGGATCGTAATCGAACAGGGCGTCGAGAAAGATGTATTCGGCGGCAAGACGGGCCATGTTGCCCCACATGTCGGAGGCGATCGCCTGGATTTCGGCTTCGCCCTTTTCCGGATAGGCCTTGCGCAGATTGTCGACGGCGACCTGATGGCGTCCCACCCAGGGGCCGATGCGGCGTGCGACGCGGTCGGCGAAATTCAGCGCACTGTCGGCCGGTAGCAGACGCAGGATCGAGATGATCATCATCGCCGCGCGCGCAACCAGCCAGTAGTTGAACTGGCGCAACTGCCTGCCGTAGCGAAATTTGAGATCTCGGCGAAACTTCTTGAACACAGAGGTCAAGGCTCTAGCCGACGCGCAGGATGATCTTACCGAACACGTCGCGGCCTTCCATGCGCTTCAGGGCGGCATCGATACCGTCGAAGTCGACCTCGGTGTCGATGACCGGTGCGACCTGTCCCGCCGCCATTTTCTGCATGGCGTTGGCCATGTTCTCCATGCGGCAGCCGAAGGAACCGAGCAGTTTCAGTTGCTGCTGGAAAAGTTGCATCAGATTGATTTGCGTCGATACGCCGGAGGTCGAACCGCAGGTCACAAGGCGGCCGCCACGCTTCAGGCACAGCATCGAAGCGGCAAAAGTATCGGCGCCGACATGTTCGAAGACGACATCGACGCCTTTCTTTTTGGTCAGCTTACGCACGACGCCCTCGAAACGGTCGTCACGGTAGTTGATGACATGGTCGGCGCCGAGCGCCTTGGCCTTGTCGATCTTGTCGTTCGAACCGACCGTGGTGATAACGGTGCAGCCCATCCGCTTTGCCAGCTGGATAGCCGCCGAGCCGATGCCGGATCCGCCGGCATGGATGAGAATGGTCTCGCCGGGTTGCAGCCTGGCATTGTCGAACAGCATGTGCTCGACGGTACCGAAGGTGACGGGCGCCACCGCGGCACCGACGTCGGTCACGCCGGGTGGCGCAGGAACCAGCAGGCGAGCCGGCAGGTTGATTTTCTCCTGCGCGAAGCCGTCGAGATGGAAACCGTGAACACCCGAAACATGCTCGCAAAGATTGTCTCGGCCTTCGCGGCAGGCTCGGCAAAGGCCGCAGGTGCGGGCTCCATAGATCGACACCAATTGTCCGGGCAGCAGCCTGGAAACACCGGGGCCGACCGCTTCGACCTCGCCCGAGGCTTCCGCGCCGACGACCAGCGGCAGCTTGCGCTTGGCGAAGGCCATGCCGCGCCAGCCCCAGACGTCGATGTGGTTCAGCGCCACCGCCTTGATGCGCAGCGTGACTTCGCCGAGTGCCGGCGGTGGGGGAGGCGGCAGGTCCACCGTTTCAAGACGGCGGTCCTCGATAAGTTGCAATGCGCGCATGGGGCCTGTCGGTTCAGTCTGGCTGAAAAAGGTCGCTTAGACCGGTTCCCGCGCCATGACAAGGCAAGTGTTCTGGCCGCCGAAGCCGAAGGAGTTCGACAGAACCGTGCGTACCTCGGCATTGCGCTTCTTGTTCGGCACCACGTCGAGCACGATCGCGGGATCGGGATTGTCGTAGTTGATGGTTGGCGGAATGACGCTTTCGCGCATCGTCATCAGCGAGAACGCCGCCTCGACTGCGCCCGCCGCCGACAATGTGTGGCCGATCATCGACTTGTTCGACGAGACAGGCATCGAGCCGATCCGCTCGCCGAACACCGTCGACAGTGCCAGATGTTCCATCTTGTCGTTTTCTGGCGTCGACGTGCCATGGGCGTTGACATAGTCGATCTCGTCTTCCCTCAGGCCGGCATCGGCGAGGGCAGTGCGAACCGCGGCGATGGCCGGCGAAGCGTCGGGCTTCGAACGGGTGCGGTGGAAGTCGTCGGCCTTCTCGCCGCAACCGCCCAGGATACCGAGGATGGTCGCGCCGCGAGACAATGCCGCTTCGAGCGATTCCAACACGAGCGCCCCGGATCCCTCGGCCAGCACGAAGCCGTCGCGGTCCTTGGAGAAAGGCTTCGATGCCTTTTCGGGAATGTCGTTGTGCGTGGAGAGCGCCGAAAGCAATGAGAATCGGATCAGTGCCTCGGCGGTGGCAGAGCCATCGGCGCCGATCGACAGCGCGCGTTCGCATTCGCCGCGTCTAATCGCCTCGACACCGAGCTGAATCGCGGTGGCACCCGAAGCGCAAGCCGTCGACAGGGTGATCGGCAGGCCGCGTGTGCCGAGGCGTTCGGCAAGGCGGTCGGCAATCGAACCGAACTGAGTCGTCTCGAAGATATCCAGCTCTTTCAAGCTGCGCGCCACCCGAAGCAGTTTTTCGGCGGCGGTGTCATCTTTGTCCTTGCCGGAATTGTAGAGCGAGAAGCGCTCGGCCCAATCGAGTTCGACCGGTGGCGAGGCGAGGAAGAGCGGTCCGCCGAAATCGCTGGAATCAAGACCGGCTTCGGCCACCGCTTCAAGGCCCGCAAGCTCGGCCAACTCGTATGTGAGGGGGCTGGCGCCCTGCGAACTCGACGGCAGGAAATCGACCATGCCGGAGATGCGGGTGTTCAGTTGATCGATCGGAAAGCGCGTGATCGGGTGGATGCCTGACTTTCCCGAGGTCAACGCCGCCCAATTGTCTGTCTTGCCGACACCAAGCGAGGTCACCACGCCGATGCCGGTGACGGCGACAATCGGCCTGCCCTTGTGATCGTTCAGATTGGCCATCCGGGAGTTCTCGACTTCTTATCGTTGCAGCATGGATTGCGGAGCGCCGTCTCAGGCGGTGTTGACCAGCGCCATGCCCTCGAATTGGTGATAGCCGACCGCCGTTGCAAGGACAGTTGCGGGAACGCCTTCGAACGGCTTCTCGGCTGCGGCATCAAAAACAGGATAGGCGGCCCTGCGGTGGACAGCGAGAGCCGCCAGCGCTACGGCGAAGGGAAACTGTGCTTCCTTCATGTGTCCGGTCAGCGTCGAGAAACCGCGCGCTGATATCGCCGGATTGGCATCGAGTGCTGCTTTCTCGGCTGATGTCGCGGCATGGGCGCCCGATGCGCCCGACAGGGCCAGCAATTTGCCGTTCGGCAATACAGCCTGCTTGAGCAGCGCGGCGATCGCCATATCGAGTTCTCCTCGCTGCCGCCTGGAGCGGCCGGAGACCACCGGCCCGAGCTCGGCATAGATTTTGCGCCCACGGCTTATCGCGTGTTCGCGCTGCTCCAGCACCAGGAAAGCGCCGCCAGACCCGGTCACGACGCCGCCGCCCTCGCCACCCTGTCTTTGCCAGACGGGTTTCCACGGGCCGCGATGCAAATAGCCGGCAAGCTCATAGCCCAGCAGCATGTCGGAATGTTCGGTCTGGAAGGCGCCGCCGACCAGGATGTGCGTCGACTGGCCGGAACGGATGCGTGCGGCGGCGGTCTCGACGGCGGCGACGCCGGCACCTTCCTCACCCATGAAAGTTCTGGACGATCCCGTCACCTTGTGGACGATGGAGATGTTGCCGGCGAGCAGGTTGGACAGTTGGGCCAGGAACAAAGTAGGCCGCAATTCGGTGGTCAGCTTCTCGTTGAGCAGCACGTCGCGGTCGTTGCGGCTTTCCGAAGCGGCGAGAATGGCAGCATCGACCGCCTCGTCGCGCTCGCCGCCACCGGCGGCGACGACCATGTCCATGGTTGTGCAGAGTTCGTCATTGCCCTTGATGCCGGCGTCGTCCAGTGCAAGTCCCGCGGCATAGGTGCCAAGCCTCTGCCAGGTTTCCATCTGGCGCTGGTCGCCACGCTTGGCGATCTGCAGGTTCCAGTCAATCTCCGGCAAAGGATGGATAGTGTAGGGCGAAAAGCGCGCGGTTTCGAGCACCGGTTCCAGGCCCGGCTGCGCGAGCTTCTGCCAATGGGCGTCCGGACCTTCCCCCAAGGAGGAGACCAGGCCGATACCAGTGATGATGACGTCGCGGGGGCTGCTCATGGGCGGCTTTGTGGGTCAGGCGGCAGAGCGCGTCAAGGTCGCGCGCTCAACTGACGTCAGGCGGTTTTGGCGGCGACCAGTGCGTCGATCTTGGCGCACAAGTTCTTCATGACGAAGTAATCGTCGGTCGAAGCCTTGCCGTCATTGACCTCCTGGGTCCACTTTTCAAGCGGCACCTTGATGCCGAATTCCTTGTCGATGGCGAAGACGATATCGAGGAAATCGAGGCTGTCGATGCCGAGATCGTCGATCGTGTGGCTCTCCGGGGTGATGGTGTCGAGATCGATCTCGCTGGTGTCGGCAATGATCTTGGCGACTTTGTCGAACGTGCTGGACAAGGGCTTTTCCTTCGGTTGCGGGCGGAATCTGTCCGCATCTGGTTTCGGCGCTGTCTAATCGGTTTTTCCCTGCAGGAAAAGGCCTCATACGCCGGGCGCAGATGGGAACCCGCTCTGCAAAGGCAAGAAGGGCCGCCGGCTGACCGGCGGCCCTTCCCTTGACGTTACGTCAGCCTTTGTTTCGATGCAGGTCGCTTTCCCAAGCTGGAACCAGTCTTGGGCGGCATGCATCAGCTGTCGCGGAGCTTGACCAGGTCGTTGAGCAGTCCGCCCGTTCCGTTGTGGACGGTCAGCCGCTCGACCTTGCCGGCGATGGTTTCCAGAGCCTCGAGCTCCTTCAGCCGCAGCATTACCGGGTTTTCCGCCATCACCCTGGCCGTGTTGAGCAGCGAACGCGTGGCGTTCGTCTCCTCGCGGCGACGGATGATGTTGGCCTCGGCCTGCTTTTCGGCCGACACCACCTGGTTGAGGATCTCGCGCATCTCGCCCGGCAGGATAACATCCTTGAGGGCGATATCGCTGACCTCCACTCCGATCTCGGCCATATCGGCGCGAACCTTGGCCGCCGCCTCCTCGTCGATCGTCACCTTCTTTTCAAGGATCTGGTCGAGCGTCAGCGCGCCAAGCGTCTTGCGGAAGGCATACTGCAGGGCGCGGTAGAGGGCTTCGGAGAAGTCCTTCACCATGCTCACCGCCTTGACCGGGTCGACGACCCGGTATTCGGCGGCGATGTTGACGCGGATCGTCACGCGATCCTTGGTCAGCACTTCCTGCCCGGCAACGTCAAGCGACTGGCGCTTGAGGTCGACGACCTTGATCTGCACCATGCGTCCGACGTTCCAGAAGCCATGCACACCCGCCGTCAGCGTCCTGACCAGGACACCGTCGATGAACAGCAGTCCGGCCTGACCATCGACGACCGGATGGACGGACATCAATTCCGCCTTCCGGGCCTGGCCGAGCCGGCGCATGACCGCCGCATCGATGGCGAGGTCGACCGATGTGTCGATCAGCGTCACCTTCCACGGACCGGCATCCGTCCACAGCACCAGCTTGCGGTCCGGCGCCAGCACAGCGTGCAAATTGCCGTCACGTTCGATGATTGCGACGTCCGTGCGCCCGGTGCGAACGACGGTGAAATGACGCGCGGCCACCTCCGGGAGCTTGTCGAACAACGCCTTCTCGTATCCCGAAACGAATTCCGGGTTCTTTAGGTCGTGCCGGGACACTTCGAGGCTGCCGCGCCGGTTGGCGAGCCAATGCTCGCCCGGCATCAGGACAGCCTTGATCTCACCCTTGTGCAGGGTCAGGGCACGTTCGTTTTCCCTTACGAGGACGCGCTCGCGTCCAAGAACCTGATCGAGAATAGTCATTGTCTTTCACTCCAGTCGGGCATGGCCCCATGCGAGGCGTCAAGTCATGCGTCGATCGTCCTTTTCGTTTCTCGTTTCACATCGTTTCGTCCGGGCACGAATGATCCGGGGACTGGTGGCATCAATCCGTGGCGGGCCTGCGGGAGCGGATCGCGAGGCAGCGAAGCGAGCGCCGGAGGCCTTGGCCTCCCTTGCCGGCGACACTGCGCCTTGATCGTCACCGCGGGCCTGGCCGCGAGCCGATGGCGGAAGACGCTCAGGATGATCCGTGCCCGAGGGCCTGGGCCATCCGTCCAGTCTTTCGCATTCCAATCCCCGGACCGTTTTCGAATGGCTTGGAAGCCAATGGAGAAGGAATCGAACCTTCGACAGTCAGATTCTCGATCTGATGCTCTACCCAACTGAGCTATCCGTGGTGCAGATGAAGGGAATTGAACCCCCGACCTCCGGACCCAAATCCGGCGCTCTCCCGCTGAGCTACATCCGCGATCCCAATCCCCAAAGCGGCGCCGTATACAGGGCGGCAAAGCCGCCTGCACGGGCGGAGACGAAAGCTCCAACCGTTGTGCTCACTCCAGTTCTCGTGACCGGGAGCGCGCCTATAGCCCCTGCGACGGGTTGTCGCAAGCGGGATTGTCGCGGCTGATTTGCGGCGTCTTTCAATGGTGGCATTTCGGCAACACTGCTTCAAACCATCCGTGATGGAGTGCAGTGCCTAAAAGGTGACCCGGCCGAGTACGCGCAGGCCATCGTCCTGCGGTTCGACGACCACGGCCTCGCCTTCGCGGGGCGAAACGCCGGTCAGTGCCTGGATATTTTCCAGATGGGTGACCATGACCAGATTGTCGGAGCCGGAATAGGCGCGGATCTCCTTCAGGATCGCTGCGATCTGAGAGGCTTTTTGCGCCGCGTCGCCCTTCAGGAGATCGAGCGGTGCAAACAGCTTCGGTTCGGCCTCGAAAGCAATGCGGGCGGTGTCCACGCAGCGGCAGTAGCGGCTGGACAGCACGCGCTCGATAGGAGCTGCACGAGCGGCGAACAAGGCGCCGATCTTGCTCGCCTGCTGCTTGCCGCGTGCGGACAGGTTGACCTGGGTGGCACAGCTGTCGATGTCGAAATTGACCGGATCGGTGGTGCCGGTGACCATGGCATGACGCAGTAGTACGACATGGCCGCCATCGCGTAATAGTGCCCAGCCGGCGTCCGTGGCGTGGGTTGCGGCCGGGATGGCCAGCAGAAGCAAAGCCAGCACAAGTCGAATCATAGGCTATCCTTCTCCGGTTCCCGGCAATGGGTTCCGGTGACCGGACATATAGGGACGTAAAGCCAGCCGAAAGACAAGGCGCGGTCGGGCGGAGCCTTACTTCTTGGCCATCTGCTTCTTCGCTAGATCGATTTTCTGGTCGGTCAACGGAATGGGCATCGTGTAGCCGGCTTCGGTAAACCCCCGCTTGGCGCTCTCGAAGAATTCGATGGCTTTCAGATATTCCAGCCTACCCGCGCCATAACTGGCGTGGTTCCAATGGACGTCGCCGAGGTTGTTCTGTTCGAACGCCCACTGCAAGGGCTGACTCTCGCGGGTGAATACCTTCAGCGTCGCCGTGAAGGCTGCCTCTGCGTCATCGAGGTATTTGTCCGTGCGTTCGAGATTGCCGAGGTTGAGCAGACTCAAGCCTATGCCGTTCTGGGCGTTGGCCCAATCGATGGGGGCGGCTTCGATAGTCAGCACCTCAAGCGCTGCCCGCCGGGCCGCGATTGAATCCTGCAGGGTTTTGGGATTGGCATCGCTCATGCTCAGCCAGTGCAGCGCCGACCCGAGACCGGCCTCACTCAGCGCCCATTGCCGCGGGTTCGTCTCGCGCTTGTACTCGCGCAACGCATCGCGATAGGCGGCGATCGCCTCGCCGTAATGTTCGGGCTTGTCCGTGACACCGGCGAGAAGCTGCAGCGTGTTGCCGAGATTGTAGTGGCTCATCGCCCAGTCGAGGGGGAATTTTCGCCTGACATAGACGTGCCGCGCGGCCCGGAAGGCGCTCACCGATTGCTCGAGCTTGGCCGCGTCGCGGGTGCGCTGGCCAAGCGTCTGGTAGATCGAGCCGAGATTGTTCTGCGCCGACGCCCAGTCCATCGGGAAACGCTGCCGAGTAAACACCGTCAGAGCATCGTCATAGGCCGCCGCTGCCTCTTCGAGCGCGCCGGTTCCCATATCGAAGCGGGCGACACCGCTCAGTGCGTTGCCGAGATTCAGCCGGCTGGTTGCCCACGAGACCGGGAAGGTTTCGCGGGTTCGCACCTCGAGCGCGGCACGGAATGCATCGGCCGCCTTGTTGATCTTCTCCTTGGCGTTGAGCTGAATGCCGAGCGACACCAGCGTGTTGCCGAGATTGTTCTCGACCATCGCCCATTCCACCGGCGCTTTTTTGCGGGTGTATTCCTCGAGCGCCAGCCGGTAGGCGGCTTCGGCTTGCATCAGATGCTCGCTAGTGGGTTCGCGTTCGGAAAGCGCATAGAGCGCCAGACCGAGATTGTTTTGCGAAGCCGCCCAGTCGAGCGGCACCTTGTCGCGCGGGCGCTTCTCGAGTGTGGCGCGCATCGCCACCACCGCTTCATTCAGGCGCTTCGGGTCGCTCTCGCGTTCGCCGATCTTCAACAGCACATTGGCCAGATTGTTCTGCGCGGCGGCCCAGTTGAGGTCGTCCTTCTCGCGCTCGAACACGACAAGGGAATCGCGAAAGATCCGTGCTGCCTCTTCAAGGCGCGCGGTCTCCGTCTCGCGCTCGCCGATGGTCTGCAGCACCACCGCCATGTTGTTGCGGGTGATCGCCCAGTCGCGGTTCTGTTCGCCATTGGGAATGAAGTTGAGGATGATGCGATAGGCCTCGATGGAGTGCTGCAGCGCATCGAGGTCACCGGTGGCGTAGCCGTAAGCGTTCAGCGCCTCGGCTTCCTGGTTCTTGTAGTTCCAGCGCAGCTTGTCGTCCCATTTTTCCGCCAGCGAAAACGCCTTGGCATAGTCGCCGGCGGCGGATTTGTAGTCGAAGACCAGTGCCGAGGCACCGGCGCGCCTGGCGTAGATCGCGGCATCGGCAAGACGCTTCTGCTTGACGAGATCCTCGGCCTCATCAACTGCATCGTTGGTCTGCTCGACCCGGCCGACGGCGTCGTCGAGGAATTTCCGCGCCGTCACGATGGCGCCCTGGCCGATCGCCTTGTCGGCGGAGGCGACCAGCCGTTTGATCTCCGGATCGTCGGTGCGCAGTGCGGCGCGCTCGGACATCATCTTCTTCAGGCGCTCGGCCTGGGCGTCGAGCACTTTTTGCAGGTCGGTCGGATCTTCGGGGATCTTTTCCGTGCCTAGCGCCTTCAGCACGCCATAGAGTGCGTCGAGCGGCACGCCTTCCTGCAGCGACGCCAGTTCCACCTGTGCCCGTTTTGGGTCGGGCAGCTCGGAAATCGTCAACAGCAGCTGGCGCCGTTCGCCGGTGATCAGCCCGTCGTCGCCGGTCGGCTCCGCTGGTGCGACGCCGAAATAGAGCAGCCGGCGCAGGCTTTCATTGACCCAGGGACGCTGTTTTGCCTTGGTGTCGAGATAGACCTCCTCGGTCACCATGCGCATGACCGAGCCGAACTCGGTGCCCTTCATCGCCGCGAGGTGGCGCAGCAGGGCGGCCGCGTAGGGGCTGTTTTCGCCGGCGGCGCCATCGAGCGCCGGNGCCCCGGACGGCCTGGCTCGGCGGCAAAGCCGACCACCGTGCCCAGGCTTGCGTCCGTCGCAGGCGCATTGCCGAGCGCCTTGGCGCCGCGCACCGGTTCCAGCCCGCCGGCACCGATCGGCGAGGCGGAGGCGGTCGGGGCGTGCCGCACCGCGGCGCCCGCGGGAAACGGGTTAGTGCGGCATGCATCGAGCAGCACGATCGTCACCGGCACGGTCGTTTTCAGCGCGTCCATGACGGCGGATATCGGCACCAATGCCTTGTCGGCATCTCTGAGTGACGACACGTCGGCATCGACCGGAACCAGATAGTTCTCGCCGCCGGCCTCGATGCCGTGACCGGAATAATAGATGAAGGCGACATCTGCACCTTCGGCATCTTCCGTGAAACGCTCCAGGTCGCGCTTCAGCTTGGCGGCGTCGCGATCGGTGACGCTGCGGGCGTCGAAGCCGAGATCAGTCAGCATCTTGGCCATGTCGCGGGCGTCATTGGCCGGGTTGGGGAGGGGGGCGATGTGCTCGTATTTCGACTGGCCGATGATCAGCGCCACGCCCTTGAGGTTCTTGGTTTCCGCGGCCTGAGCCATACCAATCCCGAGGCAAAGCAGCGCGGCGACGAGAGCTGCCAACCGTCGGACAAGATTGCCGTTCCAAGTGCCGACAAAGGCCATTTGTCGTTTCATCCGCCCGATGCTTCAAACCCTCTATAAGCCTGCCAGCCGACGATGATCAAATTCGGGCGCGATTGCGCCGCGACCATGGCTCGCCTATCACGGGAAAAATGTCTCCGCTCACCGAAACCGTCCTTTTTGTCTTCAGTCTTGTCGCGCTCGGCTATCTCGCCGGGTTTACCGGCTATCTGAAGCCGGCGAGCGGCGAGGGCATAGCCGATTTTGCGGTGAGCGTAGCGATGCCGCTGCTGTTGTTCCAGACCATGGTGAACGCGGATTTCCACGGAGTGGCACCTTGGTCGCTGTGGGGCGCCTATTTCGCGGCCGTGGCAATCACCTGGGCCGCCGGGCATCTCGTCACCAGGCGGATATTCGGGCGAGATGCACGCGCCGGCGTCGTCGGCGGAGTTTCGTCGGCCTTTTCCAATATCGTGCTGCTCGGCGCCCCCTTTATCCTCGGCATATTCGGAGCGGATGGTTTCGAGGTACTGTCGTTGCTGGTGTCAGTGCATCTGCCGATCATGCTGATGGCCTCGATCGTGTTGTTCGAAGCCTTCGGGCGCGCCAGCGGCGAACCGGTGCATCCGTTGCGCGTTATCCATAGCTTCCTCAAGCGGCTTTTCATGAATCCGTTGATCATCGGCATTCTGGCAGGACTTGCATGGCGCATCACAGGTGCGCCGCTGCCTGATGTCGCCATGCGCCTGGTCGATGCATTGGCCGGTACGGCGGGGCCGGTGGCGTTGTTCGCCATGGGGCTCAGCCTGCGCCGCTTCGGCATTTCGGGCAATATCAGGCCGGCGCTGGTGCTTTCGGCGTTGAAGCTGTTCCTGATGCCGGCGCTGGTCCTCGCCTTCGTCTGGCTGCTCGGCCTGCCGCCCTTGACTGCCAAGGTGGCGGTGATGGTTGCCGCGATGCCATCCGGCGTCAATTCCTATCTGATCGCGGTGCAGTTTAACACGGGCCAGGCGTTGGCGTCGAACCAGATGATCATCGCGACCGCCTGCGCCGCCATCACCACCGCTTTCTGGCTGACGGTGGTGCTCCACGTTTTCTGATACCATGTGTGCCGATTTTCGGGCGATGCCCGCCTGCGATCGGCATCTCATAAGCGAGCCTGCTCTCGCCCCCGACTGGCCCAACCCCTATATGCCATGTAGCGATTGCTTGCGGGCCTTGCCCTAGGTAAAGAGCAATGGCTCCGGCGTGCGGGCTTCAGTCCATGGCGCGCGCTCACCGAAGACTTCACAGACCGGCCGTCAGTGCCGAACGGAGGATAGACCATGCTTCAGAAAACCAGCCATTTCATGCGGCAGGCCAATCTCATCAACGGCGAATGGGTGCAGGCCGACAGCGGCCAGACGGTCGACGTCAACAATCCGGCCACCGGCCTCAAGATCGGCACTGTACCGAAGTCGGGCAAGGCCGAGACCCGCCGCGCCATCGAAGCCGCCGCAGAAGCTTTCAAGAGTTGGCGGAAGACGACTGCGCTCGAGCGCTCGAAGCTGCTGCGCAAGTTGCACGACGCGATGATGGACAGCCAGGACGTGCTGGCCGAGCTGCTGACCATCGAGCAGGGAAAGTCGCTGTTCGAATCGAAGGGCGAGATCGGCTCCGCCGCATCCTATGTCCTGTGGTTCGCCGAGGAAGGTCGCCGCACCTATGGCGACGTGGTACCATCGCCGTGGGCGGACCGCCGCATCCTGGTGACCAAGGAGCCGGTTGGCGTCATCGCCGCCATCACGCCGTGGAATTTTCCGTCCTCGATGCTGGCCCGCAAACTCGGCCCGGCGCTCGCCGCCGGCTGCACCGCGGTGGTAAAGCCCGCCTCGCAGACGCCTTACTCGGGTCTTGCCTGGGGCGCGCTCGCCGAGGAAGTCGGTTTCCCGAAGGGCGTCATCAACATCCTGACCGGCTCGGCCAATGAGATCGGCGACGAGATCTGCGCAAATCCGCTGGTGTCGAAGATCACCTTCACCGGCTCGACCGAGGTCGGAAAGCTTCTCATTCAGAAGTCGTCGGTCACCGTCAAGAAGGTGTCGATGGAACTCGGCGGCAACGCGCCGTTCATCGTCTTCGACGACGCCGACCTCGATCGTGCCGTCGCCGGTGCGATCACCGCCAAGTATCGCAATTCCGGTCAGACCTGCGTTTGCACCAACCGCTTCCTGGTTCAGTCTGGCGTCTATGACAAATTCGTCGAGAAGCTCGCCGCCGCCAGCAACGGGCTGAAGGTCGGTTCCGGCCTCGAGGACGGCGTGCAGCAGGGACCGCTGATCGACGAGAAGGCGGTCGAGAAGGTCGAGGAACTGATCGCCGACGCGACGTCCAAGGGCGGCAAGGTCGTCGCCGGCGGCAAGCGCCATGCGCTCGGCGGTTCCTTCTTCCAGCCGACGGTCATCGCCAACGCGACACCCAAGATGCGCTTCATGAAGGAAGAGATCTTTGGCCCGGTGGCACCGGTGTTCAAGTTCGACACCGAAGAGGAAGCCGTCGCGCTCGCCAACGACACCGAATTCGGTCTCGCCTGCTATTTCTACACCGGCGATCTCGGCCGCGCCTTCCGCGTCATGGAAGGACTGAAATACGGCATGGTCGGCGTCAATGAAGGCCTTATCACCACACCGGAAGCTCCGTTCGGCGGCGTCAAGGAATCCGGCCTCGGCAAGGAAGGCGGACATCAGGGCATCGAGGATTATCTCGATACCAAATATGTCTGCATTGGCGGCCTCGGCCTCTGATAATCTATTCCTGAGATGGGGAGGCCGATGGCCTGCCCGTTTTGTGCGGGAAACCAGCCGACTGGATCAACTGGCATTTGCGGGCATGGCGATGAAGGACGGCGAGGTTTTCGGTACGACGCAGGCAGGCGAGGCGGTGCGTCGCTTCACGATCAGGGGCGGCGGCATCACTGCCAACATCCTTGGCCTGGGAGCGATCATCCAGGATCTGCGCCTAACCGGGCACGATGCGCCGTTGGTGCTCGGCTATGACAATCTGGGATCCTATGAGACCGATAGGGCCTTCTTCGGCGCGGTCGTCGGCCGCTATGCCAACCGCATCCGCGATGGCCGTTTCACCATCGCCGGCAGTCGCTATCAGACCGAGCAAAATTTCCTCGGGAAACATACGTTGCATGGCGGCTCGCAGGGCTATTCCCACAGGCCGTGGACGGTTTCGCTGCATGGCAGGGATTTCGTCACCCTGACGCTGCATGACCCCGATGGCTCGATGGGCTTTCCCGGCGCGCTCGACGTCACCTGCACCTATCGGCTGAAGATCCCGGGCACGCTCAGTGTCGAGCTGACTGCCACCTGCGAGGAGCCGACGCTGTGCAATCTCACCCAGCATTCCTATTTCAACCTGGATGATGGCGGCGCCGGCGACATTCTCGACCACAGGATGATGCTGAATGCCGGTGCCTATCTGCCGGTCGATGGCGACATGATCCCGACCGGGGTGGTCAAGCCGGTTGACGGCACGCCGTTCGATTTCCGCCAGGCGCGGCCCTTGCGCATGGAGATCGAGGGCGAGCAACTGCCCTACGACCAGAATTTTTGCCTTGCCGCGTCACGTGGACCGCTCAAGCAGGCGGCATGGACGCAAGGCGCCAGTTCCGGTGTCGAGATGGAAGTCTGGACCACCGAGCCCGGCGTTCAGCTCTATACCGGCCAGTACGTGACGCTGCGTACCGGCCTCGAAGGCCGCAACTACAAGGCCTTTTGCGGTTTCTGCCTGGAGCCGCAGATATGGCCGGATGCGCCGAACCGGCCCTACTTCCCGCAGGCAACCTTGTGGCCGGGCGCGATCTATCATCATGTGACGGAGTATCGCTTCCGCCTGCCTTAAGGTCCGCCGATATTCAGGTGAGACCGGCCTGCAAACAGCCGTTTCCTGCGCTTCCGGTGCTCATATTCCCAAAAAGGACGTCCGCTCCGGTTCTCGGAACCTGCTGTTTTCGGCTTGGCCTGACCTGAATCTCACCGGACCTTAGCCTTCGAAAGCGTTTCGCAGCGTCTCGAACGGCGCCAGTGCGCCGCGCACCTGCACCACGGCGGCGGCGACGCGATGGGCACGGCGTGCGGCTTCCAGCGCCTCATGGCCGGCAAGACGAGCCGCAAGATAACCGCCGTTGAACGAATCGCCTGCGCCGGTCGTATCGACGGGGTCGGCGACATGGATCGCCGGGACCTCGCACAGCGTTTCTCCTTGGGCAATCAGTGCCGGCGCTTCGCCATTCTTGACGACGACCTCACCGACGAGTTGCCCGAGCCGCTCGGCCGTCGCCCGCGGTGTTTTATCACCAAACAGCATCTGCTCGTCGGGGTAGGTCGGCAGTGCGATATCGGTGACGACAAGGGCTTCGGCGATCGCGGCCTGCGCCTCCTCGCGATTGCGCCAAAGCCGCGGCCGGTAATTGGGATCGAACGCGACAGTCGAGCCGGCTGCCCGCGCCTTGGCGACAGCCGCCAGCAATGTGGTGCGCGCGGCCTCGCTCAGAATTGCCAAAGTGATGCCGCTGAAATAGACAAGGGCCTGATTTTCCAGGTTTTTCGATAGTGCTGCAGGATCCGAGGCAAGCTGCCGGGCAGCAGCGTCGGAACGCCAGTACGTGAAGGAGCGCTCGGCGCCGGTGAGCGTGATGGCATAGAGACCCGGTCGCGCCCCCGCTATGATGGGGCTGGAGCCGATGCCGATGCCGTTTTCCGCGAAGAAGCCGATTTGGCCTTGGGAAAACGGATCGTCGCCGAAGGCCGAGACATAGGTTGCGGGCCGCTCAGTGCTCAACGCGTGCAGTGCCCAAAGCGTGTTGAACGTGTCGCCGGCAAAGCCCATGCGCCAGTTTGGTCCCGTCTGACCCGACAGTTCGAGCATGCATTCGCCGATCGAGGCGACGCCGTTTCCCGCCATCTGCAATCCTCCAGTGATCTCGCTGCTGTAGCTTTTTGCCACCGGCAGCGCCATGCTTGGCAAGCAGGGTTTTTTCCGCCATGGCGTTTTCCCACAGCTGGCGGGATGCGATCCGTCCGGCAGAGCGTTGTCTGCAGAAGAGGAAACGGTTTGGCATCGATATGGCGCTATCTTCTCGCAGGTTTTGGTCTGGCTGCCTTGCTGGTCGGAATTCTCGCGGTGGTCTATCTGACGGCGCCGCGGTCGTCGCACCCTGCCGGCCCGGATGTTTCGCGCACGAAGAACACCGACAACGGGCTATTCGTGGCTAGTTTCTTGCCGGAGCGGGGCGTTGTGCGGCAAGGCCAGCTGCAATCGTGGCTGCTGACGCTGAAGACAAAGTCTGGAACTCCGGTCGAGGGGGCCGCGATCACGATCTCCGGTGGCATGCCGCTGCACAGTCATGGCCTGCCAACCAGCCCGCAGGCGACCGACTATCTCGGCGACGGACGCTATCGCATAGAGGGGGTGAAGTTCACCATGAGCGGCTGGTGGCAGCTGCATTTCGCCATTTCGGCCAATGCCGGCTCCGACACCGTGCTCTTCAATGTGGTGCTGTGAGCGAGAAATGAGGTGGCTTTCACGTTTTCTGGCAATGATGGTTGCCGTTATGCTTGCCGGTTGCGGCGAGCCTGACTTCTCCGACGCCGAGAAGAAGACCATCGCCTCGCTGGCGCTGTCCTCACTGCCGCCGCCCAAGCCCGACACCACCAACCGCTTTGCCGACGTGCCGGCCGCCGCCGCACTCGGTTCGACGCTGTTTTTCGATCAGGGCATGAGCCGTGATGGCACGGTATCCTGTTCGACCTGCCATAAGATCGACCGGCAATTCCAGGACGACCTGCCACAAGCCGTCGGCGTCGGCCACACCAACCGGCGCACCATGCCGCTGGCCGGAGTGGCGCGCGATCCCTGGTTCTTCTGGGACGGCCGCCGCGATAGCCTGTGGGCGCAAGCGCTAACACCGCTCGAAAATCCACTGGAGCAGGCAGGAAACCGCGCTGCCTACGCCCATTACATCAAGGCGCGCTTCGGCGAACGCTACGAGCGCATCTTCGGGCCGCTGCCCGATTTTTCCGACATGCCGTCGAATGCCAGCCCGCTTGGAAACGATGCTGAGAAGGCTGTTTGGGACGCGATGAGCGGCGTGCAGCGTGACGCCATCAACGGCGTCTTTGCCAATATCGGCAAGGCGATCGCCGCTTTCGAACGATCGATCGAGCCAGCGCCGACGCGCTTCGACCGCTTTGCGATGGACCTCGTCACCGGCGCCGAGCCGAAAGGCGACGCTGTTTTTTCGAAGGAGGAGATCCTTGGGCTAAAACTGTTCATCGGCAAGGCCAATTGCGTGACCTGCCACAACGGCCCGCGCTTCACCGACAACGGTTTTCACAACACCGGCGTGCCGCCCGTTGCGGGCCTGCCGCCAGATCGCGGCCGCATCGATGCCGTGCGCCAAGTCGAAGCCGACCCGTTCAACTGCTTCGGCGCCTATCGCGATGGCGACGCCACCGCCTGTGGCGAACTGCGCTTCATGGTCAAGGATGCGCCGCAACTCATCCGCGCCTACAAGACACCGTCGCTGCGCGGAGCCGCAACGCGGCCGCCCTACATGCATGCCGGGCAGTTTTCGTCGCTCGACGAAGTGGTGGCGCACTACGCCAAGGCGGCCCCTAGCGTGGAGGGTACGTCCGAAATTCATCCGCTGGAGCTGTCGGATCATGAACGTGCGGCGCTGGTGGCGTTCCTGAAGACGCTTTCGGAGTGAGTTACCGATCCTTCACCGTCTCCATTGCCACGAAGGTCGAGGTCTGGGCGACGTGGGGCAGGGCTGAAATACGCTCGCCCAAGACGCGGCGGTAGGCGGCGATATCCCGGGTGCGAACCTTCAGCAGATAGTCGAAGCTCGACGCCATCATGTGGCATTGTTCGATCTCCGGCACGGCCTGCACGGATCGGTTGAAGGCGTCGAGCGCGGCGGATCGGGTGTCGGACAACTTCACCTGGACGAAGGCAACATGGCCTTCGTCCATGCGCTCGCGGTCGATGATCGCCTGGTAGCCCCTGATGTAGCCTTCCTTTTCCAGCCGCTTCACCCGCGCCTGGACGGGCGTCTTCGACAGGCCGACCTTTGCCGCCAGTTCTGACATGGACAGCCGGCCATCGCTTGCCAGCGCCGCCAGGATATTCCTGTCGATGCGGTCCAATTGGTCTTCTGTCATCGAAGTTTCAGGCCATATGTCAATTTCTGGACGCCCAAGATAGGGCAAATGAGCTGCAGTGTCGATTTCTTTGGACCGGCCGAAATTTCGCATTTGTGCTAGCTTGCGCCATTCGGTTCGGTGACCGCCGGCCCGATCCCCTTTGCTCGATCCATGGGACCGCCATGCCAGCGCTTGATGCCATCCGCCAGCAGATCCGCGCCAACTATCTGCCCGACGAAGACGAGGCCGTGAAGCGACTGGCCGAGGCGACGGGGCTTTCAGCGAAAGACCGCAAGGCAATCTCTGCCCGCGCCGCGGATCTGGTGCGGGCGGTGCGTGGATCGTCCGATCCAAGGCTGATGGAAGTCTTCCTCTCCGCCTACGGTCTTTCCACCAAGGAAGGCGTGGCGCTGATGTGCCTGGCCGAGGCGTTGTTGCGCGTGCCCGACACCGAGACGATGGACGACCTCATCGCCGACAAGATCGCGCCGCACGACTGGTCGGCGCATTCGGGCGGCTCGAGTTCCATTTTCGTCAACGCCTCGACCTGGGCGCTGATGCTGACCGGCCGTGTCCTCGATGAAGGCGAGGGCGGCATCGAAGGCACGCTGCGCTCGATGGTGCGGCGGTTGGGCGAGCCGGTCATCCGCAAGGCAGTGGCCGCCGCCATGCGCGAAATGGGCGAGCAGTTCGTGCTCGGCCGCACCATCACTGAAGCCGTCAAGCGCGGCCGGCCAATGACGCAGAAGGGCTATCTCTATTCCTTCGATATGCTGGGCGAGGCAGCCCGCACCGAGGCCGATGCCTTGCGTTACCACAAGGCCTATGCCGACGCGATTTCCTCGCTCGACGCCGGTTCCAATGGCCCTGATATCCGCCAGAACCACGGAATCTCGGTCAAGCTGTCGGCGCTGCATCCGCGCTATGAGGTGGCGCAGAAGGACGGGATGCTGCCGGTCATGGCCGAGCGACTGCTGTCGTTGGCGCTGGCCGCGCGCCATTCGCGCATGGGTCTCAACATCGATGCCGAGGAGGCCGACCGCCTCGATCTGTCTCTCGATGTCATCGAGCGGGTGCTGGCTGAGCCGGAGCTCGCCGGCTGGAACGGTTTTGGTGTGGTGGTGCAAGCGTATGGACCACGCGCGGCCTTCGCCATCGACTGGCTCTATGCACTGGCCAAGAAGTACGGCCGCAACATCATGGTGCGGCTGGTCAAGGGCGCCTATTGGGACACCGAGATCAAGCGGGCGCAGACGCTCGGGCTCGCCGGTTATCCCGTCTTCACCCGCAAGGTCAACACTGATGTCTCCTACATCGCTTGCGCGAAGAAACTGCTTGGCATGACCGACCGCATCTATCCGCAATTCGCCACCCACAATGCCCACACCGTCGCCGCCATACTGTCGATGGCTGACAATCGCGATACCTTCGAGTTCCAGCGCCTGCATGGCATGGGTGAGGCCCTGCACGAAACGGTGCGCCGGGCCGAGGGCACGCGCTGCCGCATCTATGCACCAGTCGGTGCGCATTCCGATCTGCTTGCCTATCTGGTCCGCCGGCTGCTGGAGAACGGCGCCAACTCCTCATTCGTGCACCAGCTCACCGACGAGGACGTCGAGCCGGAGGACATTGCCCGCGATCCACTCGAAACCGTGGAGAGCCAGGGTCCGGCCGCCAATCCGGCGATTGCCCGGCCTTCGCAGATTTTTGGGGCCGGTCGCCGCAACTCGAAGGGTTTCGATATCACCGACACAATGACGCTGGCGGCGATCGACAAGGCCAGGGCGGCCTTCGTCGGGCCGGATCGCTGGCATGCCAAGCCGATCACCCGGGCGGCCGGCTACGGCAAGCAGCGTCCAATTGTAAACCCGGCAAAGCCTTCCGAGGTGGTCGGCACGGTCAGTGAAGCCGCTGCCAAGCAGGTGGCGACCGCCGTTCGCTTTGCAGTGGAAGCGCAACCGGCCTGGACGAAGCGTCCCGTGGGCGAGCGCGCGGCCATCCTGAACCGCGCTGCCGATCTCTACGAGGCGAATGCCGTCGAGTTCTTTGCACTCGCCACTCGGGAGGCCGGCAAATCGCTGGCCGACGGCGTCGCCGAGGTGCGCGAGGCCGTCGACTTCCTACGCTACTACGCCACTGAGGCGGCCAATGCGGAGGCGGGCACGCAAGCGCGCGGCGCCATCGCCTGCATTTCGCCGTGGAACTTTCCGCTCGCCATCTTTACCGGCCAGATCGCCGCCGCACTCGTCACCGGCAATTCGGTTATCGCCAAGCCGGCCGAGCAGACGCCGCTGATCGCTTTCCGCGCCGTCGAATTGCTGCGCGAGGCCGGCGTGCCGGAAGATGTCATCCAGCTTCTGCCCGGCGACGGCCCATCGGTCGGCGGGCCGCTCACCGCCGATCCGCGCATTGCCGGCGTCTGCTTCACCGGCTCGACCGAGGTCGCGAAGCTGATCGAGAAACAGCTGTCAGAGACGGCCGCGCCCGACGCAATGCTGATCGCCGAGA
The DNA here is from genome assembly GCF_000502955.1 of Mesorhizobium sp. LNHC252B00. Taxonomy (GTDB): domain Bacteria; phylum Pseudomonadota; class Alphaproteobacteria; order Rhizobiales; family Rhizobiaceae; genus Mesorhizobium. The sequence continues at coordinate 239,531 of NZ_AYWO01000003.1, read as the reverse complement.
CCGGCGGTCTCAACGCGATGATCGTCGATTCCACCGCGCTGCCCGAGCAAGCCGTGCGCGACATCCTGGCCTCGGCCTTCCAGAGTGCCGGCCAGCGCTGCTCGGCGCTGCGCGTGCTCTATGTGCAGAAGGACGTCGAGAAGAAGATGCTGGAGATGCTGAAGGGCGCCATGGAGGCGCTCAGCGTTGGCGATCCCTGGCGGATTTCGACCGATGTCGGCCCTGTCATCGACGACGAGGCGCAGAGTTCGATCCGCGAGTACTGCACGAAGATGGGCCTGCAGGGCCGGCTGATCGCCAAGCTCGAGGCGCCCAAAGTGGGCCGCTTCGTCGCGCCGCATATCTTCCGGGTCAAGGGCATCGAGGACATGGAGCGCGAGGTGTTCGGGCCGGTGCTGCACGTCGCCACGTTCGACGCCGACGAGATCGACGGGGTCATCGCCGCCATCAATCGCAAGGGCTATGGCCTCACCTTCGGCCTGCACACCCGCATCGAGGGCCGCGTTCAGCATTTCGTCGACCGCATCCATGCCGGTAACATCTACGTCAACCGCAACCAGATCGGTGCCGTCGTCGGTTCGCAGCCGTTTGGCGGCGAGGGGCTTTCAGGCACCGGTCCGAAGGCTGGCGGTCCGCACTATCTCCGCCGCTTTCGCAAGGGGCCGGAGGCCGGCACCCATTTGCAGGATGGCCATAAGGTCACGGCGACCGAACTTGCCGACAATCTGCCCGATCCCACACTTGGCGGCTGGTCGACGCGCCCGGACCGGATCGCCATTCTGAGGAAGCATCTGCGCGGCAAGGGTGCCGCAGCCATTGGCGCTGCCGCCGGCATCGACTTCGGCCAGGTCGATCTGCCGGGACCGACCGGCGAAGCCAACACGCTCTCGCTGTCGCCACGCGGACGGGTGCTATGCCTTGGTCCCGATGGCGATACGCTGCTCGCTCAGACGATCCAGGCGCTCGCTGCCGGCAATGCGGTGCTGGCGGTCGCGCCCGGCGCACCGGCGGCGCTCTCGGCGCTGACCGGCAAGGGCCTGCCCCTGGCCGCCTTGGACGGCCGGCCGGATCCGGTCGAAGCGCGATCGCTGCGCGTCGATGTCGTCGCTTTCTCGGGCACGCCCGAGGCTGCGCGTGTCGTGCGCAAGGTCATTGCCAACCGCTCCGGTCCGATCGTGCCGCTGGTCAGCGAGGTGTTGAACCCGGCGGCCTATGCACATGAACGGGCTGTCTGCGTCGATACGACGGCTGCCGGGGGCAATGCGAGCCTGCTGGCCGGAGCTTGACCCCGGCCTGTTATTACGCGCCCTCGACGACCGAAAAGCCCTCGAACTGGGGATGGCCGAGATAGTGCACTTTTGTCGTGCCGACATTGCCGTGGGCGGCACGGAAATTCTCCGATTTGGTCCAGGCGATAAAATCATCATGGCTCGCCCACACCGTATGCGACGCAAACAGCGTGTAGCCTTCGGCCTCGTTGACCGGGCCACGCAGCAGGTGAAATTCCCTAAACCCCTTCATCTCCGCGAGGCTGGAGTCGCGGTTCTTCCATACGGCCTCGAAATCGGTCTCCGAGCCGGCCTGCACCTTGAAGCGGTTCATGGCGATGTACATCGTGATTCCTTTCATGCTTGACGATCGATGGCTGGCGTAACGGGCCACGGAGACTCAGAATGGGCCGATTGGTGCTTTGAACCGCCAGCTTAACTTTCCGGTCTCCGGCGGAATGGGAGGGAAGGGTGCCTGTTTTCGCACCAGCTCCAACGCGAATTGATCGAGTTCCGGAGAGCCTGAGCTTTTGGCAAGTTGCAAGTCGCTGATGGTTCCATTGGCCAGCACCACAAATGCCACCATAGCATTGTTGCGGGCGGTCGATTGCGCCGCTTTCGAAACGCGGCGATTGGCGCGAGCCAATTTGTTGGCCACCTCGCCGCTATAGAGAGACGTTGCCGCGTTGCCGGCATCGGTTCGTTTTTTGCCTTTGCTGGCAATTGCCGCTTTTATTTCGTGGCCGTCCGCTGTGCCGCGCTTCTCGTATGGTTCGCTAGCAGTTGCTGGGACAACTGCAGGAATTGGCCTGGCGCTTGGAATCGGCGCCTGTTCTGGAACGGCGACAGGCATTTCGATGCTCTCGGCCTGAACCGTCGGCTGTGCCGGCGTTTCGGCCTTGGGAGACACGCTCTGGTCATCGGGGCGTGGGGCGCCGGCCACCAATATGTCCGGGGTGATCGTCTGCTGTTTGACAGGTTCCGGCAAAGGCTTGAGCGGCGGCTTCGCCGCTTGCCGGGCGGGCTGCGCAGGTTCTGTTGGCGGCGCCGGCTTGGGCGGCGTTGCCGGCTGTGGTTTAGCCGGTTGCGGGTTCGGCACCAGCGCAACATTTATGGCCGCCGGATCCTTATCCAGCGTGCTGCCGACCACGTTGCTGCCCGACTGATCACTGCCTTCCGGCTGCTCGGCATCCCTGGAATCGAATGTCCCCGAAGGCGAGACCAGAAAGGCCGCCGCCACCGCGGCATGGAGCAGGCATGAGACGACGATCGCTGCCGTCCATTTGCGGTTCCAGACCGATGGCCGCGGCGGTGCGAGCGGCTCGGTTGGTTCTATGGCCAACTCGGCGCTGGCGTCTGTGAGGGGGCTGATATCCTGCATGTCTCGCGTCGAGACCTGCAGCGACCCGAGCAGAATTGTCAAATCAAGATCGCTTGGTCCAGAGGACAGCGCGCGGAAGCCGGCCACAGGCCATGCCACTGTGTTTCGCGTGAATGCGGGATGCAGTCCCACCTCAGACGCCGAAAGCGATTCCGGTCTTGGTGTCCGTCTTCAGCTTGCGCATGCAGGCATTCGGTTCGACGCCGATGCCGGTGCATTCGGTCGCGCTGTTGATCAGCACGCGGCTGACTTTGGCGCATTCGATGCCGGCCAGATCGAAACGCGTCACCTTGGTCTTGCCCGCCGGCAATTCCTTGAAGTCGAGCACTGTCAGCCGGTCGACGACGCCGGCTTCGTTGAACAGTGCGATCTCGAACGCCGCCTTGGATAGGTCGGCGCCGAGATTGTTGTTGACCACGAAGGTCAGGCGGCAACCCCTGTCGGAAGGTTGCGCAGCGTTGAGTTCGAGGCTGAGCGCGGGGACCGGCGCGGACTGTTGTGCCCACGCCGGAACCATCGCAAGCGACATCGCCAGCGTCGAGGTCAGCAGACGAAGGGATGTCGTCAAGCTCGTCATTGTCATCAGCTTCCAAATCGCATGGTCGCCGCCAGTTTCAGTGTGATGCCGGGCTCGTAGGCGGCGAAGACCGGCTGCGCCGGCTGGCCAGCCGTGGTGAGGTTGAGCGGGTTGGCGTATTTGACATCGAACAGATTGTCGGCGCGGAAATCAATCTTCAAATTGTCGGTCGCCTGGTAGCTGGCGAAGGCATTGACCAGCGTGTAGTCCTCGGCGATCGGATTGCCCTTCGGCTTGCCATTGTATTGGACTTCGCCGCCGACAGTCAGCTTGTCCTCGAGGAACCGCAGGCCGAGCTGCGCGGTGACCTGGGAGGAGAGGATGGTGGCGAGGTCCGCTTCCACATCCTTGTAGGAAATTGTGTGACCATTGGTGATGGAAGCTGAAAGTGCAGCATAGCCCCATCCAGCGTCATAGACGCCTTCCAGTTCAAAGCCATGGATCTTGGCCTTGGCGAAATTCTGATACTGGAAGCAGATCGGGATGCCGGGGCCGAACGGGCAGCCGCTGGTCGGGTCGAATGCCGACAGCGTCACGCCATCGATATAGTCGTCGACGTCGTTGTTGAAATAGGCGGCCTTGAGACGAAACGCGTCGCCAGCCTCGAGGATATCGTTCTGCTTGTAGTTGATGCCGAACTCGGTCGTCTTGCCGGTCTCGGGCCGCAGATTGGGATTGGGCAGGAACGGGAAGCTGACGCCCGCCGGATGATTGCCGCTGATCAGCGTCTCGGTAATCGACGGCGAGCGATAGCCCTCGGCGTAGGTGCCATAAAACTGAAGACCTGCAAGGCCTGCCGATTCGAACGGTGAGACACCGACAGTGATCCGGGGCGATACCCTGTCGCCAGATATATCGTGGGTGTCATCCTTGAGGCTGTAATTGTCGTAACGCAACCCGGCGATGACTTCGAGCCAATCCCAGGTGAGCTTGTCCTGGATATAGGCGCCTGACACGTTCCGCTTACCGGAGGGCGTGTAGAAACTGTCGCCGCCGGCCGTGCCGCCAGTCTTGACGTTATCGCCGGCCCAGTCGCCGCCATAGGTCAGTTCGTGCGCGATACCCGCGGTCTCGAATCTGGATGTGTTCCAGATATCGATGCCGGTCGTGCCGATATCGAACGTCGATGTCGAGCCAGCCGGCAACACCACGGGAAGGCCGGTGCTCGGATCAAACCGTTTGAGAGGAACGAGGCTGGTCAGGTCGAGGTTGGTCTTGTTGTAGGAGGTGTTGATGTGGAGATCGAGCCAGCTCTTGTCCTCATCCGTGATGTTGTAGCGGGCCGTGAAGGTATTCGACTTCAGGTCGACGTCATTGACGGGCACGCCGCCGCTGATCTCGTTCCAGCCGTCGCTTGAGCCGACCCAGCCGAGCTTCAGTTCACTGTTGTCGGTCGGCCGGATGGTGGTCTTGAGCAGGCCGCTGAGCACGTCGAAGCCGGTGCCCTTGACGGTATCACCGCCGCCATCCTTGTAGTCGTCGTAGTCGCGGTAGACTATGTTGCCGAGCGCATCCCAGTTCTCGTTGAAGCGGTAGGCGCCGGATGCGCTGGTGGTCCAGCCCTTGCCGTTGCTCTCATAGCGTCCGGTGACGGAACCGGCCCACGTCTCGTCCGGCTTGAGAAAGTCCGTGGCGTCCTTGGTATCGAAGAAGACGACGCCTCCGATGGCGCCCGAGCCGTAGGTGTTGGCGACAGGACCACGGATCACGTCGACGGATTTGACGAGTTCCGGGTCGATATAGAAGGTCGACTGCGTGCCGTGGTCGGAGCGCTGGAAATTCTGCCGTGCGCCGTCGACGATAACCGCGACGCGGCCGAAATCCTGCAAGCCGCGGATGTTGATGCTGGTGCTGACGCGCCTGGCGTCGGCCTGCGCCGCGACACCGGGCACGCCCAGCAGCATCTCATTGGGCGTCGTCGCCATGCGGCGGTCGAGCTGTTCCTGGCCGACATGACTGGCCGACGCCAGCGATTCGATCGCCGTCTCGCCGGTGCGGCTGATGACGAGGATCTTGTCGAGCAGCGTTGCTCCCGCCGGTGCCGCCTTTTCCTCGTCAGCCTTCTTCGTCTGATCCGCCGGCTGCGCCGCCTGCTGGGCGTTGGCCAGTTGCGCCGACAGGGCGATCGCCGCCACGCTTGCCAGCAAGGCCGCCGCACCGTTCGCCGCCGACCGGCCGCGCCATTCCCAATTCACCAACCCCATGCCCCAACTCCAAAGTCCAGGTTCCATGCTGGCTGGCCTGGGGCTGGCTGGCATTTTTGATCGTGTCCGGTGTCTTAAATCTTGACTCATTTAATCCTGTATTGCACTGACTAGTAAACCTGATTATTCAAGTCAAGAAATGAATCGGATTACGCAACGCCTAGCCAGACGCCCGGCACAGGAAAGGGATCGATCCAGATGAACACCCACAATCCCAACGATTTTCGCTATCGCGTCCGCCGCTCCGACGATGCCTCCGCCCGTTTCGACCGGGTTCCGCTGGCGGTGCGAACCTTGTCCAGCAACACCCTGTTCCAGGGCGAGCACGAGATCGGCATCGAGCATCATGGCGCGCTCTACCGGCTGAAGATTACCCGGCAGGGCAAGCTCATTCTCAACAAGTAAGGCAAGGCAATAGGGACCGAGATATGGACCAGCGCGTAAAACCCGCCCCGCATGAAATCCGGCGGGCACGGACAGACAATCCGAAGGCGCGCGAGCGTGATCTGGCTGCCCGACTCGGCATTTCGGAGGCCGAGCTGGCAGCCGCGCATTGCGGCGATGGCGTCGTTCGCATCGAGCCGCGCGTCAACGATCTTTTGACCGGCCTCGAGGCCGTCGGCGAGGTCATGGCGCTGACCCGCAATGAAAGCGCGGTGCACGAAAAGATCGGGGTCTATGACAAGGTCGTCACGGGCAACCACAATGCCATGGTGCTTGGCGAAAACATCGACCTGCGCATCTTCCCGAAAGCGTGGGTGCATGGCTTTGCCGTGGAAAAGCGCGATGGCGACGAGATTCGCCGCAGCCTGCAGTTCTTCGACGCGGCTGGCGAGGCCGTGCACAAGGTGCATCTGCGGCCGGCTTCCAGCCTCTATGCGTATCAAAAATTGGTCGCCGCGCTCGAATCGCCCGATCAGGAGCCGACGGTCGACATTTTCGGGCCAGTCTCCGATGACGAGATCCATGGCGACGAAGCGACCGCCAATCTCGACGATCTGCGCGACCGCTGGAGCCGGCTAACCGACGTGCACCAGTTCTTCGGCATGCTGAAGACGTTGAAGCTCAGCCGCCGGCAGGCGGTGCGCATGGTCGGCCAGGACTATGCCTGGCTGCTCGACAATGACGCTGTCCGTGTCATGTTCCATCATGCCGCGGAGGGCGAGATACCGATCATGTGCTTTGTCGGAAACCGCGGCTGCATCCAGATCCATTCCGGACTTATCAAATCCATCAAGCCGATGGGACCATGGATCAACGTGCTGGATGAAACCTTCCACCTGCACCTGCGAACCGATCACATCCACGAGGTCTGGGCCGTGCGCAAGCCGACCAAGGACGGTCATGTCACCTCGCTCGAGGTTTATGACGCCGACGGCAAGATGATCATCCAGTTCTTCGGCAAGCGTCATGAGGGCGAGAGCGAGCGTGACGATTGGCGGTTCCTGGCGGAGAACCTGCCGCGCATCCCAAGCCCGACTGCAGCCTGAGGAGAACGACAATGGGTTGCATTTCCAAGATCATCGCCGGGCCGGCGATCGGTCTGTCCCTTGCTTTCGTCGCACTGCAACCTGTCAATGCCACGGAAGGCACGGCCGTATTTGCCGATCCCTCGAGGATTGCGGCCATTGGCGGCTCGATCACCGAGATCGTCTACGCGCTCGGCGAGGAGAAGCATCTGGTGGCGCGCGATTCCACCAGCCGGTATCCGAAAGCGGCGCTTGAGCTGCCTGATGTCGGCTACATGCGCGCGCTGTCGCCGGAAGGCGTCCTGTCGGTCAACGCGACAGGCATCCTGGCGCTGCACGGCAGCGGTCCCAAGGAAGCCGTCGATGTCTTGAGGAAGACGAGCATCCCGTTCATCGAAGTGCCCGAGCACTATAGCCACGAGGGTATCCTCGAGAAGGTCCGCATCGTCGGCAAGGCGCTCGGCGTTGACGCCAAGGCCGAGGTGCTGGCCAAGGAGCTCGATGCCCGGCTCACGGCCGCCGAAAAGCAGACGGCCCCGATCATGCAGCGCAAGCGCATCCTGTTCGTGCTGTCGATACAAGGCGGCAAGATCCTGGCTGCCGGCAGCGAGACCGCCGCCGACGGAATGGTCAGGCTGGCTGGCGGCGTCAACGCGGTCGAAGGCTTTTCCGGCTACAAGCAAATGTCCGACGAGGCTGTTATCACCGCCAGGCCGGACGTGATCCTGATGATGAGCAATGCCGGGCCTCCGGTGTCGGACGACGAACTGTTCGGCAATCCGTCGATCGCCTCGACGCCTGCCGGAACCGCGCGCAAGCTGATCCGCATCGATGGCTCCTATCTGCTCGGCTTCGGGCCGCGCACCGCTGACGCCATCCACGAGCTCGCCGTCTCGCTTTATGGCGGGCAGGTCACGGATTGAGCAGGCAAATTATGGTCGATCAATCGATCGCCGGTCCGGTGAAGGCGATGGCGAGCGCATCCGAAGGCGACCGGTCAGGCCGAGCCCGCATCGTCATCCTGCTGCTGTGCCTGGGGCTCTTCATTGCCGTCCTGCTATCACTGACATCAGGAGCGTCAGACGCGTCAGCGGTCAATGTCATCAGCGGTTGGCTGTTCGGCACCGTGCCTGATAACGCCGCGTTGAGCGCCCGCGACAGCTTGATCGTCTACGACATCCGTTTGCCGCGTATCACCCTCGGCCTGCTGGTCGGCGCGGCGCTCGCAGTCTCCGGCGCGGTCATGCAGGGGCTGTTCCGCAATCCGCTGGCCGACCCCGGCCTCATTGGCGTTTCGGCTGGCTCCAGCCTCGGCGCGGTTGCCGTCATCGTACTCGGCGCCACAGTGTTGGCTCCCGCGACAGCCATAGTCGGCACGCTTGCGCTGCCACTGGCGGCCTTCTTCGGCGGGCTTGCGACGACTTTGGTGCTCTATCAGGTTGCGACACGACGGGGGCAGACCTCGGTTGCCACAATGCTGCTCGCCGGCATTGCGCTGGCCGCGCTCGCCATGGCGCTGACCGGCATTCTCGTCTTCATGGCCGACGACCGCCAGTTACGCGACCTGACCTTTTGGTCACTCGGATCGCTCGGCGGTGCGACCTGGGCGAAGATTGCTTCGGTTGGGCCGATCATCGTCTTGGCGCTGGCGGCGATGCCGTTCCTGGCACGGGGCCTTAACGCGCTGGCGCTGGGCGAGGCGACCGCTGGCCATCTCGGCATTCCGGTGCAGCGGCTGAAATACACGGCCATCGTCGGCGTCTCGGCGGCGGTCGGCGCGTCCGTCGCGGTCAGCGGCGGCATCGGCTTCGTCGGCATCGTGGTGCCGCATCTGCTGCGCTTGGCTATCGGCCCGGACAATCGCTATTTGCTGCCGGCGTCGGCGCTGCTCGGCGCCTCATTGCTACTGCTGGCCGATGCGGTCGCTCGCACCGTCGTGGCACCGGCCGAACTGCCGATAGGCATCGTCACCGCGATCGCGGGCGCACCGTTCTTCCTTTGGATCCTGCTGCGCAAGCGCGGCGTAGTCGACCTGTGAGAGTCGTTTATTTGCGAGAGTTGGGATGATCGAGGCAAGGGACGTTTCGGTTGACATCGCAGGCAAGCGTATCGTCAGCGGTGTCGATTTCCACGCGCGGCCCGGCGAGATCGCCGCCATCGTGGGCCCCAATGGTTCGGGCAAGACGACCTTCCTCAAGGCGCTCTCCGGCGACCTCGCCTATACCGGGCGCGTCGCCCTCAACGGCCGCGATCTCTGCGCGATGAAGCCGGTCGAGACCGCCGTCCAGCGCGCGGTGCTGCCGCAGGCGACGACGCTGTCGTTCCCGTTCACGGTGCGAGAAGTGGTCAAGCTTGGCCTTGTCGGCGGCCGCTCGGGCGTCCTGCCGGGCGAGGATGCGCGGCTGCCGGAACGGGCGCTGGCGCGCGTCGATCTCGACGGTTTTGCCGGACGTTTCTATCAGGAACTTTCGGGCGGCGAGCAGCAGCGCGTCCAGCTTGCGCGCGTGCTGTGCCAGGTCTGGGCGCCCGTGCTCGACGGCAAGCCGCGCTATCTCTTCCTTGATGAACCGGTTTCCAGCCTCGACATCAAGCACCAGCTGATCATCATGGACATTGCTCGCGACTTTGCCAGAAGAGGCGGCGGCGTGGTTGCCATCCTGCATGACCTCAATCTGACGGCCATGTCTGCCGACAGGATATTCGTCATGCATTATGGCCGGCTGGCCGCCACCGGGTCGCCGCAGGACGTGCTGAGCGATGACCTGATCGAGAAAGTGTTCGACTGCCGGCTCAGGGTCGGCGTGCTGCCGGCCGGGAACATGCCGTTCGTGCTGCCCCAGTCAGCGGCCTAATTTATTGCAGTAGGTCTAGCCAGACACACGTCGCCAGGTTCAGGCAGCCGGGGCGCGGCGCTCCAACAGCATGTCGATGCCGAGTAGGTTGCGCACATTCGGGCGCGCCGCCACCAGATCGGCGATCGTGTAGCGCTCCAGCACCGCGAAGAACGCGTTCAGCGCCTCGCGCAGCGCCGAATTCAGCGCACAGCTATCGACCAGCGGGCATTCGGCGGCATCGTTCTCGAAGCATTCGGCCATAGCGAAGCTTTCCTCCGTCACGCGCACCACATCGAACAAGCTGATCGCTTCGGCGCCACGGCCAAGCTTGACGCCGCCATTCCTGCCCCGCACGGTCTGGACAAGGCCATGTTCGACCAGCGGCTGCAGGATCTTGAACAGGAACAGTTCCGACACCGAATAAGCGGCGGCGATCTCGGGGATGCGGCTCAGCCGGTCATCGTTTGCCGCGCAATACATCAGGATGCGCATGGCATAATTGGTTTGGCGCGTTAACCGCATTTTGTCCTCGCAAAGCAATAGGTTGAATCGAATATGGCCCATACCTTGGAATAATTCCAGACTAGCGCGGCATAATAGGTGAATATTCGCGTCAACTTATGTGCAAGGCCGGGGAAAACCGTGACCGCGCAGGATAGGGCGGGCATTCGGACAAGCGAGATACTAGATTAGCTCGCAACGGACGAGGAGTAGCTCGACCATGGCACAATCGGCCCAGGCCATGACCCCTTTGCGAATCGGTAGCGACGCGGACGCCAAGCTTTCGGCGCTGCGACGCACGAAATTCGCGGCAACAGCCGCACTGGCGCTGTGCGTTCTCGTCTTCGCCATGGCCAAGTCGTTAGAGCATAGCTATCCGTGGCTCGGCTTCGTCGCTGCCTTTGCCGAGGCCGCGACCATCGGCGGGCTGGCCGACTGGTACGCGGTGGTGGCGCTGTTCAGGCGGCCGCTGGGGCTGCCGATCCCACACACCGCCATCATCCCCGAGAACCAGACCCGCATCGCCGACAATCTCGGCCGCTTCATCGAGGTCAACTTCCTGGCGCCCGAGCCGGTGCGCGAAAAGCTTGCCGAGGTCGATTTCTCGGCGCTGGTCGCCGACTGGCTGGCCGATACCGAGCGCGCCGCCGACCTGTCGCGCTTCGTCGTGCGGCTGGTGCCGCAGACGCTGGCCGCCGTCGAGCAATCCGGCCTGCGCGGCTTCGTCACCAGCCGCATGCTCGAGCAGATCGAGAAGGTGCCGCTGGCGCCGCTGGCAGCCGAGCTGTTGTCCGCGCTAACCGATGATCGCCGTCATCAGAAACTGTTCGACGAGTTCACCAAGGTGATCGGCCGGTTTCTCAACGACGAACAGGCGCTGGCGACGATGCGCGAGAAAATCCGCGAGGAATTGCCGTCGCTGTTCAACCTGTTTCGCGCCGACGCCTATCTCCTGAAGAAGATCGTCGCCTCGGCCGGCTCGCTGCTCGACGAGGTGAGGGCCGATCCGGATCACCCGATGCGCGCCGAATTCGACCATTTCGCTCTGGGCTTCGTCGAAAGGCTGAGGACATCGAAGCAATATGCCAAACGCGCAGAGAAGCTGAAGCGCGATTTCCTGGCACGGCCGGAGGTCAAGGCATTGGCCGGCGACATGTGGGCAAGCCTCGGCCAGTTCATCGAGCAGGACGCCAAGGCGCCGAATTCGGTTATCCGCGCGCATCTTGCCAACATGTTCGTCGAGGTCGGGCGGCATCTTGCAAGCGATGCGCAGATCAGGGCCGACATGAACACGGGGTTCGTGGTGGCGCTCGCGTCGTTCGTGGAGAGCCAGAAAAGCGGCGTGTCGACATTTATCGCCGACCAGGTCAAGCGCTGGGATCTTGCGCAGCTGACGCGATTGATCGAGATGAACATCGGCAGGGACCTGCAATACATCCGCTTCAACGGCATGATCATCGGCGGGCTCGCGGGTGTCGTGCTCTATCTGGCAGAGCGGCTGTTCCTCGTGAATTGATTGCGCGCCAGGCTGGCGTTGATTTCCATCGGGTTCGAAATGGACACACGGCACGCGAGTGCTATTCTCCCGCTGAGGGTGCCCGCATCCGCGGCAAAGGGGAGAAAACCAGCATGGCAAAACAACCGGAATCCGATTCCTTCATGGACATGTTCGGCAGATTCGGCCGCGACCTGAAGGTGCCCGATGTCGAGGCGATCCTGGCCCATCATCGCAAGAACCTCGAAGCGCTGGAGAAATCGGCGCGGGCCGGTGCCGCCGGCGCGTCCTCGCTGTTGTCCAGGCAGCGCGAGATGTTGCAGGACACGCTGCGCGAAGTCACCGATATGGCACAAAGCTACAGGGCGCCTGGCAATCCGCAGGAATTGATGGCCAAACAAACGGAATTTGCCAGAAAGTCCTTCGAGGCGGCATTGAAGAATGCCGGCGAAGTCGCTGAACTGGTCAAGAAATCCGGTACCGAATCGGTCGATATTCTGCGCACGCGCATCAAGGAGGCGATGGAGGAAATTCGCGCCGGCTACGAGAAGAAGTAGCAGCTGTGGCCCAGGCCGGCTCATTGCTGCCGGCCGCTCTGAAGGCCGGGAAATCCCGATTTGACCAGCCCCTTGCGCAGGGAGCCATGGCGCGATTGTGGCCTGGTTCGGCGGAACGGATTCGCGCAGGGCGAATTGACAGAGGCCGTCAGTTCGTGGTCCGGAGGCTTGGCAAGCGATCGGGAAACCAGGAATGACCGAAATACGGCCTAAAACGCCGCCGACCTACGAGCAGTTGAGGATGATGGCCGGGCAGGAGCTTGGCGTGTCGGAATGGACGACGGTCGACCAAAACCGGATCGACCAGTTCGCCGAATGCACCGGCGACCATCAATGGATCCATGTCGATCCTGAACGGGCGCGGCGGCAAAGCCCCTTCCGCACGACGATCGCGCATGGCTACCTGACATTGTCGATCATCGGCGCGCTGGCGCTCGGCATGGGCATCGTGCCGGAGAATACCCAGGCCGCCTTCAACTATGGCTTCGACAGGGTGCGTTTCCTAGCGCCGGTCAAGGTCGGCGCACGCATCAGGCTGCGCATCACGCTGCTGTCCATGGAGGACAAAGGCCCCGGCCAGTATCTGATGAAGGCGGCCAATACGGTCGAGATCGAAGGCGAGGAAAAGCCCGCTCTGACGGCTGAAACGCTGGTCATGCTCTATGAGCGCCGCAAGCGGGCAGGGGCCTGAGCGCCGGTTCGCGCAGATCAGAGGTTTTGCGACACTTCCACCAGTCTCTGCCGCCTGAACTCGGCGCGGACCGAGAGCAATGCGAGGACCAGCGCGACCAGCGCCAGCACCGTTGCCGTCTGAAAGGTGACCTGCATTCCCCGTGCGGCGGCATCGGAACTCAGAGGACCAATACCTTCGTGTCCTCTAGCCGACGCGACGGCGAATATGGCGCCCATCAACGATGCGCCGGTGATGAGCCCAAGATTGCGTGAAAGATTGAGCAGGCCGGAGACGACGCCGCGCTCGCCGGCACCGACACCGGTCATGACGGCTGCATTGTTGGATGTCTGGAACAGCGCGTAGCCGACGCAGGTGACGGTGATCGGAACGACATAGCCGACAATGCCGAGTTTGGTCATGGCGAGTGACAGCAGGAAGGTGCCCGTGGCAAGGCTCAGCAGGCCGGCGACCATCATCCTGTGAGCGCCGAAGCGGTCGGTCAGGCGTCCGGCCACCAGCGCCGACAGGGTCGAGACGAGCGGGCCGGTCGACAGCACGAGGCCGACCATTGCGGCATCCAGCCCGAGCCCGCGCGACAGGTAGAACGGGGCCACCACCAAGGTCGCCATCATCACCGTGGCGACGACCAGGCTCATAGCGAGACTGGCGCTCAGCTGGAAGTTTCGGAAGCTGGCAAGCTGGATCAAGGGTTTTTTCACTTTCGTCTGCACCCTGGCGAACAGAACAACGCCAATGCCGGCAATGACCAGCAGGCTGATGTTGAGCGCCCCGAAATTGCCTCTGCCAAGCGTTAAGGCCAGCGCATAGGCGGCCAATGTCAAGGCCAGCAGGACCGTGCCCATCACATCGAACGTGCCTCGGTCGACCTGCGCGGTTTTATTGCGCGCCGGCAAGGCACGCCAGGCGAGAGCGAAGGTGAGCACACCTAGCGGGACATTGACGAGGAAGATCGCCCTCCAGCTGAAGCCGGCGATCAAGAGGCCGCCGAGCGAAGGGCCAAGCGTCGTCCCGATCGCGGACATGGCACCGAGCAGGCCCATGGCACTGCCGGTCCGTTCCTTGCTCACCGTTTCCGCGACAAAAGCCAGCGTCAGCGCCATTATCAACGCCGCGCCAAGCCCTTGCACGGCGCGCGCGGCGATCAGCAGCCCGAGTGTCGGCGCCAGGCCACAGAGCCCCGATGCCGATGTGAACAGCGCGATGCCGCCAAGCAGCAACGACCGGCGCCCGAACATGTCGGCCAGCCGTCCGGCGCTGACGATCAGTGTGGTGATGGCGAGGAGATAGGCCAGAACAACCCATTGCACGGACTGGAATGATGCGCCGAAGTTCTGCATCAGCGATGGCAGCCCGACGCTGGCAATGCTGGTTCCCAGCGACGACAGCAGCGTGGCGAGCGACAGGCTTGCCAGCGCCCAGCGGGCGGATTGCATCTGCTGCAGCGCCGAAGCGCGCCCGTCCCGATTTTGCTCAGCGATTGCCACGGCGATCTCCCTTCCATCAGCTCCAGAACCAGAGTCAGCGGAGATCTAGTCCCTTGATCGATATGGCGGAAGACGCAGCATTTGCATCTTATTCGTGCATCAAACGCCATATGATGTGCTATGATCCGGCATGGCATCGCCCGATCTCAATTTGCTGTTTGCTCTCGATATCCTGCTGTCCGAAGGCAGCGTGGCGCGCGCCGCCGGACGCCTGCGGGTTAGTCCTTCGGCGATGAGCCGCACCCTGGCTCGGCTGCGCGAGGCAACAGGCGATCCGCTGCTGGTTCGCGCCGGACGTGGCCTGGTGGCGACGCCGCGCGCGGAAGAACTGCGACGGCAGGTCGGCCGTGTCGTCCAGGATGCGGAGGCGCTGCTGCGGCCTGCCACCCTGCTTGATCTCCGTAGCCTGGACAGGGTCTTCACGCTGCGCACCAATGAAAGTTTCGTCGAAGAATTCGCGCCTCGTGTCGTCGCCCGTATCCAGGCCGATGCGCCCGGCGTGCGGCTGCGCTTTGCACCGAAATCCGACAAGGACGTCATGTCGTTGCGCGACGCGGCGATCGATCTGGACATAGGCGTCGCTGGCGAGACCGGACCGGAGGTGCGCATTCAGGCATTGCTTCGCGACCGCTTCATCGGCGCCGTGCGAACGGGTCATCCCTTGAGTGAGGGCGCGGTGACGCCCGAGCGCTATGCGGCGGGCCGGCACATCAGCGTTTCACGGCGTGGCCGCGAGAAAGGGCCGATCGACGAGGCTTTGAGCCTGCTCGGGCTGCAGCGGACGGTCGTGTGCATGGTTTCCGGTTTCTCGGCAGCACTTGCCATGGCCCGAACATCCGGCCTGATTGCCAGCGTTCCGGAGCGGCATACGGAGGGCGCACGCGCCGGCATGCATAGTTTTCCCCTGCCGGTCGCCACAGCGGGGGTCACTATCTCCATGCTGTGGCACCCGCGGCTCGATGCCGATCCGGCGCAACGCTGGCTACGCGACTGTGTGCGAGAGGTTTGCGCGGCGCGGTAACAAGCAAATCAACGCGCTATCGCCGCCTCGAGCACCCTGAAAATCCGCTCGTCCGCGCATTGGGCAACGTTGAAGCGCAGGAAGCGGCTGGCAGTTCCGGACAGGCTGAATGCGTTGCCGGGCGCTAGCACGATGTTGTCGGCCAAGGCGCGGCGGGCCACTTCAGCCGCATCCACCCCATCCGGCAGGCTGCACCACAGGAACGGGCCGGCCGGCTGATCGATCCAGGGCGCGATGCCGATCGATTTCAGGCGGGCGCTCGTCTCGCCCATGGCGCGCGCAAGCCTCGCGCGCAGCAACTCCATATGCTTGCGGTAGCTGCCGTCCTTCAGCAGCGTCAGCACCAGTTCGGCCGCAAGCCGCCCGCCGCCGAAGGTCGTAGCGATCTTGAGGTCGGTCAGGCCCTCGATCCAGTCGCGGGGTGCCGCGATGAAGCCGCAGCGAACCGACGCTGAAAGTGTCTTGGAGAAGCTGCCGATGTGGACGACGCGGTTCAGGCCATCGAACGCTGCCAGCCTGGGGGCAGGGGCATGTTCGAAATCGGCGAAGATGTCGTCCTCGACGATGGTCAGATCCGATTGGTCGGCGAGCTTGAGAAGGCGGTGCGCGGTGACCGGCGACAGGACCGCACCGGTCGGGTTGTGGATGGCGGAGTTGGTGATGTAGAGGCGCGGGTGGTGCTCGGCCAGCGCCTGCGCGAACAGGTCGATATCCGGTCCCGACGGCGTATAGGGGACGCTGACGACCTTGGCCCGGTGAGCGCGCAGCAGGGCGTGGAAGTTGAAATAGCAGGGGTCGTCCATCAGCACGGTGTCGCCGGGTTCGATCAGGAACCGGCACAGGAGATCGATGGCCTGCGTGCCCGATTCCGTCAGTATGATCTGGTCGGGCGAGGCTTCGATTCCATACCCGGCCATGCGCCGCGCCAGCAATTGCCGCAGCGGCGGCAGACCGAGTGGCGTGCCGTAGTCGGCCAGCGAAATATCGGCCGCACGCGCCACCGTGCGCAATGCCCGGCGCAATCCGGCCTGCGGCATCCAGGAGGCCGGCAGCCAGCCGCAGCCGGGCTTCAGCATGTCGTCGCCGGCTTCCAGCGACTGGCGCGAGATCCAGAGCGGATCGACGGCGCGGTCGAGGCGGGGACCGATCTCGGCCAGCGACAGTGGCGCCAGCGAGCCGGCGGCATAGAAGCCCGAGCCCGGCCGGGACCGGATCCCGCCTTCGGCGGCGAGCCGCTCATAGGCTTCGACCACGGTGGATTTGGACACTTGCATGGATTTGGCGAAGGCGCGGATCGACGGCAATCTCGCTCCCGGCGTCAGGCTGCTGCCGCGATCCGCTGACGGATCGTCGTCATGACGCCTTCGACCAGCGTTCCGCTGCTTTCGCCTGTGGTCTGTCTGTCCATCCGTACTGCTCAATTGCCCATGACAGTTTTGTATAACTGTACCGCATTGTCTCTGGCAATGCCACGGGCTCCGCTCGATACAGAGCCGACAAAACGGAGCATATGATGGACAAGATCGCGAGCGGCTGGGTGAACGGGTTCATTGGCGTGTTGATCTTCAGCGGCTCGCTCCCGGCAACGCGCGTGGCGGTGAAAGATTTCGATCCGACATTCCTGACGTCGGCCCGGGCGGCGATTGCCGGAATGCTCGGCCTGGCGCTGCTGCTCCTGTTCCGGCAGAAACGCCCGGAGCGTGGCGATCTGCTGTCGCTGGTGATCGTTGCACTTGGCGTGGTCGTCGGTTTTCCCTTGCTGACCGCCCTGGCGCTGAAGCACGTCACCACGGCCCATTCCATCATCTTCGTCGGCCTGCTGCCGCTGGCGACCGCGATCTTCGGCGTACTGCGCGGTGGTGACCGTCCGCGCCCGGCGTTTTGGCTGTTTTCGTGCGTTGGAAGTGCGCTGGTCGCAGGCTTTGCCCTGACGCAAGGCGTGACGGCTTCGCCGATCGGTGATGGCCTGATGCTCGCCGCCATCGTCGCCTGCGGCCTGGGCTATGCCGAGGGGGGCAGCGCTGTCGCGCAAGCTCGGCGGTTGGCAAGTGATCTGTTGGGCGCTGGTGCTGTCGCTGCCGATCATGTTGGTGCTGACTTTCGCGACGCTGCCGCCGTCCTTTGCCGGCGTCGGATCCAACGCCTGGATCGGACTGGGCTACGTCTCGCTGTTCAGCATGCTGATCGGCTTCGTCTTCTGGTATCGCGGCCTGGCGCAAGGCGGCATCGCCGCCGTTGGGCAGTTGCAGTTGCTGCAGCCCTTCTTCGGCCTCGCCCTGGCGGCGACGCTGCTGCACGAGCAGGTCAGCCCGCTGATGGTCGTCGTCACGCTCGGCGTGGTGTTGTGCGTGTTCGGCGCGAAGAAGTTTGCAAGGTAGGGCCGACTCGGGCGACCGGGCCGGCTAAAACTTCGTCACCACGCCGATGCCGATGCCCTCGAAGCCGCCCATCGCCATCAGGGCCGCGGGTGCTTCGTCGAGGCTGATCTTCTTGCCGACGAGCAGTTCGGGCCTGAGCTTGCCGTTGCGGATCATGTCCATCATCGCCTGGTAGCGGTAGGCCTGCATGCCGTGGCTGCCGAGGATTTCGAGTTCGAAGGCGATCACCTTGTCCATCGGCACCTGCGGCCGCGCATGCTCGCCCAGCATCAGGCCGACCTGCACATGGCGGCCGCGCCGGCGCAGATTGGCGATCGAATTGAACGAGGTGGTGGGGTGGCCGAGCGCGTCCATCGACATGTGCGCGCCGCCATTGGTGATCTGCTTGACCGCCTTGACGACATTCGACGTCGTGGACGCATTGATGGTGGCGACGGCGCCGATCTTTTTGGCGAAATCCAGCTTCTCGTCGGTGAGGTCGATGGCGATCACATTTGCGCCCATGGCACTGGCAATCATGATCGCCGACAGGCCGACGCCGCCGCAGCCATGCACCGCCACCCATTCGCCGGGCGTGACCCGGCCCTGATCGACAATGGCGCGAAACGAGGTGACGAAGCGGCAGCCGAGGCTGGCGGCGGTGGCGAATTCCATCTCGTCGGGCAGGCGCACCAGATTGGTATCGGCGTGTTCGATGGCGACATATTCGGCGAATGAGCCCCAGCCGGTGAAGCCAGGTTGCGTCTGGTGCTCGCAGACCTGGTGATTGCCCGAATTGCACTCGAAGCAGCGGCCGCAGCCGACGGCGAACGGCACGGTGACGCGTTCGCCTGCTTTCCAGCGGGTGACCTGCTTGCCGGCCGCGACCACGATGCCGGCCAGTTCGTGCCCCGGCACATGCGGCAGCGTAATGCCGTCGTCATGCCCCATCCAACCATGCCAGTCGCTGCGGCAAAGCCCTGTCGCCTCGACCTTGATGACGACGCCATCGGCAGCCGGCTTCGGATCGGGAACAGTCTGGATCGTCGGCGCTTCGCCGAATTTCTCGAAGACGACGGCTCTCATAGGTCACACTCCCACCCTGCTGCGTTGCAGGAAAACGATAGCCGATTCCCAGTTGGGTCAAGCGGAAATCGATTCCGCCAGAACCGGGCGCCGACGTTACGCGTCGGCCGATGAAGCCCTATTCAGCATCGATCTGGTTCTGGGGCGCCGCCTTCTGGAAAGCCGGCAGCGCCATGCACGCGGCGTTGATGCGAGCGATCGTCGGATAGGGGCTCAGGTCGACGCCGAAGCGGGCGTTGCTGGTGACTTGCGCGGCCAGGCAGATGTCAGCCAGCCCCGGCGTCTCGCCATGGCAGAATGTTCCGGTCTCGGGCGACGAAGCCAGGATCTTCTCAAGCGGTTGAAAGCCTTCGTTCACCCAATGGCGGAACCAGTTGGTGATGTCCTGGTCGCCGGCGCCGAACAGGGTGCGCAGCGAGGTCAGCACGCGCAGATTGTTCACCGGGTGGATGTCGCAGGCGATCATCTGCGCCAGCATTCTCACGCGTGCCCGACCAGCCCGATCGCTTGGCAGCAGCGGTGGTTCCGGGCTGGTCTCGTCGAGGAATTCGATGATCGCCAGCGATTGCGTCAGCAGTGTGCCGTCGCCGAGGACCAGCGCCGGCACCAGCCCTTGCGGATTGACTGCGAGATAGGCCGGTTCCAGATGCTCGCCATGGCGCAGATGATGCGGCACGTAGTCATAACTCAGCCCTTTCATCTCCAGCGCGATCCGCACCCGGTAGGAGGTGGAGGAGCGATAGTAGTTGTGCAGGACGAGGTCGCTCATGCGATCACTTCGGTTGGCCGATGGTTATTTCGATCGTGCCGATGCCGTCGACGCCGCCAGTCATCGTGTCGCCGGCACGAACCGCGCCGACGCCGGCCGGCGTGCCGGTGAAGATCAGGTCGCCGGGCTGCAACTCCATCGCCTCGCTGCAGATCGACACGATATCCGATATCGGCCAGATCAGCTCGGCGAGGTCGGCATCCTGCCTGACCTGGCCGTTGACGGCGAGCCAGATGCGGCCCTTTTGCGGGTGTCCGGATCTCGCCGCGGGGACCAGTGGACCGCAAGGCGCGGAGCGGTCGAACGCCTTCGCCCAGTCCCACGGACGGGCGGCCTTCTTGGCCTCGTCCTGCAGATCGCGGCGGGTGAGGTCGATGCCGACGCCATAGCCCCAGACATGATCCAGCGCCTTGTCACGGGCAATGCGGAAGCCGGCTTTGCCGATCGCGGCAACCAGCTCGATCTCGTGGTGCAGATTGGCCGTCAGCGGCGGGTAGTGAATCGTCGAACCGGAATCGACCACCGCGTCGGCTGGCTTGGTGAAGAAGAAGGGCGGGTCGCGCTCGTCATTGCCGAGCTCGCGGGCATGCGCCGCGTAGTTGCGGCCGACGCAGAAGATGCGGCGCACCGCGAAACGCTCAGGCGAGCCCGCAACGGCCACCGATGCGATTGCGGGCGAGGGAAGGACGAAGTCTGTCATGTAGGTCTCTGCCTGATTACCGCAACATTCGACCGATTTGGGCGGCCGGGCAAGGCGATTTGGTCGAGGAAGTGCCGGCGGCGCTTTCCGCCGGAGATGGCGATATACTATTTGGCAATAATCTGGCCATGCTGGCGAGGTTATTCTAATCGCCCACGAACTGAAATGAACCCCTATGACCGCAATCCACGATCGCGCCCGGTTCCTGATCATCGACGACCATCCGCTGTTTCGCGAGGCGCTGCACAGCGCGGTGCAGATGGCCTATCCGGAAGTCGACACGGTGGAAGCGCGCTCGATCACCGAGGCGCTCGATCTGCTGGCCGGCGCCAAGCCGTTCGACCTTGCGCTTCTCGATCTCAGCATGCCTGACGTGCACGGCTTTGACGGGCTGCTGCAGCTCAGGACCCGCTATCCGCGCCTGCCGGTGGTGATCGTTTCCGGCCATGAGGAGCCGAAGATCATTTCTGAGGCGCTGTCCTATGGTGCCGCCGGCTTCATTCCGAAATCGGCGCGCAAGAGCGACCTGGCCGCCGCCATACGCTCGGTGATGGAAGGCGCGATCTATGTGCCGGAAACCTATGAAGGCCGCACGCCCGACGCCGAAAGCGTCGACCGCGCCGACATGGTGCAGCGCCTGTCGACGCTGACGCCGCAACAGCTGCGGGTGCTGCAGATGCTACGCCAGGGCCTGCTCAACAAGCAGATCGCCTATGAGCTGCAGGTGGGAGAGACCACGGTGAAGGCGCATGTGTCGGAAATCCTGCGCAAGCTCAATGTCTACAGCCGCACGCAGGCGGTGATCGAGGTGTCGAAGCTCGACAATGCGGAGCTGTTTCGGGACCAGGCTGGGTTTTGAGGGCCAACGGCGGGCGTGCGCGTCGTGGCTTATGACAATGAAAGTCTCATCAGCGGGTGGGCCGCATCGCGGTGTGCTATGGCTTGGAACCCTGCGCTCTCGAAGGTCGACACGTACCCGCTACCCGTTGCGCTCGGCGACTTGCTGCCATCGAGCGGCATCGCCTCGATCGCCTCGGCGCCATGTCGTCTTGCGTGAGCGATGCTCGCCTTGATCAGTACTCGAGTTATCCCGCGTCGACGATGGCCCTTGCGGACGTAGAAGCAGGAGATGAACCATGTCTTTTCCCGACGGTCTTCGGCGCCGGTCCACCTTGTCTTGAGGTAAGGCACTGCTTCGACGGGCGTGATTTGGCACCATCCCACGGTCACTTCTCCGTCGAAGGCCAAAAGGCCCTGGGGCACATCGCCAGATAACGCCGATTGCTGAAATGCACGCCGATTTTCATCGGGTAGCCGCTGGCGGTAAGCCGGGCCAATCTTTCCGTACATGCACCAGCAACGACCGACCGGTCCGCTCACCGAAAACAGATCCACGAACGCCGGCCAATTCTGTCGAGCAAGCGGTTCGACTCTAAAGCTCATTGCCCACAAACGCCGACAGTCGCCATCGGGTTTCGGTTGCCAGGCAAATGCGCACTTGTCACCGTAGTTCCGCCCTAAGCCAGCAAATGCGCCAGCAGTGCCCTTAACTGCGCCGGCTTCAGTGGCTTGCGCATAAGTTCGATGCCACCCGCACGCGCCGCCTTGGCGACCGCTTCGGAACTGTCGGCGGTGACGATCAGCGCCGGAACGGCGCGACCGAGATAGTCGCGAACTTCGGCGATGGTCGCGGTGCCGAGATCGCCGCCGTCGAGATGCTGGTCGGCAATGACGATGTCGGGCACCCAGTCGGTGTCGCCGAGCATGTCGAGGGCATCGTCGGTCGAGGTCGCGGCCCGCACCAGGCATTGCCAGCGCTCGAGCAGGAAGATCATGGCCTGCAGCACTTCGACATCGTTCTCGACCAGCAGCACCTTGGTGCCGAACAGCCCATAGCCGCGGGGCCGTTCCATGTCGGCAAGGCTGGCGATCGCGGCGGCCGGGGCGCCGAAGCCGACGGGAACATCGATGTGGAAGATGGTGCCGCGCCCGACCTTCGATGAAAATGTCACGGGATGGCCGAGCGCGCTGGACATGCGGCGCACGATGGCAAGTCCGAGGCCGAGACCGCCACCGTCCAGTTCGGCATTGGCGGACGAGGTGCCGCGATGGAATTCCTCGAACACCGCCTCGCGCTGGTCGTCGGGGATGCCGCAGCCGGTGTCGGCGACGTCGATGCGGATGGTGTCGCCGCGATGCCTGGTGCCGACCAGCACGCCGCCCGAGCGGGTATAGCCCAGCGCGTTGGAAAGGATGTTCTGCAGGATGCGGCGCAGCAGCGTGCGGTCGGAGCGGACCACGGCATTGACCGGCCGGAACTTCAGCGACAGTCCTTTCAGTTCCGCCACCGGCTGGAAATCCGAACGCAGCGACGAGAACAGCGCCTCCAGGCTGACGTCGCTTATGTCGGGCTGCACCACGCCGGCATCGAGCTTGGAGATGTCGAGCAGCGTGCGCAGCAGGTCCTCCATCGTCTCCAGCGAGCGCTCGACCTGCCGCACCAGCTTCTTGCCCTCGTCACTGGTCTGCACTTCGGCGAGCGCCGAAACGGAGAGGTGGGCCGCGTTCAACGGCTGCAGCACGTCGTGGCTGGCGGCGGCGAGAAACCTTGTCTTGGACAGGTTTGCCAGTTCGGCGTTTTCCTTGGCGGCGCTGAGGTCGATGTTCGATTGCTCCAGCCGGCGCAAGGTCGAGTGCAGTTCCTCGGTTCGCGTGCGCACCCGGTTTTCCAGCGAAATCGCTGTCTGGAACAGCGAGAAGGCGTTGCCTTGCTGGTCCATCGACCGTTCGACGCGGCTGACCAGTGCCGCGTTGATCTTCTTCAGCTTTTCAAGATCGTTTATGTCCCTCAGCGGCATCGTATTCCGCCGCCTTATTCCGCCGCCTGGCGCTCGCCGAAGGCGATGCCGGTAAAAGTCTGGTTCAGATGCATCGACCGGTACTGTTCGCCATAGGTGCCGAAGCCGATGACATTGTTGACCCGGTAGAGTTCCGAGATGTCGCGAAACACTTGCCGGTTGCGCGCATCCAGCCGGCGCAGCACGCAGTCGAAGCCGAGGATCATGTCGATGCCGCCAAGCCTCTCCTCGACATCGCGCAGTGCCGCCCGCGTCGCTTCGATCATGTCCTTGGGCTGGGCGATCGACAGCACGACGCCATCGTCGATGGCGCAGAAGAATGACAGCGAGCCGTCGGGATGCATCTTCTGGATCGAACGGCAGTAATATTCACCGCCGACCTTCACCACCACCGGATGCGAAGCAAAGCTCAGCGGCGTCAGCATCTGCGCGACGATGCCGACGGAAGCGGCATATTCCTCCGCGGCATTGGTGGCATTGAACTCGCGCACGATGCGGTGATCGGGATCTGACGACGTCACCACCAGCTTTTCGTCTGTTGGAACGAAATTGTCGGTCTTGAAGACATGGAAAGGAATTTCGGTTGCTACCAGTACGATGATGGCGCTGTCGGAGGTGACCTTGCCGTTCGAGATCAGGCGCGTCGTCTCGAATTTCAGATCGTCACCGGCCGAGCCGCCAAGCAGCGGTATGTCGTCTAGGCCCCAATGGATGGCCGAACTCACCGCTTCCTCGGCATAGGAAAGTCCGTCGATGAAGCAGAGCGCGAACGTTCCCTGGGTGCGATCGCAACCCAGGCGCGCGCGCAGCGACCGCCGCAAGGCCTCGACCTCACTGGTGATGATGTCCATGCCCGACGACGACAAATTGTCGACCATCACGCTGACGGCGGTGAACACGGCGGACGGAAGCAGCATGGCGAGCACGTGGCCATCCTCGAGGCCTTGCGGCGTGATCTCGCCGGCGGTCGAGCAGCCAGCGTGATGGAGGGCCGGTGCGTGGGTCATGAGCGCCTGGGCAAGCGCGCTGGCCTCGACCAGGCTCTGGGAAAAGAACAGCAGCGCAAAGCCGGCGTCGATCACGGCTGCCTCCAGCGCGATCGCCCTGGCGAACGCCTCCATGTCGGGCTCGTCCGTGGTGAGCGCCGACAGGCCGCATGCATAGCGCGTCCGTGAATTGGCCAGCGATGTTCTCCGCGTTTCCTCCGACGCGTTTTTGTGCGCGCCCTGTTTTTTGTGTGCTTTGGCGCCCGCGTCGACAAACATTGTTGCCTTCAATCTGTGTTTTGGCAATGGGCAGGCCGGGATTGCAGGGTGGGGCGTGGCCATGACCGAAAGTATAATGTGCCGCGTTTGCGACGTGCTGTTTTTTGTCCGTTGTGCGGTGTACGAATAATGCATGGGGTTGACGCGCCAACACCGCGTCGGCAGCGTGATGACCAAGGTTGATACCCAGGGAGGGACCATGTCGGATGTTTCGTTGATGGTGAACGGAAAACGGGTCAGCGGTGCTGCCGAAGACCGAACGCTTCTGGTTCACTTCCTGCGGGAAAATCTCGGCCTTACCGGAACGCATGTCGGTTGCGACACCTCGCAATGCGGTGCCTGCGTCGTTCATGTCGACGGCAAGGCAGTCAAATCCTGTACGATGCTTGCCGCGCAGGCCTCCGGCTCGACCGTCGTGACGATCGAAGGCCTGGCCAACGGCGCCGACCTGCATCCGGTGCAGGCCGCCTTCAAGGAACATCATGGGCTGCAATGCGGCTTCTGCACGCCAGGCATGATCATGACGGCGACCGATATGATCAACCGCCATCCCGAAGGCCTCGACGAGGCGACTGTGCGGGCCGAGCTCGAAGGCAACATCTGCCGCTGCACCGGCTACCACAACATCGTCAAGGCGATCCTCGCTGCATCGAAGACGATGTCCAAGGCGTCCAAGGGCAAGGCGAAACAGGCTGCCTAGGGTGAATAGTGAATGGTGAATGGTGAGTAGAGTGGCCGCGGGCTCCTCCTCCATTTCGACCATTCATCAATTCACCATTCACTATTCACCGGGAGGAATTTCTGATGGGCATTGAAGGTGTTGGCGCTCGGGTCGCGCGCAAGGAAGATAAACGGTTCATCACCGGCGCCGGCCGCTACGTCGACGACATGGTGGTTCCAGGCATGAAGCATGCCGCCTTCGTGCGCAGCCCGCACGCGCATGCGCAGATCAAGAAGATCGACGTCAAGAAGGCTCAAGACATGCCGGGCGTCATCGGCGTGCTGACCGGCAAGGAACTCAAGGCCGACGGTATCGGCAACATCATCTGCGGCTGGATGATCCACTCCAAGGACGGCTCGCCGATGAAGATGGGGGCGTGGTCGCCGCTGGCCTTCGACCGCGTCCGTTATGTCGGCGATGCGGTCGTGATCGTCGTCGCCGAGACCAAGGGGCAGGCGCGTGATGCCGCCGAGGCGGTCGAGATCACCTACAAGGAGCTGAAGGCCGTCGTCGATGCCTCCAGGGCAATGGACAAGGGTGCGCCGCAGATCCACCCGGAAGCCGACAACAATCTGATCTTCGACTGGGATATCGGCAATGCCGACGATACGGCCGCGGCCTTCGAGAAGGCTGCTCACGTCGTGAAGATGGACATCATCAACAACCGGCTGGTTCCCAACGCCATGGAGCCGCGCGCGGCGCTTGGCCACTATGACAAGGCGGAGGATCATTACACCTGCTGGACGACCTCGCAGAACCCGCATGTGGCGCGGCTGGTGATGAGCGCCTTCTACAACGTCGCGCCGGAAAACAAGCTGCGCGTGATCGCGCCAGATGTCGGCGGCGGCTTTGGCTCGAAAATCTACATCTATCCCGAAGAGATCGTCTGCCTATGGGCATCTAAGAAGACCGGCGTGCCGGTCAAATGGGTGGCCGACCGCACCGAGAGTTTCCTCACCGATGCGCATGGCCGTGACCATCACACCCATGCCGAAATGGCGTTCGACAAGGATCACAAGATTCTCGGCCTCAAGGTCGAAACCAAGGCTAATCTCGGCGCTTATATGTCACTGTTTTCGTCGGCGACGCCGACTTACCTCTACGCGACGCTGCTGTCGGGCCAGTACAACATCCCGGCGATCCACGCCAATGTGAAGGCGATCTACACCAACACCGCACCCGTCGATGCCTATCGCGGGGCAGGGCGGCCGGAAGCGACCTTCGTCATGGAACGCATGATGGAGACGGCCGCGCGACAGTTCGGCGTTTCACCCGCCGAGTTGCGCCGCAAGAACTTCGTCACCTCGTTCCCGCACCAGACGCCGGTCATCATGTGCTATGACGCCGGCGACTATGCGGCTTCGCTCGATGCGGCAATGAAGGCGTCGGACTATGCCGGCTTTGCCAAGCGCAAGGCCGCCGCCGCCAAGAAGGGGCTGCTGCGCGGCATCGGCATGAGTTGCTACATCGAGGCCTGCGGCATCGCGCCGTCCGCTGCGGTCGGTTCGCTCGGCGCCGGTGTCGGCCTGTGGGAATCGGCAGAGGTGCGCGTCAATGCCGTCGGCACGATCGAGGTGCTGACCGGCTCGCACAGCCACGGCCAGGGCCATGAGACGACTTTCGCGCAACTGGTCAACGAGCGCTTCGGCGTGCCGCTTGATTCCGTCTCGATCGTCCATGGCGATACCGACAAGGTGCAGATGGGCATGGGCACCTATGGCTCGCGCTCGGGCGCGGTCGGCATGTCGGCGATCGTCAAGGCGCTCGACAAGGTCGAAGCCAAGGCCAAAAAGATCGCGGCACATCTGCTCGAGGCCGATGAGAGCGATATCGTCATCGAGAACGGCGCGCTGAAGGTCGCCGGCACCGACAAGCACGTGCCGTGGTTCCAGATGGCGCTCGCCGCCTACACCGCCCATAATCTGCCGGGCGGGATGGAACCGGGACTGAAGGAGACGGCGTTCTACGATCCGTCGAATTTCACCTTCCCTGCCGGCTGCTACATCTGCGAGGTCGAGGTCGACCCGGAAACCGGCATGACCGAGATCGTCCAGTTCGTCGCCGCCGACGATTTCGGCAACATCATCAACCCGATGATCGTCGAGGGTCAGGTGCATGGCGGGCTTGCGCAAGGCATCGGCCAGGCGCTGCTGGAAGGCGCCCACTATGACAATAGCGGTCAGCTTTTGACCGCGAGCTACATGGACTACACCATGCCTCGCGCCGGCGACCTGCCGTCGTTCAAGGTCTCGACCTCGAACACGCCATGCCCGGGCAATCCGCTCGGTATCAAAGGCTGCGGCGAAGCCGGCGCCATCGGCTCGCCGCCGGCGGTGATCAATGCCATCACCGACGCCATCGGCAGCAACGATCTCGCCATGCCGGCAACGCCGTCCACCGTGTGGGCAGCGATCCGCGCGACGAAACATTGAATGCGAATAGCGAATAGGGAGTAGCGAATCGGGAAGAGAAGGCGGTGCGACGGGACAAATCCTATTCGCTAATCGTTCCTCCCTATTCGCTCTTTCACCCAGGGAGAAATACAAATGTACTCAGTCAATTATCACCGTGCCGCCTCGGTCGCCGATGCCGCCAAGCTGGTCAAGACGGGCGACGCCAAGCTGCTTTCGGGCGGCATGACATTGATCCCGGCAATGAAGACCCGGCTCGCCGCACCGTCCGACCTTGTCGACCTGTCGCGGATCAAGGAGCTGCAGGGTGTTACAGTGTCGGGCAAGACGGTCACCATCGGTGCTGCCACCACGCATCACGCTGTCGCCAACGACGAGAAGCTGAAGAAGGCCTGTCCGGCGCTTGCCCATATGGCATCGCTGATCGGCGATCCGGCGGTGCGCCACAAGGGGACGATCGGCGGCTCGGTCGCCAACAACGATCCGGCGGCCGATTATCCGGCGGCGCTGTTGGCGTTGGGCGCCACCATCGTCACCAACAAGCGCCAGATCGCGGCCGACAAGTTCTTCAAGGGCCTGTTCGAGACGTCGTTGAAGGATGGCGAAATCATCACCGCTGTCACGTTCACCGCGCCGGCCAAGGCGGCCTATGAAAAATTCCGCAATCCGGCATCGCGCTACGCCATCGTTGGCGTGTTCGTGGCCAAGGGCAAGGATGGCGTCAGCGTTGCCGTTACCGGTGCAGGTGATGACGGGGTCTTCCGCTCGAAGGAGATCGAGGCCGCACTCGCCAAGAATTTCGCGGTCGCGGCGCTCGATGGCGTGAAGGTTTCGGCGAAGAATTTGATGACCGACATCCATGCCTCGGCCGACTATCGCGCCAATCTGATCGCGGTGATGGCCAAGCGCGCGGTGGCTGCCGCCAACGCCTGATACGATCAGCTGCGAACAACGAAAGGGGCCTCATTGGCCCCTTTTGTGTGTTGCAACTGTCGTTGTCCAGTTCGCGCACCAACCCTTTGCTTGAGACAATTGCGGTCGACCCTTCGGCCGGTACTGATCCGCAGCAATCTCGCACTTGCACAAGTTTATCTTGCACTGCAATATGGACTGGGGCGGGAATGCGAGCCGGGTCGGCGCGGTTCACCGCCGTGCCCTTTCGCATGCCTAAATGCGAAAGGATCGGCATGACCGACATCTCCTCGACGCATGTCGTTCCGTCTCGATCCGCCGCCGACAGACCGGCCCGAACAAGACTGGCCTATCTCGACGGCTGGCGTGGTCTTTCAATCGGGCTGGTCCTGATCGGCCATTTTTTCCCTGTCCCCGGAATCAATCTCGGCGTACTGGGCGTCGAATTCTTCTTCGTGCTCAGCGGCCGGCTGATGGGCGAGATCCTGTTCATCGAACGTTATCCGCTGAAGAAATTCTTCAAGCGCCGGTTCTCCCGCATCTACCCGGCTCTCCTGGTTTTTGTGATCGTCGCGATGATTGCGCTCGTCAGCACGTTCATCTCCTTCAAGTGGAAGGCGGCGCTGACGGCACTGACATTCACGTATAATTATGCCGGCATTCTGGTGACGCGGGCAGGGGCGCTCGACCATATCTGGTCGCTTTGCATCGAGGAGCATGCCTATGTCATCCTGGCGCTGATCAGCGTGATCGTCTCAACGCGCTCCCGCGTCGTCGTACTGCTCCTGGCGCTGGCCTCGCTTGCCATGGCCAACGGCGCGGTTTCGTACTGGGTCCTCGGGATGGATTACGAAACCACTTATTGGCGCACCGACGTGCACATCGCGTCGATCCTGCTGTCGGCTTCGATCTGCCTGCTCAAGGCCGATGGCAGGCTGCCGTCGATCATGACAGGCAAGCATGTGGCGCTCGCTGCATCGATCTGTGCCGTTCTGCTGTTCCTCGATCCGGTGCCGACGCCGATCCATTATCTCCTCGCCGTCCCGCTGCTGGCTCTGGCCGTCAATGTGCTCGATTTCAGCCCGCGCTATTTTTCCGGATTGCTGTCCTCCTGGCCGATGGCGACGCTGGGCCTGTGGTCGTACTCGCTGTATCTGTGGCAGCAGCCGTTCTACAAATTCGTCTACGAGCAAGGCAGTGCGCCGGTCCTGATGCTCGCCGGCGTCTTTGCCTGCGCGCTCTGCAGCTACTACGTCATCGAGCGCCCCGCTCGTGAATGGCTCAACCGCAATTGGTGAGGCAATCGAGCCGTTCAGGCGTTTTGCGGTGCGCTCGGCCTGTCTATGCCTGCAGCGACCTGACGTAATAGCGCACCGCTTTCTTGCCGCCATAGATCACGGCGTCGCCGGCTTCGGCAAAGCCGAGGGCGGCGTGAAAGGCATCCGAGGCGGGGTTCGGCGGGTCGATGTTGACTTCGCAGGTGACCAGCGTGTGGCCGGCGCGCTCAACATGGCCGAACAGGTCCTGATAGAGCCGGCGGGCATGACCGCGGCCACGCGCTTGCGCCGCGACGACGACGCGGTCGACATAGATGAAGCGCTCGTAGCGTTCGCGGAACCATAAGAAATTCGGACTGTCGTAACGGGCGTCCTGATCAAAAGTCATGATGAACGCTTCGAGATCGCCGATGCGGCGCGCGTAAAATGCTTCCCCAAGCAGGAAGGAGAGCCGTTCGGGCTCGAGCCAAGACAGTTCTGCGGCATGCTCGTTGTTGAGCGCCAGGATCTGCGCTTCGTCTTCGGCGGATACGCGGGTCATCGGGGCAGGGATTGTGATCATGCCTTGGCTGCCTTGATGGTGGCTGCCACCAGGTCGGTGTCGGTCAGTGTGTTGCGATACTCGCGGTCGAGGTCGGAGCCGCCCATGCCGACCTGGGGGTTGCGATAATCCATGGCGCTCGGCACCTCCCTGAGGGCGGCGAAATGCATTTCGGACAGACCGGTTTTTCTGCGCACTTCGGCAATGTTGCCGAGATCGAGCCCGCCGCAGCCGAGGATGACGATGCGATCGCCGGCCTGCCGCACCAGATCCGCCAACAGCGGCAAGCCTTCGATGGCGGTGTCACGCTGGCCGCTGGTCAGCACGCGGCCGACCTTGCTGCGGATCAGCGCTTCGAGCGCCTCGGCCGGGTCACGCGTCATGTCGAAAGCGCGGTGGCACGTGACGTTCAAGGCCCCGGCAGCCTGCGTCAGTTCGCTCATGCGCGCCTCGTCAATGGTGCCGTCGCCGTTCAGGCAGCCGAACACCACGCCGGGTACGCCGAGGTCGCGCAGCGCCGAGACATCGGCGAGCATCGATGCGTACTCGTTCTCACTGTAGAGAAAATCCCCGCCGCGCGGCCGCACCATGACGTGGAATGGCACGGTCGCCTGGTCGAGGGCGGCGCGCACGGTGCCGAGGCTCGGCGTGATGCCGCCTTCAATGAGGCTGGCGCACAGTTCGACCCGGTCGGCGCCGGCAGCCTGTGCTGCCAGAAGGCCGTCGATACCTTCGACACAGATTTCGATCAGCGGCAGGCGAGTTTCTCTGGTCAAGGGCTATCCAATCCATGATGTCGCCGCCAGCCCTAGCATTGGGCCGGTTGGTGTGAAAGCGCGAACAGCGCCGCCATTTGGGCCAGCGGACATTTCCTGCTTGACTCTCATAACTGTTGAGTTATGGGTAAACCCATAGCCATGTGGTTATTGGTTTCCTGTGGCAGCGCGGCGTTGCGGCCGACAATCCTTTCAAATTCACAACCTCGGATGCCTTGCATCCGGGTCGGCAAAACACGTCCCGACGAACACCTCAAAGGAGAAAGACCATGCAAGCAAGAATCAAGAACCCGGTGATGCTCATTCCCGGTTCCGTGCAGGCGCTGCTGGCGCTGGACAAGTCGACCGAGTCAGCCGAATTGCCCTATGTCACCCGCAAGCTCATCCATCTGCGCGCCAGCCAGATCAACAACTGCGCCGTCTGCGTCGACATGCATGCCCGCGAACTGAAGAAGGCCGGTGAAAAGGACGAGCGCATCTTTGCACTCGCGGCATGGCGGGAGACACCCTACTTCACCGAGGCGGAGCGCGCGGCGCTGGCGCTTACCGAGGCCGGCACACGGCTCGCCGACCGGTCGGACGCGGTACCGGACGATGTCTGGGACGAGGCCGCCCGGCATTATGATGAAAAGGCGCTGGCCGCGTTGGTCATCCAGATTGCGCTCATCAACGCCTTCAACCGGCTGAACGCCACCACGAGGCAGATGGTCGGTAGTTGGGGCTAGCCTTGCACGGGGGTGGGGCGGTGCACTGTGACGCGCGGCACACCTCCTGACATCTGGGCGCGGATATCGCCTTGGCCGCTACTGGCGCAGTTCCGTATTCTTGGCGCCTTCCTCGACCTGATCGATGACCAGTAGCTTGACCGGGCCATCGCCGATATTGGTGGCCTGATGCCACTGACCGATCATTTCGATAATGAAATCGCCTGATTTGTAGGTGTTGCTGTTGCCGGTCTCGACATTGGTGACCTTCAGCGTTCCGGCCTGGACATAGGCGTAGCGCGGGAAGGGATGTCTGTGAACCGGTAAAGTCGCGCCTGGCGCGATGTCATAGGTCGACACCAGCACCTGCACGTTCTTCTGCGGCAGCATGATCGGCTGACCGGACGCGGTCGTCGTGCGCGATGCCAGTGGCGTCACCACGACGGGCGCTCCGCTGCTGTCCAGCGCCCGAGCCGGATTTACGGAAAAAACCGCCGCGAGCAGCAGCCCCGACACCAGAATTTTTCGCATGATTCGTTCCAACCCTGGCGACAGCATCGCGCGGCGGCCACTGGCATGCAAGGTTGCGCTGGGCGCCGGGTCTAGTGGGCCTCGTGCGGCAGAGTTGGGCTAGCGGCCAAGAGTAGGTCGGTGACACAGACAGGCTCCGGGTTGCCTGCCGGGTCGCCTCTGCACGTTTTTGGAACAATCGCCGTTTTCAGGGAACCGTTCGTTCAGCTCTCGGTTGGTGTCGAGGCGCTTTATCGCTCTCTAAATCAGGAGTTGATCATGAAAAACATTCTTCTGACCTCGGCCTTCCTTGTCATGTCCGCCGGATTTGCATTTGCTCAGTCCGGCACATCAACCAGCGGGTCGTCGACGACGACGACAACTATGCCAAGCACCACCGACCAGGGCACCGACAAGACGACCACGAGCGGCATCAATCCGAACTCTGCCAAGGATTGTGCGCCGGGCCAACAAACCGGCAGTGCGAAACAGTCCGCTCCTGGTCAGCAGGACACCGATGCCAAGACGGCTGCTCCAGGCCATGTGAAAAAGACCACCGAAGGTTGTTAGCCGTCCCCAACTGAACCGGACGGGAATTGCCCGTCGCCGAGCCGCCTTGCGGCTCGGTCGCAAGACTCCCCATTTCCCAGGTTTTTCACGCCTCCTGACTGCGGCTGCCGGCGGACTTGCCAGGTCAGCCTCACAACAGCCAACGCTAATATAAGATTCGGGTGTTGCAACAGGAGGTTCGAATGATTGCCGCAATTGCAAATCAACCTCGGCAAGTACCCGAAAAACAGACGGCGGTGGGAAAGCCGGAAACGAGCGAAGAATTTTCGCCAGGCCGCAGCGCAGACGCCGTCGGACATCTCGCCAAAATCATGGTTGCCGCAAGCGGCGACGTGGATTCTGGTGCGCAAGGTCGCGCAGCATCCAAGATCGCCAGAATGGACATCACAGTTTTGACGCCACCACCTGAAGAACCACCACCGGAGTAAGATAGTCCGGACGCGTCGGAGCCGCGCTCGTCATGCGATCCGATCGAGGGCTACGCGACGGCACTCAGCACAGATTCTGCCAGCGTCCCCAGGCCGGCACATCCCGAGCATGCGATCGTCTTTCCGGGGCAACCGATCCGATGGGTGCCTTGCGGGCAGCAATGGCCGTTTGACGCATACCATTTGGAACAGTCGAATATCCTGCCGCTGCTGTGACAGCGCGGGCATTCCATATTCACTGAAGTCATTGCCAATTTTGTCGAACTCAAATGCACAAGCCCCGCGCCGCAAGTAGCAGAGATCGTTGCGCTTTCAAGCATAGCGCCCTGACTTAAATTGGGTGGATTGGCGATGAGGGGAGATGGCCAGCGCGGACGGGTGAAGGGCTGGTGGTGGGCTGCCTGAGCCTTGGAAGATCGATCCAAGTCTGGGGCTATTGTCGCCCGGCGATAATCAAGGTCGTCGTGATAAGCTTCCTCGGCTCAATTCGCTTAAGGCAATGATCGGGCGTGTTTGGGATTGGAAATATTTCAGATCGGGAATCTTGGGGCGTCGCCTTGGCGCATCCTTCCCCGGTGACAGCAACAGGATCGCTGGGCTGCGTACTGGCAGCTTGGGTGGCCGCGGACGCAAAAAGGATCGTTTGGGTTATGAGAGCCGAAAAGGCGGCAACCTGGACCAACACCGCGGCGAGGGCGATTTTCTTGAGCATGCGACAGAACGCTCTTCAACGCCCCCGGTTCCTCCGGCTTCTAGTTTTTAAGCTCCTGACGGGAACAAGAGACCGGCGATCCGGTTAACTGGATCATGTCCAACACGATCAAGGAACCGCCACCGAGCCCCGAACCGAAGGAGCTACCTGTCCATCGCGACAAAAGAGCACCGTCAGAACTTGAACATGTCGAACCGCCACCGCGAGACGTGCGAGAGGCACCGGTGCCCAATCCAAACGGCGAGAAGAAATCCTGACGAGATCGCAGAAGCCAAGACAGGGCATATGCCTGCTCTGGCGAAAGCGCGGAGGCCCGGCGTCGCGACATCATCGACGAGCGCACTCCGAAACCGAAATCGAGGAACGCGCGGTTTCGCTCGCCATGCTGCAGACCGCCTAAACCTTTGGACGGTAAGCCTCTTCTACCTGCCGGCCAGATTCCGTGTTATATAGGTGTCGCAATCCATATGGGAGAAGCGGACAATCTGTTCTGCCGTGAAAGGCGCATTTCTGTTGGTACCGGCATGCGCGGATCGTCTCAGGCACATTTGACGATAGGGAGGAAAAAGTCATGCGCTTGGTCGCATTTTTCGCCGTCGTGTCCGTTGCAACCTTCGCCGCCAATCCGTCGCAGGCTCAGGACGCTGCGGCTGGCGAGAAGGTCTTCACCAAATGCAAGGTCTGCCACATCGCAGACGAGGATAAGAACAAGATCGGACCATCGCTGCACGGCGTCATCGGCCGGACCGCCGGTACGCATCCGGATTTCAAATATTCTGATGCCATGATTGCGGCCGGCAAATCAGGCGTTAAATGGGACGAGCCAACACTGACCACCTATCTTCACGATCCCAAAGCCATGGTCAAAGGAACCAAGATGGCGTTTCCCGGCCTCAAGAACGATGCAGACGTGGCCAACGTCATTGCCTATCTGAAAACGTTCTCCAAGTGACGTGGCTCCTCCGCAATATGGCTAACCGCTTGTCCTGTCGTGGTCTATCCGGACCGGAGGGCAACGTGAGCAAAAACCGTGTTCCAGTTTTTGCACGCGCGCGCCTTCAGTTCGGGATCGTGGCCTAATGCACGTCGCGTCCACTTTTGAGCGACTTGCATTGGGTTGCCTGCTTCCTTCGGTCTGCGATGTCGACTAGGGAAAGCCGCCTCAAGGATACCGGCATCCGCCTTTCGGAAGCGACGGCGGGTGATTTCTTCACGCTTATGAAGCCGCGGGTCATGGCGCTTGCAGTATTCACTGCTTTCGTTGGCCTGATGGCGGCGCCTGGCGCGATGAATCCGGTCATCGCCGTGATTGCAATCGGTGCGATTGCGATCGGAGCAGGAGCGGCCGGGGCCCTCAACATGTGGTACGACGCCGATATCGACGCGCTGATGTCGCGCACATCAAAACGGCCGGTTCCGTCGGGCCGCGTCACGCCGGGTGAAGCGCTCGGCTTCGGCCTGGTGCTTTCCGCGCTTTCGGTCATGACGCTCGGCGTTCTGGTTGGCTGGCTTGCCGCATCGCTGCTGGCCTTCACCATCTTTTTCTACGTCGTCATCTATACGATGTGGCTGAAGCGCTCGACGCCGCAGAACATCGTCATCGGCGGCGCGGCGGGTGCCCTTCCTCCTGTCATTGGCTGGGCGGCCGCCACTGGCGCGATCGGCATCGAAAGCGTCATCCTGTTCCTGATCATCTTTCTGTGGACGCCGCCGCATTTTTGGGCGCTCGCGCTGTTCAAGGTCGGCGACTACGCAGCTGCCGGCATCCCGATGATGCCAAACGTGGCCGGCCAGGCGTCGACCAGAAAACAGATACTCGCCTATTCGCTGCTCTTGGCGCCAATCGGCGTGCTGCCCTGGGCGGTTGGATTCGCGAGCGTGTTTTATGGACTTGTTTCGGCTGCATTGGGCGCGGGTTTCATCTGGCACGCCTGGAAGGTCCTGGCCGCTCCAGACGCGGAGATGAAGACTGCAAAGGCGCTGTTCGCCTTCTCGATTTTCTATCTTTTTGCGATCTTTGCCATGCTGCTTGCCGACACCATCGCAATGCGGGCGTTCATGCCAGGTTGACGGCCTGACCGCTGTTCTTGGAATCCTTGACGAGCCGAGGGTCGGTAATTGCCAGGACCGGCTCGGCGATCACGATGGTATTGCACAGAATCCCAGGATCAGCAGGGCGACTATGCCAAGGCCGAGTATGAGAACCGTCCTTCCGTCCATGGCATTCACCTTTGACTCGCCGCATGACCCTTGAAAATCGGAATCGATTTTCGGCAAGGATCATGCGCCAGCCAACGCGGTACAGCGTCCTTTGCGCGCCCAAAAAGGACGCGCGGCGCTGTATGAGAATATCGGAAAAGAACCACCAGAGCCAGCCGGCGGAGCTCTTCCGACAAAGGGCGACAAGTCCCTGGCAAAAGAGTATGTTGGTTGCGGTGCAGGTCGCGGTTTTGCGAGGCCATTCATGCAGAACGGCAGCACCCTGAAACCGCGACCTCACCGGACCCGCTCTGGAGGAACGGTCATGGCAAGTTTTCATGTGATAGCAGGCGCCAGCGAGACGCTGGAGCATACCAAAATTCGAAAAATCGGTGTTGCCGACCTTTTCGACGCGCTCAAGCGTGGCGTCGACGATTTCATGGTCAAGCCGTCGCACATCGTCTTTCTCTGCCTGATCTATCCGCTGGTGGGAGTCGTGCTCGCCGTCTGGACGTCGGGCGCCAATGCGTTGCCGTTGTTGTTTCCGCTCGTCTCCGGTTTTGCGCTGATTGGCCCTTTTGCGGCGATAGGTCTCTATGAAATCAGCCGCAGACGGGAAGCCAGACTCGACACCTCCTGGAGGCACGCTTTCGAGGTCAGGAATTCTCCGGCACTCCCGGCCATCGCGGCGGTCGGGATCATGCTGCTGGCAATCTTCATCACATGGCTTTTGACCGCCCAGCTATTTTACCAGTATCTCTTCGGCCCGGCACCGCCGGCATCGATATCCGGCTTCATCAACGAAATATTCGCCACCGGACGTGGCTGGACGCTGATCATCCTGGGTCACGCCATCGGCTTCGTCTTCGCTGCGGTCGTGTTGTGCACAACGGTCATCGCCTTCCCATTGTTGCTGGACCGCGACGTCGGCGCTTACGAGGCCATCCACACCTCGGTGCGCGCGGTGCTGGCGAACCCAATCACCATGGCTGTCTGGGGGCTGATTGTCGCCGTCGCCCTGATCATCGGCTCGCTGCCGGTGTTCGCCGGGCTGGCCGTCGTGTTGCCGATTCTCGGTCACGCCACCTGGCATGTCTACCGCAAGGTCGTGGAGCCGCCCTCCAGATCGGCGAGTTGAGAACGTTCTGCCCCATCCCGCGCCGGCGAGAGTGCGGTGCGGGATGATCGAAGCCGTCAGTAAGCGGCGTGGCTGAAGCGGGCCTGGTAGGCACCCATCGTCAGGTTGCGGAAATCCTTGCCGCTGACATGCACTAGCGTTTTATGGTCGCCGCCTTCGAAGTAGACGTCGGTGGCGTCGCCAAGGCTTTCATCGACGATCACTGGCACATTGTAGGCCGCGCCGATCGGCGGGATCGCGCCGGTGTCGCAATCGCCGAAGAGCGAAGCCATCTCGTCCTCGGAGGCGAGTCCGAGACGCTTGTCCATGACGTCTTGCAATGTGCCGAGCTCGATCCTGTGGGTGCTCGGAACCACGGCCACTGCATAGCCAAGCTCGTGGTGAACGACCACGGATTTCGCCATGATGCTGCCGGGCACATGCGCGGCTATTGCCGCCTGCCTGCTTGTCGAAGTGCGATGATGAGCGACGGTGTCGTAGGGAATTCCCTTGCCGTCGATGAAGTCCTTCAGTCTGTTCGCGATCGTCATCTTGGCCTCCCTTGCCGGAGTTTGCGACGCATCGGGAAACGACGGCAATCATCCCACTTATGTCGTTTCCGATGTCAGAGCCTGTTCTGTTCCGAAAGTCGGGATCGGCTCTCTTGTTGTTCGAGCAAGATCTTTTTCGAAACGAAGATCGGTGGAGCAAAAACCGGATCCACTTTTCGGGATCATGCTCTAACAAAATGGGCCAGTTGCCGATTGTTTCAAGGCGCCGGCCACCGAACTGGACACACGCCGGATGCGTGGGGCCTGACCAGAATGCCATGGCACTCCGGATTGGGCCTCAGGGCCCGGACCCGAAAAACGTCAGCCGGGTGAAAAGCGTATAGTCCGCTTCGAGGACCATCATTGTCACGAACACCAGCACCAGTATCGGCGGCAGGATGATCGCATAGGCCAGCGCCAGCCGTTCCCAAGCCATGTGCATGAATACGGCGACTATCAGCCCTGCCTTGAGGATCATAAAGATCAGGATCAGCGACCATCTGAGATAGCCGTGAAGGCCGAAATAATCGACCAGGTACGAGCACGTGCTGAGGATGAACAGCCATGCCCAGACCACCAGATAGAGTTTGATCGGATGTTCCTGATGCGCGTCGGCATGGGCGACGGCGGCCGGCGCTTCATGCGCAGCGTGAAGTGCGTGTTGCCCGAGGCCGTTTGCGGTTGCTTCAGCCATTTTTTCCTCTCACCAAAGCCTGCCTCTCACCAAAGATAAAAGAATGCGAAGATGAATACCCAGACCAGATCGACGAAGTGCCAGTACAGCCCCATGATCTCGACATTCTCGTAGCGCCCCGTGCGGCTGGTGAAGAAGCCGCGTCGCCCGGTGTCGAAATCTCCGCGCCATACCTTGCGCGCCACGATGATCAGGAAGATCACCCCGATCGTCACATGGGTGCCGTGGAAACCGGTGATCATGAAGAAAGTCGAACCGAATTGTGCGGCGCCCCAGGGGTTGCCCCAGGGCCGTACCCCTTCGGTGATCAGCTTGGTCCATTCGAAGGCTTGCATGCCGACAAAGGTCGCGCCGAGTGCCGCGGTCAGAAGCATCAGGATCGCTGTCTTGCGGCGGTCGCGGCGATAGCCGAAATTGACCGCCATGGCCATTGTTCCGCTGCTCGAGATCAGCACGAAGGTCATGATCGCAATAAGGATCAGCGGGATATCCGAGCCGCCGATACGAAGCGCAAAGACCTCGCTCGGATTAGGCCACGGCACGCGTGTCGAAATGCGAGCGGTCATGTAGGAGAGCAGGAAGCAGCCGAAGATGAAGGTGTCGCTGAGCAGGAAGATCCACATCATGGCCTTGCCCCAGGACACGTTCTTGAACGCCCGCTGATCCGAGGACCAGTCGGCGGCAATGCCTTGCCAGCCTGAGGGCCGTGGCTCCGTCTGGGTATGCGTGAGTGTCTCTGCCATTCGTTTGATCCCTTAGGTCAGCAACTGTCGGCAAATGTCGATGAACGTCGCGGCCCAGCCGGCCAGTAGGGCAAAGACGGCGAGCCAGACGAAGAGCAGGAAATGCCAGTACATGGCGCACAACTCGACACTGAGGCGAAGCCGTTCGGGCCGCGCTGCGTTCCAGGCGCCGGCGGTTGTTCTGCCGAGGCCCACCAGCCCGCCCAGTATGTGCAGGCCATGCATGCCGGTGATCAGGTAGAAAAAGCTGTTGGCCGGATTGGAGGTCAGAAAATAGCCGTCGGCGGTCAGCTGCCGCCATGCCATGAGCTGTCCGATCAGGAAGGCAAGCGCCGTGAGCCCGGCCGTGGCGAGGCCGAGCCTGACCATGTCGATCTGGCCCCTGCGCGCCGCGACCGTGGCGCATTGCAGGGCAATGCTGCTCAGGACCAGCACGCCGGTGTTGAGCCAGAGCAGCCGCGGCAGCGGCAGCGGCTGCCAGTCCGACACCGCCATCCGCATGAAATACGCGCTGGTGAAGAGCGCGAACAGGCAGCCGACGACGGCGAGGAAGACACCGAGGCCGATTTTGGCGGTGGGTAGCGCCGACCGGTCGAGGGCGACAAAATCGCCGGCCAGACCTTGCTCGAGCCATGGCTTCGACATCAGCCCCTGATGTGAAAGCCACCATCCGGCAAAGCCGGCGATGACGAACAGGAAGACTATGATGACGCTCATGCCGGCTCCCTCGAGGGGCCGAAGGAGCCCGGCATGTTCTGCGGAATGAAATCCTCCTTGGCGCCTGGCACGCTGTAATCATAGGCCCAGCGATAGACGATCGGCAGGTCCTTGCCGAAATTGCCGTGGGCGGGCGGTGTTTGCGGCGTCTGCCATTCGAGGGTCGTGGCCCGCCACGGATTGCCGCCGGCCTCGCGGCCATGGCGGATGCTCCAGATGAGATTGAACAGGAACACCATCTGGGCGAAGCCGACGATGAACGCCATGATGCTGATGAACGAGTTCAGGTGGTGGGCTGACTCGGTCATGACAGTCATGTCGGTCAGTTCAGCATAGCGCCGCGGCACGCCCATCAGGCCGAGGTAGTGCATGGGGAAGAAAATCAGGTAGGCGCCGAGGAAGGTGACCCAGAAATGGAACCGGCCCAGCATTTCGTTGAGCATCCGCCCGGTGACCTTCGGGTACCAATGATAGATCGCGCCAAAAACCACGAGGATCGGGGCGACACCCATGACCATATGGAAGTGGGCGACGACGAACATCGTGTCGGACAGCGGAACATCGACGACGACATTGCCAAGAAACAACCCGGTCAACCCACCATTGACGAAGGTGACGATGAAGGCCAGGGCAAAGAGCATAGGTATGGTGAGATGGATGTCGCCGCGCCATAAGGTCAGCACCCAGTTGTAGACCTTGATGGCGGTCGGAATGGCGATGATCAGCGTCGTGGTGGCGAAGAAGAAACCGAAATAGGGGTGCATGCCGCTGACATACATGTGATGCGCCCAGACCACGAAGCTCAGCGCGCCAATGCCGACGATGGCCCAAACCATCATCCGGTAGCCGAAAATGTTCTTGCGTGCATGAGTGCTGATCAGGTCGGAGACGATACCGAAGGCCGGCAACGCCACGATGTAGACCTCGGGATGGCCGAAGAACCAGAACAGGTGCTGAAACAGGATCGGGCTGCCGCCATTGTGCTGCAGTTGCTCGCCCATCTCGGAGATCGCCGGCATGAAGAAGCTGGTGCCTAGGACGCGGTCGAGCAGCATCATGACGCAGGCGACGAACAGCGCCGGAAAGGCAAGCAGCGCCATGACGGTTGCTGTGAAGATGCCCCAGACGGTCAGCGGCAGGCGCATCATCGTCATGCCGCGCGTGCGGCCCTGCAGCACCGTCACCACATAGTTCAGGCCGCCCATCGTGAAGCCGATGATGAACAGGATCAGCGAGGAGAGCATCAGGATGATGCCCCAGTCCTGGCCGCCCGGCGTGCCGCTCATGATGGCTTGTGGC
Source organism: Mesorhizobium sp. LNHC252B00 (assembly GCF_000502955.1). Taxonomy (GTDB): domain Bacteria; phylum Pseudomonadota; class Alphaproteobacteria; order Rhizobiales; family Rhizobiaceae; genus Mesorhizobium. The sequence goes on along the minus strand of NZ_AYWO01000003.1, from coordinate 198,129 downwards.
GGGTAGAGCGTCCAGCCGGCGCCCGTCGGTCCGCCCGGTGCAAAGAAGCTCGACACCAGGACCAGCACGGCGAGCAGGTAGATCCAGTAGCTCAGCATGTTGACATAGGGGAAAACCATGTCGCGCGCGCCGACCATCAGCGGAATCAGATAGTTGCCGAAGCCGCCGAGAAAGAGGGCGGTGAGCAGGTAGATCACCATGATCATGCCGTGCATGGTGATAAACTGGTAGTAGGCTTCCGGGGTGATGAAGTCGAACGTGCCGGGGAAGCCGAGTTGCAGCCGCATCAGCCAGGATAGCACCAGGGCGACCAGGCCGATTCCCGTTGCCGTCGCCGAATACTGGATGGCTATGACCTTGGCGTCCTGCGAGAAGACGTATCTCGTCCACCAGCTGTGCGGATGGTAAAGCTCCACTTCGGCGACTTCGGCCGGGGGGATGCCATCTGCAGGTGTGATGTCGACCATAGGAACACCTCCGCGTCCTTTTCAGCGAGACCCGACCGTTTCGAGCTTTGCTGCAATTTTCAAACCTGGCGCTATGGTCTTGGCCGGCGCCATAGTCTTCCCGGGAGCGTTGTCTGCCGCGCCCGTTTGCTGGGGTGCCGACAACTGCGCGAAAGTCTGCTGCTGGCCAAACCAGGCCAGGTAGTCCTGCTGCGTGTCGACCACGACCACACCATGCATCAAGGGATGCCCCTGGCCGCAAAGTTCAGCGCACAGGACCTGAAAGGTTCCGGTCTTGGTCGGTGTGAACCAGAAATAGGTGACCGAGCCCGGGATCATGTCCATCTTGGCGCGGAATTCCGGCACATAGAAATCATGCAGCACATCGATCGAGCGGAGCAGCATCTTGACCGGCTTGCCGACCGGCAAATGCAGATCAGCCGCTTCGACCAGGACATCGTCCTGACCATTGGGATCGCTGGCGATCACGCCCAGCGGATTGTCGGTGGTGACGTCCCGGGTGTCGGATGTGCCAAGCTTGCCGTCCTTGCCGGGCAGACGGAAACTCCACTGCCATTGCTGGCCGACGACTTCGACCTCCGTCGCGTCGCTCGGGACGTTGACGAACCGGCTCCAGACGAACAGGCCGGGAACCAGCAACGCCGTGACCCCGACCGCGGTGACGATCGTCAACCAGGATTCGAGCCGCTTATTCTCCGGCTCGTAGGCGGCCCGGTTCCCTTCCCGATGACGGAAGCGGAAGACGCAATAGGCCATGAATAGGACCACGGCGGCGAAGACGACGCCGGTAATCCAGAAGGTAATGATGATGGTGTTGTCGATATAGACCCAGTTCGAGGCAATCGGCGTCCACCACCATGGGCTCAGCAGGTGAAACAGCACCGAGCCCACTACAATCAAAACGAGTACAAGCGCTACGGCCATGTCCCGTTCCTCCCCGGCATTCTGGAGGACGCGAAGCTGGTCCCGGCGAATGCCAAGGTCATCATAGCTCTTTTTTCGGTTGAAATTCCAGAGCCGACTATCTTGACGGGAAAAATGTCGCCAAGATTAAACTCTTGAAGACGCTTGCACTGGAAGGAGAGGGCTGACGTCCAACTGCGAGCAGGCGGCGCTCGCAGTTTTGATTGAAATGGCTCCCCGGAGTCGATGAAGCTGAGAAATGCGAATTCGCTATCACCCTGCGCCACATTCGCCGAAAATGCGCAAAGGTCCACCGGTGGAATGGCCGATGTGAACCGCGTCCTTCAGGTCCAGCGCCCAAACGCGTCGGCCGCGTAATGATCGATGTCGTGACCATCGGCGACCTGCTCCGAGCGTCCGTGGCCGCGCCGGTTATGCGCGACCACTCGATAGCCCTTCGACAGGAAGAAAAGCATCTGCGCGTCCCAGTCGTCGGAGCTGAGCGGCCACCCAGGTGAAAAACGATCGGCTGGGCGTCCTTGTGACCCCAGTCCTTGTAGAAAATCTGTACGTCGTCGTCGGTCGTGACAAAACCCGTGGTGTATTCTCCCTCCGGAACATTGTGGTTACGGGCCCCGCCGCGCACACGGCGCCCCGCGGAAGGGTGAAGCTCGCGGCGAGCGCCGGGGCCGAGATCAGGACGTCGCGGCGGTCGAGTGGCAGGCCAAGGGTGAAGGCGGGAGGCATCGAGGAACTCCGCGAGTTATTCAGAAGGCGGCGGGTGGGATCACACGCAATCGCCGCACATGAGCGGCTTTGTTTCGGTAGAAGGGCGGCGAAGGCCGGCAAGCGGATCGATTCCGACCTTCACCGAAGTGCTCGCCATGCCGACCGGGATCAGCCGGCTACTGGCGTGTTGAGAAGCTGCTGCTCCCAAAGATACGCGATGCCGCTGCCGCCGAAGTGCTGGATGAGAATCTCGGTCAGCTCCTCGACATGCTCGGTGCGCGCCCAATCGCGTTGCCATTCGCCAGCGAGCGCCATCACGGTCATCACGTTCGCGCCGGCCGCGATCATTCGCTGGATGGCAACTTCGTGAGACTCCTTCGAAATCCCGCCCGACGCGTCGGTTATAACGGTCACATCCCAGCCTTCGCCGGCGGCCTGGATCACAGGCATTGCGACGCAGACCTCGGTCCACAGGCCGGCGATGATCAGCTGCTTGCGGCCGGTCGCCTTGACGACGTTCACCACATTCTCGTCCTGCCAGGTGTTCACCCAGGTGCGATCGATGACTTCCTGGTCCGGAAATACGTCGGTGATCTGCTTGAAGAGAAGTCCACCGCGCGCCGCGATCACGCTGGTGAGAATGGTCGGAACATTGAAGGCTTTTGCTAGCTTCGCCAGCGCGGTCGTGTTGTTGACCACCATGTGCGGATCGTGGCTGTTCAGGTTTGCGAGCTGGTAAGGTTGGTGATCGATCAGAACGAGGACCGAATCTTCGGGACGAAGAAGCGAATCGAGGCCGTTGCGAGGGGTCATCAAGACTTCCTTTCTCTGCCGCCATGGACGGCAATGGGTTCACGGGAGACATGCGCCAGCGGGCGACGTTGTCTGGACGCAATTTGCCGTTCCTTTTGGTGATGCGGTAGTGCCATAGTCAGGCAAGCTGTGTCGCGAAACGAGGAACGCTGTATTGGACATCGAAGATCTACAGACATTCGTCGCAGTGGCCGATGCAGGGGGCGTATCGGCCGCCGCGCGCCGGCTCGGCGTCTCCAAGTCAATCGTCAGTCGGCGGCTCTTTCGGGTTGAAGCGGAGCTCGGGGTTCAGCTTCTTGCAAGAACAACCCGCGGCGCCGCGCTTACGGAAGCGGGAATCACGTTCAGGGACCATGCGGCCCGGGCCAGCGCCGAGATCGACACCGCAAGGGAAACGATCCTCCCCACCGGTGAGCTGCGCGGCCGCCTGAGGGTTGCCATGCCGCTTACTTTCGGCCCAACCCACTTCGCCCCCGTGCTCGCGGAGATGGCGCGCCAGCACCCGCAGCTTCACATTCATACCTCCTACAGCGATCGCTTCGTCGATCTCATCGCAGAGGGTTTCGATTGCGCGATCCGGGTTGGCTACCTTCAGGACTCCAACCTGATCGCGAAGCGCGTCGGGCCGTTCCATGGCAAGCTTGTCGCCAGCCCGGATTATATCGAAGCGCACGGTTCACCTGAGACTCTGGACGAACTCGTCACCCATCAGGCCCTCATGCAGGGAACAGAAACCTGGCAGTTCATGGATAATGGCAAGGTTGTCACGGTTCAGCCGCAGGGCAGGTTCAAGGCCGATAGCGCTACGGCGCTTGCCGCCGCGGCGGCGGCAGGTCTCGGCATCGCCTGGCTCGCCGATTGCATCACACATGAATATGTGGCCTCCGGCACGCTGGTCCCGATCATGACACGCTATCCGGTACCTCCGGCGGCCGCGTATGTCGTCCGCCCGCCGGGTCAGCATCCCACGCGGAAAGTCAGGGTGCTCACCGAAATGCTGACTGAGTATTTCAAACGCAACCCGGAACTTTGGGGTCTCGACAGCTAGGACACGAACGCTGCGAAGCCTCTCGAAGACCTGTGTTCGAGGTGGCACTCCTTCGGCGACCTGGCCCGCACGTTCCACTTGCTGCGACGCTGCTTGACCTATCTAGGGGCTATCGTGCAGACGGTCGCGCGCCAGTCTTAGACATTCAGGAAGCCTAGGACCGGAAGCCCAGGAGAGGATGGCTGGCGCGAGAGGCTGCTTCGTTAAGCTATAGCTAATATAGATGAGCCCGCGTCATCCAATCGAGGGATGGCGCGACGTAAACCCCCGCTCCACCTAATGGCAAGGCAAAGGGCGGCAACCCGGTTTTGCCGCCCAATGGGCCTGCTGGCTCTAGGGGCTAAATATGAGCAAGACGACTCTCGTACTCGCTATCCTCGCGATCAGCATCAGCTATGCCGATGCCAAGGGCCATAAGGTGAACCTGCCGGTTTGCACCGCGTCAAGCTCACTCGCCGAAGTCCTGGGGGACAAATGTTTTCTCGTCAAAGGTTCGAAGATCTATGGCGACATCGCCGATCTTTCCCAGATAGTCATTTGGGCTGGTGGCGGAGCTGGCGGTCTGTGACGGGTGCCCTTGGGCAGTGCGACGACCGCGAGCAAGACGACTGCGACGACGAGGAAGGCGGCGACTCCGAGCCGGACAACGACTGCGAACAGATTATGTGGCGCGACGATCTGACTGATCAGACCGTACTGGTGCGGCTATGAAGGGAAACATCGCTTTGAGTCCATCGCCCGGACGGTCGATCCCGCGAACGGCGATATAATCTGGTCCATCGGACCGAAGACTCCAGCGGCGGACGTTCGTTCGCTTGTCGCAGAGCTGGGCGCGGAGTTCCGGTCCTATTTTTCCGAGATGAACCGCCAGAAGGCGAACTGATCAAACCTGCAAACTTGCAGGATTGGCTGCCGATGGTGGCGGGCTTTCTTTATCTTGTGGCAGAAAAGTCACTCAGCTGGAATATGCTGAGCTTCAACCGGTGCGAGCTTATTATCCAGCTAGGTGAGGCGTACCGTTGTTTCGCGGGCAAAGGGGATGCCCGACACTCCTCCCGAACTAGGCCCGCTGCCCGCAAAGGCGGCGGGCTTTTTGCTTAGCCCATCCTGGCCTTTTCCAGTTGCGACGTTGTCGGCGTTTGTGCTTCGGCAGCTAGGGCCAGGATGATGGCGCCGGCGAACTCACTCTCGTGGAAAAGTCTGATTGCCAGGTTGATCTGATTTGACGCCGCCTCTTTGCGTGTCATCCGCAAGAGCTTCCCAAGGGGCAGAGCTTTGTTTGGCATTTCTTGCATCTGTAGCCCTAGATGTAGCCCGCACTGAATTTTGCCAGCAGACTGGCAGTAGGGCTGTTTCGGCTAAGTGGTTGGAAATATTTGGCTCCCCGGGCCGGATTCGAACCAGCGACCAACCGGTTAACAGCCGGTTGCTCTACCACTGAGCTACCGGGGAACGGAGGCTCTTATGCGAGTTGCGCAGCGTATAGCTGCCCTTTTCGGCTTTGCAAAGAAGCAATTCGCATTTTTCCGAGGCTTTTTCGCACAGGCGTTTCTCGCAATCGTCGAGAGATGCCCTCATATTAGCAGCCTTGGCAGGGATACGGAACCGAAAGCGCGGCCGCGCTTGGGTTCGCTGATGCTTCTGAACGATCAAAACGGGTCAATCTTTCGAAACGATGACAGCACAAGATAACCACATGCCGGCGCGCAAAATCTCAGTTTTCGGGCGCGAGTTCAAAATGCCGCGCTCGCGCGGGCTCAGAATCACCATCGGTGTCCTGCTGACCATCGGCGGCATCCTCGGGTTCCTGCCGATCCTCGGTTTCTGGATGGTTCCGCTCGGATTGCTGGTGCTTTCCTATGAGTTCGCCATGGTGCGGCGCCACCGCCGACGCTTTGTCGTCTGGTGGGAACGGCGGCGCCGGCCGGATTGACATGGCGTGGGCACGCCTCAGCGGGCCCTTGCTTCACGGATCTGCTTGAGAATCGGCTGAGGCAAGCCTTGCCCTGTCGTGCGGCGACAGGTGCCCGCGCCTTCAATGGACAGGCCGGTCGGTGGCGTAGTGCAAAAACTCTCTGCACCGCGCTCAGGACAGGCCTGGCGGCGCATTCTTGTCTATCATCTCCATTGCCTGGCGCATGGCTTTGTCTCCTGCCGTGCTCAACGCGTGAACCCCGAAGGGGTTTTTCCTGCGGCAGGCTATGCTTAAGAATCGTCTAATGTAGCTGTGGGCTTGGGGCCTGACGATTTGACAGGGTCTGCCCGGATCGGCGCACAGGGAAACCGTTCGGAATGCACGGTGGCCGCTTGACGGCATTTTCGCCGCAACCTATTGGAACCGGGTGGAACGCCGGGAGCAACGAGGCCTCGTGGCGGAGTGGTTACGCAGAGGACTGCAAATCCTTGCACCCCGGTTCGATTCCGGGCGAGGCCTCCAATGCCCGGGCCCCCGCGCAGCAAGCGTAGGGGGCCTGAAGTTCCTGACGTAATGAACCGCGGTTCTGGCGCGGCAAGCGGATTGGTTGGAACATGAGCGCTGATTTCTCCGAGCTTCGCGTCAAGATGGTCGATGGCCAGGTTCGCACCACCGATGTGACCAGCGCGCCGCTGCTCGAGGCCATGCTCGTCGTGCCACGAGAGGCTTTTGTTGGCGCCGCCCAGCGCGATCTCGCTTACATCGACGAGGACATTCGCATTGCCACCGGCGCGGACGGCGCGCGCTACCTTATGGAAGCGTCACCGCTGGCCAAGCTCATCCAACTGGCTGAGATCAAGCCGACCGACTCGGCGCTCGATGTCGGCTGCGGCACGGGTTACGCTTCGGCCATCCTGTCGCGGCTGGCCAGGTCCGTGGTGGCGCTCGAAAGCGATTCGGCGCTGGCGGAAACCGCCAGATCGACGCTATCGTCGCTTGGCTGCAGCAATGTGACCGTTGTGCAGGGGGCGTTGCCACAAGGGCATGCCGCCCAGGCGCCTTATGACGTCATCTTCGTCGGCGGCAGCGTCGCGGAAGTCCCAGTGCCGCTGCTCGACCAGCTTGCCGAAGGCGGCCGACTCGTCGCCGTTGAAGGGCAAGGTAATTCCGGCCTGGCCCGACTTTTTTTTAAGGCGGGAGGGGTTGTAACCGGAAGACGCGCGTTTAATGCGGCAATTAAGCCACTACCGGGATTCGAACGTATTCATGCTTTCGAGTTTTGAGTGATTTTGCCTTGCAGCAGAGGCATTGTCATGGTCGCTTGCATTTGAACAATTGTTGCTGATCCGCAAACTGGGGGCACTTTGGGGCTGAGCAGCAGGGAACATCGAACACGCGGCGGCGGCTGATCACGACGAGAAGCCGGTGCGGCGCAGTTCCCATGGAAAACGAATGAGGGTTTAACCGTGCCGTCTGTACGAAAGTCACTTTTCACCGCCGTCCTCGTTTCGGCGACCATGCTGTCCCCACTGACCGCTTCGGCGGAAACCATCTCAGGCGCGCTTGCAAAGGCCTATCAGTACAATTCTTCGCTGAATTCCGCCCGCGCCGGCGTTCGTATTACCGATGAGAGCGTCGCCATCGCCAAGTCGGGCTGGCGTCCGACCATCAACGGCTCGGCGACAATCGACTATTCCAGCAGCCATCTCACCGGTGCGGATCGGAGCGTACGGCTGACCACCGGCAATTTTGGTGTCCAGATCAATCAGACGCTGTTCGACGGCTTTCAGACCAGGAACAATGTCGCTGCCGCCGAATCACAAGTTCGCGCTTCGGTCGAAAGCCTGCGCAACACCGAAGAGAACACCCTGTTCAGCGCCGCCCAGGCGTATATGAACGTGATTCGCGACCGCCAGATCGCCGTGCTGACCGAGCAGAACCTGCAATTCCTCACTGAAACGGCGCGCGCGGCGCGTTCGCGTTTCGAGGTTGGTGAAGGCACGCGTACGGACGTCGCGCAGGCCGATGCTTCGCGGGCCGCCGCCGTGGCATCGCTGAGCGCCGCCCGGGCGCAGGCACTGGCGAGTGCCGCGACCTATCGCGAGATCGTCGGCGACGAACCAGGCAAGCTCAAAGGCGCTTCGCCGGTGGCAAAGCTGTTGCCGTCGAGCCTGGCTGCCGCCATCGGGGTGGCCTCGAACGAGCATCCGGCTATCCTTGCCACCCAGCATCTGGTCGACGCTGCTTCGTTTTCTGTGAAGTCGGCCGAAGGCGCGCTGCTGCCGCAGCTGTCTGCTTCCGCCGGCGTCTCGAGCGCGTATCGCAACACCGTGCCGGGCTTCCTCTCGACGCAGGACGGCACCACCAATTCGGCCAGTGTCGGGGCAACGCTGACCATCCCGATCTATTCCGGTGGCCGCACCTCGGCGATTGTGCGCCAGGACAAGGAATCGCTCAGCCGGGCCCGCATCGAGGTCGACGTGAGCCGCGACCAAGTGCGCCAGGCCGTCACCGCCGCCTGGACCGAGTACACTGCCGCGCAGCAGCAGCTGACGGCCAACAGGCAAGTGATCGAGGCGGCAAAGCTGGCGTTGAACGGCGTCATCGAAGAACGCAATGTCGGCCAGCGCACCACGCTCGATGTCCTCAACGCACAGGCTACGGTCATCACCGCCGAGATCAACCAGGCGAGTTATGAGCATGATGTGGTGGTGGCGAGCTATGCCATCCTGCAGGCGACCGGCCGCCTGTCTGTCGACCGCCTTGGCCTGCAGGTGACGAAATACAAGCCTGAAGAGCACTACAACGCCGTCAAGGACAAGTGGATCGGCCTGCGCACGCCGGACGGCCGCTGAGGGCGCCCGGTCCGGATTTTTCCGTCTCGCCGTTTGAGCAGGATTGCTTGCTCGGCTGCTCGTGGGTTTAAGATCACGCTAATCTGTTGAAATCCCACAAGTCCCCAGATTGGGGATTCTCGTGCGGCGATCCGTCGGCTACGCTGTTGCCATGATTCGATCCGGCCTTGCCGGAGCGGAAATCCACAGAGGTCACAAAGGCGGCGGATGTGACGATGGCAACGGCAAGCAGCGCACAGCGCGAACCTTCCATGGAAGAGATCCTGGCTTCCATCAGGCGAATCATCGAGGACAGCGACGGCGGCCGCAAGCAGCCGGGCGACGCCGATGAGTTGCGCCAGGATCTGGAGCCGGCGTCGAGCGGCGATGCTGCCCCCGACGTCGAGGCATTCCGTGCCGACCTGCATGCCGGCCCCGAGGTCAGGAAGCCGGTGACGCTGGCGGAAGTCCAGGCACAGCTGCCGGCGGCCGAGCCGGCGATTGCGCGTATGGAAACGCCGGTGCGCGCCGATCCAGCTCCGGCGAAGCCATCGATGACACTTGCCGAGGTCAGTGCCCGGATTGCCGCCGAACCGGCCGCGGTCGACGCGTCGGCACCACGTCCCGTCATTGCCCCCGTTGCCGATTGGCGGCGCGAGATCGCCGCGGTTGGTGAGCAGGCAAAAATGGCCGAGGCACGCAAGCCGGTTGCCCAGCCGCCGGCCGACGATTCAAGGGACGAACCGAGCGCGAAGGCGACCTCCGAGACACCTCGTCCAGACGCGGCACGGCCAACGCCAGTTAGTGACGCGGCGCGTCCGGGGATCGTTTCCGAGCATACAGGCCGGCAGGTTGCCGCCGCTTTTGGCGAGCTTTCCGACGCGTTTGCCAGCCGCAGCAAAAAGACATTCGACGAGATGGCCGAAGAGATGCTGCGTCCGATGCTGCAGGATTGGCTCGACAACAATCTGCCGACGCTGGTCGAAAGGCTGGTGCGCGAAGAAATCGAGCGCGTGGCGCGCGGCGCCCAGTAGTTGCCAAAAAGAGACGGCGCCCTCGTGGCGCCGTTTCTTTGGGGGAGGTCAGTTTGTATTGGTGGCGAGGCAGACAGGTCGCCGCCGGATTCCCTTACCACAATGGACCATGTTCGAGATCTTCTACGTCCGCCGGTCGGATTATGGCTATCCGGCATGCAGAAAACCCTATCGGACGCCAAGGGCGAAGCTCTGCGCCAAATGCGGGCATGCCTTGCGTTGAAATGAACAGGGCCGCGCCTATCTGCCCGTGAATGCCGCGACAGCCCTTGCGGTTGACTTGGCCAAAACCTTCCGATTTACACCGGACCAGCATAACTCCCGACAGCGCGGACCATTTTCCCATGCTTGAAAAGACCTACGACGCCAAAACCGTCGAGCCGAAGATCGCCAAAGTCTGGGAAGAGGCCGACGCGTTTCGCGCCGGTGCCGGGGCCGAGGAGGGGGCGGAGGCCTTCACCATCGTCATCCCGCCGCCGAACGTCACCGGTTCGCTGCATATGGGGCACGCGCTTAACAACACGCTGCAGGACATATTGGTGCGCTTCGAGCGCATGCGCGGCAAGAACGTCTTGTGGCAGCCGGGCATGGACCATGCCGGCATCGCCACACAGATGGTGGTCGAGCGCCAGCTTATGGAAAAGCAGATCCACCGCCGCGACCTGACCCGCGAGCAGTTCATCGAGAAAGTGTGGGAGTGGAAGGCCGAATCCGGTGGCGCGATCTTCAACCAGCTGAAGCGGCTCGGCGCCTCCGCCGATTGGTCACGCGAACGCTTCACCATGGACGAGGGCCTGTCCAAGGCCGTGCTTGAAGTGTTCGTCACGCTCTACAAGGAAGGCCTGATCTACAAGGACAAGCGTCTTGTGAACTGGGACCCGAAGCTGCTGACCGCGATCTCCGATCTCGAGGTCGAGCAGCAGGAGGTCAACGGCAATCTCTGGCATTTCCGCTACCCCATAGAGGGCCAGGCCTTCGACCCGGAAAACCCAAAAACCTTCATCACCGTGGCGACGACGCGCCCCGAGACGATGCTGGGCGATACGGCCGTTGCCGTATACCCCGACGATGAGCGTTTCCGGCACCTGGTCGGCAAGAACATCGTTCTGCCGATCGTCGGCCGCAAGATTCCCGTCGTGGCGGATGAATATTCCGACCCTGAGAAGGGCTCCGGGGCGGTCAAGATCACGCCGGCGCACGACTTCAACGACTTCGAGGTCGGCAAGCGTCACAAGCTGCCGGCGATCAACATCCTGACCACCGCGGCGGCGGTAAGCCTCAAGGACAATGAGGATTTTCTTGCCGGTCTCGAGGTGACGCCGGAGCGCCAGGCGGTCTGGAATGAACTCGACGGGCTCGACCGCTTCGTCGCGCGCAAGAAGATAGTCGAGCTGATGGAAGAAGGCGGTTTCCTCGAAAAGGTCGAGCCGCATCGCCACGCCGTACCGCATGGCGACCGCGGCGGCGTGCCGATCGAGCCGTTCCTGACCGAGCAATGGTATGCCAACGCGGCGGAGCTGGCCAAACCGGCGATCGCATCGGTGCGCGAGGGCCGCACGAACTTCGTGCCGAAGAACTGGGAGAAGACCTATTTCGACTGGATGGAGAACATCCAGCCCTGGTGCATCTCGCGCCAGCTCTGGTGGGGTCACCAGATCCCGGCCTGGTACGGGCCGGACGGACGGGTCTTCGTCGAGAAGACCGAGGAAGAGGCGCTCGGCGCGGCGATCGAATATTATCTGGCGCTGGAAGGGCCGTGGAAGGCATGGGTCGAGGACAAGCTCGAGAATTTCCAGCCAGGCGAGATCCTGACCCGCGACGAGGATGTGCTCGACACCTGGTTCTCGTCGGCGCTGTGGCCGTTCTCGACCTTGGGATGGCCGGACGAGACACCCGAGCTGAACACCTACTACCAGACCGACGTGCTGGTGACCGGCTTCGACATCATCTTCTTCTGGGTCGCCCGCATGATGATGATGGGCTTGCACTTCATGGACGAGGAGCCTTTCCACACCGTCTATGTCCATGCGCTGGTCCGCGACAAGAACGGGCAGAAGATGTCGAAGTCGAAAGGCAACGTCATCGACCCGCTCGACCTCATAGACGAATACGGCGCCGATGCGCTGCGCTTCACCCTGACGGTGATGGCGGCCCAAGGCCGCGACGTGAAGCTCGACCCGGCGCGCATCGCCGGCTATCGCAACTTCGGCACCAAGCTGTGGAACGCGACGCGTTTTGCCGAGATGAACGAGGTTGCGCGCGATGACGATTTCTGGCTGAACGACGCCAAGCTGGCGGTCAACCGCTGGATCCTGACCGAGCTGACGCGCGCCGCGCGCGAGATCACCGACGGCATTACCTCATACCGCTTCAACGAGGCGGCGGGTGCCGCATACCGCTTCGTCTGGAACCTGTTCTGCGACTGGTACCTGGAACTGCTGAAGCCGGTGTTCATGGGCTCCGACGAGGCGGCGAAGGCCGAAAGCCGCGCTTGCGTCGCTTTCGTGCTGGACGAGATCTACAAGCTGCTGCATCCGATGATGCCGTTCATGACCGAGGAGCTGTGGGCGCAGACCGCTGGCGAAGGCAAGGAACGCGCGTCGCTGCTATGCCATGCTGCATGGCCGTCGCCGGACTTCGAAGACGCGGATGCCGCCGCCGACATCAACTGGCTGGTCGACCTCGTTTCAGGCATCCGCTCCGTGCGCTCGGAAATGAACGTGCCGCCGGCTGCCATTGCACCGCTGGTGGTGGTCGGTGCCAACGATGTGACGCGCGAACGGCTTGTCCGTGAGGATTCGGCGATCAGGCGGCTGGCACGCGTCGGCGACATCTCGCTGGCCGATGTTGCGCCAAAGGGTTCGGCGCAGATCGTGCTCAACGAGGCGACGATCTGCCTGCCGCTCGGCAGCCTGATCGATCTTGTCGCGGAGGCGGCACGGCTGCGGAAGGAACTGGCCAAGGTGACCGAGGAAATCGCGCGCCTGCACAAGAAGCTGTCGAACGAAAGGTTCGTCGCCAGCGCGCCGGCAGAGATCGTCGAGGCAGAGCGCGAAAAGCTCACCGAATACCGCGACGCGCAGGAGAAGCTTTCGGTCGCGTTGACCAGGGTTCGCGACGCCGGTTGAGGGCGGGATTCGCGAGATTTTAGCGCCCTCTAAAATGGCAGCATTTTTGCCTCGAAAACAGGCATTCCGTTGCGTTAATGTTGACGTAAACGGAAGTTTTAGCCCCATTGTTGCCATAATGTAACAATGGGGCCGGATACCCGCAAAATGCCCTCTTCTTGGGCCATTTTGGAGAAGTTTCCCCGATTTTGTTGGTTCATTTGCACCCAAATGCCGTGTTTTCGGTCTTGCGGGAGAGTCGGAATTTTGCGGAAAACGCACTCTGATCAACTGTACGTGTACGCTTCTTGAATTCGTTGTTGCACCGTTAACCTGAATTGGTTCTAGCTTGATGCACGGTTATTCGGGGGAGGACATCCATGAACAATTTGCGTCTGAAAGCACTGCTGGGGGCAGGGTGCTTGTCGCTGGCTTTGATCGGAACCGCGATGAGTTCGGCGCATGCTGGCGGCCTGGAGCGCGGCGGTTACGACATCGATCTTTTGTTTGACCCTGCGCCGTTCTCTACGGAAGCGGAAGCGACTTACGTGATGCCGGATCGTAAGCTCAAGAATGCGCGCGGTCCTGGCGGGGCCGACCTAGGTTTCGGGACCTCGGCCGATGGGGCCGAGAACTATTGGGTCCCGCGCATCGGCGCGAAGGCCCAAATCGTCCAAGGTGTCGACTGTATGATTGACTACTCGCAGCCTTGGGGTGCGCATGTTGCGCCCGGCGTGTGGAATGGTGCGTTTTCCAACATGGAAACCGACATCAAAAGCGATAACTACGCTGCGACTTGCTCTTACAAAATGGATGCGGGCAAGGGTCAACTCCGCTTTATCGGCGGTGTTTTCTACCAGAAGGTCTACGGTTTCAAGGAAAGCCTGGTGTCACCGCTGGTGCCCGACTTCGGCGGCACCGGTCGCGTCGATCTGACGAGCAACGGCTGGGGCTGGCGCGCCGGCCTTGCCTACGAAATCCCCGACATCGCGTTGCGCGCGAGCCTCGTCTATAATTCGAAAGTTAAGCTCGATAGCATTTCGGGCACGCTCGATCTGACAAATGTCGGCAGCGTCGTTCTTCCGATCTACGGCTCAACGCAGTACATGCCGGACGTGGTGGAATTGAAAATGCAGTCGGGCATCGCGCCCGGCTGGCTCGCCTTCGGTTCGATCAAGTGGGTTAACTGGAGCGTGCTACAGAGTGTGCCGATCTGTCCGGTCGGTGTCCCAAGCGCGTTTTGCTTCACGAACTCGCCAGGCGAAGTAACGTCGCTCGACCTGATGTATCGTGACGGCTGGACGGTCACGGGCGGCATCGGTCATAAGTTCAACGACGAGTGGAGTGCGGCCGGCCAGCTCTCCTGGGATCGCGGCACTTCGCATGGCTACGGCTCGCAGACGGACTCCTGGACGCTGGGGGGCGGTGTCGCTTACACCCCTAAGCCGAATATCGAGGTTCGCTTGGCTGGCGCGGTTGGCGTGCTGACAAGCGGTCATTCCGGTATATTGATTGGGGAGAACGGTAAAGTTGTTGGAGATGACGCCACCTACGACTTCGGCAACGATCTCGTCACAGCGATTTCAGGCGGCCTCAAGATCAAGTTCTAAACCTCTGAAAAGCTGAACGAAAAAGGCCGGGCATCGCTCGGCCTTTTTCGTTGGCAGGTCTGGTCAGGCGTCCAGTTACCCAAGCCGCGTTGCATATAAATAGCACCGCTTTCACCTCGTGCAATTGTGACGTTTCGGCAACACTTTCTGAACAACCCCTGCGCTAAAGATCAGGCCAAGGAAATTGCCCATTTCCCGCCATAAACCCGGCGCACCTCGATCTTGTCTCGGGACACGCGCCAAAAGGCTCGGCGATGGGGCAGGCCGCATCGCCCCCTTTTCAGGGAAGATGTGGGCAAGGAAGAGTATGGACGCCAAAGTCATTTCCAAGGCTAAGCTCCCCAGCCGCCATGTGACCGTCGGTCCGGCGCGGGCGCCGCACCGTTCCTATCTCTACGCAATGGGCTTGTCGGCAGCCGAGATCGCGCAGCCGCTGGTCGGCGTCGCATCCTGCTGGAACGAGGCGGCCCCCTGCAACATCTCGCTGATGCGCCAGGCGCAGGTGGTCAAGAAGGGCGTTGCGGCCGCCAATGGCACGCCGCGCGAATTCTGCACCATCACCGTCACCGATGGCATCGCCATGGGTCACCAGGGCATGAAGTCGTCGCTGGTGTCGCGCGAGGTCATAGCCGATTCAGTCGAACTCACCATGCGCGGCCATTGCTATGACGCGTTGGTTGGGCTGGCCGGCTGCGACAAGTCGCTGCCCGGCATGATGATGGCCATGGTGCGGCTCAACGTGCCGTCGATCTTCATCTATGGCGGTTCGATCCTGCCCGGCAGCTACCGCGGCCGCCCCATCACCGTGCAGGATGTGTTCGAGGCGGTCGGCCAACATTCGGTCGGCAAGATCGATGATGCCGAACTTCTCGAAATCGAACAGGCGGCCTGTCCGTCGGCTGGCTCCTGTGGCGCCCAGTTCACCGCCAACACCATGGCCACCGTCGCCGAAGCGATCGGCCTGGCGTTGCCCTATTCCTGTGGCGCGCCGGCGCCGTACGAAATGCGAGATCGTTTCAATTTCGCTTCGGGCGAAAAAATCATGGAGTTGATCGCGAAAAATATCCGGCCGCGCGACATCGTCACGCTGAAGGCACTGGAAAATGCGGCGACCGTGGTTTCGGCCACCGGCGGCTCGACCAACGCAGCACTGCATCTGCCGGCGATCGCACACGAGGCCGGCATCAAGTTCGACCTGTTCGACGTGGCGAAGATCTTCGAGAAGACGCCTTACATCGCCGACCTCAAGCCGGGCGGCAAATATGTCGCCAAGGACATGTTCGAGGCCGGCGGCATCCCGCTGTTGATGAAGACATTGCTCGACCACGGCTATCTGCACGGTGACTGCCTGACCGTGACTGGCCGCACTTTGGCCGAAAATATGGAGCACGTTGCCTGGAATGAACACCAGGATGTGGTCCGCCCGGCCAACACACCCATTACCCAAACCGGCGGTGTCGTTGGGTTGAAGGGAAACCTCGCCCCCGAAGGCGCGATCGTCAAAGTCGCCGGCATGTCGGAGCTGAAGTTCTCCGGCCCGGCACGCTGTTTCGATTCGGAAGAGGAATGTTTCGAGGCGGTAACGCATCGCAACTACAGGGAAGGCGAGGTTCTCGTCATTCGCTACGAAGGGCCGCGCGGCGGCCCCGGCATGCGCGAAATGCTGTCGACGACGGCAGCGCTCTATGGCCAGGGCATGGGCGGCAAGGTGGCGCTGATCACCGACGGGCGCTTCTCGGGCGCGACGCGCGGTTTCTGCATCGGCCATGTCGGGCCGGAGGCAGCGGTGGGCGGTCCGATCGGGCTGCTCAGGAATGGCGACGTGATCTCGATCGACGCGGTGAACGGCACGATCGATGTGGCGTTATCCCAAAGCGAACTGGCGGCGAGGGCGAAGACGTGGAAGGCGCGCAAGACCGACTATCAGTCGGGCGCGATATGGAAATATGCACAGACGGTGGGGCCGGCGCGCGATGGCGCGGTGACCCATCCGGGCGGTGCGAAAGAAACACATTGCTATGCGGACATCTGAGTTGTTGAGGTCGTCTGTCTTTTCGGCACTGGTCGTGGCTGCCACTTTTGGCGCGACCTTTGGCGCCGTGGGCCAGGCCATGGCCTTCGATGACAAGGTGTTCGACGACAAGACCGGCGTGAAGCCGCAGTCGAGCCCGTGGGCGGTGTTCCAGTTCGGCTTCTCCGCCTACAAGAACGGACACAAGGAACAGGCTGCCGAGGCCTACAAATATGCCGCCGAAAACGGCCAGATCGGCGCCACCTGGAAGCTTGCCCGCATGTATGCGGAAGGCGACGGCGTGGCGCGCGACGACTATGAGGCGTTCAAGTTCTTCTCGGAGATCGTCGACCAGGATGTCGAGCCCGGCTCGCCCGAGGAAAGCTATGTCTCCGATGCGCTGGTGGCGCTCGGCGACTATCTGCGCAAGGGCATTCCCGGCAGTCCGGTCACCGAGAACGAGGTGGCCGCTCAGGAATATTACATGCGCGCCGCCGCCAACTACCGCAATCCGAACGCGCAGTTCGAGATGGGGCAGATGTTCCTGAAGGGCGAGGGCGGCGTGAAGGCCAGTGTCAAGCAGGCTGGGCGCTGGTTCCAACTCGCCGCCGAGAAGGGCCATGCCGGCGCGCAGGCGACATTGGGCCACCTGCTGTTCCAGAGCGGCAAGATCGTTCGCGGCCTGGCGATGATGACGGCTGCGCTCGAACGCGCTTCGCCGGCCGATCAGCCCTGGATACGCGGCATGCAGGAGGAGGCATTTGCCACCGCCGGCGAAGCCGACCGCCGCACCGCGATCTCGCTGGCGGACGATATCCTCACCAAGGGCAGCAACTCGGACCAGTAGGCGCTGCTGCCGCCTGTCGGAATCAGTTCTCGGTCGGCTCCGTCGGCACCATGCTGGGCGCGGGCGTCGAGATCGGTGTGGCATGCAGGTGCGGCGCCATCGTGTTTGCGGGGCAGTTGTCGCCGACCTTCGTCCACGAGGTGTTGTTGAGCACCATGTCGCAGCGGGCAAGATGGCTCTGGCCGGCAAGCGTCAGGCAGGCGACCTGGCCAAGCTGGTAGGATTTTCCATTGGCCAGGCATTCCTGATCGGCAAGCGCCGCGGCAGGAGCGGCCATGGCAAATGCCAGGCCGATCGGACAAAGATGAAATCGTATGGTCATAGAATCCCAGCCGCCATGCTGACCAAGCAATGAACGGCGCGAAATGTGGCGATATGAGGGTTAGCGCCGTCAGGCTGGCTGGAGCGCGAGATCGATCGCCACCGGGACGTGATCGGACGGCTTTTCCCAGGCGCGGACATGCTTTTCGATCATGGCCGATGAGAACCGGTTGGCGGCTTCCGGCGACAAAAGCAGATGGTCGATGCGGATGCCGTTGTTCTTCTGCCAGGCGCCGGCCTGATAGTCCCAAAACGTATAGGCGTCAGTCGCGTCGGTGACTGCGCGCACCGCCTCGGTGAACCCAAGGTTGAGTAGCCGGCGGAAGGCTTGCCGCGTCTGCGGCTGGAACAGCGCATCGCCCAGCCAGTTCTCCGGAAACCGCGCGTCGATCGGCTCGGGGATAACGTTGTAGTCGCCGGCCAGCACAAGCGCCTCTTCGAGCTTCAGGCGCTCTTCAGCCCAGCGCTCCAGACGTGCCATCCAGGATAGCTTGTAGGAGAACTTCTTCTCGTCATCGATCGGATTGCCGTTCGGCAGATAGAGCGACGCTACGCGCAGCGCGCCCTTGTCCGTCGAGAAAACGCCTTCGATGAAACGCGCCTGCTCGTCGGCATCGTCGCCGGGCAGGCCCCTGACAACTTCGTCGAAGCGCAACTTCGACAGGATGGCGACGCCATTGAAACCCTTCTGGCCATAGGTTTCGACATTGTAGCCAAGCGCCTCGATCTCGGCGCGCGGGAACTGCTCGTCGACCGTCTTGATCTCCTGCAGGCAGGCGATATCGGGCGCGCTTTCGGTCAGCCAATGAGTCAGGTTGCCGATGCGGGCGCGCACGCCGTTGATGTTCCAGGTGACGATTTTCATAACGGTTCCGATGCTGCTCAGTTGGGGTCTTGCGGCGGATGGCGTTCGACGAGCCCGATCGTATTGCCGGCCGGGTCCTTTAGGAAGGCCATCCATTCGGTTTCCCCAGCTGGGCCGAACTGGCCCTCGCTGTCACGATGGACAAGCGTCGGCGTCGCTGTGAAGGGGACGCCGGCCGCCGCCGCCGAGGCGTGGAAATCGTCGAGACCCGATATGTCGAGATAAACTGTCCCTGCCGGTATGCCGTCGGTGAACAACAGCCTGATATCGCCGGCCATGATAAACGCGATGCCGGGCGGATCGAAGCGCGCATGCAGGTTCATGCCCAGTACGTCGCGCCAAAAGGCTAGCGTGGCGTCGAGGTCGCGGCCAGCCGCCAGCGCGATCTGACGGACCGCGCCGATGGCAGGCATTCTATATGGAAAAGCTCGTGCCGCAGCCGCAGGAGGCGACTGCGTTCGGATTTCGGATCTGGAACGACTGGCCCATCAAATCATCGACGAAATCGATCACCGAACCGCCCATATAGACCAGCGACAGATCGTCGATCAGCACCGTGGCGCCATCCTTCTCGATGGCGACGTCATCGTCGTTGCGCGTGTCGACCAGATCGAACTTGTAGGAAAAGCCGGAGCAACCGCCGCCTTCGACGGAAACGCGCAGCGCCGTCTTGCCCGCCTCACCCGAGACAATCTTTGCGATCCGCTTGGCGGCGGCCTCGGTCATGTCGACTTTCATGGCAGTCTTGGCATCCGCGCCCATCGGCGTCACCTTGCTTTCGGTTTCACATGATAGGTATGAAGCGCGAGGGGCCAAGTCAACCAGGCTCAAATTATCTGGACCAAGTCAACTGCGGCGGCATCAGCCATGACCAATGAGTTGGGCGACATCGGATTTGGTTATCGGCCACGCGCGGCCTATGCCTGCGATCCGGCAAAGTCGCGCGGACGGCTTTTCGACGAGGTGGAGAGCCCGACCCGCACGCCGTTCCAGCGCGACCGTGACCGCATCATCCACTCGACGGCCTTCCGCCGTCTCAAGCACAAGACGCAGGTGTTCATCGCCCATGAAGGCGACCATTACCGCACTCGGCTGACCCATTCGATCGAAGTGGCGCAGATCGCGCGCGCTTTGGCACGAGCGCTGCGCGGCGATGAGGATCTCGCCGAGGCGGTGGCTCTGGTGCATGATTTCGGCCATACGCCCTTCGGCCACACCGGCGAGGACGCGCTGAACGAGAAGATGGCCGCCTGGGGTGGTTTCGACCACAATGCGCAATCGCTGCGCATCGTGACGAGGCTGGAGGCGCGCTATGCCGAATTCGATGGGCTCAACCTGACCTGGGAAACGCTGGAAGGCCTGGTCAAGCACAATGGACCGCTGACGGATGCCGACGGTCAAGGCCTGAAAGGGCGGGTGCCGCAGGCGATCCGTGATTATTCCGAGCTGCACGACCTCGAACTGGACCGGTTTGCCGGCATCGAGGCGCAATGCGCTGCGATCGCCGACGACATCGCCTACAACACGCACGATATCGACGATGGCCTGAGAGCAGGGCTGCTGACGCTGGATATGCTGGAGACGGTTTCGCTGCCCGGAACCATTCTGAAAGGTGTGCGCACACGCTATCCCTCTCTTGATGACGTACGCACCGGCCATGAGCTGATGCGGCGGCAGATCACCGCCATGGTCGAGGATGTTATCGTCTCCACCACTGCCAATCTGGAGCGCATCAGGCCACGGAACGCCGATGCCGTGAGAGCGGCTGGCGAGACGATGGTGACTTTCTCGGCCGAAATGGCCGCCTTCGAGAAAGAACTGAAGGCCTTTCTCTACAAGCATCTTTATCGGCACGCGGAAGTCATGCGTGTGCGCGCGGACGCCGAGCGGATCGTCAACGATCTGTTCGACGCCTATTTCGCCGATCCGCGCGCCATGCCGGACGGCTGGCGCGAGGGACTGGATCGGGCCGCCGTTCGCATCAAGGCGCGCAGCGTTGCTGATTTTCTGGCGGGTATGACCGACACCTATGCGCTCAAGGAACATCGGCGTTTGTTTGACCATACGCCGGAATTGAGCTAGGGCGGGCTCGATTTTGCCGGCCAACGAGCCGGATTCCCTGTAAAGCCACCAGAGCCATTCCCATGAATATCTTCGCCGACTTCACCGCGCGAATCATAAAAGCTGTCGAAGCGCTTGATTTGAAAGACAGTAATGGCGTTTCGCCGGATCTGTCGCGCATTGCCGTCGAGCCGCCGCGCGACGCCAGCCATGGCGACCTGGCGACCAATGCGGCAATGGTGCTGGCCAAGCCGACCGGCCAGAACCCGCGCGCGCTGGCCGAGAAATTGGCGCAAGCGCTGCGTGACGACAAGGATGTCGCCGCCACCGAAGTGGCTGGCCCTGGCTTCGTCAATCTCCGGCTCAAGGACGGCTTTTGGCAGGTGCATCTGACCGCCTTGCTTGGCGAAGGCCGCAACTATGGCCGCTCGACGATTGGCGCTGGCAGGAAGACCAACGTCGAATATGTCTCGGCCAATCCGACAGGGCCGATGCACGTCGGCCATTGCAGGGGCGCTGTCGTTGGCGACGCGCTGGCCAACCTGATGGCCTTTGCCGGCTACGACGTGACCAAGGAATACGTCATCAACGATGCCGGCTCGCAGATCGACGTGCTCGGTCGCTCCGCATTCCTGCGGTACCGCGAAGCGCTCGGCGAGGACATCGGCGAAATACCTCCCGGTCTCTATCCCGGCGATTACCTTGTCCCTGTCGGGCAGACGCTGGCCAAGGAGTTTGGCCGCTCTTTGCTGCAGATGCCGGACGACGAGGCGCTCGCCATTGTCAAGGACCGCACCATCGATGCGATGATGGCGATGATCCGCGAGGATCTGGCGATGCTCAACGTGCATCACGACGTGTTCTTCTCCGAGCGCACGCTGCACGCCGACAATGCCAGGAAGATCCGCTCGGCGATAAACGATTTGACGCTGAAGGGCCACATCTACAAGGGCAAATTGCCGCCGCCCAAGGGCGAGAAGCCTGATGATTGGGAGGACCGCGAGCAGACGCTGTTCCGCTCGACCGCGGTCGGCGACGACATGGACCGGGCGCTGGTCAAGTCGGACGGCTCCTTCACCTATTTCGCCGCCGATGTCGCCTATCTCAAGGACAAGGTCGATCGCGGCTTCGTCGACCTGATCTATGTGCTCGGCGCCGACCATGGCGGCTATGTCAAGCGACTGGAAGCGCTGGCGCGGGCGATTGCCGGCGACGAGGTGAAGCTCACCGTGCTGCTTTGCCAATTGGTGAAGCTGTTTCGCGACGGCGAGCCGGTGCGCATGTCGAAGCGGTCCGGCGATTTCGTGACGCTGCGCGAAGTGGTGGAGGAGGTCGGCCGAGACGCGATCCGCTTCATGATGCTCTACCGCAAGAACGACGCGCCGCTGGATTTCGATTTCGCCAAGGTGACCGAGCAGTCCAAGGACAATCCGGTGTTCTATGTGCAGTACGCTTCGGCGCGCTGCCATTCGGTATTCAGGCAGGCGAGCGAGCAACTGGGCGAGGCTAATTTCGATCGCAACAGCCTCGCGTCCGCCGTGGCTTTGCTGGCCGACGAGGGCGAAATCGGCCTGATCCGCAAGCTTGCCGAATATCCCCGCCTGATCGAGTCGGCCGCACTTGCGCTCGAGCCCCATCGGCTGGCATTCTACCTTTATGATCTGGCCTCCAGCTTCCACGGACACTGGAACCGTGGCACGGATAATCCCGACTTACGTTTTGTTAAGGTTAACGACCGACAATTGACGCATGCCAGACTAGGGCTGGTGCAGGCTGTTTCAGACGTTTTGACGTCCGGCCTGACGCTGATCGGAGCCGCCGCGCCCACCGAAATGCGTTAGGTTTGACTAAATAACCTGTCACCTTTTGCCCACATTGCGCTGGTAAGGGCCAACCCTACGCGACGTCCATGGCGTCCGAATGAGTGCGAGTTCGGGAACAATAATGGCAGACAGAACCCAGCTGAGAGTAGCCGACAACAACGACATCGCCGACGATGATCCGTTCGCGGAACTGACCAGGATCATGGGGTTCGACCCGCGCCAGCCGGTCAAGCCGCAGTCGCCCGCCCAGCCGAAAGCCCCAGCCGCCGATCATGCGGCGGAAGAGGGCGATTTCGATATCGATCTCGAGAAGGAAATGATGGCCGAATTCGGCGCTGACGACAGCGACGCCGTTCCGGTTGCCGAGGTCCATGAGCGGACTTCCGAACAGCCTGCGTTCGAAACGGCTGAGGCCGTCGCAACGGACGACGAGTTCTCGGTTTCGCTCGACGACGATTTCCATCTGGACATGGCTGACGTCGACGACCAAGCTACCGGCTCCAGCCAATCGGGCGCTGCCGAAGCCGCACCGTCCGTCGAGCCGGCTTTCGACGCCGATTTCGGCAATGCCGTCGCCAGTTCGCTTGAGGATGTCTCGCCCTTCGAGGACGATCAGCCGATGGCGGACGAGTTTGCCGCGTCGCTCGACCATGACTTCCGGATTGACGAGGAAGCTGAAGAGGTCCAGCACGCTGTTGACGACGCGCCTGCTGCCGAGACGGCCGCCTCCGATCATGAATTCGACGATGTGATTGCGATCTCGCTCGAAGACGAGCTGATGCTCGACGACCATTCGGTGATGGAACAGGCCCACAGGGCTGCCGATCCCGTCGAGTACCCCATGCCGGAGCAGGCTGCTGCGCCTGACGGTCAGGCCCCCGACGAAAATTTTGCCTCCGACGAAAATCTTGCCAGCCATCTCGACGACGGCATGGCAGATGTCGACATGGATTTTGACGTTCGCGCTGACGAGCCGGTCGCATCCGAGGAGCCGGAAGCGCATGATATGCTTGCCGATAGCGCGGATGCGCAGGGCGAGACGCCCAGCGCTGAAGCAGGGTCGGATGATGCTTTCGACCTGAATTTCGACGACACGTTTGCCGAAACAGTCGAAGAACCGGCCACTGAGTTTGTCGCCGCTCCGGTCCAGCCGGTGGCGCCAGACGTCATCGCAGCCGAGCCGGAGCAAACCCCGATCGAGGACGAACGGAGCCTGGAAGACGAGTTGAATGCGCTGCTGGGCGCCATGACCGCGCGCTCGGCGCCTGTAGCCAAGGAGGAGCCGGTCATGGCTCAGCCGGCTGTCGCCGCGCAGTCGCCTGTCGCCGAGGCTGCAGAGACCACCGAGGAGCCGGCCGATGTTGTCGGTGAGCTCGACTGGGATCTTGACGAACCCGCTCCTGAGGAGCCTAACCACCTCGGCACCGCCCAGGCGGCCGATGCCGATGTCGACGATCTTTTGCATGATGAACCTGAAGATCGGGATCCGGGCTCGGAGGCTGCCGGACATGGTGATGTCGATTTCGACGATGACGCCTTCGACGCGGCCTTTGCCAAAAGCCTGGACCCGCGTGATGCGTCCGCTTCCCGGGACAATTCGACGGATTCTCTCGATTGGCCGGCGGAGCGTTCCACGCCGCCCGAGCCAGTCCGTTCGTGGAGCCGCGTGACGCCGGTTCCGCAACAGCCCTCATTTAGCGCTCAGCCTCCGGTTGGTGGTCAGCCGGCCGCTTCGATGGCACCCATGACCACAGCCTCGGCGGTCGCCGGGGTGACGTCCTACCGTTCGGCCGAGCCGGTCGAAACTGTCGCCCCTGTATCCGCGCCGCAATCGCGCCAGTCAGCGCGTTACGAAGACATGCCCGATGTCGAGACTGTCGATGTGCCCGAGCGTGTCGTGGCGCTGGCGGACGATCTCGACATTCCGGAACTGCATTTCGAGGATGATCAGCCGGCGTCACCTGGCTATGACGATCTCGACGCCGAGTTCTCCAGCCTTCTCTCCGAGATGAACGCGGTGGAGGTCGCTCCCGCCGCCGCGAGCTACGTGGCGTCTTACGAAGATGATTCTTACGCCGCGGGTTTCAAGCCGGGTTATGACACAGCCAAGCAGGGCTATGACAGCGCGAAGCCGGGCTATGACAGCGTCAAGCCGGGCTATGACAGGGCCAAGCCGGGCTATGACAGGGCCTCGCTGGGTTATGAGCCGGAAGCGCGGACCTATGCGGCGCGGCCCATGGAAGTGTCTGCCCGCACGGCGGCGCCTACAGGTTATGCCGATGCCGCCGACGGCTTCGATCTCGACAGTCTGCCCGGCAATCAGCCGGCTTCACAGGCGGACGATTTCACCGTCGACGAACTCGACTACGATCCCGAACTCAATGAGGCGATGGCTGTTCCGGGCCTCGGCGAGCGTGAGGCCGCAAGGCCTTCGCGCGGACGTGGCCTGCTCATCGCCGCGATTGTCGGTGGGGTGGCGGTCGCAGGCGGCCTTGGCGCCTTTGCGCTGTCTTTCGGCGGCAAGGGCGGTAGTGAAGCGCCCGTGATCGTTAAGGCCGACAACGCGCCGATCAAGGTCAAGCCGGAGAATCCGGGCGGGGCCGTGGTACCGAACCAGGACAACAAGGTCTATGACGCGGTCAGGGGTGCGAAGCCCGCCGAGCCGGTCCAGGAGAAACTGGTTACCAACACCGAAGACCCGGTAGACGTACAGGCGAAGGATCCGAGCCGCGCCATCGATCTTTCGCCGGACCAGAACGCCGGCGCCGCAGTCGCCATCGGACCCGATGACGGCAACGCCGCGCCGACCGCCGGTGCCGCTTCGGCCGACAACACAGCGCCCGCGCCCAAGTCCGAGGATCGCATCGCGCAGGTGCTGCAGGATGCCGACAAAGGTACCAACGCCGATGTCGTTGCCGTTGCGCCGCGCAAGGTGAGGACCATGGTGGTCAAGTCGGATGGTTCGCTGGTGCCGCGTGAGGATCCGGCGCCGGCCGCACCGCAAGTGGCCGCAACCGAGCCGGTCGACCCGGCGCCGCAGCATGTTGCGCCGTTGGCGAAGGCCGATGCGGACCAGACCGGCACTGTGGCGCCCGCCGCCGCCCAGGCAGATGATGGGCCGGCTCTCAAACCGGTGGCTGCAGCGCCGGTGGCGGCAGCGCCGGTAGCGACAGCCAAGCCCAAGGCTGAGGCCAAGGCGCAGTCCGCCAACACGCCGACCAAGGTTCCGGTCGCGCCGCAGCGTCCGTCCGACCAGCCGGTTGATGTCGTCGGCGAGGTCAAGCCCGATCAGGTCGCGTCCATCGATCCGGCGTCGACCGCGACCGGCGGCGGCTCGTGGTCGATGCAGATTGCTTCACAGCCGACGGTCGAGAGCGCCCAGTCCAGCTATCAGGATCTGCAGCGCCGCTATGGCAGCGTGCTCGGCGGTCGTACCGCCAACATCGTCAAGGCCGAGATCGCCGGCAAGGGCACGTTCTACCGCGTGCGCGTTCCGGCCCAGTCGCGCAATGATGCGATCAATTTGTGCACCAGCTACAAGGCCGCCGGCGGCAACTGCTTCGTCTCGCGCTAGAGCCGGAGCCAACCAATTGAAAAAGCCGGCGCGGTGACCGCGCCGGCTTTTTCATGGGGAAAGCAGATCTGGCGTTTGACGGCTTGTGACCCAGATGATTCCCTTTGATCGCGTGAAGCCCTAAACTGCTGACATGACCGAATCAAAATCCATGATCCTCGGCTGTGCCGGGAAATCGCTCACCCGCGAAGAAATCAATTTCTATCGCAATGAATGCCCTTGGGCCTTCATCCTGTTTGCGCGCAACATCGGCGAGACCGAACAGATCCGCGATCTGGTCGCTGAGATGCGCGACTGTATCGGTCGTCCGGACGCTCTGGTGTTCATCGACCAGGAGGGCGGCCGTGTGCAGCGCCTGCGGCCGCCATTGGCGCCGAACTATCCGGCCGGTGGTGCGCTCGGCGCGCTGTGGCGCGACGACCATGATGCCGGCGCCCGCGCGGCCTGGCTGATGGCGCGGCTGCATGCCTTTGACCTGCTGCGCTACGGCATCACCGCGGATTGCCTGCCGGTGCTCGACGTGCCGATCGAGGGCGCCAGCGATGTCATCGGCGCGCGTGCGTATGGCAAGGAACCGCGACCGGTGATCGAACTCGGCCGCGCTGCGGCCGAAGGGTTGATGTCGGGCGGCGTGCTGCCGGTCATGAAGCACATTCCGGGCCATGGACGCGCCTTTGCCGATACGCATTTCGAATTGCCTGTGGTCAATGCCTCGCTGAGCGATCTGCAGCGGCATGATTTCGCCCCGTTCCGGGAGCTCAATCATCTGCCGATGGCGATGACGGCGCATGTCGTTTATAGCGCCATCGATCCCAACAATCCGGCGACCACCTCAGGCAAGGTCATCGACGAGATCATCCGGCGCGAAATCGGTTTCGACGGGTTGCTGATGAGCGACGACACCTCGATGAAGGCACTTTCTGGGGATTTCCCGACAAAGGCGGCCTCGATCCTTGCCGCGGGCTGCGATCTGGTCCTTCACTGCAATGGCGTTTTCGAGGAGATGGCCGGCATCGCATCGCGGACCACGGGGCTCGAGGGCGCGTCGCTGGAGCGCGCAAAGCGGGCGCTGACCTATATAAAGAACCGGGACACGGTTGAAGAAACCGAAATACGTGCCGAATTCGCCACCTACTTCGATGCGGTGGCCTAGCAAGGGAAAGTGAAAAGCAGTGGCGGAAACATTGGAAAGCAAGGCCGCGAAGGCCGCACCGATGGACCGTCTGTGGGCTGAGAATGACGATTCACGCGTCACCGGCGACCCATCGCTGGTCGTCGACGTGGCCGGCTTCGAAGGTCCGCTCGATCTTCTGTTGCATCTCGCCCGCACCCAGAAAGTCGATCTGGCGCGCATTTCCATCCTGGCACTGGTCGAGCAATATCTGACCTTTGTCGAGACGGCGAGGGCACTCAGGCTCGAGCTTGCCGCCGACTATCTGGTGATGGCGGCGTGGCTGGCTTTCCTCAAGTCGAAGCTTCTGATCCCCAAACAGCCGGGCGATGAGGGCGAAAGCGGCGAGGAACTGGCGGCGGTGCTGCAGTTCCGGCTGAAGCGGCTGGAAGCCATGCGCGACGCCTCGGCTCGCCTTGTCAACCGCAACCGGCTTGGCCGTGATGTGTTCGCGCGCGGCATGCCGGAAATGGTCATCGTCGAAAAGCGTAACGCCTATTCGGCCTCGCTCTACGATCTCCTGACCGCCTATGCCCAGCAGCGGCAGAAGCAGGCGATCAACAATGTGACGATCGCCAGGCGTGGTGTCTGGTCGCTCAAGGACGCGCGCGATATCCTGACCCGCCTGGTCGGAGCCCTGCACGACTGGGCGACGCTGGAAAGTTTCCTGATCGTGTACATGACCAGCCCCGAGGAGCGGCGCACGGCGATCGCCAGCTCTTTCGCGGCCACGCTGGAACTGGTGCGCGAAGGCACGATGGACATGCGGCAGGACGAAGTGTTCGCTCCGATCTATCTGCGCGGCCGCGCGCAGGCAATCAAGGCAGTCGAGGTGGCATCATGAGCGAACGCGCCAACGCTTCGGTTATCCCGTTCAAGGTCGGCGATGAACCCGAAGAGGAGTCGCTCTCCCAGTATCCTTCAGAGCAGCAGGTGCAGAATCCGGCCGAGCGGCTGCATCTGGCGGAAGCCGTACGCATGGCGGAGGCAATCGTGTTCGCCAGCGCTGAACCTGTCAGCGAAAAGCAGCTTGCGGCGCGTCTGCCAGATGGCATCAACGTCGCCCTGGCCATGGCCGAACTGCGCCAGATCTATGCCCGGCGCGGCGTCAATCTGGTGCGCGTCGGCGATGCCTGGGCATTCCGCACCGCCGGCGATCTGGCTTTCCTGATGAGCCGCGATACTGTCCAACAAAGGAGGCTGTCGCGCGCGGCGCTCGAGGTGTTGGCGATCATTGCCTATCACCAGCCAGTGACGCGCGCCGAAATAGAGGACATCCGCGGCGTTGAAACCTCGAAAGGGACGCTCGACACGCTGCTGGAAACGGAATGGGTGCGCATGCGTGGCCGGCGCAAAACGCCGGGACGCCCTGTCACCTACGGCACCACCGACACTTTCCTTGATCATTTCGCGCTGGAGGAGATCCGCGATCTTCCGGGCATGGAGGAACTGAAAGGGGCCGGGCTGCTTTCGGGCCGCATGCCGTCGAATTTCTCCATTCCGCAGCCGCCGGCCGATCCCGACGCGTTGACCGACGACGAGGACGCTCTGACCGACATCGACCTCGAGGAACTCGGCCTGCTGACGCCGCGCGTCACGGAGGATTGACTGGCGTAGCTGCCAATCTGTCGAGGATGCGCGGATTCGTAGCGGGCCATCGCGTTGAAAATGCGTGACATCCGCCACCCTTTCATAAACTCTGTCGCAGTTGTGTTTGAATCCCTACGCGAAAGCGCATAGATCATCGCCAGGGAAAACGTTCGAGAGAGATTTGCTATGGGTTCATTTTCGATTTGGCATTGGATGATCGTGCTGGTGATCGTGCTGCTGGTGTTCGGCCGCGGCAAGATTCCCGAGCTGATGGGCGACATGGCCAAGGGCATCAAGAGCTTCAAGAAGGGCATGGCCGACGATGACGTTGCCGAAGACAAGCGCACCGTCGAACACCGTGCGGATGAGACCGTTGCGGCCGCGAAGGAAAAAGCCAGCAAGAGCTGAGCCACAGGTTCTAGTCGGAACAGAGTGCCATGTTTGAAGTCGGCTGGACCGAAATGCTGGTCATCGCGATCGTCATGATCGTGGTCGTCGGACCCAAGGATTTGCCCAATATGCTGCGCACTTTCGGGCGCACGACGGCGAAGCTGCGCGCGATGGCGTCCGATTTCCAGAAGCAGTTCAACGAAGCGCTGAAGGAAGCCGAGCTTGACGACGTCAAGAAGTCGGTCGACGAGCTCAGAGGCCTCAGCCCGATGGCCGAGATCAAGAAGCAGCTCAATCCGTTCGAGCAGGCCGCGGCCGACGTTCGCTCCGGCGTCGATGCGGCGATGAAGCCCAAGCCGGCGGCCGATCCGGCAATGCCTGCCGCTTCGACGCCGCTGGCGGCCGAGCCTTTGAAGAATGGCGCAACGACCATGCCTGGCGTCAACGGGCCGGAAGCCACGCCGGCAGCGCCAATTTTCCCGGCAATGGCCGATGACTCGGTGGTGACGTCGTCATTGCCGACAGAACCGGTCGTGGCGCCAAAGGCGTCCGCGGCGAAGGTGGCCAAGGCTGCGCCGGCAAAGGCAATGCCGGTTGCAAAAGTACCGGCCACGGCTTCGACGAATGTCGCAAAGGCTCCTGCGCCGGCGAAAACGATCGCCACCAAGGCCCCGCCTACGCCCAAAGCGCCAGCGAAGACCGTGGCGGCGGCAAAGGCTGAAACGCGCAAAACCGCGAAGCCTGCTGCGGCCAAGGCGATCGCGATCAAGACCGTGGCGAAAGCCGATCCGAAGCCTACGCCGGCCAAGACACCGGCGGCCAAGAAGACGGCGGGAGCCGCCAAGTGAGCGTTTCGGACAAGGAAAAGGACGAGATCGAGAAATCGTCGGCACCGCTGATGGAGCATCTGATCGAGTTGCGCCGGCGGTTGATCTGGTCGCTGGGCGGCTTCTTCGTCGCGTTTCTCGTCTGCTTCTTCTTCGCCAAGAAGCTGTTCAACCTTCTGGTCGTCCCGTTCAGATGGGCAACGCAGTGGGCAGGGCTCGATCCGCACAAGGTCGAGCTGATCTACACCGCGCCGCAGGAATTCTTCTTCACCCAGGTCAAGCTCGCAATGTTCGGTGGCATGGTGATCGCCTTTCCGCTGATCGCCACGCAGATCTACAAGTTCATCGCTCCAGGCCTCTATAAGAACGAGCGCAACGCCTTCCTGCCGTTCCTGATCGCTTCGCCGATCCTGTTCCTGATGGGCGCGTCTCTGGTCTATTTCTTCTTCACGCCGATGGTGATGTGGTTCTTCCTCGCCATGCAGCAGACCGGCACCGACGAACAGGTGCAGATTTCGCTGCTGCCGAAAGTGTCGGAATATCTCAGCCTGATCATGACGCTGATCTTTTCCTTCGGCCTGGTATTCCAGCTACCGGTGGTGACCAGCCTGATGACGCGGGTCGGCATGCTGTCGTCCAAGGCGCTGGCCGAGAAGCGCAAATGGGCAATCGTGATTGCCTTCGTCGTCGCCGCGGTGCTGACACCACCCGATCCGATGAGCCAGATCGGCCTGGCCCTCCCGACGATCCTTCTCTACGAGGTCTCCATCTGGGCTGCCCGTCTGATCGAGCGCGATCAGGAAAAGCAGCGTGTGGCGCGCGAGAGACAGGACACAGCGGAAACCGTGGCGGACAAAGCCCCAGACGAGCCTCCGGCGCCTGCTGCCTCCTAATACCGGGCTGCGTGGAAAACGGCTGCCGCTGCCTCGCCTCATCTTGCATCGATCAAGGATGCGGTTTACCCCCTCTTGCTGAAACGCATCGCTATCAAGCGCTGCGTTTCAGTTTTGTTTTGAGCATGTCGTTGTCCAAAACCGCTGCGCACTTTTGGGCGACATGCTTCCTGAGGACGGATGAACCATGCTTGACATCAAATGGATTCGCGACAACCCGAAGGCCCTTGTCGAGGCGCTAGTCAAGCGCTCGTGGTCGGCCGGTGAGGCGCAGTCCACGGTCGACGGGCTGATCGCCTCGGACGAGGCGCGGCGCGAACACGTCACCGAATTGCAGACCAAGCAGGAGCGCCGCAATGCCGCCTCGAAAGAGATCGGCAACGCCATGCGTTCAGGCGATGCGGCACTTGCCGAAAGACTGAAAGCCGAAGTCGGCGAGATCAAGACCTTCATCCAGAATGGCGAGGCGCGCGAACGCGAACTCGACAAGGCGCTGAACGATGCGCTTGCGGTGCTGCCCAACGTGCCGCTCGACGACGTACCTGTCGGCAAGGACGAGCACGACAATGTCGTCAAGCGCGTCGTCGGCAAGGCGCCGACACCGCCGAACTGGGTGAAGGAGCATTTCGAGATCGGCGAAGCGCTCGGCATGATGGATTTCGAGCGGGCGGCAAAACTGTCGGGCTCGCGGTTCACCGTGCTGAAAAGCGGCCTGGCGCGGATGGAACGCGCGCTCGGACAATTCATGCTCGACCTGCACACGACCGAGCATGGCTACCAAGAAGTCATCCCGCCACTGATGGTCAAGGACGACGTTCTGTTCGGCACCAACCAGTTGCCGAAGTTCGAGGAAGATCTGTTCTTCACGCCGCACGGGGAGGGCAGGCTTGGCCTGATCCCAACAGCCGAAGTGCCGCTCACCAATCTGGTGCGCGAAGAAATCACCTCGCATGAAAAACTGCCGCTGCGCTATACGGCGCTGACGCCGTGCTTCCGTTCGGAAGCGGGTTCGGCCGGGCGCGACACGCGCGGCATGCTGCGTCAGCACCAATTCTACAAGGTCGAGCTGGTGTCGATCACCGACCAGGAGTCCTCGCTCGCCGAACACGAACGGATGACGCAATGCGCCGAGGAAGTGCTGAAGCGGCTCGGCCTGCCGTTCCGCACCGTGACGCTGTGCACCGGCGACATGGGCTTTGGCGCGCGCAAGACCTACGACATCGAAGTCTGGCTGCCCGGCCAGAACGCTTATCGCGAGATTTCGTCCTGCTCGGTGTGCGGGGATTTCCAGGCGCGCCGCATGGACGCCCGCTACAAGGACAAAGACGGCAAGGGCAACCGCTTCGTCCATACGCTCAACGGTTCGGGCACCGCGGTTGGTCGCGCGCTCATAGCTGTCATCGAAAACTATCAGAATGAGGATGGCAGCATAACCATTCCTGAAGTGCTGCGGCCTTACATGGGCGGTCTGGAAAAGATCGAAGCGAAATAATGCGCATCCTCCTGACCAATGACGACGGCATTCATGCCGAGGGCCTGGCGTCGCTCGAACGCGTCGCTCGCACCCTGTCCGACGACGTCTGGGTGGTGGCTCCGGAGCAGGATCAGTCAGGCTACGCCCATTCGCTGTCGATCTCGGAGCCGCTGCGGCTGCGCAAGATCGGCGAGAAGCATTTTGCCGTGCGCGGCACGCCGACCGATTGTGTCATCATGGGAGTCAAGAAGATCCTTCCCGGCGCACCCGACCTGATCCTGTCCGGCATCAATTCCGGCGCCAACATCGCCGACGATGTCACCTATTCCGGCACCGTCGCCGGTGCCATGGAAGGCGCGCTGCTCGGCATCCGCTCGATCGCGCTCAGCCAGGGCTACAGCTATGTCGGCGAGGACCGCGTCGTCCCATACGAGACGACCGAGGCGCTGGCGCCGGCGCTGCTGGAGAAACTGGTCGCGACGCCGTTGCCGGACGGTGTTTTGCTGAACGTCAATTTTCCGAACTGCCTTCCAGAAGAGGTCGCCGGAACGGTCGTCACCTCGCAAGGCAAACTGGTGCACAGCTTGTGGGTCGATGAGCGCCGTGACGGGCGCGGCCTGCCTTATTACTGGCTGCGTTTCGGCCGCGAGCCGGTCGAAGGCAAGCAAGGCACAGACCTCTATGCTCTGCGCAACAGGCTGGTGTCGGTGACACCACTGCAGCTAGACCTCACCGCGCATGAAATCCGTGATCAACTGAGCAAGGCGCTTGCATGAACCAGGGCCTCGATGACCGTGAAGGCTTTGCCGCCTTTCTGTTGCGCCTGCGCGGCAGGGGGACGGTGCCGAAGGCGTTGATCGCAGCCTTCGAGGCGACGCCGCGGCGCGGCTTCCTGGCGGCCCAGTTCCATCAGATCGCCTGGTCGGACCGCATGCTGCCGATCGAATGCGGCGAGGCGATCGAAGGCGCGGACATGCAGGCGGCGGTGATCGCCGCACTCGCCATCGAGCAGGGCAATCGCGTGCTCGAGATCGGCACCGGCTCCGGTTATACCTCGGCCGTGATGTCGCGGCTGGCGGCGCGGGTCGTCACCACCGATCGCTACAGGACGCTCGTCGAGCAGGCCAGGCAGCGTTTCGAGGCGCTCGGTATCGGCAATGTCATCGTGCGCCAGGCCGATGGTTCCGGCGGGCTGCCGAACGAAGGGCCGTTCGATCGCATCGTCGCATGGGCAGCCTTCGACAGCCTTCCGCGCTTCCTGCTCGATCAATTGTCGAGCGGCGGCATCGTCATCGCCCCGATCGGGCCCGAGGAGGGCGAGCAGGTGCTGGCCAAGCTGACCAAGGTCGGCAGCCGGTTCGAGCGTGAGGATATCGGCCTTGTCCGCTTGCAGCCTATCCTGCGCAGCGTGGCCGCCGTCATATAGGCGATGTTGCAAACGCCAGCTTCGCGCCCGTCCTCGACACCGGCTCGGCTGACGTAAAATCTCCCCTCAGCTCACCCTCTAATATTTTAAGAAAAATTTCGCCGGATTCCATGGGGTTAACCGTCGAGTAACATTAACGCGCTTTAATCATGCCTAGTTTGTACCGGGTATGTGCGGGTTAGTGCGATGCAACTCAGAGTTTTGAAGACAAACGGTCGCAATCTGGCGCGAGGCTGCGCCATACTGGTGGTCGCGGGTGCTGCTGCGGGATGCAGTTCCCAGGTTTCGCGGTTCAATGGCGTCGACGACGTCTTTACATCCTCGACGAACAATCAGCGCGCGATCATCAACAAGCAGGATGCCGTACAGCAGCCCTATCCGGGTGATGTCGCGGCCGCCCCCATCGATGGCAGCCACACACAGTCGGTCAGCCGCTCCAGCCTCGAGCCGGTTTCGACGCGGCCATTGCCGCCGCCCGTTGCCCAGGCGCAGCCGGCTCCCGCACTGGCGCCTGCCGCAAAGCCGATGCGCACCGCATTGGCTGCGGCGCCGCATGTCGACAGGACCACGACCGGTACCGTCGCTCCGGCCGCATCGCCGTTCAAGGTTGCGCAGCCCGATGCACCGCGCGTGGCAGCTGCTGGTACGCCGCATGCGACCGAGATCGTCGTCAGGGACGGTGAAACGATTTCAGGCATAGCGCAGCACTACAAGGTGCCGGCCGACGCGATCATGAAGGTCAATGGGCTGAGCGCGACCAAGGGTCTGAAGACCGGCCAGAAGCTGGTTATCCCGGCCTATGCCTACTCGAACAAAGGCGAGCCGAAAGTCGCCGAGGTCAAGCCGGCGAAAGACGGCAAGCACGACCAGCCGGCCACGGCACCCGAAAAGGTCGCGGTCCTGCCCCAGCAGCCGAAGCTGAAGGAGGGCAAGTCCGCCGCTCAGGTCGACACGGCGGCCGCCGCAAACCAGCCCAAGCAGCCCAAGCCGCAGATGGCCGCGGCCAAGGCCGCTGGGACCTACACGGTCCAGTCGGGCGATACGATGTCTTCGATTGCCAGGAAGACCGGCGTTGGCGTCGTTGCTCTGAAGCAGGCCAACGGGATGAAGGATGGACTGCTTAAGATCGGCCAGACCCTGAAGGTGCCGACTGGTGGGGCCGCGACGGTCGCCAGCGCCAAGCCTGCCAAGATCGATCCGGTGACCACGGCCACCACGCAGCCAGCGGCAAAGACCACGCCGTCGGAAACGCTGGCGTCCTACACGCCGCCGAAGAAAGATTCGAAAGTCATCCAGCAGGCCGAGGACGACGATGCCGTTGCGCCTGACGCCACCGGCATCGGCAAGATGCGCTGGCCGGTGCGCGGCCGCGTGATCTCCGGTTTCGGGTCCGGCAAGGACGGCGTCGACATCGCCGTGCCGACGGGAACGCCGGTCAAGGCGGCCGAGAACGGCGTCGTCATCTATGCCGGCGACGGGCTCAAGGAATTCGGCAACACGGTTCTGGTGCGCCACGAGAATGGCCTGGTCACCGTCTATGGTCACGCCAGCTCTATCGAGGTGCAGCGCGGCCAAAAGGTCAAGCGCGGCCAAGAAATCGCACTGTCGGGCATGAGCGGCACGACGGACTCGCCGAAGCTGCATTTCGAAGTGCGCAAGAACTCTGCCCCGGTCGATCCGTCGGGCTACCTCGAATAGAAAAAAAGCAATTTGCAGGCCGTCTGACCTCCAGTCCGGCCCGCCGGCTCAGCCCGCTCCGCCAGGAGCGGGCTTTTTCAGTTTGCCTTCTCCGCCTTAGTCCTTCAGCGGTTTGCCGAGCCGGCCGGCCAGGTCCTGGGTGAACTGCCAGGCGACGCGGCCCGAGCGGCTGCCGCGGGTCGTCGCCCATTCCAATGCTTCGGCGCGCAGTTGCTCTGGATCAATGGCGAGGTCGTGATGGCGGACATAACCGTCGATCATGTCGAGATATTCGTCCTGGGAGCATTTGTGGAAGCCGAGCCACAGGCCGAAACGATCGGAGAGGGAGACCTTTTCTTCAACCGCTTCGGACGGG
The DNA here is from genome assembly GCF_000502955.1 of Mesorhizobium sp. LNHC252B00. Classification (GTDB taxonomy): domain Bacteria; phylum Pseudomonadota; class Alphaproteobacteria; order Rhizobiales; family Rhizobiaceae; genus Mesorhizobium. Next base: position 162,343 of record NZ_AYWO01000003.1, on the reverse strand, counting down.
TTGATGGCGGTCGAGCGCTCATTGTCGATCATGTCGCGCGGCAGGAGATGGCGACGGTTCGAGGTAGCGTAGAAGATGACATTGGCTGGGCGTCCCTCGACGCCGCCTTCGAGTGCCGCCTTCAGCGACTTGTAGGAGGTGTCGTCGTGGTCGAAGGAGAGGTCGTCGCAAAACAGGATGAAGCGGAAGGGGGCTGCCTTCAGCAATCCCATCAGCTTCGGCAGCGTGTCGATGTCCTCGCGGTGGATTTCGATCAGCTTCAACGGCAGCTCGGACTTGGCCTCGCCGTTGATCCGCGCATGGACGGCTTTGACCAGCGACGATTTGCCCATGCCGCGCGCACCCCATAACAACACATTGTTGGCCGGATAGCCGGCGGCGAAGCGTTCGGTGTTGTCGACCAGGATGTCGCGGACGCGATCGACGCCACGGATCAGGCCTATGTCGACGCGGTTGACGTTGCGCACCGGCTCCAGATAGCCCGGATCGGCCTGCCAGACGAAGCAATCGGCCTCGCCGAGGTCGGTTTGGGGCACTGGCGGCGGGGCGAGGCGGCTCACCGCCTCGATCAGCCTGTCGAGTTTCTGGTTCAGGGCTTCAATGCTGCTGTCGGTCATGTCTGTCTTTTGTTTTCTCGTTTGGACGTACGCGAGCGTGAACCCGACCTGTCGCGTCGAGGTTCGAAATCGGTTGCAACCTTTTGTTCGAGCATGATCTTTTCGCAAAACCGGCTCGCGCTTTTCGCGATCATGCTCTAACACGGCCCAACAGGCCGGAAAAGCAGCCGATTTGGCTGGCCGCGCAGTTGCATTGACAACTTTACCGACTATATTCCGGCCAAATTTCAAGGGGCCGCCAAGTTGGCGGCTGTTTCTAAATTCAGGAGTACCTCGATGTTCGTGACACCGGCATACGCTCAAGGCGTCGGCGCTTCTCCCGACATGTTCATCAGCATTTTGCCGTTTGTCCTGATTTTCGTCATCATGTATTTTCTGATCATCCGGCCGCAGCGTACGCAGCTGAAGAAGCGCGGCGAGATGCTGGCGGCAGTTCGTCGCGGCGATACGGTCGTCACCGGCGGAGGCTTCGTCGGCAAGGTGACCAAGGTGATCGACGATAACGAGCTCGAGATCGACCTCGGCGGTGGCACCAAGGTGACCGCGTTGCGTTCGACGATCGCCGACGTGCGCGTCAAGGGCGAGCCGGTGGCGAACCAGAACGCCAAGAAATAACCAGAATTCAGGCGGAGCGATCCGCGGACACGCTCTGACGGACGACGCCATATGTTGTACTTTTCGCGCTTCAAGATGATCCTGATCTGGGTGGCCGTGGCCATCACGGTGATCCTCGCCGCGCCCAATCTCATCCCCGCAAGCACCTTGGCCCAACTGCCCAGCTGGGTGCCGAAGCGTCAGATGACGCTCGGCCTCGACCTGCAGGGCGGCTCGCACATCCTGCTGGAAATGAATCAGAACGATCTGATCAAGGACCGGCTGGAGACGACGCGCGACGAAATCCGCACACTGCTGCGTGACGCCAAGATTGGCTATACCGGCCTTGCCGGCACGGGGCGGACCTTGCAGGTCCGCATCACCGATCTCGCTCAAGTGGATGCCGCCAAGACAGCGCTGAAGACGCTGACCGAACCGGTTGCTGCCGGCCTGTTCACCGGTGGCTCCATCAAGGAAATGACGCTCGACGATTCCGAGCCCGGCCTGCTCAAGTTCAACGTCACCGACGCCGGCATCAAATATCGCACGTCGACGGCGTTGACGCAGTCGATCGAGGTGGTCGAGCGCCGCGTCAACGAACTCGGCACGACCGAACCCATCGTGCAGCGGCAGGGCGACGACCGCATCCTTGTCCAGGTGCCGGGTCTTCAGGACCCGCAGCGGCTTAAGGAAATCCTCGGCCAGACCGCCAAGCTGACCTTCCAGATGGTCGACCAGTCGATGCCGGTTCAGGACGCCCTCAACGGTCGTCCGCCTGCCGGCTCGTCCGTGCTCTATTCACAGGACGACCCGCCGGTCCCCTATCTGATCGAGAACCGCGTCATCGTTTCGGGCGAAAATCTCGTCGATGCGCAGGCGACATACAATTCGCAGAACAATGAGCCGGTGGTCTCCTTCCGTTTCGATTCGAAGGGTGCTGCGCGTTTCGGCCAGGCCACCGCGCAGAATGTCGGGAAGCTGTTCGCCATCATCCTCGATAACCAGGTGATTTCGGCGCCGCAGATCCGCGAGCCGATCCTCGGCGGCACCGGCCAGATCTCGGGCAATTTCACCGCCCAGAGCGCCAACGACCTGGCCGTGCTGCTGCGCGCCGGTGCCTTGCCCGCGACACTGACGGTGATCGAAGAGCGGACGGTTGGCCCGGGTCTCGGCCAGGATTCCATCCATGCCGGCAAGGTCGCCGGCATCATCGGTTCGATTCTGGTCGTCGTGTTCATGTTCGTCGCCTACGGATTGCTCGGCTTCCTCGCCAACATCGCGCTGGCGGTGCACGTGGCGATGATCGTCGGACTGCTGTCGCTGCTCGGCGCGACACTGACCTTGCCGGGTATCGCCGGTATTGTGCTGACCATCGGCATGGCAGTCGATTCGAACGTGTTGATCTATGAGCGTATCCGTGAGGAGCGGCGTGCAGGCCGCTCGGTGATCCAGGCGATCGATACCGGTTTCACCAAGGCGCTGGCGACCATTGTCGATTCCAACATCACCTCGCTGATCGCGACCGTAGTGCTGTTCTATCTCGGGACCGGACCGGTCAAGGGCTTTGCCATCACGTATGCGATCGGCATCCTGACGACCGTCTTCACCGCGTTCACCTTCACCCGTCTGCTGGTCTCGATCTGGCTGCGCCGCGCTCGCCCGAAGGAGTTGCCGCGCGCGCCGGTGACCTTCGTCCCAGCCGGCACGAAAATCCCGTTCATGGGAATCCGTCGCTGGACGTTCACGCTCTCGAGCGCGCTGTCGATCCTGTCGGTGGTGCTGTTCATGACGGTCGGCATCAACTACGGCATCGATTTCAAGGGCGGTTCGCTGATCGAGGTTCAGGCCAAGAGCGGCAATGCCGACCTCGCAGACCTCCGCGGGCGACTGACCGGACTCAATATCGGTGAGGTGCAAGTCCAGCAGTTCGGTACGCCGAACGACGTGTTGATCCGTGTCGGGACCCAGGATGGCGGCGAGAATGCCGAGCAGACCGTCATCGACAAGGTGCGCGGCGAACTGCAGGACAATTACGACTTCCGCCGCGTCGAAGTGGTGGGGCCGACCGTCTCGGGCGAACTCGCCAAGCAAGGCACGATCGCCATGCTGATCGCGCTGCTTGGTATCCTGATCTATGTCTGGTTCCGTTTCGAATGGCAGTTCGCGGTCGGCGCCATCGTGGCGACGGTACACGATGTGGTCATGACACTTGGCTTCTTTGTCATCAGCGGGCTCGAATTCAACCAATCATCGCTGGCGGCGATCCTGACCATCATCGGCTATTCGCTGAACGATACGATCGTGGTCTATGACCGCGTTCGAGAGGATTTGCGAAAGTACAAGCGGATGCCGCTGCCGCAACTCTTGAACAACGCCATCAACGAGACGCTGTCGAGAACGACACTGACCTCGGTGACGACGATCCTTGCGTTGCTGGCGCTGGTCCTCTTCGGCGGCGAGGTGATCCGCTCGTTCACCATGGCGATGCTGTTCGGCGTCGTCTTCGGCACCTATTCGTCGATCTTCATCGCAGCGCCGTTGCTGATCCTGTTCAAGCTGCGGCCGCAGGCTTCGGCAGACGAGGAGAAGCCGCTCGGCGGCGGCAAGGCGGTCGCGACCTGACGCGCCGCCCCGAAGGGGTAACAAAACGGTGACCAGTAAAGGCATCGTCATCCGCGATGCGCATTTTCCCGGCCGCGCGCCGATCGAAGCCTACGGCAATGGGGGGTTTCGCTTTGCCGACATGTCGCATCGCGGCTCGCTGCTCTGTCTGCCATCCGGCATCCATGGCTGGGAACCGGCCGATCCGTTTGCCCTGACCGTGGCGGATTTCGACAAGCTGCTGGCAGAAGCCGGAAAAGTCGAGATACTGCTGGTCGGCATGGGCAGGGATCTCAGGCCATTGCCCGCCACACTACGGGCCGCGCTGAAAGCGGCCGGCATTGCGTCCGACCCGATGTCGACCGGTGCAGCGGTACGGACCTACAATGTCCTTCTGGCGGAAGAGCGCGCCGTGGCCGCCGCGCTCATTGCCGTCGACTGACATGTCTCAAAATGCCGAAATCGTCATGGACGCAGTGCGCGCCGGCGACCCTGACCGCTATCTCACGGCGCTTTATGCGCCGGCAGACAAGCGCGACGCGCTGTTTTCGCTTTACGCCTTCAACGCCGAAGTCGCAGGCATCCGCGACCGCATCCATGAAGCGTTGCCGGGCGAGGTGCGCCTGCAATGGTGGCGCGATGTCATCGCCGTCGGCGGCGAGGCCGGCGCCGGCCATCCCACAGCCGAAGCCTTGAATGCCACCATAGCGACATTCAACCTGCCGAGACTGGCCTTCGAGAACATGCTCGATGCGCGCATCTTCGATCTTTACGACGACCCGATGCCGTCGCGCACCGATCTTGAAGGCTATTGCGGCGAGACGGCCGCCGCGCTCATTCAGCTTGCGGCAATGGTGCTCGATCCCGGCGAGGCGCCACGCTTTGCCGAACTGGCGGGTAGGGCAGGCTGCGCGCAGGCAATGACCGGTCTGCTGCTGTTGCTGACGTTGCACCGCAAGCGCGGACAGTGTTTTATCCCAGCCGATATCCTTGCTGCGGCTGGCTCTTCGCCGCAAGAATTCATCGCAGGCGATGGCGGTCCTGGTGCCAAACGCGCAGTGGCGGCAATGATCGCTCTGGCGCGGGACCATCTTTCCGCCTTCGAGCAAGGTGCTGCGGCGTTGCCGGTCTCGCTGCGCCCGGCATTTCTGCCGCTGGCGCTGTCGCGCGCTTACCTCACGAAAATGGAGCGCGGCTCCCCACTCGACGGCGTGGCGCGGCTGTCCGCCTTGCGCCGGCATTGGCTGCTTTTGCGCCGCGCGACCAAAGGCTGGCCGGCATTTTGACGTAAACGTCAATCATGCTAAGGAGTCCTCGAGCCAGAACTGTTGCCAAAGACGACAGGCCGGCCGGAGGAGATACCCGTTCATGAGCCTGCCGCTGCTGATCGCGATCGTCGCCCTTGGCATTGCGCTGTCGGTTGCCGCGGTGCATTTCACCGGCGGCAGCAAGACGGCGACGCTGGCCGGCGCCGATCAAGCAATGAGCCGATTCGCCGAGGATTTTCCGGACGAGATAGCGGCATTGGTCCGCCTGACGGCGGACGCCAGGACCGCTTTTCTGGATATCGGGCAAGGGCGCATCGGGATCGTTCATAGCGTCGGAGACTGCTTTTTGACCCGCATCGTCGGGCCTCAAGATGTCGCGGTTTTGAATACCGAAGATGTCAATGCGGTCTCGTTCCGGCTCGCCGATTTCACCTGGACGGGCGGCCGCTTTCGCTTTTCCAGCGCAGCAGATGCACAAGGCTTGCTGAAGACACTTCAGCCGCAACATCCAAGTTCCGCCCGGGAGGCTGCGTGATGGACGAGTACAACTTCCCGCAGGTCACGCAGCTGGCCATCCCGCTCTTCGTTGCCGCGATCCTGATCGAGCTCTGGCTGGTGCGAACCGGCCGCGCCAAGGGATCGTTCGAGACGCGCGACACCTTGACCAGCCTGATAATGGGCACCGGCAATGTCGTTGCCGGGCTGCTGCTTGGCGTCGTGTCCTACTGGGCGCTGCTGTGGCTGTGGCAATTCCGCGTCTTCAATCTCGGCCTGTCGGTCTGGGTGTTCCTCGCCGCCTTCCTGCTCGATGATCTGCGCTACTATTTCTATCATCGCATCGCGCACCGGGTGCGCTGGGTATGGGCGGAGCACGTCAACCACCATTCCAGCCAGCACTACAATCTATCGACGGCGCTGCGGCAAAGCTGGACCGGCCTGTTTACCTTCATGTTCGCGCTGCAGGCGCCGCTGGTGCTGCTCGGCTTCCATCCGGCGGTCATTGCCTTCACCTTCGGCTTCAATCTGGTCTGGCAGTTCTGGATCCACACCGAGACGATCGGCAAGATGTGGGGCTGGTTCGAGTTCGTCTTCAACACGCCCTCGCACCACCGCGTCCACCACGCCACCAACCCGCGCTATCTCGACGCCAATTTTGCCGGCACGCTGGTCATCTGGGACCGCATGTTCGGCACCTTCGTCGGGGAGCTGGAGGAAGATCGGCCGCGCTATGGCATCGTCAGGAATCTCGGCACCTTCAATCCGCTGAAGGTCGCGTTCCATGAATGGATCGGCATGTTCAAGGATGCAGCGATGCCGGGGCTGACCTTGAGCCATCGCCTGAATTACCTGATCAAGCCTCCCGGCTGGAGCCACGACGGCTCGCGCGAAACTTCGGAGACGCTGAAGGCTGCCTATGTCAGGCGAAATCCTGACGAGGCCGGCAAGCCAGGGCTGCCCGGTTCCTTACGAGCCGAACAATAGGCGAAATTGCCGGCAGACAATAAATTTATGTTGACTTACATTGCTTGTCACGAATGATTGGCAGCACTCGGCGGGATGGGGAAATTCTAATGGTTGACGGTTTAGATACTAAAGTTGGAAACTCTGAAGATTTTCTGATACTCCAAAATAAGTTAGGCGATCCAAATGATATGGAGTCATCTGATATCTCAGTTGAACCTGAGGATGAAGACGAAGGACCATTAGATCTACCAAAGTCTGCGTTTACTCCGATTAATTTTTCTTCCGCAGCTAGGCGCGTAATCGATCTATATCGCGCATGTAAGGAGGACAAGGAGCTTGATCCTCGCCCCTCATTTCAACGTGGTTATGTCTGGGATAAAAATAAAGCAACAAAACTAATCGAGTCCATCCTACTTCATGGAAGAAGAGAATGGGCTGGAGGTCGTGATTGATGGCCAACAAAGGCTGACCACTTGCTTCTCTTTTATTGAGGGTTTTTTTCCGCTTTCAAAGAAGGATGAGGAGAGACGTACTCGTGGCGAGAATGTAAAGCATCGACCGTTTCGGCTCGGAAAAATGAAAATTCTTTCCCAGTATGAAAAGATTGGTTACGCGGACTTGCCTCCTGATCTGCGGAAAACCATTAATAATTTTACTATTCAAATTATAAAAATTTCGAAAGAATCTCACCCAGACGTGAAATTCGAAATATTCGAACGCCTAAATACAGGATCTGTCGCACTGGCTGATCAGGAAATTAGAAATTGTATTTATAGAGGTCCTTATAATAACAAGTTGTGCGACCTGGCTAACAACCCGACTTTTCAAAAAATGCTTGGGATAAATAATTCCGCAGCGAGGATGCAAGATGTTGACTGAGATTTATGGCTTTTAACGAATCTACTCATTTAAATTACAATGAAAAGATGAGGTCATTTTTAAATAGCCATATGAGGGAACGTAGAAATATTTCTCCGGATTTGAGCGAGAAGTATACCAGAGATTTTTCGAATGCTGTGGAATTGTCATTTACTGTTTTTGGCGAAAATGCTTTTCGACGCTATTCGGAAGGCAATGACAATAACCCGCGTGGAAAATGGGAGCGCTCGATCAACAAAGCCGTATTTGACGTGGTTATGTTTTGGTTTGCGCGCTACGAAAAAAGGCAAATTATTGAAAATAAGGATGAAATTAGAGAGAGGTATATCAAGATGTGCGTTGCTGATCGCGACTTTAACGACGCCATCATGCTAGGTACTGCCGAAGCTGCTCGGGTCAGAACTAGATTTAAGAAATGGGGCGATGCACTCGAGGAAATCATCAAAGTCCGTCCAAAGGAGCGGCGAGTCTACTCCTACGTTGAGAAGCGCCAATTGTATGAGCTAGAACCCACTTGTGGGATTTGCAAACAGCAGATTGAGCATATTGATGACTCCGAGGTCGATCACATCCAACCATTTTCGCATGGCGGTGAGACTGCGATGTCAAACGCAAGATTGAGCCATCGATATTGCAATCGTTCGCGTGGGACAGCTTCAGCCTAGCTTGCTGATCGCATGTAACTACTCCGCGGCTTCGGCTGTTTGCACCGGCAGTCCCAACCACTGCCGGCAATCGGCGCGTGCGCGTGATGTGATGGCATGGCGCTTGGCGACGGTCTTGTCCTTGCCGCGCATGCGTTTGCCCTCGGACTTCGGCGCCTCCACGGGTGGGAACAGGCCGAAATTGACGTTCATCGGCTGGAAGGAGCGTTTTCCCGGTTCGTCATCCGATACGATGTGGCCTCCGGTGATGTGGTTGAGCAGCGCGCCGAACGCTGTGGTGAGCGGCGGCAGCGACGGTGCATGGCCGAGCCTTTCGGCAGCGGCGAAGCGGCCGGCGAGCAGGCCGATCGCAGCACTTTCGACATAGCCTTCGCAGCCGGTGATCTGGCCGGCAAAACGCAGGCCTGGGCGCGATCTCAGCTGCAGCGACGCGTCGAGCAGGGTCGGCGAGTTGATATAGGTATTGCGGTGCAGGCCGCCGAGCCGGGCGAAATCGGCGTTTTCGAGACCCGGTATGGTGCGGAACACGCGCACCTGCTCGGCATGCTTGAGCTTGGTCTGGAAACCGACCATGTTGTAAAGCGTGCCCAGCGCATTGTCCTGCCGCAGCTGGACGACGGCATAGGCCTTTACCGTCGGGTTGTGGGCATTGGTCAGCCCCATCGGCTTCATCGGTCCGTAACGCAGCGTCTCGACGCCGCGCTCGGCCATGATCTCGATCGGCAGGCAGCCGTCGAAATAGGGCGTGCCTTCCCATTGCTTGAACTCGGTCTTCTGGCCGTCGACCAGCGCCTGGACGAAAGCAAGGTACTGGTCCTTGTCCATGGGACAATTGATGTAGTCCTTGCCGGTACCGCCGGGTCCGACCTTGTCGTAGCGCGACTGGCACCAGCAGATATCCATGTCGATCGTGTCGAAGTGGATGATGGGCGCGATTGCGTCGAAGAAGGCGAGCGCATCGGCGCCGGTTGCTTCCGCGATCGACTGGGCAAGTGAGGGCGCGGTCAATGGACCCGTGGCAATGATCGCCTGATCCCAATCCGCCGGCGGCAGGCCCGGTATTTCCTCGCGCTGGATGGTGATCAGCGGGTGGGCTTCGAGTTTTTTCGTCACAGCGTCGGAGAATCCGTCGCGATCGACGGCAAGCGCACCGCCGGCCGGCACCTGGTTGGCGTCGCCGGCGCTCATGATCAAGGAGCCGGCCAGCCGCATTTCGGCATGCAACAGGCCGACGGCGTTGTTTTCGGCGTCGTCGGAGCGGAAGGAGTTGGAGCAGACCAGCTCGGCCAGGCTATCGGNCAGGCCGACGGCGTTGTTTTCGGCGTCGTCGGAGCGGAAGGAGTTGGAGCAGACCAGCTCGGCCAGGCTATCGGTCTTGTGTGCATCGGTGCCGCGAACGGGCCGCATTTCATGCAGGATGACGGGAACGCCGGCTTGCGCTGCCTGCCAGGCGGCTTCAGAGCCGGCAAGGCCGCCACCGATGATGTGGATGGGATTTGTGCTCATGAGCGTCGGAATAATCGCTTGATGCGGCGATTGCAATTGCCGTGCGTGGCGCAGGCAAACAGCGGTCGGAGAATCAACCCTGAATATAACAACACCCGCCGGGGGAGGAGGTCCGGCGGGTGTCGTTTTTGGGGTCGACCCTCGGGAGGAGGTGAAGGCCGACCGTATTCGTCATTGCCGGGGAGGAGGTCGGCTTTGACGAAAACTCTTTCGCCGTTTTTGAAAGGGGCGAAACCTTTGGGGCAAAATTCGTTTTGCCCCTGGCAAACAACGCCCGCCGCGGGAGGAGGTTGCGGCGGGCGCCGTTTTTGTGGCCAACCTTCGGGAGGAGGTGAAGGTCGGGCCTATTCGTCATCGCCGGGGAGGAGGTCGGCTTTGACGAAAACTCTTTCGCTTTTTGAAAGGGGCGAAACCCTTTTTGGGGCAGAATTAGCTTTGCCCCGGGGAAACAACGCCCGCCGCGGGAGGAGGTGCGGCGGGCGCCGTTTTTGTGGTCAACCCTCGGGAGGAGGTGAAGGTTGACCGGATCCGTCAAGGTCGGGGAGGAGGTCGACCCTGGCGAAATTCTGGTTAGATCGCCCGGCGGGCGATGACCTTGATTTCGTCGCGGACGATACCGAGGTCATGCAGCTGGCGGTTCGAGAGGCGACCCAGCTCGGTAACCGTCTCGCGATAAACGCGCCAGTTACGATAGTTGCGGATCAGGTTCATTGTCGTTCTCTTTTTCAAAATTGGTTCGGACCATTCGCGGTCCGAAGAATTAGACCGCCTTGCGAGCGACGTAAGGAATATCGCTGCGGCTGATGCCGAGGTCGGTCAGTTCGCGGTTGCTCAGGCGGCTCAGCTCGGACACGGTGTCTCTGTAGCGGCGCCAGTTGCGGTAGTTGCGGATCAGGTTCATGGTAGTTCTCGTTTCGTCTTTCTTGCGGATCATTCCGTTTGTGTACGAACCATAAATAGGCGGGGCTATATCGATTTAAAAGCGCTATGGCTGCATGGCAGCAATGCAAATTGTGCAATGCAACATTAATGCGCGTTCACGGACCTGACACAAAGAAACCCGAATCGGAAAATGCCGTAGCGTCAACGGTTTGACCTCGTCGGCTGACAAGAAGACCAAACTGGGGAGAAGCGGCATGGCGGGTTATTCGTCGCGGGTCAGGGCGGATATCGCCCGCTGGCAGCAGGCTGGGCTGATCGACGCGCCGACGGCCGACGTGCTGGCGCGCGATATCGAGGCTAACGAGCGCAAATCGCTCAGTTTCGGCTCGATCCTGGCGATGATGGCTGCGTTGCTGTTCGGCGCCGCCATCCTGATTTTCGTCGCCGCCAACTGGGATGCGATTCCGCGGCTGGCGCGCGTTCTGGCCCTCTTTGCGGTCATCGTTGGCGGCTACATCGGCGGCGCGGTGTTGAAGACGCGCGACCATGCGGCGATCGGCGAGGCGCTGTGGATCGTGGCCGCAGCGGCTTTCGGCGGCTCGATCGCGCTTATCGGCCAGATGTATCATCTGTCCGGCGACGAGGCGTCGGCTTTGGTCACGTGGGGCACGGGCACGGCATTGGCGGCGGTGATGTTGCGTTCGAACCCGCTGACTGTCGCTTCTGTCGGCATTGCCGATGCCTGGCTGTTTCTGAAAGGCTTCGACCATTTCAGCCGCAGCGAATTTCCGCATGGCTTCGTCGTCATGGCGACCGTGCTGTATGCCGTCTCGTTCTGGACCCGCAGCCAGCCAGCGCGGCACCTGATCATCCTGTCGGTGCTGTTCTACCTGGTGCTGCTGATCACGAACCACGACACGCTTCAGGTTGCGATCCCGCTGGTCATCGTTTCGGCGCTGCTGTTCGCGGCCTCGGTCTTGGCGCCGGACCCCGTCGACAGGATCGTGCAACTCGGCGGCCACTTACCCTTGCATTCGCTGCTCGGCTTCCTCACCGGCCTGGCGATGATCCAGTTTGAACTGGCTGACGAGAGCACCTACAACGGCGGTTTCGCCATCGCTTCGGTCGTCGCCCTGGCTGGCATCGTCGCGGCAATCGTGCTGGCGGGACGGGAGAGCCGTGGGTTGCGCTGGCTTGCCTATGCCGGTTTCGCTTTCGAACTCGCCATCATCTATGTCGTGACCTTGCAATCGATGCTCGATACCGCCGGCTTCTTCCTGGCCGCCGCGGTGCTGCTCGGCGCCCTTGCCTTGGTCATCATGCGCGTGGAAAAACGCATGAAGGGTCCAGTCGCCGGGGGAGTCGCAGCATGATGACCGGGAAAAGACTTGTTGTCTCGGCGCTGGTGCTGGTGCTTGTCCAGATCGGCTTCCTGAGCTGGATCATCGCCGGTCGAGCGGCGATTCTGCGCAACGGCAAGGAGGTGCTGCTAAAGGTCGAACCCATCGACCCGCGCGACCTCCTGCGCGGCGACTATGTTGTCCTCGGCTATGAGATTTCGCGGATACCGGTGAAAATGATCGCCAACATACCGGCCGACAAATTCTCGAGCGACGACACCGCTATCGTCGTCCGCCTGAGGAAGGGCGCCGACGCCTATTGGCAGCCGACGACCGCTTGGTTCGGCAAGGCGCCGACGCCGGCCGCTGCCGACGAGGTTGATATCGTTGGCCATGTCGCCGAGGGCTGGGATCTTCGCGGCGATGTCACGACCATCGCGCCGGACTATGGCATCGAGCGCTTCTACTTGTCGGAAGGCGAGGGGACGACGATCCAGGACGACATGCGGGTGCGGCCGTTCGGCATCCGGCTCGCCCTTGCCAGCGATGGCACCGCGCAGATCAAGGCACTGGTCGACGGCGACAGGACGCTGTTCGAGGAACCGCTATATTAATAACGACGGACGCCGGTGATCGGTGCGAATCAAGAGACCAGACCCCCATAAATCAAGTGTAGGGGCCTTGCCGTACAAGCGTTGCGGCAGATTTTTTGCAAGAAAAGTTCACTGTTTCAGGATGGACAACTCCGCCGATCAACTCCGGACCTTACTCGTTTCGGCGATGATTTTGGGAAAGGGGCCAATCGATGTTGTGTAGCTGAAGTCTGCTACGCCTTTTTCCTGCTTGTGTATCGAGGGGCTGCGCACAACCCAGTCATACACGCCAGAAACCATGCAGCGATCGTTTGCACAGGTGACCACAATGCTGTCATTGCGGACGTTATATGCGCGTTCTGGCCATCGGTGGTAATAGTTCCTCTTGTCCTGAATGATCGAACTCAGGTTCGTCAATTTGCCATAATAGTCGACCGTGCGAGCGTATGACGCCTGAACTTGAGCAAGAGCGAAATCGTCGTTGTCGCCATGATGCTCGATGAGATCCTTGACGAAGGCGACTGCGGTGCTCTCCGCCTGTTGCCTTGCGTCGGGTGCAGGCATTGCGGGCGATTGGTTCGCTGCAACATTGGTCACACGTAACTCTGCCATTTCACTGGCCGATAGATATCTTATGTCATCCTTGTCATAGCTCGAAGCCAATTCGATCAGCTTGGGGTCCACTCCCATCTCGACTACATAGGATGTGATTGCGGCCGTTCCGAGCTGGACACGGGCCTTTGCTTCTTCTCTGGACATCCCGTCAGCCGGTTTCAAAGACGCCCGATGAACGCCTATAGAACCTGGTTCGGCAACACGGTGGACGCCACCCAAGAAGGCCAGTGAGCAGGCTGAAGCGCACTGCAATTGGCGAACCTGAAGCGTATCCAACCCCGCCGCGCGGATCATCCGCCCCAACCGAAGCGCGCTGCCGACATTGCCGCCGGGGGAGTTGAATACGATCATCCGGGCCCCGCTGCCCACAACCGCGTTGCTAAAAGCGTTCAGGGGTTCATTGTCCTTGAACTCGCCGGAAACAACAAGAAACGGCTGCTGCCCTGGAGACGAAGCAGGCGTGTATTCTAGGGCCTCAACTTTACATGTTGCTGCCGCGACAATTGACGCTACCGCCACAACTAGAGAAACTGCACGCACAGCCCGACAGAGCCCCCAACCCGCCTGCCGCAAGTAAGAACCCGTCAGCGAACTATTTCAAGGGCCATCTTTGAAACTTGGATTTCATCGAAGCGGTCATTGGCCTGCAAAATTGGTGCGGATGAAGGGACTCGAACCCCCACGCCTTTCGGCACTGGAACCTAAATCCAGGGCGTCTACCAGTTCCGCCACATCCGCATGGACCGGCAATCCCATGTAGCCATCATTCTGTCAATGTCGGAGACAAGATGTTGGATCAGAGACAAGATGTTGGATCAGGGTCAAAATGTTGGTCATTCGCCGAAATGCGAAGACTGTTGAAAATTGGCCTCGCCTGTGACAAAAGGCGTGTCAAATGTGACGGGACGCGCCGATCCGCTTCTGCAGAATGTGATAAGAAGTAGGAAAAACAAGAACTTATTCACATTTTGGAACGCAGTTTGGGAGAGTTTGAGCCGTATTTTCGGTCAAATCGCCAGGTTCCGTACCAAAAGCCATTCCCGGCAAGAATATACCGGCAGGCTGTAAACGGCAGAGGCCGTGCAGTCTCATTGGTGAAAACAAAGGTTTTACGATGCAGGTCACCGAAACGCTCAACTCCGGTCTCAAGCGCGAGATCAAGATCACCGTGCCGGCCGGTGATATGGAAGCCAAGCTGATGGCACGGCTTTCGGACGCCAGGAACAAGGTGCGCATCAACGGCTTCCGCCCCGGCAAGGTGCCGGTGCAGCACCTGCGCAAGGTCTACGGCAAGTCGTTCATGGCCGAAGTGGTCAATGAGATCCTCAACGATTCGACCCGTTCGATCATTACCGGGCGTGGCGAAAAGGCTGCCATGCAGCCTGAAGTCATCATGACCGAGGACGAGAAGGAAGCTGAGAAGATCCTGGCCGGCGGCGCCGACTTCGAGTTCCGCCTCAACTACGAGGTCATTCCGGCGATCGAGATCAAGGACTTTTCCGACATCAAGGTGACGCGTCAGGTGTTCGACGTGCCGGACAGCGAGATCGACGAGCAGGTCCAGCGCGTCGCCGAATCGGCACGCAGCTATGAGCCGAAGACGGGCAAGGCCGCCAATGGCGACCGCGTCACCATCGACTATGTCGGCAAGATCGACGGCGAGGCCTTCAATGGCGGCGCCGGCACCGATCAACCGCTGGTGCTAGGCTCGAAGGAGTTCATCCCCGGCTTCGAGGATCAACTGGTCGGCGCCAAGGCCGGTGACGAAAGGCAGGTCACCGTGACCTTCCCGGAAAACTACCAGGCGGCGCATCTTGCCGGCAAGGAAGCGACCTTCGACGTTACCGTCAAGGAAGTGTCCCAGCCGGGCGCGCTGGAAATCAACGACGAGACCGCCAAGAACCTCGGTCTGGAGTCGCTTGAGCGCCTGCGCGACGTCGTGCGCGGTCAGATCGAGAACCAGTTCGGCGCCATGACGCGCCAGAAGGTCAAGCGCCAGCTGCTCGACCAGCTCGACGCGTCCTACTCGTTCGAGGCGCCGTCGAAGCTTGTCGATGCCGAGTTCAACAATATCTGGGCGCAGGTCGTTCGCGACCTGGAAGCGGCTGGCCGCACCTTCGCCGACGAAGAGACGACGGAAGAAGAGGCGCGCGCCGAGTATCTGCGTCTTGCCGAGCGCCGCGTGCGCCTCGGCCTGGTGCTGGCTGAAATCGGCGAGAAGGCCGGCGTCACCGTGTCGGATGACGAGTTGCAGCGCGGCCTGTTCGAGCAGGTGCGCCGCTATCCCGCCAACCAGCAGCAGGAGGTCTTCGAGTTCTACCGCAACAACCCGGAAGCGCTGAACACGCTTCGGGCACCGATGTTCGAAGAGAAGGTGGTCGATCATCTGCTCGGCCAGATTTCGGTTACCGACGTCAAAGTCAGCAAGGAAGAGCTGATGGCCGACGACGAGGAGGACGAAACCGCTAAGGCGAAGCCGGCGAAGAAAGCCGCCGCCAAGAAGGCTGACGAGAAGAAGGCCGACGACGCCGAAGAGACCAAGAAGAAGGCCGCGCCGAAGAAGAAGGCCGCCAAGGACGCCGAATAACACCAGCGCCCTAGCTAAAACAGGAAGGCCGCCCTCGGGCGGCCTTTTTCGTTGCCAAACTGCAACAGCCGCGACACTTCGCGCGGTACGGCCTGTGGCGACCAAGCTTTGATCATTATCTGCGCTTCTATTGCAGCCGCTTGGGTTGTTGGAGGACGTGTTGAAGCTGTTCGTCGAAATGGGACACGCTGCGGCAATTGCCCTGGTGCTGGTCTCGGTATGCGGCATTGCCCGTGCCGAAGCGGTGCTTGACAATTGGCGGTTCGAAACGGGCGAAGACGGCGTCGTCACGGCCTCGCTCTATGCCACCAACAAGCTGATCACCGGTGGCGGCGCCTTGAGCTACAGCCCGATCCTAACGATTGCCTGCAGGGCAAACGGGGAGCCGCATTGGACCGAATGGCTGCAACTGAATGACGGTGTCTCGGCCAGCCGCAAGATCACCATGTCGGTGACGGTCGATCAGGGCAGCAAGTTCGACGAGAGCTGGTCGGTCGGGCCCCGCGGCAGGATGCTGGTGCGCGATGGCGCCGATGGCATCAGGCGCCTTGCTGCCGCGAACCGGCTCCAGCTATCATGGCGCTTCGGGCTGCTTTCGGGACGCGGCGAGGCCGACTTCAACCTCGCCGGGTTCGGTGAAGCGGTCAACCAGGTGGCCGGAAACTGCAACGCCGACCCGCCGTGACCGGATCGACGGGCCAAAGCGGCATTGTTTGCTCAAGCGCTCACCTTTTGGAACCCACCACTTAGATTAGCAGCAGGCCCTTCATCGAGGCGTTGCCCTTGCGACCGATGATGATGTGGTCATGCACAGCGATCCCCAGCCGCTTGCCGGCGTCGATGATCTCCTTCGTCATCTCGATATCGGCGCACGACGGCGTCGGATCACCTGAAAGATGATTGTGCATCAATCTTGAGAAACGACGTAACAGCTTGAAAAAGCGTCGAAAAATGAGATTGGCGGAAGGCGTTGATGCCGGTAATTGAGAGCGGTTAATCATGGGTCCCCGTGAATGTCACGCGCCATCAGACTGGTTCATGGACGGGCGGCGGCACTTCACGATACTCTGTTGCTCCTAAGCCTTCTTGGCCGCACGTGGCCCAAAGCGGACGTGAAGACGTAGGTGCACCCCAGCCTGCCATTTGGATGGCCAACTTAAGAGCCAAGTCGTCATCAAACGCTCTCGGGGCTGTACATATCGAATGGAAACGTGATCCTAAATACCCCGTTATCAGGACCTGCGTTCTTCGCTTTCACCAGAGTTGCGATAGTCTCAGATGCAAAACGCTCTATGGGGTGTGACAGGATCAGCGAAATCGTACCGTCTATCAAAGCAGCCCGCGTATCTTCAAAGAGTTCATAGCCTACGGTAACGAAGTCTTCCCGTTTTGGAGTAGCCCTGAGTGCGGCTATCGCACCTGTAACACCACCCCCTGAGATGAATAGTCCGCACATATCCGGATGATCTGTCAGCAGCTTTTCGACATGTTCACGGGCAACCACGGCTGACTCGTAAGTTGGCAACGGTTCGAGCAGCGTGAATTCCGAATTATGTTCACGGAAGTAAGAACGAAACCCGCTTTCGTTCATTTCCTGGTTCCGCAATCGGTGGCTGCCGACAAGAATGCCTATCTTGCCCGGTTCCCGCACCATGCGGTCAAACGCCCAGGCAGCGGTGCGTCCTACTTTCCAATTATCGAGCCCGACAAAGCTGATGGCTCCCTTGGCCGTGAGGGGGCCGATAAGTGAAACGACCGGCACGCCGCTTTCAAGAACTGCGTCAATCGCGTCAGCAACGGCAGGATGCTGCGGCGCTACAATCGCAAGTGCTTCGCACCGCCCGCCGAGCGACTGAATATGTGCCGCGACTTTCTCCGGCGTGAGGTCTTCCATGTACTCGACCGTTAGATCGATATTGCAGGCAGGATAAGCTTCCGCAGCTTGCGCAATTGAATCGCCGAGTAGGCGATAGAAGCGTCTCTCCCGTCGCTGCAGCAAAACCCCGACACGGTGGATCACCTCTTGTGGCTTCGCCGCCTGCTTGATGGTGCCAAGTCCGTAGAAGCCGATTTCCTCAGCGGCTGCCAAAACGCGTGTGCGCGTATTGCTCCGGACCGATTCAGGCTCGGACAGTACACGATTGACCGTTGACACGGATACACCTGCAGCTTTTGCCAAGTCCGGAATGGTTGGTCTCTTCATGTCAAAAATTCCATTACTCTGGTTTCGGCGTCTCAAGAAATATCATCCATACAAATTTTCGAAACGATTTGAGACGATTTTCCGAAGAGATAGTAATCCATATTGACCTGAAAGATGTCAACGTAGCATTCATTACGCGTTGACAGTGCTCAGCGATCTACGAGCTGTCAGCGCTTTTGGGGGGAGGCCCAGCGCACAATTGGGACGAGGAGGCTCAACGTCGTTGTGTTGAGATCGCGGACCTGCGCGTGCCTACCGGGATCGGCCGCACGGCCAAAAAAGGCAAAAAAGTATGACGAGCCGCAGCCATGCGGCTTTAACCTGAGGAGGAATTTCGACATGTCGTTCACCAAGAAAATCGCCACCGCAGCCATGGCATTCATGCTGGCATCCAGCGCTCATGCGGGTGACACGGATATCGCCGTCATCGTGGGTTCGGCCCAAGATGGCTTCTGGAACATGGTCAAGAAGGGCGTCGATGATGCTTCGCTGATGGTCAAGGCCAATGGCGGCACCGTCAATTTCATGCAGACCCAAAACTATGACAACTTCGGCCCGGACCTCGCTTCGCTAATCGAACAGGCTGTAGCCCAGGGTGCTAAAGGTATTGCTATCCCGAACTGGCTGCCAGAATCCGAAACCCCTGCCCTTAAGGCCGCGCGGGACAAGGGCGTGGTGATCATCTCCTTCAACGCTGGCCAGAGTGAGATGGATAATTACGGCTCGCTAAACTATTTCGGGTCGGACGAATATCTGGCAGGTGTTGAGGGTGGCAAGTATCTCGCTTCTCATGGTGCAAAGAAAATCCTCTGCCACATCCAGAACCCAGGTGCCGTAAATCTCGAGACCCGCTGCAAGGGCGTTCAAGACGGTGCAAAGAAGGCTGGCGCAGACACCTTCATCCTCCGTGTTCCTGCTAACCTTGACCAGGACATGAATGGTACCTCTGAAGCAATCAAATCCGAGCTGATCGCCGATCCGTCCATTGACGCCGTCATCACGCTCGCTGCATGGGCTGCAGATGCTGCCGCTAGCTCCATCGATCAGCAGAGCAAGGCCGGCAAGATTCAGCTTGGCACCTTCGATATGTCCGCCTCGGTTCTGGATCGCATTTCGAAGGGCACCCAAACCTTCGCAATCGACCAGCAGCCTTATCTGCAGGGGTTCCTCGCAACCTCCATGCTGTTTGCAAACCTGAAGTTCGGCACTGCGATTGCAACGAAGCCGGTTCTGACTGGTCCGGCGATTGTCGACAAGACCAATGTTGCTTCGGCAATCGAAGGCGTCAAACTCGGCGCACGTTGAGGCTGGCCCGAGGCTGAGACCTGGCCGCTAACCTGGCCGGGTCTCATCCATGCTCCCTCTATGTAGCTTCGTCTGCGCCAACTGAGGATTTTGCTTCCATGACCGCCACAAACCAAAGAACCAGCACCGTTGAAACACCCGCCATCGAGAGTGAATCGGCCATTTCATCCATTAAGGCCTTTTTTCGCACCCCTGCCGCTGGTGCTTTCATGGGTTTCGTGGCTGTATTCATCCTTTTTGCGATGTTCGGATATAGCCGCAACTTTTTGTCCGTAGCTGGTGTAACTACGTGGGTGAACTTCGCGTCACTCATAGGAATGATTGCAATTCCGGTCGGGTTCCTGATGATTGCCGGTGAACTCGATATTTCAACCGGTGCTGTACTTCCCGCGTCCACGATGACAGTTGCGATTGTCTGCGAGCACTATCAGATGCCTGTGCTTGTCGGTGTAGCTGCAGCGCTTGCCATCGGTGCACTGATCGGCTTCATCAATGGATACATCGTAACTCACACGCGCGTGCCGTCGTTCATCGTGACATTGGCGACGCTCTTTGCAGTGGCAGGCATCACGCTCTACCTGTCGATCTTCTTCATCAACAACACCAATTCCTTCTATCACGCGCCAGATTGGGCAAAATCGCTCTTCGGCGGGAAGGTGTATGGCTTCAATTCTTCCGTCTTCTGGTGGGGTGGGCTTATCGCAGCCTTCGTCTTCTTTCTGCATTACTCTCCGAAGGGAAGCTGGGTCTTCGCTCTTGGTGGAGACCAAGAAAGTGCGAGAAACGCAGGTATTCCTGTAACCAGGATGAAGATTGCACTCTTCATGCTGTGTTCCATATCGGCGGCCTTTGCTGGTGTCCTTCAGGTGATGACATTCAGCTCCGCAACGTCTCAGGCCAATTTTGGCCTAATCTTCAACACCATTATCGCCGTGGTCGTAGGTGGGGTTCTCCTCACGGGTGGTTTTGGTACTGTAATGGGCATTGTCTTCGGGGTGCTCACCCTTTCGATTGTTACCCAAGCTATTGGTTTCACGGAGATCGACAGAAACCTGTCCTTCCTAATTATCGGTGTCATGCTTTTGATCGCTGTCCTGCTCAACGACACGTTTCGTCATTTGGCCACCAGCTGGTCGACGTTCAAGAAGAAATAAGAGAGCGACAATGTCCGATAAGAAACCCGTTCTCGAATTTCGAAACGTCGACAAATCGTTTGGCCATATTGATGTTCTGAACGATATCAGCCTCAAGGTGGGTGAAGGCGAAGTGCTCTGCCTGCTTGGCGACAACGGCGCGGGTAAGTCGACGCTCATCAAAACGCTGTCTGGTGTCTATCAGCCGACGCGTGGCGAAATTCTGATGGATGGTCAGCCCGCACTTTTCTCCAGTCCCCGTGAGGCTCAGGAACGCGGGATAGCTACGGTTCACCAATTCGGCGGGACATATCCATTGATGTCCATAGGACGCAACTTTTTCATGGGTTCGGAGCCGACAAAGGGTTGGGGACCGTTCAAGTATTTCGACCGTAAAACTGCCAACCTAGTGGCGGTTGCAGAGGTTCAGAAAATGGGGATCACACGCATCACCGACGGGGATCGTTTGGTCGGTGGCCTTTCCGGAGGAGAGCGCCAGTCGCTCGCGATTGCCCGTGCTGTCTATTTCGGAGCCCGTGTGCTCATTCTCGACGAACCGACGGCAGCCCTCGGCGTCAAGCAGGCTGCTCACGTACTGCGTATCGTCAATGAGGCCAAGCGTCGTGGCCTCGCGGTCATTTTCATCACCCATCAGGTGATGCATGCCATGGCAGTGGGCGATCACTTCGCAGTGCTCATTCGTGGTGCAATCGCGGCCGACTTCCGCAAGGGGGAAAAGACACGCGAGCAGATCGCTGATCTGATGGCCGGTGGTGAATCCATGGCCAGTCTCGAAGCCTCACTTGAAGGGTATATGGAGACCCATGACGGTCTTCCGCCACCGCCCGCTCACTGAGTGAATATTGGCATAGCCGACAAGTAGTGGAATTTGTTGAATGGAAGCGGTTGAGCTCTTGTGCCAACCGAATGGAAGGAGTTTGTCCAATGGTGCGTGTAGCAGTCATTGGTGCAGGTCTGATGGGCGCTGACCACGCCAAGATCGTCGTGGAGGAAATGCCGGGCGCGACCCTTCAGGTGGTCTGCGACATGGATACAGTCCGCGCGCGCAAGGTGGCCGATGCCCATGGTGCGGCAGACGTTGCAAGTAATCCGGAAGCCGTGATTGCCCGTGCCGATGTGGATGCGGTGATCGTCGCGAGCCCGGACGTCACTCATGCGCCGCTGTCACTCGCCTGCATCAACGCAGGCAAGAAGGTGCTCTGCGAAAAGCCCCTATCGCAGTCCTCGGCCGAATGCCTCTCGATCATGCAGGCCGAACAGGAAGTTGGTCAAAAGTTCGTCCAGCTCGGCTTCATGCGGCGCTACGACCAGTCCTATGTCGAGATGAAAGAGACAATTGAAAATGGCACGCTTGGCCGAGTCCTGATGATGCACAACTTCCACCGCAATGTGGAAACGCCAGCCTCCGACTTCACCGGTGCCATGGCAATCACCAACTCCGCCCCGCATGAGTTCGACGTCGTGCGCCATGTACTTGGCACCGAATATGCCTGGATCTCTGCCTTCCAGCCGAAGCGCTCTGATCGACGCGTCGCGCCCGTCTTCATGGTCCTCGAAACCGTCGATGGCCAGCTCGTCAACATCGAGATCAACAACAACGCTGCGTACGGCTACGACGTTCGTGCCGAACTCGTGGGCGAGCAGGCGAGCATTTCCATGAGCCATGTCGCTTATACCCATCTCGAACGCTCGCTTGGCGTCCACACCGGCTACGATGCCGATTGGCGGACCCGCTATTTCGATGCCTATCGCCGCCAGAACCGCGCCTTCCTACGCTTCGTCGACACAGACGTGTTTCCCGAGATCGCATCAAGCTGCTGGGATGGCTATGCCGCAGCAGTTGCCGCCGAGGCAGGCGTGACGGCACTCGCTTCCGGGCAGAAGCAGCTCGTCACCATGATTCCCAAGCCGGAGTTCTACGCATGAAACTGGGTTTTGTGTCTGACAGCCTCGGCGGCATGCCGCTCGACGACCTTCTCGACAACGCTGCACGCATGGGCGTCTCCGGTATTGAGGTCAACACCTGCGGCTGGTCGACCGCACCGCATTTCGATCTCAAATCCATGCTGGGTAACACGGTCGCGCAGAAAGACTTCCTCAAGGGCTTTTCAGATCGTGGGATTGATGTGATCAGCCTCAATGCCAATGGCAATCCGCTTCACCCGTCCGATCCGGCTCAGGGCGAAGGTCTGAAGAACACCATCCGGGTCGCAGGCGAGATGGGCATCAATACGGTCTGCACCATGTCTGGCCTGCCTGCGGGCAATCCGTCCGATACCATGCCAAACTGGGTCGTCTCTTCCTGGCCTCCGGAAACGCAAGCTATCCTCAAATACCAGTGGGAAGAAAAACTCTTCCCGTTCTGGACCGAGATCGTGGCGCTGGCAAATGAATGCGGTGTGAGAAAGATTGCGCTCGAACTGCATGGCAACCAGTGCGTCTACAATGTGCCGTCGCTCCTGAAACTCCGTCAAGAAGTCGGCCCTGTCGTTGGCGCGAACCTGGATCCCTCGCACCTCTTCTGGATGGGAGCCGATCCGCTGATAGCAGCCGAGGCATTGGGGGAGGCCGTCTATCACGTCCATGCCAAGGACACATTCCTGAACGCTCCCAAACAGGCAGTGACCAGCCTCCTCGAAAACGGCAACCTGACCGACATTCCAGCCCGCTCCTGGTCATACATAACACTCGGCTTCGGCCACAGTGAGGAGTGGTGGCGACAGTTTTGCTATCGCTTAAAGATGGCTGGCTACGACGGCTGGCTTTCAATCGAGCATGAGGACGTGCTTCTCAACTCACTTGAGGGCCTCGAAAAATCCGTGGCCCTTCTCAAGGGTGTCATGCCGGTTGCACCGGCCGATTTCAAACTTCAGGAAATCTAAGATGAGCTTCCAACTTGCTGCTTGCGCCGAAATGCTCTGGCGCGACAAACCAATCGAATGGCGGGCAAGCCGCCTGAAGGAAATGGGCTTCGGCGTTGGCCTTTGGAACTGGCCCGCCTGGAATCTTGATGCGCTTGAAAAAACCGGTGCCACCTTCACTATCATGAATGGCTATCTCGAAGGTCGGCTCACCGATGCAGAAGGTTGTGAGATGCTTCTGGCATCTGCCACGGAAACGGCGAAGGTCGGCAAGCGGCTCGGTGTCCACCGCCTCAATCTGCATGGCACAGGGCTTGGCGACATGGGCATTCCGATCCTGAAGATCGGTGCCTTCGCGCCGGGCATGGAACAGCGGGCTCGCGATACACTCAACCGCATCTGCGATCTGGCAGAAGCCGAGGGTCAGGTCTTCACGTTGGAAAACCTCAACCCAATCGATCACCCCGGCTGCCCCTTCGGCTCGACGGCAGACGTGCTTGCGCTCGTTGCAGCCGTCAACCGCCCGCAACTGCGAATTAACCTCGATCTCTACCATACCCAGATCGGTGAAGGTGATCTTATCCGCTGGTGTAAGGCCTGCCTGCCCTGGATCGGGGAAGTTCAGGTGGCTGATAATCCCGGCCGTTGCGAGCCGGGCACGGGCGAAGTGAACTGGCATGGCGTCGCAAAAGCCCTGAAATCCATGGACTACGCGGGGCCGGTCGGTATGGAAGCCTTTGCCTCCGGTGATCCGGAAGCTGCACTCGAAGCCTTCCGCACCGCTTTCACTATCTGATGTTGTTTTCCTAAGAGGATCATCCGTGTCATCCACCATTCTGAACGTCGGCCTTTTGGGCGCAGGCCGTATTGCTGGCGTCCATGCCACCGCCATTTCCACCAATCCCGGCAGCCGCCTTGCGGCTGTCTCGGACATCAATCAGGCCGCCGCTGATAAGATCGCCGCCCAGTATGGCGCCGAAGCCTGCTCGACCGATGCGATCCTCAATGATCCCGCCATCAATGCCGTGCTGATTGCCACCTCCACCGATACCCATTCCGACTTGATCGAGCGGGCGACGGCAGCGGGCAAGGCCGTGCTTTGTGAAAAGCCTGTCGACCTCAGCCTTGCAAGGGCACAGTCTTGCCAGAAGGTGGCCGCCGCTACCGGCAAGCCGGTGATGATCGGCTTCAACCGCCGTTTCGATCCCAACTTTGCGGCTCTCAAGGCAGCAGCCGACCGTGGTGAAATCGGCAAGACGGAACTGCTCTCGATCACCTCTTTCGACCCCGCGCCGCCGCCGATCGCCTATATCAAGGTTTCGGGTGGTCTTTTCCGCGACATGATGATCCATGATTTCGACATGGCTAATTTCGTTATGGGGACAGCGCCGGTCTCCGTCTCGGCGGTGGGTACATCGATTGTCGATCCGGAAATTGGCGCGGCAGGCGATGTCGATACCGCCGTCGTGACCCTTGCCTATGCGGATGGCCGGATCGCCGTGATCAAGAACAGCCGCCGAGCCGTCTATGGTTATGACCAGCGGCTGGAGCTTCTCGGCTCCGAAGGGCTGCTACAGGCGCAGAACATGTTGGAAAACACCTTGGTCAAGTCCACGACTTCCGGTGTCACGGGCGCAAAGCCCACCTATTTCTTCCTCGAACGCTACATGCCCGCCTATGCGGCGGAATGGGCAGCATTTGTCAACGCTGTGAAGACAGGCTCGGCTCTGCCGGTCAACCTTGATGATGGTGTCGCAGCGCTCGCCATGGCGGAAGCTGCAACCCAGTCTGCAAAGAACGGGTCTCCGGTGAAATTGGTAGAGATTCTTGGCTGAGCTTTCGGAGAAGCAAGACAATCTCTGTCGGACAACTCCTCCTATCCGATCTAGCGGCGGCCCGACCTTCGGATCGAGCCGCCGCATACTCCTGATGCCGGAGGATGCGACGCGAAGGACTCGATCAAACGAGCTGCTGCGACTACAGGTACCGGCCACAGGATATCAGCTTCAGCGATGGTGCGGACGGGAATGTTCGCCATCCGAAGGAACGTTTTCCCAGACTTCGATCCGGTCGTCCACTTGTGAAGAACGTGGATTGTGCCGGATGGCTCGTCGTCGAAGCGGGCATGATTCCGCGATCTCTCCTCCTAATACATGGCGCAGCCCTGTGTTTCCATCCACGCAAAGTTCGGGGGTTAGATGACAACCTCCAACGACCCTTCCCAATAAGTCATGGCCGAACAAGCACCGGAAGCATGATCATGAGCGCGGAAAAAACCATTCGAAACCTGACGACCATCGCCGAGCTAAAGGATATGATTGTAGCAACCAGGCTTAGCCTCCCAGAGCAACAGGAGCGCGTCGCACGCACGGCTCTCGCCCACCCGGAAATTGTAGCATTCGGCACCGCGCAATCGCTTGCGGACCGATGCGAAGTGTCGCCCTCAACCGTGGTCAGAGTGGCCACTGCTCTCGGGTTCGATAACTTCAGGGAGTTCCGACAGGTTTTCCGTCAGCACATCCGGGAGATTTCGATACGAGCGGCGGACACCCTATGCTGACAGAAAAGCCGCAATAACCGTAAGCGCTGTTGTGGGACCACCTTTCGGGAGTGGTCGCGATCTGTGAGGTTGCCGATCCTGTATTGGGATCGGAGATCGGCTTGTGTCTGGACTTGACCTTACGCTTGGCCCAGAGCGGCAGCCTCGGCGTTTCGAGGTGATCAACGGTGCCGGCGGTCGGCGTCAGTGGTCGGTGGATGACAAGGCGCGGATCATCGCGGAGACGCTGGAGCCGAACGCAGTCGTTTCCGAGGTCGCCCGCCGGTATGGCCTCAGGCCGCAGCAGGTCTTCGCCTGGCGCCGCGAAGCGGGCAAACAGGCCGCTTCGGTGCAGCAAGATTCTCCTGCCTTCGTGCCGGCGGTTGTGGCGGCGGCGAAGCCTGTACCCAGGCATCCACCGAAGCAGCGGAAACGGCAAGCCACTCGGGACGCCGGCATGATCGAGCTTGAGATCGACGGCATCGCGATGCGCGTCGGCCGGGCCGCCGATGCCAAGACGGTGGCCGCAGTGATCCGCGCGCTGAAGGCGACGTCGTGATCGGGCCGACGGGTGCGGTCAAGGTCATGGTGGCGACGAAGCCGGTCGACTTCCGCAAGGGCCTCAAGCGCTCACCTTTTGGAACCCACCACTTAGATCAGCAGCAGGCCCTTCATCGAGGCGTTGCCTTTTCGCCCGATGATGATGTGGTCATGCACAGCGATCCCCAGCCGCTTGCCGGCGTCGATGATCTCCTTCGTCATCTCGATATCGGCCCGNGATGTGGTCATGCACAGCGATCCCCAGCCGCTTGCCGGCGTCGATGATCTCCTTCGTCATCTCGATATCGGCCCGTGATGGTGTCGGATCGCCTGACGGGTGGTTGTGGACCAGGATAATGGCGGTCGCCGAGAGTTCGAGCGCGCGCTTGACCACTTCGCGCGGATAGACGGGCGTGTGATCGACGGTGCCTGTCTGCTGCACCTCGTCGGCGATCAGCGCGTTCTTCTTGTCGAGAAACAGGATGCGGAACTGCTCGCGTGCCTCGAACGCCATGACTGATCGGCAATAGTCGAGAAGCTGCGTCCACGACGAGAGGATTTCGCGGCCGTGGACCTCGCCGCGCGCCATGCGCTGGGCGGTCGCCGCGACGATTTTCAGGTCGAGCGCCACAGCCGGGCCGATGCCCTTGACCTCCTGAAGCAGGCCAAGCGGTGCGCCAAGCACTTCAGCCAGCGTGCCGAAGCGTGCCAGCAGCGCCTTGGCCGCCGGCTTGGTGTCGGCGCGAGGAATCAGGCGAAAGAGCAGAAGTTCCAGAACTTCGTAGTCGGGCAGGGCGTCCGGACCTGCCGAGGCAAAGCGCTCGCGCAGGCGGTCGCGATGGCCGAGATAGTGCGGCTTTTCGCCGACCGCCGCCTTGGTTTTCGCAGCTGGTCGCATCGGCGCTTCGGAGAAGAAACTCCGCTCGTCGTCGTCGCTTGTGTTGGCCATATGCCCCCCGGCGCTGACATTAGAACCGTTCTGGCCCGGATCGAAACATTTCCGTTCTCCGATCGCGAGACTATCCCTACAGATCGTGACGGCTGCCTATCAGCCTCCGGCTTCNAGACGTGTGCTCTTCCGATCTGATGAAACCACGATTTGCGCAACAAGACTTAACATCGCTTAGCGCATGCGGCCACGTTCATCTGACATGTGACGGGATCGAAGGCTCGTTGCCTCGCTATACTTAAGCAGGGATGTTGGCCAAGCATGCGGAGGCGTGGCGCGGAACCGCGATCCTTGGTGAAGCAAGATGGCTAGCCCGCCTGCAGGAAGGCGCGGGCAAAGCCGGGCTCCACGGCTTTGATCGTTCCGTCGGGCAGCTTGAGCAGGCGGTCGATCGCGACACCGTAGAGCCTGAGGCGCTCTTCGAGCAGGCGCGCGGCCTCCTCGATGTTTCCTTGGTCGGCCTGACGAAGCGCGCGATGCATCACGTCGCGAAAGATCAGCCTGATCTGCAGCAGCATGTCGGCGAACGCCAAGGGATCGGGTACGTCAAAAGCGTCCTCTTCGCTACCCTTCTTCAGCAGATCAGCTATCAACGGTAGGGCAAGCTCCCTGGCAGCCAGATCGACCCGGTGGAAGAGCACGACGTTCTCAGGTCGAAACAGGACCGCAAAGGTCGTCCTGAGCTGCGGCGCGAGCTCGACATTCAGCCGCTGCGAACCTGCGAAAAGCGCGTTGAGCCGGCCGACTGGTCCGAGCGACGGATCGTCGAGCATCGGTTGCAACTCGGCGAGGCTGTCGCGGGCAAGCCGCGCCGCGAGCGCCTCCAGCAGCGCCTCCTTGGAGGCGAAGTAGTGGTAGAAGGCACCTTTCGACAGGCCAGCCGCGCGGATGATGTCTTCTACCGTCGTATTGTCATAACCGCGCTCGAAGAACAGGCGCTGTGCGCAGTCGAGAAGCTCGGCGGAGCGTATTTCAGGCGCTTTTCTTGCTCTGGCCAATAACGTTTCCCGCGGCGGCTTTCCTGAAAAACGTGATCGACGGACCGGAACGCGGCAGCCGCCAAGACGTTCTCCCGTACTATAGACCGACGGTCGGTCTGACGCCACAGGTCTCGCCAAAAAGGAGCATGCATGCGGTTGAGGCGCTGGATTGCGGGTATGGCCATCGTTGCGGTGGCGGCAGGCGGTGCCGCGGCCTGGTATTTTCTGAGGCCGGCACCTGTTTCGGTGGTGACCGCCAAGCGCGGCGACGCCGCCGAGATCGTCTATGCCAGCGGCGCAGTCGAGCCCAAGATCTGGGCCAAGGTGGCGCCGGTCGTGCGCGAGAGGATCATAGAGCAGTGCGACTGCGAAGGATCGCGGGTCGGGCGCGGCCATGTGCTCGCCAAGCTTGACGACAGCGAGGCGAAGGCCGTGCTTGGCGAACTTGAGGCGCGGCGGGCGCTCGCCGAACAGGAGTTCCAACGCCAAACCGTGCTCGCGCAAAAAAATGCAGCGAGCCAACAGGCGCTCGATCGCGCGCGTAGCGAACTATCGCAGATAGAAGCGCAGCTTGCCGCGCAAAAGGCACGACTTGAGACTTACATATTGCGGGCGCCGAGTCCCGGCGTCGTGTTGAGGCAAGACGGCGAGGTGGGCGAGATCGCCGAGCTCGGCACCGTGCTGTTCTGGGTCGGCGAGCCGCGTCCGCTGCGGGTGGTAGCGGAGGTCAACGAGGAGGATATTGCGCGCGTCGAGGTCGGCCAGCGAGTGCTCCTCAGGGCCGATGCGTTCCTCGGGCAGAATCTCGAAGCAGCGGTTGACAGCATCACGCCCAAGGGCGACCCGACGACGAAAACCTATCGCGTCTATCTGCGCCTGCCCGATGACACGCCGCTGAGGATCGGCATGTCGACCGACGTCAACATCGTCACCCGCGAAGCGAAGAACGTGCTGTTGATTCCCTCGGCTGCGGTCCAGGGGAACGACGTATTCGTGATCGAAGGCGACAGGGCGCGGCGGCGAGAGATCCGCGCCGGCATCCGCGGCGTGAACGGTGTCGAGGTGTGGTCCGGCATTGGCGAGCAGGAGCGGGTCGTTTCGCCCTACCCAGCGGACCTTGCCGACGGCGCGCGCGTCGCGGCCCGAGAATCGTGAGGTGGAAATGCCGCTGATCCTCGACATCGCAGTCACGCACATCGCCGGCCGCGGCCGGCAGACGCTCGTCGCGGTGATCGGCGTGGCGGTCGGCGTCGGCTTCTCGATCGCCATGGCAGCGCTCATGCAGGGCGGCCAGGACGACTTCGTGCGCCAGCTCGTCGACACGATGCCCCATGTCGACATCACCGACGAACAACGCACAGCCCGACGCCAGCCGGCCGAGGATATGTTCGACACTGTCGCGATCTCGGGGCTGAGGCCGCGTGATGACCGCCGCGGCATCATCAACCCGACCGAGGCGACCGCCTGGCTGGAGAGCTGGATTCCCGGACGCTACGCGCCGAGCCTCAAGACACAGGGCGTGATCCGCTATTCCAGCCGAGAGGTGGGCGCGACCATCATCGGCGTCGAGCCGGAGCGCGAGCCCGGCGTATCGCCGATCGTGGAGGATTTCGTCCAAGGCAGCTTCGCCGCACTTGCGGCCGGCGGCAACAATGTGCTCGTCGGCGACACCATGGCGAACCGGCTCGGCGCCGGGCTTGGCGACACGATCACGGCGGTTTCCTCGCAAGGCCAGGCGCGCAATTTCAAGATCGCCGGGCTGTTCCACACCGGCACGACCCAGCGCGACGAGAGCGAGGCCTACATTCTTCTAAAGAACGCGCAGATCGTGTCCGTGCGGCCGAACGCGATCAACGAAATCCGCATCAAGCTCGACGATCCGAACCGCGCGCCCGCGGTGGCGAGGCGGGCTGAAGCCGAGCTCGGCTACAAGGCCGTGGCGTGGCAAGAGGCCAACGAATCCATCCTTGAAGCCTTCGTCATCCGCAACGTCATCATGTACACCGTGGTCGGCGCGATCATGCTGGTGGCCGGCTTCGGCATTTTCAACATCATCTCCACCATCACACACGAGAAGGCGCGCGACATCGCCATCATGAAGTCGCTCGGTTTCCCCGAGGCCGACATGCGCCGGCTGTTCCTGCTGGAAGGGGTGGCGATCGGCGCCGGCGGTTCGGCGCTCGGCTGGGTGCTCGGCTTCGCGATGGTCTACGCGCTGTCGCTGGTTCGCTTCGAGATCGCCGCGACCGGCCAGGAGATGACGCATCTTCCGATCGCCTGGAGCGTGCTGCATTACGTCATCGCCACGGGCTTCGCGGTCGGTTCGGCGGCGGTGGCCGGATATCTGCCGGCGCGTCGGGCGGCGATGCAAAACCCGGTCGACATCATCAGAGGCGCGACATGACCACGCTGGTCGAGACCGAAGGGCTGATGCGCATCCTGCCGGAAACAGTCCCCGTTACGCTGGTCGAGGACATCACGCTTGAGATCCGCGAGAAGGAGTTCATCGCCGTCACCGGTCCATCCGGCTCAGGCAAGTCGTCGCTTCTCTATCTGCTCGGGCTGCTCGATCGGCCGACCCGTGGGACTCTGAAGATCGGTGGCCGTGACGCCGGTCCCATGGACGAAAGGGAGCGGGCAAGAACGCGGCTTGAGATGCTCGGCTTTGTGTTCCAGTTCCACTTCCTGCTGCCCGAATTCACTGTGCGTGAGAATGTCGAGATCCCGATGCGCAAGCTCGGCAGATTAAAGCGAGAAGAGATGCGCGAGCGCGCCGGCGAGTTGCTTGGCTCGCTGGGACTTGCCGAGCATCTGGACAAGCGGCCCGACCAGCTCTCGGGTGGTCAGCGCCAGCGTGTGGCGGTGGCGCGCTCGCTCGCCAATGACCCGCCGCTCATCCTCGCCGACGAGCCGACGGGAAGCCTCGACTCCAAGAGCTCCGAGCAGGTGTTCACAATTCTCGAAAAACTGGTGCGCGATCGTGGCAAGACAGTCGTCGCGGTCACGCACAATCTCGATATGGCAGAGCGGATGGACCGCCGCCTCCATATCGTCGATGGCAAAATCGAGTGAGGGTGGATCGATTCTCAGGCGAGACCTGCCTGCATGCACCGGCTTTCTGTTGCTAATGGCGATGCGTTGCTTCAGGTCTATTGTTGTGGACCTTTGCTCAATAGAAGCCCGGCACACTTGAGGCGAATGGCGAATTTATTTTCCCAGAACTGAAACGCTTCGTGTGCGTCAAGTACACGGCCTGGTGGCCTCATTATCCATTTGCCGAGCGGAGCAGAGGGAGGGTGTGTCAAGTCGAACAACGTGGAGGTAAAATATGTCATGGCAAATGGATGGTACAGGCCGCGGAAAATGGTAAGCTGACAAAGTACTTTAGTCGGAAATCAGGCGACGCCGAGAGTCAATCCGAAGAACTGCACCTGGTTTCGGTTGCATGGAAGCCGCAAAATATCGATAAAACCTGAATTGGAGGAAAAATCTGTGGGTGACGTCGATAAGAGATCCAGCGAAACACCAGATTTCGTGGTCACCAACGTTCTCCGCCACCTCGAGTATTCTGATAGCGGAGTTGCTGTTTCGCTAATCGATACGCAGGGAAGCCGCATTCGCCTGCACCTAACGACCGTCACCGCTGAAATGCTTTGCGAACGAATTGCAGATGCGCTGGAATCCCGATACGGCAAATCATAAACGACAATTGTTGATCGATTGCTCCGTGCCAGTTCGTTCTGGTTTTCGAACCATTCTTCAAGGAAGATGCGTTGCGCAGCATTGGTCACGGCGGCAGGATCGAATTGCAGGACAACCAACTCAACGGACAGGTCGTCACCATCGACCTGCCGAAATGCTACGGGTGTTCCAATCGTCATAAGACGATCTCACGTCCAGTCGGGCATGATGCCGTGCTCTACGCAAGCGGCCGGGATCGAGGTGCCAGCGCCGCCCTACACGACAAAACTCTAGGCTGGCAGGCCCGGACGGTCGAGTTTTTTGGGCGACAGCGTGAAAATCTCGCAACCGGTGTCGGTGACGCCGATCGTGTGCTCGTATTGCGCCGACAGCGAGCGGTCGCGCGTCACCGCGGTCCAGCCGTCCGACAGAACCTTCACGTGCGGCCGGCCGAGATTGATCATCGGCTCGACAGTGAAGATCATGCCGGGCCGCATCTCGACGCCCTCATTGGCGCTGCCGTAGTGCAGGATGTTCGGCGCATCATGGAAAAGCTGGCCGACGCCGTGGCCGCAGAAGTCGCGCACCACCGAGCAGCGCTCGCCCTCGGCATAGGTCTGGATGGCAGCACCGATGGCGCCGGTGCGTGCGCCTGGCCTGATCGCCGCAATACCACGCATCAGGCATTCATGCGTGACTTCGAGCAAGCGCTCGGCGGCGCGCTTGATCGTGCCGACTGGATACATGCGCGAGGAATCGCCGTGCCAGCCGTCCAGGATATAGGTGACGTCGATGTTGACGATGTCGCCATCCTTGAGCGGCTTGTTGTCGGGGATGCCATGGCAGACGACATGGTTGATCGAGGTGCAGGACGATTTCGTGTAGCCGCGATAGTTGAGTGTCGCTGGCAGTGCGCCATGGTCCATGCCGAATTCGAAGACGAAGCGATCGATGGTTTCGGTGGTGACGCCGGGCTCGATCATCGGCACCAGCTCGTCGAGGCAGCGCGCGGTGAGATCGCAAGCCTTGCGCATGCCGGCAAAGCCTTCCTCGCCATAAAGGCGGATCTGGCCGGTGTTTCTGAGTGGTGCAGTGGCTGCGTCGAGATAGGTGACCATTTTGTCCGTTTAGGCGGTAGGGCCCTGCAAGAGAGCCGATGTGAAAATCTCCCCAGATTTGGCACTTGAGGGCAGAAGGTTCAAGGAAGAACTGCCCAATGCGGCCGCGCTTCGGGATATTCCTCTTGCATGGGGCTATGTCTAGCCGATTTTTGCGCGGCTTGCTTTTCCCTTCTGACGATCCCAAGTGACGACACATTTCTGGGCCAAAAGCCGGTCAAGGCAATTTTTTGACGACGAACGGCATTGCCGCCCCCGGTGACGCCAGTTCGGGAGATGTGGGATGGACAGATTGCAATTCGAGGTGCCTGTGCGCATCGCACCCGCACCCGGCCTGCCAGTCGAGGAAATCTACGGGGTCGAACAGGCGCTCGATTTTCTCCAGGACTGGCCTGCGCGCCATCAGGGCCCGATTTATCAGAAAGCTTTCAACGCCTGCTTTGGCGCCACGGTGGACGTGGTCAAGACCGAGGATGCGTGCCGGGCGTTCATGGCGTTTTGCCGGGCGAGCGGGCTGATGGCCAGGGACATGATGACGCCGCGCAAGCGCGACGGTGGGTCGAGGGCGCTCCAGGCCTGAGGGCTGCCGCCGCTTCGCCTTGTCCGATTGCAATGCGCACCAACGTCAGCGCCGTTAAGCTTCCGTTTCCACCTTGCCGGCTACGTCATTGCTTGTTGGCAATGGTTGATTCGTTGCGTCGGTCTCATGGTTCGGAAGATGTCCCCAGAAAAAGTTCGTGCATTCCCGATCGATCGTCAGGTGTTCTTGGTCAGAGAAGTTGCCGCGAAGCTCTGCAACCTGCACGGCGAAACCGCCACCTCCTTCTGGAGAGCGAAGGCATCGGAGTTGCTCGATCTCGTTGTCGGATCCGGCAGGGACAGAACAGCAGCCAGCGACGAAGTGCGCAGGTTCTTCCTGGCCGTTCAGAGAGAGATGTCGGCTGGGGCAGTCGCGGAGACGATGCCAGTTCTTTCCGCTTGAAAACAAACTTCACGGCTATGGACAGCGCCTCATGGCTGCATGGGTTCGAGCGGTCGCTGAACCGGGGCAGCAACACATCGGTGTTCGGCAAGGGCACGGATCACTCGCCGGCAGGGTACCTGGCGGATGTAGGCAGGACGCACTAAGACGGTCGCTCTCGAGGCCGTGGCTTGCTGGCGCTGGCCCCGTGCGGCCGCCAAGAAACGCGACTGTGAAAAAAGCCCGCACCGGCGAACCGGCGCGGGCCACAAGGAGTGTCACGTCAAAGCGCCACTACCCCAAAGCTATCTATTCCGTAGAGCCAGTGGTTTCGTCCGATGAGTCATCCGTCGTGTCTGCCGGATCTTCAGTTGCGTTCTTCGCCAAGAGCTTGTCCAAGGCTGCCTGCAGGGACAGCGTAGCCTGCGGTGATGCCGGCGTGGTCGCCACGACGCTGAGCGCTTTTGTCAAACCACTGGTCGAAGGATCTCTTGCCGCCGCGGATGTCGCAGCTCCATGCCCCTGCGATCCAGCTCCGGCTGAATTCCCGCCGTTTCCGTTCCCACTGCCGTGGCCGCCGCCATTACCACTGCCGCCAGGACCCGCGAAGACCGGAGAGGCGAGAAGTGCGAGCGCCGCAACCGCTGCGAGCAGATTGGTTCGATTTTTCATGGTCCATCCTTCGAGTCGGCCGTCCCGCTCGGTGAATCATGCGACGTCGTCGATGAACCCGCTAGACGGACCTTGGTCCCCGATTTGCCGCGCATAAGTCCCATTGCGAAGTTGAGCCGGCCGATCCTTGCCTCCGGCTCTGCAATCGTGCTGTTAGCAAACGGTAAACTATCCTCGGAACTCATCCATCGGGGCACGGCCTGTAAGTCGTCCGTTGCCTTGCATGCTCGCTGATCAGACAACGAACCCATTTTTTTGAGGACAACAGATAGCTGATCAAAAATGAACTGAACTTTTTAGCCATTCGTTCATACATGCGTGCTTTCTAATCTAGGTTATGACCTTCATTTGCTTCACCCGGATTCGACGTATCGCGAACGGCATTCGCCGGGGAACAAGCGCAAATGTTGCCACCATTTTTGCCCTGACCTTACCCATTGTGGTCGGTGCCGCGGGCTTCGGTGTCGAGACCTCCTATTGGTACTACAACAGCCTGAGATTGCAGGCGACGGCCGATGCCGCCGCCTATGCCGGCGCGCTTGAACAGATCTCGGGTTCCGACAAGCCGACCATCGTCGCGGCCGCGACCCAGTCGGCCGCCACGAATGGGTTGGGCTCGGGCACGATCGTCGTCAACACGCCGCCGACGTCGGGACCGAATACGACGAAGAAAGCAGTCGAGGTCATAGTCCGCCAGAACCTCGACCGGATGTTCACCTCAATCTTCACCCAGGCCCAGGTTCCCGAGCAGGCGAGGGCGGTGGCCCTGATCACCGACGCCTCAAAGGCCTGCATGGAAGCGCTCGATCCGACCGCCTCGCAGGCTGTAGGGTTTTCCGGCAATACCAGCGTTAAGGTCACACACTGCGTCATCATGTCCAATTCGAACGCCCCGGACGCCATCAAGCTTCAGGGCTCGGCGGCCCTCCAGGTCGATTGCCTGATATCGGCGGGCGGTGTCTCTCTCAGCAATCCCGTCACCACGGTCTGCGCCGCGCCGATCACCCAGGCGCTGCCCGCCAGCGACCCATTTGCCGACCTACCAACGCCGGCGGCCAGCAACCCGTGCAAGAATATTAACGGCAACAAGACGACGCAGACAATCCAGCCCGGGACCTATTGCGGTGGCATGAACCTCAACGGCACCATCACGCTTTCTCCCGGCGTCTATGTCGTGCAGGGCAATTTGAAGATCAACGCGGGTGCGGTCATTTTGGGCAGCGGGGTTACCATCTTCATGCAAGGCAGCAACACCGTCAGCATGAACGGCAACGCCACGGTGACGCTGAGCGCGCCGACCTCAGGCACCTATTCCGGGGTGCTGTTCTATGGCGACAGGACGGGGACCGCGGCGCAGAGCACCTTCAACGGCACGGCGGACTCGCTTTTGACCGGCGCGCTCTATTTTCCCAAGCAACAAGTCAATTACCTCGGCAATTTCTCGGGCAACAGCGGCTGCACCCAGGTGGTTGCCAACACGATTCAATGGTCCGGCAGCGCGACTGTCAATCAGAATTGCTCGAGCCTCGGAATGCGCGACATTCCAGCCGCGCAGTCCGTGGCACTGGCCGAGTAGCTACGTGGAACGCCGATCGACGCCGATCCTTGGAGATGATGCGGGCGTTGCGGCGGTCGAGTTCGCGCTGGTCCTGCCCATCCTTTGCCTCGTGCTGCTTGGTATTCTGGACGGCTGGTCCTACGTAACGAGTTCGCTGTCGATGCGCGCTGGCGTGAAGACTGCGGCGAACTTGATCATGGCAGGATCGACCAACGATACGGCGACGCAGGCCGTTGCCATTTCGAGTTGGGAGAATCGGCCGGAGGACGGTCAGGTCACGCTAAGCCGGATCTACATGTGCGGGACGACCGTGGTCGACGCTTCCACCATGTGCAGTGGGCCGAAGGCGCCATCGGTCTATGTTCAGATCCAGGCAACGGCCACCTGGTTGCCGCCCGTCGCCTTCGGTGCCTTTTCCGGTTCCAGCACCATCGGCCATCTGGAGGTGATCCGTGTCCGCTAAGACGAACGCGTTCAGTCAGGATCGGTCGGGCGGGGCTGGGTTGGAGTTCGCGCTGATCGCGCCTTTCCTCGTCATGCTGCTGTTCGGGATCTTCGCCTTCGGCTGGTCGATGCACTCCGTGTCCAGCGTTCGCTATGTGTTGGAAACATCATCACGCTCGTTGCAGCTTCAGAACACGCTGACCCAAGCCGACATCCAATCGATCGCCACGCAGAAACTGCAGGCGTTGGGTTTGACGGATGTGAATGTCACGATCGTCATCGACCCGGCGAGTGGTGGCTTCCGCATGGCGCATCTGACCGCCACCTACGCCTTCGTCGTCGATTTCCCTTACTTCAGCAACTTCCCGGTCAACTACGCGACCACCGTTACCGTGCCGCTGGTCGGTTAGGCTGCCCAGTGTGGGAACGCGGCGGTCGCACCGCCGTCCCGTGTTTCTGCCAACCCGTGAAGAGGGCGCGTTAACCGGCGGGCGCCCCTTCTCAGTATAGGCTCTTGCCGCAACGCCGCCTTTGTCACGGTCGCGTCAACTGGCCGGCACCTTGCAAGCTGCGTTTGGAAAGTTCTGGTACGCCCAAGGGGAATCGAACCCCTGTTACCGCCGTGAAAGGGCGGTGTCCTAACCGCTAGACGATGGGCGCGCTCAGACGAAGCGGCTTATACTGGCGTTGCGCGCAACCGGCAACCCGTCAGGCGCCACCTTGGACAACTTTTTTCCGGCTTGTAAAAGCGGCACATTCGCCAGGGCTGGGCAGGGTGCCAGCATGCCTCGGCGATCAGCGGACTCATCGCTTCATCATCCACTGGGCGCAGCAAGGAGCGCGGCGACGCAGCGCAGACCCAAGTGACGAAGTGCAGGAGGCTAGGCTAATCACGAATGTCGGGGATGGTCCCTCGGGCTGCTAACACACTTCCGGCCCGTGAAATCGCGCCACTAGCCGTCGTCACCGCCGCTGCGCCGGCGGCAACGCCAGTTCCAGTCGCGCTCTGGGCCGACGTCGACGTGGACGGATTCTGTGTGGCAGTAGGTGCCGACGCCGCCACGGCCGGGCATGGTTCTGATGTAGCTCGCCAGTTCCCATTTCGAAACGCCGGGGACCTGGATGTCGGCGGCGGCGCAATACATGTGCAGCGAATTCTTGGCGCCGTTGGCGCGGCGGTTGCGAGCCGGGTCTCGATAGCCCGAGGTCACCATCATCTTGCGGCCGTAGTGGCCCTCGATCGTCTTCAGCACGCGGACCAACGACGGCTTCAGGCAGGCCACGTCGACGCTCTCGTTCTGCTTGAGCAGCCCGTTGGGCGCCAACCGGGCCATGCCGGCGGCGGACGCAACCTGATAGGAGCCGCCGATTGGCCCCTCGTCCTCGTTGAGGTCGACATCGCTTTCGTCGTCGAGGCCGGACTTGCGCTTGATTTCGAACAGGGCCGTCTGGCGCACGCCGGGCAAGGCATCACTGCCGGTGATGTGGCCGGTCTCGCCGCCTGTCGAAGCCAGTTGCACCGGCTTTTCCGCGGAATTGGCCGAGGCGAGCATGATGATCGGCTTTGCCGCGGCTGGCGCCGGTTTGGCCTGCATCGCTGGCTGCTCGCCCGACCGGGTGTTGATGAGCGGCGTCGCCGAAGCAGGCGTGGCGCCAAACATCGAGGCCAGGAAGCCTCTTTTCTTCGGCGCGTCGGGCTGCGGCATCTCGCCAGCCGTCACATAGACCGGATTGTTCATGACCGGAGCGGCTGTCGGCTTCGGCGCATTCACGCCGGCATCGGCGGCCGCGATCTTAGCGGCGACCGCGTCGCTCTGCTGCGTTGTCTGTGCCTGCTGCTGCAAGGACTGAGGAGTTTGTCCGACAATCGTTTCGTTGCCGGCCGGAGTGGTCAGCGGAAAGGCGGCTTGGGGCTTGGCCATCGGGACATAGGCGATTGTCTCGGGAAGTGTCGTATCGCTGGCCGTCATCACGGTCGTCTGCTCGGTCGTGACCTCGGACGAATCGGCTGCGGCGGTCGGCGTGGCGCCAGAGGCCTTATTAATGTCCGATGCCGTGGCATTATAGCCGGGCATTCCAACCGACATCGTCGGGTCGCCAGCCGAGGTGCAGGAGGCCAGAAGCAATGAGCAGAGCGCTGCCACGATGGCGTGGCGTTCTCCCTTTGCGAGGCTCCATCCTGCTGATTTCAAAGTCAAATTCCCCCTCGATGCCCGGTCGGTATATCCCTGGTGCGGCAGCGATACGCCGTGTCAAGGTGACCTTTGTCTCCGATCCGGAAACGAGACTTGTATCAAATCCGCAAGCCTGGAAGTATTTTTGCAGTGATTGCCGAATTACGGCTGCTCAATGGTTGACTACACCATTTCGCCCGCTTTTACCGGTGCGTCAACTCACCAGACATTACAGTCCGTTACACACGCACCTTCACATAGGTGCCAGGAGCATCCCCTAAGGTTTTCATATGCTTGCCGGGTTTGCGAGCGGGCACACGGGTGTTGTCCTTGGCCTCTATCCAGTCTTGCCAGTGCGGCCACCAGGAACCTGGATGAGCGGTGGCCTTGGCTGTCCATTGGCCGAAGTCGCCCGTCGGCGTATCGCCGGTCCAGTACTGGTATTTGTTGGATGCCGGCGGGTTGACGACGCCTGCGATATGGCCTGATCCGGCCATGACGTACTCGACCTTGCCGCCGAAATATTTCGAGCCGAGAAACACCGAAAGCGCCGGCGCGATGTGATCTTCCTTGGAGGCGAGGTTGTACACAGGAATGGTGACGTCTCCGAGCGAAACCGTGTGGCCCGCCAGTTCCATCGTGCCGCGCGAGAGGTTGTTCTCGAGATAGCAGTTGCGAAGGTAGAAGGAGTGATTGGCCGCGCCCATGCGGGTCGAATCGGCATTCCAGTAGAGCAGATCGAAGGGCAGGGGATCCTTGCCACGCATGTAGTTGTTGACGACATAGGGCCAGATCAGGTCGCCGGACCGCAGCATGTTGAAGGCAGTCGCCATCTTGGTGCCGTCGAGATAGCCCTTTTCGCTCATCGACTTTTCTACCGCCGCGACCTGCTCTTCATCGACGAAGACTTTCAGGTCGCCGGCATGGGTGAAATCGACCTGCGTGGTGAAGAACGTCGCCGACTTTATTCGGTCGTCGCCTTCGCGCGCCATCAATGCCAGTGCTGCCGCCAAAAGCGTACCGCCGACGCAATAGCCGATCGCATTGACGTCGCGTTCACCGGTGGCCTTTTCGACGGTGTCGAGGCCGTATTGCAGGCCCTCGCGGATGTAAGCCTCCCAGCCCTTGGTGCCGTGGCGCTCGTCCGGGTTGACCCAGGAGATCACGAAAACGGTATGGCCCTGATCGATCGCCCAACGGATGAAGGATTTCTGCGGGTTCAGATCGAGGATGTAGAACTTGTTGATCCATGGCGGGCAAATCAGCAGCGGTCGCTTGAGCACCGTCTCGGTTGTCGGATCGTACTGGATGATCTCGGCGACATCGCTGCGGCCAACCACCTTGCCTGGGGTGGTGGCGATGTTCCTGCCGATCTCGAAAGGCGAGTAGTCGGCCTGGCGCAGCTTCAGGTCGCCCTTGCCGGCGGCGATGTCCTCGGCCAGCATCTTCATGCCGCGCACCAGGTTCTCGCCGTTGGAGGCGACGGTTTCGCGAAACAGTTCCGGATTGGTCAGGATGAAATTCGACGGCGAGATGGCGTTGGACACCTGCTTGACGTAGAAGCCGGCCTTGTGGCGGGTATGCTCGTCCAGACCTTCGGCGTGTTCGACCAGGTCGGCCGCCCAGCGCGAGGTGACGAGATAGGCCTGTTTGAGAAAATCGAAGAACGCGTTGCGGCCCCATTCCGGGTCGAGGAAGCGCTTGTCGCCGCGCTCCGGCTTGACGGCATCTTCGGTGGCTTCCGCGGCGTTGCTGGTGCGCTGAATGGCGTTGGCCCAGACAGTCATGTAGCCGGAGAACAACCGCGTCTGCGCTTCCAGCGCGCGCTGCGGATCGGACAGCCAGTATTCGCTGAGCTTGGAAAAGGTCTTCACCATGTCGACGACCGGCTCGGCGACGTGATCGCGCACCTCGCCTTTTTCGCGGGGCTCAGCCCAGGCGGAAGCGGCCTTGCCGGCCTGCTCGATCATGCGCGCCACGTTCAGGGCGAAGCGTTCCGGGTCCTTCACCAGATATTGCTCGACGGTCGAAGGCTCGTCATCTTCCGCTTTGCCCGAATCGGGTGTTTTGGACATGGTTGGCGGGGTTCCTCCCGAGGCCTTTTCTTGACATATTAACATGGGACATCCGACCGGGTCCAATCTCGCTCTACATCGGCTGCCAAGGAAACAATATGACGATTAATATTGGCGAGACTGTTTTTTTCGGCGCCGGACGTTTTTGCCGCATCGGTGCGGCGATTGTCCTCATGGGGATGGCCGGGTG
The DNA here is from genome assembly GCF_000502955.1 of Mesorhizobium sp. LNHC252B00. Lineage (GTDB taxonomy): Bacteria > Pseudomonadota > Alphaproteobacteria > Rhizobiales > Rhizobiaceae > Mesorhizobium. The sequence goes on along the minus strand of NZ_AYWO01000003.1, from coordinate 121,328 downwards.
CTCGAGCACCAACAGCAGCGGACCGACGCCGATTGCTGTGAGCGCGGGACCGAAGGATACCGGTACTTTTCCGAACCTGAACATCAAGCCGCAAGTCGCGGCGCCGCAGTTCACCGAAGCCGAGAAGAATGCCAAGCTTGCGCAATTGAAGGCGGATGAGAATTCGCAGGCGGCAAAAGGCGGCAGTCCGAAGGTCGCCGATCAGGCGGCGCTGACGGAGCTAGCCAAGAAGCACGGTGACGAAACTCTGAAGCAGATCGAAGCCAAATGCGACCCCGCCCTCGACCCTACCTGCAAATAAGTATATAGCGCGCGCCCAATACCCCTTTTGCTGTCTGGAACTGCCATGGAAGAATTTCACAAGGTCCGCCGGCTTCCGCCTTACGTCTTCGAGCAGGTCAATCGGCTCAAGGCCAGCGCCCGTTCGCGCGGCGCCGACATCATCGACCTCGGCATGGGCAATCCGGACCTGCCGACGCCCAAGGCCATCGTCGACAAGCTGTGTGAGGTCGTGCGCGATCCGCGTACGCACCGCTATTCCTCGTCGCGCGGCATTCCGGGCCTGCGTCGCGCCCAGGCCAACTATTACGCCCGCCGCTTCGGCGTGAAGCTCAACCCCGACACGCAAGTGGTGGCCACGCTTGGCTCGAAGGAGGGCTTCGCCAACATGGCGCAGGCGATCACCGCGCCGGGCGACGTGATCCTGTGCCCGAACCCGACCTATCCGATCCATGCCTTCGGCTTTATCATGTCGGGCGGCGTCATCCGTTCGCTGCAGGTAGAGCCGGACGACGGCTTCATCCCGGCGCTCGAGCGCGGTGTCAAGCATTCGATCCCGAAGCCGCTGGCGCTGATCCTCAACTACCCGTCGAACCCGACGGCGCTGGTCGCCTCGCTAGATTTCTACAAGGACGTGGTCGCCTTCGCCAAGAAGAACGATATCATCATCCTGTCCGATCTTGCCTATTCGGAGATCTATTTCGACGGCAATCCGCCGCCTTCGGTGCTGCAGGTGCCGGGCGCGATCGACGTCTGCGTCGAATTCACCTCGATGTCGAAGACCTTTTCCATGCCCGGCTGGCGCATGGGCTTTGCGGTTGGCAACGAGCGCCTGATCTCGGCGCTGACCCGGGTAAAGTCGTATCTCGATTACGGCGCCTTCACGCCGATCCAGGTGGCGGCGGCACACGCGCTCAACGGCGACGGCGCCGACATCGCCGAAGTTCGCGACATCTACCACAAGCGCCGCGACGTGATGGTCGATGCCTTCGGCCGCGCCGGCTGGCCCATTCCGGCACCGGCGGCATCGATGTTCGCCTGGGCGCCGATCCCTGAGCCGTTCCGGCATCTCGGCTCGCTCGAATTCTCCAAGCTGCTCATCGAACATGCCGACGTGGCGGTGGCGCCAGGTGTCGGCTTCGGCGAACATGGCGACGATCACGTGCGCATCGCGCTGGTCGAGAACGAGCACCGGATCCGGCAGGCCGCGCGCAACATCAAGCGCTTCCTGGCGACCAGCGCCAAGCAGCCCAACAACGTCGTGCCGCTTTCCGCTCACCGGTAAGCTTGCAGCCGCGGACAATTTCGATCTGACTTGAGGGACGTCGCCGGACATGGCTGAAGCATTGCGTGTTGGAATAGCCGGTCTCGGCACCGTCGGCGCGTCGGTGGCGCGCGTGCTGCGCGACAAGGCGGCGGAACTGACCCGGCAGTGCGGGCGCGATATCATCGTCACCGCGGTCTCGGCGCGCGACCAGAAGCGTGATCGCGGCGTCGATCTCAGTGCCGCAACTTGGTTCGACGATCCGGTCGAGATGGCCCAGATGGCCGAAATCGACGTGTTCGTCGAACTGATCGGCGGCGACGAGGGGCCGGCGCGCCTGTCGGTGAAGGCGGCACTCGAAGCCGGCCGCCATGTCGTCACCGCCAACAAGGCGTTGCTCGCCAAGCATGGCGTGGCGCTGGCCGAGATCGCCGAGAAGCGCGGCGTGCTGCTCAACTACGAGGCGGCAGTGGCGGGTGGCATCCCCGTCATCAAGACAATGCGCGAGGCGATGGCCGGCAATTCGGTTACCCGCGTCTTCGGCATTCTCAACGGCACCTGCAACTATATCCTGACCCGCATGGAGGCCGAGGGCATCTCGTTCGACGCCTGCCTGAAGGACGCACAGCGGCTGGGCTATGCCGAGGCCGATCCGACCTTCGACATCGAGGGCCATGACACGGCGCACAAGTTGTCGATCCTGACCAGCCTTGCCTTTGGCACAAGGATCGCCGCCAACGACATCTACATGGAAGGCATTTCCAACATCTCCCAGGCCGACATCCGCGCGGCGGGCGATCTTGGCTACCGGATCAAGCTGCTTGGCGTCGCCCAGCGCACTGACAGCGGCATCGAGCAGCGCGTGCACCCGACCATGGTGCCGACGGCCTCGGTCATCGCGCAGGTGCATGGCGTCACCAACGCGGTGGCGATCGAGACCGACATTCTTGGAGAGCTGCTGCTGTCCGGTCCCGGCGCCGGCGGCAATGCCACCGCATCGGCCGTCATCGGCGACATCGCCGACATCGCCAAGAGTCGGCCCGGCTTCCAGCATGGCCCCGTGTTTGGTCGGCCGGCGAAGGAACTGAAGCCCTACAAGAAGGCGCAGATGCGCAGCCATGCCGGCGGCTACTTCATCCGGCTGACCGTGCATGATCGCATCGGCGTGTTCGCGGCAATAGCCAAGCGCATGGCCGACAACGACATTTCGCTGGAATCGATCGTCCAGCACGCGGTCAACGGCGAAGCGGCGGCGCAAAAGACGGTGATCCTCGTCACCCATGAGACGACAGAGGCCGCCGTGCGCAAGGCCGTCGATGGCATCACCAAGGACGGCCATCTGACCGACAAACCACAGGTCATCCGCATCGAACGGGCAGGCTAGTTTCCCGCCCGATAGCCGCGTCTGACGGGGCTAGCAGCCGCGGCCGACCGGAACGAATTCGTACCGGCGCCGTTCTTTTGATCAGCAATCAAAGGAACCGCCTCATGGCCGACACCAACAAATCCGGCACCCCTGATATTGACGACATCCAGAAGACGCTGGAAAAGCAGATCGCCGAACTGCGCAAGGAGATCACCAAGATCAACAAGAGCATTTCGGCACGGGGCGCGGAAATGCTCAATGACGCCAGCGAGCAGGCGTCCGAGTTCTACGACACGACCCGCAGGTCGCGAACCGCGCAGCAGCTGCGCACACACGCCCATGCGGTCTCGGAAGTCGCGCGCGAAAATCCCGGTACGACGACGGCCGTGGTCGGCGTGATCGGTCTGCTCGGCTTTATGGCAGGGTTCGCCATTGGTCAGTCGATGAACGATACGTCGCGCCGCTGGTACTGACCGCAGCGCGACAAGGCCGGCTTTTCCGGCCTATTTCCCTGTTTCAGCACGTCTTTTGGAGGAGGGTACCATGGCTTCATCTGCCTTGATCGGCATCCTGATCACCTTTCTGGTGATCATCCTGGTTCTCTATCTTGTCCAGCGCTTGCCATTGGATGGCAGGACGCGGCAGATCGTCCGGATCATCGTCATCATCATCGGCATCATTTCGCTGCTCAAATATCTCGCGGTGTTCTAGGCAGAGAATGGCGCGATTTTTCACCTTTTGAAGGCCGGTGCGGTCCGCAGCGAGCGGGCGGATGTCGTTTCAGATTGCAGTTTAATCGATTGATATTGCTATCTTTTCGGACAAAACTATTGGCAGGTCTTGCCGTTGTCATGCTCGTTTGACAAAAAAGGCCCACCTCCGGCGGGAGGCTGTATTGCCAACGAGGAAATCACCAGATGAATGTGGCCCAGAACATCGTCGCCGGTCTCGACCGGATACTCACCATGGAGCTGGTGCGCGTCACCGAACGGGCAGCAGTCGCCGCCGCCAAGCTACGCGGGCGCGGCGACGAAATGGCGGCTGACCAGGTCGCCGTGGATGCCATGCGCCAGGAGCTCAACCGGCTTGCCATCAAGGGCACGGTGGTGATCGGCGAGGGCGAACGGGATGAGGCGCCGATGCTCTATATCGGCGAGGAGGTCGGCACCGGGAAAGGTCCGGCCGTCGATATCGCGCTCGATCCGCTGGAAGGCACGACGATCTGCGCCAAGAACCTGGCCAATGCGCTCGCCGTTATCGCAATCGCTGAGAAGGGTAGCCTGCTGTTCGCGCCCGACGTCTACATGGAAAAGATCGCTATCGGTCCAGGCTATGCCGACGGGATCATCGACATCGATGCCTCGCCGGCCGAAAACATCGCCAATATCGCCCGGGCCAAGGGCGTCGCCGTGTCGGACATCACTGCCTGTATCCTCGACCGGCCGCGTCATGCCAAGCTGATCGATGACGTGCGCGCCACGGGCGCAGCGATCCGTCTGATCGGCGACGGCGATGTCGCCGGCGTCATCCACACCACCGATCCCGAGGAAACCGGCATCGACATCTATCTCGGCACTGGCGGCGCACCCGAGGGCGTGCTGGCCGCGGCCGCGCTGCGTTGCACCGGTGGCCAGATGCAGGGCCGGCTGATCCTCGACACGCCGGAAAAGGTCGCTCGCGCCGCGAAGATGGGCATTTCCAATCCAAAGCGGGTCTATCGGGCCGAAGACATGGCGCGCGGCGACGTGCTTTTCGCGGCCACCGGCGTCACCGACGGCAACATGCTGGCAGGCGTCAAGTTCGGCCACAACTATATCACCACCCACACGATCGTGCTGCGCTCGTCGTCGCGGACGGTGCGCGAGATCAAGGCCCGCCATCAGGACCTGGATAAGTTCTAAGACTTCATCCGGCTGTTGTAGTTGACAAACCCGATCTGCCATAACTGTGCGGCGATGCGTAGTGTCGTTTGCTGCATGGGGATTTGTCGTGCCATTCCAATCAATCCTTCGGCGTTTCCGCAAAGCCTGGGCGTCAACGCTTATCAAACGCGTTGACGTGAAGGGACGAACTTTCATGCTAGCTTTCAAGGTTTTCCAAGATGGCGAGGGGGAACGAAAGGTGTTGTTGGCAGGTCGTCATCTGGGAGGCGACGGTGAAACCTATTCTATGAAGCCGGACGAGTTTGACCGCTTCCTAGAAGCCGCACTCGCAGTGAAAGCGGCGTTGCATGACGGAGAGCACTCCCAGCCGTAACGAAAACCGTAATGTCATACGGGGCTCTAATCGGCTTTAATCAAGGTTGTTGACCTGGGCGCTTGCGGACCGGCATCGCACTTGTTAGCCCTGTGGCGGCATCCGATGCCGGCTGCAAGGATTTGACGATGAACCCGTTCGACTGGCACGCGGATCCGATTTCGCGCGCCACCGCCATCACGAAGTCCTATCGCAGTACCCAGAACGTGCGCCGCTTTCTCATCCGGGAATGCGGCGATGCGTTCAGGTTCGACCGGCCTTTCATGGCTTGGCTCAAGGACGGTGCGGAAAAGACGATGGGCGATGCGCCGACGAATGGCTGCGGGCGCCAGGCTGAAAAGCGGAAAGCGTAGTTTTCTTGAAATCTCCCGGGACGGCGCATCTCCGCGCACCACTTGGCCTTGCCTGTCTTTGGCCTAATGCGCGTCGCGTTCACGCGACGCGCATTAGGTTGTTGTTTATGCATGTCGTTGTCCCAAAACCGCTGCATACTTTTGGGCGACATGTACTATCCTGCGGCCAACCATGAGTCGGCAAACAGTATGACCGGCGAAAAACGCCTCTTCCTCGATGTCAGGCAGTCGGTATCCGGGGTTTCCTGGGAACACCGGCTGACCGAGCGCCAGGACATGACCGCGCTCGCCATCGCGCAAGGCCATGGCGTGCCCGACATCGTCGCACGGGTGCTTGCCGGGCGCAGCGTCACCGCCGAGCAGACCGAGCGGTTTCTCGACCCGACGATCCGCGATCTTCTGCCGGATCCAGCATCGCTGACCGACATGGACAGGGCGGCGGCCCGCATCGCCGCCGCAGTGATGGCCAGGGAAAAGGTGGCGATCTTCGGCGACTATGATGTCGACGGCGCCGCTTCGTCGGCCCTGCTGAAGCGGTTCCTTGCGCATTTCTCGGTGCCTTCGGAAATCTACATTCCGGATCGCATTTTCGAGGGCTATGGTCCCAATCCAGACGCCATGCGTGAATTGGTCTCGCGTGGCGCGACACTGATCGTCACCGTCGATTGCGGCACCAACAGCGCCGTTTCCATCGACGCCGCCAACGAGGCTGGCGCCGATGTCGTGGTGCTCGACCATCACCAGGTCGGTGGTGCCTTGCCGGCGGCAATTGCCGTCGTCAATCCCAACCGGGACGACGACCTTTCCGGGCAGGGTCATCTCTGTGCCGCCGGCGTGGTCTTCCTCGCCCTTGTGCAGACGGCCAGGATCCTGCGTGGCCGGATGGCCGATGCCACGCCGCCCGACCTGCTTTCGCTGCTCGATCTCGTCGCCCTTGCCACCGTCTGCGACGTGGTGCCGCTGACCGGCGTCAACCGCGCCTTCGTGGTCAAGGGGCTGCAGATGGCGCGCCAGCAAAAGAACGAAGGGCTGGCGGCGCTCGCACGGGTCTCGCGTATCGGCGAGCCGGTCAGCACCTTCCATCTGGCCTACCTGATCGGCCCGCGCATCAATGCCGGCGGACGCATCGGCGATGCCGCGCTCGGCAGCCGCCTGCTTGCGACCGACGACCCGGTCGAGGCGCGCAGTATTGCCGAGACGCTCGACCGGCTCAACCAGGAACGGCAGCTGATGGAGCAGGAGATGCTCGCGGCGGCACGTGTCGAGGCCGATGCCGAGCTTGCCGGCGGCAATGGCCCTGCCATCGTCGTCACCGCCAGCAACACCTGGCATCCTGGCATTGTCGGTCTGCTTGCTTCACGGCTGAAGGATCATGCGCGGCGGCCCGCCTTCGCCATTGCCTTCAATGCCAATGGCACCGGCACCGGTTCGGGCCGCTCGGTGTCGGGCTTCGACCTCGGCCGGCTGGTACGCGAGGCGGCCGATGCCGGGCTGATCGTCAAGGGCGGCGGCCACGGCATGGCGGCGGGTATCACCGTGGAGCGGGCGAAGCTCGGCGAACTCAGGGCGTTTTTCGAAGAGCGGGCGGCCGCCGACGTGTTCCGCCTGCAGAGCGAGGAAAGCCTGGCGATCGACGGTGCGCTTGCCGCCGAAGGCGCGACGCTCAGCCTTCTTGACGCACTGGAAAAGGCCGGACCCTTCGGTGCCGGGCATGTGGCACCCGTTTTCGTGCTGCCGCGTCACCGACTGGCCGATGCGCGGCCGGTCGGCACCAACCACATTCGCGTCGAGCTACAGTCGGAAAGCGGCGGCCGCATCCAGGCGATCGCCTTTCGCGCCGTCGATACCGCACTAGGCGAATTCCTGTTCAAGAACCGCGGCAAGACAATCCACGTCGCCGGTTCGTTGTCGGGCAATCACTGGAACGGCAACCGCACCGTACAGTTTCGCATCACCGATGCGGCGCGGGCATGACGTCGATCAGGCGAGAACCGTTTGCAGCCGGGTCAGTTCGCCGATCTGCGCCATCGTCGCCTGATAGCCGAGGCTGATCGCCTCGTCGGCGCGGTGGAATTCGGTCAGGCCGATATGGCTGAGCTTCGGCTGCAGCGACATGTCTGGCGGATCGCCGGCAAGCCTGGCGCGCGAAATCCGGTCCTGGATGATGTTGAAAGCCTCGACCATGACGCCGGTGATGCCGAGCCGCGTCTGGTGCGACTGGCGCTCGGTGTCGACCTGGCCGGGCTTTGGCGCGTCCTTTTCGACGACCAATTCGCCGGCACTATGCTTGATGACGGCGGCGCGGCCGAACAGATCGTAGTGAAGGTTGACCGCCACGACGAGCGGCTGCTCATAGGCGCGGCAGACCGAAACAGGAACCGGGTTGACCAGCGCGCCATCGACGAGCACGCGGCCGTTGCAATTCACGGGCTCGAACACGCCGGGCAGCGCATACGAGGCGCGCATGGCGGTGATCAGCGAGCCACTTGAAAGCCAGATTTCATGCCCCGTGCGGATTTCGGATGTGACGGCGACGAATGGCCTGGCGAGGTCCTCGAAACGAATGCCGGCCATGTGCTCGCGCAGCCGGGCGTCGAGCTTCATGCCACCGAAAAGGCCGCTGCCGCGCAGGTTGAGATCGAGCAGGCCGAAGATACGTCGCTTGGTCAGGCTGCGGGCGAATTCTTCGAGTTCGTCCAGTTTGCCGGCGAGATAGCAACCGCCGACCAGCGCGCCAATCGAGGTGCCGGCGATCATCGAGACTTCGATGCCGGCTTCGTCAAGCGCACGCAGCACCCCGATATGCGCCCAGCCGCGGGCGCAACCGCCGCCCAAGGCGAGCGAAATGCCGGTTTGACTTGCTGTTTCCGATGCGCCGCCGGAGGAGGACAGGCCGTTGGCCTCCCTGACATCTGGTCTGTTACGCAATGACGCCCACTCGAGCATCAAGATCTCCCTTGTCCCGGGGCTAATATACAGGCGGGCCGTATCGAAATCATGAATTTGTGTCGCTGGTGTCAGGCAGAAGGTTCAAACTGGTGGTTTCCGATATGTGTTTTCCGCATCGAACAGCGGCTTGTTGCCGTCGTCGGCAAGCGTCCCCTTGCCATCGACAAGCCTCACCGTCCGATAAAAGCATGAACGCCGGCCGGTGTGACAAGTTGCGTCGTGGCCCAACACTTTGACGCGCAACCATATGGCGTCCTGGTCACAATCCGTGAGCACGTCGACAACCTGCTGGAAATTGCCTGATGTTTCGCCCTTTTTCCACAGCACATTGCGCGAGCGCGACCAGTAGTGAGCGATGCCGCTCTCCAGCGTCAGTGCCAGCGCCTGCGCATTCATGTGAGCCACCATCAACAGCATGCCGTCTGCGGCATCGGTGACGACGACGGTGACCAGGCCGGCTGCATCGAAGCGCGGTGAAAACACCGCGCCTTCCTCCAACGCCTTCTTGTCCGACGGAGCTTTTGGAAATTCCAGTGCCGACATCGCCGGTCCTTATCTAGCGAAGTCGGTGGGGCTATCAGATCCGCCGCCACGCACCATGGTGACGAAACGAACCTGCTCTTCGGGTGTATCCTTGAAGACACCGGTGAAGGTCGAGGTCAGCGTGGTTGAACCCTGCTTGCGGATGCCGCGCATGGCCATGCACATGTGCTCGGCCTCGATCATCACGGCGACGCCGCGCGGATTGAGTACGTCCTGGATGACGCCGGCGATCTGCGCCGTCAGGGCCTCCTGCGTCTGCAGGCGATGGGCAAAGATATCGACCACGCGCGCGATCTTGGACAGGCCGACGACCTTGCCGTCGGGCAGATAGCCGACATGCGCTTTGCCGATGATCGGCACCATGTGGTGTTCGCAGTGCGAGTGGAATGTAATGTCCTTGACGATGACCAGGTCGTCGTAGCCGGCGACCTCCTCGAAGGTGCGGCCGAGCTCGTCGGCCGGGCACATATCGTATCCGCCGAACATTTCGCGAAAGGCCTTGGCCACGCGCTTTGGCGTGTCGACCAGCCCTTCGCGGTCCGGATTGTCGCCGGTCCAACGCAAAAGGGTGCGCACGGCGGCCTCGACTTCGGCTTCGCTCGGCCGGTCGGTAACCGGCTTCTCCATATAGGCCGACTGGGGCATGAGTTTTTTAATAACGGCATCCATAAAGGCGTCTCCCGTAGTCCCTCTCGGCGGAGGAACGAGTTGAACGGACCACGACCTTTCGGTGTCGGAAACTCGCCCCGTTTCCAGCCCCGCAAGTGGCGTGAACTTTCCGGCTAGGACACTGACTTTCGTTGTCTTGTCGATACCGGACTGCCAGCATTATATAAGGTCATGACGAGCGAAAGGAAGACACGGCAGCGGCAATCGCTGTTCGCTTGGCGGCGACGGATTGGAAAATAATGATAAACGACGTCTATAATGCGAAAATTCTCGGTTTTGCCGGAAACATCGCCCGCATCGGTCGCTTGGAACATCCCGACGCGACCGCCAAGGCGCATTCCAAGCTGTGCGGCTCGACCGTCACCGTCGACCTCAAGATGCAGGACGGCGTGGTCACGGATTTCGCACATGACGTGAAGGCCTGCGCGCTCGGCCAGGCATCGTCCTCGATCATGGCGCAGCATGTCGTCGGCGCGAACGCTGAAGAACTGCGTGCGGTGCGTGAGGCCATGCTGAAGATGCTGAAGGAAAATGGCGCGCCGCCTGACGGCCGCTTCGCGGATCTGAAATATCTGGAGCCGGTGCGCGACTACAAGGCGCGGCATGCCTCGACCATGCTGACTTTCGACGCCGTGGTCGATGCGATCGGCCAGATCGAGAGGAAGCGCGCCGAAGAAGCGGCCTCAGGGCCGATAACCGACGAGGAACGAATTATGGTGCGGCCGGCGGAATGAAGCTTGACCCCACCATAACGGGCGGCACATCGAAACCGAATACGGTAAAAGATTGTGCCCCCGGCCAGCAGACCGGCAGCGCACAGTCCTCGGCGGCTGGTCAGGCGACAGTCGACGCGAAGGGCGCCGCCCTTATCCAGATGAAAAAGACAACTGCGGGCTGTTGAATCATCGCCGCCCGCTTCGCCAAGCGGTATCTGAGTCTTGACGCTCCGTCATGTGGAGGGGCGTTAAGCCTTCGCCTTCCGCTTCGCGGGCGCCTTCTCAACAGGTCCAGCCTTGCGGCCGAGACCGCTAGCATCCGTGTCGCGGCGTAGTTTGGCGCCACTATCGGAAAGTCGGAAGGCAGGCTTCACTTAGCGATATTCTTTTGGCGTCATGCCAAGCAAACCAGGTGGCGTTTCAAGTGGAAAGGCCAGGTTTCCGAACACAGTTTTCGATGGGTAGATCACCGGGAACTAGAACACCTGCGCGATGTTACGGTCAGCCGTCCTGACGCGCGTGACATCCCGGTCGCCAAGCACGACACGTCCGTCCGACGGGAACAGCAATCCCGACATGATGTTCAGCATCGTGGCCTTGCCACAGCAGGACGGACCGAGCAACGCGTAGTCTTGCCGTCCTCGAACAGAATGTCCGACTTCTCAAGTGCATAGGGGGCAGCGCCATAGCGGTGGTCGAGGCCATCGAGGTAGACGGGCCATCAGGATTGCCCTCCCATGGACGGCTCCGGCGCGGCCATCAGGACGCCGTCGCTGTCGGCGGCGAAGCATTAGAAGCGATCGGGGTTGATCGCGACTGCAATGTCGTCACCGAGAGTTACGCTGTGCACACCCTCGACTTGGATCACCGCCGACCCGAAAGGCGCATCGAAATAGAGGAAGGTCTCGGAGCCTGAGACCTCGGAGAAAGTCACGCGGCCGGTCGTCCCCGTTACCGCCAAGGAGAGTTCGTTGGCCCGGATACCAAACCGGTAGCGGCCCGGTTTCAAGGTTTCCAAATGACGCGCGCGCAGCACCGCGATGCTACCGGCCAGGCGGATGTGCCACCGGCGCCGCCGAACAGACTGCGCCAACCGACGGATCCGCGTCTGTCGACGGCGCCAGCGATCCAATATCCACGCCGTCGCGGAGTTTGCCGGTATTCTGGCCGCTCCTCTAGGGCGCGCCTCCTTGTCGAGGGAGTGGGCCGCCAGCATTGCCTGCAACGTCGACGGCGTACGGAGAGGCAACTTATGTGACCGATTTTTTTCATTCTTAATTATACCCTTAACTATACATTCTATGCTGCGGTTTAGGCTCAGAACTGGGGCCGGTCCAATAGGCGAGTGAGGGCAACATGAAGGGTATGGTATTCACCGAACTGCTGGGCTTCGTGGAACAGACCTATGGGGCTGATGCGGTGGATGACCTCATAGAGGCTTCCGATCTGCCGAGCGGTGGCGCCTACACCGCGGTGGGAACTTATGACCACAAGGAGATGCAATCTCTCGTCACCACATTGGCCGCGCAAAGCCACACGCCGCCAGACGAGTTGCTGGGTTTATTCGGCCAGCATTTGATCGGGCGTTTCAAGGCTTCGTTCCCCGACTTCTTCAAGACGGCAGCCACCCTCTTTGATTTCCTCGAAAGTATCGATAGGCATATCCACGTGGAGGTGCGTAAGCTCTACCCCGATGCCGAGCTGCCGGAATTTCGGGCCGAGCGCGTCGGTCATGGGGCAATGAACCTTGATTATCGCAGCAGCCGTCCCTTCGAGGCGCTTGCCTCCGGCCTCATTCTTGGAGCGGCTCAGATCTACGGTGAGACTGTGCGAATAGAGCGAAGCTCCCACGAAAACGGCGGCGAGAAATTCGTTCGTTTTTCGATCCAGAAGACAGGTGCGATAGCTTAAATGCTCTCGGAAGCCAGCCATTCCGAGGATCGCGTTGCGCGTCTCGAACGGCGTCTCCAACGCGAACGGCGAGCACGTGAAGCGGCCGAATGGCTGCTCGAGGCGAAGTCGCTTGAGCTCTACAACGCCAACAGCCACCTGACTGTGCTGGCCAACGATCTCGAAATGCGCGTCCTCGATCGCACTCACGAGTTGGAGGTCTCCCGTCAGCAGGCCCTGTTCCTTGCGGAGCGCGATCCTCTGACCACGCTCGCCAATCGGGGCAGTTTCGCTCGCGATCTGGACGCGGCCATCAATGCGGCCCATGTTCAAGGTGGCTGTGTACAACTTCTGTTTGTAGATCTCGACCGGTTCAAGGAAATCAACGACAATTACGGCCATGCCGTAGGAGACGCGGTGCTGCTGGCGGTTGCCGACCGGTTGCGGGCAATTTGCAAGGAACAGGAGGTGGCAGGCCGGCTGGGTGGTGATGAGTTCGGTGTTATCTGCGTGACGCCAATTCACAGCGAACGTGCCCGCGAGATCGCGGCGAAGGTCATGGAGGCCATGAGCAGGCCTATCGCTTGTGGCCGCCTGCAGTTGATCGTCAGTTGCTCGGTCGGTTTTGCAAGCTTCCCCGGCAATGCCACGGATTCGCCAACGCTGCAGCGCTTCGCCGATATAGCTCTGTACCGCTCCAAGTCGGCGGGGCGCTCGACATGGACGGAATTTGACGAAACGATGGCGGCAGAGCTTGAGCACCTCCAGGGATTGGAAGCAGAATTGCGCAGCGCCGTGGCGGCGCGAGAGATCGAGCCCTGGTATCAGCCGATTATCTCCACCCAGAGCAACAGGATCGTCGGGGTGGAGGCGCTTGCACGATGGCAGCATGCCGAGCGCGGGCTCATTCTTCCCGGGCTGTTCATCCCGCTGGCCGAGGAAAGTTCGTTGATCATCGAACTCGGCCTGGCGATGATCGACCGCTGCTGCCAGGAGATGTATCCGCTCATCCGCGAAGGTCGTCTCAACTATGTGTCGATCAATCTATCGACGCGCCACTTGCGTTCGCCCTCGGTGGTCGAGCAGATCGCCGCGACGTTGGCTCGTCATCGCTTTCCGCCCTCGGCGCTTCAGCTTGAAATCACGGAAAGCCGGCTGCTCATTGATTTCGAACAGGCTGAGGAGCGGCTTTCACACTTTCGCGCGCTCGGCATCCGAATTGCCCTCGACGATTTCGGAGCGGGCTATTCAAGCCTTTCATACATCAGGCGGTTGCCGTTGGACGTTATCAAGATCGATCGCTCGTTTGCCAGGGACATCAGCTCCGACGGGCAGGCCGAAGCGGTGGTCAAAGCGATCGTTCAACTCGCACAGGCCCTGGACCTGCATATCATCGCAGAAGGCATTGAAACCGAAAGCCAGGCGCTCCGGCTGACCAGCTGCGGCTGTTTCGTCCAACAGGGATATTTGTTTGGCAGGCCGATGTCCTTGAGGAAAATCACGCAATATCTTGAGGCCGGTGCGAATCCGATGCATGCCACCCAAAGATAGGATGACGTTTTCTTGCGTCCCTGAGGCGGCGCCCACAGGAGTGGCGCGACCACGAATGCGTCCCACAGCACCACGACGAGATATTTCAACGCCTTCATCGGGTGGGGTCCGCGCGGCCAGACCGTGCCAACGACGATGAAGGGCCTCCCAGCTGGTTCATATCCCCCGCGCTGTTACCGAGTGCGGCGTTACACCTCGCACCCCAGTTTGGAACCGCAGGAGGGAAGCGGTCCCCGACAAGAGCAGCGAAACGACGGCCATTCCCGTGCTCTTGCAGCGGCTGGGAGCAAATGAGGGCTTGAAAGGCGCGCTGGTCTCGATCGACGCCATCGCCACCAATGCCACGATCGCCCAAGCCATCCGCGATCAAGGGGGGCGACTATCTGTTGGCCGTCAAGGCCAACCAACCCACACTCAGAGCCGAGATCGAGCACTATTTCGACGACGCTCCCGCCGATTGCCTCGACAGCGCCGTCGATCTCGACAAGGTCCATGGCCGCATCGAGGAGCGCATCGTCACCGTCAGCCACGAGGCCGGCTGGCGCAAGGGCCAGCGTCGCTTTCCCGGTGAACTGCCCGTGATGCTCTGCCGCTGCTGCCGAACCACCCCTGGCGCATCCGCGCAAGCTGCCGGTGGTCCTGAGCCGCGACGAGGTTGCCCGGCTGCTCAACGCCACCACCTGCCTCAAGCACCAGGCCGCGCTGTCGGTCGCTTATGGCGCCACACACCGTCCGTGACGGCGGGAGGCGCACAAGGAGTGGGATTGCGTTCTCCTGACGAAGCCCACATCTATCGCGTGGGAGCGCGATACGGAGACCGCAGTGGGCGACCAGCATGGACATGCGCATAGCGCCGGACCGCCAAGGCGTGGGCGCAACTGGCCCGGCCCGTGGCGCAAGACGCCCGGCCGTGTCCTAGGCACGACGCTCGTGCGCATTTACCAACTGACACTGTCCGGCTTTGTCGGCAATTCCTGCCGGCATTTGCCGACCTGTTCCGAATACGCGCACGAGGCGATCGCCCGCCATGGCTTGTGGGCCGGCGGCTGGATGGGCTTTTTTCGGGTGCTGCGTTGCGGCCCATTCGGCACGCATGGCATCGACCGCGTGCCGGAAACCCTGGCTAAGCGCTATGTCTGGTTCACGCCCTGGCGCTACTGGCGGATCGGCAGCAAGCCGGGCGAAGAGCAGGGGTGACGGCGCCAGCGAAATCTCGGCCGTATTGCGAGTTTACGATCCGGTAGGGTTAACGTCAGGCTGCACAGAGACTGCGCATTTGAGACAAAATCGAGACAAGAGACCTCGCTAAGCCGCTCGCGAACCCCCTCTGGAGCGAGCATCAAATGCGTAACATAGACCGTCTTCCCTTCATCTTTGCCGGCGTCCTGTTTCTGCTCGCCTGGCTGCTGGGATTTCCGATGCGCGCGCAATCGGCGCCGCTGATGGACGTGCAATGCACGCTGATCGCCGATGCGGCGAGCGGCAAGACGCTCTACCAGAATGGCGTGTGCGATCAGCGGTTCAGCCCGGCCTCGACGTTCAAGGTGCCGGTGTCGCTGATCGGTTATGACAGTGGAATCTTGGGCGACGAGCACACACCGAGCTGGGATTACAAGCCGGAGTTCAAGGCCTTGAAGCGGGACCAGAAGACCGTCGATCCGATGATCTGGGAAAAGGATTCGATCCTCTGGTATTCGCGTGAAATCACCCGCCGGCTTGGGCCGCAAAGCTTTGCCGGCTATGTCTCGAAATTCGACTACGGCAATGCCGATGTTTCCGGCAATCCCGGCAAGAATGATGGCCTGACCCGGTCCTGGGTGAGTTCCTCCCTGAAGATCACGCCGGTCGAGCAGGTCGATTTCCTGCGCAGGTTTCTGGCCCGCAAGCTACCGGTCTCGGCCAAAGCGTATGACATGACATCAGCCATCATCCCGACTTTCCAGGCAGGAGGCTGGACGGTGCAAGGCAAGACCGGCAGCACCAAGCTGGCTAACGATGCCGACAAGGTCCAGGAAAAGCGCTCGCTCGGCTGGTTCGTCGGCTGGGCGAACAAGGACGGCCGCCAGATCGTCTTTGCGCGGCCGGTGGTCGACACCAACCGCACCGATATGCCCAAGGGCCTCAAGACGCGGGCCGCGTTCCTGGAGGACTTGCCGCTGCTGGCGAAATAAGTCTGGTCAGAAACTTCGGCGCGCGTGGATGATGTGGCCACCGGAGTTGGGCGTCGCTCCCCTCGGAGCTCCGGAAAGGCGGGCGGCAATATCGCCGCTCTCGAGATCTTCGATCTCATCGAACCCGAGGTCGTTCAGGGATTTCGCCAGCTCACCAGGGATGAAGAAGCTGATCCAGGGCTCACCGACAGACGCGACGCGCGCCGCGTGGCAGGCCAGGGCGGCCTGTCCCGCAGCGTCGCGTATCTCGGCCGGTTCGCTATAGTCGAACACGACCTCCGACCTGGGGATGCCAGCTATCCAGGACAGCGTGTTGAAGATCGCTTCCTGCGTCAGGTAGGGTACGACCCCCAGCCAGATGAAGAAGCTGGGTTCGGTCGACCGCAACCCTGCCGCAGCCAGTTCTTCGGGCAGGCTCTGCCGCTCGAAATCGACCGGCACGCCTGTGTCGCCGGGTGGTCGACTTCGAACACGCTGAGATCCGGATATGGGTTGCGCAGCGAAAACGTATCGAGGCCGGCGCCAAGCACGACGAGCTGCCGGATAGCGCGACCGACCGCCACCGCCAACCAGTCCTCGGCGAACCGGGCGCGCGCCGCCACGAACAGGCGCATGCGCCGTCGGCGCTCGTCTTCCTGCTCGAGCTCCTGTGCCGAGGGAGCGGCTTCACCCAGAATTGCGATCGCGTAGGGATCGCGAAACAGCCACGCTTGCGGTGAAAATTGATGGAGAGCCCTCATACGTGCGACGCCAAGGGCGGTTCGGCTGGGTGTTGCGTCTTCCATGTCGATGATTCCAGTTCATGTCGCGCATTTTCGCAAGCCTCTGCGGCCAGCCTGCAACATCTGTGGCGACATTTCCTGACGGCTGCGCCAACGACCACCCTTTACCTGACGCGGCACTGCCTCTAAAACCCGCCCGCTGCCGTTGTCCATGTAGATTGGCGCGTCCGGCTTAACCCCACGACCACCCGCGCTCGTTTGCGGGACTGGATAGGAGATACATGATGCTGAATTCCGTTTCCCTGACATTTCCCGATGGCTCCGTCCGCGAATACGACGCGGCGATGACCGGTGCTGGTCTCGCCGAATCGATATCGAAATCGCTGGCCAAGAAGGCCGTCGCTTACGCCATCGATGGCACCGTGCGCGACCTCAGCGATCCGCTCGGCAAGTCCGGCAAGGTCGAGATCGTCACCCGCGACGATCCGCGCGCGCTGGAACTGATTCGCCACGACGCGGCGCATGTGCTTGCGGAAGCCGTGCAGGAATTGTGGCCGGGAACGCAGGTGACCATCGGGCCGGTGATCGAGAACGGCTTCTATTACGACTTTGCTCGCAACGAGCCGTTCACGCCGGACGATTTTCCGGTGATCGAGAAGAAGATGCGCGAGATCATTGCGCGCAACAAGCCGTTCACCAAGGAAGTCTGGTCGCGCGACAAGGCGAAGAAAGTGTTTGCCGACAAGGGCGAGCAGTACAAGCTGGAGCTGATCGACGCCATTCCCGAGGATCAGGATCTCAAGATCTATGCCCAGGGCGACTGGTTCGACCTTTGCCGCGGCCCGCACATGGCCTCAACCGGGCAGATCGGCAATTCCTTCAAATTGATGAAGGTGGCCGGTGCGTATTGGCGCGGCGACTCGAACAATCCGATGCTGACGCGCATCTATGGCACGGCCTGGGCCGACCAGGCGCAGCTCGAAGCCTATCAGATGATGCTCGACGAGGCAGAGAAGCGCGACCATCGGAAGCTCGGCCGCGAGATGGACCTGTTCCATTTCCAGGAAGAGGGCCCAGGCGTCGTCTTCTGGCACGCCAAGGGCTGGAAGATGTTCCAGAACCTGGTCAACTACATGCGCCGCCGCCTCGACGAGCAGGGCTACCAGGAAGTCAACGCGCCGCAGGTACTCGACAAGAGCCTGTGGGAGACGTCAGGCCACTGGGGCTGGTATCGCGACGCCATGTTCAAGGTGACGGTCGCCGGCGACGATACCGATGACGATCGGGTCTTCGCGCTGAAGCCGATGAACTGTCCGGGCCATGTGCAGATTTTCAAGCATGGGTTGAAGTCTTATCGCGATCTGCCCGTAAAGCTTGCAGAATTCGGCAATGTGCATCGCTATGAGCCATCTGGCGCGCTGCATGGGCTCATGCGCGTGCGCGGCTTCACGCAGGACGATGCGCATATCTTCTGCACCGAGGAGCAGCTGGCGTCGGAGTGCCTGCGCATCAACGACCTGATTCTGTCGACCTATGCCGACTTTGGTTTTGACGAGATCAGCGTCAAGCTGTCGACACGGCCGGACAAGCGTGTCGGCACCGACGAAGCGTGGGACCACGCCGAAGCGATCATGGGCAGCGTGCTGGAAACCATCAGGACGCGGTCCGGCAATCGTATCAAGACCTCGATCAATCCGGGTGAGGGCGCCTTCTACGGGCCGAAATTCGAGTATGTGCTGAAGGACGCCATCGGCCGCGAATGGCAGTGCGGCACGACGCAGGTCGATTTCAACCTGCCGGAACGGTTCGGCGCCTTCTATATCGGCTCGGATTCGGAGAAGAAGCAGCCGGTGATGGTGCACCGCGCCATCTGTGGCTCGATGGAGCGCTTCCTCGGCATCCTGATCGAGAACTATTCCGGCCATTTCCCGCTGTGGTTCGCGCCGCTGCAGGTGGTGGTGGCGACGATCACGTCGGATGCCGACGGCTATGCGACCGAAGTGGTGGCAAAGCTGAAGGCCGCAGGGCTGTTGGCGGAAGCGGATCTGCGCAACGAAAAGATCAACTACAAGGTCCGCGAGCACAGCCTGGCCAAGGTTCCCGTCATCCTCGTCTGCGGTAAGCGCGAGGCGGAAGAGCAGACTGTCAACATGCGCCGGCTGGGCTCACGCGACCAGGAATCGCTTGGCCTTGACCAGGCGATCGCGAAACTGACCGAAGAGGCTGTTACACCCGACCGCAAGCGCAAACGCGCGGCCTGATCGGCATAGTTCCGGCCAAATGGCGGTGGAGCGATCCACCGCCATTTCACATATCCTTGTCACGCGGAACTTGTAACGAGCCCATATGCTCAAGCTGAAATTGCGCGAACGACCCTTTCCCGAGCTTTCCTATGCCAATCCGCGCCAGCCGGCGCTGACGCGCTGGTTCATCCATTCGGTCGAAGGCCTGTCGGGCCGCGACCGTTACACCGCGCTTTACGATTTCTGGCGCCGTCAGGTCGTGCCGACAGGCGAGCGCGTGTTCGGTCGCATGCTCGACCTGATCGATGTACGGGTGCGGACGTCAGACCAATGGCCACCCGCACAATTGCCGGATACGCCGCTGGTGATCGTCGCCAATCATCCGTTCGGCATCGGTGACGGCATTGCCGTGCTGTCATTGGCCGAGCAGCTCGGACGCCCGTTCCGGGTGATGATCCACAAGGATCTGCTCAAGATCCGCGAGATGGAGCCTTACTCGCTGCCGATCGACTTTTCCGAGACCAAGGACGCGCTCAAGAACAACATGGCCGTGCGCCACGAGGCGGTGCGGCTGCTCAAGCAAGGCGTCACCATCGTGGTGTTTCCCGCCGGTGGCGTCGCCACCGCGCCAAATGGTTTTGGCCGGGCGCGCGACCTGCCGTGGAAGATGTTTCCGGCGCGTCTCATTCAGGAGGCAAAGGCGTCGGTGATCCCGATGCATTTTTCCGGGCAGAATGGCAGGCTTTTCCATCTGGTCAGCGGGCCGATGAACATGGCCGAGCGCAACGGCCGCCTGGCGAAGTTCGTCGGCAAGGCGTCGCTGACATTGCGGACGTCGCTGCTCATCCACGAATTCGCGCGGCTGTCCGGCAAGGCGATCGACGTGCGTGTCGGCGAGGTGCTGAGCTGGAGCGAACTGGAGCCATTGCGTGACCGCAAGGCATTGCTTCACCGCCTTTATCGCGGCGTGTTCGACCTGGCGCCGACCTTGCCGCGCCGCCGGATTCCGTTCCTGCCGGCGCGGACCAAGCTGGCTGCTTGAAATCAATTGAAGGTCAGTCCGCACCTTCTTCGGGATCCATCGCCGCCGCTTCGGTGGCCAGAACCTCGATCTCCTGGTTCTGCCCGGCCACGACCGTGAAATCCTTCTGATAGATGCGGTCGCGGTTCTTGGCGATGATGGTGTAGTCGCCCTCGGCCAGCACCATGGATGCGAACGCGCCGACAGTTTCCTTGATCGGATCGCCGGATTCGTTGAGCAACGACCATGACGTGTCGGCGATCGCCTCGCCACCGGTCTCGCGCACCAATTTCATCGTGATCTCGGCGGCGTGGTGCTCGACGGTGGCTTCGGTCAGCTTGCCGGCCTCGACGCGGATGTCGGAGCGGATGACCGCATTGACCGCGCCATAGGTCGAGACGACATGGTAGATGCCGGCGTTGAGCCGTACGACACTGTTGGGCTCGACATCGGGGATGATCAGCGCGCGGTCGCCATTAGCCTCTGCCGTGCCCTCGTAGATCGAAAAGCGCAGCTTCTTCGGCGGAATGCGCACGCCGCCGGACAGCACAGCATCAAGCTTGAGGCCGCCGGCATCGAGCACGAGGCTCTCGCGCTTGGCGTCCTTGCCGACGGTGATGCGCTTGGTGGCGCCGGCCCGACCGTAGGAGGCATGAACAAGATAGCTGCCGGGTTCGAGCTGGAAGACGGCGGTCCCGCCATGCGCGGAGGCGACCATCGGCAATTTTCCGTTGATGGCTTCGGGCTTGAAGACCCGCCAGACGATGCCGCGGGTGATGTCGGAACCCTTGTCGGTCAACTGCGCGGAGAGCGTGATGGCGCCGCCGCCGCTCAGCGCCAGCGACCTCTCGCCTTTCGGCGTCGCATAGCTTGAGATTCCGGGAAGCTTCAGGTCGCTTACGCCATCGACGTTCTGCGCCATGGCGAACGAAACCGGCGCCATGAACAGCAGGGCGCTGAGCCAGACCAGGAAAAGACGGATAGTCCCCTCAAACATGCCTTGCGTTGAAGCCCATGGCGGTGGCAATTTCAAGGCTTAAGAGTCCGATCGATACGACTCTCCCATCCGGCGTATATTCCGCGCCAATGCCCGAGTCGCCCGAATTCCCGATGGTGCGCTTCAGCTCAAGACAGACTGTTCAGGAGACTTGCGCCCATGGCGTCGCCGATCATCGACTTTCTGCTGAGCCGAAACTCCGCGCCGATTCCTGATTTGAAGGAGCCGGCGCCGAGCGATGTGGAGATCGCGACGATGATCGCCGCCGCCTCGCGAGTGCCCGATCATGGCCGATTGGAGCCTTGGCGCTTTATCCTCTATCGTGGCGATGCTCGTATCGAGATCGGCAGACAACTGGCAGCACTTGCCGAGCAGCGGGAGGGTCCATTGCCGGAAGGCCGCCGCAACCAGGAACTGGCGCGGTTCTCGCGCGCGCCGCTGGTGATAGGCGTGATATCGATCCCAAGGGAGAACCCAAAAATCCCGCAATGGGAAATGTTCCTGTCGGGCGGTATGGCGGCGATGAACCTGATGATTGCAGCCAACGCGCTGGGTTATGGCACCAACATGATCAGCAACTGGTATTCGGATGTGCCGGAGGGTAGGGCGCTGCTCGGGCTGGCACCGCTGGAGCGCGTCGTCGGTTTCATTCATATCGGCTCTTATGCGGGCCCGGCGCCGGAGCGGCCGCGGCCAGATCCCGCAAAGCTTTATGGTGACTATTCGGGGCCGTGGGCGGGCTGAATGTTCTACGAACCTTCAAAGGGCCACGGCCTGCCGCACGACCCTTCGAAGGCAATCGTCGCGCCGCGCCCGATCGGCTGGATTTCGACGCTGAACGGAGCCGGCGAGGTCAATCTCGCGCCGTACTCCTTCTTCAATGCCGTTTCGACGCGGCCCTTCATCGTCTGGTTCTCCTCAGAGGGCGAGAAGGACAGCGCCTCCTTCGCGCAGGAAACCGGTGAGTTTGTCGCCAATCTGGTCAGCCGCGATCTCGCCGACAAGATGAACCGCACATCGGTCAATGCACCGCGCGGCGTCAATGAGTTCATCTATGCCGATCTTGCGATGGCGCCGTCGCGCCTGGTCGCGCCACCGCGTGTGGCGGCAGCGCCGGCCGCACTCGAATGCCGGGTGACGGAGGTCTTTCGGCCAAAGGCGCTGGACGGATCGCCGACAAGCGCTGTCGTTGTCGCCGGCGAAGTGGTCGGCGTATACATCGACGACGCCTTCCTGACAGACGGTCTGTTCGACATCACCAAGGCAGGCAATGTCGCTCGCCTCGGCTATATGGAGTATGCCAGCGTCGACGAGGTATTTTCGATGCGCCGGCCGCGCTGGGACAAGGACTAATCCTTGGGTCGGCCGCCGTCCGCCGCGTCGGCGGATTCCCTGGCCGTGGGCACGCGAAAGCGATTCCCCTTTATTTGAACACAGGCTAAGAGAGCGGCTTCGGCGATGCGCTAGAGTCGGCGCATCGACCTTGGGGATATTGCGGGGCGTCGGCTAAATGAAGAAACGAGACTCGCTGGCAACCCGGCTGCGCTACGGGTTTGACAAGAGCATGGCCGCCGGCCCGATCGCGCTGATCGGCTGGCTTGCCGTCGTTTCACTGCTGATCATCGTCGTCGCCGCGAGTTTCCTTGCGGTGACCCGCATCGCGCCCGAAGGCGGCGAGCCGCTGAACTTTGTCGAAGCGTTCTGGGAATCGCTGATGCGCACGCTCGATTCCGGTACGATGGGCGGCGACACTGGCTGGGCCTTTCGTCTCGTCATGCTGTTTGTCACGCTTGCCGGCATCTTCGTCGTTTCGGCGCTCATCGGCGTGCTGAGCGCCGGCGTCGACAGCAAGCTCGATGAATTGCGCAAGGGCCGTTCGCGGGTGCTGGAGACAGATCACACGGTCATCCTCAACTGGTCGCCGTCGATCTTCGACGTCATCTCCGAGCTCGTCATTGCCAATGCCAGCCGCCGACGTCCGCGCATTGTGGTCATGGCCAATATGGACAAGGTCGAGATGGAGGACGAGATCGCGGCCAAGGTCGGCAAGCTGGGCAACACGCGCATCATCTGCCGCAGCGGTGACCCGACCGATCTCTACGACCTTGCCATCGTCAATCCGCAGACCTCGCGGTCGGTCATCGTGCTGTCGCCGGACGGCGACGATCCGGATTCGCAGGTCATCAAGACGGTGCTGGCGCTGGTCAACGACCCGAACCGGCGCACCGCCCCCTACAACATCGCCGCCGAGATCCGCGATGGCAAGAACGCCGAGGTCGCGCGCGTCGTCGGCGGAGCCGAGGTGCAGCTCGTGCTGGCCGACCAGTTGATCTCGCGCATCGTCGTGCATTCAAGCCGGCAGTCGGGCCTCAGCGGCGTCTATTCGGAGCTGCTCGATTTCGACGGCTGCGAAATCTATACGACCGAGCAGCCGGACCTCACCGGCAAGACCTTCGGCGAGGCGGTGATGGCGTATGAACACTGTGCGCTGATCGGGCTTTGCGACCAAGAGGGACGCGTCAATCTCAACCCGCCGTCGGACCTGGTGATCGGCAAGGACATGCGCGCCATCATCGTCGCCGAGGACGATGCGGCGATAAAGCTGGGGAGCGCTGGCATCAAGATCGACGCGGCGGCGATCCTCGAGCCGCGGCCCGTCGAGACGAAGCCGGAGCGCACGCTTGTCCTCGGCTGGAACCGGCGCGGTCCGATCATAACCTACGAACTGTCGCGCTACGTCGCGCCTGGTTCGATCCTGACCATAGCGGCCGATACGCCCGACCTTGAGCAGGAGGTTGCCGGCCTGCCGGTCGCCAGTGACAATCTGTCGGTTTACTGCCGCGTCACGGACACATCGAGCAGCTCCGCTCTGGCAAGCCTGGACGTGCCTTCCTACGACCATGTGCTCGTCCTCGGCTATAGCGAAACCATGCCAGCGCAGCCCGCCGATACGCGCACGCTGGTGACGCTGCTGCATCTGCGCAAGATCGCGGTTGACGCCGGTATGCACATCAGCATCGTCAGCGAGATGATCGACGTGCGCAACCGAGATCTTGCGGCAGTCACCAAGGCCGATGATTTCGTCGTCAGCAACAGGCTGGTCAGCCTGATGCTGGCGCAGGCGTCCGAGAACCAGCACCTTGCCGCGATCTTCGATGACCTGCTCGATGAGGAGGGTTCCGAAATCTACATGCGTCCCGTCGCTGACTATGTCGCCATCGAGCGGCCGCTGACCTTCTGGACAATCGCGGAATCGGCGCGGTTGCGCGGTGAAATCGCCTTGGGTTACAGGCGCATTCGCGCCGGAGACGCCGACCAGCGGGCGCTGGGCGGCGTCACCGTCAACCCGTTGAAGTCGGAGCCGTTGGCCTATTTGCCGGAGGATCGGATCATCGTGTTGGCGCGGGACTGAGAGCAGGGCGATCCGTCGTTTCACGAAAACGCCAAACCGGTCGAATGCCCTGTTTTGACGCAACTCGGACAGAAACGGTTTCACACTTTTCCTGAAAATGGCTCTAAGCGGAAACGCCGGCCGCTCCGGCACGCGCCAGAAGCCGCTCGGCCAGCCGCAGATGCGGGCGGTCGTACATCTTGCCGTCGATGCCGACGACGCCGGGATTTCCCGCCGCCTGGAACGCCGCGACGATTGCCGTCGATTGCCTCACCGCCTCGACTGACGGCGTGAAGGCGGCGTTGATGACCGGCACCTGGTCGGGGTGGATCGCCATCTTGCCGGTGAAGCCGTCGCGCTCGGCTTCAGTGCATTCCGCTTTGAAGGCGGCCATGTCGCGAAAATTCGGGAAGACGGTGTCGATCGCCGCAACCTCTGCCGCGGCAGCGGCGAGTATGGTCATGATACGAGCGTGGCGGAAAACGTCGGTGTAGCGGCCATGCTCGTCGCGGACCGCACGTGCACCAATCGCCGCCGACAGATCTTCCGCTCCCCAGGTGAGACCGGCAAGCCGCGCGCTTGTTCCGGCATAGGTCGCGGCCGCCAGCACGCCTGCCGGCATTTCGGTGATGATCGGCAGGATCTTGATCGCGCCATCGGCCAGGCCGTTTTCGGCCTCGTGCACCCTGAGCTTTGCCGAGAGATGCTGCACATCCTGGCCGCTGTTCGACTTGGGCAGCATGATGCCGTCGGGTCTTGCCGGCACCAATGCCGCCAGGTCGTCATCGGTCAGCCCGGTCGACAGATCGTTGACCCTGACATAGATGACTGAGCTGGTTTGCGCCCTGCGTTCGACGATGAAGCGCGCCGCCACTTCGCGCGCCAGCGCCTTGTTGTGCGGCGCCACGGAATCCTCGAGGTCGACGATGACCACGTCGGCACCGGCTCCAAAACCCTTTTCCAGCTTCTTCTGGGAATCGCCGGGGACAAATAGCAGTGAACGCATGTTTCAGGTCGCCTTCTTCAGCATCATCGCTTGCCGCGTGCATTTGGCGACGAGATCGCCGTGCTGGTTGTAGGCGCGATGCTCGAATTCGACGATGCCGCGATCGGGTTTCGACCTGGACTCGCGTACCGAGATGACTGTTGTCTCGACCCGGATGGTGTCGCCATGGAAGACCGGATGCGGAAACACGGTTTCCTTCATGCCGAGATTGGCGACCGTTGTGCCGACGGTGATGTCGTTGACCGAAATGCCGATCATCAGGCCGAGCGTGAACAGCGAGTTGACCAGCGGCTTGCCCCACTCGCTTTTGGCGGCGAAGTCGAAGTCGATGTGCAGCGGCTGCGGGTTCAGCGTCATGACCGAAAACAGCATGTTATCGCTTTCGGTGACGGTCTTGCGCAGCGTGTGCTGGAAGACGTGGCCGACAACGAACTCCTGGAGATAAAGCCCGGCCATTTTCTCTCGCCTCCACTAGCTGACGGTTGATATGCGCTGCACCCAGCGCTCGCAAGCCAGTTAATGAACATGGTGAACCGTTCGTAAACCATTTCTGCCTACCGTCTCCACGGGGCCAGGACCGTTCTGGCAAGGGGCGTAAGCAGGCGGCATGGTTGTTTCGCATTTTTTGAGATGGATTTGCACGGCCAGGGTGACAGAGCGCGCCGCCGCGGCAAGCGCGCTGGCCCGAGCCTACGTCAATTCCGACCTGCCGTTCGAGGACCGTTGCGCCGCGGAGGCGGCGCTGACGCTGTTGCTCGACGATGCTTCGTCGAAGGTGCGGCTGGCGATGGCCGAGGCACTGTCGATGAGCCACCACGCGCCATTGCAGATCATCAGTGTGCTGGCCTCCGACCAGCCGGAAGTCGCCGGCATGGTACTGGCGCGTTCGCCGCTGCTTACCGACGCCGATCTGATCAACCGCGTAGCCTCAAGTCCGAAGGTGACGCAGAGACTGATCGCCGACCGGCCGGTCGTCTCGATGGCGCTGTCGGCCGCGATCGCCGAGATCGGCGAGGCCGAAGCCTGCGCCGTGTTGCTCGCCAACAGCGGCGCCGACATCGCCTCGCTCAGCTTCCGCCGCATGGCTGAACGCCACGGCCATCTGCCTCTGGTTCGTGAGGCGCTGATATCGGACGCCCGGCTGCCTGCCGACTGTCGGCATATGCTGCTCGTCAAGCTCGGCGAGATGCTGAAAACGTCGCCGTTGGTCATGGCAATGATGGGCGCGGCGCGCGCCGACCGCGTCATGCGCGATGCCTGCGTCAAGGCTTCGGTGACGCTGATCGAGGGCACGCGCCAGGAAGAACATGCCGCACTGATCGAGCATCTCAGGCTGCGCGGCGATCTCACCGCCAGCTTCCTCATCCGCACCATCGCGCACGGCAAGGTCGATTTCTTCGGCTCGGCGCTGGTCGCGCTCAGCCAGCAGTCCGAACAAAGGGTGAGGGCGCTGCTTGCCGGCGGGCACGATGTCGCCCTGCAGGCGTTGTTCCGCAGCGCCGGCCTCGCCGCCGCCACACACGCCATCATCCTGCGCGCATTGAAGATCTGGCGCGAGGTCGCCAACGGCAAGCGCGTCGCCGGTGTGCAGGAGGTCAGCTGGCTGATGCTCAAGGAAGTGGGTGGACAGTCGGCGGAAGGCGATCTGGCCGCGCTGGTCAAGTCGATCCATCTCGACGCGCTGCGCGAGAACGCGCGGGGCCATGCGCTGGCGATCGCCGCCGCCTAAAGTATCGATATTCAGGTGATGCCGGCCTGCGAATGACGGTTCCCTGCGCTTCCGGTGCTCACAAAAGTACGCTCCGCTCCGGTTCTCGGAACCCGCCATTCTCGGCTCGGCCTGACCGAATCTCGACACACTTGGGCACGCTAGTTTTGACCCTTCGTGAAGAAATCCGGGAAATCCTCCATCGCCGCGGCGATGATGCGCAGCGATACCGCTATCTGCAGCAATTCGCCGGTGCCGTTTCGCTGGGCGATGTTTGCCGCATATTGGCGGGCGACGGCGACGGTCGACGTCTGCGGATCGCCGAGGGCGCGAAAGAGCAGTTCGCGCGCCAGCGCCCGCAGGAAGTTGGTGATCGAAACCGCGGTCTCCGATGGGATGGCATGGCTTTGGCTTGCTCCGCGCAGCCGGAGGATCTCCAAGCCGACGGTGACGGCGGCGACGCCGCCGCCTAAGACAGCATCGCCCCTGCTGCCGGCATTCTGCACCAGAGGCATCAACTGGTTGATGCGATCATAGGCGAGGCTCTCGAAGGCCGAGCGCCTCGGCACACGCTCATGCAGGCAAAGCCGCGCCAAATCCTCGCGCATGGCGCGCACGATGCGGTTGGCCGCGAGCCACGGATCGGCGGGCAACACGACGATGAAGACGCCGATCGCCAGCAGAATGCCGACCAGGATCGATGCCGAACCGGCGAAGAAGGGGCCGGGATCGTAGGTCATCGCCTGATGCGGACTGAGGAAGGCGAGGAAGTTGATGGCGAAGGCCGTCGCCACGCCGACATAGCGTGGATTGGCCATCGCCAGCGCCGTGGGCACCAGGATCGGCACGACAAACAGCATGAACCAGCCGAAGCCGGGCAAGGCGGGCAACGCGATCTGGCCGACAAGAAAGGCAAAGGGCAAAGCGAGCAACGTTCCCTTGAAGAACCCCCAGGCGACCTGCACAGGGTCGGGACGGGCCGCAAACAGGCTGGATACGACGGCAACGAGAATGACCGTGCCGGCCGCTTCCGACCATTTCGTCGTCAGCCAGAAGGCGGCGACCAGCAAGGTGGCCAAGGCAGCGCGCACGGCATTGCGCGATGCGCCGGAGTAGTCGCGATGCACCACCAGCGCGGGCTGCCTGCTGCCCCGGACCGGGCGCGTGGCGGGCGCGCGCAAGGCATCGAGGCCGCGCAGCACCTGCTTGAACGCCTCGGCGAAATCGGCGGCGATAGTAAGGCGGGTGATGGTGCCGACCCAGTCGTCGCCCTGATCGGTCGGGGCATCGGGCATTTGCCGGGCCTTGGCTGAAATGGCGTCAAGTCGCGTCATCCAGGGCGCGGTGTCGTCCAGCGCGCCGGGTTTCGCAGCCAGTTCGCTGACAAGGGCGTGCAATTCCGATCGCACCGGGATGAGTGCGGCGTTCTTAGGGGCAGCGTGCGAATGCAGCGCGCGTGCCGCCGAGAGGGCCGAGAGCAGCTGTCCGATGGTGCGTCGGACCGGATGGGAGCGCGGCGCAAAGCTCGGCGCTTCCAGCCTGGCATAGGCGCGCATCTCGCCGAGCGTCTGGGTGTCGGCGACCAGCTTTCGGTGCAGGCCGGACAGCGTTGCAGGATCGCCGCCGGAGAACGCGCCGCCGGCGTAAGTCGCAAGATCGAGAATGCAGCGTTTCAGCCGCGAGACGATGGCGTTGCTGGCCAGCTTTGGCAAGATCAGCCGGCTGGTCAGGCCGGCGCAGATAATGCCGAGCACGATCTCGGCGCATCTCGCGACCGCGAGGTCGACGACGAGGTGCGGCTGTCCGAAGGCGGGCAGGCCGATGATCATCGCGGTGTAGCCGGCAAGGGCGGCGCCATAGGCTTCGGGATTGCGCAGCAGCGACGAGACGAAGGTGCAGATGCCGATCCAAAGGGCAAGCACCGTCACCAATACCCAGGGGCCGGTGCCGAACACCGTGGTGATGCTTATCGCAGCCATGCCGCCGACCAGCGTGCCGAGCAATCGGTAGAAGCCCTTCGCCAGCACCATGCCGGCAACCGGCTGGGCGACGATGAACACCGTCATCATGGCCCATTGCGGGTGGTCGAGCTTCAACGCATAGGCGGCCAGCAGCGCGATCAGGCCGGCCGAAACAGTGCGCAGGGCGAAAATCCAATCCGAACGCGTCGGTTGCGTTAGCGCGGCGAAACTGGTCTCGAAATGATCTTTCAGCCGCCTCCAGGTCACATGCACGTCTCCGAAACTGGAGCCTTGTTATGGACCGGCGGGAGGCTAGATATCCAGCACTTCCGTTTCGGCGAATTCGGCGCGTTCCTGGATGAAGCGGAAGCGCGCTTCCGGCTTGGTGCCCATCAACGCATCGACGGCATCCTTGGTCGCTGCCTCGGCGTCGATCACATCGATCCGAAGCAGCGTGCGCTTTTTCGGGTCCATGGTGGTTTCCTTGAGCTGCGCGGCCATCATCTCGCCCAGACCCTTGAAGCGGCCTAGCTCGACCTTGCCGCGCCCGGTGAACTCGGTGCGCAGCAGCTCGTCCTTGTGCGCGTCGTCCCGGGCATAGGCGACCTTGCCGCCTTGCCTGATCGAGTAAAGCGGCGGCACCGCCAGATAAAGGTGGCCGCCACGCACCAGCGCCGGCATTTCCTGGTAGAAGAAGGTGATCAGAAGCGAAGCTATGTGGGCGCCGTCGACGTCGGCGTCGGTCATGATGATGACCCGGTCGTAGCGCAAATCCTCGTCGCGATATTTCGACCGCGTACCGCAGCCGAGCGCCTGGATCAGGTCCGAAATCTGCTGGTTGCCGGCAAGCTTGTCGTTGCCGGCGCTGGCGACGTTGAGGATCTTGCCGCGCAGTGGCAGCACCGCCTGGCTGGCGCGGTCGCGCGCCTGCTTGGCCGAGCCGCCCGCCGAGTCACCTTCGACGATGAAGAGTTCGGCACCGGCCGCGGCATTCTGCGTGCAGTCGGCGAGCTTGCCGGGCAGCCGCAATTTGCGCACCGCGCTCTTGCGCGAAACTTCCTTTTCCTGGCGCCGGCGCACCCGTTCGTCGGCGCGCGCGATTACCCATTCGAGCAGCTTCGATGCTTCCTGCGGATTGTCGGCCAGCCAATGATCGAACGGATCGCGGATGGCGGTCTCGACAATCCGAATCGCCTCTATCGTCGCCAGCCTGTCCTTTGTCTGGCCGACGAATTCCGGCTCGCGGATGAACACCGACAGCATGCCCGCCGCCGAGATCATGACGTCCTCCGAGGTGACGATGGATGCGCGTTTGTTGCCGACGAGATCGGCATAAGCGCGCAGGCCCCGCGTCAGCACATTGCGGAAGCCGGCCTCATGTGTGCCGCCTTCACCGGTTGGGATTGTGTTGCAGTAGGAATTGATGAAGCCGTCGCCACCGAACCAGGTCACCGCCCATTCGAGCGAGCCATGGCCGCCTTGCTTCTCGCTCTTGCCGGCAAAGATTTCGCGCGTCACCTGGAAATCGTCGCCGAGCGATGCCTTGAGATAGTCCTTCAGGCCGCCGGGAAAATGGAACTCCGCCTTGGCCGGCGTCTGGTCCTTTTCCTTGATCAGCGACGGATCGCAGGTCCAGCGGATCTCGACGCCGCCGAACAGGTAGGCCTTCGAGCGCGTCATGCGGTAGAGCCGTGCCGGTTCGAATGCCGCGCCCTTGCCGAAAATCTGCTCATCAGGGTGAAAGCGGATTTTTGTGCCGCGCCGGTTGTGAACCTCGCCCAACTGCTCGAGGCCGGTTACCGGAACGCCGCGCGAGAAGCGCTGGCGATAGAGTTGGCGGCCTCGCGCGACTTCGACCTCGAGATGGTCCGACAGCGCGTTGACCACGGAAACGCCGACGCCATGCAGGCCGCCGGATGTTTCGTAGACCTTCGAGTCGAACTTGCCGCCCGAATGCAGCGTCGTCATGATCACTTCGAGCGCAGGCTTCTTGAACTTCGGATGCGGATCGACCGGAATGCCTCGGCCATTGTCGGTGACGGCGAGATAACCATCGGCCGAGAGTTCGACATCGATGAAGGTGGCATGGCCGGCAACCGCTTCGTCCATCGAATTGTCGATGACCTCGGCGAACAGATGGTGCATCGCCTTGTCGTCGGTGCCGCCGATATACATGCCTGGCCGGCGGCGCACCGGCTCCAGCCCTTCCAGCACCTCGATGTCGGCGGCGCTATAGCCCTCGCTGCCGTCCTTTATCGCGGCAGGACGCTTCGTTGCTTGCACCAGCGGATCCGCCGGGCGCGCTGGTGTGCGAACCGGCGGCGGCTGCTTGTCCATATTGCCGAAAAGATCGTTGCTGTCGTCCATGCCTGCCATAGGGTCCGGTGCTGCGAATCACCTCGCGATACTGCCACGCTTTTCAGCGCCAAGCGACCGAGGTTCCTGTTCCGTTCGGGGATTCGGCCCCTCTTACCCCAAAACCATTCGATAACCAAGCCGGCGGAAATAGGTCAAATGCGTCCGCGCAAGATTCCTGATTCTTTAACAATGCCGCCTAGCGTGAGCCCAACAAAACAAGAAACTGCGGGCATCAGGGGTTTCGGCGTGAGGGGCAAGGCCATATCGATGATCGGCATCGCCGCCGTTTTCGGCGCGATCTCGATCTTTGCCGCGGATTTCTGGGTCAAGAGTCAAGCCAAGGCCGATTCCGAAAAGACGGCGTCGATCGCAGCACCCGTCGCCCCTAAGGTCGCATTCAAGACCATCGTGGTGGCGAATGCCCCGTTGCGCTATGGCATGGAACTCGACCGCACCAAGCTCAGCGAAATCCCATGGCCGCAGGATTCCCTGCCGCAGGGCGCCTTCGCCACCATAGATGGTTTGCTCGGCGAGGGCAGCCGCGTGGTGCTGTCGCCGATCGAGGTCAACGAACCGTTGCTGCTGACCAAGCTGTCGGGGCCAAACGGCCGCGCGACGCTTTCGAATATGATGACGCCCGGGATGCGGGCTGTGACGATCCGCACCGACGAGATTGCCGGTGTCGGCGGCTTCGTCACGCCGGGCGACCGTGTCGATGTCGTGCTGACGCGCGACGCCGGCGAAATCCAGGAAGTGGCCAAGAACGCACAGGGAGCGGCCGGGTCGACGGTCACCTCCGAGATCGTCGTTGCCGATGCCAAGGTGCTGAGCGTCGGGCAGGGTGCCGATGAGCGCCAGACGACACCGCAGATTTCCAATTCGGTGACCATCGAGGTGACGACTGACGGCGCGCAGAAAGTGGCGCTGGCCCGCACTGTCGGCACGCTGTCGCTGTCGCTGCGCTCGGCCAGCGAAGGTGGCGACGGCAAGGGCGGCGTCACCACCATCTCTTCGTTCGGCGGATCGGTCGCCTCGAACGTGCAGGCTGCTGCCGGTTCGCTGTTCGATGCCGTGGTGAAAGAGCCGGAGAAACCGAAGTTCAAGACCGTCATCGTGACGCGCGGCACAAAGGCCGAGGAATACCAGGTTCCTTCGCGGGACCAAAAATAGAAGCCAGTGGGGACTGGGCGAGGAACGGGACGATGTTGGCGTTGATTACATTTCGGGTCGCGGGGCGGTTGCGCGTTTTGCGCACCATGGCTGTCGCGGCTTCGTTGGCTGCCGCCGCGATGCTGGCCTTCGGCACCTCGGCAAGGGCGGACAACGACATCGTCTATGTGTCGTCGACCAAGAATGCGTCCATCAAGGTTGCCAAGGGCAAGCCGAAGACGATCATGACCAGTGCCGCCTTCTACCAGATCGTCATCGGCGATCCGGACATCGCCAACGTCAATCCGCTGACCGATAAATCCTTCTATGTGCTGGGCAACAATCTCGGCACCACGGGCATCGCCCTGTTCGACGAAAAGAAGCAGCTTGTCGGCACCGTCGACATCGAGGTGACGCTCGACACCGACCAACTGGCCAGCACCATCCGCGCCAGCGTGCCGGATGCCAGGATCAAGGTCGGCTCGGCCAATGGTCGTGTCGTGCTGTCGGGCGAGGCGGATGACGCAGTCGCCGCCGACAAGGCAAACAAGATCGCGACGCGCTTTTCCGGCGCCGAAGAGGTGATCAACTCGGTCAATATCTCGTCGTCGCAGCAGGTCCAGCTCAATGTCCGCTTCGTCGAGATCAACCGCCAGGCGGGCCAGGATCTGGGCGCCAAATACGCAGCCAATTTTGCCTATGGCCTTGGTGGCCGTGATGTGACGATCGATCCGGGTACCGTGCCGACCGCCGGCACCGGCGAGATCATCGGACGGCTGTTGTCGAACGGCGTGTCGATCGATATCGCCATCAAGGCGCTGGAAGAACGCGGCTTGGCGCGGCGGTTGGCCGAGCCGAATTTGATCGCCCGTTCCGGCCAGACGGCGAGCTTCCTCGCCGGCGGCGAATTCCCGATCCCGGTCTCCGAGGACAACGGCAAAATCTCGGTCAGCTACAAGAAATACGGCGTCAGCCTGGATTTCACACCGACCGTGCTGAAGGACGGGCTGGTCAGCCTGGACATCGCGCCGGAAGTCTCCTCGATCGACGCGTCCGCGTCCTACAACATAGGCAACATTGCAGTGCCTGGTTTCATCGTGCGCCGCGCCAGGACGTCGGTCGACCTGAAGAACGGCCAGAGCTTCATGATCGCCGGATTGCTGCAGTCGCAGAACGACATCACCACGTCGCGCATTCCGGGCCTCGGCAAGATGCCGGTGCTTGGGGCGCTGTTCTCGTCGAAATCCTATCAGCGGCGCGAGACCGACCTGGTCATCATCGTCACTCCCTATCTGGTCAAGCCGGTCGATCCGTCGAAGAAGCTCGTGGAACCGACCGACGGCACGCAGCCGGCCAGCAACGCCGATTATTTCCTCAACAACACCGAAGAAGTGAAGGGCTCCGATACCGGTCGCACCGTGGCGCTGGCCGACGGCCGTGTCACCCAACCTGCTGCGTCCGCTTCCGCGGGGCATTTCCTCGACCTGCCGAAGGACTGAAGCCATGCGTCTGGCCCTGAGATCGAGTATCGCCTTGCTGCTGGCCGGCCTTGCCGCTGGCTGCACCAGCGACGACTATGTGCGCAGCGAGGGGCCGACGACGGGAGCCGGCGAGGCGCAGGCCGCCAACACTGTCATGCAGATGGTCGATCCCTGGAAATATGGGGTCCAGAACACCAGGCTTAAGGTGCCCGCCCAGAGAGGCAACGTCGACCCCCCCGCTACACCCGATCAGGCGGCCGATGCGAAGGCGTCGCAGAGCGGCACAACCAACTGACCCAACGCGACGACCTGACAGGCTGACAGAATGGCAAACGGCATCAAGACCAGGAAGATCCTGCTCGTATCGACCGACAGGACCTTTGTGCAGGACACCCGAACCGCGTTCGCGGCCTCCGAGGTCATCCATCTCTCGACAGTGGAGAAGCACGTCACCGAGCTGCGCGGCGAAATCCAGGAAGCCGACTTCGGTGCCATCATCGTCGACATGGACGCGGCAAAGCTGGAGGAGGTCGAGTCGCTGCAGCGCATCATGCGCCGGCTGGAAGACAAGGTGCCGGTCGTCGTCGTCACCCAGGAGTTCAACGCGGCCGCGGTGCGCATTCTGGTGCAGCTCAAGGTCGCGGATTTTCTGGTCAAGCCGATCACGACCGCCGATCTCGTGCGCTCCGTGGTGCGGGCGCTGCAAGGCCCCGGGCGCGAGGAAAACACCGAATCGCAGATCTACACCTTCATGCCGGCCGCCGGCGGCGTCGGCACCACGACGCTGGCGCTGCAAACCGCCTTCCAGCTGCATCACTCGGTCACGCGGGGCGCGTCGACCTGCGTGGTGGACCTCAATTTTCAGCAGGGCGCCTGTGCCGAATATCTCGACCTCGAACCGCGATTCGACATCACCGAGATCGAGAACCAGCCCGAACGCCTCGACCGGCAACTGCTGGATGTGATGCTGTCCAAGCATGCGAGCGGACTCTGCGTGCTGGCTGCCCCCACGCATCCATCGGAAATGCGCTCGTTCAAGACCGATGTCGTGGTGCGCATGCTCGATCTCGTCTCCGCCTATTTCGACAATGTCGTCATCGATATGCCGCGCACCTGGTTTCCATGGACCGAGACCGTGCTGCTCGGTTCCAACAAGCTCTACATCGTCGCGGAAATGACGGTGCCGTGCCTGCGCCACACACAGCGGCTGATCCAGGCGGTCTACGAGACCGCCGGGAAGGAAGTGAAGCCAAACGTCATCGTCAACCGTTTCGAACAGAAGATGTTCGACAACGGCATCAAGCAAGCGGACGTCCAGGAAATTCTGGGCGAGCATTTCGTCGGTGGCATCGCCAACAACTACCGGCTGGTGCGCGAGGCGGTCGATCGCGGCGTGCCGTTGCACGAGATCGATCCGAACGCCAATGTCATCAACGATTTGAAGAAGATCATCCTGCCGGAGGAGGCAATCCCAACCCGGGCAAAATCGCGCTCGCTGTTTGGCATGGGCCGTGGATTGCTGAAGAGGAAGGCCGGATGACCAGCCGCTTTTCCACCCTGCAGAACCGCGATTCACGTCCGCAGCGCGCGCCCGAGCCGATGACGGTCGCCCATCATGCCGTCGTCATTCCGACGAGCCGAAAGGCATTGCCGGCCAAGCCTGAAGCAGCGCCCGCAAAGAATGCCAACAAGGTGCTCGATGCGCGCGTGCGTATCCACAGGCTGCTGCTCGAGGAGATCAATCTTGTCGCGCTGGAGCGTTTGCCCAAGGGTGAGATGCGCCGGCAAGTGCATGATTTCGTGTCGGAAAAGATCAAACAGGAGCGGATGGCGATCAATACCGTCGAGCTTGACGCGCTGGTTGACGACATCGTCGACGAGATGGTCGGCCTCGGTCCGCTCGAGCCACTGCTCAAGGACCCCGACATCAACGACATCCTGATCAACGGTCACCTGAACTGCTTTGTCGAAAAGAAGGGCAAGCTGCAGCCGGTCCACATTCCGTTCAAGGATGAGGCGCATCTCTTGCGCATCGTCAACAAGATCGTCGCCGCGGTCGGGCGTCGCGTCGACGAATCGCAGCCGATGGTCGATGCACGCATGCTGGACGGCTCGCGTTTCAATGCGGCCATTCGTCCGGTTGCGGTCGACGGGCCGCTGGTCTCGATCCGAAAATTCTCCAAGAACAAGCTCGGCCTGCACAAACTGGTCGAATTCGGCGCCATCACACAGAACATGGCCGAAGTGTTGGCGGCGGCCGTGCATGCCCGCAAGACGACGATCATTTCGGGCGGCACCGGCACCGGCAAGACGACCATGCTCAATGCGCTGTCGGCCTTCATACCGGAAGATGAGCGCCTGATCACCATCGAGGACGCGGCCGAACTCCAGCTGCAGCAACCGCATGTCGCGCGCATGGAGACACGCCCTGCCAACATCGAAGGCCATGGCGAGCTGAAGCAGCGCGACCTGGTCAAGAACGCGCTGCGCATGCGTCCGGACCGCGTCATCCTCGGCGAGTGCCGCGGCGAGGAGGCCTTCGACATGCTGCAAGCGATGAACACCGGCCACGAAGGCTCGATGGCGACCATCCATGCCAACACGCCGCGCGACGCCATTTCGCGGCTTGAGCAGATGCTTGGCATGACCGGCATGCCGATGACGGTGCAGTCGATCCGCAGCCAGATCGCCAGCGCGCTCGACCTGATCGTCCAGCTGACGCGCCTGTCCGACGGCAAGCGCAAGGTGACCAGCGTTGCCGAGGTGACCGGCATGGAAGGCGACGTCATCCAGATGCAGGAGATATTCCGCTTCGTGCGCACCGGCATGGAGGCCGACGGCAGGATTCTCGGCCACTACGAGGCGACCGGCATCCGGCCGCGATTCCTCGAGGATTTGCGGGCGATGGGCATCGAGTTCCCCGGACGATATTTCGAACCCGGCCGGCCGCAGGAGTAGCCAAGTGTTCGACGGATTCAGCGCGATTTATGTCGTCTATGCCGCGGCAGCCCTGACCGGCATCCTGATCGCCGAGGCCTGCTACCTGCTTTATGCCGTCCGCAGCGATAAGCGCACAGCCATCAACCGGCGCATGAAACTGCAGGAAAACAAGATCAGCCAGGAGCAGGTGCTCGTCCAGCTGCGCAAGGAGCGCGGCCTTGAAGCGGGCACGCCGCTGTTTTCGCCGGACCGGTTCCGCGCGTTGCGAATCCAGTCGGGCATGATCATGCCGGTGCCGAAATTCCTGATGATTACCTGCGGCGTGGCGATGGCCATGGCCTTGGTCGCCATCTGGTACGGCTTGCCGCCGCTGATGGGGCTTGTGCTGTTTGTGATGCTTGTGCCGATTCTGCCGGTGCTGACGCTGCGTTTCAAGCGCAAGCGGCGGCTGAAGCGGTTCGGCGTACAGCTGCCGGAGGCACTGGAGCTGATCACGCGTGGTCTGAAGGCCGGCCACCCGGTGCCGGTGGCGATCGCCATGGTGGCGCGCGAGATGCCGGACCCGATCGGCTCCGAATTCGGCGTCATCGCCGACGAAGTGACTTATGGCTCCGATCTGGTGTCGGCGCTGAACTCGCTCTTCGACCGGGTCGGTCAGGAGGATCTGCCGCTGTTCGTCACCGCCGTCTCGATCCAGACCAGTTCGGGCGGCAATCTGCGCGAGATCCTCGATGGCTTGGCGACGACGATCCGGGAGCGCGGCAAGCTGCGCCGCAAGGTGCGCGCCATCGCGACAGAGGGCCGGATGTCGGCCTACATCCTGACGGCGGTCCCGGTATTGCTGTTTACCGCCATCATGGCGCTGATGCCGGGCTTCTACCGCGACGTCTGGGACGTGCCAAAGACATGGTACCTGATGGGGGGCTCGATCACCTGGCTGATGCTCGGCAATCTGATGATGTTCAAGATGTCGAATTTCAAGTTCTGACATGCAGGGCTTTGTCGAATTCCTCGCCTCGCTTGCGCCGACCTCGTTGATGCCGGTGGCCGTCCTGCTGCTGGCCGCGGGTGCTGCCGCGTTCGCCTGGCCGATGATGGCGGCGAAGGGCGATCGCAACGAGGTCAAGCGCCGGCTCAAGGTCGATGACGGTCCCGTCGCCGCGAAACCCGAGCCGGTGCAGAAGAAGAATACCGGCGTCGTGCGCGAGAAGGCGGTTAAGAGGGCGCAGGAATTCTACGCCAGGAGCGATCCGGAAAATGTCGCCCGGCTGCGCATGAAGCTTATCCAGGCGGGATATATGGAGCCGCGCGCTGTCGGCATGTTCTTCCTGATCCGGTTCACCGCGATGGTCGGCACGGCAATCGGCGTGTTCGTGCTCAACCGGTGGATGGCGAGCCCCGACGCGACGATGGCCAGCCGCTGGACATTCGTCATCCTGTCAGGAGCGGCCGGCTATTTCCTGCCCGGCCTGGTGCTGAGCCAGAAAGTGCGGGAACGCAGGCGTGAGTACCGCAACGGCTTTCCCGATTTCATGGACCTGATGATCGTCTGCTCGGATGCCGGCATGAGCATGGAGGCCGGCATCGAGCGCGTCTCGAAGGAACTCGCCAAGACCTACCCCGCGCTTAGCCAAAACCTGCAGCTGGTGTCGCTGGAACTGCGGGCCGGGCGCAGCCTTGACGATGCGCTGAAGGCACTCGCCGATCGCCTCAGCCTGGACGAGGTGCGTTCCTTCGCGACGCTGCTGCAACAGTCCAAGGAACTCGGCACCAGCCTGTCTGGGGCGCTGCGCGTCTTTTCCGACGACATGCGCCACAAGCGCATGTCGCTGGCCGAGGAAAAGGCACATGCGTTGCCGGCCAAGATGTCGGTTCCGGTGGTGGTGTGCATCCTGCCGGTGGTGTTGATGATTGCAGCCATTCCAGTCATCGTCAAAATGACGGCGCACTAGCGAGTGCTCACGGGAGCCCTAGCGAGGGGCTGACCACCGGTTACTCTACCGAACTCGACGCCGCAACGTGAGAAGCCCATGCGAATTCTGCTGCGCACCCTCTTTCTCGGTCTTGTCGCCGCCGGCTTGTCGCCCGCCTTGGCCTTCGCCGACGATTGCGGCGATGCCGCCGCACTGGTGCAGCAGGCCTATCCCAAGGCTCAAAAGAGCGCCGACGGCGCCTCGTTCACGCTCGAACCCCATATCAGCATCGCCCTGACGGATAGCGACGCGCCATTTGGCCTGGTCTGCAAGATCTGGCCCGCCCATGACGACCTGCTCTTGGTCGCGGTGCCGCTTACCGACAGCGCCCAATCGCGCGACGACGGGCATGTCGGCGATATCGAGCTTCTGGTCGTCGACAGGAACAGCCTGGAGGTGCGCCAGCGCTTGCTCCAGCCAGGGCTGATCACCGATGATGCCATCGACATCCGCAAGATCGAATTCGATACCGGCCGCTACAGGCTGGCGCCCGATGTCGGCGCCTTCGGCCTGCGCATCGAAATGGCAAACCGTTCGCAGCCCAATCCCTTCAGGGAAACCGACCTGCGGCTCTATGCCCTCGCCGGCGATGCCCTGCGCCTGGTGCTCGACGGCATCGACGTGGCCGGCTTTGGCGGCGAAGGCGACGGCAGTTGCGCGGGATCCTTTCAGTCGAGCCAGGTCAGCCTGGCGATGAGCCCGGCAAGCCACCATGGCTATCACGACATCACCGTGGTCGAGCGGGTGGATATGGACAATTGGTCCGCCGATGAGAATGGTGAGTGCCAGTCTCATCCCGGCAAGTCCGTGAAGCGCACCTACCGGCTGCGCTATGACGGCAGTCGCTACCAGTTTCCCGAGGGGCTCAAAGCCTTGGAGCCGTGAAGCCTTCCACTTATGCCTGGGTGGTTAATGGCTCGTGTGCTCGAAACCAAATTTTAGCGGCATTTTGGCACCGAAGTTTAATTGCCGCTAATGTAGTTTGTTTCCTGGAGAACGACCCGGCAAATCGGGCGATGAGGCAGGGGCATGCGTCGCAATAACTTCACGGCAATGGCCGCCATGGCGGCCGTCTTGATGATGTCTGGCTGTACGACGGGTGGCGTCGATACCACCAAGACCACCGCTATCCAACCGGCGGCAAAGGACATCGACACCTCCGATCTGGCGCAAGGCAAGGCGCAGTTTCGTGACGCCAATTACGGCCTCGCCGAAAAGCACTTTCGCAAGGCCGTCGAGTTGAAGGCGGACGATGCGGAGGCCTGGATGGGGCTCGCCGCTTCCTATGATGAACTCGGCCGCTTCGACTTCGCCGATCGCGCCTACGGCCAGCTTTTGAAAGTCGCAGGCCGCAAGCCACAGATCGTCAACAACATGGGCTATTCGCAACTGCTGCGCGGCAATCGCAAGATGGCCAAGGCGTTGCTGCTCGAAGCGAAGGCGGGCATGACGGATACCACGGTCGTCAACGCCAATCTGGCCTTGCTGAACAAGGGTTGATCTGGTCGTTGCTTCCTACTCTTTGTCTTGACGCAATTCCCGAGGGAAAGCGCTACACGCTTTTCCCGGGAAAACCGTTTCACACTTTTCCTGGAATTGCTGTAGGGGTCCGGTTTCGGGACATAAGGCATCGACGCTTTGTAAACCCTATCGGCAGGTTGCGTCGAAAGATCGGCTGAAAACCATGTCTGAGAGCTGCGGCTAACCTAGAATACAGCGCAACCCGCCGACGCTCGAGAGGCCTTCGCCCGATATGCTGGACTTCAGTTCGCTCCTGCTCGCAGCCGCGCTGTCGGGCATCTGCCTTAGCGTCACCATGTTTGCGATCTGGTTCACCGCGCCCAAGGCAGGCTTCGTGCTGACGGTGGCGTGCGGCATTCTGGTGCTCGTCGCGCATGTGGTCCTGTTCTGGCAATACACCAAGGATCCCGATCCACTACTTTGCCAGATCGTGCTTGCGTTGCTCAGCCTGGGTTTCCTGATCATTTGCGTGTCGGCCATGCAATATCTGGGCGTGCCCGGCTACAGACGTGCCGTTGCGCCGGCGCTTGCCGCCATGGCTGTCTGTGCCGCCGTCACCTTCCTGGGCCTTGACGGCGTCGGCTTCATCGTCACCTACACCACGGTGACGGCGCTCCTGTCGGCGATCGGCGCCATGTTCTGGATCAACGGCAGCCATGATCGCCGGATCCTGCTTGTGGTTTCGTTTCTGAGCGGCACCTGCGCGGTTTCGTTTGCGCTTTGCGGCGTGGTTCTGCTGACCAAAGGGCAATGGACGCTCGCGGTCGCGCCCGACAACTGGGCCGAACGGCTGAATTCCGTCGTGGCCGTGGCCTGCATGACCGGACTCGGTGCCTTGACGCTCTCGCTCCACCATCTGCAGGCGCAGATCGAGCTGAAGGCCGAGACCATGACCGACCCGCTGACGGGGTTGATGAACCGCCGGGCGTTAACGTCACTCTACGGCGAGCGGAGTTTCGGTCCGTTCATGTCCGTCGTCATGTTCGACCTCGATCATTTCAAGCGGACGAACGATGTCTATGGTCACCCGGTAGGGGACCAGGTCCTGTGCCGCTTCGCCGCGGTGATCAAGAAATATGCCAGGACCGGCGTCGACGCCTTTCGCCTGGGTGGCGAGGAATTCGCCGTCGTCATGTCGCGAATGACGGAAGAGAAGGCCCATGACCTCGCCAGCAAGATCTGTGTGGCGTTCGGCACCGAGATCGTCGCCACCCAACTCGGCAAGTTGCGCAGCACGGTCAGCGGCGGCCTCGGCTTTGGCGAGGTAAGCGGCCGCACCCTCGATGACGTGCTTGCCGAAGCCGACGCGGCGCTCTATTCCGCCAAGCGCGCCGGTCGAAATTGCGTCATCGGTCGGGCGGCACTAGGCAAGGCCGACCCGGTCGAGCCGGCCTTGCGCTCCGCTTAATTATTCCGCCGCGCCCAGAT
Organism: Mesorhizobium sp. LNHC252B00; assembly: GCF_000502955.1. Taxonomy (GTDB): domain Bacteria; phylum Pseudomonadota; class Alphaproteobacteria; order Rhizobiales; family Rhizobiaceae; genus Mesorhizobium. The sequence goes on along the minus strand of NZ_AYWO01000003.1, from coordinate 79,422 downwards.
AATCCGACAGGGGCGGGCACGAGCAGACCAGGTTGCGGTCGCCGGCGACATTGTCGATGCGTGACACCGGTGGCCAGTATTTGGCCGCCTTGTCGGCGTCGCCAGCCGGATAGGCCGCCTCCAGGCGCGAATAGGGATGGGTCCACTGGCCGGCCAGCGCCTCGGCGGCGGTGTGCGGTGCGTTGACCAGCGGATTGTCCGTCAAAGGCCATTCGCCCCTGGCCACTTTCGCGGCTTCTCCTGAAATGGCGATCATCGCCTCGCAGAAGCGGTCGAGTTCGCACTTGGGCTCGGACTCGGTTGGCTCCACCATCAGCGTGCCGGCGACCGGGAACGACATGGTCGGCGCGTGAAAACCATAGTCGATCAAGCGCTTGGCGATGTCATCGACACTGATGCCGGCGCCGTCCTTGAGCACGCGGGTGTCGAGGATGCATTCATGCGCGACGCGCCCCTGGCTGCCTTTGTAGAGCACCGGGAAATGCGCATCGAGCCGCGTCGCGATGTAGTTGGCGGACAAAATCGCCGTTTCAGTCGCTTGCTTGAGGCCCGACGCGCCCATCATGCGGATATACATCCAGGTGATCGGCAGGATCGAGGCGCTGCCGAAGGGAGCAGCGGAAACGGCATGGCCCGAGCCTTCGGTGACATGGCCGGGCAAATACGGCTTCAGATGCGCCTTGACGCCGATCGGGCCGACGCCGGGCCCGCCGCCGCCATGCGGAATGCAGAAGGTCTTATGCAGGTTCATGTGGCAGACGTCGGCACCGATGTCGCCTGGACGGGCAAGCCCAACCAGCGCATTGAGGTTGGCGCCGTCGAAATAGACCTGGCCGCCATGCTCATGGATCAGCGCGCAGAGATCACGCGCGCCTTCCTCGAACACGCCATGCGTCGAGGGATAGGTGAACATCAGCGCGGCGAGATTTGGCGCGTGCTCGGCCGCCTTGGCCTTCAAGTCGTCCATGTCGATGTTGCCATCATCGGTGCAGCGCACGACGACGACGCTCATGCCGGCCATCGCAGCACTTGCCGGGTTGGTGCCATGCGCCGACGAGGGGATCAGGCAGACGGTGCGGTGATTGTCGCCGCGTGAGCGGTGATAGCCGCGAATGGCGAGCAGGCCGGCATATTCGCCCTGGCTGCCGGCGTTGGGCTGCAAGGTGACGGCGTCGAAGCCGGTGATCTCCGACAGCCAGCCTTCCAGTTCGGCGATCATGGCACGATAGCCGGCCGAGTGCGCGGCCGGCGCGAAGGGATGCAAATTGGCGATGCTTGGCCAACTCACCGGCATCATCTCCGCGGCAGCGTTGAGCTTCATGGTGCAGGACCCGAGCGGAATCATGGCGCGATCGAGCGCCAGATCCTTGTCGGCCAGCCGGCGCAGGAAGCGCATCATCTCGGTTTCCGACTTGTTTTCATGGAAAACAGGCTGGGTCAGAAACTCCTTGCCACGCGGCTTGCCGGGCACCGTGCGGTCGGCGGAGGGACCGGCCTTGGCGCCGAACAGCGTCGCGATCGCGTCGAGATCGGCATCGGTCGAGGTTTCGTCGAAGCTGATGCCGACATGGTCGGCATCGATGACGCGCAGCAGCCGGCCGGTCTTTTCAGCCGCAGTGGCGATCTGCGCCGCCTTGCCCTTGGTCTTCACGGTCACAGTGTCGAAACGGCTGGCGCCGAGCACCGACACGCCTGCCGCGTCGAGGCCGCTTGCGAGACGGTTGGCTCGCGCATGGATGCGCCCGGCAATCGCCTGCAGCCCGGCGGGGCCGTGCCAGATGGCGTAAGCGGTCGCCATGTTGGCGAGCAGCGCCTGAGCAGTGCAGATGTTGGACGTCGCCTTGTCGCGGCGGATATGCTGCTCGCGTGTCTGCAAGGCAAGCCGGTAGCCGGGCCGGCCCTTGCTGTCGGTGGACTGGCCGACAAGGCGGCCTGGCATCAGCCGCGTCAACTTGTCGGAGACGGCGCAGTAGGCGGCGTGCGGACCGCCAAAGCCCATCGGCACGCCAAAGCGCTGCATCGGACCGACTGCAATGTCGGCGCCAAGCTTGGCCGGCGCATCGGTCAGCGTCAGGCCGAGCGGGTCGGCGATGAAGACAACGATGGCGCCAGTGGCGCGCGCCTTGTCGATCGCTGCCTTGTGGTCGCCATAGACCCCAAACGTATCCGGCCAGGAGACGAGCAGGGCGGCGGTGTTGTCGTCGATCGTCTCGCCATTGATCTCGATACTGAGCGGCTCGGCGCGCGTGCGCACCACGTCCAGCGTCTGCGGATGCGGCGTGCCGGCAAATGCGATCTTGGTGCGCTTGTCGCGGTGGTGGCGCAAGGCGATGCCGACGGCTTCAGCCACCGCCGTCGCCTCGTCCAGCAGCGATGCCGACGCCACCGGCAGACCGGTCAATTCGGTGACCAGCGTCTGGAAGTTGAACAGCATTTCCAGACGGCCCTGGCTGATCTCGGCCTGATAGGGTGTGTAGGCCGTATACCAGGCCGGGTTCTCGAACAGGTTGCGCTGGATCACCGGCGGCACATCAACGCCGTGGTAGCCGGCGCCGATGAAGCTCTTCAGCACCGTATTCCCTGCCATGACAGCCGAAAGTTCGGCCAGCGCCTCCGCCTCGCTTGCAGGTGCCGGCAGAGCGAGCGGCCGGTCGAGCCGGATCGACCTCGGCACCGACTGGCTGATCAGGGTCTCGACGGAGGGCACGCCGATAGCGGCCAGCATCGCTCTGGTGTCGTTGAGGCCGGGGCCGATATGGCGGGCCGAGAAGGGGTAGGGTGCTGCGGTCATGTCTTTCGAGTCCTGATGTCAGCCGATATGGGCTTTGTAAGCGGCTTCGTCCATGAGGCCGGCGAGCTGGCTTTCGTCGGCGAGCTTCATCTTCCACAGCCAGCCGGCCCCGGTTGCCGCCGAGTTGACCAGCGACGGATCTGACGACAGCGTGGCGTTGGCTTCGGTGATCTCGCCGTCGACGGGTGCATAGACATCGGAAGCCGCCTTAACAGATTCGACGACGACGGCGGTATCGCCCTTGCTCAGCTTCTTTCCGGTTTCGGGCAGTTCGACGAAGACGAGATCGCCGAGTTGTTCCTGCGCGTAATCGGTGATGCCGACGGTGGCGATGCCGCCCTCGACGCGGAGCCATTCGTGATCTGATGTGAAATAGATCTTTGCCATTGAAATTATCCTTTGCGGTAGCGATGTGGCGTGAAGGGCAGGGAGCTGATATCGACGGGGATCTTCGTGCCGCGAACATCGGCGAAAACCCGTGTTCCGGGCTTGGCCAGGGGTGCCATGACATAGCCCATGGCGACCGGATGGCCGGCTGACGGGCCAAACCCGCCCGACGTGACATGGCCGGCGGGCTTGCCGTCGGCGTCAAAGAGCGCAGCACCGGCGCGCACCGGCTGGCGGCCTTCCGGCTTCAGCCCGACGCGCTTTTGCGCGGGTCCTCGTTCCACGGCGGCGCGGAGCGCATCGGCACCGATAAAAGTGCCGGACGCGCGAACCTCCTTCGGGATCGCCCACATCAGTGCGGCGCTCGCGGGGTCGATCTCCGGCGTGATGTCCTGGCCGTGCAGGCAGAGTCCTGCCTCCAGCCGCAGGCTGTCGCGAGCGGCCAGCCCGATCCACAGCACGCGTTCATCACCAAGCAGCTTCGCAACGAGATCGCGCGCATCGGCCTCCGGCAGCCCGATTTCGAAGCCGTCCTCGCCGGTGTAGCCGGAGCGGCTCATGAACCAGTTCCTGCGCGGTTCGACACCATGCATGAACAGCAGCGAGCCGGTCTCGATGCCGGCTCGGGAAAGGGCCGCCCAGGCTTCAGGACCCTGGATGGCCAGGAAGACGCGGTCGAGCGCCTCGACCCTGACGTCGAAATCCGCGGCAAGCGCACGCAAATGCTTTTCGTCGGCGACGGCATTGCCGGCGTTAGCGACCACCATGAACCTGATATCGCCAAGCCTGGTGACGATCAGATCGTCCAGAATGCCGCCTGCTTCGTTGAGGAAGAAGGACAGTTTGGATTGTGAGATTTTGAGCGCGCCGGCGTCAAGCGGGCAGGCGCGATTGAGCAGTGAAACCGCCTCCGGCCCGCTGACCTCGAACAGTTTCATATGCGAGATGTCGAACAGGCCGGCCTGTTCGCGGGTGTGAAGGTGTTCCTTCATGACGCCGGCCGGATAGGTCAGCGGCATCGACCAGCCGGCAAAGGCGCCAAAGCGCGCACCAGCAGCCACATGGATATCTTCGAGGGGAAGGTGTTTGCTGTCGTCGCCCGTCATGTCATCTCCAGAGTCGCACGCAATCGGTCGCGAATGGCGACCAGTCCGTGCCCCTCTGTCTGAAGCCTGAGAGACTTGCGCAGCCGGAACTCTGTCAGCGGCGCTTACACCTTCGGCGCGGGGGCAAGCCCCGACTTTCCAGAGTGTCTTTCCCGTCTACGGTTCTTTTGCCTGAGAGATTTCGGGCGATTTCCCCTTCGGCGGCAGCTTTCGCTGCTCTCTCCCGCAAACAGGTAGGACTCAGACCCTGAGTCCTCGACGTGCCATCCATAGCTTGTGCGCGACGGCTTGTCACCTGTCCGCGACATCTAAAGTGCGCCGCGCTGGCGATGCGCTTTAGATGCTTGTGTTGATGCATGTCGTCCTTCTCTCAAGCCCGCGGCACGCCTTGGGCGACATGCATTCGCCGACAAGTCTTCGCTAACCACGCCGTTTGCCGGTTTTTCAAGACACTGCTGATATCTTGGCAGCCATGACGCTTTGGGGCCGGCATTGGGCGGCGGCGGACGGGGACGACAAATGGGCGAATTGATCATGAGCGCGCCGGTGGCGGGGCTGACCTCGAAAAGCCGCATCGCCACGGAGGACGTGACGATGTTGCGCCGAGAGGTGTTCGGCGACGGTGTAGTGACGCGCGGCGAAGCCGAGGCGCTGTTTGCGCTCGATGCCACGGCGAAGGACAAATGCCCGGAATGGCCGCTTTTCTTCATCGAGGCGGTCACCGATTACATCGTCCACCAGGAGAAGCCGTCGGGCTATATTTCGCAGGACAATGCCGACTGGCTGATCCGCACGATCTCGCGCGACGGCATGGTCGACAGCCGCACCGAACTCGAATTGCTGGTGCACGTGCTGGAAGAGGCGAGATCGTCGCCGGGCCAGCTTTGCGTCTATGCGCTGCAACAGGTCGCCCACGCCGTCATCGATGGCAAGGGGCCGCTGATGCTCGGCGATGCGCTGGTTCCCGGGCTGATCGCCAAGGCGGAGGTCGAACTGCTGCGCCGTATCCTCCATGCGCACGGTGGCGACGGCAACATTGCCGTCACGCGCGCCGAGGCAGAAGTGCTGTTCAAGATCAACGAGCGCACCGCCCATGCCAGCAACGATCCGTCCTGGAACGAGCTGTTCGTCAAGGCGATCGCCAATTTCGTCATGTGCTCGGCCGGCTATGAAGCGCCGACGCGCGATGTGGCACTACGCCGTGACGCTTTCCTCGAACACGCCGATCCGGAAATCGGCGGCTTCTTCAGCCGCATGATCTCCGGCGGCCTCGCCGGCATCATGGAGGCCTACCGGTCCCCTGATGACATCGAGGCCGATTGGGAAGCCAAGAACAGGGCGGCCGAGGCGCTTGCTCGCCGCGCCGAGACGATCGATGCCGGCGAAGCAGGCTGGCTGGTCGAGCATATCGGCCTGGACAGGCCCCTCTACGAGAACGAACGCGCGCTGCTCACCCTGATCAAGCAGGCATCGCCAGAAATCCATCCGGCGCTGCGGCCGTTGCTCGACAAGGTTGCTTGACGTGCTGAGGGTTAAACCGCTGATCTCAGGGCATTATCCCCTAACTGTCAGATGCCGCCGTACCAGTCGTAGCCATTGTCTTCCCAATAGCCGCCCCTGCCGCCGCCGATAGTGGCGAAGCCGTCGACGAGTTCGATCTTGTAGAGGTATTTCGGCATCTTATAGCCGAGCTGCCGCTCGACACGGACGCGCAGCGGTGCGCCGTTCTCAACCGGCAGCGGCTTGCCGTTCACGCCATAGGCGAGGATCGTCTGCGGGTGACGGGCATCGATCAGGTCGATCGAGCCGTAATATTTGATGTCGCCGGAAAGGCTGCGGTCGATCGTGTCGAGGCAATGGAACATTGCGTAGCGCGCCTGCGGCTTGACCACCGCCTGGTCCAGCACCAGCGACAGCGGCGTCCCGGTCCATTTGGCGATGCAACTCCAGCCTTCGACGCAGTCATGGCGGGTGATCTGGGTGCGGCTCGGCATGTTCATCAGCTGCTCACGGCTGAGCGACAGCGGCTTTTCGACCAGGCCTGTAACCTCCAGTCGCCAGTCGGCGAAGTTGTTGGCAAGCAGACCCTTGTAAACATCGTCGTCCGGCGCAGTCACACCATTCGGCCGCTGCGGCTGGCGGATGTCGGCCTCGGTGAATTCCGGCGCCAGGGCGTCGCGTCCCGCGAGCAGGCGCTGTGCCCGGTATGTCAGGTCATTGGCGTTTTCGAGAAAACTGCGCAAGCCACTGCCAACGCTTAGCTGGCTGTCGAAGGCGTCGCAGCCCGACAGCATGATACCGGAGGCACCGAGACTGGCACCCGTCAGGAATTTGCGGCGGCTGATCTCAAACTTTGCCATGTCAGGCACTCCTCTCGGTTGTCTTGTCGTCCTGTGCGGGAGGATCGGTGCGGTACCAGCCGGTGATGATCGAACGCAGTTCGTTTATCGGGCCGGCGGCCAGGATCATCAGGATATGAACGATGAAGAAGGCGACCAGCAGCACCATGACGGTGAAATGGATGGTGCGCGCCGTCTGCCGTCCTCCGAGCAGATCGTTGAGGAACGGCAGCACCGAATCCATACTGGGAGACATGGCCAGGCCGGTGATGATCATCAGCGGCAGGAGGACGAACAGCACGCCGCCATAAGCCATCTTCTGCAGCGTGTTGTACTCCCGCGTGTGGTGGAATCTGAGCTTGGCGTGATCGATGATGTCCTGCGGCAAGCGCTTCAGGTCGTCGAGGCGTGGTGCGAGGTCGCGGCGCAGATGGCCGTTCATGGTGCTGGCGACAAACCAGACGATCAAGGTCGTGGTCAGTATCCAGGCGAAGAAGAAATGGACGACGCGGGCGGTGCCGAGGTCGTAGTAGGACGGGATGGTCGCCCAGGACGGAAATGCGCGGGATGTCTCCTGGCCCGCCGGCCCTGACCAGCCGAGCACCCCTGTGGTGTCGAAGCGATGTCCAAGGATTTCAGTGTAGCCGCGTGGCCCGACGTTGGTGTTCTCGGCGCCGATGGCGAAGATGGTGTTGTTGTAGCCAAAACCAGACTCCTTGCCGATATAGAGCTGCGGGCGGGCATTGAAGATCTGCAGGCCGGACAGCAGCATGAAGAACAGCGAGATGGCCCAGAGCCAATGCGTCAGCCGCGTCCAGCGCGACTGCCGGTAGATCAGCGGTTTTTCGTTCGACGCCGAAGCACCGGGATCGGCGGCGGATTGGCTTCTGGCAACGGATTCCATCTTGTCTCGTCTCCCGGCCTCACGGCGTGGCCCGCGCGTTCATTGTCCTCCTGATACGTCGCGATCCAAACCAATGTTTCATCCGATCACGGATTTATTACGGAGCGCCCAGGCTGACGGCGAGGTTGACAGCTGCGGCGACGATGACCGTGTTGAAGAAAAATGACAGGATCGAATGGACAAGCACGACACGTCGCATATGCGTCGTCGAGATGTTGGTGTCGGCGGTCTGCGCCGTCATGCCGATAACCGTCGAGAAGTAGAGGAAATCCCAGCCTTCCGGCCGTTTGTCGCCCGGGAACAGCAGTCCGCCGACCGGGATCTTCTTCTTGGTCTCGGCGTCGACCGCATCGCCGTCCATCCAGTAGACATGGGCATAATGGAGCGCCGCCATGGCATGGATCGTGAACCAGCCAAGCGGGATCGACAGCAGCGCGAAGATCAATTCGATAGGGTGGGTGCTGTCTTTCTCATTGATCAGCTGAAACAACGAGAAGGTGGCAACGCCGACGACGACCAAAGTCACCGCGAAGATGACCAGCATCGGCTGGTCAGTGGCGCGCGCATTCTTGCTCAGATACCTGCCGGTGAATTTCGGCATCTGGGTGACGACAAGAATGACGTAGGTAGCAAAGAATGCGTTGGCGCCGATCGAATAGGCGAGCGAGGCATGAAGCAGCAACGCCACGGCAAGCGCCACGACGCCGAAGCAGGCCGACACCGCAAACAGCATGTGGCGCTGCAAGGGAGGCTTCATCGGGGTTTCAGCAGCCATGGCGGTTCCAACCTTGGATGGCGCTCGGTTTCTACTGCGGTGTGACGGATTTGAGCGCCCGCCGCAAGATGCGGTCGAGTTCGCCGAGAAAGCGCGAACGGTCCTGTGGGGCGAAGCTGGCATTGTAGCCCTTGCTCTCGCCGGTCTCGCGCAGATGCTGTTTGAGGTCGCGCATCGCCACCGCCATGCCGATCGTTTCCGGCGTAAACGGACGTCCGGTCGGCCCAAGCACATGCGCGCCAAGCGCAACCGCACGAGCGGCGAGCGGAATGTCCGCGGTGATCACGATGTCGTTGGATTTCGCGTTGTCGACGATCCAGTCGTCGGCGGCATCGGCGCCCTTTGAGACAACGACATTGCGGATCATCGGATCGCGCGACGGCCGCAGGCCACCATTGGAGACGTAGGTGACGACGACGCCATGGCGCTCGGCGACCTTTTCGACCTCGGCCTTGACCGGGCAGGCGTCTGCATCGACGTAAATGGCAGGTGCCGGCATTGTCTCTCCAAAATGGACAGGGGCCGGAAACGTGTCCGGCCCCGTCCCTGAAATCTTACAGCTGTCAGGCCGGCAAGGCCCCGGACTTCTTGGCGGTCCAGGTGGCGATGTAGTCCATCAGGCCGGGATTGAGGCAGTCATAGGGTTCCAGCCCGATCCCCTTCAACTGGGCACGAATGCCCTCCATTCGCTTCGGATCGACACCCGATTCGATGATCGACGAGACGAAAGCGGTGAAGCCCGGAGGTGACCAGCCATCCTCGACGAAACGCTCGGGGTGGATGAAGGACAGGCCCTTGAACGCGTGGTCGCGCTCGACTGGCCCGTGCATGTGGACACCGCAGCCGGTGCAGGCATGCCGCTGGATCAGCGCTGAGGGGTCGACCACCTTGAGCTTGTCGCCGTTCTCGGTCACGGTGACGTCGCCCGTGCCTGCCACGGCAACGACCGAGAACAGCGCGCCTTCCGGCTTCCAGCATTTGGTGCAGCCGCAGGCATGATTGTGCGCGATCTGGCCCTTCACCTTAACCTTGACCGGATTGCTGGTGCAGGCGCAGACCAGCGTGCCGCCGGCAAAGCTTGCGCTTTCCCGGGGCAAGCCATTGTCGATTTTCGGATGCAGTTTCTCCGCCATGTTTTTCTCCTCCCAGTTGTGAACCACAGAGGTCGCAGGCCGATTGGTCGGCGGCTTGTGGTCTTCTTCAGTAAATAACCACACTCCGGATCGACTTGCCCTCATGCATGAGGTCGAACCCCTTGTTGATGTCCTCGAGCTTCAACGTGTGGGTGATCATCGGGTCGATCTGGATCTTCCCGTCCATGTACCAGTCGACGATCTTCGGCACGTCGGTGCGGCCGCGCGCGCCGCCAAAGGCGGTGCCCATCCAGGTCCGCCCGGTGACCAGTTGGAACGGCCGCGTCGAGATCTCCTGGCCGGCGCCGGCGACGCCGATGACGACAGACTTGCCCCAGCCGCGGTGCGAGGCTTCCAGGGCCTGGCGCATCACCTTGGTGTTGCCGGTGCAGTCGAAGGTGTAGTCGGCGCCGCCGATCTGGTCGGCACCGCGCTTGGTCATGTTGACGAGGTGGGGGACGATGTCGCCGTCGATCTCCTTCGGATTGACGAAATGCGTCATGCCGAATTTTTCGCCCCACGCCTTCTTGTCGTTGTTCAAATCGACGCCGATGATCATGTCGGCGCCGGCGAGCTTCAAGCCCTGGATGACGTTCAGGCCAATGCCTCCGAGGCCGAAGACGACGGCGGTCGCGCCGATCTCGACCTTGGCCGTGTTGATGACAGCACCAATGCCGGTGGTGACGCCGCAACCGATGTAGCAGATCTTGTCGAAGGGAGCGTCGGCGTTGACCTTGGCCAGCGCGATCTCGGGCAGCACGGTGAAATTCGAGAAGGTCGAGCAGCCCATATAGTGGAAGATCTTGTCCTTGCCGATCGAGAAGCGCGACGAACCGTCCGGCATCAAGCCCTGGCCCTGAGTGGCGCGGATCGCCGTGCACAGATTGGTCTTGCGCGACAGGCAGGACGGGCACTGGCGGCATTCGGGCGTGTAGAGCGGGATGACGTGGTCGCCCTTCTTGACCGAGGTGACGCCCTTGCCAACATCGACGACCACGCCGGCGCCCTCATGGCCAAGAATGGCCGGGAACAGGCCTTCGGGATCGGCACCCGACAGCGTGAATTCGTCGGTGTGGCAGATGCCGGTCGCCTTGATCTCGACCAGCACCTCGCCCTCGCGCGGACCATCGAGGTCGACCTCCATGATCTCCAGCGGCTTTCCGGCGGCGACAGCGACAGCGGCGCGGGTTTTCATCAGGCGTCCTCCAATACGAATTTTTTTCCAAGGTTTCAGGTTTTGTCGACACGATCAACTGGAAGCTGATGCCTGGACTGGGCCACAGCGATGAATTGGAATCGCAAATCGATTGAAAGGCAGCGATTTGCATGGTCGGCTTGACCCGGCAAGCACAGGCCATAAAAGGAACGGCCGACCCGAGGGATGACATTCCGCATGTTCACCAAGATCCTGATCGCCAATCGCGGCGAGATTGCCTGCCGTGTCATCAGAACGGCGCGCAAGATGGGCATCGCCACGGTTGCCGTGTATTCAGACGCCGATCGCGATGCCGTGCATGTCGAAATGGCCGACGAGGCGGTGCATATCGGACCTTCGCCCGCGGCGCAGAGTTATCTCGTCCCCGAAAAGATCATCGCCGCCTGCAAGGAGACCGGCGCCCAGGCCGTGCATCCCGGCTACGGGTTCCTGTCCGAGCGGGCGGCTTTCTGCGAGGCGCTGGAAGCGGAAGGGATCGTTTTCATCGGCCCGAAGCCCAAAGCGATCAAGGCGATGGGCGACAAGATCGAATCGAAGAAGTTCGCCAACGCCGCCAAGGTTTCCACCGTGCCCGGCTGGCTCGGCGTCATCGAAAATGCCGACCATGCCGAAAGGATTGCCGGCGAGATCGGCTATCCCGTGATGATCAAGGCCTCGGCAGGTGGCGGCGGCAAGGGCATGCGCATCGCCTGGAGCCAGGCGGAAGTACGCGACGGCTTCGATCGTGCACGCTCGGAAGCGAAGGGCTCGTTTGGCGACGACCGCGTCTTCATCGAGAAGTTCATCGTTGATCCACGCCATATCGAAATCCAGGTGCTGGCCGACGCGCATGGTAACGCGCTCTATCTCGGCGAGCGCGAATGCTCGATCCAGCGCCGCAACCAGAAGGTCGCCGAAGAGGCGCCGTCGCCATTCCTTGACGCCAATACGCGCAAGGCCATGGGCGAGCAGTCGGTGGCGCTGGCCAAGGCCGTCGACTACCAGAGCGCCGGCACGGTCGAGTTCATCGTCGACAAGGACAAGAACTTCTATTTCCTTGAAATGAATACACGATTGCAGGTCGAGCACCCGGTGACCGAGCTGGTCACCGGCATCGATCTGGTCGAGCAGATGATCCGCGTTGCCGCCGGCGAAAAGCTTGGCCTGAAGCAAGGCGATATCAAGCTGAACGGCTGGGCGGTGGAAAGCCGGCTTTATGCCGAGGACCCGTACCGCAATTTCCTGCCCTCGATGGGCCGGCTGACGCGCTATCGGCCGCCGGAGGAAGGACAATTCGGCGATGTCGTCATCCGCAACGACACCGGCGTCACCGAAGGCTCGGAAATCTCCATGTTCTACGATCCAATGCTCGCCAAGCTGTGCACTTGGGCGCCCACGCGGCTCGCCGCTATCGATGCCATGTCGGAAGCGCTCGACAGCTTTGTCGTCGACGGCATCGAGCACAACATTCCGTTTCTTGCCGCCTTGATGCAGCATCCGCGCTGGCGGCAAGGGCTGATATCGACCGCTTTCATATCGGAGGAATATCCCGACGGTTTTGCGCCCGTCGTGCCGAACGACGACGAGAAAGCCGTGCTGGCGTCGATTGCGACCGCGGTTGAACTGCTGCGCCGCGACCGGCTCGACCGGCTTGGCGGGCGACTGGCGCCGCATTCGGGAGCGCTGAAGCGCGACTGGGTGGTGAAGGTCGGCGATGACTATCTGTCGGCGTCGATCGTCGAGGGCATGATTTCCATTCCGATGGAAGTCGATCTGGCGATCGAGGGCGGCAAGCCGCTGACCGTCGCATCCGACTGGCGGCCGGGCGACCTGATCTGGCGCGGCACGGTCGGCAAGCGCAAGGTTACTGCTCAGATCAGGCCTGTTGCCAACGGCTTTCGTATTGCCTGGAAGGGCATGTCGGTGACCGCGCGCGCCATGCTGCCGCGCATCGCCGAGCTTGAAAGGCTGATGCCGGAAAAAATGGCGCCGGACACGTCGAAGATGCTGCTTTGCCCGATGCCTGGCCTTGTCGTGTCGATTGCCGTTGCCGAGGGCCAGGAGGTCAAGGCCGGCGAGACGCTGGCGGTGGTCGAGGCGATGAAGATGGAAAACGTGCTGCGTGCCGAACGCGACCTTGTCGTGTCCAAACTCAACGCCAGGCCGGGCGACAGCCTGGCCGTGGACGCGGTGATCATGGAGTTTGCGTAAGACCAGCCGGGCAGGCAGCCTGTGATCAGCAATGGTTTGTGCTGGACTGGCAGCGCGCGGTCCCGGACAATACATCTCCATCGACTCAAGGACCTTCACGCAGCACCATGGCCGACGAAAAACTACCCCGCGATCCCCTGAAGCGCGAAGCAGCGATTGCTGCGGCGCGGCCGGAGGCGCCCGCACGGCCTTTCGTCCATCTGCGTGTGCATTCGGCCTATTCGCTGCTGGAGGGCGCCTTACAGATCGGCACGGTGGTGGCTCACGCGGTCAAGGACGGAGCTCCCGCCATTGCCGTAACCGACACCAACAATCTGTTTGGCGCGCTGGAATTCGCGCAGAAGGCAGTGAAGGACGGTATCCAGCCGATCATCGGCTGCCAGGCTGCGCTCGCATTTTCCGGCGAAAGCAATGATGGCCAGCGCGACCGCAGGCGGCAAGGCCCGGACATGCGGCCGGTCGTCCTGCTTGCCGCGACCGAGGCCGGCTATTCCAATCTGGTCAGGCTGGTCAGCCGCGTCTACCTCGAAACGCCGCCGGGCGAGGCGGTGCACCTGACCACTGAAATGATGCAAGGCTATTGTGACGGGTTGATCTGCCTCAGTGGCGGGCCGCGCGGACCGATCGGCACTGCGCTCAAGGAAGATCGCCGCGATCTGGCCGAAACACGGCTCTTGACCCTCAAGTCGATGTTCGGCGACCGGCTCTATGTCGAACTGGACCGGGTTTCGGGTTATGATCGGGTGATCGAGAAATCCTCGATCGATCTTGCCTATGCCCATGAATTGCCGCTGGTCGCCACCAACGAGGCGTTCTTCTTGGCGCGCGACGATTATGACGCCCATGATGCGCTGATCGCGATCGCCGAGGGCTCTGTCGTCGCTGTCGACAATCGCCGCCGTCTGTCGCCGGACAATTTCCTGCGCAGCCAGGCCGATATGGCGCGGCTGTTCGCCGATCTGCCGGAAGCGATCGACAACACCGTCGAGATCGCACTGCGCTGCTCCTACTATCCCAGGAATCGCAACCCGATCCTGCCGCGCTTCACCGGCGGCGATGTCGCCGACAACGATGCCGCCTTGCAGGCGGAAGCCGACGAATTGGCCCGCCAGGCGCATGAGGGGCTTGAGGCGCGGCTGGCCGCGCATGGCCCGACTGCCGGCTACACCGTAGAGCAATATCGCGAGCGGTTGAATTTCGAGCTCGGCATCATCACCAAGATGAAGTTTCCGGGGTATTTCCTGATCGTTGCCGACTTCATCAAATGGGCGAAGGCGCAGGGCATTCCGGTCGGGCCGGGACGCGGTTCGGGCGCAGGCTCGCTGGTCGCCTATTCGACGACCATCACCGACATCGACCCGTTGCGCTTTTCCCTGCTGTTCGAACGCTTCCTCAACCCCGACCGCGTGTCGATGCCCGACTTCGACATCGACTTCTGCCAGGATCGCCGCGAGGAAGTCATCCGTTACGTCCAGCAGAAATACGGCCGCGACCAGGTCGGCCAGATCATCACCTTCGGTACGCTGCAGGCACGCGCCGTGCTGCGCGACGTCGGTCGCGTGCTGCAGATGCCCTATGGCCAGGTCGACAAGCTCTCGAAGATGGTGCCGCAGAATCCGGCCAATCCGGTCAAGCTCGCCGATGCCATCGCCAATGAGCCGCGCTTTGCCGAAGAGGCCGAAAGGGAGCCGATCGTCCAGACGCTGCTCGACATGGCGCAGAAGCTGGAGGGCCTCTACCGTCACGCCTCGACCCACGCAGCCGGCATCGTCATCGGCGACCGGCCGCTGTCGGAACTGGTGCCGATGTACCGCGATCCGCGCTCGGACATGCCGGTTACCCAGTTCAACATGAAATATGTCGAGCAGGCCGGGCTGGTGAAATTCGACTTCCTCGGCCTGAAAACACTGACCGTACTCGAAACGGCAGTGAAATTGATCCGCCGGCGCGGCATCGAGATCGACCTGGCGACGATCCCGCTCGATGATCCCGAGACCTACGCCATGCTGTCGCGAGGCGAAGTGGTCGGCGTGTTCCAGGTGGAAAGTGCCGGTATGCGCAAGGCGCTGATCGGTATGCGGCCCGACTGCATCGAGGACATCATCGCGCTGGTGGCGCTGTACCGGCCGGGACCGATGGAGAACATCCCGACCTACAATGCCAGAAAGCATGGCGAGGAGGAGATGGCGTCGATCCATCCCAAGATCGACCATCTGGTGAAAGAGACGCAAGGCGTCATCGTCTACCAGGAACAGGTGATGCAGATCGCGCAGGAGCTTGCCGGCTATTCGCTCGGCGAAGCCGATTTGCTGCGCCGCGCCATGGGCAAGAAGATCCGCGCCGAGATGGACAAGCAGCGCGAACGCTTCGTTTCGGGCGCGGTCGAGCGCGGCGTCGGCAAGCCGCAAGCCGACTTCATTTTCGACCTGCTGGCCAAGTTCGCCGACTATGGTTTCAACAAATCGCACGCCGCCGCCTATGCGGTGGTGTCGTACCAGACCGCCTACCTCAAGGCGCATTATCCGGTCGAGTTCCTGGCGGCGTCGATGACGCTCGACATGGGCAACACCGACAAGCTCGCCGATTTCCGCCAGGACGCGCTGCGCCTCGGCATCGAGGTTCTGGCGCCGTCGGTAATATCGAGCTTTCGTCCGTTCGAGGTCGGTGAGAACCGCATCTACTATTCGCTGGCCGCGCTCAAAGGCGTCGGCGACGCGGCGGTCGAGCACATCGTTGCCCAGCGTGGCGAAAAGCCGTTCAAGAATCTCGCCGATTTCTGCGAGCGGGTCGATCCCAAGATCGTCGGCAAGCGCGTCTTCGAAAGCTTGATCATGGCCGGCGCGCTCGACTGCTTCGGCCATGATCGCGCCTCGATGATGGCAGGCGTGGAACGCATGATGGGGCTGGCATCGCTGGCGCAGCAAAACGCGGTTTCCGGTCAGCACGACATTTTCGGCGCCTCGCTCGGCGCCCAGTCGCAGGCACTCAATCTGCCGACGACGGAACCGTGGCTTGCCGCCGACCGGCTGCACCGCGAATTCCAGGTGGTCGGCTTCTATCTCTCGGCACACCCGCTCGACGAGTACAAGGCGGCCCTGCAGAAGATGCGGGTGCAGACGTGGGCCGAATTTTCGGCGGCCGTCAAGCGTGGTGCCGCCGCCGGGCGTCTAGCCGGCACGGTGACGTCCAAGCAGGAGCGCAAGACGCGCACCGGCAACAAGATGGGCGTCATCGCCTTTTCCGATACATCCGGCCAGTACGAAGCCGTGCTATTTTCGGAAGGACTGGCGCAGTATCGCGACCTGCTCGAGGCCGGCCGCTCCGTCGTCATCACCGTTGCGGCCGAGGACAGGCCGGAAGGCGTCAATTTGCGCATCAACTCGGTGCAATCGCTGGAGGACGAGGCAAGCCGCGTCCAGAAGGCACTGCGCATCTTCGTGCGCAACGCCGCGCCGATCAACACGCTGGCCGGCCAACTGATCGTCAAGGGCGAGGGCCAAGTCAGCTTCGTGCTGATCAAGGAAGAAGGCGAGGGGGAAATCGAGATCGAGCTGCCGAACCGCTACCGGATCTCGCCACAGATCGCCTCGGCGATGCGGGCTGTTCCGGGCGTGGTCGAAGTGGAGCTGGTGTGATCACGGCATATCGCTGTAATGCCGGCGGCACCTCCTCAAGATATCCGATGACGGCAATTGACGGCGAGCCCATCCCGCCGCAGTCGAGGCCCAATTCGCTCAGAACTGCGGACTGCCTATCTGACTGTAGCTGATACCGTCGAAAATGATGTCCGACGGGCCGGGAGCCGCCATCTTGCGCTTGTGGCCATCGCGGCAGTCGAACACCGGCCACTCCGTCTGTTGGCAATAGACCTCCTGGCACATTCGGCTAAGGCAATCGCCCTGCGTAAGCAGGAACAGCCTATCGCCGATGCGCCGAACCGTGCTTCCATCGTCTGAACGCCAAGCCCAGGGGATGCGCATCGAGGAAACGAAATCGCCGATAAGACCATTCTGCAAATGCGTGCTCAGGTTTGTTCGATAATGCAGCATGGACGCGGAATAGTCGGCTACGATCTTCGGACCAAAGGCAGAAGCGGTAAGATTGTCCGGCACGTCAAGATGCGTTGCCGCTTCGGCTTGCGCCTTGCTGGTGGCCAGCACCGTCGACACCAATAAAATAGCGACGATCACGACACGCATCGTTGCACGATCTCACGCTGGCACTTTCTTGCTCTTCGTCTCCGGACCATCTCACCCCGCCGCCGCGGCGGCAAGGCGACAATCTCAGGTCAGCGCATAAATTTGCGCAGCCAAGATCTTCACCGGAGGCGTCACCAGGCCAGACCAATGCATCGGGCTAAGACGCGGCGATGTCCGCCGGCTGCGGCGCTTTTCGCTGAAGATTGAGCAGATTGCCCATCAGGATCAACAACGCGCCGCCGGCGGTGAAGGCGTCGATCTGCTCGCTATAGAGCAGCCAGCCGATCAGCGCCGATAGTGGCACGCGCAGGAAATCCATCGGCGAGATGACTGTCGCATCGGCATAGCCAAGTGCGCGGGCCATGCAAAAATGCGACGACATGCCGGTGAAGGCGATTAGCACGATCCATGGCCACAGTTCCAGCGGCGGGTTGCGCCACGTATAGAGCGCCGGAACCAGACCGACCACCGACTGGATGATCAGCATCCAGAAGATGATGCGCACGACGCTGTCAGTCCGCGTCAACGACTTGACCATGACCACGGAGATACCGAAGCAGACCGCGGCACCGAGCACGACGAGATGTCCCGGATCGACCGAGCCGACACCGGGGCGCACGATGATCACGACGCCGACCAACCCCAGCACGATCGCCGCAAGTTTTGGCCGCGAGAGCCTTTCGCCGAGAAAAGCCACCGCCAGGATTGCCGTCCAGATCGGTGTGGTGAATTCGATCGAGATCAGCACGGCCAGCGGGATCAGCGTCAGCGCGTAGAGCCAGGCCGCCTGGCCGGTATAGTGGATGACATTGCGGGCGAGGTGGGCGACGGGGCGTTGCGTGCGCATGGCTGGAAAGCCGCCGCTCATCATCACCAGCGGCAGAAGGATGAAAAAGCCGATCACCGAGCGCAGTTCCAGCACCTGGAAGACGTTGAGTTCGGCTGTCGTGGCGCGGCCGGCGACCGACATCGCCAGGAACGAGGCGATCGACAATGCCATCCAGAACGCGGCCTTTGGAATCGAAGGGGTAGGTGCCATGCCGGCTGTGTCGCAGGCCGCAGCTTTTGCCGCAATCACTAGTCGCTGCATTCTTCTGGGCCAGTCGGACGGATGTTGTCAGACAGGCGGAACCTGAAACGGCGAGGGGCGTTGAGCCCGGGTAGCCGACCGTGCCTGTGTCGTGAACTGTCCCACTTTTGCGAGATCGTCAAGGAGAGTTTCGATGAGATTATTCGCGCAATTCGGCCTTGCTGGATGTCTGTTGGTTGCGGCAGGCGCCGCGCATGCCGACGAGACCAGATTTCTCCAGTCGTTCAATGGCGATTTTACCGGCAAGGGTATCGTCAAGGTGACCACAGACACGCCAACGGTCAATGTGTCCTGTAACTTCAAGTCGAACGCGACGTCGACCTCGTTGTCGCTCGACGGCAATTGCCGCGGACTGATTGTGGTGACGCGCGCCATCAGCGCGGACCTGAAAGCCAGCGGTGCCAAGTATAGCGGCACGTATGTCGGTTCTCGTACCGGGCCGGCGCAACTCAACGGCAGCCGCTCCGGCAACGCGATCAATCTCGGCATCCGCTGGGCCAAGGAGGTCAATGGTGACCGAAGGGCACAGATGACGGTCGAGAAACGCGGCGAGAACGGCATGCGGCTGACTGTCATCGACACCGATCCGAAAACCGGCAAGAGCGTAGTGACAAGCAGGATAGACCTGCAGCGCAGTTGAATTTCAACACGGCGATATGCAGCGTCACTCCTCAAGGGGCTCAGGCGGGTGGGCATCGCGGCCTTTACCGAATGTGTAGCCGGTTTCCACTGCCTTGCGGCCGAACTTGTCGCGCAGGGCGTCGATGGCGCCTTCGGCCATGGCACGCTTGCGCGACTGGACATCGACCAGATCGGGCGGGTCGGCCTTGTCGTCGTCCGAGAGGTCGCTGACGCCTATCCCGAGCAGCCGGTATTTCGTGCCGTCGGCTTCCTTTCGCAGAAGCTCTACCCCGGTTTGAAAGATGCGATCGGCGAGCCGGGTCGGGTCGCCGAGCTGGCGGTTGCGCGTGCGCAGCTTGAAATCCTGGGTTTTCAGCTTCAGCACCACGGTGCGCCCGGCGATGCCGGATTTCTTCAGCCGTGCCGAAACCTTTTCCGAAAGCCCTCTCAGCACCGCGACCAGCTCTTCCAGCGACGCGATGTCTGTGTCGAAGGTGGTTTCGGCCGATACGCTCTTGGCGTCCTGATCCGGATCGACGCGACGGACGTCCTCGCCACGCGAAAGCCGGTAGAGCCGGTCGCCCATGGTGCCGTAACGCCGCATCAGGTCGCCACGATCCATTTTCTGAAGCTGGCCGATGGTGCGGATGCCGTCGCGCTCCAGCGTGGCGTTGGACGCCTTGCCGACGCCCCAGATCATGGTGACCGGCTGCACCGCCAGGAAGCCGACCGCCTCGGCCTCGCCGATGACCGAGAAGCCGCGCGGCTTGCGGAAGTCGGACGCTATCTTGGCGAGAAACTTGCAATAGGACAGGCCGGCCGACACGGTGATGCCGACCTCCTTCTCGACTGCGAGCGCAAAGCGCGCCAAGACTACTGCCGGCGGCTGGCCGTGCAGACGCTCGGTGCCGGCGAGGTCGAGAAACGCCTCGTCGATCGACAGCGGCTCGACCAGCGGCGTCAGCGCCTGCATCATGGCGCGCACCTCGCGGCCGACGCGCACGTATTTTTCCATGTTGGGGCTGATGACGACCGCCTCGGGGCAGGCTTCGAGCGCCTTGAACATCGGCATTGCCGAGCGCACGCCCTGGATACGGGCGATGTAGCATGCGGTGGACACGACGCCGCGCTTGCCGCCGCCGATGATCAGCGGCTTGTCCTTGAGCGCCGGATTGTCGCGCTTTTCGATCGCCGCATAAAAAGCATCGCAATCGATATGGGCCAGATGCAGCCGGTAAAGCTCGGGATGACGCGCGAGCCTGGGACTACCACAGCGCTCGCAACGGCGCGCCTCGCTGCGCTGAAATGTCAGGCAGTCGCGGCAAAAACCGTGGTCGGGATTGTTGACAGGAGCCGCCATTTGTGGGAACATACAGAGAACAAACGCAATATTACGACAGCGCAAGACCAGCGACAAGGGTGGTCTGGGGAGAACGCATGAGCACGACCATAGCGCCGTTGACGCCCGCGCTATGGGCGGATTTCGAGGACCTCTTCGGCAAGCAGGGTGCCTGCTACGGATGCTGGTGCACGCATTTCCGCATGGCGCCGGCAATGCGCCGCGAAAGCAGCCGGGAGCGCAACAAGGATCACATCAAGGCGCGCATCGAAGCCGGCCCGCCGCCGGGTCTGCTGGCATTCGAGGATGGTCAGGCGGTCGGCTGGATGCAGATCGGACCGCGCGCCGACGTGCCCGAATGGAACAATCAGGGCAGGGGGTCGGCGCCGGTCGATCCCGCCGACGCCATGGATCCGGCCGTGTGGGCCATCTCCTGCTTCTTCATCCGCAGCAAGGCGCGCGGCAGGGGTATGACGCATCGCCTGGTCGAAGGCGGCATTGATTTCGCCCGCCGGAATGGCGCCCGGCTGGTCGAGGCCTGCCCGATGGACCTGTCTCGCGATTCGCGTTCGATTGGCCTGTTCGTCGGCTCGTCGCGGGTGTTCGAGAAGGCCGGCTTCGAAAGGCTTGTGGAACGTAAGGTGGGCCGGCCATTGATGCGGCTCGTGCTTTGATCGAGGCATTCTGCTTGGCAGCGTTGTAGTTGATCCCGCCTTGCGGTCGTGACGGTAATTTCATACCAGACGAATAAAGCGTTTCTTCTAAAGCGCATGCGCTTTAGGTTGTTTGTTTGATGCATGTCATTCTCCCGAAACCGGGGCGCACTTCTGGGTGACATGCATTACGCCAAAACGGAGAATTCACGTGAACCGTGCCCTGCCATTCGTGTTCCTTCTTGCGTTGAGTGCGCCTGCTTTCGGTCAGACCGTCGACAGTCAGGGTGCGAAGCAATTGTCCGGCGACTTGTCCCGCTATGTTGGCAAACAGGCGATCGACAAAGGCATTGTGAAGGTTTCGCTCGAAGGTGATGCCTACAAGATCCTGTTTGATTTCAAGGCACTTGCCGCATCGTTTCCGGACCAGAAGCTGGTGAAATTCGACTTCGCGCCCTATGCGCTCATGGTCAAGCCGCGCAGCGATGGGTCCTGGGATGTCTCGATGGACTTTTCGCAAAACGCATCCTTCGAGTTCAACGGGCCCGAGGGGCTGCAAAGCACGCAGCTTTCCATCAAGGACGGCAAGGGGACGGGCGTCTACGATCCCAATCTGGCGGCTTTTACCAGCGGCACCAGCTCCATCGCCGGCATGACGATGGCATCGAAGGATACCAAGCAGCACATCGAAGCCAGCACCGGCGCCGGCACCGCGACTATTGCCGCGAGCAAGTCCGCGACCGGCGGCATCGATTTCACAAGCTCGCAAAAGGTGTCGAGTTTTGTCGAGGCGCTCAATTTCGACGATCCCGAGAGCGGGCTGAAATTCCCGGTCACCCTCAGGTCGCCGGAACTGTCGGTCGAAGCCAGCGGCAAGGGTGTGCGGACAAAGCCGCTGCTTGATCTCCTGGCATTTGCCGTGGCCAATGAGAACGAGGCAACGCTGAAGGCCAACCAGGCGCAACTCAAATCGCTTCTGCGCGCGGCATTGCCGCTTTGGGACCGTGTGGAGGGAACCTACGGCTTCAAGGATTTCGTGGTGGAAAGCCCGGTCGGCAATTTCGGCGCCACCCAGCTCTCCACCGTGTTCGGCACCGACGGCGTCGCCCAGAGCGGCAAAATCACCTATGGCATCAAGGCATCGGGGCTAACCGTGCCGCAGCAGCTTCTGCCGAGCTGGAGCGTCGCGCTGCTGCCCACCGATATCGATCTGAACTTCGGCGGCGCCAATATCGATCTCGACACCATGGCGAAGAAGACAATCGAAGCCTTTGATCTTAATCGGGATCCGCCGCTGTCGCCTGAATTCGGCGAGCAGCTCAAAGCCGACTTCATGGCCAAGACGCCGAAGGTCGTGCTCGGCCACAGCACCGTGAAGAACAAAGACACGGAGATCGCGCTGGAAGGCGAGATGACGTTCCCCGGCGAAAAGCCCGAAGGAAACGTGACGGTCGATGTCACCGGCTTCGACAAGATGATCGAAGGTTTGCAGGAGGCGGCAAAGTCGGAGCCGGAGGTGGCGCAATATGTGCCGGTTGCGCTCATGGCGAAGGGTTTTGGCAAGGCGCTGCCCGACGGCCGGCTGGAATGGGTCGTCAACGCCAAGGCCGATGGTTCGGTTACCGTCAACGGCGTCATGCTGAAGCCTGCCGATCCGGCGGTCGACGACAGCGTGGATGATGGTGACGGCGGGAACGATGACAGCGGAGACGACAGCGGCGGGGCAGGAGCGAAACTGAATCCATGAGGGGCCGGGGGCTTTAGAGCCCCAGCGCGCTCGTGATCCTTGGGGCGGCTTCATGCCAATCCTGTACGACGATGACGTCGTCCGGGACTGGCGGCAGGAATGCGCGCAGCGAATTGTCAGCCATCAAGTGAAACAGCTCGGCATCGGCGACGGCATTCTGTACCGACGCCAGGTTGCGCGGCTGATCGTCGACGAAGACGACCGGCCGGCCCCCTTTGCCGCGAAGCTTGGCCACCGCCGGCCCCTTTGCCATTTCCGTGGTCAGAAGGGGATAGCTCACCCCGAGGGCATCGAGATGGGCGCGGCGCACGGCCCGGTGCCTATGCGGCATAGCCGTAAGCAAGATGATTTGCGCGCGGTCGCCGAGTTCTGCCAAGGCTTCCGCAGCACCTTCCGTGATACTCTGCCAGTCGGCCTGCGCGTCGAAGAAATCGCCCAGAAGTGCGGTGACTTCGGGCTGTTCGATCAGGCGGCCGCTCGCCGTTTCGGCGATGTTTCCGGTCAGCTGGAAGGAGGCCAGCGTAAGATCATAGCCGCGCGCCCTGAGAAAATTCGGAAACGGGCGGATGAATTCGAGCAACACGTCGTCGACATCAAGCACCAGCAGCGGGCGGTCGTCAGCCATCAGTTCCTCGATCTGACGCGCGGTTTCAGGATCGTCGCTCATATGGAATGCTCGTGGTTGTCGTCACCTAGCGGCAGCGCCCGCAAGGCCTTGCCTACGGCAGCCGGCGGCGTGCCGGTTTCCTCGGCAAAGCGCATCAGCGTCGGCTCATGGGCAAGAATGAACTGCAGGACACCGGCCAGGAATCCCGGCTCGCTGGCAGCCTGACGGATCGAATGCGCCTCGATGCCGGTGATCGCCAGAAAGCGCGGCAGCAATTCCGGATCGGAGGCGACAAAGCCCAGGGCCTTCACGGCAATGGTTTCCGCCTCTTCACGCATTGACGCTGCGTTTGCCATCACTACCTTCGGTGTGGAATGAGTCTCTCCCGCAGTAATGGCAAGAGTTGCTTGCGGCAAGCCATTAGAGCGTGGCGCGCCCTTTGGACGCGCGAGGACGGGGTGGAATTTGCGCAGTTTTCCAGCCGCGGATTTCCGTTTCGTCAATGATATTGCCGTAAAGTGAAGCAGGGTTTGGTGCGTCTGGACGTGGGCGCATGACGGTCGCCTTTGAGCGGAAGGACGACCGGGACGGGATATCGATGCCGAAGAAGGTCATGATCGTCGAGGACAATGAGCTCAACATGAAGCTCTTTCGGGACCTCATCGAGGCAAGCGGTTACGAGACCGTGCGCACCCGAAACGGTCTGGAAGCGCTCGACCTGGCGCGCCAGCACCGGCCGGACCTCATCCTGATGGATATCCAGCTGCCTGAAGTGTCGGGGCTGGAAGTGACGAAATGGCTGAAGGAGGATGACGAGTTGCACGTCATCCCGGTCATCGCGGTGACCGCCTTCGCGATGAAGGGCGACGAGGAACGCATCCGCCAGGGTGGCTGCGAGGCTTATATTTCGAAGCCGATCTCGGTGCCGCGTTTTATCG
The DNA here is from genome assembly GCF_000502955.1 of Mesorhizobium sp. LNHC252B00. Lineage (GTDB taxonomy): Bacteria > Pseudomonadota > Alphaproteobacteria > Rhizobiales > Rhizobiaceae > Mesorhizobium. The sequence goes on along the minus strand of NZ_AYWO01000003.1, from coordinate 55,387 downwards.
AAACCATCAAATCCTATTTGGGCGATGCGTGATGTACCTTTTCAGCCGAGCCGGAGCTTTGTGAAATGACTGCACGGATCCTCGTCGTCGACGACATCCCTGCCAATGTTCGGCTGCTGGAAGTCCGGTTGCTGGCCGAATATTTCGAGGTGCTGACCGCCAGCAACGGGCCGGATGCGATTGAGACCTGCGAGAACGGCAAGGTCGATGTTGTGCTGCTCGACGTGATGATGCCGGATATGGACGGCTTCGAGGTCTGCCGGCGGCTGAAGAGCGATCCGGCGACATCGCATATTCCGGTGGTGATGATCACGGCGCTCGACCAGGTTTCCGACCGGGTGCGCGGGCTCGAAGCCGGCGCCGACGACTTCCTGACCAAGCCGGTCAACGATCTGCAGCTGATGACGCGCGTCAAGAGCCTTGTCCGGCTGAAATCGCTGACCGACGAGTTGCGGCTGCGCGCCTCGACGACGCGCAACATCGGCATCGAAGAACTCTTGAGCCGCAATTTCGCAGCCGAAGACACGATGCCGAAAGTGCTTTTGATCGACGAGCGCAAAACATCCGTCGAGCGCATCCAGAAAATGCTGCGCGACCGTGCCGACCTCGACATCTCCAGTGATCCGCATGCCGGCTTCTTCCAGGCTGCCGAGACGTCCTATGAATGCGTGATGATCTCGACGGCGTTCGCCGATTTCGATCCGCTGAGACTGTGTTCGCAATTGCGCTCGCTGGACCGCACTCGCTTCGTGCCGATCATTCTTTTGGCGGAGGAGGGCGAGGAGGAACGCATCATCCGCGGCCTCGAACTCGGCATTAACGACTATCTGATGCGGCCGATCGACCAGCAGGAGTTGACGGCACGGCTGCGTACCCAGGTGCGCCGCAAGCGCTACAACGACCAGCTGCGTGCCAGCGTCACCCAGACCATCGAAATGGCGGTGACCGACGGGCTGACCGGGCTGCACAACCGCCGCTATCTCGACAGCCATCTGCAGACATTGTTCGATCGCGCCGTGGCGCGGCGCCGGCCGCTGTCGGTGATGATCACCGACCTCGACCGCTTCAAGGCGATCAACGACACGCACGGCCATGACGGCGGCGACGAGGTGTTGCGGGAATTTGCGCGACGGCTGCGCAAGAATGTCAGGGGTATCGACCTTGCCTGCCGTTTTGGCGGCGAGGAGTTCGTCGTGGTGATGCCGGACACCGAGGGCGCGGTGGCCGAGAAGGTGGCCGAACGCATTCGCGCCGAAATTGCCCAAGCGCCTTTTGCCATCGGCCAGGACGGCACGAAGATCGAAGTCACCGTCAGCGTCGGCGTGTCGTCGGTGCTGAAGGGGGTAGATACGGTGGCGGCACTGATGAAGCGTACCGACCTCGCGCTCTACGAAGCCAAGAGCGGTGGCCGCAACCGAGTCGTTGCCAAGGCGGCCTAATCGGTTCAGCCCCCAATTTTCCAGTCAAGCCGACAGGGTTACCCGTTTACCTTAATCCAAGCAATTCGCGAGCCTTGGTTAAGAAACTGTTGATTTTCATAAGCTCTTGCGCAAGTGTGAAGGCCAAGACGAAGCCGGCACGAGGATAGACAACCGGCTCCGATCTCCAGGAATACCCCATGATGCTCAGGTCCGCCGCATCTCCTGGGTCCGTGGGGTCGGCCGGCCGGCGCTGGCACATAGTGGCCTCCTCGTACCGCTGCCAAACGCCGTCCGGCCCCCTTCCTTCCAAAAGAACAGCAGAGCTCCGTACCAAAGACGGGGCTCTGCTTTTTTGCGTGTGAAGATCTGGTACTGTCTTGGCGCGGCGACGGCCGTTCCTTAGTCGCTATGGATGGCGCGACAAGCTCTTTCGTGGCAACCGAACATCGGGGGGAACAGCACCCCCTCCATTTCGTACATATGGCGCACAAGGGGCTTGCGGCAAGACCCGGCTCCTCCCGTAAAACCGCGACCCGAACCAAGGTGCGCAAAGCGGGAGTGACGCCTGCCGCTGTTGATTAGCAGAAGGCTGGAGCTGGCTGGCACGACCTGCCGAAACGGATTGTCGCAACCGTCAACAGCATGAAAAAGGACGTATCCCCTGACAATCGATTGACAGGATCTTTCATCTATGCAGGAATTGGTTGGACCATTGGACCACTTGGAGGAAGTGTGGACCAGAACAGCCTGCCACCCATTCAGACGACGGCGCGCGATGACGCCGTGCTGAAGGCATTGGTGGGGTTTGTTCGAGCCGAGGCCTTGCAGCCCGGCGAGAGACTTCCGACGGAGCGCATCCTGGCCGAGCGGCTGAAGGTCAGCCGCAACACGGTGCGCGAGGCGCTGACTCGCTGGGAAGGGCTCGGCCTCGTCGAGCGCCGGCAAGGCAGCGGGACTTACCTCAAGGCGGCCGTCTCACCCGACATGTTGCACATGCCGCTGACGCTGGCGGGCGGCAATGATTTTACCAGCCTGATGCAGACGCTGGAGATCCGCCGCGCGCTGGAAGCGGAGGCCGCGGCCCTTTGCGCCGAACGTGCAAGCCAGGCCGATATCGCCGAGATAGCGCGCAAGCTCGACATCATGGAGCAGGCGTTCCGCACGCGCGAAGGCATGTCGTCGGAAGAGGATTGGGAGTTCCACCAGGCGATCTACCGGGTCTCTGGCAATCCGCTATTCGAGCAGATCATCGCCGCCATGCATGAATTGTTCCACCGCTTCTGGGAGCATCCGCTGGGCGTTCGTGATTTCGGCCACGCCAGCTTTCCCTACCACCGAACCATCTATGAGCGCATCGCTGCCCGCGACCCGCAGGGCGCCCGCGCCGAGGCGCTCAAGCTGATCTCCACCGTCGAGGACGATTTGAAGCGCGGTGCCGCCAAACTCAAGCTTTCGAGCCAGACATGAACGAGCATCCATCCGGTTTTGATCACGACTATCTTGCCGAGGCGGCGACATTGCTGGCGCATGACGAGCCGTTCCCCGGGGGTGCCGTGGTGCCGCCGATCTATCAAACCTCGCTGTTTACCTTCGCCAGCTATGCCGAAATGGCCGACACCTTTGCCGGCAAACGAAAGCAGCCGATCTATTCGCGCGGCGACAATCCGACGGTGATGGAGTTCGAGGCGCGGGTGGCCGCACTCGAGGGGGCCGAGGCGGCGCGCGGCTTTTCCAGCGGCATGGCGGCGATCAGCGCCACGGTGCTTGCCTTTGTCGGTGCCGGCGAGCGCATCGTGGCTGTGCGCAATTGCTATGGCGATGCCTATCGGCTGTTCGAGCGGCTGTTGCCGCGGCTCAACATCAAGGTCGACTACGTCGACGGTTCCGACCCCGATGCGGTCGCGGCAGCACTTCCCGGCGCCAAGCTGCTGTACCTGGAAAGCCCGACCTCGATGATGTTCGAGGTGCAGGACATCGCGCATCTGACGCGGCTGGCCAAGGAGCAAGGCATCGTCACCACGATCGACAATTCCTGGGCGACGCCGGTGTTCCAGAAGCCGATCACGCATGGCGTCGATCTGGTGCTGCACTCGGCCTCGAAGTATCTCGGCGGCCACAGCGACACCGTGGCCGGCGTGGTGGCGGGTTCCGCTGCTCATATCAAACACATCAACGAGCAGACCTATTCCTATCTCGGCGGCAAGCTGTCGCCGTTCGAGGCCTGGCTGCTGCTGCGCGGCCTGCGCACACTGCCGCTGCGCCTGCCGCATCACATGAAGAGTGGCCTGACCATCGCCGAACGGCTGAAGGCGCATGCCAATGTCGAGCGGGTCAACCACCCCGTCTATTCGAACCATCCGGGCAAGGCGACCCTGGCCGGCTATGCCGGATTGTTCTCCTTCGAGGTGACGGACGATATCGACATTCCCATCTTCGTCGACGCGCTGAAATATTTCCGCATCGGCGTCAGCTGGGGCGGGCATGAAAGCCTGGTCGTACCGGCCAAGGCGTCGCTGGAGCAGACGCCGGGCCTGAATTCGATGGCGCGCTTCGGCGTCAGCCCCCGAACCATCCGCTTCAATGTCGGATTGGAGAGTGTCGAGGACCTATGGGCTGACGTCGCCCAGGCCTTCGAAAAAGCCAGAAAATAACAAGCGGGTTCAAAATGGGAGTCTTGAACATGAAAAAACTGACCGTCATGCTTGCCACCGTTGCGGGGCTGGCGATTTCCGCCGGAAGCGCTATGGCCGATTCGACCCTGAAAATGGTCGAAGTCATCACCAGCCCGCCGCGCACCGAATTCCTGAAGAAGCAGATCGCTGAGTTCGAGACGGCCAATCCCGGCGTCAAGGTCGAGCTGATCTCGCTGCCCTGGGGCCAGGCCTTCGAGAAATTCCTGACCATGGTGCAGGCCGGCGATACGCCTGACATTGTCGAAATGCCGGAACGCTGGATGGGCCTCTATGCCAACAATGCCCAGCTCGAGGATCTCGGGCCCTACATGGCCAAATGGGACGACGCCAAGACGCTCGGCGACCGTGCCAAGCAGTTCGGCTCGACCGTCAACAACACCCAGTACATGATCCCTTACGGTTACTATGTGAACGCGCTGTTCTGGAACAAGAAATTGTTCAAGCAGGCCGGCCTCGATGGCCCGCCGGCGACGCTCGATGATTTCATCGCCGATGCCAAGAAGATTTCCGCGATCCCGGGCAAGTACGGCTACTGCCTGCGCGGCGGGCCGGGCGCCTTCAACGGCATGCACATGTTCATGAACATCGCCGCCGGCAAGGGTGGCTACTTCAACGAGGACGGCACCTCGACCATCAACGAAGAAGGTTCGGTCAAGGGCCTGCAGATGCTGGCCGACATGTACAAGGACGGCCTGGCGCCGAAGGATTCGGTGAGCTGGGGCTTCAACGAAACGGTCACCGGCTTCTATTCCGGCACCTGCGCCATGCTCAACCAGGATCCCGACGCGCTGCTCGGCATTGCCGACAAGATGAGCGCCGACGACTTCGCCGTGGCGCCATTGCCGGTCGGGCCGAGCGGCAAGTCCTATCCGACGCTCGGCTATGCCGGCTGGGCGATGTTTGCCAACTCGCAGCACAAGGACGACGCCTGGAAGCTGATGGCGACGCTTTTGTCGCCGAAGGACAATCTGGAATGGGCCAAGGAAGTCGGGGTCGTCCCGATCCACAACGGCGCCGACCAGGATCCCCATTTCAAGACCGAGCAGTTCAAGGGCTGGTTCACGGAGCTGAGCGACAGCTCCAAATATGAAATGGTGACGCCGCCGACGCATCTGGAGAACCTCGGCAACTTCGTCGACCAGGTGGCGATCAAGAACTTCCAGGAAGTGCTTCTTGGCCAGAAGACGGCCAAGGACGTCGCCGACCAATGGGCTGCCTTCCTGACCAAGGAACAGCAGGACTGGCTGGCGAAGAACAAGAAGTAGCTCTTCTCTCCTTCTCCCCGTTCACGGGGAGAAGGAGTCACGAAGTGACGGATGAGGGGCGGCGCCAGGCTTTGGTTGGTTCGCGCTGCCCCTTATCTGCCTGCCGGCATCTTCTCCCCGTAGCGACGGGGAGAAGGACGCTGCCCGACGTCGCTCCAGGGAGCCGATCCTCAGCCAATGACCTATGCCGTGTCCGAAATACGATCCGTCGGCAAGCCGCATCGCAAGCGGCTATCGCACGTCGCAATCGAGCCATGGCTCTATCTCAGCCCGGCGATCATCCTTCTGGTCGTGGTGCTTCTGGTGCCGCTGGTCATCGGCATCAGCTACTCCTTCCGCAAATTCTCGGCGTTCAAGTCCGAATATGTCGGGCTCGGGCAGTATCAGGCGATGCTGTCGGATCAGGTGCTGGGGCAGGCGCTGGTCAACACGCTGTGGTGGACCGTCGCCAGCCTGTTTTTCCAGTTCTTCCTCGGCCTCGGCCTGGCGCTGCTGCTCGACAAGCCGTTTCGCGGCCGCAAACTGGTGCAGGCGCTGGTGTTCCTGCCCTGGGCGGTGCCATCCTTCCTGTCGGGCCTGACCTGGGCCTGGCTGTTCAACCCGATCATCGGCCCGTTGCCGCACTGGCTGTTTGCGCTGGGACTGAAGGCCGAGCCGACCAATGTGCTGTCCGATCCTTCAACTGCCATGTGGGGGCCGATCGTCGCCAATGTCTGGTTCGGTATTCCGTTCTTCGCCATCACGCTGCTGGCGGCCTTGAAATCCATTCCATCGGAACTGCATGAGGCGGCGGCGATCGACGGCGCCTCGCCCTGGCAGCGCTTCACCAAGGTGACGCTGCCGTTCCTGGCGCCGACCATCGCCATCACCGTGATGTTGCGCACCATCTGGATCGCCACCTTCGCCGACCTGATCTTCGTCATGACCGAGGGCGGACCGGCCGGCTCGACCAACACGGTTCCGGTCTACATCTACGTCAGCGCCTTCAAGTCGCTGGACAAGGGCTATGCCTCGGCGGTGGCCGTGCTGCTGCTGGTCCTGCTCATTGCCTACGCGATTGCCCTGATCGGCATTCGTCGCACGCTGGTGAGGCACGTCTGATGATCGCAGGGCGTTCAACCTCGCAGCGCTTCTTCGGCGGCATCGGCCTCTACGCGGCGATCGCGGCATACGTGCTCTTTGCCCTGTTTCCGATCTATTGGACGCTGAAGATCTCGGTCACGCCGGAGCGGCTTCTGTATTCCGAAGGCATCACCTTCTGGCCGTCGCAAATGACGCTGCAGAATTTCGTCACCGTGCTCGAGGCCACCGATTTTCCGCGATATTTCCTCAACAGCGTCATCGTCTCGGTGTCGACGGCGGCGCTGGTGACAATCATTGCTTCGCTCGCCGGCTATGCCATGTCGCGCTTCACCTTTCGCGGCAAGGCAGCACTTGCACTGATGTTGCTTTTGACCCAGACTTTTCCGCTGGTGATGGTCATTCCGCCGATCTACCGCGTGATGGGTCAGATCGGCCTGATCAACAGCCTGGCCGGGCTGATCATCATCTACACCGCCTTCAACACGGCCTTTGCCACCTTCCTGATGCAGTCCTTCTTCGACGGCATTCCGAAGGACCTGGAAGAGGCGGCGATGATCGACGGCTGCACCCGGGCGCAAGCGATGCGCAAGGTAATCGTGCCGCTGACGCTGCCCGGCATGGGCGCGACGCTGGGCTTCGTCTTCACGGCCGCGTGGAGCGAGCTTCTGTTCGCGCTGATGCTGATTTCCAGCGATGACCAGAAGACCTTCGCGGTCGGCCTGCTTACCTTCATCGGTAAGTTCGCCGTCGACTGGGGACAGATGATGGCAGCATCCATCCTGGCACTGATCCCGGTCTGCATCTTCTTCGCCTTCCTGCAACGCTATCTCGTCACCGGCCTGACCGCCGGCGCCGTCAAAGGATAGACCGATGGCTTCTGTCACGCTCGAAAAGGTCCGCAAGGATTATGGCGCCGTCCGCGTCCTGCACGCGGTCGACCTTGAAATCGCCGATGGCGAATTCGTCGTCCTGGTCGGGCCGTCAGGCTGCGGCAAGTCCACGCTTTTGCGCATGATCGCCGGGCTGGAGGAGGCTTCCGGCGGCGAGATCCGCATCGGCGAGCGACTGGTCAATGACGTGGCACCCAAGGACCGCGACATCGCCATGGTGTTCCAGTCCTATGCGCTCTATCCGCATATGGACGTGTCGAAGAACATGGGCTTCAGCCTGCTCTTGAAGAAAGCGGAGAAGACGACGATCGACGCGAGGGTGGACGGCGCGGCCAAGCGGCTCGGGCTCGACACGCTCCTGCAACGCCTGCCGCGGCAATTGTCCGGCGGCCAGCGCCAGCGCGTCGCCATGGGCCGTGCCATCGTGCGCGATCCCAAGGTCTTCCTGTTCGACGAGCCGCTGTCGAACCTCGACGCCAAGCTGCGCGTCCATATGCGCGCCGAGATCAAGGCGCTGCACCAGCAACTTAAAACCACCTCCGTCTACGTCACCCACGATCAGATCGAGGCGATGACCATGGCGGACCGCATCGTCGTCATGCATGACGGGCTGATCCAGCAGGTCGGCGCGCCGCTCGATCTCTACGACCGGCCGGCCAACATGTTCGTCGCCGGTTTCATCGGTTCACCCGGCATGAATTTCCTGCCGGCGACGGTTCGCAAGGGCGGTGCCTCGGAGGCCGTGCTGGCCGATGGCCAGGCGCTGCTGTTGCCAGAAGGCCTGCCGCTGAAGGGCGGCGACGCCATCACAGTCGGTCTGCGGCCCGAGCATATCCGGCTGGCAGACGACGGCGCATTGAAGGGCGAGGTGGTGGTGGTGGAGCCGCTCGGGCTTTCGACGCAGTTCTACGTCAAGCTGGCCAGCCAGCAGCTTTGCGTCTTTGCCATGGGCCGAGCCGGGGTAAAGCCCGGCGACGTGGTACGGTTGGCAGCCGATCCGGCGTCGCTGCATCTGTTCGATCCCAAAAGCGGTGATCGCATCGGCTGATAGAACTCAGCTGGTGAGGGGATTTGGGACGCGATCGACACCGTTGCACAGCGATCTGTACAGCGCGCTGAACAACCTGAATGACGGGCCTATGGATTACGAACGGCCGCAGCAGGCACCGTTCCCGGGTGGGAAATACAAGGGATGACTACATCTCCATTAACTAAAGTAACGGAACGTCCAACAGACATTTGCGGAACCTAACGAGACCCCTCAGACCTTTGCGAGTAGAGAACAAGACTTTAGTCCTGCCGCCTTCTAAAAGAACGGGAGCCATTTCGCCACGCGTTGGGCCGCCATGCGAGAGGCAAATACCGCCGGCTGCATCTGCAAATATGAGCGAGTCGGCGGTGCATGATTATGGTGCGATCGCGTGAGGCTGCCGTGGCTCTATCCGCGAGGGCTTCTTTTGGGCAGCGGCGAGCTGTCCAAGGGGTTCTCAGCCGACTTGGCTGATCGCCGTTCTTTTAGCCATAGGGACTTCTTTCTTGCCGCCAGAATATCGTCCCGAACGCTATCTTCGGCGGTCACTCCCCTGTGCATCGCGGCAATCGCATAGTCGGCTCTGTTGGTTCGATAGTCGCCTTTCTGAATGGACATGGTTCTCTCCCATTTCGAGGCATCCCCCCTTTAGCCTGACGCTGAACTAACTGCCTATCCGTCGTGGGAGTCTACCAATTGGCGATTGTGTTAAAATGATACACTTCACAGACTTGGTGAAGCCGTGAGGGCGTGAAGCGTTTAGAAATGTACGAGGTGCGCGACCTCCGCACGTTACAAACGAAAACGCCGCCCATTGGGCGGCGTTTCGGCATTGCAGAGGGAAACCCAGATTACTTGATCTTGGTTTCCTTGAATTCGACGTGCTTCTTGGCGACCGGGTCGTACTTGCGGAACGACAGCTTGTCCGTCTTGGTGCGGCTGTTCTTGCTGGTCACGTAGAAGAAACCGGTGTCGGCGGTCGACAGAAGCTTGATCTTGATGTTTGCGGCTTTGGCCATGATATCAGTCCGTTTGTTCGTGGGGTTTTGGCCGCTGGAGCACGGGGAAACACCCGGACGCGGGAAACTTGGCGCGACACATAAAGAACGCGCCTGGAAAGTCAAGCCCGGTATGCCTTGTGCGACCCGCCCGAGCCTGCCGGTGACTGGAAATCAGCGGTTTCTGTCGCCGCTGCCGCGACCTTCTTCCAGTCTCCGGTCGTGTTCCACCAGCGATTCGGATTGGCGCGGTCATCCAGCCCCTTGGAACGGCTGGCCAGGATCGGCTGAATGCGGATCACCGGTTCCTGGTAGGAATGGGCCTGGAAAATCGCCTCGGCGACGCGGGCGGCCAATGCCTGGTCGTCGGGCAATTCGAAGGAAACCTCGACAGTGCCCGGGCGCCGCCGCAATTCGGTTTCGGCCCCGGCGGCCGCACCGTCGAGCGGCCTGTAGCGCTCGATGCCATTTGCCGACTGATAGGCATTGCGGTCATATTTGCCCATGGCCAGCGGCGCGATCGCGACCACCGCGTCCATGATGCGGTCGACATCGGCGGCCGGGGCCTGGAAGGTCACAAGCAGAAGCAGTGTCATTCGTAGCGATGTGGTTTCAAAGCCGCTGTCGATCATGGAAGTGTCCTCAAGTGTTTTGGGACACCCTTTTAGCCCTGTGCTCCTGACACGGTTCTGTCAGCAGCCTCTCACCGTGCCATCCCAATGCGGGCTGGCAGCAATCGCGCTACAGCAGGATCTTGCGGACCAGCCTGAAGGCGACCAGGGCAATGTAGGCGGCGAAGAACAGGCCGAGCGACCAGCCGAAGCCGGTTGGACCGAATGCATCCATGCCGATGCCGATCGCCTGCGGACCGAGAACCATGCCGACGCCGTAGCACAGCACGAAGGCGGCGTTGGCCGACGCCAGTTCATGGCCCGAAAGCTGCGAGCCGAGATGGGCAAGGCCGATCGTGTACATGGCAGCGACGACGCCGCCCCAGACGAACAGTAGTGCGGCCATCAGATGCCAGTTCTGGGCGAAGAAGGGCATGAAGGCCGTGCCGGCGAGGCCAACCATGGCGCAGGCAATCAGCAAATAGCGGCGGTCGCTGACGCGGTCGCTGATCATGCCGATGGGGATCTGCAGCAGCACGTTGCCAAGGCCTATCATGGTCAGGAGAAGGGCTGCGTCGGCCTCGGAATAGCCGATGCGGCTGCCGTAGATCGGGAACAGCGCAAAGCCGCCGGTTTCCACCGCGCCGAATACCAGCACGGCTGCGGTCGCCGACGGCACCAGCCAGATGTAGCGCAGGAAATTGCTGGTCTCGCCGTCGGAGACGATGGTCGGGCTCTCGTTGCGCGCTGCAAGCACCGGTATGGCCGCCAGCGTCACCAGACAGATGATGACGCCGAACGGTCTGAAGCCGGAACTGCCAAGATGGGCGAACAGCCACGGTCCGGCGGCAAAGCCGAGCGACAGAACCGTGGCGTAAATGCCGAGGACAAGGCCGCGCCGGTGCGGCGGCGCCGAGGTGCTGATCCAGAATTCAGACAGGATGAACAGTACCGTCAGCGCGATGTGCAGCACGATGCGCAGTGGAAACCACATCCAGAAGTCGGGTGCGAAATGAAAGCCGACAAAGGCCAGCGCGCCGGCGGCGATCATGGCAATCATGGTCCACGCGACGCCGAAGCGCATCGCAAGCGGTGTGGCCAGCGGTGCACCGGCGATCGAGGCGAGGCCGGCGACGGCCGTGTTGAGGCCGATCATCGAGGCTGAATGGCCGCGTGTTTCGAGGATGACGCTGAGCAGCGGCATGCCGAGCCCGATGGCAATACCGACGACGCTGATCGACGAGATCGCCGCCACCATCGGCAGCCAGTGTACGCGTTCGTCGCCCTGTTGTTGGGTATCGACCGTCATGGGTGCTGATTACTCTGTCTTTTTGATCTTACGCAATTCCGGACGGAAAACCGCGTCACACTTTTCCTGGAATTGCTCTAGAGAAGTTCGCGGGTGAAGCGGTTGCGGACAAGCCGGTAGAAGGGTACGGGGCCGGCCGGACGCAGCAGCGGATCATGGGCGAGGCGCCTTTGCAGCTCGTCCAGGATCATTCGGGTGATGTCGGGTATGTCGGCTTCCCGGGCCTTGGCAAGCGGCAGCCAGACCAGCTCTTCGAGTTCGTTGGTCGGACCGCCACCCGGCAGTTCGACCGCGACATCGTCGCGCCAGGCGCTAAAGAAACGGGTGTCGAAGCGGCGCACCCGGTTGGGCGGCGTGATAGCGCGTGCGATGAAACGCAGCATGTCCAGGGAGGGCTGCACGCCGTGTTCGGCAAAGCCTTGCCAGTCGGGCCGGGCGGTGGTGAAAGCGCCTTTGCGGCCGATCAGCAATCCGGCTTCTTCATAAGTCTCGCGGATGGCCGACAAGGCGATGGCGCGAGCTCGTGCGGTGCTTGTGCGGCCGGGCCCGGCGATCAGCCTGGCTTCCTGCTCCGGATGCAATGCGGCAGCGACAGGGATGCGGCTGTCGGCCGGATCGGTGCGGCCGCCGGGAAAGACGAACTTGCCTGGCATGAAGGCGTGGCCGGCATGGCGGCGACCCATCAGGACCAGCACGTCATCGCGCTTGCGGTCGAGCAGGATCAGCGTCGCGGCATCACGGGGGCGAATTGGCTGGTCGCTTTGGGCGATCATGCTCCGTCCGATCTTGTCGACTTCCGCCTTGGTCATACCGTCCATGCGCAGGAACTAACGGAAACTTCTGGCAAGCGAAAGTGGCCTTTCACGGTCGGGATGTTGCGCCAGGCCGCATTCTTGGTTGCGATTCAGGCTCCGGGATGCGGCTCGATCACATCGTTTTCGTCGCCGAAGCCATGCATATAGAAGGCCCATTGCAGTCCGATGACGGCACCCTTGACCGGCTGCAGCAGCGCGACCGACAAAAGTATGGTCAGCGGCACCCAGATGGCGATGTGCTGCCACGTGGACAGGGTGGACGTTGCCTCCACGCCCATGAAGGCGCCGAGCACGATGTGGCCGACAATGACGATGACGAGATAAGCAGGCAGGTCGTCGGCGCGGTGGTGATGCAGTTCCTCGCCGCAGACACTGCACGCATCGACGGTCTTGGTGAACGCGCCAAACAGCTTGCCATCGCCGCAGTGCGGGCAGCGACCGAGCAGGCCGCGCTTCATCGCCGTCCATAGCGGGCGGGCAGCCCGGCCCGAGTGATGTTCTCCGCCGAAAACCTGTTCTTCCGTGGCTGTTGTCATCATCGTCTCCTGCCGCGCGAACCCGGTCGCGATTGCGACGCGCGGGCGCGGCCTTTGGCCTTGTGAAACGACCGCTTGGAGCCCGGCAAAGGCTTCGGATCGGTCAACATCTCGAAGCGCATCGCGCCGGCCATCGGTGCCACCTCGACGAGCCGGACCTCGACGCGGTCCGCGAGCTGGTAGCCTTTGCCCGAGCGTTCTCCGAACAGGGAACGGGCTGTCTCGTCGTATATGTAGTAATCGCCGTTCAATGTTGACACAGGGATGAAACCATCCGCGCCGTACTGCGGCAATTGGACAAATAGTCCTGATTTGGTGACGCCAGAGATGCGGGCGTCGAAACGGTCGTCGATGCGCTCGGCGAGATAAGCGGCGACAAGACGGTCGACCGTATCCCGCTCTGCCGCCATTGCGCGGCGTTCCGTGCCTGAGATCAGTACCGCGACGTCTTCGAGACGAGCCGCTTCGTCCTGCGTCAACCCGCCCGGACCAAGGCCGAGTGCGGCAATAAGTCCGCGATGCACGATCAGATCGGCGTAACGCCGGATCGGCGAGGTGAAGTGAGCGTAGCGCCTGAGGTTGAGACCGAAATGGCCGATGTTCTTGGGCGAGTATTCGGCCTGGCTCTGCGAGCGCAGCACCACTTCGTTGACAAGGCCCTCATTGTCGGCGCCGCGCACGCGCTCCAGGATGCCGTTGAACTGGCTTGGCTGCATCTGCGCGCCGCGGGCCAGCGACAGGCCCAGCGTTTGCAGGAACTCACGCAGCGATTCCTGTTTGGCGAGCGATGGCGCGTCATGCACGCGGTAGACCAGTTCCTGCTTCTTCGCCTCCAGCGTCTCGGCTGCCGCGACATTGGCCTGGATCATGAATTCTTCAATGAGCTTGTGGGCATCGAGCCGATCCGGCACGATGACGCGATCGACGGTGCCGTCCGGCTTGAGCACGATCTTGCGCTCCGGCAGGTCGAGCTCAAGCGGCTGGCGGCCCTCGCGGCCGCGCTTGAGGATCGCATAGGCTTCCCACAGCGGCTTCAGCACCGTATCGAGGATCGGACCGGTCTTCTCGTCCGGCGCGCCGTCGATCGCCGCCTGAGCCTGGCTGTAGGCGAGCTTTGCTGCCGACTTCATCATGACGCGGTGGAAGGAGTGCCTGAGTTTGCGGCCTTGCGCCGAAAACACCATGCGCACCGCCAGCGCCGGACGGTCCTGGCCCTCGCGCAGCGAGCAGAGATCGTTGGAGATGCGCTCGGGCAGCATCGGCACCACGCGATCCGGGAAATAGACCGAATTGCCGCGTTTCAGCGCCTCGCGGTCGAGCGCCGTTCCATAGCGCACATAAGCCGCGACATCGGCGATCGCCACGGTGGCGACCACGCCGCCGGGGTTCTTCTCGTCGAGATCCGGTGTGGCGAAGACGGCGTCGTCATGATCCTTGGCGTCGGCCGGATCTATGGTGACCAGCGGCAGGTCGCGCCAGTCCTCGCGGTGAGCGAGGGTCGCCGGCTTGACGGCTTCGGATTCGGCGATGACGTCGGCCGGAAAAATATGCGGAATGTCATGTGCGTGGATGGCGATCATCGAGACCGCCTTTTCGCTGGTCAGCGAGCCCAGCACGTTGAGCACCTTGGCTCTCGGCAGCCCATAGCGGGAGGCCCGCGCAGGCTCGACCTCGACCAGGTCGCCGCTTTTGGCGCCGTTTTGGAATTCCTTGTCGACGATCAGTTCGGGCTGGCGCCGTTCGACCGGCTCGATGCGGAATGTGCCGTCCTGCAGGATGCGAAAGACACCGAGCACGGCGTCAGTGCGCTTTTCGAAGATCTTCACCACGCGTCCGGTGTATGCCGGACCTCCCAGGGCGACATTCGTCTCGTCGGCGGGAAAGGTCTTGGCCAGCACGCGATCGCCAATGCCGGGGGCCGGTCCCCCGCCACTGCGCGACAGGCGGATGGAAACGATGGGTGGCGGTCCGTTGGCTGAATGTTCGGTAGGACGCGCCAACAGCACGCCATCTGCATCACGATCAAAAATATCCAGGACCGTGACGTGGGGCAGGGCACCGACGCGGGCCAACCTTTTGCGCTCCTTGGTCAGGAAACCTTCGTCCTGCAGGTCGCGCAGCAGATCCTTCAGCCAGATGCGGTCGTCGCCGCGCAGCGCGAACGCCTTCGCGATGTCGCGTTTTCCGGCGCGATCGGGATTTTCGGCGATGTAGCGCAGGATTTCGTCACGCGAGGGCCGATAGTCGTCCTTGACCTTGGCCCTCGTGTCGGCGGTGCGCGGATCGCCGTGGGTTCTACCGGTGATCTTGCGCGCCACGCCGTCCTACCCTCTTTTCTTCGCTGCCGGCTTCTTGGCTGCGGTTTTCTTGGCCGCGGGCGCCTTGGCTGCTGCCGCTTTCCGGAACGGCTTCTTGGCGCCGCCGCCGCCCTTGGCTTCTTTCTCGGCAATCAACGCCAGCGCGTCCTCGATCGTCACCGACTGCGGATCCTTGCCCTTGGGCAAGGTGGCATTGACCTTGCCGAAATTCACGTAAGGCCCGTATTTGCCGTCGCGTACGACGATCTTGCCACCGCCGTCGGGGTGTTCGCCAAGCTCCTTGAGCGCTGCGGCAGTGCCGCCATTGCGGCCGCCCTTGCCCTTCAACTGCTTCTCGGCGATCACCGACACGGCGCGGTTCAGCCCGATCGAGAACACGTCCTCGATGCTGTCGAGATTGGCGTAGGTGCCGTCATGCAGGACGAACGGGCCGTAGCGGCCGAGCCCGGCCGAGATCATCTTGGCCGTTTCCGGATGCTGGCCGACGTCGCGCGGCAGCGACAGCAGCGCCAGCGCCTTCTCGTGGTCGATCGATTCTGCCGTCCAGCCCTTGGGCAGACTGGAGCGCTTGGCTTCCTTGCCGTCGCCGCGCTGCAGATAGGGGCCGAAGCGGCCGCTGCGCAGCGTGATTTCCTCTGACGTATAAGGATCCTTGCCAATGACTTTGGTACCGTCTTCGCCGCCGCCATTCTCGCCATTGGGGTTGGCAGCGTCGCCGAGCTGGCGGGTGAAGGAGCATTCGGGATAGTTCGAGCAACCGACGAACGCACCGAACTTGCCGAGCTTCAGCGACAGGTTGCCGGTGCCGCATTTCGGGCAGATGCGCGGATTGGAGCCATCCTCGCGCGCGGGAAACACCAGCGGCGCCAGTTCCTCGTTGAGCGCATCCAGCACGTCGGTGACGCGCAACTCCTTGATGTCGCCGACGGCGCCCGAAAAATCCTTCCAGAAATCGCGCAGCACATCCTTCCAGGCGAGCTTGCCGTCGGAAATCTCGTCGAGCTTTTCCTCGAGGGACGCGGTGAAGTCGTACTCGACATAGCGCTTGAAGAAGCTTTCGAGGAAAGCCGACAGCAGGCGGCCCTTGGCCTGCGGCACCAGCCGGCGCTTGTCGATGGTGACGTAGTCGCGGTCTTCGAGCGTCTTCAGGATCGCCGTATAGGTCGACGGGCGACCGATGCCGAGCTCTTCCAGCTTCTTGATCAGCGAAGCCTCGGAATAACGCGGCGGCGGCTCGGTGGTGTGCTGCGTGGCGTTGATTGCCTGGCGGGCAAGCTGCTCGCCGGCGCGGATCTCGGGCAGGCGACGGTTTTCCTCGTCTTCCGCGTCGTCTTCCTTCTGGTCGGTGTAGGCGGCAATGAAGCCGTCGAAGCGAACGACCGAGCCGACGGCGCGAAGCTCGGCGGTGCGCGCGCCGTTGACCGCCTCGATTTCGGCGGTGGTGCGCTCGATTTCGGCCGGCTGCATCTGGCTGGCGATCGCACGCTTCCAGATCAACTCATAGAGGCGCATCTGGTCGGAATCGAGATACTGTCTGACCGATGCCGGAGTGCGCATGAAATCCGTCGGGCGGATCGCTTCGTGCGCTTCCTGGGCGTTCTTGGCCTTGGTCGTGTAAAGGCGTGGCTTTTCCGGCAGGTATTTCGGGCCGAATTCCTTGGCGATGGCATCGCGTGCGGCGTCGATCGCCTCGGGTGCCATCTGCACGCCGTCGGTTCGCATATAGGTGATCAGGCCGGTGGTCTCGCCGCCGATCTCCATGCCTTCATAGAGCCGCTGCGCCACCTGCATGGTGCGGCTGGCCGAGAAGCCAAGGCCCGATGAGGCGGCCTGCTGCAGTGTCGAGGTGGTAAAGGGCGGGCCGGGATTGCGCTTGGTCGGCTTGGCTTCGACCGACACGGCCTTGAAGGTCGCGCCTTCGAGCATCGTCTTGATGTCATCGGCCTGCGCCTTGTTGGAAATGTCGAGCTTTTGCAGCCTCTTGCGATCGAAGGCGGTCAGCCGCGCTTCGAAGTTCTCGTTGCGCGGCGTGCCCAGCAGAGCCGCGATCTGCCAGTATTCCTCGCGGATGAAGCGCTCGATCTCGGATTCACGGTCGCAGACCAGGCGCAGTGCAACCGACTGGACGCGTCCGGCCGAGCGGGCGCCCGGCAGTTTGCGCCACAGCACCGGCGACAGCGTGAAGCCGACGAGATAATCCAGCGCCCGGCGGGCGAGATAGGCATCGACCAGCGGCGCATCGATCTGGCGCGGATTGGCCATCGCTTCCAGCACCGACGACTTGGTGATGGCGTTGAAGACGACGCGGCTGACCGGCTTGTCCTTCAGCGCGCGCTTCTGCTTCAGCACCTCCAGCACATGCCAGGAGATGGCTTCACCCTCGCGATCCGGGTCAGTTGCGAGGATCAGGCCGTCGGCATCCTTGACCGCCTTGGCGATGTCGGCAAGCCGCTTGCCCGAAGCGGTGTCGACCGCCCAGGACATGGCGAAATCCTCGTCCGGACGCACTGAGCCGTCCTTGGCTGGCAAATCGCGGACATGGCCGAACGAGGCCAGAACCTTGTAGTTCTTGCCGAGGTATTTGTTGATTGTCTTTGCCTTGGCCGGCGATTCGACGACGACGACGTCCATGAGGTCTCATATCAGCTGTGGTGCGGCAGAAGAATTCCGCTGCGCGCGACGAAATCTCGTTCATGTGTCGCTCACATGGCGGCGCTTTTGCATCCGGTCAAGGGGAAGCGCCCCAAATTGCGGGGCTCTCTGCAGCAATACACTCTTAGAGTGTATGGAGGAAATCACAGAATTTTGGAAAAGGGAGATGGTGACCCCTAGCCATCGGAAAAGGCGCGATGTCATTGAAAACGACCGATCTGCTTTCCACGCGAGTCGCTGAACCGAAACCGGTGGTTTGCTGCAAGGTGGTCGACGCCCGCCGCATGAAGATTGCCCGGCGACCAGCCCTTGTACCGCCATCAGGCGGCTGGGTACCGAGTACGCTAGTCGGCCTTGACGATATGCCAGACCTCGCCGACGCCGTCGCCGCTCACATCGCCGGGCTTCTTGTCCTTGATAAAGGTATAGACCGGCTTGCCGTCATAGGCCCACATCTTGGTGCCGTCGGTGCGGCCGACAACGCTCCATTCGTCTTCCGGCTTGGCGCCGGCTGCGGCCTTCAGCGGCGGCCAGTTGGTGGCGCATTTGTCGTAGCAGTTGCTCTTGCCCTTCTCGTCCTTGTCATAGGTATAAAGCGTCATGCCGTTGGCGTCGGTGTATATCTTGGTGCCATTGACCTCGGCTTCCTTCCACGCGTCGGCAGCGAAGGATGCAGCGGTGCTGAGCAACAGCGCTGCCAGCCCAACGGTTATGGTTTTCATGGAGATCTCCTTGACTGATATCTGGAGACGCGCGGGAAATCGCGGCCTCACCGCATCAACGCCTGCGCGTCCCCGTTTCTTCCCGGCAAGTGCGCTCGGCAAGGATGA
Source organism: Mesorhizobium sp. LNHC252B00 (assembly GCF_000502955.1). Taxonomy (GTDB): domain Bacteria; phylum Pseudomonadota; class Alphaproteobacteria; order Rhizobiales; family Rhizobiaceae; genus Mesorhizobium. The sequence continues at coordinate 36,936 of NZ_AYWO01000003.1, read as the reverse complement.
TCTTGCCAACACTATGGTGATTGGTGGACAAGGCTGCGCGTCGCTATATCAGCCACGGCACTGGAGTTCTTGGAAATGGCATTGGACATCGGCTATGTTAGCGCGGTCGGGGCGGGAGCGATCTCGTTCCTGTCGCCTTGCGTGCTGCCGCTGGTGCCGCCCTATCTCTGCTATATGGCAGGCGTCTCGGTCGATGATTTCCGCGGCAATGCGGGCGCGACGGCGCGCGAAGGCGCACGTGGCGCGCTGCTCTATTCCTCGATCGCCTTCGTGCTCGGTTTTTCCACCGTGTTCGTTGCGCTCGGAGCCGGTGCGTCGACCATCGGCCGGCTGCTGCGGGTCTGGCAGGAGCAACTGGCGATGGGCGCCGGTGTGCTGATCATCCTGATGGGCCTGAACTTCCTCGGCATCCTGCGCATCCCGCTTTTGTCGCGCGAGGCGCGCTTCCAATCGCAAGGCAAGCCGGCGAGTGTGATCGCCGCCTATGTGATGGGGCTGGCTTTCGCGTTCGGCTGGACGCCATGCATCGGCCCGGTATTGGGGCCGATCCTGACACTGGCCGGCGGCCGCGAGACGGTGGGCGAGGGCGCGCTGCTGCTTGCCGCCTATTCGCTCGGCCTGGGCGTCCCATTCCTGATCGCGGCGCTGTTTTCCGGTGCGTTCATGCGCTTCCTCGGTAAATTCCGCGTCCATCTCGGCCGCGTCGAAAAGGCGATCGGCGCGCTGCTAGTCGTCGCCGGCGTCTTCTTCCTCACCGGCGGCGTGCAGACCGTGTCGTATTGGCTGCTGGAGAATTTCCCGGTGCTGGGAAGGTTGGGGTAGGCACCCGACATAAGATTTGCACTCTGGATCCACTGATGCACTCTGGACCCACTGATTAAGAGTCAGCTGCTCCACCATCTCACCGGAATTTAACCGCATTGGTGCAGCATGGCGCCACTGTTAGCATGTCCTGATTCCCAACCCCTTCATATGGTTGCCTTCCATGAGCCAGAGATCCTGCCTGTCCGTCATCCTCGCCGCCGGCGAAGGCACGCGCATGAAGAGCGCGCTGCCGAAGGTGCTGCACCAGATTGCCGGGCTGCCGATGGTCGCTCATGTGGTGAAGGCGGCGGAAGCCGCCGGTGCCGGCGACCAGGCGCTGGTGATCGGCCATGGCGCGGAAGAAATGCGCAAGGCGGCGGCAAAATTCGCTCCGAAAGCCGAGACCTTTGTCCAGGAAAAGCGCCTCGGCACCGCACATGCCGTTCTGGCCGCACGCGATGCGATATCAAAGGGTTATGACGATGTCCTCGTGATGTTCGGCGACACGCCGCTGATCGATCCGGGCGCGCTGATCGCGGCGCGGCGTAAGCTGGCGGGAGGCGTTGCCGTCGTCGTCATCGGCTTTCGTACCCCCAATCCAACTGGCTATGGCCGGCTGATCGAAAAGAGTGGCAAACTGGTCGCCATCCGCGAGGAGAAGGATTGCAGCGAGGAAGAGCGGAAGATCACTTTCTGCAATGGAGGGTTGATGGCGGTAGTCGGCGTCCAAGCGCTGAAGCTGCTCGACGCGGTCGGCAACAAGAATGCCAAGGGCGAGTATTACCTCACCGACATCGTCGAGATTGCCAGCGCGCGAGGCCTCGATGTCGTTGCGACCGAAGCCAGTTTTGAAAATGCACTCGGCATCAACAACCGCGCCGAATTGGCGCAGGCCGAAGGCATCTGGCAGGCCCGCCGTCGGCGCGAGGCGATGTTTTCGGGCGTGACGCTGATCGCGCCGGAGACCGTGTATTTCTCGCACGATACCGAGATCGGGGCCGATACGATCGTCGAGCCCAATGTCTGGTTCGGTCCAGCGGTGAAGATCGCCACAGGCGCCAGGATCCATGCCTTCAGCCACATCGAAGGCGCCACCATCGCTTCGAATTGCGATGTCGGGCCGTACGCGCGGCTGCGGCCGGGCGCCGATCTCAGGCAAAGGGCCAAGGTGGGCAATTTCTGTGAGGTCAAGCAGGCTGTTATCGAGGAGGGCGCCAAGGTCAACCATTTGACCTATATCGGCGATGCGCGGGTTGGCGCCGGAGCCAATGTCGGCGCCGGCACCATCACCTGCAACTATGACGGCTATTCGAAGTTTTTCACCGACATCGGCGAGGGCGCCTTTGTCGGCTCGAATTCCTCACTGGTGGCCCCTGTCACCATCGGCAAGGGCGGTTATATCGCCTCGGGCAGCGTCATCACCGAAAGCGTGCCCGACGATGCGCTGGCCTTCGGCCGCGCCCGCCAGAAGACGATCCCTGGCAAGGGCAAGGAGCTGCGCGAGCGCTTTGCTTCGGCCGCGGCGGCGAAGAAAAAGTAAACCCGGCCCGGAAAAAACCGAACAATTGCAGTAACCGGATTGCAAGAGCGATCTGTCATGGTGCATGCGTGCAGAAGCGTTCCGTTACACGGGACGAAATGCAATGTGACTTTCGCGGCAGGCCGGCCATCCCTAAATAGCGCTGGTTTTCCATGGGGAATCGGGGGCTGTCTGTATGTGCGGTATTGTTGGGATCGTCGGCCACTCGCAGGTTGCGCCGCTCATCGTCGATGCGCTGAAGCGGCTCGAATATCGCGGCTATGACTCGGCCGGCGTCGCCACCATCGAGCACGGCCAGCTTGGCCGCCGCCGCGCCGAAGGCAAGCTGGTCAACCTCGAGCGCTTGCTGAAAAACGAGCCGCTCGACGGCACGATCGGCATCGGCCACACGCGCTGGGCGACGCATGGCGTGCCCAACGAAACCAATGCGCATCCGCATTTTTCCGACGGCGTCGCCATCGTCCACAACGGCATCATCGAGAATTTCGCCGAGCTGCGCGACGAACTGATCCGCGACGGCTATTCTTTCTCGTCGCAGACGGACACCGAGGTCGTGGCGCATCTGGTGGCGCGCGAACTTGCCAAGGGGCTAAAGTCAGTTGATGCCGCGCACCAGGCGCTGAAGCGGCTGGAAGGCGCTTTCGCGCTGGCGATCATGTTCAAGGGCGATGAAGACTTGATCGTCGGCGCCCGCAACGGTCCGCCGCTGGCTGTCGGCCATGGCGATGGCGAGATGTTTTTAGGGTCCGACGCCATCGCGCTCGCCCCGTTCACCAATTCGATCACCTATCTCGAAGATGGCGACTGGGCGGTGGTGCGCCGCGACGGCGTCACCATCTTCGACATCGACGGCACAAAGGTCGACCGCAAGCGCCAGCAGTCGCTCTCGACCAGTTTCATGGTCGACAAAGGCAATAGGCGCCACTTCATGGAGAAGGAAATCCATGAACAGCCCGAGGTGATCTCGCACACGCTGGCGAATTATCTCGACTTTGTCGGCGGTGTTTCCAAGCCGCTGGACCTGCCTTTCGATTTTGCCAAAATCGACCGGCTGGCGATTTCAGCCTGCGGTACGGCGTATCTAGCCGGCCTGATCGGCAAATACTGGTTCGAGCGCTATGCGCGGCTGCCGGTCGACATCGATGTCGCCTCCGAATTCCGCTACCGCGAAATGCCGCTGTCGAAGAGCGACGCGGCGTTCTTCATCTCGCAGTCGGGCGAGACCGCCGACACGCTGGCCTCGCTGCGCTACTGCCGCAAGGCGGGGATGAAGATCGGTGCCGTCGTCAACGTGCGAGAATCGACCATGGCGCGCGAATCCGACGTCGTGCTGCCGACGCTCGCCGGGCCGGAGATCGGCGTCGCCTCGACCAAGGCGTTCACCTGCCAGCTTTCGGTGCTGGCATCGCTCGCCGTGCGCGCCGGCGTGGCGCGTGGCACGATTTCGAAGGAGCAGGAAAAGATCTTTGTGCGCGAGCTTTCGGAGGCGCCGCGCTTTGCCAACCAGGTGCTGAAGCTCGACCATCAGATCGAAAAGATCGCGCGCGAGCTCGCGCACTACAAGAACGTGCTCTATCTCGGCCGCGACACCAACTTCCCGCTGGCCATGGAAGGCGCGCTAAAGCTCAAGGAAATCTCCTACATCCATGCCGAGGGCTATGCCGCGGGCGAACTGAAGCATGGCCCGATCGCGCTGATTGACGAGAACATGCCGGTCATCGTCATCGCGCCGCATGACCGCATCTTCGAAAAGACCGTGTCGAACATGCAGGAAGTGGCGGCGCGCGGCGGCAAGATCATCCTGATCACCGACAGCAAGGGTGCGGCACTGACGAGCGTGAAGACGATGGAGACGATCGTGCTGCCGGACGTGCCGGAAATCATCTCGCCGATCATCTATGCGCTGCCGATCCAGATGCTCGCCTATTTCACCGCCGTGTTCATGGGCACGGACGTCGACCAGCCGCGCAATCTGGCGAAATCGGTGACAGTGGAGTAAGTTTTGCCCCCAAATCGGGAGGTTGAGCCGAATGGCATCGAAATTCGCACGTCCAGTTCATCCTGGAGAATTCCTGCGCGAAGAATATCTCGCCCCGCTCGGCATGAGTGCCGGCGCGCTGGCAAAAAAGCTTAATCTTCCGCGCACCCGTATCGAGCGCATTGCCAAGGAGGAGATCGGCTTGACCCCCGATACGGCCCTCCGCCTCGCCAGACTTTTCAACACCACACCCGAATTCTGGATGAATTTTCAACAGGCCTATGAGCTTGAAACCGAAGCCAAGAAACTGGCGCCGGAACTCGAGAAAATCGAACCGCTAGACGCGGCGGCATAATCGGCGCTTTAAAAACTTCGCAGTTCCAATGCGCCCTCTGGTTCATTATGTTGCGGTGCAACCCGCGTCCCCGGTGAACCATGTCCGACGCTCCTAAGACCTCCGGCATGACCCGGCTGAGGAATTATTTCCTCACAGGCTTCGTTGTCTGTGCGCCACTGGCGATCACCGCCTACATCGCCTGGTCGTTTATCGGCTGGGTCGATTCCTGGGTGAAGCCCTATATTCCGTTGCGCTACAGTCCTGATACGTACCTGCCGTTTCCGGTTCCGGGGTTCGGGCTGATCGTGGCGCTGATTCTGATCACGCTGATCGGTTTCCTGACGGCCAACATCGTCGGCCGCGCCATCGTCAATTCCGGCGAACGGCTGCTTGGCCGCATGCCGCTGGTGCGAGGCATCTATGGTTCGCTGAAGCAGATTTTCGAGACCGTGCTGTCCAACAAGGGCGATATGTTCCGCCAGGTCGGGCTGGTCGAATATCCGCGCAAAGGCGTTTGGTCGCTGGTGTTCGTCGCTAGCGAGAAAGAGACCGAGATCAACCAGAAACTCGATCAGGAAGGCGATCCGCTGATTGCGGTGTTCATGCCTTGCACACCGAACCCGACGACCGGCTTTCTGATGTATGTGCCGAAGTCGGACATCGTGCTGCTCGACATGACGATCGAGGACGGCGCCAAGCTGATCGTCTCGGCCGGGCTGGTGGCGCCCGAGGTCAAGCAAATGGTCGTCGTGAACGGCGAGCCGATCGAGGGAATGCTGGCCAACCCGTCGGTTGCCGCCTTGGCTCAGCCGGCGCGCAGGAGCCGCACGGCCTCGTCGCGTCCGAACAAATAAAGCAGCAGGCGCAGCGCCTCGCCACGCTCGGATTGCAGCTCCGGGTCGCGCGACAGGATCAGCCTGGCGTCGTCACGGGCGGCCTCCAGAAGGTCGGCATGCGCCTCGATGCGCGCCACCTGGAAACCCGGCGTGCCGGACTGGCGGGTGCCCAGCAATTCGCCTTCGCCGCGCAACTTCAGGTCTTCCTCGGCAATCAGAAACCCGTCTTCGGTCTCGCGCATCACCGACAGCCGGCGTTTCGCGGTCTCGCCGAGCGGGTCCTTGTAGAGCAGCACGCAGGAGGACGGCTTGTCGCCGCGCCCCACCCGCCCGCGCAACTGGTGCAACTGGGCGAGGCCAAAGCGTTCGGCATGTTCGATGACCATGACGGTGGCGTCCGGCACATCGACCCCGACCTCGATGACCGTGGTGGCGATCAGGATGCGTGTCTCGCCCTGCTTGAAGGCGCGCATCGCCTCGTCCTTCTCGGCGCCCTTCATGCGGCCATGGACAAGGCCGATGCGGTCGCCGAACAGCGGCTTCAGCGAGGCAAAACGGTCCTCGGCGGACATCAGCTTGATCTCTTCGGATTCCTCGACCAGCGGACAGATCCAGTAGATCTTCTGGCCGCCGGCAACGGCGTCGACCATGCGGCCGACCAGTTCGTCCAGCCTTTCCAGCGGCAAGGTGACGGTGCGGATCGGCTGGCGGCCGGCCGGCTTTTCCGTCAGCTTCGACACGTCCATGTCGCCGAAGGCGGTCAGCACCAGCGTGCGCGGGATTGGTGTCGCCGTCATCACCAGCATGTCTGGTGCATCGCCCTTGGCGGTGATGGCAAGGCGCTGGTGGACGCCGAAGCGGTGCTGCTCGTCGATGACGGCGAGGACCAGGTCGTGGAAGGTGACGGTCTCCTGGAACAGCGCGTGGGTACCGACGACGATATCGATCTCGCCGCTGGCCAGGCCTGCCAACGTGTCGGTGCGCTCGCGGCCCTTTTCACGGCCGGTTAGAATGGCGATGCGCAGTCCGACCTTGGCGGCAAGCGGCGCGATCGTCGCCAGGTGCTGGCGCGCCAGGATTTCCGTCGGCGCCATCAAGGCGGCCTGGCCGCCGGCCTCGACGGCACGCGCCATGGCCAGCAACGCCACAACCGTTTTGCCGGAGCCGACATCGCCCTGCAAAAGCCGCAGCATGCGTTCGGGATCGGCGAGGTCGGCATTGATTTCGGCCAGCGCAAACTCCTGGCTTGATGTCAGCGAGTAGGGCAGTGCGGCGCGCAGCTTCTCGACGATGCTGCCGTCGCCGACCAGGGGACGACCAGACAGGCGGCGAACTTTTGCCCGCACCAGCGCCAGTGAGACCTGGCCCGCCAGCAACTCGTCATAGGCGAGCCGCCGCCACGCCGCGCCGTCGACAGAGACGTCGATCGGGTCTGCCGGATTGTGGATGCGGGCGAGCGCATCGCCAAAGGCCGAAAAGGTGTGCCGGCGCATGAAGGCGCCGTCCTGCCATTCGGGAAATTCAGGCACGCGCGCCAGCGCCTGGCCTATCGCCCGGCGCAGCACCTTGCCCGAGAGCCCTGCGGTGAGCGGATAGACCGGTTCGACCAGTGGCAGGTTCTCCGCTTCGCTGGCCAGCGCTATATGGTCGGGGTGGACCATGGTCGGGCGGCCGTTGAACCATTCCATACGGCCGGAGACCACCACATGCTCGCCCTCGGGCATCGCCTTTTCGAGATAGGAAGCATGCGCATGAAAGAAGGTCAGCGCGATCTCGCCGGTGTCGTCATGGGCATAGACCCGGTAGGGTATCGACCTGTTGCCGCGCGGCGGCGGCTGGTGGCGGTCGATGCGCACGTCGAGCGTTACGATCTGGCCTTCAGCGGATCCTGCGATACCCGGACGGCTGCGGCGGTCGATGACGCTGTGCGGCAGCACGAACAGAAGGTCGGCGGCGCGGGCGGCGCGATCGCCGAGATCGGCGGTGACGACTTTCTCTATCAGGGCGCCAACCTTCGGCCCGACGCCGGCAAGCGAAGTGATCGGGACAAACAAGGGATCGAGGATGGTGGGGCGCATGATGTCAGCTTATGTTGCGACGGCTACAGCGCAAGGCTGACAGCACCTTCTATCCACGCTATATGCGCCGCAGCAAGCGAGGATGCGGCACAATGACCGGAACGACGAGATCAAGCGAGGGGCTGGACGCTCACCGCCGCAAGCTTCTGTTTCGCTCCTGGCATCGCGGCATGCGCGAGATGGACCTGATCCTCGGCACTTTCGCCGACGCTGAGATCGGCGCCTTGACCGACGAGGAAATCGACCAATATGAGAAGCTCCTCGACATTCCCGACACTGAATTCCTGCCCATGGTCACCGGCGAACGCCCGGTCCCGGCAGATATCGATTGTGCCGTCCTGCGAAAGATCCTGGCGTTCCGCCACTCCATGACATTCTGAACACAAGCAATTCCAGGAAAAGTGCGAAGCGGTTTTCCGTCCGGAATTGCGACAAGCAAGACAGTGATTTCATGAGCCTCATTCCCACCATCGGTCTGCCGAAAGGCCGCGCCGGCCAGTTCATCGTCGACGGCGTCGCCGACGGCTACGAAGCCTTCGCGCTGGTGCAGGCGGCATTCGAGATCGCGCCCGACAAGCCGGTGCTGTTCGTGGCGCGCGACGGCCAGCGCCTGCCGGCGATCATCGAGGCGCTGTCCTTCGCGGCGCCAGGTCTGCCGATCCTCGAACTACCGGCCTGGGATTGTCTGCCCTACGACCGCGTGTCGCCTGGTTCGGATGCCGCCGCCAAGCGCCTCGATGCGCTGACCGCCATGATCGCGCTGGCGAAAAAGCCGCATCGCGCCGTCATCCTCACCACTGCCAATGCACTGCTGCAGCGCATTCCGCCGGCTGAACTGGTCGAGGCACAGACCTTCCACGCCAGGCCCGGCAACCAGATCGACATGAACGCACTGGTGTCGCGGTTGGAAACATCCGGCTTCGAGCGGGTGCCGACGGTGCGCGGCATCGGCGAATTCGCGGTGCGCGGCGGCATTCTCGACCTGTTTGCCCCAGGCTGGACGGAGGCGCTCAGGCTCGACTTCTTCGGCGACACGCTGGAATCGATCCGTGTCTTCGACGCCGCTACCCAGCGCACTACGGGCCAGCGCAAATCGATGGCGCTGCAGGCGATGAGCGAAGTGGCGCTGACGCCGGAAACGATCAGCCGCTTCCGCCGCTCCTATATCGAAGCTTTTGGCGCACCGCAGCGCGACGACGGGCTCTATGCGGCGGTCAGCGAAGGCAGGCGCTTCGCCGGCATGGAGCACTGGCTGCCGTTCTTCTACGAGCGGTTGGAGACGGTGTTCGACTATCTCACCGATACACCTGTCGTCTTCGACCATCTGGCGCATGAGGCGCTGGCCGAACGCCACACGCTGATCCTCGATCACTACGAAGCGCGCAAGAAGCAGGCCGACGGTGCGCTCAGGGATGCCGTGCCCTACAAGCCGGTGCCGCCGGATCTGCTCTATCTCTCGCCGGAAAACCTGATCGCCTCGCTAGGGCCGCGCGAAGCGATCGATTTCACGCCGTTCGATGCGCCCGATGCCGGCGCGAAGAAAGTCTACCACGCCGGTTCGCGGCACGGCCGCAGCTTCGTCGAGGAACGCGCCGACCCCAGCATCAATGTGTTCGACGTCGTGGTCAAACACATCGCCGACGAGCGCGCGGCGCGCCGCCGCGTCGTCGTCGCCGGCTGGACCGAAGGTTCACTCGACCGGCTTGGCCAGATCCTTGGCGAGCACCATCTCGGCAACCTCAAGCAGGTCGCGACCCTGGCGGAAGCCGAAAAGCTCGAGCCGGGGCAGGCGGCGCTCGCCGTGCTGCCGCTCGAATCCGGCTTCGAGACCGAGAAGCTGGTCGTCGTCGCCGAACAGGATATTCTCGGCGACCGGCTGATCCGGCGCTCGAAGCGCAAGAAGCGTCCCTCGGATTTCATTGCCGAAGCCTCGGCGCTGTCGGCGGGCGACATCGTCGTCCATGCAGACCATGGCATCGGCCGTTTCGTCGGTCTGCGTACCATCGAGGCAGTCGGCGCGCCGCATGATTGCCTGGAAATCCACTATGCCGGCGACGACCGGCTGTTCCTGCCAGTCGAAAACATCGAGCTTTTGTCGCGCTACGGTTCTGACACCGCCGAGGCGACGCTGGACAAGCTCGGGGGCGGCGCCTGGCAGTCGCGCAAGGCGCGGCTGAAGAAGCGCCTGCTCGACATGGCCGGGCAATTGATCCGCATCGCCGCCGAACGGCAGATGCGCGCCGCACCGGCGCTGGTGCCGGCCGAAGGCCTCTACGGCGAGTTCTCCGCCCGCTTCCCCTACGAGGAGACCGACGACCAGCAGACGGCGATCGACTCGGTGCGCGACGACCTTGGCGCCGGCAAGCCGATGGACCGGCTGATCTGCGGCGATGTCGGCTTCGGCAAAACCGAGGTAGCGTTGCGGGCCGCCTTCATCGCGGCGATGGAAGGATTTCAGGTGGCGGTGGTGGTGCCGACGACACTGTTGTCGCGCCAGCATTTCAAGACGTTTTCGCAGCGTTTCTCAGGCCTGCCGATCCGCGTTTCCCAAGCCTCGCGTCTGGTCGGTGCCAAGGAACTGGCGGAAACGAAGAAGGGCATTGCCGAGGGCCAGGTCGACATCGTCATCGGCACCCATGCGCTGCTTGGGTCCGCGATCTCGTTCAAGAACCTTGGCCTGCTGATCATCGACGAGGAGCAGCACTTTGGCGTCAAGCACAAGGAACGGCTGAAGGACCTGAAGACCGATGTGCACGTGCTGACCCTGTCGGCGACGCCAATCCCGCGTACGCTGCAACTGGCGCTGACCGGGGTGCGCGAGCTGTCGCTGATAGCCACGCCGCCGGTCGACCGCCTGGCGGTGCGCACCTTCATCTCGCCCTTCGATCCGCTGGTGATCCGTGAGACGCTGCTGCGCGAACGCTATCGCGGCGGGCACTCCTTCTACGTGGTGCCGCGCATCAGCGATCTCTCAGAAATCCATGACTTCCTGAGAGAATCCGTACCCGAACTGAAAGTTGCGGTGGCCCATGGCCAGATGCCACCGGGCGAACTCGATGACATCATGAATGCCTTCTACGACGGCCAGTACGACGTGTTGCTGTCGACCACCATCGTCGAATCCGGCCTCGACATCCCAACGGCCAATACGCTGATCATCCATCGAGCCGACATGTTCGGCCTGTCGCAGCTCTACCAATTGCGCGGCCGCGTCGGGCGTTCGAAGGTGCGCGCCTATGCGCTGTTCACGCTGCCGGCCAACCGCAAGCTGACCGACACCGCCGAGCGCCGGCTGAAGGTGCTGCAATCGCTCGACACGTTGGGCGCCGGCTTCCAGCTGGCCAGCCACGACCTCGACATCAGGGGCGCGGGCAATCTTCTGGGCGAGGAGCAGTCCGGCCACATCAAGGAGGTCGGCTTCGAACTCTACCAGCAGATGCTGGAAGAGGCCGTCGCCGAGGTGAAGGATTCCGGCGAGGTGCTGGATGGCGGCTGGTCGCCGCAGATCGCCGTCGGCACGGCGGTGATGATCCCGGAAGGCTATGTGCCGGACCTGCAACTCAGGCTGGCGCTTTATCGCCGTCTCGGCGATCTCGAAAACACCGAGGAGATAGATGCTTTCGGCGCCGAGCTGATCGACCGCTTCGGCCCGCTGCCCGAGGAGGTCAAGCATCTCTTGAAGATCGTCTTCATCAAGGCGCTCTGCCGCAAGGCCAATGTCGAGAAGCTCGACGCCGGGCCGAAGGGCGTCGTCATCCATTTCCGCAAGCGTGAATTCTCCAACCCGGTCGGGCTGGTCAGGTTCATCGGCGAGCAGGGGTCGCTAGCCAAGATCCGGCCGGACCACAGCGTCGTGTTCGTGCGCGACTGGCCAACGGCCGAGAAGCGGCTGGCGGGCTCCGCGGTCGTCATGACACAACTGGCGCGGCTGGTGGAGAAGGCGGCGGCGTAGGGCAGGGATAGGACACCGCCTCGCCAGGCGCGCATTCGCCACGCAGCCAAATCCGGTCTAGAATAGGAAATCGGCTTCGTGTATGGAGCCGCGATCCCTTTATAGGGCGGGTTGGCGGGCGATGGCGCCCATTTGTTTGTTTGACGCAATTCCGGACGGAAAACCGTTTCACACTTTTCCTGGAATTGCTCGGAAAGAGCGTTGGGTGCAGCGATGACGAAATGGTCGCCGAATTCTTGGAGAGCAAAACCGATCAAGCAGGTTCCTGCCTATCCGGACCTTGCCGCGCTGAAGACCACGGAAGCCCAGCTCGCGACCTTTCCGCCGTTGGTTTTTGCAGGTGAGGCACGCAAGCTGAAGAAGCAGCTAGCGGCCGTCGCTGCCGGTGACGCATTCCTTCTCCAGGGTGGCGATTGCGCCGAGAGCTTCGCCGAGCATGGCGCGGACAACATCCGCGACTTCTTCCGCGTCTTCCTGCAGATGTCGGTTGTGCTGACCTTCGCCGGCGCACAGCCGGTGGTGAAGGTTGGCCGCGTTGCCGGCCAGTTCGCCAAGCCGCGTTCGTCCGACAACGAGACCAAGGGCGGGGTGACGCTGCCCAGCTACCGCGGCGACATCATCAACGGCATCGAATTCGACGCCAAGTCGCGCATTCCCGATCCTGCCCGCCAGGAGATGGCCTACCGCCAGTCGGCGGCGACGCTCAACCTTCTGCGCGCATTCGCGCAGGGCGGCTATGCCAGCCTGGAGAATGTGCATAGCTGGATGCTCGGCTTCGTGTCCGACAGTCCGCAAGGCGAGAAGTATGAATCGCTCGCCAATCGCATCACCGAGACGATGGACTTCATGAAGGCCGTCGGCATCACCTCGGAAACCAACTACGCACTGCGCGAAACCGATTTCTACACCAGCCACGAGGCGTTGCTGCTCGGTTATGAGGAGGCGCTGACCCGCGTCGATTCGACCTCCGGCGACTGGTACGCCACTTCAGGCCATATGATCTGGATCGGCGACCGCACACGCCAGCCCGACCATGCGCATGTCGAATATTGCCGCGGCATCAAGAACCCGCTCGGCCTGAAATGCGGCCCGTCGCTGACGCCGGACGGGTTGCTGGAACTCATCGATCTGCTCAACCCCGAGAACGAGCCCGGCCGGCTGACCCTGATCGCGCGCTTCGGTTCCGACAAGGTCGCCGACCATCTGCCGAAGCTGGTGCGTGCCGTGCAGAAGGAAGGCCGCAGCGTGGTGTGGTCGTCCGACCCGATGCACGGCAACACGATCGAGGCCGCTGGCTACAAGACGCGGCCGTTCGACCGCATCCTGAAGGAGGTGCAGACCTTCTTCGAGGTGCACCGCGCCGAAGGCACGCATCCGGGCGGTATCCATGTCGAGATGACCGGCAAGAACGTCACCGAATGCACCGGTGGCGCGCGAGCCATCACCGCCGAGGATTTGCAGGACCGTTACCACACCCATTGCGATCCGCGCCTCAACGCCGACCAGGCGATCGAACTGGCCTTCCTGGTCTCGGATTTGTTGAAGAAGAGCCACCCGGTGCAGCACAAGCAGGCCGTCAACGGCTGATTTTTCGGCGCGATCCGGATGAGGTCATGAAAAGGCGCCCGAGAAATCGGGCGCTTTTCAGCCCTGCGTTCGTGCTGCCGGCACAAGCCGCGAGGGGCAGGAACCGAAGGTTTCAGTCCTTCTTGTAGAGCAGCCAGCTCTTGCCGGCCCGGCCAGCCATCGTCGAGTGCCTGGTGACGCGGTTGCGGCCACTGACCTTCGAGCGATAGAGCGCCCGGTCGGCCTTGGTGTAGAGGTCCTCGGGCCCCTCGGCCTCGGATGCCATGCAGATGCCCATCGAGACGGTGACAGTGCCGTAATTGGTACCGGTCTGGCTGCTGGTGAACGGCGTCTCCTCGATCAGGGCGCGAATGCGTTCGGCTATCTCGTAGGTGGCATCCTCGCTTGCGCCCTCGATGATCAGCGCGAACTCCTCGCCGCCGGTGCGGGCGACGAACATGTCGCCGCGAATGCCTGTCTGGAAAATGTCGGCTATGATCTGGATGATCTTGTCGCCGACCGGGTGGCCGTAGCGGTCGTTGATGTCCTTGAAACGGTCGATGTCGGCAAGGATCAAGGCGTTGAACAGGATACCCTTGTTGCTGTTGTAGATCTTCGTAATTTCCTTGTCGAAGGCGCGGCGATTCCAGATATGGGTCAAGGGATCGGTATCGGCCAGCCGCTTGTATTCCTCGAGCTTCGACTTGACGCTCTCCAGTTCGGCAGTCTTGTCGCGGAGCGTCGAGGCCACCTGCCGACCGTGATCGATCGTCGAATTGGTGGCAACCGACATGGCATTGGCAATCTTCTGCAAAAGATCCTGAGACAGAAGGCTGCGGCCGCTGAGGCCACTCGATGTCTCATCGAGGATCCTGCCGTATTTCTCGATGTGGCTACGCTCGCTCCGCAACAGCGAGGCGACCTCTTCAAGCTCCTTGGCAATAACGTCCCTGGCATGCTCGACGATGCCGGGGCCATGGTTCTGGGCAAAGAAAGTGCGCCCGATCTGGTCCAGTTCATCCTGTGTCGGCCGGTTGCTGAGCGAAACGACGGCGAGGCTGAGTTCGCGATTGGTGCCGCTCAGGGCCTCGTAGAAGATCTCGTAGTTGCGCGGCAGGCCGAGCACGCCCAGCTGGCGCATTGTGGCGATGACACTGGCTGCGATGTCGGTCTTTCGTTCTGTGGGGACGGCTGCCAGCTGCATGTTCTGATCACTCTTCCCCTCGGATCCCGCCGTAGAATTTGCAGGTTCCACGTGTCGCCGTCCTGGGGAATGCCGCCCGATAGTCCACAATCTGCGACGAGACGCGTCCCCACCCACGACCGTCGCTTGCCGTGACCATAAATGCGCCGGCGCTAAAGTTTCCTTAATTTGTAAAGGCCGGACACGTTTTTCTCTATTTGCGGCTGTAGAAGCTTGAATGAAACTGAATTTCGCGTTCGCGGCGCCAGCATGTGTCGCATTTGCTGGCGCGTGGCTGCCGCAAAGCTGGAAACGTGATGGCGAAGCTCGTGCCAAGCAGAGTTTTCTCCAAGAAGGAGTCGCCATGAGTGATGGTCATCGAGGCTCGTGTCTGTGCGGAGCGGTCCGCTTCAGAACGCACGGAGCGCTGCGTGGCGTCGTCTATTGTCATTGCTCGCAATGCCGCAAGCAGAGCGGACATTTCTACGCCGCGACCAATGTTGCCAATGCCGATATCGTGATTGAGGGCAAGGAAAACATCACCTGGTACGAGGCGTCTGCCTTCGCAAGGCGTGGTTTTTGCAAGGCGTGCGGATCGGTGATGTTCTGGGAGCCGCGACACCAGGACTACATCTCAGTCATGGCAGGGTCGTTCGACAAGCCGACAGGCCTTGAGGGCGAATGCCATATTTTCGTCGGCGACAAGGGCGACTATTATTCGATCGACGACGGCCTGCCACAGTTTGAGAAATCGACACCGTCCATACCGGTCGCCGAATGATTCTTGGAAAAATCGCCTTATTTCGTTGATCTGGCCAGCAATTGCATTATCCCGTGCCGGTGATTCGGAAAGGGGTTTGGCATGCAGCGGCTGATCGGCGCTTATTTCAATTCGGTGCGGGCGTTTCGCAAGCTGGCGGCCAGCGAGAAGGCTTTCCAGCAGGAACTGGTGCTGCTTGCGCTTGCCTTNTGGTCGAAGTGCTGAACACCGGCATCGAGGCGGCATGCGATGCCTTCAGCCGCGAGTTCAATGTCGACATTCAACTGGCGAAGGACTGCGGTTCGCTGGCGGTGCTGATTTCGGTGCTCATCGTCGCCGGCGTCTGGGGCATCGCCATCATCGAGCGGATCACGGGCCTACCGATTTAGCAGGAGGTGCTGGAATATCCGGGTGATGGCGGCATGACCTGAATCTCAAGCACATCCAGCTCAGCTCTCCCTGGCGCGCTCCCTGTTAGCGATGTGACGGGCAACGAACCAAGCAAGGATCGCCACGGTCAGGCCGATGCCCAGCCCGACCAGCAACCGCTCGTGGCGCATCAATGCCTGGCCGATGAAGTGCTCGGCTCCCAGTCCAAAGACATAACCTATCGTGCCGAACAGCACCGCCCAGATCGCCGACGAAATAGCGTTGAGGATGACGAAGAGCGGCGCGGGGATATTGGAAAGCCCGGCCGCGATGCCGCCGACGAGGCGCATGCCGTAGATATAGCGGTTCGACAGGACGAAAATGTTCGGATGGGTGTTGAGCAGGCGAAAGGCGCGGCGAAAGCCGGGTCGCTTGCGCAATCTGACGACATAGCGATGGTCGGCAAAGCTACGTCCAAGGATGAAGAAGAAGGTATCGCCGACGAAGGCGCCGAGGCCAGCCGCGACAAAGGCGTGCCACAGGACGAAGACCTGCTGATGCGCGACGAAGCCGCCGAGGATGGCGGCACTTTCACCCTCGGCAACGCAGCCGAGAAATATGGCAAGCAGTCCATATTGTTCGATGAAATGATGGATGGCCTCCGTCATGAGGGCTGGGTCTGGGGGGCAAGTCGCTCGTCAATCCGCTTCACCTGTTCGGCTATCTGCGCGATCTCGTCGCGCATGCCGATGATCTGGCTGTGGCGCAGCTCGTCCAGCTTTTCGTGCAGCGCCATGATCTCGATCTCGGCTTTAAGGTTGACCTCGTAATCGTGCGCGGCGTCGAGACGGTCGCGCGCCGCTTGGCGGTTCTGCGACATCATGATCACCGGCGCCTGCAAGGCGGCGATCATCGAGAGGACGAGGTTGAGGAAGATGAAAGGGTAGGGGTCGAACGATTCTCGCCCCAGCAGCCACCAATTGGCACCGATCCAGAGGATCAGGAAGGCGATGAAGGACAGGATGAACGTCCACGAGCCGCCGACGCGCGCAATGGCGTCGGCGATACGGTCGCCCATGCCCTGAAGGCCGGCAAGATTGACATTGATGTCCTGCGCTATGGGCTTGCGGTCGACGGTACTCTGCAGCACCCGCCTCTCAAGTTCGCTCAGGCTCTCCGGGGTTCGCCTCAGCCAGCGATTGGCGAGTTCCGGCACGGTCTTGTTCATGGATGTCTCCATACAAAGCATCGGCTTGGCAGCCTGATTTCCATATAGGAAGATGCCGGTCGTCAAAAGCATGACGCGAGGACGCAAGCAGAATGGCCGATTTCGCAAAAATCCGCGCACGTGCCGCAAAACGCAAGGGTGGCGAAGCGGAGCTTTCGTCACTGCTGGGCCCCCTGCCCGACAATGCCGCCATGGCTGAGATCGCGGACGATCGCATTCTGTCTGTTATGGCCGAGCGCGTGTTTGCCGCCGGTTTCGTCTGGCGCGTCATCGAACAGAAATGGCCGGGCTTCGAAGAGGCGTTTCTCCACTTCGAGCCGAAGCGGCTGTTGTTCCAACCCGATGATTTCTGGCACGATCTGGCTTCCGACCAGCGCATCGTGCGCAATCCGCAGAAGATCAAATCCGTTCGCGACAACGCTGCCTTCGTCGAGCGCGTGTCGAAGGAGCATGGTGGCTTCGGCGAATTCCTCGCCAAATGGCCGGCCGACGACCAAGTCGGCCTGATGGCCTATCTCGGCAAACATGGCAGCCGGCTCGGCGGCAACACCGGCCAGTATTTCCTGCGCTGGCTAGGCTGGGATGCCTTCGTCATTTCGGGCGACATGGCGGCGGCATTGCGCGACTCGGGGCTCGAAATCGCCGAAAGCCCGACCTCGAAGAGAGATCTCGACAAGATCCAGGCCCAGATCAATCAGTGGGCGGCGCAGACACGTCTGCCGCGCCGCCACATATCGCGCATCCTGGCAATGTCGATCGGGGAGAACCATTCTCCGCAATCGTTGCGCGAATATATGGGTGACGACTGATCGCCGGCAGTGCGGCCACAATCAGTCCGAATTGGTCCAAACGAACGCCATTGCCCGACGAAATTTGCCGCGCTAAGTCAGCAGGCATGACCAAGATCCTCGACATCCTGCGCATTGCAATCGCCCAGCTAAACCCGACCGTCGGTGACGTCGCCGGCAATCTCGCCAAGGCCCGCGCGGCGAGAGCCGATGCTGCCCGCCAAGGCGCCGATCTCGTGCTCTATACCGAGCTTTTCCTTGCCGGCTATCCGCCGGAAGATCTGGTGTTGAAGCCGGCTTTCCTGAAGGCCTGCGAAAAAGCGGCACAGGACTTTGCCGCCGATACCGCCGACGGCGGTCCGGGCGTCATCATCGGCACGCCATTGAAGCGCAAGAGCGGCACGCACAATTCGATTGTCTTCGCCGATGGCGGCAAGATCATCGCCGAGCGCTACAAGCTCGATCTGCCGAATTACGGCGAATTCGACGAGAAGCGCGTTTTCCAGGCCGGGCCCGAAATTCAGGGGCCGGTCAATTTCCGCGGCGTGCGGATCGGAATTCCGATCTGCGAGGACATCTGGGGCGATGTCGACATTTGCGAGACGCTGGCCGAAAGCGGGGCGGAAATCCTGCTGGTGCCGAACGGCTCGCCCTATTATCGCGCCAAGATCGATGTTCGCCACCAGGTCGTCATCCGCCAGGTCATCGAATGCGGGCTGCCGATGATCTATGCCAACCAGCTTGGCGGCCAGGACGAGCTGATCTTTGACGGCGCCTCGTTTGCCATAGGTTCTAACAAGACACTGGCCTTCCAGATGAGCCAGTTCGAGGAAGCAATCGACGTCACCACCTGGAAACGGCAAGGCGAAGGATGGGTCTGCTCGGAAGGGCCGATGTCGAAAATCCCGGATAGGGAAGAGGCCGATTATCGCGCCTGCATGCTCGGCCTGCGCGACTACGTCAACAAGAACGGTTTCAAGAATGTCGTGCTTGGTCTCTCGGGCGGCATCGATTCGGCGATCTGCGCGGCCCTTGCCGTCGATGCACTCGGCGAGGAGCGCCTTCGCGCGGTGATGATGCCTTACCGCTATACCTCGAAGGACTCGCTGAAGGACGCCGAGGACTGCGCCCGTGCGCTCGGCTGCCGCTATGACATCGTGCCGATCTTCGAGCCGGTCGAAGGCTTCCTGCACGCTTTGACGCAGATGTTCGAAGGAACCAAGGAAGGCATCACCGAGGAGAATTTACAGAGCCGCGCGCGCGGCACCATCCTGATGGCGATCTCCAACAAGTTCGGCTCGATGGTCGTCACCACCGGCAACAAAAGCGAGATGTCGGTCGGCTATGCCACACTCTATGGCGACATGAATGGCGGCTTCAATCCGATCAAGGACCTCTACAAGATGCAGGTCTATGCGCTGTCGCGCTGGCGCAATAGCCATGTGCCGCCGGGCGCGCTCGGGCCTTCTGGCGAGGTGATCCCGAAGAACATCATCGACAAGGCGCCGTCGGCGGAATTGCGCGAGAACCAGACCGACCAGGACTCGCTGCCGCCCTATCCGGTGCTGGACGACATCCTCGAATGCTTGGTCGAGAACGAAATGGGCGTCGACGACATCGTTGCGCGCGGCCATGACCGGGCGACGGTGACGCGCATCGAGCATTTGCTCTACATCGCCGAATACAAGCGCCGGCAGGCGGCTCCGGGGGTGAAGATCACAAAGAAGAATTTCGGCCGCGACCGCCGCTACCCCATTACCAATCGTTTCAGGGATGGAGGCTAGACGCTGAAAGCCCGCGGCTGGCTTACATCAGCCATTGTTGCAAAATAATCGCAGTGGT
Source organism: Mesorhizobium sp. LNHC252B00 (assembly GCF_000502955.1). Lineage (GTDB taxonomy): Bacteria > Pseudomonadota > Alphaproteobacteria > Rhizobiales > Rhizobiaceae > Mesorhizobium. The sequence continues at coordinate 17,675 of NZ_AYWO01000003.1, read as the reverse complement.
TGGGCCAGATACACTTTTGGCGTGCGCTGATCTTGGCGATGCATCGGGGCGTCTCTATAAGGGGCCTCTCCGCGATTCATTTGCGGGAGGTCTGAATGGCAGTATTTCAAATGGTAATGCGAGGCCGCGAAGCTTAGGTCTCACCCGGCGCTCCGCGAAGGTTTGCCCTTCGAGCCGATGCCGGATTGAGCACAGGCTTATGCCGATGCCGGTCGCCGCCCGATTACGGGCGAGACGCCAAATATGCCACTCCGCTTTCCGGGCACTCATTGGCCCCTTGCGCGGCTTCTTCAATTTTCGACCTTACTGGGATCGGGCTCGTTTGCGCCCGAATGACATCATGGCTCGTTTTCGAATCGATTTGCGCGCGGGCGCGTTTCGCAGCGTTCTTGGCTTCACGCTCACCCATTGGCGGCGCCAGCCGTGGCGGCTTTCGCTCATCATGGGCGGCTTCCTGCTGTCGACGCTGGCCGATGTCCTGACGCCGCTCTATTCCGGCCGGCTGGTCGACGCCGTCGCCAGCAGCGCCGGTGCCGACGCGATTGCCTGGAATGCCGCGATGACGGCGTTTTCGATGCTGATGGCCCTTGCATTGACCGGCGTTGTTTTGCGCAACCTTGCCTTCATGGGCATCGTCGAATTGACGCTGAAAATGATGGCGGATATCGCTGCCGACGCCTTCCATCGCGTCCAGCGCTTTTCCACCGACTGGCATGCCAACAGCTTTGCCGGCTCGACCGTGCGCAAGGTGACACGCGGCATGTGGGCGCTCGACCTGCTCAACGACACGATCCTCATCGCGCTGCTGCCGTCCGTCGTCATGCTGGTCGGCTCGACGCTGCTGCTCGGCTGGTTCTGGCCGCTGATGGGCGCGGTCGTTGCCGCCGGTTCGGTGCTGTTCATCATGGTCACGACGATGCTGTCGCTTGGCTATGTCGCCCCGGCGGCAAGGCTCGCCAACACCTGGGACACGCGCCTCGGCGGCTCGCTGGCCGACGCGGTGAGTTGCAACGCCGTGGTCAAGGGCTTTGGCGCCGAGGAGCGCGAGGAGCGACGCCTCGCCAGGGTCGTCGCCAAATGGCGTGCGCGCACGCGGCGCACCTGGGTGCGCGGCACCATCAACGGCACCACACAAGGGGCGCTTCTGGTGGCCATGCGCGCCGCGGTGATCGGCCTGGCGCTGATGCTGTGGTCGTGGGGTCAGGCGAGCGCCGGTGACGTCGCCTTCGTTCTGACCTCGTTCTTCGTGCTGCAGGGCTATCTCAGGGATATCGGCACGCATATCCGCAATCTGCAGCGCTCGATCAACGATATGGAGGAGCTGGTCGATTTCCAGTCCGAACCGCTCGGTATCGAGGACCGGCGCGGCGCTAAGCCGATCCGGATCACTGAAGGACGGATCGGCTTCGATAACGTCACCTTTCACTACGGCAGTCACCGATCGGCGCTCTATCGTGATTTTTCGGTCGACATCGCGCCGGGTGAACGTGTCGGCCTGGTCGGCCATTCGGGTTCGGGCAAGACGACTTTCGTCAAGCTGATCCAGCGCCTCTATGACGTGAATGCGGGAAAAATCCTGGTCGACGGCAAGGACATCTCGCAGGTGGCGCAAGCGTCGCTGCGCGGGCAGATCGCCATCGTCCAGCAAGAGCCGATCCTGTTTCACCGGTCGCTGGCCGAAAACATCGCCTATAGCCGGCCGACCGCGACGCAGGATGAGATCGAACATGCCGCAAAGCTGGCGAGCGCGCATGACTTCATCACCAACCTGCCGAAGGGCTACGGCACTCTGGTCGGCGAACGCGGTGTGAAACTGTCGGGCGGCGAGCGTCAGCGCGTGGCGATCGCGCGAGCCTTTCTTGCCGATGCGCGCATCCTGATCCTGGACGAGGCGACATCGAGCCTCGATTCCGAATCGGAAGTGCTGATCCAGCAGGCGATGGAGCGGCTGATGGTCGGTCGCACCACGTTGGTCATCGCGCACCGGCTTTCGACGGTGCGGGCGCTTGACAGGCTGCTGGTCTTCGATCGCGGCAAGATCGTCGAGGAAGGCTCGCATGACGAGCTGATCCGGCTGAAAGGCGGCATCTATCGCCGTCTGTTCGAACGCCAGGCCCTGGAACTGACCAAGGGTCTGGTGATCTGACACTGAGGTGGCCGCCGGCTTCGGCCGACGGCCAGTTCGATTAGGCACTATCAGCCCGCGGAAGCGGGCAGCGCACATCTGTCGCCCAGAGTATACTGGCCAAGCAAATCCGACTGTGGAGTGCCTTTCCAGCTCCTGGGTTTGAGACGTCTGTTTACGTTACCCATCGAAGATGCGTTGTGTCCGTCATTGCCTAATATAAGCATACGCAAGCAACCGGAGCAGTCCTTACGATGCATCTTGTTTCCGCAAATGGCGGTCCCGAACAGCTTGCTGCGCCGTCGGTGCTGGAATCTCGGCACGGCTCGGTTCGGCCGCTCGCTGCCTCAGATATCGAGGGCGTCGCCGCACTCTTCCTGACCAAGTTTCGCCGGAGGCGCCGTCGTCTCCTCGAACGCGCGATCGCGGAGACGGCCGATTATATGAGAGAGATTTATCTTGACCCTGCCAGCCAGACCGGCGTGAGCAGCGCTCTCGTCCAGATCAACCGGCAGGGTCGTCTGGGTGGTTTCCTCGGCGTCCTGAAGGCCCGCTACGAGCTCAAGGGAGCGGCATTGAACGCGGCGATCATCGGTCCACTCATGGCCGACCCCGGCACCGATGACGGTACGGCCGGACCGCAATTGCTGCGTGCCTTGCACCAAGGCGAATTCGATCTGCAGCTGACCGATTCGGCCAACCGGACATCTTTGGCCTTCGCGCGCCCGATGAAATATCAGCTTCTGCCGGTGCATTGTCTCGGATGGACCTATGTTTTCCGGCCGGCCGCGATGGCCGCCGCCACGCTGCACCGTAAATGGCCCGGCCTGCCTCGCTTGGCGCTCGATCCCTGCGCAAGAGCATTGGATAGTCTTGCGAAAAGAAGGTTCGAGCCCCCCGTCCAGGCTTCGCCGTCGCAACGCGTCCACTGTGAGCCGATCGATGCCGCGCAATTTGCCGAGCGGCTGCCGACCCTCCTGTCCGATTACTCCCTTCGTCCGAGTTGGAAGAATGGCGAGTTGCCACGGCTGCTCGCACTGGCGGCCGAGAAGCGGGCCGACGGCCCACTTCATTTTGGTGGAAGCTACGACGAAACGGGCAAAATGCTCGGTTGTTATGCCTTCTACGGTCAAGCCGGGGACATCGCGAGCCTGTTGCAAATCCAGGCGTCCGGATCGCACTGGCGCGCGACGCTGGATGGTCTCATCGCGGCCGCGTGGGAAATGGGCTGCGTGGGCATCACCGGGCAGACTCAGAGCAGATTCATGCCTCAACTCTTCGGCTACAAGAATCTCTTCTTCCGCTATGCCGGGGGGACGATGGTCCGCTCGCGAATCGGCGAGGTTACGGAAGCGGTCCGCTCCGGCGATGTCTTTATCGGTGGGGTGATGGGCGACCGCTGGACCCGCCTCAGTTCCGATGACTTCGGCCGCTGATCGCCTTCAACGACCGTTCGGCGGCGCCACCGGCTGGCTGCGCTCGGACGTGGCGGGCGCCGCCGGACTGGCCGCCGCCTAAGCGCCGACCAGGCGCACACCGCCCGGTCTTTTCATTCCAGCCGCCATGTTCTATGTCTGCCGGGCAGCGTGGGGGCGCGTCTTGTCAATCGCAAAAGCATCCGGTACGCCCCGTTTATGACAGTTACCGTTCGTTTCGCCCCGTCGCCAACCGGCCGCATCCATATCGGCAATGCGCGCACGGCCTTGTTCAACTGGCTGTTTGCCATGAACAACAAGGGCCGCTTCATCCAGCGCTTCGACGACACTGACATGGCCCGCTCGAAGCAGGAATTTTCCGACGCCATCCTCTATGATCTGCATTGGCTGGGCATTTTCCCGGACGCCACCGAGTACCAGTCGCGGCGTTTCGAAATCTATGACGCGGCGGTTGAGAGGCTGAAGGCATCAGGTGTTCTTTATGCTTGCTACGAAACGCCGGAGGAGCTCGATCTCCGCCGCAAGGTGCGCCGAACGCGCGGCCTGCCGCCGGTCTATGGCCGCGAGGCGCTGGCCCTGACGCACGAGCAGATCGCCGAATACCAGGCCGATGGCCGCCGGCCGCACTGGCGTTTTCTCCTCCCAAATTTCTCGGTCGATCCGCAACAGCCGGAACGCACCGAAATCCAGTGGAACGATCTGGTGCGCGGCGAGGAAACGGTCGACCTTGCCTCGCTTTCCGATCCAGTGCTGGTTCGCGAGGACGGTACTTATCTCTATACGCTTCCCTCCGTGGTCGACGACATCGAGATGGGCATCAGTCATATCATCCGTGGCGACGACCACGTCACCAACACCGGCGTGCAGATTGCGCTGTTTAAGGCGCTGGCGGCCGAGCCGCCAGTATTCGGCCACCACAATCTGCTGACCACCGCATCGGGCGAGGGGCTGTCGAAGCGCACCGGCGCGCTCTCCATCGAAAGCCTGCGCGAGGACGGCATCGAGCCGATGGCGGTCGCTTCGCTGGCCGTGCTGGTCGGCACCTCGGAGAATGTCGCGGCGATGCCGACGATGAGTGAACTCGCCGAACATTTCGATCCCTCGGCGACATCGAAATCCGCGGCCAAATTCGATCCGGACGAGCTGTTCGTGCTCAACCGGACGCTGCTGCACCACATGCCATTCGCCGAGGCGCAAGACCGGCTGATCGTGCTCGGCGTCTCGGGCGAAGAGGCCGAACCGTTCTGGCTGGCAGTGCGTGGCAATCTCGACAGGCTGGCCGATGCGGCCAACTGGTGGCGTATCCTGCGCGAAGGACCGCAGGAGAAGCCGGAATTTTCCGATGACGACCGCAATTTCCTTCAACAGGCGTTCGATCTGCTGCCGGAGGAACCCTGGACCGCGACGATCTGGAAGGATTGGACGGGCAAGATAAGGGAAGCGACCGAGCGCAAGGGCAAGGCCTTGTTCATGCCGCTCAGGCTTGCCCTTACCGGGCTGCCTTCGGGGCCTGAGCTTGCAGATCTATTGCCGCTGATGGGTCGGGAAGGAACGTTGGCCCGACGACCCTGATTTTGCGCTGGTCCGGCGGCAAGGCTGATACCGGCGACGTCACTGGTTTGGCGGAAAGCCTCTTGATCGCCTCGCGGTCGAGCCCACCTTGCAGATTGGCCAAGGTTTCCGGATCGGAACCGGGGTCCGGCTTGGAAATCGGGACTGGGATGATCGGTGCAGCATCCGTTTCGGGCTGGGATCGTTCCGGATTTGGCGGGTTGCCGGCGATGATCTGGAAATTCTGCGCCGCGTTGCAGCCGCAAGCCGGCGGCCGCGACATGTCTGGCTGCTTGTAGAGATAGGCGGTCGGCAATTCGCGTAGGGCCGGCCGGTGACTGACGATGTCATCGAGGCCGAATCGTCGTCCATGCCGCGCGAATAGAAAACCTGCATCTCGGTGCCGGGGCAGCTCGATTCGCAATTCTTCTGGTCACGTTCGAAATCGCCTGCCGAGGCCGAGTTCGACATCGGGAAGAAGTAGCCGTCGCAGGTGCGCACGCAGGAGGTGTGGAATTCGCCGCCGACGCTCGGAAAGTCCGGTATGCCGGGCCGGTTGAGCACCCGGCGGACGCTGCGCTCCTCGCCGGGATCGTCAAGCTGATCAAGAGTATCCGATGTATCGAGCTGCTGGCTGTTGCCGCCGAAAAGCTGATCGAACAGATTTGTGCTGCCGCCTTCGCGGTTGGCTTCCTGCAGCGGCGCGCGCCTTGGCGCAACTGTGTCGTCGCGGCAGCCATTGGCATCAAGCGATGCCAGGATGCGTCCACGGTCACGGCGCGAGCCGCCGTCGGCCAGCCGCTCGCGCTTGCTCTGCAGCGCATCGAGATTGGCATTCATACGGTGGATGGTGGCGTTGAGCCCGGCACATTGATCGACGTTGCGGCCAAACAGCGAAAAGACGCACCCAGCCCGGCTCGCTTGGCTGCGAGCCTTCGAAATCTGCTCGCGTTGCCGGGCAATTGCGGACTCGTATTTCCGGATCAGCGCCGGACCGCCACCGCCACCGCGAGAGGCTGCGGCAAGGTCGTTTTCCAACTGGCGGCAGATTCGCGAGGCGGCCTGTGGCTCGGCTACCTCCCATGTTGCGGACAATAGAAGGCCAAGCAGCACGGCAGCATGCGCCTGCTTCCACCCTCCGCTTGGCATCCACCCAAACTCCGCCTGCCCAAATCCCGCCCGCTGGCCCGCAAGGCTACCGTGTTCGCGGTTAACTGCAGTTTACCGCGAAATCCGCGTTCAGCCCAGGTTGACGACTGCCTGCGCCTTGTGGGCGGCTTCGACCACGGCCAGTGCCGTCATGTTGACCACGCCGCGTGACGTGACCGAAGGCGTCAATATGTGCGCGGGCATGTCGGTGCCGAGCAAGATCGGCCCGACATGCAGTGCATCCATCATGGTCCTGAGCGCGGTCAGCGTGATGTTGGCCGAATCGAGGTTGGGGAACACCAGCAGATTGGCTTCGCCCTTCAGCCTGGAGTGGGGATAGACGCGCTGGCGCAGATGCTCCGACAACGCAGTATCGGCATGCATCTCGCCGTCGCACTCCAGCTCGGGCGCGATGCGCGCCAGGATCGCCGCCGCTTGCCGCATCTTGATCGCGCTCGGCGAATCGCGCGAGCCGAAATCGGAATGCGACAGGAGTGCTGCCTTCGGCTCGATGCCGAAACGCTGGATTTCTTCTGCTGCCAGCACCGTCATCTCGGCGATCTCCTCCGCCGTCGGGTCGACGGAGACGTGCGTGTCAGTGAGAAAGATGATGCCGCGCTGCGAGATCAGCATCGAGAGCGTGGAGAGGTCGCGATCCCGGACGCCGGTGCGCGCGCCTATGATCAGTGTGACGTTGCGCAGATGTCGCTCGAAGCGTCCTTCGAGGCCGCAGACCATGGCGTCGGCATCGCCGCGCTTCAGCGCAAGTGCTGCGATCACCGTGTTGTCGGTGCGCACCATGGTGCGCGCGGCCTCCGTCGTCACGCCGCGGCGGCCGGCGAGTTCGATCAGCAGGTCGACATAGTTGCGATAGCGCGGATCGTCCTCTGGATTGATCAGACCGAAATCGACGCCGGGCTTGATGCGCAGCCCATACCGCTTCAGGCGCACCTCGATCACATGCGGGCGGCCGATCAAAATCGGTTCGGCGATACCTTCCTCGAGCACCACTTGGGCAGCGCGCAGCACGCGCTCGTCCTCGCCGTCGGCGTAGATGACGCGCTTGGCGGTCGATGCCTTGGCCGACGAGAACACCGGCTTCATCACCAGGCCGGAGCGGAAGACGAAGCGGTTGAGCTTGTCGATGTAAGCGGCGAAGTCGGTGATCGGCCTGGTCGCGACACCGGTATCACAGGCAGCCTTGGCGACCGCCGGGGCGATGCGCAGGATCAGGCGCGGATCGAAGGGCGAGGGGATCAGGAACTCGGGGCCGAAGATTGGCGTCTCGCCGGAATAGGCACGGGCGGCGACATCGGAAGGTTCTTCACGGGCGAGTGCTGCGATCGCCCGCACCGCTGCCATCTTCATCTCCTCGTTGATGGCGCTGGCGCCGCAGTCGAGTGCGCCGCGAAAGATGTAAGGAAAGCACAGTACATTGTTGACTTGATTGGGAAAATCGGAACGGCCGGTGCAGATCATCGCATCGGGGCGCGCGGCGCGCGCCACCTCCGGCATGATCTCGGGATTCGGGTTGGCCAGCGCCAGGATCAGCGGCTTCGGCGCCATATGCTGGAGCAGTTCCGGCTTCAGCACGCCTGCCGCCGACAGGCCGAGAAAGACGTCGGCGCCTGATATGACATCGGCCAGCGTGCGTGCGTCCGTGTCCTTCACATAAGGATCTTTCCAGCGGTCCATCTCGTCGGTGCGGCCCTTATAGGCGACGCCGAAACGGTCGGTGACCCAGATGTTTTCCACCCGCGCACCAAGCGAAACCAACAGGTTGAGGCAGGCAAGGGCGGCAGCGCCGGCGCCAGAGCTGACGATCTTGATGTCCGTTATGGTCTTGCCGGCGAATTCCAGTCCGTTGAGCACGGCGGCGGCGACGATGATGGCGGTGCCGTGCTGGTCGTCGTGGAAGACCGGAATGCCCATGCGGGCCTTCAACTGCTCCTCGACCTCGAAGCACTCCGGCGCCTTGATGTCTTCGAGGTTGATGCCGCCGAAGGTCGGCTCCAGCGCCGAGATCGTCTCGACCATGCGCTCTATCCCCGGCGCGTCGATCTCGATGTCGAAGACGTCGATGCCGGCGAACTTCTTGAACAGGACGGCCTTGCCTTCCATGACCGGCTTGGAGGCCAGCGGGCCAATATTGCCGAGGCCGAGCACGGCCGACCCGTTGGAGACGACGCCGACCAGATTGGCACGCGCGGTGTAGTCGGCGGCGCTCGCCGGATCGTCGCGGATTTCCAGGCAAGGGGCGGCGACGCCTGGCGAATAGGCGAGCGCGAGGTCACGCTGGTTACCGAGCGGCTTGGTCGCCTGGATCTCGAGCTTTCCCGGCCTTGGGTGCTTGTGGAAGTAGAGGGCGGCTTCGTCGAGGTCCGAACGTGCCGTCTTTTTGCTCTCGCCTTCCATACGGCTGCTCCCTCGGAATCTGCGTGAAGACCCCTTTTAGCATGCAGCCGAGGTTTTTCGCGACGCTAAATGACGCGCCGACAGCTTTACCCGACGGTGCGCCTAAAACAGTTAACTATCAATGATTTATGCCGATTTGATAGCAAATGAGTACTGCTGGTTGGCAGGCGCTTCGATCAGAAGGCGCTGACGTAGAGACCGCCATCGACCGGTATGTTCTGCCCCGTCAGATAGCCGGCATGGACCGAGCACAGGAAGGCGCAGATCTGGCCGAATTCCTCCGGCGTGCCGAGCCGCTTGGCCGGAACATCGGCACTGATGCGGGTCTTGCGCGCAGCGGCGGCGGCGGGATCTTCAACTGTACCGGCCTCGTGCGGTCCGCGCAGCCGGTCGGTGTCGAGCTTGCCCGGCAAAAGACTGTTGATGGTCACGTTGCGATCCACCACCGTCCGCGCCACGCCGGCCAGGAACGAGGTCAGGCCGGCGCGCGCGCCGGACGACAGGTCGAGGCCGGGAATGGGCACGTAGACCGATAGCGAAGTGATGTTGACGATACGGCCGAAGCCGCGCGCGGCCATGCCGTCGAGGACGGCCTGGACCAGCTCGATCGGCGTCACCATGTTCTGGGTGACGCCTTCAAGGATCTTTTCGCGGTCGAGCGTGCGAAAATCGCGAAGCGGCGGTCCACCATTGTTGTTGACGAGGATATCCGGTTCCGGACAGGCCGCGAGCAGCGCCTTCTGCACCTCGGGCTTGGAGACGTCGCCAACGACTTCCGTCACCGTGACGCCGTAACGCTGGCGCAACTCCGCGGCGGTTTTCGCCACCAGATCTGCATTGCGCCCGTTGACGACGATGTTGCATCCGGCTTCCGCCAGCGCCATCGCGCAACCGCGTCCAAGTCCCTTGCTCGAAGCGCAGACGATAGCCTTTTTCCCGCTGATGCCGAGATCCATGATGATTTCTCCTTGTGAGCCGGCGGCAAGCTAGTCCTTCGGCTGGACCAATCGCAACCGTCATACGGTTGTTGCATGAATCGGGGCATAGGCTCTCGCGAAAGCAACGGTGAAATCGCGATGTCCGGCCAAGAGCCCCGCACTTTCCGCAGCATGTTTATCTCCGATGTCCATTTGGGCTCGAAGGCGGCGAAGGCCGAATTCCTGATCGACTTCCTGCGCCATCACGATGCCGATATCATCTATCTGGTCGGGGACATCGTCGACGGCTGGCGGCTGCGGCGGAACTGGCACTGGCCGCAAAGCCACAATGATGTCGTGCAGAAATTGCTGCGCAAGGCGCGCAAGGGCGCCAACATCACCTACATCGCTGGCAACCATGACGAATTCGCCCGCCAGTTCCAGGGTGTGCATTTCGGCGGCATCGTCGTCGCCGACCGCGCCATCCACGAGACCGCCGACGGCAAGCGCCTGCTTGTCATCCACGGCGACCAGTTCGACACCGTCGTCCACAATGCGCGCTGGCTGGCCTATCTCGGCGACCACGCCTATGACGCGGCCATGCTGGTCAACCGCGTGGTGACGCGGCTGCGCCAGCTGCTCGGACTGCCATACTGGTCGTTCTCCTCCTGGGCCAAGGTCAACGTCAAGAAGGCGGTCAACTTCATCGGCTCGTTCCAGACGATGCTTGCGGACGAGGCGCGCCGCTCGCATGTCGACGGCGTGATTTGCGGCCACATCCATCATGCCGTCATCGAGAATTTCGGCGATGTCCAGTACATCAACACCGGCGACTGGGTGGAAAGCTGCACGGCAGTGGTCGAACATTTTGACGGCCGGATGCAAATCCTGACCTGGGCACAGGTGCTGCCCGAGGCGCCGGACGAGCCCTTTATCCCGCTGCTCATCGAAGAACGGGTAGGGCAGGCGGCATAGCGCCGGCGGTCGTCCCGGGTCCGGGATCAATCGATTGGTCCAACCGGTTCCGCCGGGTTTTTGCCCATGTTAAGGGATCGATACACGTTGCCGTCAGGTCGAGTGCAGCGTGATTGGATCGATTCATGTCCCTGCCGCCGCTTTCGCCCGAACAACTCGTCAAGCCGCGCCATTTCGAACTGCGCATGAGCATGATCTTCGCGACGCTGTTCGTGCCGCTCGGAACACATCTGCCATATTTTCCGCTGTGGCTGCAGGCCAAGGGTTTTCATGCCGAGCAGATCGCCGTCATTCTGGCGGCGCCCATGTTCCTGCGCGTGGTGACGACGCCATTGCTGACCGCGCTCGCCGACCGTGCCAAGGACCGCGCCGATGTCTATGTCGCGCTGGTGGCTGCGTCGCTGCTCTTGTCGGCCGGTTATTTCCTGGTGCCGACCTATGCCACGGTGCTGGCGGTGTCGTTGGCGCTGACAATCGTGTGGACGCCGCATTCGCCGATCGCCGATTCGCTGGCGCTTTCAGGCGTGCGCCGCTTCGCCTCGAACTATACGAGCATGCGCAAATGGGGCTCGATCTCCTATCTGTTCGCCAATGTCGCGGGGGGCTTCATTCTGTCGGCGACAGGCTCTCGGGCCGTTCCGGTGATCATTCTCGTGGCGTTTGTCGCCGCTCTTGCCGCCGGCCTGCTGGCGCCGCGTCTTGGCCGTCCGCGGCGCGCCTCGCCGCTGTCGGCCACCGATATCCAGCACGCCGCGCCGAAGCTTCTCAACCCATATTTCCTGTATTTTTCGATCGGTGTCGGCGTCATCACCGCCAGCCACGCATTCCTCTATGGCTTCGTCTCGATCTACTGGAAATCGATCGGTATCAGCGATTCGGTTGTTGGCCTTTTGTGGGCGTGGGGCGTGGTTTCGGAAGTCTGCATGTTCATGATGTTCACCCGCTTTTTCGACCGCTTCTCCGTCGTGTCGATCATGGCGATGGCGGGGATCGGCGCGATCGTGCGCTGGATCGCCTTTCCGCTGGTCTGGCCGCTCGGCCTCGGCATTGCCGGATTTTTCGGCGTCCAGACGCTGCACTCGGTCTCGGTGGCGCTGGTGCTGATCGGCCTGCAGAAGATGATCGGCGAAACGGTCTCCGAGGAACGAACCGGTGCCGCGCAAGGCATCGCCTATTTCTCCAATGGCTTCTTCATGGCGGTAATGACGCTGGCATCCGGCCCGCTTTACGAGCGGTTCGGCGTCGACGGCTTTTTTGCCATGGTCCCGATCGCCTTGATCGGCCTGGTGCTGATCGGGCTTGCGGCGCGCTCAGCCCCACAGCGCCTTCTCAGGCGGTGACACCAGCGATCCCTGATAGACAAGGCCGGGCACACGGTCGCGAGCGAGCAGCAGCGGACCGTCGAGGTCGACGAAATCGGCATCCTGAGCGAGCAGCACCGCCGGCGCCATCGCCAGCGACGTACCGACCATGCAGCCGACCATCACGCTGAAACCGAGTTCGCGGGCGCGATCGCGCAACACAAGGGCGGCTGTCAGGCCGCCCGACTTGTCGAGCTTGATGTTGACGGCGTCGTAGAGGCCGATAAGAGCTCCGAGGTTCTTCACCTCGTGCACGCTTTCATCGGCGCAGACCGGCACCGGATGCGCAATATGGCGCAGAATCTCGTCATGGCCGGCCGGCAGCGGCTGTTCGATCAGCGCAATGCCTTGCTCGGCGGCAAAAGCGAGGTTGGCAACGATATTGTCGTCTGTCCAGCCCTCGTTGGCGTCGAGGATGATGCGGCTGTCGGGCGCTGCTTGCCTCACGGCACGGATGCGCGCGACATCGTTGTCGCCACCGATCTTGACCTTGAGCAGGGGCCGCGCCGCATTGGCGCGGGCCTGTGCCGCCATCGCCTCCGGTTCGCCGAGCGACAGCGTGTAGGCGGTTTCGAGCGTCCGTAAGGGAGCAGCACCTATGGCATCGGCTACGGATGTTCCGCTGACCTTTGCCTCCAGATCCCACAGGGCGCAGTCGATGGCGTTGCGGGCAGCTCCGGCCGGCATGGCCGTGAGCAAGGCGGTTCGGCTGATGCCGCCGGCGATCCGGTCGCGCATGGCCTCGATCGCCTCGCGCACGCCGTCCATGGTCTCGCCATAGCGCTTGTAGGGAACGCATTCGCCGCGGCCGGCGTGGCTGCCCTCGCTGATCGTGCAGGAGATCACTTCGGCTTCGGTCTTGGAACCGCGCGAAATCGTAAAGGTTCCTGCGATTGGAAAACGCTCGGCCTCGACCGAAATGACACGCGCCATATTTTTCTGCTCCTGCTATGCGACAAGGGTTGTCGGCAAATCGACAGGTCAGACCCGTCAAGCTAAACAGGATGCCATGTTCAACATCGGCAAGCGCGACGCAAGCGGCACGACCGCAGGGAAGATTGACCACGAACCGCGCGTGGCGATCGGCGAGGAGGACGGCGTTCTCGGCTGCGCCTTCTCCGGAACCTGGACCACACGGACCGTGGCGTTGATCGACGCCGACCTGCGCAGAATAGAGAAACGCAGCGGTTTCAAGACTTTGGCACTCGATCTTTCCAAGATCGAGAAGATGGATACCGCCGGCGCCTGGCTGATCGACCGGCTGGTCAGCGCCTTCGAGAAGAAGGGCGTCAAGATACAGTTGCAAGGCCAGAGCGAGATCGCGTCGATCCTGCTCGACGCGGTGGGCGAAGCTGTACGGCGCGACCGTGAATCCGGCCCGGCGCGACCGCCCAACATCGTCATTCGCGCGCTGGAGGCGGTCGGCCGGCGCGTCTACGAGATGCGCGACGACTTCCTTTCCTCGATGAACATCCTCGGCGCCACCATCCGCGGCGCGCAGATGAAGCTCGGCCGTGGTCATGCCGTCAACCCGGCGGCGATCTTCAACCAGATCGACCGCATGGGTGTCGGCGCCATTCCTGTTGTGGTGCTGATGTCGGCGATCGTCGGCGCCATCGTTGCCCAGCAAGGCGCCTATCAGCTCAGCTATTTCGGCGCCGATATTTTCGTCGTCGATCTCGTCGGCGTGCTGATCCTGCGCGAGCTCGGCGTGCTGATGACGGCGATCATGATCGCCGGCCGCTCGGGCAGCGCGATCACCGCCGAGATCGGCTCGATGAAGATGCGCGAAGAGGTGGATGCGCTGAAGGTCATCGGGCTCAACCCGATCGGCGTGCTGGTGTTTCCACGGCTGGTGGCGCTGGTGATCGCCTTGCCGTGCCTGACCATCATCGCCAATTTCGCGGCACTTGGTGGCGGCATCGTCGCCGCTTGGCTCTATTCCGACATCCCGCCCGCCGCCTTCCTCGACCGGTTGCGCGTCGCTATCGATCTGAGCACCATCTTTGCCGGCCTGATCAAGGCGCCGTTCATGGCGATGATCATCGGCACCATTGCCTCGGTCGAGGGCATGAAAGTCGGCGGCAGCGCGGAATCACTTGGCCAGCACGTGACCGCTTCGGTGGTGAAGTCGATCTTCGTCGTCATCATCCTCGATGGACTTTTCGCCATCTTCTACGCAGCGATCGAGTTCTGAGATGAAGCTGCGAAACCGGAAAAAGGCAGGTGCGGTGGCGGACCACACGGGCGAGGGCGACATCGTGCTTTCCGCGCATGACATCACCGTGTCCTTCGCCGACAAGGTCATCCTCGACAAGCTGTCGCTCGACATCAGGCGCGGCGAGATTCTCGGCTTTGTCGGTGCCTCGGGTGCCGGCAAATCCGTTCTGTTGCGCACCATTCTCGGCCTGACGCGCAAACAGTCGGGCACGATCAAGCTGTTCGGCCTCGACATCGAGAAGGCGAGCGAGGTGGAGCGCCTGCGCGTCGATATGCGGCTTGGCGTGCTGTTCCAGCACGGTGCGCTGTTTTCAGCGCTGACGGTGCTGGAGAACGTCCAGGTGCCGATGCGCGAATATCTCGACCTGCCGAAAAAGCTGATGGACGAACTGGCGATGCTCAAGGTCGAGCTGGTCGGATTGCCGCCGGACGCGGCGCATAAGTTTCCGTCGGAACTTTCCGGAGGCATGATCAAGCGAGCGGCGCTGGCGCGGGCATTGGCGCTCGACCCCGATATCGTCTTCCTCGACGAGCCGACATCCGGCCTCGATCCTATCAGTGCGGCGGAATTCGACGAACTGGTCGTCAAGCTGCGCGATACGATGGACCTGACCGTCTATATGGTGACGCATGATCTCGACACGCTTTTTACCGCCTGCGACCGCGTGGCCGTGCTCGGCAACAAGAAAGTACTGGTCGAAGGAACCATCGACGACATGCTGAAGAGCGAGGAGCCGTGGGTAAAGTCCTATTTCCGCGGAAAACGCGCCCGGCAACTTGATCTTGCGGCGCGCGCATAGCCATAAGTGGGACAATGGAAACCAGAGCCAACTACGTCATCGTCGGCATTTTCACGCTGGCCGCGATCCTGGCGGCGTTCGCCTTCGTCTACTGGACGGCGGCGATCGGCGAAAAGGGCGAGACGACGGTGCTGCGCGTGCGCATCCCGGGTTCGGCGTCCGGGCTTGGCCGCGGCAGTTTCGTGCTGTTCAACGGCGTCAAGGTCGGCGATGTCAGGCGCGTCTATATCGACGTCGACAATCCGACAGTCGCCATCGCCGACACCGAGATCGATCGCCTGACGCCGATCACCAAGTCGACGCAGGCCGATATCGGTCTTGCTGGCCTCACCGGACAGGCCAATATCGAGCTCAAGGGCGCCGACCCCAAGGAAGTAAAACTCCTCGACCAGGCGGAAAAGGAAGGCAAGGTCGCCGAGATCATCGCCAATCCCTCCGCCGTGACCAACCTTTTGCAGACAGCGCAGAACATCTTCACCCGAGCCGACAAGGTGCTCACGGAGCTGGAAGGCTTCACCAAGGACGTTCGCGGACCGCTGACCCAGACCGTGCACAACGTGCAGACCTTCTCCGACGCGCTGGCCAAGAATTCGGACGGCATCGACAAGTTCCTATCCGCCACCAGTGCGCTGGCCGATGAGCTGAAAGGCGTTTCCGGCAAGCTCGACGGCACGCTGAAGGCAGCCGAAGGCCTGCTCAATGCTGTCGACAAGGACAAGATCAAGAGCATTGTCGCCAACGTCGACACGGTGACAGGCAACCTCAAGGAAACGTCGCGGCAGCTCGACGGCGTGATCAAGAACGTCGACACGGCGGTCGGGTCGGTCAACGATTTCGCCAAGCAGACGCAAGGCACGCTGGCAAAGGTCGACGGCGTGCTCGACGGCATCGATCCGGCGCAGGTGCGCACAGCGCTTGCCAACATCCAGAAGGCCAGCGAAAGCGCCAACAAGGCCGCCGCCGACATCGCAGAGGTGACTGACAAGTTCGCCAACCGGGCCGACGACATCAACCAGACGATCAAGGATGCCAAGCAACTGGCGCAGCGGCTCAACGATGCCTCGGTGCGTGTCGATGGCATCCTCGCCAGGGTCGACCACTTGCTCGGTTCCGGGCAGGCCGATGGCGTGATGGCCGACGCCAGGGCCACCCTGAAATCGTTCAAGCAGGTTGCCGACACGCTGAATGCCCGCCTTGGCGTCATAACCGACAATCTGGCGCGTTTCTCGGGCCAGGGGCTGTCGAATGTCGAGGCACTGGTGCAGGACAGCCGCCGCTCGATCAGCCGCATTGAGGAGGCGGTGACCGATCTCAGCCGCAATCCGCAGCGCATCCTTTCGGGTGGCGAAGGCGAGGTAAGGCAGTTCGATGGCAGGGCGCGGCGTTGACTTCGGAGTTGGTGCGCCCCAATAACATGAGCCGCAAAAGCGGGTTGATCTTACGATCCGGGGACAACGGGGATCGCGCGTGAAGTCTGTGTGGTTGAGAACGGGCGGGTTGACATCGGCTGCGGCACTGCTTGCCCTGACGCTGGCCGGCTGCGCGGTGTTTGGAGGCAAGCCTGCGCCACTCGACACCTTTGAGCTGTCGGCGCCTTCGGTTGCTGCGCGCGGCCACAGCCGTCGCCAGATCCTGATCGCGCAGCCGTCGGCGCTCAAGGCACTGGACAGCCAGAACATCGTCATCAAGCCATCGGATCGCTCGCTCCAGTATCTCAAGGGAGCGCAGTGGGCCGACCGGCTGCCGCTGATCGTGCAGGCGCGGCTGGCCGAGACGTTCCAGCGTTCGGGCAGTTTTGCCGGCGTCGGCAAGCCGGGCGAAGGCCTGGCCATCGATTATCAGGTGATCGTCGAGATCCGTTCGTTCGAGGTGAGCGTCGACGGCGGCGAGCATGCCGAGGTCGACCTGTTCGTGCGCATCCTCAACGACCGCAATGGCGAGGTGCGTGCCTCCAAGAGCTTCACCGCCTCAGCGCCTGTTTCAGGCAGCGGCAATCCAGCCTATGTCAGCGCACTCGACAACGCGTTCGGCGATGCGGCCAGGCAAATCGTGCACTGGACGGATTCGGTGATCTGATTCCGTAAAAGGCTTGATCGCATAACACTTCTGCCAACGCTGTAGTCAGAGGCGCTGCAACGGCCGCGGAGCCGTAAATGCGCCAATAATACAAATCGGTCGACATGAAAAAGGCGGGAAATTTCCCGCCTTTGTTTGTTGAAGCAACCGTCCCTACTGCAGGCGGCCGCTGGCGTGGGCCAGCATGGTGTAGACCTTGCCGGTGTCCGACGTCAGGTAGGTCTGCGCCATGATGTTGTCGCGGTCGTTGCGCGAGACATCCTTGAGCAGCTTCTCGAAATCGTCGCAGTAACGGTCGACGGCGGCGCGGAACTCGGCCTCCGCCTGGTACTTGCGACGGATCTCGTCGAACGTCTGCTGACCCTTCAGCGTGTAGAGCCGCCGCGTGAACACGTCACGCTCGCCGCGCCGGTAGCGGTTCCACAACTCGATCGATGCGTCGTGGTCGATGGCCCGCGCGATATCGACGGACAGCGAGTTCAGCGATTCCACGACATGCAGGGGCGAGCGCTGGGCAGGCGCCGCGCGCGGCGCTTCCGCCGGCCCCGAGGGTGCCGCAGGCCTCAGATCCTCGTCATTCGACGCCGCGGTCAGCAGATCGCGCACCCAGCCGCCCTGAGGCGTGCGGGCATTGGCGTCGGGCCGCGGAC